>CAVSMX010000048.1:0-203434 GCA_963729095.1 uncultured Actinomycetota bacterium | reverse complement strand
AGTTCGACCACTCCGAGCACGGGAGCGACTCGATGATGGGGATGCTCACGAAGCAGGAGATGTCCGAGCTGGCCCACGCGCGGGGGAGTCGGTTCGACCGGCTGTTCCTGCAAGGGATGATCAGGCACCACCGCGGGGCACTGGCGATGGTCGACACGGTCGCGACCGAGGGGGTCGACGTCCTGGTCAACGAGCTGGCCGCGGACGTGAACGCCACCCAGACCTCCGAGATCGCCACGATGCAGGAGCTGCTCGCCGATCTCTAGTCCGTCCGGATCACCCGTCGGACCAGGTCGTCCCACCCGGCCTTCACCCGGTCCAGCGGGAGGTTCTCCTGCTCGGTCTGCTGCACCAGGATGATCGCCTCGAGCGGAGACAGCAGCGCAGCGGCGAGGAAGGCGATGTCGCCGCGCACGCCGAGCTGGTCGAGCAGGTAGCGCATGTGCATCGCCGCGAACGACTCCGCGGCGTAGCTGCGGCCGCCCGCGCGCCCGGCAGCCTGGATCAGCCGGGCATGGAGCAGGTTGACCTCCATCCGCGAGTGGCCGAACGCCAGCAGCCGCTCCATGGCCGGCGCGCCCGGGCCCAGGGGTGGCGGTCCGGAGATCACCCGGGCCTGCCACTCGGTCTCGGACCGGTTCAACAGCGCGGCCATCAGTCCCTCGCGGGACTCGAACCTCCGGAACACCGTGCCCTTGCCAACACCGGCCCGGGCGGCGACCGCGTCCATGGTCACGCCATCGTGGCCACAGTCGTCGATCAGCTCCTGGGCGGCGCGGAGGAGGGCCTCCCGGTTGCGCGCGGCGTCGCTGCGTTCGGGCGCCGGACCGTCGGCGAGGGGAAGCAGATCCATAACGGGGACATCTTGGCGCGAAGTACCGCCGAATTCCCCGGAATAGAAACGGACTACGGTCCGTTTCAGCCTGCATGACCGATACCACTCGCATCGTCGCACTGGTCGGCAGCCTCCGGGCCGACTCCCTCAACCGCCGCATCGCCGAGGCGCTGCGCGACCAGGCTCCCGACGGCGTCGTCGTCGAGATCGCCGACGGACTGCACGAGCTGCCCTTCTACAACGAGGACATCGACATCGAGGCGGTGCCGGCTGCCGCCGAGGCGCTCCGGGCACTCGTCGGTGGCGCGGATGCCGTCCTGGCCGTCACCCCCGAGTACAACGGCACCATGCCCGCGGTGCTCAACAACGCCATCGACTGGCTGTCCCGCCCGTACGGCGTCGGTGCCATCACCGGCAAGCCCTTCGGCGTGGTCGGTGCCACGCCCACCCCGTACGGCGGCAAGTGGGCGCACGAGGACGCCCGCCGCTCCGCCACCATCGCCGGCGCGCAGGTCGTCGACGCGGCGCTGGTCTCGCAGTCGGCTCTCGAGGTCGATGTGCTGAACGACCCTGAGGTGATCGCCCGCTTCACCGAGGCGCTGCGATCGCTGACGGCGTTCCAGCCCGCCGCCTGATCCTCACTCCACGATCCCCCGGCCGGGCGCCCCGTCGCCGAGGAAGGCGGCGAGCCGCTCGGCCTCGTCCTTCACGTCGCGGCGCTCGCGCCCGTTGAGGCGGCGGAGCGGCTGGACGGCCACGGTGACTCCTCCGTCGGCGTCGCCGCTGCTCGTCCAGGCCGCCGCGACCCGGCCGTCCACCAGCACGTAGCGGGTGCCCAGGATGCTCAGCCCGCGGTGCTCGTCGTCGATGATCCGGGACCGGTCGTCGTACCCCAGCACCGCGTTGTCGAACGCCGGCAGGAAGCGTGGCGGCGCCGGCAGGTCGGGTTCGGGGAGCGTCGCGTCCGCGAGGTCGAGCAGCACGCGGCCCCGCTCGTCGCGGTAGGCGACCAGCTCGGGTCGCAGCTTCTTGATCACGGCGGGCAGTCCGGTCAGGCCCGACCAGGACCGTACGTCGGAGCTGCTCGCCGGGCCGTAGGCGCGCAGGTAGCGGCGCACCACTTCGTCCAGGCCGATCTCCGGGCGGGGCTCGTTGCCGAGCCAGGCCTCGATCGTGGTGTTGGCTGCCGGCGCCTGGCGACCCCACACGCCCCTCGGCGGCACCTGCACCAGCTCCACCAGCGAGCTCAGCGCGTCGCCCAGGTCGCGCACCACCGCCTCGGGCCATCGGTCCGCGACGGCGCGGGCGACGTCGTTGAGGATCCGCGGCCGCTCGTGAAAGAGCGGGCGCCCCGCAGCGGCGAGCTCGTCCAGGTCCACTCCGTCCAGCCGTCGTCCCAGCCCGCTGCGGACGCGCTGCACCAGCATCGTCTGGAAGAGCGGCCGCATCGCGACGCAGTCGTCGGCGCTCAGCAGGTGCAGGGTGCGGCGCATCATCAGCGTCCGCACCGCACGGCGGCTCTCGAGCAGCTCGACGAGGTCCGCCGGCCGGAAGTCCAGCAGCCGCGACCACAGTCCGGCGTACGGCTCGAGCGGCTCCTGGGCCTGCAGCCCCACCAGGTGATTGATCGCATCGGCCGTGGCATCCGGGCGGCGCTCCGCCAGCCACTGGCGGTCGAGGGTGGCCCGGTTCAGGGTGCGGCGGTCGAGCGTCTGCACGGCGTCACGGTAGTGGGGGATAGCGTCGGGCGTATGGCCGAGCTGCACGACCTGACCGCGCTGGAGCAGGGTGAGCTGATCCGGAAGGGCGAGGTCTCACCGCTCGAGCTCTCCGACCACTACCTCGACCGGGTGGACCGGCTCGACGACGTCGGGGCCTTCGTCACCACGACGCCCGACCAGGCCCGCGACCAGGCGACGGCGCTGAGCGCAGGCGAGGGGCCCCTGTGGGGGGTGCCCACCGCGATCAAGGACCTGAACCTGACGGCCGGGGTGCCGACCAGGTTCGGGTCGGCGGCGTTCCGCGACTTCGTCCCCGACGTCTCCGACGGGGTGACGCTCTCGATCGAGGCCGCCGGCATGGTGAGCCTCGGCAAGACCAACACACCGGAGTTCGGCTCGCCCTGCTACACCGAGCCCGACGTCGCACCGCCCGCGGTGACGCCGTGGGACCGGACCCGGATGGCCGGTGGCTCCTCGGGCGGAGCTGCCGCCGCGGTGGCCGCCGGGCTGGTGCCGCTCGCTCACGGCTCCGACGGCGGCGGCTCGATCCGGATCCCCGCGTCGTGCTGCGGGCTGGTCGGGCTCAAGCCGACCCGCGGCCGGATCAGCGGCTTCCCGATGTACGGCGACCCGGTCGGCCTCGCGACCGGCGGCTCGCTGGCTCGCACCGTCCGGGACGCGGCGGCGCTGCTCGACGTGCTCGCCGGGCGGCGGGCCGGCGACCCCGGCTGGGCACCCGCGCCGGCGGGCACGTTCCTGGAGGCCTGCGACCGGGATCCCGGCCCGTTGCGGATCGCCCGGTTCGTCGCCCCGGTGATCGCCGACGTCGAGGTCGACGAGGAGTGCGTGATCGCCTACGAGTCGGCGTCGGCGCTCCTGGAGTCGCTGGGCCATGAGGTCTCCGACGTGCCGGTCCCGCTGCCCGCCGAGGCGGTGCCTGTCTTCGAGACGTGCTGGGCGGTCCTCACCGCGCTGTCGGTGGTGCCGCCGGAGAAGGAGTCCCTGCTCCGTCCACTCACCAGGTGGCTGACCGACCGCGGACGCGCGGTGAGTGGGCCGGAGTTCGGGCTCGCGATCGGCGCGATGCGGCGGTTCGCGGCCGGCGCGCTCACCGCGCTGGCGCCGTACGACGCCGTACTGACGCCGACGCTGGCGGTGCCACCCCTGCCGGTCGGGGCGATCCGCAACGACGCCGACCCGGCCGCGGACTTCGAGGCGCAGAAGGCCTTCACGCCCTGGACGTCGGCGTGGAACGTCACCGGCATGCCCGCTGTCTCGCTCCCGCTGCACTGGACACCCGACGGGCTGCCGGTCGGCGTGATGCTGGCCGCGCGCCCGGCCGAGGAGGAGCTGCTGCTGTCACTCTCGGCACAGGTGGAGGCGGCCGCGCCGTGGAAGGACCGGCGGCCGCCGGGCTGGTGAGTCCGTCTCCGGCATCCCCTACTTTGATCGACTGTCCCATGGCCCTGAGGAGATCCCGGATGAGTGAGCTGACGCCGTACCTCTGCGTCGCCGACGCGCGCGCCGCCATCGAGTGGTACGTCGACGTGCTCGGCGCCGAGGTGGTCTACGCGCCGATCGAGATGCCGGACGGGCGGATCGGACACGTCGAGCTCGCTGTCGAGGGTGCCCGCTGGATGATGGCGGACGAGTTCGAGGAGGCGGGGGTGGCGGCTCCCGACACCACCCGCGGATCAGCCGTGTCGCTGCACCTCACCGTCGCCGACGTCGACGCGATGGCCGCCCGGGTGACCGCCGCGGGTACGTCGATGGACCGGGGGCCCGAGGACAGCGAGCCGGCGGGACGGGTCGCGGTGTTCCGCGACCCGTTCGGTCACCGGTGGTTCCTGAACCAGCCCTCCGGCTGAACGCGGCCGTCCGAGATCACGAACGCGCGCCGTCGTACCTCCCCGAGGGACTCGGTCGGTGCGGCCGTACGGGCGTGCGCGGGCGTTCGCACCTTCGGGCCGTACGGCGGCAGCCACGGCGAGGCGGAGTCGTTACGGATCCCCCATTCGTCGGAGTAGCTGATGAAGCTCTTGTCCCCAGGGTCAGCGGGTTCGGCCCAACCGTTCGAGCCGACGCCGACGCGCACCCAACGCGGATTGCCGAGACAGCGCCGGGGGAGGCTGGCGGTGATGACGTTCGCCACTAGGTCGATCTCGGGACGCATCCCGCAGCGGGAGGCATCCGTGACGAACCCGAACAAGCCGCACTCGTCGTCGATGTCCTCGGGGTCGGGGTAGTTCGGCTCCTTCCCCATGAAGGCCATCACCCGGAGGTTGCCGGACCGGCCCCGGACCCGGTCGATGTCGACGAACCATCCCCGGCGGGCCCTGGTGGCGATGTGGAGCTCCGTGACCTGCTCGAGCGCGGGGTCGAGGTCGCGGAAGCGCACGCGGAGCTGGACGGCGGTCCGGGTGTGCCGGACGACGAGGCGGGTGATGTCGCTGTTGGTGTTCTCCGTCGCGTCGATCTGCGTGTCGGTGCCGCACGGCTCGGGCTCCGGGTCGAAGTGCCAGCCCTCGACGTCGCCACGTGGGTCACCGCCCGCCCACCGCTCGGCGTGAGCGGCGGTAGGGGCCAGCACGGCGGTGACGGCGAGGGCGGCGATCACACCGCGGAGGAGCTTGGGCACGCCGGAGATTGTCTCCGGGGGAGGCGCGTCCGCGCTGCGGATCAGGAAAGCTCCAGGAACCAGCTCGGCGCCGCGGCCCGGAAGGCCTCCGGCGTCAGGCTCCCCGCCCCCTCCGGGATCACCGCAAGCAGGGGTACGCCCGTGATCCGCGGCAGGTCCTCGAGGTTGCACCGCTCGGCCAGGCCGGGCTCGGCCGGCCACGAGCCCACGACCAGCCCGGACGGCTCCAGCCCGCGGGAGCGGAGCGCCCCCACGGTGAGCTCGGTGTGGTTCAGGGTCCCCAGGCCGGCGGCGACCACCACGACCACCTGTACGTCGACGGACCCGGCCAGCTCGCTCGCCAGGTCGAGGAGGGTCCCGCCGTCGGTGTCCAGCCGGACCAGCAGCCCGCCTGCACCCTCGACGATCACGGTCTCCCGGTCGTCGGTCAGCGCTCGGACCCGCTGGGCGTGCTCGGCCACCGCCGGGATCGCCACCCCGGCCCGGCGAGCCGCGGTGTCGGGGGCGAGGGGTTCGTCGAGCCGGGTCCACTCCTGCACGGCACAGCCGGTCAGCGCCTGCACCACCTCGGCGTCGCCGGGGGAGCCGTCGCCGACCCCGGTCTGCACGGGTTTCACCACGGTCACCCGCTCGCCGGCCCGGACCGCGAGCGCCGCCGTCGCCACGGTCTTGCCGACACCGGTGGACGTGCCGGTGACGACCAGGAGCGTCATCCGTGTTCCTTGACCACCGCCACGAGCACCTCGGTCGCTCGCGTCCAGTCCTCGTCGGAGATGCCGGCACTGACGGTGATCCGCAGCCGCGAGACCCCGTCCGGCACGGAGGGTGGGCGGAAGCAGCCGACCCGGATCCCCTGCTCGAGCGCCGAGGCCTGGGCCGCGATCGCCACCTGTGGCGACGGCATCGGCACCGACAGCACCGCCCCGGCTGCCGGCTCGACCCCGAGGGCTGCGGCGAGGTCGTGGGCTCGCCGGCGTACGACGTCGGGCAGCTCCGGCCGGGCCCGCAGTACGTCGAGGGCCGCCAGTGCCGCGGCCGCTGCGGCCGGCGCCAGGGCGGTGTCGAAGATGAACGGCCGGGCCCGGTTGACCAGGTGCTCACGCACGACGGAGGAGCACAGCACGGCGCCGCCCTGGGCGCCGAGCGCCTTCGAGAGCGTCGCCGTCACCAGCACGTGGGGTGCGCCGGCCAGGCCGAGCGAGCGCACCAGGCCGGGGCCGCGGACGCCGAGCGCGTGCGCCTCGTCGACCACCAGCAGGGCATCGTGCTCCGCGCACACCGCGGCCAGCTCCACCAGTGGGCCCTCGTCGCCGAGCACGGAGTAGATCGACTCGGCGAGCACCAGTGCCCGCCCGTCGTACGCCGCCAGCGCCGCCCGGACCGCGGCCACGTCGCTGTGCGGCACGACCTCGAGCCGGGCCCGCGACAGCCGGACCGCGTCGACCAGCGAGGCGTGGATGTGGGCGTCGGAGACGACCAGGGTGTCGCGGTCGGACAGCGCACTGACCACGGCCAGGTTCGCGTGGTAGCCGGTCGACATCACCAGCGCCGCCGGCTGTGCGGTGAGGTCGGCGAGCGCGTGCTCGAGCCGCTCGTGCAGGGCGAGCGTGCCGCTCACCAGCCGGGACGCTCCTGAGCCCGCACCCCACAGCAGCGCGGCGTCGGCGGCAGCAGCGGTGACGACCGGGTCGCGGGAGAGACCGAGGTAGTCGTTGCCGGCCAGGTCGAGGACCCGGTCGGTGGCCGACCGCGGGGTCAGGACGCGACGCAGCCCGGCCTCCTCGCGCTCCGCGGCCTGCGCTGCCAGCCACTCCGACCACTGGTTCATGCGACAGTCACCGCCCGGTGGATCGCGGTGCAGATCCGGTCGATATCAGCGTCGGTCGTGACGTACGGCGGCATCGTGTAGACGAGGTCCCGGAACGGCCGTAGCCACACGCCCTCCTCGATGGCGGCGTCGGTCGCCTTCACGACGTCGACGGGGTGATCGAGCTGGACCACGCCGACCGCGCCGATGGAGCGGACGTCGGCCACCCCGGGCAGGTCGCGGCAGCCGGTGAGTCCGGTGGTGAGGCCGCGGTTGATCCGGGCCACCTCGGCTGCCCAGTCGGTGCCCGCGAGCAGGTCGAGGTTGGCCAGCGCCACCGCGCAGGCGAGCGGGTTGCCCATGTACGTCGGACCGTGCATCAGCACCCCGGACTCGGAGCCAGAGATCCGCTCACCGATCGACGGGCGTGCAGAGCACCGCGGCGAGGGTGAGGTAGCCGCCGGTGAGCGCCTTGCCGACGCACATGATGTCGGGGGAGACGCCCGCCGCGTCGGCGGCGAACATCGTGCCGGTGCGGCCGAAACCGGTGGCGATCTCGTCGAACACCAGCGCCAGGTCGTGCTCGTCGGCGACCCGGCGCAGCACCCGAAGGCACTCGGCGGGATAGACGTGCATGCCACCGGCGCCCTGGAGGATCGGCTCCACGATGATCCCGGCCAGCTCGTGGGCGTGCGCCGCGGCCAGCATGGCCACCTCGTTCGCCCAGGTGTCGACGCCGGCCTCGTCGGCCGGGGGTCGTGGCGCGAAGACCTGCCGGGGCAGCGTGTCGGCGAACATCGTGTGCATCCCGCCCACCGGGTCGCACACGCTCATGCAGCCGAACGTGTCGCCGTGGTAGCCGCCGCGCACGGTGAGCATCCGGGTGCGCTCGGGGCGCCCGGCGCCGCGCTGGGCCTGCAGCACCATCTTCAGGGCCACCTCGACCGACACCGACCCGGAGTCGGCGAGGAACACCCGCTCGAGCCCGGCGGGGCTGATCTCGACCAGTCGCTCCGCGAGCCGGATCGCGGGAGCGTGGGTGAGCCCGCCGAACATCACGTGGGCGAAGTCACCGGCCTGCGCGGCCAGCGCCGCGTCGAGCGCCGGGTGGCGGTAGCCGTGGATCGCCGCCCACCACGACGACATCCCGTCGACCAGCTCGGAGCCGTCCGCGAGCCGCAGGCGTACGCCGTCGGCGCCGACCACCTCGCGGACCGGCGTCGGGTCGGTCATCGAGGTGTAGGGGTGCCACAGGTGCTCGCGGTCGTACGCGAGCAGGCCGTCGTCCGGCGTAGACAAACCTGGACCTAGGCGTTGGGGAGTACGTCGGTGCCGGCGCCGCGGCGGCGGGACGACGGGTGGTGGGTGACCTGGTCCGCGGGAGAGCCGGGCACCAGAGGCTCCTCGGTGCCGAGCACCACGAAGCCGTTGTCGCGGATCATCTCCAGGTCGGCCTCGGCGGCCTGGCCCTCGGAGGTGAGGTAGTCGCCCAGGAAGATCGAGTTGGCCACCTGCAGGGCCAGCGACTGCAGCGAGCGGAGGTGCATCTCGCGTCCGCCGGCGATCCGGATCTCCTTGCCGGGGCACACGAACCGGGCCATCGCGAGGATCTTCAGGCAGCGGGCCGGGGTCAGCTCCCAGGTGTTCTCGAGCGGGGTGCCGTCGAACGGCATCAGGAAGTTGACCGGGATCGAGTCGGAGTCGAGCTCGCGGAGCGCGAACAGCGCTTCGACGAGCTGCTCGTCGGTCTCGCCGAGACCCGCGATCAGGCCGCTGCACGGCGAGAGCCCGGCCGTCTTGACCTTGGTGACGGTGTCGACCCGGTCGGCGTACGTGTGCGTCGTGACGATCGCGTCGTGGTGCGACTCGGCGGTGTTGATGTTGTGGTTGTAGGCGTCGACGCCGGCCTCGCGGAGCCGCTCGGCCTGGCCGTCCTTGAGCAGGCCGAGGCAGGCACACACCTCGACCTCGGGGTGCTCGGACTTCAGGGCACCGACCATGTCGGCGACCCGCTCGACGTCGCGGTCGGTCGGCCCCCGCCCGCTCGAGACCATGCAGACCCGGGAGGCCCCGCCGCGCATTCCCGCGGCCGCCTGCTCGATCGCCTCGTCGGTCTTCAGCCACGTGTACTTCAGGATGTCGGCGGTCGATCCGAGGGCCTGCGAGCAGTAGCTGCAGTTCTCGGGACAAAGGCCGGACTTGAGGTTGACCAGGTAGTTGACCTTGACCGTGTTGCCGAAGTGCTCCCGCCGCAGACGGCCCGCCGCCGCGACCAGGTCGATCAGCTCGTCGTCGTGGGCCCGCAGGACCGCGAGCGCGTCGTCCTCGGTCGCCGGCTTGCCGTCGAGGATGCTGGTGGCGAGCTGGTCGAACGACGTGGTCATGGGACCTCCTGAGGCGACGGACGTACCGCGTCAGTATGCCGTCCGGGACCGTCGATCAGGCCCCAGGGTCGTACGTCGAGCGTGCGGCGTCACCGGATCGACCTACGGGCTACCTCCGGCGCATGAACGCCTGCTCATGGCCCCGCGTCTTCCGCTCGTTGGCCGGCCGGGCGCGGCAGGCTGAGCGCCACCCGTCCGACCCGAGACCGAATCCGAACGGAAGCGCGAACCCGGTCCAGAAGACCAGCTCGATCGGCAGGAGAGCCATACTCAGAACTCGGCCCCGGCCCCTCCATGGAAGGATCCCGAGCGCCACCTCGGCAGCGCATACGGCGACGAAGGCGCCCTGAAGGGCGGTGGAGTTGGGAATGCCCCAGTCCTCGAATGGCCCGTCTCCGTTCGTGGGCAAGCCCCCACAAGAGCCACACTTCGTGGTGACGTGCGAAGTACACGGTGCCGACCGCAGCGGGGATGCCGAATCCCAGGCCGGCGACCCAGGCCAAGATCGCGGCCGCGCGCATCACGCGACCAGCGTCCTCCCCCAGGCCCCACGCCGCTAGGGCGAGACGAGTGCATCCACCGCAGCGAGTCGAGCGCGCGGCCGAAGTACCCCTTCCCGGCAACTACCTGTGGCGCGATCCGTGCAGCGCCGTCCGGGCGATTCATCAATTCTCCGATCAGGTCACGAGGACGTCGCTAGCCTCTGGCATGTCAGCGGCATGCATGGAGGTGGCGTCGATGAAGAGGCTCGTCCACGTTGTCATCGTCTTGATGCTCGCGGCTTTCGTGGGCGCTGCGCCTTCCGCGGTTGCGCGGTCCACAGAGGCAGCGAAGGCGAACACCTACCGCACCTACACGGCGTGCAGCGCCAGGCCAAGTGCCGAGCCGGCGAACCGGTGCCCCAAGCGAGGCAAGAAGGGCGCGTTCTTCAAGAGCGAGGACGCGCACGTCCAGTACAAGGTGTGCGTCAAGTTCCCGAACGGCAAGAAACTGTGCGCGAGCCACCAGGACGCGCCTCGGGGCAAGCTTCGGATCAACCCGATCACGTCCCACGCGGTCGGCAAGCACACCGTGACCTGGTTCGTCGCCGGTCAGAAGGTCGGCACCCGTCGCTTCACCATCCACAGCTAGCCCCGGCGGATCACTGCCGGTTGCCTTGCGCGCAGGTCCTACCGCTTCCCGCGACCGAACATCCGGCCCAACCGGTTGGCAATCGACCTCGGCGGCTTGATCTCGACCAGGGTCGACCCATCGGGCAGCGGAAGGTTCGCAGCCTGCTCCGCGGAAAGCGTCGTGCGGACGAAGGTGGTGTGGATCGTGTCGACCAGATCGGCGTCGACGAACCGTGTCCCTTCCGCCGTCTGGACGACGATGCCGTCGAACACCGAGACCTTCTCGTCGACCAGAACGGCCTGGACCGTGGCGAAGTGCTGCCCGTCGCTCGTCTGCACCGCTGTGCCTGGCTTGAGCGCGGTGTAGGCGATGGGGTGGTCGTCCGCTTCTGGCATGCAGCAACCCTACGGCCGCCCGCCATGACGGCCTACTGCGATCCCGTGGCCTTAAGCCTTGTCGAGATCGGCTCGAGGAGTGCGATCAGCTGGTCGAGCTCGGACGGTTCCCGGCCGTCGTACGGGGCTTCTGCCAGGGCGTCGGTCAGCGACTCGATCCGGTCTTTGGTCGCACGCCCGGCTTCGGTGAAGCGGCCGGCGGTATCGAGGAGGCCGCGGTCGCGCAGGCCGTCCATGACCTCGGCCAGATGGGCCTTGGGAAGATGGTGGATCCGGCCGAACGACTCCGCCGGGTAGATACCCATGGCAAGGGCACTCAGCACGTGGGCCTCGGTCCCGCCGATCCGCTCGGAGACCAGCGCAACGACGTGGCCGTCCCCGCGGTGCTCGCGAAGCATGTTGGCCGCGTGCCAGAGACGAGCAACGGGCTCCTCGGGCATCGGGAGCGAGCGGAGCCCGGCGTACATGACCCGCCCCTCGGTCGGTGCGCTGGTCGAGGCCTTGGCCAGGAGCTCGGCGGCGCACGCGAACTCGGGTGTCTCGACGAGTTCGCCGAGGATCCGCCGCAGCGCCGCCACGCAGCCCTGTTCGCGCGCGGCGTGGGCGGCCGCGGGCGTGGTCGTCTCCCAGACCTCGGGGATGTGGCGGGCCACCTCGCCCTCGGCGAAGCTGTAGAACGCCGCGTCGACCACCTCGGCCGGGACCTGGCCCAGCGGCGCGGCGCGTCCCGCGAAGTAGCCGTCCCAGTAGTTGCTGAAGCCGAGCGCGGCCATCGAGTCGTTGGGCTCCTGGGAGAAGAAGTTCACCAGCGCGATCGGCTCGGTGAGTTCGAACAGTCGTCGGGCGACAGGCTCCGCGTGCTGCATCTTGTCATCTCCTGTGTGGTCGTGACGGCGCCCTCGTGGGCTGCTCTCGCCAGTACTACGAATAGACCCGCCGCGATACGACAACGTCGCAGCGCTCACTCAGCCGGAAGTGTCCACGACGGCGCCGGACAGCTCCGCCAGGAGCACGGCGCCTGAGAGATCGAGCCGGGTCTCGTGGAGCGTGGCGGCGGTCAGGTCGACGCCGGAGAGGCCGGCGCCGCGCAGGTCGGCGCGGGTCAGATCGGTCTCCCGGACCAGGGCGCCGTCGAGCCGGGCGTCACGCAGCACGGCGTCGGTGAGGTCGGACAGTGAGAGGTCAGCCTCGCGAAGGTCGAGGCCGGTCAGGTCGAGCTTGGCGAGGGTGGCGCCCCGGATCGTCACGCCCCGCCACACGCCGCCGACCACCTTCAGCGGTCGCAGCGTGCTGCCCTCGAAGACCGAGCCGGTGAGCTTGCAGCCGTCGAGGGTGGCGTCGAAGAAGCTGCAGCCCTGGAAGGTGCAGCCGACGAACGCCGTGGAGGTGTGCGTCGACGAGTTGAACCGGCAGCCGCGGAACAGGCAGTCCTCGAAGTTGGCGCCGCTGCTCGTGGACTCGGTCAGGTCGACGTCGTCGAAGGTGACGCCGACGTGTCGCACCGCGCCGAGCTCCTCGGCGTACCAGTCCTCACCGCGGAAGTTCACGCGTCGACCACGCGGAGCATCACGGCGGCGCTGTCGCCGACCTCGAGGTCCTCCGAGCGGCGCACCGCCTTCTTCAGCGGCAGCGCGAAGGTGCCGGGCTCGTCGCTGTTCGGGAACACCGATGTGCGCCACGTCGTGGCACCGATGGTCGCCTCCACGCGCACCGAGCCGAAGCCCCTCGGAGGACCGGCGAGATCGCGGATCTCGTCGCTCACCTCCTCGGGCACGGTCACGAAGACCCAGGCGTCGCCCTCTTTGGCCGACCACAGCCACAGCTCAGACTCGAACTCCACCCGGTCAGTCTGGACCGGCACACCGACATGGCCTGCCTGAGGGGTTCTGAGGCAGGCTGGGGGCATGGGAGTCGACCCGACCACCGTCGTCCTGTTCGGCGCGACCGGCGACCTGGCCCGGCGCAAGCTGCTGCCCGGTCTCCTGCACCTGTTCGAGACCGGCCTGCTGAGAGACATCAGAGTCGTCGGCACCTCGCTCGACGAGCACACCACGGACTCGTTCGTGGCCTTCGCCGAGCAGGCCGTGCACGAGTGCGGCGGCCCCGACGCCGCGTCCGAGCGAGATCTCGCGGCCTGGCCGGAGTTCGCCAAGCTGCTGCGCTGGGCGCCCGGCGCGGATGGCGCCGAGGGGCTGCGCCGCGCCGTGGCCGAGGCGGAGGCCGACTGGAGCGGAGACGTGAGCCGGCTGCACTACCTGAGCGTGCCGCCCAAGGCGGCGCTCCAGGTGGTGGAGACCCTGCGCGATGCCGACCTGGCCGCGAACGGCCGGATCGTGCTGGAGAAGCCCTTCGGCGTCGACCTCGCGTCGTCCCGCGAGCTCAACCGCCGGCTGCACGAGGTGTTCGCCGAGGAGCAGATCTTCCGGATCGACCACTTCCTCGGCAAGGAGGCCGCGCAGAACATCCTGGCGTTCCGGTTCGCCAACGGGCTGTTCGAGCCGATCTGGCACCGCCACCACATCGACCACGTGCAGATCGACGTGCCCGAGGAGCTCGGCCTGGAGCAGCGTGCATCGTTCTACGAGAGCACCGGCGCCTTCCGCGACATGGTGGTCACGCACCTGTTCCAGGTGCTCGCGTTCACCGCGATGGAGCCACCGACCGCCCTGGAGCCGGACGCCATCAACGAGGAGAAGAACAAGGTCTTCCGGTCGATGCTGCCGATCGACCCCGCCGACGTGGTTCGAGGGCAGTACAACGGCTACCGCGACATCGACGGCGTCGCCGACGACTCGGAGACCGAGACGTTCATCGCCCTCAAGTGCTACGTCGACAACTGGCGCTGGGCGGGCGTGCCGTTCTACCTCCGCACCGGGAAGCGGATGGCCGAGGGCGCGCGGATCATCTCGATCGCCTTCAAGGAGCCGCCGCGGTCGATGTTCCCCGCTCGCTCGGGCGTCGGCGACCACGGTCCCGACCACCTCACGTTCGACCTCGCGGACAAGGCCCGGATGTCACTGTCCTTCTACGGCAAGCGACCCGGCCCGGGGATGAAGCTGGACAAGCTGTCCATGCAGTTCGCGATGACCGAGACCGGCTGGGCCGGCTCGGCACTGGAGGCCTACGAGCGGCTGATCTACGACGTGGCGCGCGGTGACCGCACCCTGTTCACGTCCGCCGAGGGCATCGAGCGGCTGTGGGAGATCTCCACGCCGCTGCTGGAGAACCCGCCGGTGGTCCGCGCCTACCGCCAGGGCAGCTGGGGTCCCAACCAGGTCCACCAGCTGGTGGCGCCGTTCGCCTGGCGGCTCCCGTTCGAGCGTGTCTGGCGCGACCCGGACGCCTTGGGCTCTTAGGTCAGCGGTAGGCCGCGATCGGGTTCCGCAGCGTTCCGGCGT
This sequence comes from uncultured Actinomycetota bacterium, assembly GCA_963729095.1. Taxonomy (GTDB): domain Bacteria; phylum Actinomycetota; class Actinomycetes; order Propionibacteriales; family Nocardioidaceae; genus Nocardioides. Next base: position 189,143 of record CAVSMX010000048.1, on the reverse strand, counting down.
ACATCAGCGACGCCGCCTGGTCGGTGAGGTCGACCATCTGGAGCGTGTTGCGGAGCTGCAGCCGGTTCAGGCAGCTGTGGTCGAACTCCGCCCTGAACAGGTCGTACGACGCCACCGCGTCCGCGAGCTCGGGGTGCTGCTCCTCGTGCTGGGCCAGGCAGCGGGCCACCTCGGTCCAGAACGTCTCCTCGGCCAGCAGTCCGTCGGTCTCGAAGATCGCTGAGAGATGGCGGAGGAACCCGTCGAACACGTCGGTGTGCAGCGCCAGCGCCTTCACATCGTCGGTGACCTTGATCCGGATCCGCTCCACCTCCGGCGGCAGCGGGGTGTGGTCATTCATCACCGCCACCTCCTCACCGATGTCCTTCATCAGCGCCCGCACCGGCACCCCCTCGCGGAGCACGAGCACGACGTTCTCGCCGTGCGGCATGAACGCCAGGTCGTGGGCGAGCAGGCAGTGAGCGACGGGTCGCAGGTACGCGTGCAGGAAGCTGCGCAGCCACAACGTGGCGCTCTGCCCCGACACCCGGACCAGCTCGGCCACCAGCGGCGTGCCGGCGGAGTCGCGGTGCAGCAGCGACGCCATCGTCGCGAGCCGCTCTCCCTCGGCCATCCGGGGCACGGGGCTCTCGCGCCACAGCGCGGCCAGCATCTTCTGCTGAGGGGAGCGCACCCCGTGGGTCTGCCACAGCCCGTGGAACGCGTCGCCGGTGTAGCCGATCGCCGCGTGCTCGCGGAGCACCCCGAACCCGCAGCCACGCAGCGTGGGGTCGGCCTCGACGAGCGAGGCCACCCAGTCGTTGATGGCCGGCGTCGGGCCCATGTAGGCAGGCGAGAGGCCGCGCAGGAAGCCCATGTTCTGGATCGCCACCGCGGTCTTGGTGTAGCTGCGCTCCGGGTCGCTGATGTTGTAGAAGGTGCGGATCGACTGCTGCGCCGTGTGCTGGTCCGGACCCTCGCCGAGCAGCACCAGGTCGTGCCGGGCCAGGTCCGGCGCGAACGTGATCGCCACCTTGTTGACCCACTGCCAGGGGTGCAGCGGGAGGTAGAGGTAGTCGTCGGGGTCGAGGCCGAGGTCGGCGAGCCTGCGCTCGAAGGCGGCGTGGGTGGCGTCGTCGAGCTCGGCCGCGTAGTGGTCGGCCTCGCTGCGACCCATCGCCAGGGAGAGGCGGGTGTGCTCCCGCCGCGCGGCGACCCACACCAGCCGGATCGTGGACCCGGTCTCGGGGGCGTACGCCGTGTAGTCGTCGAGCCCGTAGCCGATCCGGCCGTTGTTGGCGACGAACGCGGGATGGCCCTCGGTCATCGCGGCCTCGATCTCCTGGAAGTCGGCGGTGGCGAGCCGGTGGGCCGGGGCGGTCTTGTGGTGGAGCTTCCATGCGGAGCTCGCGAGCGTGCTGGCGAGCTCCTCGAGGTAGGTGGGCAGGAGGGTCTCGGGGATGCCGAGCCGCTCGGCGAACTCGACGACGAAGGCCTGCACGTCGAGCTGCGCGGGCCGGTCGTCGACGTACCGCTGCAAGGAGGCCTCGTCGAGCGCCCAGTGGTGAAGCGCCAGGCGCCGGGCGGCGAAGGTGTACGCCGCGCGCCCGTCGGGGCTGATCAGGCGGTGGGTTCGAGGCTCGCCAGCTCGCCCCTCAACCACCGTGGGCTCGAGCAGGCGCTCGTGGGAGAACTCCGCGATCGCTTTCGCGACGAGGTGCCGCTGCGCGCGGGCGAGGGTGTCGGGGTTGAGATGGTCGACATTCACAGGTCGGCCTCTTCCCATGCGGCGCGGGTGCAAAACGACAACGAAGCCTGCTTGTTGCTGAGCCGTACCGTGCGCGCGACCTCGAAGCCGGCCGCCTTGTTGAGCGCCGCGATTCGCTCGTTGCGGACGTCCGGCTCCACGACGACACGTCGTACGGCCGGATCGGCGAAGCAGTGCTCCATCACCTCGCGGAACACCTGACGGGTGAAGCCACGGCGCGGTGCGTCGGTCGGCGCCACCAGCACGTGCATGCCCAGGTCGCCCTCCCGGAGATCGGGCAGGTCCCGCAGTTCGGAGTGGAACGGGTCGTAGGTCTCAGCCAGGAACGCCGGGGCGCCGTCGACCCGTCCGAGCCACGCGTCGTGGTGCGGGTCCTCGGCGATCAGGGCGTACTCGGTGGCGACCTCTTGGAGGGTCGCCCCCTGCATCTCCCAGTAGATGGCCTTGGGATGGGTGACCCACGCGTGCAGCCGACCGAGGTCCCGGGGGAGCTGGAGCGGCTCGAGGGTCATCGGGCCCGCCGCAGGTGGTCCGGGACGCCGAAGCTCTGCACCGCGATCCGCTTCTCGACCGGGTAGACCTCCCGGCCGCACATCGCGGTGACCAGCACGGAGTTGCGGTAGGCGCCCATGCCGAGGTCCGGCGCCACGAACCCGTGGCTGTGCTCCTCGGCGTTCTGCACGAAGATCTCATCGCCGGCGCGGTCGACAGCGTAGGTCGGAGAGACGACGTAGCGGCCGTGCTCATCGAACGCGATCCGGTCGCGCACGCCGTCGAGGAAGGCGGGCACCGTGGCGGAGTAGCCGGTGGCCAGCACCAGCCCTTCGGTGCGCATGCCGAAGGCCTCGTCGGTCTCCTCGTGGTGCAGCTCGAGGGCGTAGTGGCTGCCTTCGTGGGTCACCCCGGTGACGGCGGTGTTGGTCATCAGCGTGGTGCGAGGCCCGTCGCCGGTGACCCGGAGCCGGTAGTGGAGGTCGAAGATCGCGTCGACCAGGTCGCCGCTGATGCCCTTGTAGAGCGAGCGCTGCTCGCGCAGCAGCCGGCGTCGGGTCAGCTCCGGCAACCCCTGGAAGTACGTCGTGTACTCCGGCGACGTCATCTCCAGCGTCAGCTTGGTGTACTCCATCGGGAAGAACCGCGGACTCCGGGTGAGCCAGGTCAGGTGGTAGCCGTGGTCCGGGCTCTCCGCGAGCAGGTCGTAGTAGATCTCCGCCGCGCTCTGCCCGCTGCCGACGATCGTGATCGACTCGAGCCCCTGAAGCCTGCCCTTGTGCCGCAGGTAGTCCGCTCGAGTGCAGGACCGTTCCGGTGGTCGAGCAGGCCGAGGCGCTAGCCGAGGCCGTCGTCGAGACCCCGGAACCGGCAAGCAGATCCTCCATGCACTCCGGCACCGATGGGCGACGTACCGACACCCAGCACCAGCCGCCGGGCGCGGTGCTCCTCGCCGGTGCCGGTGCGAACGACGTACGACGTGCCGTCGTGCTCGACCTCGACCACCGGCTGCCCGAACCGCACGCTGCCCAGCCGTTCCGCGGCCCAGCGGCAGTAGTCGTCGTACTCCTTGCGGAGCGGGTAGAACGACTCGCGGATGTAGAACGGGTAGAGGTTCCCGGTCTGCTTGAGGTAGTTGAGGAACGACCAACGCGAGGTCGGGTCGGCCATCGTCACGAGGTCGGCGAGGAACGGCACCTGCAGGGTGGCGTCGTCGAGCAGCATCCCGGGGTGCCAGGCGAGCTCGTCGCGGGCCTCGAGGAAGAGCCCGTCGAGGTCGTCGATCGGGTCGGTCAGGCAGGCCAGGCCGAGGTTGAAGGGCCCGAGGCCGATGCCGATGAAGTCGTGCATCAAGCCGCCTTCCTGGCCGCGACCAGCTCGTCGCCGACCGCCACCACGTCGGCCAGGATGCCGAGCACGTCGTCGGTCGTGGTGAGCGGGTTGAGCAGGGTGAGCTTCAGCATGGCCCGGCCGTCGACCTTGGTGCCGGCGACCATCGCCGTCCCGCGCTCGTACAGGGTGCTCCGGATCTGCGGCGCGAGCAGGTCGGCCTCGTCCTCGGTGACGCCGTCGGGCCGGTACCGGAACACGAGAGTGCTCAGGTACGGGGGAGCGGCGACCTCGATGGCCGGCTCGGCGTCCAGGCGGGTCGCAACGTCTGCGGCCAGGTCGACGACGGTGTCGACGTACTCGCCGATCCGGTCGGGGCCCATCACCCGCAGCGTCAGCCACAGCTTCAGCGCGTCGAACCGGCGGGTGGTCTGGAGGCTCTTGTCGACCTGGTTGGGGTGGGCGGCTTCCCCTGAGATCGGTTTCGGGTTCAAGTAGTCGGCGTGCCAGGTGACGTGGCGCAGGTGGCTGCGGTCGCGCACGATGAGCGCGCTGGCGGAGACCGGCTGGAACCAGGTCTTGTGGTAGTCGACGGTCACCGAGTCGGCCTGCTCGATCCCGTCGAGCAGGTGCCGGCGGGTGGGGGAGACCAGCAGCCCGCCGCCGTACGCCGCGTCGACGTGCAGCCACGCGTCGTAGCCGCCGCACAGGCCTGCGATCTCGGGCAGCGGGTCGATGGCTCCGAAGTCGGTGGTGCCCGCCGTGGCTACGACGGCCATCGCCACCAGCCCGGCGTCGCGAACGTCGGCCAGAGCGTGGCTGAGCTCGGCCACGTCCATCCGGCGCCCGGCGTCGACCGGCACCCGGATGACCGCGCCGTCGCCCAGCCCGAGCAGCCGGGCGGCCTTCTGCACGCTGAAGTGACCGTCGACCGAGGCGAGGATCCGCAGCTTCGCCGGGTCGCCGTGGATCGCGAGCGCGCGGTCGCGGGCGAGCAGCAGCCCCTGCAGGTTGGACTGGGTGCCGCCGCTGGTGAAGATGCCGTCGGCGGTCGCGCGGAACCCGATCCGCTGCGCCGTCCAGTCGACCAGGTGCCGCTCCACGAACGTGCCCCCGCCGCTCTGGTCGAACGTGTCCAGGCTGGAGTTGACGGCGCTGACGAACACCTCGGCGAGCAGCGCGGGCACCACGACCGGGCAGTTGAGGTGGGCGGCGTACGTCGGCTCGTGGAACCACACCGCGTCGTCGAGGTAGATCCGGCTCATCTCGACCAGCGCCTGCTCGGTGTCGTGCAGCGGCCGGTCGAGGTCGATGTCCGCGATCAGCTTGGCGGCCTGCTCGGGCTGCACGCCGGTCGCGGCCCCGGTCACCCGGCGCAGCGTCTCCGCGAGATGATCGACGCCCAGCCGCATCGTGGCGACGTACTCGTCGATGTGCTGGGGGTGGAGGAGATGTTGCGGGGCGGGAGCAGCCACCAGAGACCTTCCGAGAGTGAATTAGGTAAGGCTTACCTTATTCATGATTCGGACCCTTTCGGAACCCCAGCGAGCCCGATTGGGAACTTCCTCACATCGGTCGGATGTCGGCGGGTCGGGGGATCATCGGGCTCAGCCCGAAACGAGGAGAAGTCAATGGCAACCTTCACCCGATCCGACGACCTGCAGGGAGCGCAGTTCCGCGGGGTCAGCCTGCGGGGTGCCCGGTTCGTCGACTCCGACCTGTCCGGCGTCGTGATGCGTGAGGTCGACATCGACGGGGCGGACATCGATGCGCCGTGGCTCCCGCACGGCAGCTTCCTGCGCATCAACGGCGTCGACGTGATCCCGCACGTGGAGGCCGAGCTCGACCGTCGCTTCCCCGGCCGCGCCGATCGCCGCGCCGCGGACCCGGACGGCCTGCGTGCCAACTGGGCCGCGCTGGAGCGCACCTGGGCGGCCACACTCGAGCGTGCGGCCGCAATGCCGGAGGGCGCTGTCGAGACGTCGGTCGACGGGGAGTGGTCGTTCGCGCAGACGCTGCGGCACCTGGTCCTGGCCACGGACCTGTGGCTCGGCAAAGCGATCCTGGGGGTCGAGCAGCCGTTCCACCCGCTCGGCCAGGCCGGACCGTACGCCGCGGACGAGGGGCTCGACATGTCGGTCTTCACGACCGAGGCGCCGGCGTACGCCGAGGTGCTCGAGGCCCGGGCCGGGCGGGTGGCCTTGGTGCGCGACTACCTCGCGACGGTCACGCCGGAGGCGCTGGCGGTGCCGCGCACCAACCCCTGGGCGCCCGCCCGTCAAGAGACCACTCTCTCCTGCCTGCACGTGATCCTCGGGGAGGAGTGGGAGCACCATCGGTTCGCGGTCCGCGACCTCGACACGATCGAGGCGGAGCCCCGCGGCTGAGCGTCACCTCACCGCGAGCAGCCGCTCACACTCGGTGATCAGCCGCGCCCGCAGCGGCTCGCCGAGCCCGGCGAACCGCCGCTGCTCCTCGGCGTACTCGCGCTTGCCCCGGGGCGTCTCGATCCGGACCGGCTCGAAACCCAGGTCGGCGAGGTCGTACGGCGAGGCCCGCATGTCGAGGACCCGGATGTCGCGGGCCAGCTCGAAGCAGTCGGCCACCAGGTCGGAGGAGACCATCGGGCTGAGCCGGAAGGCGTGCTTGTAGAGGTCCATCCCGGCGTGCAGGCAGCCCGGCTGCTCGTGCGCGGCTCGGTCGTCAGGCCCGGGCGACAGCGCGTTGCGCGGACGAGCGGGCGCCGTGAAGAACCGGTAGGCGTCGAAGTGGGTGCAGGCGATCCGGTGGTTCTCGACCACCTCGTCGGTCCCGGTCGCGCCGAGCCGGAGCGGCCAGTCGGCGTGCCGGGTCTCGTCCTCGCCGAGGCGGTAGACCATCGCCCACTCGTGCAGGCCGAAGCAGCCGAGGGCGGCCGGACGGGAGGCCGTGGCGGTGAGCAGTCGGTGCAGCGACTCGACGAGCGGCCGCTGGGCCAGCAGGTACTCGTCGGTGACGCCGGCGGCGCCTTTGGCGACCGCGTAGCCCTTCAGCGCGGCGTACTCCTCGCCGCCCGCCAGCGCCACGCCGTACCCGGGATGCCAGCGGCGCAGCTGGGCAGGCCGGTGGGAGTAGTAGGTGAACAGGAAGTCGTGGACAGGATGCTTCTCGCCGGATTTCCGACGCGCGAGGTGCGGCGCGACGAACGCGTCGACCCGGACGCGGTGAGCCTCCGCCCGCGTCCGCCAGGTCCTCTCCTCCAGCACCTCCACGACCCCCAACCGTAGGTCGATAGGCTCGGCGAGTGCGTATTGCCAGGTTCACCACAGGAGACGAGCCGGCGTACGGCGTGATCACGGGCGATCTCGACGAGCTCGGCGAGCCGGAGGGGGACGCGGTGGTCGTCGAGCTCGCCGGCGATCCGCTGTACGTCGGGATCAAGCTGCTCGACCAGGAGCACCGGCTCGCGGACGTGCGCCTGCTCGCACCGGTGCTGCCGCGCAGCAAGGTGGTCGGGATCGGCCGCAACTACCGCGCCCACGCCGAGGAGATGGGCAACAAGGTGCCCGAGGAGCCGTTGTTCTTCCTCAAGCCCAACACCAGCGTGATCGGGCCGGGCGACCCGGTTGTCTACCCCTCGCAGAGCCAGAACGTCCACTACGAGGGCGAGCTCGCGGTCGTGATCGGCCGGATCTGCCGCGACGTACCGGCCGAGAAGGCGACCGACGTCATCCACGGCTACACGATCGGCAACGACGTCACCGCTCGTGACCTCCAGCGGGCGGACGTCCAGTTCACCCGTGGCAAGGGCTTCGACACGTTCTGCCCGCTGGGCCCGTGGATCGAGACCGACCTCGACCCGCAGCACTTCATCGACGGGGTCAAGATCCAGACGCACCTGAACGGTGAGGTGGTGCAGGACGGCACCACGGCAGACATGATCTTCGACATCCCCACGCTGATCGCCTACGTCTCCAGCGTGATGACGTTGCTCCCCGGCGACGTGATCCTCACCGGCACCCCCGAAGGTGTCGGCCCGATGGAGGTGGGCGACGAGGTGGAGGTCTCGGTCGCCGGCCTCGGCTCCCTGACGAACAAGGTGGTGCAACGGTGACCAAGGTCCGCGTCCGGATGGCCCCCAGCCCGACCGGCAGCCCCCACGTGGGTCTCGTGCGCACGGCGCTCTACAACTGGGCGTACGCACGCCACCACGGCGGGACGTTCGTGTTCCGGATCGAGGACACCGACGCCTCGCGCAACACCCAGGAGTCCTACGACGCCCTGCTCGACCTCTTCCGGTGGCTCGGCCTCGACTGGGACGAGGGGCCCGAGGTCGGCGGCGGCCACGGTCCCTACCGACAGTCCGAGCGCGGTGAGATCTACCGCGACGTCCTCGAGCGCCTGCACGAGTCGAAGTACACCTACGACTGCTACTGCACCACCGAGGAGGTCGACGCCCGCCGGAAGGCGTCCGGCTCCAAGGTGATGGGGTACGACGGCCACTGCCGCGAGCTCTCCGAGGAGCAGGTCGCGGCGTTCCGCGCCGAGGGCCGCTCGCCGATCGTCCGCTTCCGGATGCCCGAGGGCTCGATCTCCTGGGACGATCTGGTGCGCGGAGACATCACGTTCGAGACCCAGTTCGTGCCGGACTTCGCGCTGTGCCGTGCGAACGGTGACCCGCTCTACACGCTGGTCGCACCCGTCGACGACGCGCTGATGGAGATCACCCACGTGCTGCGCGGCGAGGACCTGCTGTCCAGCACGCCGCGGCAGATCGCGCTGCACCAGGCGCTCGCCGAGATCGGCGTGGGCGGCGGAACGGCCCCGCAGTTCGGGCACCTGCCCTACGTCATGGGGCAGGGCAACAAGAAGCTCTCCAAGCGCGATCCCGAGGCCAACGCTCTCGGCTACCGGGATGCGGGTTTTCTTCCCGAAGGACTGCTCAACTACGTCGCCCTGCTGGGCTGGTCGATCGCGGCCGACCGGGATGTGTTCGACCTCGAGGAGATGGTCGAGAAGTTCGACATCCGCGACGTCAACCCCAACCCGGCGCGCTTCGACCTGAAGAAGGCCGACGCGATCAACGCCGCCCACATGAGGCTGCTCTCCTGCGATGAGATCACCCACCGGGTACTGCCGTTCCTCAAGGCAGCCGGCGTGGTGTCCGACCCGGTCCACCACGCCGACTCGCAGCTGCTCGAGCTCGCGATGCCGCTGGTCGCCGAGCGGATCAACAAGCTCACCGAGGCGGCGGACATGCTCGGCTTCCTCTTCGTCGACGAGGAGTCGTTCACCCGCGACCCGGCCGACGTGGAGAAGCTGCTCGGTGACGAGGGTCGGCAGGCCGTCCAGGCCTCGTACGACGCGCTCGACGGCGTACACCCCTGGTCGACTGCGGCTATCCAGGAGGCTCTCCAGGCCGCCCTCGTCGATGGGCTCGGGCTCAAGCCGCGCAACGCGTTCGGGCCGGTGCGGGTGGCGGTCACCGGGCGCCGGGTGTCGCCGCCCCTGTTCGAGTCGATGGAGCTCCTCGGCCGGGACCGGAGCATGGCAAGGCTCCAGAGCGCGTTGCGGTGACCCAGGCCGAGCCGGGCGGGCTGCCCTACCACCGGATCCACCGCGCCCGCGCTCGTCCGGGAGCCGCGTGGCGGGCAATCCTCGGCGTGGTGACGCTGGCGTTCGGTGTCGTCGTGCTCGCGCCCTTCGTGGTGCTCGCGGCGTTCGCGATCGGGTACGCCGTGACCGGAGCCGACGTCGAGGCGAGTCTGGACCGGCTGATCGACACCGACAACGTCACGCCGGCAGGACTGGCCTACGTGTTCCTGGTCCTGGCCAGCGCGATCCCGGTCACCTGGGTCATCAGCCGGGTGGTGCACGGCCTGCCGCCGCGCTGGCTGGCCTCGGTCGCACCCCGGATCCGCTGGCGCTGGTTCGCCACCTGTCTCGGGTTGGCCGTGATGGCACTCGCCGCCACGCTCGTGGTCTCGGGACTACTGCCCGAGCAGGGCGGCGCAGAGATGTCGGGCGATCTCAACGACTTCACCAGCACCACCCGCGACTTCGCGCTGATCGTGCTGCTCTTGACCCCGCTGCAGGCGGCGGGGGAGGAGTACGCCTTCCGCGGCTACCTCGCCCAGGCCTTCGGCGGGATGATCGGGCAGGTGTGGGTCGCGGTCGCGGTGCCCGCGGTGCTGTTCGCGCTCGCGCACGGCCTCGGCCAGAGCTGGCCGATCTTCTTCGACCGGCTCGCGTTCGGCCTGGTGGCCGGGACCCTGGTGATCCTCACCGGGGGTCTTGAGGCCGGCATCGCCATGCACGTGCTGAACAACTGGCTGGCCTTCGGGCTGGCCCTCGCCTACGGCGACATGAGCTCGGCGCTCAACCCGACCGGCGGGACCTGGTGGAGCATCCCGGTGACCCTCACCCAATCCTTGGTCTACCTCGGTCTGGCGGTGGTGACGAGCCGCCGGATCGGCCTCCAAACGAGGACGACTCCGGGCGTTTTGGAGGCCCCCAGCGGGCGCGTGTAAGGTTTCCCGTCGGCTCGTCCGGAGCGCGTGAGCGCCTCGTCAGGAGAAGCCGAACACCAGTAAGACAGTGGGATATGGTGTAATTGGCAGCACGACTGGTTCTGGTCCAGTTAGTCTAGGTTCGAGTCCTAGTATCCCAGCGAAGAGCGGCAATTTGGCCGCTCCTTCCGGTACTCGATAGAGTTCCGCAGGTTGATCAGGCCCCCGTTGTGTAGCGGCCTAGCACGCCGCCCTCTCAAGGCGGTAGCGCCGGTTCGAATCCGGTCGGGGGTACCAACCGAAACGGGCTCTGACCAGCGGAAACGCTGAGTCGTAGTCCAGTTGTTGGGTTCGGCCAGATCCGTGGGGGTGGCGTTCCACAGGGAGCCTGTGCCATATACGTGTGCCAGGCTTTCAGGGCGCCGCGCAGGTTCCGCACAACCGAACTGGCAGGCTGAGGGCGCAGGAATTGCCGAGGCGGATCCGGTCACGCGCGAGCCCTCGGGTCCGGAGAGGCACTCGGTTCAGCGCGAGTCCCTGGTGGCGCCCTGCGGTTCACCTCAGCTCGCGAGATGCTGGTCGTGATGTGCACGTTGCCCGCGCTGGCGGGTGATGGCTACCCGATCTGGTTTTGGCTCGAGCTGAGGGGAGAGCACCGGTCCTGCCTGGCGATGGGGGGCTGGGCTACGCCGTTCTGCTGCCCTGTTCGGGCGTGATCCGGAACCCGAGCCCTCGCACCGCCTCCACCTGCAGCGAGGCACCGATGCCGCGCAGCTTGCGACGCAGCCGCTTCACGACCGACTGCACCGCGGTGGGCCCGGTGAAGTAGGTCCGCTCCCACACCTCGTCGTGGAGCTGGCGGTAGGTCCACACCCGGCCGGGATGGCGAGTCAGCGCGCCGAGCACCTTGATCTCGTGGACCGTGAGACTCAACGGCCGGTCGGACCAGGTGGCCCTGAGCTGGGCGAGGTCGACCGTCAGATGGCCGAGCTGGATCGGGTCGGGACCCGGCCGCTCGCCCAGGGTGCCGAGAAAGCTGCTCGCGCTGGCCGCGTCGCTGGCCATCACCAGCACCCCGACGCCGTCGAACATCGCCGCCAACCGGGTGCGGTCCTCCGGGGTCTCGGTGATGCAGACGACCACCGGCGACGCGGGAACCGCCGGTCCGGCTGTCATCGCGTCTCGCCGCTCGTCGCATGGACGAACGCATCGAGGGGGGTCGCCTGCCCCCAGATGGTGTCGAAGAGATAGCCCAGCGCCGCCCCGAGCTCGGCGTTGCGGACGATGATCACGACCACCCCGGACACTCCTGGTGCCACCAGGGGCATGAGCACCGTCTGGCCGTCGAAGACGGCGAACTTCATCGGAAGCTGGCCGCGGAACACACGAGCCTGCTCGCCCTGGCCCACCCAGGTGCCGAGGTGCTCGTCCATGGCCGGGTGGTCCAACGCGGCCTGCTCGTAGATCGCTCGGGCACGCACCCCCCGCCGCAACGCGTCGATCTCGGCCTGGTTCGGGCCACCGATCTCGATGGGTCCGCGGACGACGATGTCGATCCTCTCCCGGGCCTCGGTCTGGAGCCGGTCGAACCGCTCGGAGACCACGGCCGGCGTCCGCAGGATCTCCACCAGCTCGCCGTCGACCGGCCCGCGCTGGTCGAAGACCTCGGAAAGCTCGGGGAGGATGCGGCGGACCCGCCGTTCACGCTCCGCGAGCACGGCCCTGTCCCGCTCCAGGAGCTGGTCGAGCGCGCGCTCGGGCGGTGCCGGCTGATAGCGGCTGTTGTAGCCGGCGCCAGCGTCGACCAGGCCCTTCTCGGCGAGCGAGCGGAGGACCACGTAGGCGTTGCTGCGCGAGATCCCGGCGAACTCGGCGACCTCAGCGGCCGACAGCGACGACTGCTCGAGCACGTGCAGGTAGACCCGGGCCTCGGTGTTGGTCAACCCCAGATGTTCGAGCATCGCCGCCCGGTCCATAGCCACCACCATGCCCTCACCCTTACAACACTTCTTCCAGTCGCTGGACGACAAATGCGAAGTGATCGAGTTGTGCCCACGACGCGCCCGGCTTCTGCCCATCCCGATCCCTAAAGTCCCCGGGGTGTCCCCCTCACGCGTAACGGCGGCACTCGCCGCACTCGCTCTCAGCCTCGGCGTCCTCCCGGCCCTCGCCGGCCCCGCTGCACCTGCGGCCGGTCTCGACCCGGATGGCGGCGAGAAGATCCGGCCGAAGCTGGAGCGCCGGCTGGATGCCAACGGCGCGGCCGACTTCTGGGTCCGGTTCGACGAGCGTCCCGACCTCTCGAGGGCCGAGGCGCTCGACGACTGGTCCGCGCGCGGGGCCGCGGTGGTCAAGGCGTTGCGTGACGCGGCGGGCGCCAGCCAGGCCGACGTGCGCGAGCAGCTCGACGCCGACGGGGTCGAGTACCAGTCGTTCTGGGCGACCAACGCGATCTATGTGCCGGACGGGTCGGCCGACCTCGCAGCAGAGCTTGCGTCCGAGCCGTCGGTTGCGGGGCTCTACCCGACCCGGACCTACGAGGTTCCCGAACTGACGCCCGATCAGCAGGAACAGGCCGCCGAGACCGTCGAGTGGGGCATCCACAACATAAAGGCCGACCAGGTCTGGCAGCAGTACGACGACACCGGGGCGGGCATCGTCGTCGCCAACATCGACACCGGCGTGCAGTACGACCACCCGGCATTGGTCGGCCAGTACCGCGGCAACAACGGCGACGGGACCTTCACCCACGACTACAACTGGTTCGACGCCTCGGACACTTGTGACGGTGCGCCATGCGACGAGCACGGTCACGGCACCCACACGATGGGCACGATGGTCGGCGACGACGGGGTGGGCAACCAGGTTGGTGTCGCACCGGGAGCCAGGTGGATTGCGGCGAACGGTTGCGCCACCTGCACAGACGAGGCCCTGATCGCGTCCGGCCAGTGGCTGCTGGCCCCCACCCGCACCGACGGCACGGACGCCGACCCGGCGATGCGACCGAACATCGTGAACAACTCCTGGGGCTACGAGCTGCCCTCCACCGACCCGTTCATGCAGGACATCACCGACGCGTGGGCGGCGGCTGGCATCTTCGGGGTGTGGTCCAACGGCAACCTCGGCCCGACCTGCGACACGGCCAGCACGCCGGGCAGTCGCACCAGCAACTACTCCGTCGGCGCCTACGACGCCGGCAACAGCATCGCCGACTTCTCCAGCCGCGGCGTCGGCCAGGACGGTGAGACCAAACCCAACCTGTCGGCGCCCGGGGTGGACGTGCGCTCCTCGATCCCCGGGAATGGCTACGGGGTCGCAAGCGGTACCTCGATGGCCGCCCCTCACGTGGCCGGCACGGTGGCGCTGCTCTGGTCCGCGGCACCCGCGCTGCTCGGCGACGTCGACGCCACCCGCGACCTGCTCGACGGGAGCGCTACCGACGCGCCCGATGCCGAGTGCGGCGGCACCGACGACGACAACAACGTGTACGGCGAGGGCCGGCTCGACGCACTCGCCCTCGTCGACGCGGCACCCGTACAGGACACCGGCACACTGAACCTGCACGCGGTCGACGCCGGCACCGGGGACCCGATCGGTGGTGCCCGGATCGCGGTGTCAGGCCCGGTGTCCCGCGAGCGGGTGACCGGCGCCGACGGCACCTACCGCGTCGCGCTCCCGGCCGGCGACTACGCGATCAGCGCCTCGGCCTTCGGGTACGCCGACCTCCAGTCGACCGCGACGGTGGTCAGCGACCAGACAACGACGCTCGACCTGTCGATGCGGGCCACGCCGCGCGTCAAGCTGTCCGGCAGGGTGACCGACGGCAGTGGCCAGGGCTGGCCGCTGTACGCGCAGGTCTCGGTGCACGGAGTTCCCGCGGCGACGACGTACACCGACCCGGCCACCGGGCGCTACGCGATCTCGCTGCCGGTCGAAGCGTCGTACGCCGTTACCGCCACCCCGCAGGTCGACGGCTACCAGCCGGTCACCGCCGACGTCTCCCTGAGCCACCGCGACACCAGGCTCGACCTGACGGCGCCGGCGGTGCTCCAGCCGTCCTGCGTGGCCCCGGGGTACGGCTACCACTACGAGGGCCTGGGCACCGATCTCGCCCATGGCCTGCCGGTCGGCTGGACCACCAGCGACGACAACGGCAGCGGCCACACCTGGCGCTTCGGTGACGCGTTCGAGAACGGTCTCGGCGAGCCGGTCACCAACATGACCGGCGGCGCCGGCGCGTTCGCGTTCGCCCAGAGCCCCGGTCTCGGTGTGTCGATCGACACCAGCATCACCACACCGTCGATCAACCTGAGCGGAGTCGACCAGCCGGTCATCGGGTTCCGTCAGCACTTCACGACGATCGTCGAGAACGCCGACGTCGAGCTGAGCCTCGACGGGGGCGCCTCTTGGGAGACGGTGCTGCACCAGGACCGCAGCGTCCGGGGACCCCGCGAGACCGTCGTGCCGATCCCGCAGGCCGCTGGCCGGTCACAGGTCCGGATCCGGTTCCGCTACTTCCCCGCCCGGTTCAGCTCGGTCATGTGGCAGCTCGACGACATCTACGTCGGCCGCCGCACCTGCGGGCCGGTCGAGGGAGGCTTGGTGGTCGGCAACGTGCGCGACGACAACACCGGCCGGGCGGTGGACGGCGCGCGGGTCGCCAACGCCACTGACCCGGACGTGGTCACGCAAACGATCGCCACTCCGCGCGACCCCAAGATCGGCGACGGCTTCTTCTCGCTCTTCGTCCCTGGCCCAGGGCGGCACCACCTGGCCGCGAGCGCGCACGAGTACCGCACCCACACCAGGCACGTGAAGGTCACGTCCGGACAGGTCGCGACCACGTCGTACTCCCTGACGGCCGGAGAGCTGCAGATCCGGCCCGACCGGGTCGTCGAGGACGTTCGCCGGGGCCGTTCCAGCACCGAGAAGGTGACGCTGAGGAACACGGGGTCCGCTCCGGTCACCGTCCGGCTCCGCGAGCAGTCGGGGCTGAGTCCGCAGCTCGACACCGGGAGCCTCACGTCCGTCGGCAAGGTCGTCCGGGTCGAGGGAGACTTCTCGGCCCTGGCCTTCGACGGACACGGCCCGAAGGGTCAGGTCCCGGAGGCGCCGGCGAGCCCGTGGGTGGAACTCGGCGACTATCCCACCCGGATCATGGACAACGCGGTGGCGGAGGAGGACGGCACGGTCTACTCCGTCGGTGGTGTCGACGGCATCAGGATCACGAACACGGCGCACCGGTACGACCCGGCGTCGCGGACCTGGGAGGCCATCGCGCCGTTGCCGGACGAGCGGGAGTCGGCGGCCGCCGCCGTCATTGACGGTCTGCTCTACGTGGCGACTGGGTGGCCGGAGCTCGAGTGGGCGTCGAAGTCGATGCTCATCTACGACCCGGCGAGTGACGCCTGGAGCACTGGTGCCGACGCACCGGTCGGCGTCGCCGGAGCGGGCCGTGCGGTCCTGGACGGCAAGCTCTACCTCGTCGGCGGGTGCACCAACGCCTGCGGGGAGAATGCCGTACAGCGCTACGACCCCGGGACCGACACGTGGGCCACGCTCGCCGCGTACCCGGAGGGCCGTGGTCACCTCGCGTGCGGCGCGCTGGAGGGCCAGGTCTACTGCACCGGCGGCATCGCGCGGACCTCGACCCAGGTCACGAACCGGACCTATGCCTACGACCCGGCGACCGACACTTGGACGCGGAAGGCGGACCTGCCGGTCAACCTGTGGGGCATGGCATACACCGCGTCGTACGACCGGCTGCTCGTCTCCGGCGGCGTCACCGGCAACGCCGTCACCAACCAGGGCTGGATCTACGACCCGGACGACGACGCGTGGGCACCGCTGCCCGCGGCCAGGCACGTTCTCTACCGTGGCGGCAGCGCCTGCGGCCTGTTCCGGATCGGCGGGTCGGTCGGAGGCTTCACGCCGGGCAACGCCACGCAGATGCTGCCGACCTACGGCGCGTGCAGGCCCCAGGACGTGCCGTGGCTCTCCGAGGACCGCGACACCTTGACGATCCCGCCCGGCCGGAGCGTTCACGTCTCGCTTCGTTTGGCCGCTGGCAACCAGGAGGTCGGGAGGTACGACGCCAGCATGTGGTTCAAGGAGGACACCCCGTACCTGGTGCCTGCCGTCGACGTGACGATGCGGGTCTCGGGCGGCTGAGCGGGCCTGGCGTCCACCTCGACGGGTGAGCGCGCGTCGGGCGAGGCCAAGGACCGTCACTGCTCGTCAACGGGAAGCCACGCAAGTACCTGCGACCACGCAAGTACCTGCGACTCCGTGAAGACTGGTCGGCCGGCCCAAGCCAGAGCTCCTGGCCGGGCTTGCGCGCCCGTCACGGTGTGGTGCTGGCACATCTTGTCAGCTCGGACCAGCGGTTCACCCAGTTGGCCCACCTCTGTCGCCAGCCCAAGCAGTACATCGGCCGACTCGTTGACGAGCTCGAGGCCCTCGGGTGTGTCGAGTGTCGCCGCGATCCCCGAGACCGGCGAGGGAAACTGAGCGCGATCACGAAGCATGGGCGCGCCCAGCAGGCTGAGGCGTGGCGCATCCTCGCGCGGATCGAGTCGCGTCTCGCCGGACAGATCGGTGACGAGGAGTTCGCGCAGTTTCGTCGGCTGCTTTCGCAGGTGGTCCTGTGCGACATAACCGAGCGGTCTCGTTCGTAGCCTGGACCTGACCCGCCGCAAGCGGCCCCGAACGGGCTCTCCGCCCGGGGCGACGCGACCACCGGCGCTGTCGCGCACGGAATCGTGCTCAGGAGTGACCCGGTCAGCACGTTGCGGCTGGCGTCACGTTGATCATCGCTGGGGTCATCTTGTGTCACCTCGCGGATAGCTGACTGCGGTAGCCCGTCTATGGCAGGGCCTTGCTGAAGCACCGAGCGTTCGGGTCTGCGGCGTAATGACCCCAAGGCTCAGTCGGCAGATATCCGGCTCGCTCATAGAGCGAAAGCGCTTGCGGCTGGTGCGTGCCGGTCTGCAGACGAACGCGAGCGAAACCTGAGAGCTTCGCGCGTCCTTCCAGGTGGTGCAAGAGGCCGCGCGCGATCCCATGACCGCGATAGCGTGCCGGCACGTACATTCGCTTGATCTCAGCAAGTCCTGCGGCCACTTGCTGGAGCGCCCCGCAGCCAGACGCTGCCGGCCCGCGATATGCAACGTAGTACTCAGCATTCGGCAGGACTGGCGACTTCACCTGCGGCCCGTACCGAGCCCTCAGTTCGACAAGGGCTTCCTCCAGCAGCGCGGCGAGCGCGGCGTCATCCAGGCCTCGACGAACGATCTGCATGCGCTCAACACCCATCAGTGCAGGATAAATGTGCTCGTCTTCAACTCGGCTACGAGCGCGCAGCCTCGTGCCCGCCCCACGTCGACAATCGCCCCTATCTCTCGGGGTTTTCCTCGATCCTTGTGAAGATCCGTCGACAATTGTGCGACATGTTGTTCGCATCCCCTCAGCCGACAAAGCAGTGTGCGCCGCGTAGGTTCCGCACAACCGAATTGGCAGGCTGAGGGCGCAGGAATTGCCGAGGTGGATCCGGTCACGCGCGAGCCCTCTGTGGCCCACTGCGGTTCAACATCGCTCGCGAGATGCTGGTCGTACCGCGTCGGTATGACGCGGGCCGCGGAGGGCGTGTGCGGACCAGTCGAGGCTGCGCCCGACCAAGGACTCGGTCCAAGAGTCGATGAGTCCTTGTGGATCTCGTCGTTCCTTGGTGTTCTCAGCCGATCAGGGGGAGCCTGGGGTCGTCGTGCGCGGCCCGCCCGGATGCAACGCGCACCCACTCGCGGTTGTCTGACAGGTTCGCGGGGCGTCCGGCGACGGTTCGACGTGCGAGCAGGTCGTCGAGCACCTGGGCCGCAATCGTGACCGCCTCTTCGCTCGCGAGCGGGTCGATGCCCAGGGCGTCGGAAAGGTCGAGCCCGTGTATCACTGCCTCCACGACCCGACTGGTGACGAACTCATCCAGCCGCATCAGGGCGTAGTAGCCGGGCCCGACGGTGTCGGCTGGGTTGGACCGTGCCTCGACGATGGTCTTGGAGAACGTTTCGTGCAGGACATCCGGCATGTCGGTCGGCGACTTACCTTCGACCATCTTGTAGGCGTAGTCGTAGACCACGGGTGCCACCTCGCTGCGCGGGAAGATGAAGAAGCTCGTCCGGTCCCGCCCGGGCTGTCCGCCCGGCTGTGGGTCGGCGATGAGCATCCGGGTCAGGCCAATCGAGATGTCGAAGTGGCCCGCAAGCTCAAAGATCGTCCAGAGCTTCAACGAGGGGTCCAAAGGTTGCAGACGGGTGGACCGCTGCCAGTCCTCCTCGTTGAGGTTGCGGAAGGCCTGCTCGATCGCGTTCAGCTCCCGCTCGAGCGTGTCGACCGTGTGCTCGTACGTTCCCATGACGCCCTCTCATTCTGCGGCGCCCGAACGTCGCTCCTCTCGTGAGTATCGTCCCGCACCAGCATGAGCTTCAATCCCTGAGCATCCACACACGCGAAGCCAGCGCCGCAGCCCAACCGGGAGTCGGAAGGCCGATTCGCCGCAGAAAGGATCTCATCGCGAAACCCGGCGGGAGTTTGGTTACGACCGCCCGACGCCGGACACCCCTGCGGCACCTGCCGCGTGTCCCAGGGGCCGACGATTCGCTCAGAACTCGAAGCCGAGGTCCGAGATCACCGCGGCGAAGACCGTCTCCACCCGGTTGCGGGAGGCAGTCGAGTAGAGCGTCCGATACGAGGTCCGCTCCGGACGTGAACTTGCCTTGGCGTGCGGCAACTCGGGTGATCCGGGCAGTCCGCGCTCCGCCCAGACCTCGGCTAGGTCGGCGCCGAGCGACTCGTAGCGGCAGATTCGGTCGGCGACGATCTCGCCACGGATCCGGTAGACCTTCGCGTTGGACTCTGCCAGCTTCTCCACCGCCGGTCCGGCGACGTACTCGTCGAACGGCATCGGCGCTCCCACGTTGCGGAACCGCCAGAAGTAGAGGGAGACCACGAGGTCCCAGGGGTTCCGCTCGATCGCGAACTTGAAGTAGCTGTTCCAGACCTCGAGGCCGACGGCTCGACGCACCCTGCGGGCGGGCATGTGGTTGAAGGCTTTGGCTCGCAGCGGCGGAGACGCGTAGAGCTGCGGGCCGCGGCCACCCAGGGAGATGCGCAGCTTCTCGTCCTCGGGAGAGATCGGCGTGATCGTGTCATCGGGACCGCAGACGCGCGACAGTGCGATCTCGACGCTGGTGCCGGACGTCTTGACGGTCTTCAGGAAGATCAGCCGGCCTTGATGGGAGACGATCACGATATCGATTATGCGGATCGCCCACCGTGGCGATCCGGGCAGCGCGGGCACATCGCGCCGAAGCACGGCCGATGCACGTCTGGGTCGACGGCGACCTGCTCGACTCAGACCAGGCGCCGGATTGCTGCTGGACTGGCGCGTGGTCGACAGCGGCAAGTGGGAGTGCTGCTGCGTCGGCGAGAACATCACGGGATTGAGTGCGATCCGACCCGGGTGGCCTCGTCACTCGGGCGAAGGAATTGACCCGAGGACCGATCTAGGCGGCGGTCCACGACGAATCAATTGCATGTACCTCGACAGTGACCCGCAAACGGCGACGGTGGATTGCGCCGCACCCTCGCTATGGACGCTCAGTGCGGTCAACCGACGCCCCAGCCACCACGTCCAGATCCGTTGAGCTCATCAACCCAAGAATGCAGGACTGATCCCCATGGGTAGGAACGAAACCGGGCCCTCCGCAAGGCGGAAGCATCTGCTCTCGCCCGAAGCGATTGCGGCCCCTGCAAGTACCAACACTGAAAACGTGGCCCGCGGCCACAGCCAAGGCATCGGGCTTCGCGTTCACGGCGTGTACTTCTTGGCTGTGTCCTTCGTGGCGTTGGTTGTTCTCATCGTCTTCATCGCCATCGCCAGTGGCATGTGATCGAAGCGTCCACGCCACGTTCAAGCCAGGTCGCGTCGCGGTCTTGGTGAGGACCAGGTAGTCACGCCGATGCCTGCCGTCCGGCGATCTCGGAGGCGCTCGCCATGGCCAGGGCGCCGAGAGCCTCGAATCGGTCCTCAGTGAGCCGCTCGCTGGGTCCCCACACGCTGACGACCGCGACCGGACGCTCGGCAGCGTCGAGCACCGGGGCCGACACACCCCAGGCCGTGCTCTCGAACTCACCTCGACACACGGCGTACCCGCGATCGCGAGTGAGTGCGAGCTCCTTCTCGAGGGTGGCGAGCGAGGTGATCGTCGACGGGGTGAATCGAGGTAGACGCCCACCGCGTGGCAGTCGCAGGTGCACGCGGAGCTCGGCGGGGTGCGAGTAGGCGAGGAGGACCTTGCCCGTCGATGTGGCGTGCACCGCGACCTGTCGGCCCTGCCATCCTGCCGTCACCACGGTGTCGGCCGTCGCCTCGGCGACGTAGGTCAGCACTCCGCTGCGCACGACGGCCAGGGCGGCGGTCTCCCTCGCCTGGCCGGCAAGGCGCTGCAGCACCACGCGTGCCGAGCGCACCATGACGTCGCCGTCGACCTGGCCGGCAAGGTCGATCAGCCCGAATCCCAACGAGTACGTGCCGGTCTCCTTGTCGTGGGTGACCAGTCGCTCCTGCTCGAGGGTGGTGAGGATGCGCCACGTCGTCGTGCGGTTGAGCCCGACTGCCTCGGCCAGTGCGGTGGCAGAGCCGGCGGGGCCGGTGGCGGCCGCCACGGCTCGGAGAAGAGCGGCGGCCCGCTCGACCGACTGCACCCGGGTCGACCCCGGCCGGCGTTCTGAGGTCTGTGACATTCCCGTCTCCCTTCCCGTTGGCTCATTGACCAGCACAACGACCGCCGTTATGTTGCCTAGATCACACTCGGCTGTTCGCATAGTGCACCAGGGAGTCACCAAGTGAACCAGATCCCGCGTCGCAACCTGGAGTTTTCTCGCCGCCAGCTGCTCAAGTACTCGGGCCTCGGCGCCGCTGCCGTCGCCGGTAGCAGCTTCCTGACCGCCTGCGGAGGTGATGACGGGGGCGGCGGACCGCAGCAGACCGGTGGCATCCTGATCCACGGCGCCACCGGCGGTGGCGCCAAGGACACCATCGACCCGCACGCGCCGGTCACCAACCCCGACATCGCACGGGTGAGCAACCTGTTCGAGCCACTGCTGTTCTGGAACAGCAACTACGAGCTCGAGCCGGCGCTCGCCGAGTCCGTCGAGTCGTCCCCTGACGGCAAGAAGTGGACTGTCAAGATGCGCGAGGGCGTGACCTTCCACAACGGCAAGGACGTCACCGCCGAGGACGCGTGGTTCAGCATCCAGCGCCTCGCCGACCCGAAGGCGCCGCTGTCCGGGGGCGGTCAGCTCTCCCAGATCCTCGACTTCGAGTCCACGAAGGTGGTCGATGCGACCACGCTCGAGCTGGTGCTGAAAGTGCCTTACGCGATCCTCGACGGGCTGCTGGCGGAGTACACCGTCGGCATCATCCCGACCGACTTCGACGTCGCGAACCCCGTGGGCACCGGCGCCTTCGCCTACAAGTCGTTCGACCCCGGCAAGACCAGCACCTTCACCAAGTACGCCGACTACTGGGGCGACGCGGCATTCGTCGACGAGCTGCAGATCCAGGACTTCGCCGACGACAGCGCCAAGGTCAACGCGCTCCAGGCCGGCCAGATCCAGACGGTCGACAACCTGCCCTACAACCTCATCGACACGATCAAGGGCGCCGGCGGCGGTGCGCTGGTCTCCGAGACCGGCGCCTGGGTTCCGTTCACCATGAGGGTCGACGTCGCACCGTTCTCCGACGTCCGCGTCCGCCAGGCGATGCGCCTGATCGTCGACCGTCAGCAGATGATCGACCAGACGTTGAGCGGCTACGGCTCTCTGGGGAACGACCTCTACGCGCCGTTCGACGTGGCGTACGCCAGCGACCTGCCCCAGCGCGAGCAGGACATCGACCAGGCCAAGTCGCTGCTCAGCCAAGCTGGCCAGGACGGCCTCCAGGTCGAGCTCTTCACCGGCGACGACATCGGTTCGGTCGCCCCGGCGGCCGCCAACCTGTTCGTCGAGCAGGCCAAGGAGGCCGGCGTGGAGGTGAAGGTCACCAAGAAGACGCCGTTCTACGACGACACCTACCTGTCCTACCCCTTTGCCCAGGACTTCTGGAACACGCGCAACTACATCCCGCAGGCCGTGGTCGGCACGTTCCCGCCGGCCGAGGGCGGCACGTACAACGAGACGCACTGGGACAACGAGGAGCACCGGAACCTCGTCAACCAGGCGGCCCAGGAGCTCGACGAGGCCAAGCGGGCCGACCTGCTCCACCAAGCGCAGGAGATCGAGTACGACGAGGGTGGCCTGATCATCTGGGGCTTCCGTCAACAGGTCGACGGCTATGGCGCGAACGTCCAGGGCCTCGAACCCAGCAAGTACCTCCCGCTGGGTTCCTACAAGTTCAACAAGGTCTCGGTCTGACATGACCGACATGGCGACACTCGTCCCGGATCCACTCGAGGAGGTCGCACCGCCGCGGGGCCGGCACGGCGCTGTGGCCTGGGCCGTGTGGCTGGCCCGGCGGCTTGGCCTGGCCGTGCTGACGCTCTGGCTGGTTTCCATCCTGGTGTTCCTCGCGACGGCGGCGCTGGGAGACCCCGTCCGTGCGATCCTCGGTCGCGACTACAACTCCAACCCGGGGCGCGTCGCCCAGCTCGAGGACCAGCTGAACGCCGACGCAGGCGTGGTCCAGCGCTACTTCGACTGGCTGGGTGGCCTGTTCACCGGGGATCTGGGAACGTCGCTGGCCAACCAGCAGCCGGTGTCCGAGCTGATCTCCGGCAGCGTGCTCAACTCGGCGGTGCTGGTGCTGCTCTCGGCCGCGGTGATGATCCCGCTCGCGTTCATCGTGGCGATGATCTCGGTGCACTACCGGCGTCGGCGCCCCGACACGGTGATCCAGACGATCCTGCTCGCCATGGCCGGCCTGCCCGAGTTCGTCATCGGCGTGCTGCTGATCGCGCTGTTCGCGACGACGGTCTTCCACGTCTTTCCTGCGGTGACGATCAGCTCGCCCACCGGGCATCCGTGGGACAACCCGGAGGCCATGGTGTTGCCGACGCTCACCCTGGTTCTGTGGGTGGCGCCGTACGTCTCCCGCATCGTCCGCGCCTCGCTGCTCGAGGTCATCGACAGCGACTATGTGGAGCTCGCCCGGCTCAAGGGCATCCCCGAGAAGGTGGTGATGCGCAAGCACGCGCTGCTCAACGCGATCGTCCCGGGCATCCAGGTCATCGCGCTCCAGCTGGCCTTCCTGGCGGGCGGTGTCGTGATCGTTGAGACGCTCTTCGCCTATCCGGGCGTCGGCCTCCTTCTCGTCGACTCGGTGCGCAACCACGACGTCCCGATGGTGCAGGCGCTCAGCATGATCATCGCCAGCGTGTACGTCGTGGTGAACCTCATCGCGGACCTGCTGAGCATCTTGTTGACGCCGCGCGCAAGGACGGCGATCTCGTCATGAGCACCGAAAGCGCAACGCCGGCCGTTGCTCCGGCGGAGCCCTCGACCCTCCGCAAGGCGCTGCGGCAGAAGCGCTTCACGGTCGGCCTGGCGATCACCCTGCTGCTGGTGGCGTTCGTCATCTTCGCGCCGTACTTCGCGCCCTACGGTGAGAACGAAGTGACCGGTCCTCCATACAGCAAGGACGGCTTCCTCGGCACCGACTACATCGGCAACGACGTGCTCACCCGGGTCATGTACGGCGGCAGGGAGATTCTGATCATCGCCGTGTTCGGCACGATCCTCGGCATGGCGCTGGGGACCGCGATCGGTGTGATCGCGGCGTACGGCGGCGGCTGGTGGGACGAGGTGATCATGCGCTTCAACGACGTGGTCCTGGCGTTCCCGCAGATCCTGCTCGCGCTGCTCGTGCTCACCGCCATCGACCAACCGTCGGCGTGGATCCTGATCCTGCTCGTCGGCGTCTCGCACGCCCCGCGCGTCGCGCGGCTCGCGCGCGGCGTCGCCCTGGGCATCGTGTCCCGCGACTTCGTCATCGCGGCGGAGGCGCTCGGCGAGAAGCGAAGCCGGGTGATCCTGGCCGAAGTACTGCCGAACATGAACGCACCCTTGCTCGCCGAGGGCGGCCTACGGCTCACCTTCTCGATCGGGCTGGTCGGCTCCCTCGGCTTCCTGGGGTTCTCGACCGACCTGGGTGCGGCCAACTGGGGCCAGATGATCCAGGAGAACCGCCTGGGCCTGTCGACCCAGCCCTGGGCGGTCCTCGCGCCCGTGCTGATGATCGCGATCTTCTGTATCGGCACCAACCTGATGGCAGACGGCATCGCCCAAGTGGCCCAACGGGGAGAAGACTGATGACCGCCACCACCCGGGATGCTGCCGCGGAAAAGATGCCCACCGGCGGTCTGGTCGTGGAGGATCTCGGCGTCACGCTCACCGGCCGCGACGTCGGCGTCGTGGACGACATCGACCTCGTGCTGAAGCCCGGCGAGGTCGTGGGCCTGGTCGGCGAGTCCGGCTCCGGTAAGACCACGGTCGGCACCTCGCTGCTCGGCTACGCGCGCGCAGGCGCTCTCATCTCCTCCGGCAAGGTGCTGATCGAGGGTCGCGACGTGCTCAAGATGCCGTGGAAGGAGGTCCGCGAGGTCCGCGGCGAGGAGATCGCCTACGTCCCTCAGGACCCGGCGTCCGCGCTCAACCCGGCCATCCGGATCGGCAAGCAGATCGTCGAGCTGCTGGCCCTGCGCGGCATTGGTTCCACCGAGTCGCGCCTGCAGGGCGCGCGCGAAGGCCTGGCCGAGGTGGGCCTGCCCAACGACGACGAGTTCCTGAGGCGCTACCCCCACCAGCTCTCGGGAGGCCAGGTGCAGCGCGTCGCGTTGGCCATGGCGTTCCTGCCGAAGCCCAAGGTGCTGGTGCTCGACGAGCCGACGACGGGTCTCGACGTGACCACGCAGGCCATGGTGCTCGAGACGATGGCCCAGCTGTGCCGGACCCACGGGGTCAGTGCCCTCTACGTCACCCACGACCTCGCTGTGGTCGCCAACATCGCCGACCGGGTCGCGGTGATGTACGCCGGTGAGATCGTCGAGCTCGGCCCCAAGCAAGCGATGTTCAGACAGCCGGCGCACCCCTACACGCGGGCGCTGCTCGACTCGATCCCACATCTGAGCCAGGCGCGAGCCCTCACCGGCATCCCCGGCCGCACGCCGGCGCCTGGCGCCCGGCCCGCCGGTTGCCGCTTCCACGATCGATGCTCGTTCGTCGTCGACGCCTGCAAGGAGTCCGTGCCAGAGCTGCGACCGTTCGCGACGGACCACGACGTGCGCTGCATCCGGGCCGAGGAGATCGGTACCTGGGACATGACCCGCGGCACGGTGCCGGACGCGGACCCCGACAAGCAGCGCGAGGTCATCCTCTCGGTCGAGGGGCTCAACGTCTTCTACGGCCGCAAGCAGGTGGTCTACGACGTGAGCTTTGACATTGCGACGGCGGAGGTCGTGGCCTTGGTGGGGGAGTCGGGCAGCGGCAAGACCACCATCTCCCGCTCGATCGGCGGCCTGCACAAGGAATGGACCGGCACTATCTCCTTCGAGGGCGACGCGCTGGCCAAGAGTGCCCGCCAGCGCAGTGCGGACAACCGCAAGCGCCTGCAGTACATCTTCCAGAACCCCTACCTCTCGCTGAACCCGCGCCTGACCGTCGAGCAGATCGTCAAGCGGCCGATGGAGCTCTTCGGGATCGCCTCGGGCAAGGAGGCCAAGGAGCGCGTGGCGGATTTGCTCGAACAGGTCGCAATGGGTCCCAGGATGCTGAAGTACGAGGCCCACCGGCTCTCAGGTGGCGAGCGCCAACGCGTGGCGATCGCCCGGGCTCTGGCCGCAGAGCCGGACGTACTGATCTGCGACGAGATCACCTCGGCCCTCGACGTTTCGGTGCAGGGCTCGATCGTCTCTCTGCTGGAGGGACTCCGGCAGCAGCGCGGCATCAGCATGCTGTTCGTGACGCACAACCTCGCCCTGGTCCGGTCGATCGCGGCGCGCGTGGAGATCCTGCAGGCCGGCCGCGTCGTCGAGGCGGGTTCGGTCGTGACGGTGATGGAGACCCCGCGGGAGGAGTACACCCGCCAGCTCCTCTCCAAGAGCCCGAGCATCGACTGACGGCAGTGCCCATGTCCACCGCTGGGTCGCGGCTTGCCGGGGTCACGTTCACCGACCCGCAGCACGAACCGGGGTGGAGCCACGTCCCGGTGCCGGCCGGCAACCACCGCGCGCTGCCCTCGGAAGCGCGAGACCTGGCGGTGGAGGTGGTCGGCGCCGGCCGGTCCCGCGGGCTCGCGGAGTGGGTTGAGGAGACCTCGACGACCTCGCTGCTGGTGCTGGACCGAGGAACCATCGTCCACGAGTGGTACGCCGAGGGGCTGGGGCCCGAGACGCTCTTCCTGGGTGCGTCGATGACCAAGTCGGTACTGGCCCACGTCGTGGGCCGCGCGGTCCGCGAGGGTGCGCTGGCGCTGACCGACGAGGTGATCAACCTCGTGCCTGAGCTCTCCGGCACCGGGTACGACGGGACCTGCGTACTGGACGTCCTCACCATGACCACCGGCGTCGAGTGGGTCGAGGACCACCGGGACCCGGACAGCCTCGCCTCCCGTCTCCTGGGCTGTTTCGCCACCAGCGGCGACTCCCGCGCCCTGCTCCGCGAGGTCGGGCCCGGCGTGGCTCCCGGCATCCGGTTCAGCTACTGCACCGCCGACTCCCAGGTGCTCGACTGGGTGCGCGAGCGCGCCACCGGCCGCGCGTACCCCGAGGACGTCGCGCGGTTGTGGCAGGACCTCGGCTGCAACCGCGATGCGGTCGTCGCGGTGGACGGCACCGGAGTGGCGATGGCCGGGGGCGGGCTGGCCGCCACTGCCCGGGACTGGGCGCGCGTGGCGCTGCTCGCCGTGGACGGCGGCGAGCTGTTGGATTCGGAGTGGGTCGAGGCAGCCGCGCGTCCGGCGTACCCCTTCCTGGCGCCCGGACGGTTGCCCAGCAGCATCACCACGCACGCCGGCTTCGGCTACCACTGGTGGCCGATGGACGCCGACGGTCGGCGGCTGACCGCCGACGGGAGCCGAGGCCAGTTCGCGTGCGCCGACCGGCGCACCGGCGCCGTCGTGGTCAAGACCTCGCAGTGGCCCTACGACGACTTCCTCGTGGACCGACAGGCCCGCGACCTCAGCTATCTCGGACTGCACGCCCTGCTCGACGCACTGCCACAGAAGGAGTCCTCCACGTGAACCGCAAGGTGATGATCACCTGTGCCCTGACCGGTGCTGGTGACACTGTTGGTCGTTCGGAGCATGTGCCGGTGACTCCGGAGCAGATCGCGGAGTCGGGGATTGCGGCGGCGCGGGCGGGGGCCACGATCGTGCATGTGCATGTGCGTGACCCGGAGTCCGGGAAGGGGTCGCGGGAGGTGGGGTTGTATCGGGAGGTGGTGGAGCGGATCCGGGCCTCGGAGGTGGACGTGGTCATCAACACCACGGCCGGGATGGGTGGTGACCTGGTGTTGGATCCGCGGGACCCGACGAGGTTTGTGGAGGGCACCGACCTGGTCGGTGGGGTGGACCGGTTGGCGCATGTGGAGGAGCTGGTGCCGGATATCTGCACGCTGGATTGTGGGAGCCTGAACTTCGGGGAGGGCAGCCTGGTCTATGTGAGTACCCCGGACATGCTCCGGGAGGGCGCGAAGCGGATCCAGGAGCTCGGGGTGCGGTGTGAGATGGAGATCTTCGACACCGGGCACCTGTGGTTCGCCAAGACGCTGGTCGAGGAGGGGCTGATCGACGCGCCGGCGATGTACCAGCTGTGCATGGGCATCCCCTACGGTGCGCCGGCGGACCCGCTGACGTTGGCCGCGATGGTCCACCAGCTCCCCGAGGACGCGGTGTGGGCCTCGTTCGCGCTGGGTTCGATGCAGATGCCGTGGGTGGCCCAGTCGGTGCTGCTGGGCGGGCACGTGCGGGTCGGGTTGGAGGACAACCTGTACCTGAGCCGGGGGGTGAAGGCCACCAACGCCCAGCTGGTCGAGCGGGCCAGGATGATCGTGGAGGGGATGGGCGCCCAGGTGGCCACCCCCGACCAGGGCCGCGAGATCCTCGCCCTGACGCCCCGATGAGCGACCCGATGAGCGACCCGGTGAGCGACCCGGTGAGCGCCCCGGTGACCCGGGTGGCCAGGGTGGCGCCGGAGGACGTGGAGACGGTCGCGTGTGTGGGTGCCGGGGTGATCGGGGGTGGCTGGGTGGCCTACTTCCTGGCCCGCGGCTACCGGGTGCTGGCCTGGGACCCGGCCGAGGACGCCGGGACCCGGCTGCGGCACCTGGTCGACCAGGCCTGGCCGGCGCTGACCGACCTGGGGCTGGCCGAGGGGGCCAGCCTGGACCGTCTGGTCGTGGTCGATGACCTGGCCACCGCCTGCGGGCAGGCGGACTTCGTCCAGGAGAGCGCCCCGGAGGACCTCGAGCTCAAACGCACCCTGCTCGCCGACATCGACGCGGCCACCCCCCAGGGCGTGGTGATCTCGTCCTCGACCTCGGGCTATCCGATGAGCCAGATGCAGGACAAGTGCGCCCACCCCGAGCGCACCGTGGTCGGACACCCGTTCAACCCGCCCTACCTGATCCCGCTGGTCGAGGTGGTCGGCGGCCTGGCGACCTCCCCGGACGTGGTCGCCTGGACCTCCGACTTCTTCCGGCACGCCGGGAAGTCGGTGATCACCCTGGACCGCGAGGTACCCGGATTCATCGCCAACCGGCTCCAGGAGGCGATGTGGCGCGAGGCGCTGCACATGGTCGCCGCCGGCGAGGCCACCGTGGAACAGATCGACCTCTCCATCACCGACGGCCCCGGCCTGCGCTGGCCGATCCACGGCCCGATGCTCACCTTCCACCTGGCCGGCGGCCAGGGCGGGATGGCACACATGCTCGACCACTTCGGACCCTCCCTCCAGGCCCCCTGGACCCGGCTGGTCGCCGCCGAGCTCACCCCCCAACTCCGCAACACCGTCGTCCACGGCTGCCAACAAGAAGCAGGCAACCGCAGCATCGACGACCTCATCGCCGAACGAGACCGCGGCGTGATCGCCATCCTGCGCGCACTCGGCCGCGCATGACCGGCCACGACCGAACCCGCCTCCCGCTCGACGTCGACACCGGCACCCGGCCGATCCACCCGGTACGAACCGAGCCAGGGTCTCCCAACGTCGTGGTCGTGCTGATCGACGACATGGGCTTCGGTGCCTCGTCCGCGTACGGCGGGCCGTGCGAGCTGCCCACGGCGCAGCGGATGGCCGACGAGGGGCTGCGCTACAGCAGGTTCCACGTCACGCCCCTGTGCTCGCCGACCCGGCAGGCGCTGATGACCGGGCGCAACCACCACTCGGTCGGGATGGGCGTGACGTCGGAGATGTCGACGCCGGAGCCGGGCTACCACGGCTACCGACCGGCCAGTGCCGCCACCATCGCCCAGATCCTGGGGGGCAACGGCTACTCGACCGCGGCGTTCGGCAAGTGGCACCAGACCCCGCCGGTCGAGGTGAGCCCCTCCGGTCCCTTCCACCGGTGGCCGATGGGGGAGGGGTTCGACTACTTCTACGGCTTCATGGGCGCGGAGATGAACCACTGGTACCCGCAGCTCTACCAGGGTCGCTACCCGGTCGAGCCCGACCGCCTGCCCGAGGACGGCTACCACCTCTCGGAGGACCTGGTCGACAACGCGATCGCCTGGGTCGAGAACCAGCAGGCGATCACGCCCGAGCGGCCGTTCTTCGCCTATGTGGCGCTGGGCGCGACCCACGCCCCCTTCCACGTCGCGGCCGACTGGCGCGACAAGTACGCCGGCCGTTTCGACGCCGGCTGGGACGCCCAGCGCGAGGCCACCTTGGCCCGGCAGAAGGAGCTCGGCATCGTGCCGGCGACGACCGAGCTGGCGCCGTGGGCCGAAGGCGTGCCGCACTGGGACGACCTCGACGAGACCGAGCGCCGGGTGGCGGCCCGGTTCATGGAGACCTACGCCGGCTTCGCGGAGCACGCGGACGTACAGATCGGGCGGCTCGTCGATGCCCTCGACGGGCTCGGCGTGCTCGACGACACCCTTTTCCTCTATCTGCTCGGCGACAACGGTGCCTCCGGCGAGGGCGGGCCGCGGGGAACGTTCCGCGAGCACCTGGTCGGCCACGGGATCCAGGACGACACGGCCGACATGGCCGCGCGGCTTGACACCTTGGGCGACCCCACGACGTACGCCATCTACCCGGTCGGCTGGGCGCTGGCGATGAACACGCCGTACCCGTGGACCAAGCAGCTCACGCACCTTGGCGGCACCCGCGACGGGATGATCGTGCGCTGGGGGAACGGCATCGCTGCGCGGGGCGAGGTCCGACACCAGTGGCACCACGTCATCGACGTCCTGCCGACGATCCTCGAGGCTGCCGGGTTGCCGGTACCCGAGACGTTCGGCGGCGTCGCGCAGCAGCCCGTCGAGGGCACCAGCTTCCGCTACACCTTCGACGACCCGGGTGCGCAGGACCGGCGCACCACGCAGTACTTCGAGATGATCGGCAACCGGGCGATTTACCACGACGGCTGGACGGCCGTGACCCGCCACGGCACGCCCTGGGAGATGGTGGCGACGCCCCGGCGCCCGTTCGACGAGGATGTCTGGGAGCTCTACGACCACGCCGCCGACTGGAGCCAGGCGCGCGACCTCGCCCAGCAGCGCCCCGACCGGCTCCGCGACCTCCAGCAGGTTTTCGACCGTGAGGCCGAGAAGCACCACGTGCTCCCGCTCGACGACCGTGTCACCGAGCGCGAGAACCCGGAAGTGGCCGGCCGGCTCGACCTGCACGGCGGGCGGACCAGCCTGAGCTTCGGTTCCCGGGTCGGCCGGCTCACCGAGGAGGCCGCGCCCAACGTCAAGAACCGCTCGCACGTGATCACTGCCGACCTCGAGGTGGTCACCGGCACCGACGGCGTCGTCGTTGCCCAGGGAGGGCGGTTCGGGGGGTGGTCTCTCTACTGCGTCGGCGGCGTCCCGCACTATGCCTACAACTACGTGGGTCGCGACCTGACCGTGATCCGCGGCCAAGAGCCGATGACGCCGGGCCGGCACGACCTGGTCGTCCGCTTCGAGTACGACGGAGGTCCGCCCGGCAGCGGAGCCACCGCGACCCTGGAGGTCGACGGCGTCTCTGTCGGCTCCGGGCGGATCCCGGTCACGACTGCCTACTACTTCTCTTTCGACGAGACATTCAATGTCGGGGTCGACCGCGGCACGCCGGTGGTCGACGACTACCTCCCGGTGCGCAACCGCTTCCAGGGAATCATCCACCGGGTCCGGTTCGACCTGGGCGACCTCGTCGACCCCGGGGCCGGTGCAGGGCGCGAGCGCGCGGCCATCGTCCACCAGTGACGGGCTCCTGCACTCCCTGGCGCAGCCTCCCGAAACCCCGTAAGCGGCTCAGGCAGCGGCGAGCAGCTGCGGATCACCCGACCTGGTTCTCCCTCGTGGCCTCGACGGCGATTCGATGGCTCGGGCCGCGAGCGCGACGGGGGCGCCGGCCGGCCAGTGCAGGGTCCAGGTGCTGGCGGGCGATGGCGCAGCAGAGGATGCTGAGCCGACGTCGGACCACGCGCGGATCCGTGCAGCGCGAGCCAGGGCAGCACGCCGAGCGATGCCGGCCCGCACCATCGCCAGGAACGGTGTCGTGGCCGGCGGTCCGGAACACGATCCGTGGCAGCGCGCCGGCGCTGGCGAGCGTCCGCTCCAACCACCGTCTGATGATCATTGGGCGGCCAGGCGACCATCGCCGCGTCGTTGATCACCTCACCGTACCGGACCGTCGGGGAAGCCCGGCCCCGGCCACGAGGAAATACGGCTCGTCGAGCAGCTTGACGTACTCCACGTCGCCGTCGATCCGGCCGTCGTGGAACAACAGATCAAGATCTCCGATCCGCGGATCCTCCGGTTCCTCCTTGGACTGCCGATGTCGCAGCGGGGTGCTCGCCGAGCAGCCGGCGACGACCGCTGGCAAGATCAGTTGGTACGCCCTGGAAGTGCCGATGTCGATCCGGCCGCTCGCCGGCCCGGAAGCGATCGAGGCGTGGCCAGCGCCTCCGCCTTCGTCAGCAGAGCGCCGTGGGCCGGATACTCGCCGAGCGGGGTGATCCGTACCGGCCTGGCCTCCGGGCCGGTCGAAGACGGCGCCGCCGGCGGCCTTCTCCAGCGCGGCGACCTGCTGGCTCACCGACGACTGGGTGTAGCCGAGCCGGTCCGCCGCTCGCCCGAACGTCCCCTCGTCGGCGATCGCGGCCATGGTCCGCAGGTGGCGCAACTCGACGTCAGCCATGGACCAAGCATAGGCACATGGCGATCGATTTGATCGGAAGTCATCGCTTTTCATGATGAGCTGCGAACCCTAGGGTCATCGACATGACGACTTACGCCATGCCACACCCTCGCTCCCGCGACACGACCGGCCCCCCGGCGTGTGCAGCTACCGACCCGGTCTGGGCGCTGGCCGACTCGGCCGTGACGTCGAGCCGGCGGGCTCGCGCAGTCGTTCCTCGCCCAGCTGTCGCAGGACAACGGCCCTCCCGGCGATGGCGGCCGCGATCCACCCGCTCGGAGTCGGTCTTCGGTTCGACACCTTCTCGTGGCTGGCTGGCCGATCGCATCGGTCGCCGGCGCACCGTGCTGGTGGGATTCCTGGGGACCGCCGTCGCGCTCGTCGCTCTCGGCTCGGCGGATGCGGTGCCCGCGATCTTCGCGTCGGCCGACGAGGCGGACTTGATGCGTGCGTTGCGGGCGGGCTCGCTCGACGCGGTCGCGGTCGAACTCGACGCCGGCGAGAGCTACGCGCCGCCGCGAGGGACGACCGACGTCCCCTCCTCGACGACGCCGTGAAGCCTCGTCGTCCCTGTCGGCCGCCCTGCGTTCCCATGACGTCATCGACCTGAGCCGGCTCGGGATGCCGTGGCTCAGCCTGGACCCCGCCGCCGCGAGCGCCACGGCCGTTCGTCGGGTCAGAAGCGAGCTGGGCGGCGAGGAGCCGACCCGGCAGCTACATGGGCGCCGCGTCCACCACGTGGAGCGTCGGTGCCGTGCTCGGCCCGGTGGTCGGCACCCTGCTCTCGCCCATGCCGGACGAACCGCGCTGGGGCAACCTGGTCGTACGGGATCAGCACACCTTCTTCAGCTTCCAGAAGCGCTCGCGCTCTCGCAGCCCGGTCCCACTTCAGGGATCACCCTGGCACCCGCCCTCGGCTCTCGCCCCACCGACAGCAAGCCGACACCTCGTCTGCCACGAAAGGGATCACCGATGGACCTGCCGGACGCTCGTGTCACGTCAGGATTGGGTGGCCGCGCGCAAGCGCGCTCTCTCCACTGACGAGAAGCGAGCTCACCACGCCCGACGACCCGCTGAACGCCGCACGGCGCCGGCTACCGATGGTCCCGGTCGACAAGAGTACAACTTCGACGGTCCGGACGGCACGTCCCCTCCTCGACCTCCTCGACGGGAGTCGACAGCTCCTCGTCTACCACTTCATGTTCGACCCGGCCTGGGACGACGGCTGCCCGGGCTGCTCGTGCTGCGTCGACAACTTCGGCCACCTCCACCCGCAGCCGCGCCGCCAGCCCGACCCTCGCCACCCCGCCACCGCCCTGATCCGTTCGAGGCCGCGGCGGCGTTCTCCTGTACTCCTCTCGCAGCGACTTCAACTACGACTTCCACGTCACCGCTCGACGCGTCCGTCGCGCCGGTCAAGTACAACTACCAGGCGACCGCGGAGCTCGAAGCCCCGAGCGGCAAGGCGAGTCGACCGCGTCGACCAGCCCGGCCCAGTGGGTTCCTCCGCGACGGCGCCGGCGTCTTCCACACCTACTCCACCTACGCGCCGCGGCGGCGACCTGCTCGACGAGCACCTACAACTACCTCGACCTGACCGCGCTGGGTCGCCGAGGCGTCTACGAATCCTCAGGCATGTGATGCCCGTGCCACCACTCGAACCGAGGCGTCTACCGAGTCGTCGACCCGTTGTATGCCCAAGGAGCACGACATGACTGCTTTCGCATTGATACACGGCGCCGGAGACGTCGGCTGGTACTGGCACCTGGTGGCCGCCGAGCTCCGTGGCCGCGGGCACGAGGTGGTCGCCCCCGACCTCCCGGCCGACGACGAATCAGCCACCCTCACCGACCACGCCGACGTGGTGGTCGACGCCGTCGGCGACCGGGAGAACCTGATCGTTGCCGGCCAGTCGTATGGGGCCTTCACGGCACCTCTGGTCGCCGACCGGCTCGCCGCAGATGCCTTGGTCCTGGTAGCCGGCATGATCCCGGCCCCGGGCGAGTCGCCGGACGACTGGTGGTCCAACACCGGATACAGCAGTGCGGTACGACAGCAAGCAGCGAAGGATGGCGGCCTGACCGGCAGCCCGGATCCGTATGTCAGCTTCTACCACGACGTGCCGCGAGAGCTGGCCGAAGAGGCGATGAGCAAGGAGCGGGCCCATCCGTCCCAGGCCTCGATGGTCGGTCCATGGCCACTGGACGCGTGGCCGAACCTACCGACCAAGTTCGTGCTGTGCAGCCAGGACCGCTTCTTCCCGCCGGACTTCTTCCGCCGGCTGGTCACCGAACGCCTCGGCGTCGAACCCGACGAGATCGCCAGCGGCCACTGCGTCGCCCTCAGCCGCCCCAGGGAGCTGGCGGACGTGTTCGAGGGATATGCGGCTACCGCGTCTGCCACGAAGGTCGAGCCGTGAACCGCTCCGCCTAGCGGGCCGATGAGGTGAGGTTCGACACCGGGCCGTCGTCGACGGTCACCCCGTCCGGGAAGTGCCTGGTGGAACCGACCGCCATCGCGACCTTCCTTCCCAGCTTGGGGAAGCAGCGCTTCGGGAAGGACAGGGTCACCGCGTCCTTCCTCACCGACCACCGCACGCGGCTGCCACGGCAGCGGCGTTCGGACACCGCGCCGTTGCGGTACCGGTAGAACGTGCGGGTGCGCGAACCGTCCCGGTGGCCGGTGGCAGCCAGGCCGTAGCGCAGCGAGTGCGAACGGTTCATCACCACGAAGACGAACTCGCCCTTGCGTCGAAGGTCGGCGACGTGGACGCGCGCGTGGGCACCGGCGGCGTCGTAGCGGAACCGCACCTTGGTCACGTCCAGGGCGGGCGGGGCGTCACCACGGACGTCGATCTCGGACTTCTTGTTCGCGTACGCCGCGCCGGACGAGCCGGCGACCAGGCCGATGGCGAGGACGGCGGCCGCGAGGATGCTGGTGAGCACTCGTAGATGTGTCATGGCCCCCAGCGTCACCCCGGAGGCTTTCGCCGGCCTTTCATGCCGCTTACACCGGCTCCTCGAGGGCCAGCGCGTGGCGCCGGTGCGCCTCCCTGTCCACCATGAAGCCATGGCGAGCGGTCCCTTCGACGCACTGTCCGCAGCGCGCGCGACGTACGCTTCGGCCGCAGACGCGTTCCTCGACCTGGTCGCCCCGGTCTCCCTGGACCGGTACGCCGGACCCGGGCTGGGCGAGTGGGACCTGCGTGCGCTCGTCGGTCACACGGGCCGCTCGTTCGTCACCGTGACGACCTACCTGGCCACCCGCGCAGAGCGCATCGCGGCCCGGTCAGCCGGGGAGTACTTCACGCTGGTGTCCCGGATCGCGGCCGCCGACACCTCCGGAGCGATCCACGAGCGCGGTGTCGCCGCCGGGGTGGCGCTCGGCGACCACCCGCTGGAAGCGCTCCGCGACTCCCGCGCCGCCGCCGAGGAGGCCCTCGACCGGCTCGGTGACGACGACCCGGTCGTAGAGACGGCGGGCGGCGGGATGCGGGTCAGCGACTACCTGCCGACCAGGATCTTCGAGCTGACCGTGCATTCGCTGGACATCGCCGCGGCACTCGGGACGACCTTCGAGCCGCCGCGCGACGCTCTTGCCGAGACCCTGCTCATCGCCGCGGACAGCGCCCTCGAACAGGGGCTTGGCGCCGACGTGGTGCTCGCGCTCACCGGCCGGCGGCCGCTGCCCGAGGGGTCATCGGTCGTCCCGTGACCCGTACTCGCGGGCGGCGAGCACTGGCGGGACGAAACGACCTGCGGGACGCTGAACCAGAGCGCTGGCCATTCGGAAGCCTGGCGTGAGGGGAGGGCGCATGGCTCAGTCCGCGGCGGTGCAGGCTCCCCACCCACCCGCCCTGACCCGGCGCCAGATCAACCTGGTCTTCGGCACGGTCATGCTCGGCATGCTGCTGGCCGCACTCGACCAGACGATCGTGTCCACGGCGCTGCCGACGATCGTCGGCGACCTGGGCGGCGGAGGCCACGTCTCCTGGGTCGTCACCTCCTACCTGATCACCGACACCATCGCGGTCGTGCTCGCCGGCAAGTTCGGTGACCTGTTAGGCCGCAAGCTCGTCTTCCAGGTCAGCGCGGCGATCTTCGTCGTGGCGTCCCTCATGTGTGCCGCCGCGGGCTCCATGTCGTGGCTCGTCGCCTGGCGCGCGGTGCAGGGCATCGGCGCCGGCGGTCTCATGGTCACGGCGACGGCGCTGATCGCCGACATCGTTCCGCTGCGCGAACGAGGCAAGTACCAAGGTGCGCTGGGAGCGGTCTTCGGGGTGACCACCGTCATCGGGCCACTGCTGGGTGGCCTGTTCACCGACCATCTCTCGTGGCACTGGTGCTTCCTGGTCAACGTGCCGCTCGGCATCCTCGTGATCGGCGTCGCCGCGAAGACCATGCCGTCGGTGAAGACGCTGCGGCGGCCGACGATCGACTACGCGGGTATCGCCGCCATCTCGGTTGCGGCCGGTGGTCTGACGCTCGCCACCAGCCTCGGTGGCAGCGAGTTCGACTGGCTGTCTCCCACGATCGTCGGCCTGGTCGTCGCCTCGCTCCTGGGGATCGTCGCGTTCATCTACATCGAGCCTCGTGCCAAGGAGCCGATGCTCCCGCTGCGGCTCTTCTCCAGCAAGGTCTTCTCGGTGGCGTCCGTGGTCAGCTTCGTGGTCGGCTTCGCGATGCTCGGAGCGATGACGTTCCTGCCGACGTACCTGCAGTACGTCCACGGCGTCTCGGCGACCTCTTCGGGGCTGCGGATGCTCCCCATGGTCCTCGGGCTGCTCGGTGCCTCGATCGCCGCGGGCGTCGTCGTCGGTCGCACGGGTCACTACAAGACGTTCCCGATCGTGGGGTCCCTGCTGCTGACCCTCGGCCTGTTCCTGATGTCGACGATGGACGCCGAGACCGGCTTCTTCGTGATCTCCCTTTTCATGCTCGTGCTCGGGATCGGCATCGGGCTGTGCATGCAGGTGCTGGTGATCATCGTGCAGAACACCAGTGACTACCGCGACCTCGGCGTCGCCACCTCGGGGGTCACGTTCTTCCGCACGCTCGGGAGCTCGTTCGGAGCGGCGGCGTTCGGAGCCGTCTACTCCGACAAGCTCGCCGACGCCCTGCCGGCCGCATTCGCGCAGTCACCGGGCCTGGCGCCCGAGGACGCCGCCACACCGGCGCTGCTGCACAGCCACCCCGCCGAGGTCATCGCCCCCGTCGTGGATGCCTACGCCGAGGTGCTGCACTCGGTCTTCCTGTACGCCGCACCCGTCGGCATCGTCGCGTTCCTGCTCAGCCTGATGCTGCCCCAGGTGCCGCTGCGGGACGCCGCCCGGGCCGGAGCCGGTGACATGGGCGACGGGTTCGCGATGGCCGAGGGCAGCGACCCCGATCGTGCGTTGGAGAGGGTCGTCGGACGACTGATGCACCGAGAAGGCAGCCGCAACCTCCCGGCGATCCGCATCGCGTCCGGCACCGAGCTGGACGGGGCCGCGGCCTGGTGCGTGGCCCAGGTGCTGCTGCGCGAACGGCACGGCGTGCCCACCGACCTGGACACGATCACCGCCGCCGTCGGCCGGGTCCCGGCCAGCGTCCTCCTGCCCGCGTTCGACCAGACAGCCCGGTCCGGCTACCTGACCGGGGACCCGGCGGGATGGAGCACCACGAAGGTCGCCCGCGAGCAGTGGGACGTGTTCGCGACCGAGCTGAGGCGGTGGCTGGTCGAGCAGCTCGCCGAGGCCGGTGGTTCGAGTGAGGACGCCGAGCTGCTTGATGGAGCGCTCAACCAGCTGACCAGCAAGGTGCTGGGCGAGGAGGCCACGGCCGCGACGCCCGCGCTGCGGGTCGGCTAGCGCGCCGATCAGCGGCGCTTGCGGGTGGCCAACCGGTACGCCGGTCGCGGCATCGTGTCGCCGTGCTCGGCGAGGAAGGCCTCGAGCCGGGCCGGGTCGCGGGCGTCGGCGTGGGCCAGGAAGATCCCGACCGCGTTGTGCACAACGGGATCGGGATCGGCGCACAGCCGGGCCGCAATCGCGTACCCGGCTGCCAGGTCGGTGTCGTCGCCGCGCTTCACGAACCACAGCGGCGCGGTCATCGCGGTGCGCCGTCGCAGGGGGTCAGCGACCCCGGCCAGGTCGTGCAGCACGTCGTAGGGTCCTCCGGCGACCGCCGACCCGACGACCCGCGGAGCGGCCCGGTCGACCATGTCCCAGGCGGTGATCCGGTCGTGGTGACGGAGGTACGTCGCGCAGAGGCCGGGGTCACCGGGCCGCTTCCGCGCGCGGAAGTCGAGGACGCAGAACGCGGCCATCCGCGGCTCGTAGGCCGGATCGACGAAGAGCCTCTCGAGCTCGGCGTCGGGCAGGGCGGTGGCCTGCCGGGCGAGGTCGAAGAGCGTGCCCATCCGCACCCCGATGACCTGCTCGCCCTCGGCCACGCGCGTCCGGATCTTCGCCGCCTCGGCCTCGTCCGCGTGCTCGGTGAGCCGGGCGAGGACGGCCGCGGCGGTCAGCTCCATGCCGTCATCCCGCCGGGTCCGAACGGTCCGCGTCTCATTCGCTTCCGCGGAGGTGCTCGGCCAGAGCGCTGAGGTCCTCCCCGCCGCGTCCGGCCGTGATCGCGTCACCCACGATCCGGCGGTTCGTCGCAGCCTGCGGGACGGCGGCGCCCACCTGGTCCGCGAGCGCGGTGGCCAGGTCGAGGTCCTTCGCCACCAGCTCCAGGGCGAACGCGACCGGCACGGAGCTCGGCTGCTCGAAGGCGTCGCGCTTGTACTGCACGAACGGCGCCGCGACGGCGCTGTTCGCGATCACCTCGTAGGCGAGATCGCGTGTGACTCCGGCCTTCTCGGCAAGCACCAGTCCCTCGGCGAGGGTCTGGTTCAGACCGAACACCATCGCGTTGACCGCCAGCTTCATGGTGGCCCCGGCGCCGACCGGCCCGAGCAGGATGATCCGCTGCGCGAACGACTCCAAGGCCGGTCTCGCGCGCTCCACTGCGTCGCTATCGCCGCCGGCCATGACCAGGATCGTTCCGCCCCGGACGCTCGCGACGCTGCCGGACACGGGCGTGTCGACCAGAGCCGCTCCGGTGCGAGCGACGTCGGCCGCCATCGCGCGAACGGTCTCGGGCGCGACCGTGCTGGTGTCGGCCACCACCTGGTCCGCTCCGAGCCCGGCGAGCAGCCCGTCCTCGCCGCGGTACGCCGCGCGCACGGCCGCGTCGTCGGCGAGCGACACGATCACGACGTCTGCGTCCGTCGCGGCCTCGCGGGCGGTGGCGGCCACGACCACGGCTGCCTCGGCCTCGGCGGCGACCTCCTCCGCCTTGGCGCGGGTCCGGTTCCAGACCGTCATCCGGTGTCCGGCGCCGGCCGCGCGCCCGGCCATGGCCGCCCCCATCCGACCGGTGCCGACGACCGAGACCCGCAGCGACTCGCTCACGTCACCAGCCAGCCGCCGTCGACGTTGAGGTTGGTCGCGTTCACGCCGCGGTTCTCGAGCAGGAAGTCGACCGCCTCCACGATGTCCTGCATCGTCGCGAGCCGGCGGATGGGGGTTCGGGAGACGTACCCGTCGAGGACGCCGGCCGGCTTCCCCGACCAGAACGGGCTGTCGCCGACGATCCCGGGGTGCAGCGCGTTCACCCGGATCGGAGCCATCTCCAACGCGAGCGCGTTGATCAGCCCGACAATGCCGCCGTTGACGGTGGAGACGGTGACCGAGCCCGGGTAGGGCCGGTCCTTGGCGCGTCCGCCGAACAACACCACCGACGACTCCTCGTCCATCCGCGGCAGTAGCGCGTGCACCACCTCGGTGTAGCCGACCAGCTTCAGCACGGCGAGCCGCGTTGCGCGGTCGACGTCGTAGTCGGCCACGGAGTTCTGGTCGCGCTCGATCGCAGCCACCACGAGCCGGTCCACCTTCTCGACGCCGGCCAGCGCATCGGCCAGGCCGTGCGTGTCGTTGAGGTCGAGCGCCAGCCCGGACACCGACCCGTCGACGGTCCCGGCCACCGACGCTGCCCGTTCTGCGTCACGCCCGGTGAGCGTCACGTCGTCGCCGCGTGCCGCCCGGGCGCGGACCACCTCGAGCCCGATCCCGGACGTCCCGCCGATCACCACGGTCCGCATCAGCTGCCTCCTCCGAGTCGTTGTTGCAGGTAGTCCCAGTCCCGCGCGAAGCGGTACGAGTGCCGGCCCGGCGGCTGCGGTGCCTGGGTCTCCAGCCAGCGCACCGGTCCGTCGCCGACGTTCCGGAAACCGTGTACGGCGCCCGCACCGGCCCACGCGACGTCGCCCGGCTCGAGCACGTACGACGCCCCGTCGAGCGTGGCCTCGACGGTGCCCTCGAGGATCAGGTAGGTCTCCTCGAACGGGTGGTCGTGCGCCCCGGCCACGCCGTTCGGCTCGTACTGGACCATGAACATCGTCGACAGGACCGCACCGAGGTCGGAGTCGATCATCATCTTCACGCTGATCCCGCTGTAGACCAGCAGAGCGGTGCGCATGCTCGCCGACATCGCGAGCTTCTCCTGCGTCTGCATCGCCGGGTCCATGTTCTCCGGCTCGATGTGGCCATACCTCCGGGTCCGCGGGTCTCGCACGTCGGCCGGCAGCGGCTCGGTCTCCGGCACCTCCGGCACGAGCTGGGTG
This sequence comes from uncultured Actinomycetota bacterium, assembly GCA_963729095.1. GTDB lineage: Bacteria > Actinomycetota > Actinomycetes > Propionibacteriales > Nocardioidaceae > Nocardioides. Next base: position 148,041 of record CAVSMX010000048.1, on the reverse strand, counting down.
TCCAGGTCGTAGGCCGGCCGCGGCAGCGGCACCGACAGTCGTGCGAACCGCGCCTCGGTGGTGCCGTCGTTGCGTAGCGAGTGCGACACCGCGACCGGGATCAGCCCGAAGTCACCCGGTCCGAGCCGGGCCGCCTCGCCCGGTGTCTGCACGACCACCTCGCCGGCCAGGACGTAGAGACTCTCCTCGTAGGAGTGCACGTGCGACGGCACCGAGCCGCCCGGCGCGAGCCGGCTCAACCCGAAGCCGGTGTGCACGGCCGCGGTGCTGGCGTCGAGCACCGACCAGCCCTCCAGCCCGCCCGAGCCGGCCAGCGGACCCGCCGGTGGCGCCCAGGCGAGTTCGGTCGCCCGCGCGACGACGTGGTCGGTCATCGGTCGATCACGCGGGCGTCATCTCCTGCTTCTCGGCTGCGGCCTGGGCGGCAGCGGTCACGAGGTGGTCACGGGACTCCTGCACCAGCCCCATCGCCCGCGCCACATCGGCCGCGAGCTTGAAGTCGCGCTTGACGAAGCCGCCTGCGACGAGCACGTGCTCGACGTTCGAGACGTCGGCGGACAGGGTCACCGCGGCGACCGGGTCGTGGATCGGCCCGACATTGATCGCGGTGGCGTCGATGACCACGACGTCGGCCTGCTTGCCCGGGGTGAGCGAGCCGGTGCGGTCCTCGAGCCCGGCCACGTGCGCGCCGTCCAGGGTGGCGATCCGCAGCATGTCCTCGGCGGTCAGCATCGTCTCCGGGATCGGCGTGTCCTGGTCCCAGCAGACGGCGTTGACCCGGGCCCGCTCGGCACCGAAGCCGGCGCGGATCTGGGTGAACATGTCGCCCGGCACCGTCGTGACGACGTCGATGGACAGGCTCGGACGGAGGCCGAACTTGCGGGCCTTGTTGATCGGTGGCCAGCCGTGGCCCATCTGGGTCTCCACCTGAGCGGCGATCGAGATCGTGCCGCCGGTGTCCGCCACCCGCTGCCACTCGTGGTCGCTGAAGTAGCAGCAGTGGACGTACGTCGTGTCGGCGCCCAGCAGCCCGAGCCGGTCGAGCTGCTCGACCATGCCGTACCGACCGGCCAGTCGGCCCATGTTGACGTGCACGGTGATCGGGATGCCGAGCTCGCGTGCGAGCTCCCACTCCGCCGTCACGACCTGGTCCTGGGTGAAGCCCGGGCCGCGGGTGGCCAGCCCCATGGTGATCAGCCCGTCGTCACCGGGGATGTACGTCGAGCGCACCCGTCGGACGTCGTCCCCCGGGATCACCTCGGAGCTGAAGAACCAGTACTTCTCCAGTGACGTGTTGGCGCTGCCGTAGGCGTACTGGGCGCGGATCCCGCTCTCCTTGAGCCCCTGGATCGCGGCGTCGGCGTGCTCCGGAGTGTTGTTGATGTGCGACCAGTCGACGAGCGTCGTGATGCCGGCGTTGAGGCACTCCAACGACCCGGCCAGGTTGCTGCTGTAGACGTCCTCGGGGCGGTAGAGCGGGGCGAACGTGTCGAGGATCTCGACGAAGTAGTCATCCAGCGTGGCGTTGGGCGCGCTGTTGCGGATCGCGGTCTCCCACGTGTGCCGGTGGGTGTCGACGAAGCCAGGCATGACGATCTTGCCGGTGCAGTCGACAACCTCGGCGTCGGCCTCGATGCCGGCCTCGACGCCGACGATCTTGTCGTCCTCGATCAGCACGTCGCCGGTGGTCAGGTCTCCGATGTCCGGGTCCACCGTGAGGACGGTGCCGCCCTTGAGGAGGATCTTGCCCATGGTGCTCCCTTTCTGATCGACCGGACGGTCCGGACGGTCGTTTCTTCCTGTTCTCGTTCTCCTAGTACGACGCGAGGCGGCGGACCGTCTCGACGAGCTTGGCTGCGGTGGGGATGACGCGCTGCTCCAGCGCGTCGGCGAAGGGCAGGGGCACGTTCTCGCCGGCCAGGCGGCGTACCGGCGCGTCGAGCATCTCGAAGCCCTCGTCGGCGACGATCGACGCGACGGTGGCGCCCCAACCGCCCTGGTAGGGGTTCTCCTCGACCACGATCAAGCGACTGGTCTTCTCCAGGGACCCGAAGACGGTGGCCATGTCGAGCGGGATCAGGCATCGCAGGTCGACGACCTCGAGCTCGATCCCCTCGGCCGCGAGGTCCTCGGCCGCCGCCAGCGCGAGCGGCACCGTCGCGGCCAGCGCCACTACCGTGACGTCGCCGCCCTGGCGCGAGATCCGAGCCTCGCCGAGCGGCACGACGTGCTCCGGCGGAGCCGCTTCGCCCTTCGAGGCGAACAGCCCCTTGTGCTCGAAGAAGACGACCGGGTCGTCACTGCGGATCGCCGATGCCATCAGCCCGACGACGTCCGCCGGTGTGGACGGCGCGGCGATCTTGAGGCCGGGCACGGTCAGCACCCAGTTCTCCACCGACTGCGAGTGCTGGGCGCCGAAGCCGAGCCCGCCGCCGTTCGCGGTCCGCACCACCAACGGCACGGTCACCTGGCCACCGGTCATGTAGCGGGCCTTGGGGATCTCGTTGGCGAGGTAGTCCCAGCAGCAGGCGAAGAAGTCGCTGAACATGATCTCCGCGACCGGCCGGATCCCGGTCATGGCCGCCCCCATGGCCGCCCCCAAGATCGCCTGCTCCGAGATCGGGGTGTCCCAGATCCGCTCCGCCCCGAACTCCTCGAACAACCCGGCCGTCGTCTTGAAGACTCCGCCCGCAGCGCCGATGTCCTCCCCGAGGCAGACCACGGTGGGATCCCGGCGCAGCTCGCGCGCGATCCCGTCGGCGACCGCGTCGCGGTAGGTCGTCAGGTCCGCCATGCCGCACCCCCGTCGGCCCACACGTCGTCGAGCGCGTGGTCGGGATCGGCCGCGGGCGCGTCCTGGGCGGCCTGGGATGCGGCGGCCACGATCTCCTCGGCGCGGGCGTCGGCGGCGGCCACGTCGCCTTCGTCGGCGCCGAACTCCAGCAGCTGCCGGCGGGTCACGATCAGCGGGTCGCGGGCGAGCCACTCCTCGACCTCTTCGGCCGGGCGGTACGTCGCCGGGTCGGTGCGGCTGTGCCCGTAGTGCCGGTAGGTGAGCGCCTCGAGGACGGTGGGGCCGTCGCCGCTTCGGGCGCGGTCGACCGCCTGCGCCATCGCCCGATGCACGGCGACCACGTCGTTGCCGTCCACGAGCACGCCTGGCATGCCGTTGGCGGCGGCCCGGTCGGCGGCGGGGTTGGGAACCGAGGTCACCGCGTCGATCGGTGTGTACTCCATGTAGCGGTTGTTCTCGCAGACGAACACCACGGGCAGCTTCCACACGGCGGCCAGGTTGAGCGCCTCGTGGAACGCGCCGATGTTGGTCGCGCCGTCGCCGAAGAATGCGACCGCGACCTGCGTCGTACCGCGCAGCCTGGCGGACCACGCGGCGCCGTTGGCCATCGGCAAGTGGGCGCCGACGATCGCATAGGACCCGAGCATCCCGTGGTCGGCGCGGGTCAGGTGCATGGACCCGCCCTTGGCGCCGCAGACGCCGGTGGCCTTCTGCATCAGCTCTGCCAGACAGCCCTCCGGCGTGGCACCGCGCGCGATCGCGTGATGGTGGCCCCGGTACGTCGCGAACACGTAGTCGTCCGGGCGCAGTGCTGCGCTCGCGCCGACGGCCACGGCTTCCTGCCCGGCGGCGAGGTGGGTCGTGCCCTTCACCAGCCCGCGCATGAACAGGTCGTGCACGGCCTTCTCGGTGCCACGGATCACCGCCATCTGTTCGTACCAGTCCAGGAGCGTGGCGGTGGCGACCGCCTGGACCGTGCTGCCGGCGTCGGTGGTCACCTCTCACCCCTGCCCGCGGCGGTGTTGAGGTGGGACTGCGAGTCGCGCACCGTCGGCAGAGCGCCGTCGACGGTCCAGTAGCGCTGGCCGGCGACCAGGAGGTCCTCTGCGGGGAACTTGGTGATCACCTCGCACCCGTCTGCGGTGACCACGAGCTCCTCCTCGATCCTGGCGGCGGACCAGCCGTCGCCGGCGGGCCAGTAGGTCTCGAGCGCGAAGACCATGCCCTCCTCGAGCACCTCCGGGTGGTCGAGCGAGACCAGGCGGCTGAAGATCGGCTTCTCCCAGATGGACAGGCCCACGCCGTGGCCGTACTGCAACGCGAAGGCCGCTTCCTCGTCGGGGAACCCGAACTCCTGCGCGGTCGGCCACAGCTCGACGACGTCGGCGGTGGTGGTGCCGGGCCTGACGATCGCGATCGCGGCGTCCATGTACTCCCGGCACCGGGTGTACGCGTCACGCATGGCCGGTGAGGCTGAGCCGACAGCGAAGCAGCGGTAGTAGCAGGTTCGGTATCCGAGGTGGCTGTGCAGGATGTCGAAGAACGCCGGGTCGCCGGGCCGGATGACGCGGTCGCTGTAGACGTGCGGGTGGGGGGAGCAGCGCTCGCCGGAGATGGCGTTCACGCCCTCGACGTACTCACTGCCGAGGTCGTACAACGCCTTGCTGACCACTCCGACGCACTCGTTCTCTCGCACGCCGGGGCGGAGGAAGTCGTACAGGTCCTCGTACGCCGCGTCCACCATCGAGCAGGCCTGGGTGAGCAGGCTGATCTCGTCGGGCGTCTTGATCCGCCTGGCCTCGAGGAACACCTGCTGTCCATCCACGACGTCGAGACCCTCCGCGTGGAGCGCGGCGAGGATTGGCATCTCGACCAGGTCGACGCCGAGCGGCTCGTTCTCGAGGCCGTGCTCGCGCAGGACGGTCGCGACCTTACGAGCGACCTCCTCGGCGATCCCGGCCTCGGGATGGAACGCTCCGCGCAGGGTGGAGATGCCCGCTCGGGCCCGCTCGGTGCCGTCGAGCCACGGGTTGAACAGCTGGTGGTGCTTGGCCGCCGAGCCGAAGTCCCACAGCACCGGCTCACCGCCGCGCGGGAGCACGGCGAACCGGATCAGCTTGTCCATGGCCCAGGTACCGATGTGTGTGGCTGTCATGTAGCGGATGTTGGAGAAGTCGAACGTCAGCAAGGAGCCGAGCGAGGAGGCCTCGAGCGTCGCGTTGAGGCGGCCCAGACGCTCCTTGCGGAGGCGGTCGAGGTCGACCCTCTGCTCCCAGTCGACGGCGTTGGGCCCGAACGTGCGGATCGCCATTCACTGAGTAAAGTGCTGCTTCACGAAAAGTGTCAAGCCTGCATGAACAGACTTTCCGATGCGGTCGGTCCACGACTGAGGGATCGACGTACTATGTGCAGTCCCGCTGCACAGAGAGCGAGGTGAGCGTGGCCGAGGAACCGACGCCGGACCGCACCGTTGATGGCCCCCGAGGGGGTGGTGACGGGGGGCTCACCGTTCAGCTCGGCGCCGCGATCCGCGCCGTCCGGGAGGACCGCGGACTGTCCCTGCGGGAGGTGGCCCGCAGGATCGGGGTCTCGCCGAGCTTCGTGAGCCAGGTGGAGACCGGGAAGGCCAACCCGTCCGTCGGCACGCTCTACTCCCTCGTCGGAGTGCTCGGCACCTCACTCGACGACCTGATCGGCGACGTGACCCCGACCGGCACGCCCGGCGCCGTCCCACAACCAGTCCTCGAGCAGGCTGCCGGGGCGTGGCCGCCGGTCGAGGTGCCGCTGCAGAAGACCACCGGACGCAAGCGGCTGCAGATGACCGGCGTGCTCTGGGAGAGGCTCACCCACGACCACGATCCGTACGTCGACTTCCTGTACGTCGAGTATGCGCCCGGCAGCGCGTCCTGCGAGCCCGAGGAGCTGATGCGGCACGGCGGCCGGGAGTACGGCCACGTGCTCAGCGGCCGGCTGGAGGTGCAGATCGGGTTCGAGACCTACTCGGTGGGTCCGGGGGACTCGATCCATTTCGACTCGACCACGCCGCACCGGTTGAGCAACGACTCCGACCAGCCGTGCACCGCGATCTGGTTCGTCATCGCGCGCAGCGCGGACGACCGGCCGAGTGGGTACGCGTGAGGGGTTGGGTAAAACCGGCTGTCGTCCTTCCAAGTGAGGTAGTTCCACGGCTGTCTCGGTGCCGTCGAGTCGGAAGCATGGAGAGCATGCCCCGAACCCCTGGAATACCTCGCCCCACGGTCAAACGCCTGGACGACGAACACGTCGGCTACGCGCCACCGGCGGTCCAAAGCCTGCCTGCGGGTGGAGTGCTGACGAGCCCTGAGATCTGGCACGGCAGCCCCGACCTGGACCACGCCAACGAGGTGAGCGCAGGCAGTGCGATCGGCCACCTCGGCATCGAGTTCACCGAGCTCGGCGCGAACCACCTGATCGGTCGGATGCCCGTCGACAGCCGTACGCGCCAGCCGTTCGGGATCCTGCACGGCGGCGCCTCGGTGCTGCTCGCCGAGACGTTGGTCAGCTGTGCGGCCACGTTCGTCGCCGCACCTGGAAAGGTGTGTGTCGGCATGGAGATCAACGCCAACCACCTGCGACCGGTCACGTCCGGCTGGGTCACCGGCACTGCTCGGCCGATCTCGTTGGGCCGTCGCAACCAGGTCTGGGAGGTCCGGATCGTCGACGACAACGACAAGCTCGTGTGCATCTCACGGTGCACGATGGCGGTGATCGAAGCGCCGTGATGCAGCCACCTCCGCCAGGCTGGTCTACCGCACCGCACAGACCAGGTTCGTGGCGGTCCTGCTGTTCACTGGTGTCGTGGCTTTGCGTGAGCAGCGCTGGGGGACGGCGCACCTGGAGGATGGCGGAAAGGTGGCCTATGCGCTGACGGGCAGCGGCCCGCTCCTGTTGGTGGTGCCGGGTTGGCTCAGTCACCTCGAGCTCGGCTGGTCGATCCCGGCCGAGCGCATGTTCCATGAGGCGCTGTCATCGGGCCGGACACTGGTGCGCTACGACCGCCCGGGCTGCGGCCTCTCAGATCCCTACGAGGGGCCTCGGACGATGGCCCTGGAGCTGGCCACGCTCCGTTCGGTGACCGAGGCCCTCGGCGCTACCAGCTTCGACGTGTTCGGCTGGTCGCTGGGAGCGCCGGTGGCGGCGCAGTGGGCCTCGGAACGACCCGAGACGGTCTCGAGGCTCGTCCTCTACGGCGGGTGGGCCACAGGTGCCGCCATCGGAGACGACGACAGCAGGCGGCACATGCTCGGGCTGCTCGCAACTCACTGGGGGCTGGGCTCCGACCTGCTCACCGACCTCTTTGCGCCTGAGGCGGATGCCGGGACCCGTCGAGCACTGGCCCAGTACCAGCGGGCGGCCTCCTCGGCCGACACGGCGGTCGCACTCCTCGGCCTCGCCTACGACCTGGACGTTCTCCCTGCACTTGCGGGGGTCTCCGCGCCGACGCTGGTGCTGCACCGACGGGGAGACCGTGCTGCTCCGGCCGAGCAGAGCAGGACGCTCGCTGAGGCGATCGCGGGCGCGGAGCTCGTGGAGCTCGATGGCCGGTCGCACCTACCGGCCCTGGGCGATACGGGCGCGGTGGTCGACCAGGTGCGGCGCTTTCTGGGCCTGCCCCGGCTGCGGCGGGCTGTGCCGACCGGCCTCACCCCTCGCCAGACCGAGGTCGCGGCGTTGGTGGCCGAGGGCCTCACGAACCGCGAGTTGGCAGAGCGCCTCGGAATCACCGAGCGGTCGGCCGAGTCGCACGTGGAGCGAATCCGCCTGCGCCTCGGGTTCAGGTCGCGTTCCCAGGTAGCGGCCTGGTATGTCGCCAGGGAGCCGCGCAAGTGAGGTAGTTCCACGGCTGCGTCGGGCCCATCGTTCGCCGGAGCATGGGGCTGTGTCGCGACAACCCCTCTACCTGTTCCTGTCCGCTGTCGCCTGGGCGGGGTTCTTCGCCGTCACGCTGTGGAGCGCCGCCTTCCTCGCTGGCGGCGTCGTGCCCCGGACCGTGGACGGGCCGGCGCGCACGAACGCCGCGGTCGCGATCACGGTCGACCTGGCTCTCCTGCTCGCGTTCGCCGTACAGCACTCGGCGATGGCGCGCCCTCAGGTCAAGGCATGGCTGCGCCGCCGGATCCCGGCGGCGCTGGAGCGCACGTCATACGTACTCGCCACCGACATCTGCCTCGTCGTGCTCCTGTTGCTGTGGCAACCATGGGGCGGCCAGGTGTGGCACGTCCAGGGGATGGCCAGCGTTGTCCTCTGGTCGCTCTGCGCGGCCGGCTGGCTCCTGGCAATCACGGCGACGTTCGCGGTCGACCACCTCGAGCTCACCGGGCTTCGCCAAGCTGGGTGGGCGGCGCCTGGAGAGGCCCCCAGGACCAACGAGCTCGAGGTCGGAGGACTGCACGCCATCGTTCGACACCCACTGATGACCGGACTGCTCCTGGCCTTCTGGGCAACCCCGCAGATGGGTGCTTCGCACGTACTATTCGCTGTCGCCGTAACCGGGTACATCGCCATCGGAATCAGGTTCGAGGAGCGCGACCTACGGCGCACGTTCGGCGCCGCGTACGACGCCTACGCCCGACGCGTCCCGGGCCTGCTGCCCAGACTCCCCTTTCAGACCAGACGTCGGCGATCGGTGCAGAGGCCGACGAGGGCAACAATGCCGACGGACTCTCGATGATGGCGGGTCGGCTCGGACCAAGCGCGCGCCGTGGAGTCCTCGTCTAGGGGTTGGCCGTCGCCTGTGCCATGTGATCGAGGGTCCACGCCACGTCCAGCACAGCGGCGTCTACAGACGCGGGGTCGATTGCCATTGTGTCTGCCCGCCCGCGGGGGTTGAATGAAGGTACGAGGCGACGAGAACCCTCATTGGAAGAGGACCAAGTGCCGGGAGACCGGCCACGGCCAAACCCTAGCCGTGTTAGCGGCTGTCGGTTCTCGCCGTCTCTCTCTCAACTTGGCGTGTGCCAGGTCAACGACGAGTCCGCTCAGAGCTGCTATTGCAAGCGCTCCTAGGGCTGGTGGGGCGTGGCGTTCCGACGTTGACCGAACCGGCGCCGCCATGGGTCGGCCGCTCCCCACACGAGTGCGGCCATCCCGATCGCCCCCAGGACTGCCCACGACGCGGTCGCATCGTTCCAGCGCTCCGAGACGTCGTACGCCGCAAGGTCACGGGGCAGGGGCAGGATCATCAGGCCGAGCACGGACACCACCGCCATCGAGGCCACGACCGAGCCGGGCTCACCCGTGCCGAATCGTCCGAGTGCCGCCGCCGAGCCAGCGCACACGAGCACCAAGGCAGTGTCGATGAGGACCAGGGCGAGCCAGGACACTGACGCCCCGGGCGCCGAGACCGCGTCGGCAACCCGCGCCACGTACACACTCCACGCGACCAGCGCGCCGACCGCGACCAGCAGTCGGATCGCCGTCCGCCACCAGCGCGGCATCGGTACCGCGCGGGTGACGGTGGCGGCGGGGTCGTCGAGGGCGACGGCCGCCGACGCGCCAAGAAGGCCGGCGACCAGCCAGAGGAGCTGCGAGCCCGGGCCACCGGGCCACAACGTCAGGTCGAGCACCGCGAGCCCAACGGCTGCGGCGAGTCCACCGGCAACCGGGCCCCAACGCACCGCACCAAGCTCAGCGCGGACGGCCGTCACCGGTCGTCCCAGCTGTAGTAGCCCTCCGGTCCGGTAAACGCGCCGATGAGCAGCACGCCCAGGGTGAGGACGCCGACGGCGACCGCCCAGTGGACCTGCCGACGGCGCAAGTTGCCGTCGCTCCCGTGCGCGCAGGCTGCGATGGCTGCCAGTGTGCACAGCCCGGCCAGGTAGGGAACCCGCCACAGCCAGCTGCCACCGAGGTGCCACGACCACTCGTCGGCATTCGAGGAGACCAGCGTGAACGGCGCGGCCAGGTGGTTGAGGGTCAACAGCAGGTGATTGCCGTTGATGAGCCCGACGAAGGTCCACATGATCAGCAGCACCGCGGTGATTGCGGCGGACATCGGCCAGCGCCACCAGCGAGCGGTCACCACGCCGAGGATCGAGCCCCCGAGGACGGCGAGCACTCCGCAGGCCATGATCGCGGCCAGCTCGGCGTTGCTGAACTCCCCCCAGTTCTCCGTGTGCACGGGCGGGTCGACCATCCAGAACACGAAGACGTAGCCGGCGCCCAGCAGGGCGAGGGCGGCCGGCACCAGGCAGGCCAGGCAGAGAGCGAGCGTGCGCCGCGGCTCCGACATCGGCGCGGCACCCAGCACCTCCCCCGACCGGCCGGAGCTGCTGGTGATCCGATTCATCGCGATCAGACCGCCCAGTCCGAGCAGGAAGGCCGGCATCAGCGGCCAGTCGAGGTTCGACTCGGTACCGTGCTCTGGGGCGGGGTAGCCCGCGTTGGCGTAGTCAGTGAACGGCGTTGTCGCCGCGGCGTACAGGTAGATCAGCACCGCGAGAAAGAAGACCGGGTGCCGGACCAGGCGCAGTGACTCGTAGCGGGCGACCGCCCAGAGCGCCCGGCGCTCGAGGGTCCCCGGCTCCGATGAAGGGGCGACAGCCACCGCAGTCATGCCGACACCTCCCGCTGGTCCCGCCCCGCCCGCGCCCGCAGCAACAGGTAGGCATCCTCGAGGTTCGGCTCGGTGGTCTCGACGTCGACCGGCGGGTCGAGGGCGACGTGGCGGTAGCGGCCGGTGCCGGTCCGCCACGACGACAGCGCGGCCGGCTCCTCCTCGCCCGCCAGCCACACCTTCCCGGTGGCGGTCGCGACCAGGTCGGTGACCGGTCCGTCCCACAGCACCCGGCCTTCGTCGAGCACGATCACCCGCTCGCACAGGGCCGCGACGTCCTCGGTCTGGTGCGTGGCCAGCAGCATCGTGGAGCTGTGCCCGGCGCCGGAGAGCACGCCGCGCAGCGACGCCCGCTGCTCGGGGTCGAGGCCGGTGGTCGGTTCGTCGAGGACCAGCAGTTCCGGCGACCCGATCAGGGCCTGGGCGAGCGCAGCACGACGGCGCTGGCCCCCAGAGAGGGCGCGCATCCGCTTGCCGGCCAGGTCGGAGAGCCCGACCAGGCCGAGCACCCGGCGTACCTCTTGGTGCCGGGAGTCGCGCTCGGTCCACTCCTTGAGCGCCGCCACGTAGTCGACATAGCGGAACGCCGTGAAGCCGCGCGGGTAGCCGCTCTCCTGGGGCAGGTAGCCGAGCCGGCGACGGATGCCGGTGCGTTCCTCGGGCACCTCGGGGTCCAGTCCCAGGATCCGGCAGCACCCGGAGCTCGGTGCCAGCACCGTTGCGAGGATCCGCAGCAGCGTTGTCTTGCCGGCGCCGTTCGGCCCGAGCAGGCCGGTGATGCCCGGCGAGAGGTCGAGATGGAGCCGGTCCAGGACGGTGGCGGAGCCGTAGCGACGGGTGACGTCGTCAAAGCTGATAGTGGTGTTCACGAGGTTCTCCCTAGGAATGAGAGCCGGTCGCTGCGCACCCAGAAGGTGACCGAAGCGACCAACGCGACGGCGAGGTAGAGCGGCAGGACCGGTGCCGAGAGCACTAGCACCGCCTGACCCGGACCGGGTCCAGCGACAACGACGACTGCGCCGACCCACACGAGGGAAATGGAGCCGGCGGCGTGCTGGACCGGGATCCAGGTGGAGAGGGCAAGGGTGAGGGCGGCGCAGGCGCAGGCCGGAAGCAGCCAGGCGGCCGCCACCCACGGGGGTCCGGGGAGGACCGGTGCGGCGACCAGGGCGAGCGGGAGGGCCACCAGGAGCACCGAGAGGGCTCGGAGGAGCAGCAGGCGCAGCGACGGGTACGGCGCGGCCAGCGTGACCTCCCAGATCGGGTCGGCCTCCTGCCCGTAGGCGAATGCGACCGCCAGCACCGGCAGTAGCGGCGCGATGCACAAGAAGGCCAGCCCGGCGCGGGCCTCTCCCTGACTCACCGCCACAGCGGAGAAGAGCAGGCAGATCAGCAGTGCAAGCAGCCAGGACCCGCGCAGCGCCGGTGCCGCCGCGACCAGCAGGGCGTCACGATCGGAGAGACCCAGCCGGGCCGCGACCCGCTCTGTCAAGGTGCGAGGCGGCGCCTGGAGCTCCTCCGCGACGCGGTCCCATACCCCACGAAGCGGGGCCGGCTCGACGAGCGAGGCCAGCACGCCGCGGCAGTGGCCGCAGTCCAGCACGTGCATCTCGACGGACGCGGTCACGGGAGGGCGGGTCCTGCCCGCGACGTACGCCGCGAGCAGGTCGTCGTCCGCGTGCCAGTGGCGCTCCGTGTCGGTACTCATGAGATACCTCCTGCCAGGTCCTGACGCAGCTTGGCCTTGGCCCGGTGCAGCCGCGTCTTGACTGTGTTCCGGGGGATGCCGAGCAGCCGCCCGGCCTCCTTGCTGGTGAGTCCGTTGAGCACGGTCGCCTCGACGACCGCGCGCATCTCGGGGCTGAGCCGCTCCAGGGCGGCGCCGAGTCCGCCGTACTCGATGCCAAGCAGCACTCGCTCCTCGGCGCTCGGCTCGGCGCGGCTGGAGGGACCGTTGGGCTCGGACGAGAATGGGATCGGGACGGTGAGCCGAGTCATGGTGCGGTCGCCGGCCCGCAGTCGCGAGATCAGGCGGCGTACGGCGATGCCCCAGAGCCACGCCGCCACCGCGCCATCTCCGCGCCACCTGCCGGACTCCTTCCAGACCGCGACGAAGCAGTCCTGAAGGGCGTCCGCGACCACGTCGGGGTCGCTGCACCGGTGGCTCAGCCGGACCGACAGCCACGGGGCGTGCCGGTCGTAGAGCTGGCGCAGGGCCGCGAAGTCACCCTCGGCAAGAGCTGCTAGCAGCTCCGCGTCCGGGACCTCACCTGGCTCCATACTTCGACTGTCGCACCGATGGGCCGGAAGGGTTCCCGGATCTTCCACCGGATTTGTCGCACATCACCGCAGGTCGGAGGGGGAAGGGGGATGTGGCACTTCTGGATACAGCGGGGACCGTGGTGATCCTGGCGAAGCATCATTGTGTCGGGGTACGAACCTGGCTGGTGGCCGACTCGATGCGGGTCGGGCCCAGGCGCGGACCGAGATCTTCCCCGCGGCGGGCGGGCCCCGCGTCAGTCGGCGACGGGAGCAGGCGGCTCCGGCAGGGGCGCGTCGAGCAATGCGAGCTGCTCCGTGAAGTGGTGTCGCATCTGGCTGAGGTGGTCATTCTCCATCTGATGGAGCGCGGCGATCTGCGCCTCGATGGCTGCCTTCTCCTCGGTCAGGGCGGTCATCGCCGTGACGCGCTCGCGGCTGAGCTCGGCGGCCTGCTGCTCCTTGCTGCGGGCGAGTTCGGCCGCGACCTGGTCCGCCTCGTCGCGACTAGCCTCCACGATCGCATCAGCCCTGGCCTGTGCCGTGGTCACCACCGACTTGGCCTCCATCTCCGCGTCGGAGACGAGTCGGTCGGCAGTCATGGCCGCCACCTCGAGCATCCGCGCGGCGGCGTTTGTTGGCGTCTCCACGGCCGTGATCGGCGCGTGCTCCTCGAGACCCACGTCGTCGACCGGAGCGTTCCGATCTCCGACCGGCGTCGGCTTGGCGGTCTCGCCCAAGGCTTGTTCGAAGCTCGACATGTTTTCCCCAACTGTGGTCTACGTCGCTGCTCGTAGTGTGCGCGCGGAATCATCGACTTGTCGCCGGAATGCGAATTCCCGAGCGGCGCTCTGAGTCGCACCGGCACGGCCACGTCGCCGCGCTTGGTCGCGGTTGTTCAGTCCTCAGTCCTGCGCAGCGTGAGGATGGTGATGCCGCCGCCGAGGAGCGCTAGTCCGAGGAGGGCTATCCCGATGGTTCCCGCCGACGCGCCGGTGGATGGGAGCGTGCCGGTGTCAGGGGAGGTGTCGCCGTCGCGCTCGCGGTAGGTGTTGGTGACGGTGACGTCGGTCCTCTCGCCGTCTGCGATCGTCGTCGATGCCAGCTCGACGTCCTTCGTCAGGGTGACCGTGTCGGTGGTGCCGGTGGAGGTCTCGGTGATGGTGCAGACCGTGCCCGCCGGGATGTCCCTGACCACCGGCTGCGGGTAGGACCCAGCATCGGAGCGGGCAGGAATCGTGAACTCCTGATCGAAGGCATCGTCGGCGTCGTCGCAGTCCAGCGCGAGGACGACCTCGCCCTGCTCGCCGGCGCCCGGGCCTGCGATCTTCTTGGTGAGCCGGAGCGCGCCGAACGCACGCTCGTACTCGTTCGTGGCGGCGACAGGGGTGGTCTCTCCCTCGACGATCGTCACGGTCCCGGGCTCGATGGAGGTCGCTGTGAGGTTGACCGGGACGTTGTCACCGTCTCGGGGCTCGGTGATGGTGCACGTGGCCCCAGCGGGGAGTGCGGTGAGGGAGACGATCCGGTCTCCTGCGTCGGTGCCGGCGGGGATCGTGACCGTTCGCTCGATCGGGGCGCCGCCTCCGCTCGGGACGCACTCCACCCGGATCCTGATCTCGCCTTGAAGGCCGGCGCCGTCGCCGCTGATCGTCTTCGTCAGCTCGATGCCGCCCGCGGCGAACGGAGTGATGCGCACACCAGCGACGGCGTCGAGCTGACTCGGTTGAGCGAGGACGAGCTTCTGAGCGTTGTCGCGGCCTGCGTTGCTGCCGTCGTAGAGGTAGACGGTGCTCTCGAGGACGGTCAGCTCACGTTCGAGCGCGAAGCCCTGTGGGGTGTCCGGGCTGATCGACCGCACCCAGAGCTGCGCACCGGCAGGCACCGTGTCGCCGGCCTCGAGCTCCTGCGTTCCGGCGGCGTCGGTGAACACCTCCACGCCCAGAAGCCGCAGCGTCGATGGGCCGTTCGAGGTGACGTTGAAGGGCCCGACGAGCTCGCCGGTCGAGGGCGCGTCGGCAGTCCGCGGCGAGACGCTGAGCGTTGGTGGCTCGGGCTCCGCTGCTGGCCCGTTCTCGAGAGCGTCGGCCACAACGTCGGAGACGAGTGCGTGCAGCTGTGGCTCGTCGGTCGGGTCGACCACCAGATTGTCGGTGAAGAACCAGATCGCCGCCTGGACGGCGGCGGCCTTGAGGTTGTCGGCCACCCCCGCCGGCTGCGCCGGGACGACGGGGAAGTAGTTCTGGAGGATGTAGGCGACGAAGCCGAGGTTCGGAACGTTGGCCTCGCTCCACTCACCGCGCTCGTAGTTGACGCCGCTCTGCGTGTCGGTGAACAGGTCGATGCAGTAGGCGCTCGTCGTGGTGCCCCCGGCGTCCCGCACCGGAATGAGCCCGGCGTACCCGAGCAGGTGATCGGGCCAAGTTCCGGGGATGGTCGCCGGGTAGCCGCTCAGTGGATCGAAGTCGCTCGGAGCGTCGTGTGCGTCGACGTTGGTGGCACCCGCCGAGCCGTTGATGGGCAGGACCTGCAACTCGGTGAAGGTCCCGCCCGGAGGCCCCGTCACGCCGCCGAGGATGGGTTCGGCCTGCGCCGGGCATTGCCAGAGGAGGAACAGGCTCGCCACAACGAATGCGGCAACTGCGCGCAGTGGCCGCGCCGACCCAGATCCCGATATCGAACGCATGATGCGTACCTCAGCCAGCAACGAAGAGTGCGAGCCCAACTGAGCCCACCTCACGAAGGGTCGCACCCCGGGGCACCCAAGGGCAAGGGTGTTCGAAGAGCGTCCTGGTGCTCGCGGACGCTGCCTTCGTCGGCGTCTTCGTCGGCACGCGACTGGGTACCCGCACCAATCTCGACCCCGGCGGCAACCTCGCGGGGGCCGCGCGCGTCTACCTGATACTGGACATCCGTATCGGGGAGGAGCAGGCATGCCGAACGAGGCAGCAGGCGCGAGCGAGCACGGCAAGCACGGGCGGGAGCAGTACTTCATCGAAGGGGAAGGAAGCTTCGCGACCGCGGTCGCGAGGACGGCGGCGGACGAGGCGCCGCCTTTCCGCTTCTCGAGGCTCGGGCCGCGGGGAAAGAAGCTCGACGCGAGCATCCGGGGCAAAGTGGCGCGGGCGATGACCGCGGGGCCCCAGCGGGACGGACGGATCCCGGCGGGCTTCACCTATCTGGGCCAGTTCGTCGACCACGACCTCACCTTCGACGCGACCACGGTGGCGTTCGGGGAGAACATCACGCCGGCCGACCTGCTCCAGGGCCGGTCGCCGACGCTCGACCTCGACAGCCTGTACGGATTCGGTCCCGACGACGAGGTGTCCAAGGCGTTCTACGAGGCCGACCGGACGCACCTCAAGGTCGGCACCACCACCAGGGTCGGCAGCGGCAACCTCCGCGCCCGGGAGGGGTTCGACGTACCACGGGTCGGCACGGGCAACCGGCCCCGGCGCGCGAACATCCCCGATCGGCGCAACGACGAGAACCTCGCCGTCGCCCAGCACCACGCCGCGTTCATCAGGTTCCACAACCGCGTGGTGGACCGGTTGCCCGCGTCCGTCCCGGCCGCCGACAGGTTCCGCAAGGCGCGTCGACTCGTGGTTCTGCACTATCAATGGATGCTGAAGACGGACTACCTGACGCGGATCGTCGACCCCGCGATCGTCACCGATGTGTTCGCCAACGGCCGGAAGGTGTTCGAGCTCGGCGCCGACCCGTTCTCGATGCCCACCATGCCGGTGGAGTTCTCCGTTGGCGCCTTCCGGCTCGGGCACTCGATGGTGCGCGAGGCATACGACTGGAATGCCGAGTTCCCCGACGGCGCCGGGGCGCTGTTCTTCCTGTTCGACTTCTCCCGTACCAGCGGCACCCTGGGCGGTTTTCCGACGCTCCCGAGCAACTGGATCGCCGACTGGCGCCGGCTCTACCGCTTCCGCCAGATCGACCGCCCGGACCTCGATCCGCCACAGGGCGAGTCCAACAACGCCCGCCGCATCGACACCGCGCTGGTCGACCCGCTCGCCGACCTTCCGCTCGGCTCGTTCGGCGGCGGCGCCGCAGACGCCGGGACGCTGCGGGCGAATCTCGCATTCCGCAACCTCACCCGGGCAGGGATGCTCAAGCTGGCCAGCGGCCAACAGATGGCCACTTTCATCAAGGCGCGCGGTGTGCAGCTCACCAAGCTCACCAAGGCACAGCTCCGCGATGGCGTGAACGGTGCGGACCTGTCCGGCCTCACACCGACCCAGCTGAACGCCTTCCTGGCGGACACGCCCCTCTGGTTCTACGTGCTGCGGGAGGCCGAGCTCAACAACGGCCGGTTGACCGGCGTCGGCGGCCGGTTGGTTGCCGAGACCTTCCACCGGGCGATGGAGGGCAGCACGAACTCGATCGTGCGCAACCCCGACTGGCGGCCGAAGCACGGGCCCGTGGCCGAGCGGTTCCGGATGACCGACCTGCTGGTCTTCGCGTTCGAGAACAAGGCGTCCTTGCTCGCACCATTGGGGGACTGACCCGGGTCCTGTCACCTTTCCGGGTCCTACTTCGTCGCCTGAGTAGGAGCAACCGAGAAGGAGAAACATGCCCACCGCAGAAGAAGTCGCCAACCAGGCGACGTACCGCCGGTTCCACGACGCGGCGAACACACGCGACCTGGACCTCATCGCGAAGGTGATCGACGAGGTGGTCGCGCAGGATGCGCGGATCAGCACGCCGATGCTCGATTACGCGCCGGCGACCGAGGCACTCAGGCAGGTCTGGGCGACGCTGTTCCGCGCGTTCCCCGACCTTGTCGTCACGAACGAGGAGCTGATCGCGCACGACGACAAGGTCGTCGCCAGGAACGTCGTGACCGGGACCAACGACGGCGAGTACATGGGCCACGCACCCACCGGCGAGGTCGTGACGTACGACGAGATCTTCATCTTTCGCTGCGTGGACGGCCGGATCGCCGAGATCCGCGGTGTCGTCGACGTGCTCTCCCAGATGAGGCAGCTCGGCTTCGTCGCGGCCTAAGGTGACGACCATGGACGCCCGCCTCAGGAGGCGTGGGACAACGCGGCGAAGCACTACGACGACGAGCAGCTCGGCGCCCTGGTGTCGCTGATCGCCGAGATCAACACCTGGAACCGCCTCAACGTCATCACCCGCCAGCCCGCCGGTGACTACGAACCCGGCCAGTGGGGCTAGTCGAGCGCCATGCATGCCGCGGGTCCACAGCCTCGGGTTCGTGCCGCTAGTCGGCCACCCGCGTTGTCAGCCACGACCGCGCTCGATCGGCAGCCGATTCGTGCACGCCAGGGAGTAGCGAAAGACGCTCCATGAGAGTTGCGGCGTCAACCAGGCCGCCATCGAGCAGGGCGGCGACGAAGTTCTGGTCCTTCTCGCGGAGCGCGCACGGTTTGGAAACGCACAGGTCGTCCTTGTCGAGACACCATCCGGTGAACTGAGGCTTGCCGCCCGGTGCACCGGTGTTGGCGTTCTGAACCTTCACCAGTCGGTCACGCCAGCCCTCGGGTAGCGCAGCCGTTTCGAGATCGACTCCGTCGATGCTGAATCCATGCAGAGCCTCAATGGCGAGAACTCCCCGGCCACGCCCTCGATCTCGTCGGCAAGTCGTGCCGTCTCATCATTGCTGTCGGCGATAGGAAGGATGTCGACCTCCACCGACATGGTTGCGTGAGGTGGCAGTTCCGCCTCGTCATAGGTGCCGAGAATTGCCTGCGAACCGACCACGATCACTTCTGACCGCTGAATGATCTGACACGCCGTGCGGATGGCGTGCTCGAGCTGATCGCGTCGCATCAGACGGCCATCTGAAGCACTTCGGATCGCTCCTCTTGTGGCAGCAGCCCTCCCAGGGGGGTGACCTCGCGCATCTCGATCGAGTCGCGGTCGAGTCCGGTGAGGACGCGGTGCAGACCCGGCACATCACCCCGCTCAACCAGGCTCTGCCAACGCTCGACATTCCGCTCGTGGGGCTGCCCAGTGACGTTCTCCCGGAGCCGGTCCAGATTGCGCTCAATAGCGGGACGCCACTCCCTCAAGCTCGACCGAGTGAGATGCCGGGAGAGTCGGCAGTGGAGCCGCCACGAACGTCGCTCGGAACGAGTCAACTTCGGCTGGACGGGGCGGCGCACGACCTCCAGCCGGTAGCCCATGCATGACAGCAACCGGTCGAGCTGCTCGTCGCTCAGATGGCCCTTGCTAGAGAGGAACTGGCTGATGCTCGGCTGGCGGACTCCACTGATGCGAGACAGCTCCGTCTGAGTGGTGCCCGTCTCGAGCATCACCTCACGCAGAACCACGCCCTTATCGACCATGCCATAACTATAGCAGAAATTGCTATAATCCGAATGACAGGCCAGGCGGCAGAATCTGATGTTGGCTGACCTCGGACGTGATTCGCCTCGTGGCCCAGCATCCGCGAGGTCCTTCTCCCGCAGGTGCACATCTCGCCCGCAGAGGGTCGGGTCGTCCGGTCACCCGTCTCGGGTGATGCTTCGCGCGGCGCTCGTCCGAAGGCTTAGGCCGTCGCCGATGCTCGGCGGCGCTGAGCCTGGGGAGGAGCCCGTCGTGGCCAAGAAGTTCGAGGGCGTTGTCAATCTCGATGTGCGGGACTCCGTGCCCGACTGGACCCCGTTCCGAGAAGCACCGGCCCCCGAGGGTGCTCCGAACGTGCTGCTGGTGCTGTACGACGACACCGGCATGGCCGCTTGGTCGCCGTACGGCGGGCGGATCAACATGCCGACGATGCAGCGGCTCGCGGACAACGGGCTCACCTACACCCAGTGGCACACCACAGCGCTGTGCTCGCCCACCAGGTCCTGCCTGCTGACCGGTCGCAACCACCACCAGAACGGCTTCGCGCAGATCGCCGAGGGCGCCCAGGGGTACCCCGGCCACACCGGGCACATCCCGATGGAGAACGCCACCATCGGCGAGGTCCTGCGCGAGAACGGCTACAACACTTTCTGGGTGGGCAAGAACCACAACGTGCCCCTGGATGAGTGGGCGATGGGCGCCACCAAGCGCAACTGGCCGCTCGCGCGGGGCTTCGACCGCTTCTACGGCTTCCTCGGCGGCGAGACCAACAACTGGTACCCGTCGCTGGCCGAGGACAACCACTACGTCGACCAGCCCTACCTCCCCGAGGACGGCTACCACCTGTCCAAGGACCTGGCGGACAAGGCGATCAGCTTCATCGCCGACAGCAAGACCACGGCGCCCGCCAAGCCCTGGTACCTGTGGTTCTGCCCCGGCGCCAACCACGCTCCGCACCACGCGCCGGAGGAGTACATCGCCAAGTACGCCGGACAGTTCGACGACGGCTACGAGGCCTACCGCGAGTGGGTGCTGCCGCGGATGGTCGAGCGCGGCATCCTCCCCGAGGAGACCGCGCTCACGGACATCAACCCGCTCCCGGGCGAGGCCGCCCAGCCGCTCGACCACGTGCGTCCGTGGGCAGAGCTCAACGACGAGGAGAAGCGGCTGTTCGCCAAGATGGCGGAGGTCTACGCCGGCTTCTCGGAGTACACGGACGCCCAGGTCGGCCGGATCGTCGACTACCTCGAGGAGACCGGCCAGCTCGAGAACACGTTGATCATGTACTGCGCCGACAACGGCGCCTCGGGTGAGGGCAGCCCCAACGGCTCGGTGAACGAGAACAAGTTCTTCAACTCCTACCCCGACGACCTCGAGGACAACCTGTCGCACCTCGACGACCTCGGATCGCCCAACACCTACAACCACTACCCGACGGGCTGGGCCACCGCCTTCTCCACTCCGTTCAAGATGTTCAAGCGCTACACCTACCAAGGGGGCGTCGCGGACCCGTTGGTGGTCTCCTGGCTGGGCGGCATCGAGGCCCGCGGCGAGGTGCGCAACCAGTACCACCACGCGGTCGACTTCGTGCCGACGATCCTGGAGTGCGTCGGCCTGGAGATGCCCGACCAGGTGCAGGGCTACGCCCAGTCGCCGCTGCCCGGCGTGTCGATGCGGTACTCCTTCGGCGCCGACGGTCCGACCGAGAAGAAGGTGCAGTACTACGAGATGATGGGCACGCGCGCCCTGTGGCACGAGGGCTGGCACGTCGTGGCCCAGCGGGCGCCGCAGCAGGGCGCCAACGCGGCCGACTACGGCAACGACATCTGGGAGCTCTACCACTCCGAGGCGGACCGCTCCGAGGTCCACGACCTGGCCGCCGAGCACCCCGACAAGGTGAAGGAGCTGGTCAACCTCTGGTACGTCGAGGCTGGGAAGTACGACGTGCTCCCGCTCGACAACCGGTCCGTCGGGGAGCTGTTGAAGGAGATGCCGGTGATGGCCATCCCCGAGGGCGGCAGGTACCGCTACTACCCCGGCACCTCGCCCGTCCCCGAGTTCAACGCGGCGGAGATCCGGGGACGCTCGTTCAGGATCCTGGCGACGGTCGACGTCACCGACGCCGACGCGTCGGGTGTGCTCCTGGCCAACGGCGCCAGGTTCGGCGGCCACTCGCTGTTCCTGAAGGACCGGCGGCTCTGGTACGCCTACAACTTCCTCGGCATCCCGCCCGAGCAACAGCTCTCGTCGCCCGACGAGATCGGCGTCGGGCAGCACGTGCTCGGCATGGAGTTCGCGAAGGAGGGCCACGGGGACCTCGGCGAGGGCCTCGGGACGGTGACCCTGTACGTCGACGACCTCGCCGTCGCCAAGGGGGAGTTCAAGACCCAGCCCGGCCACTTCGCGCTGTGCGGTGAGGGCCTGACCGTCGGCCGGGACTCCAGCGACCCGGTCTCGAAGGAGTACGAATCCCCGTTCGCCTTCACCGGCGGCACTATCCAGGTGGTGGAGATCGCGGTCGGCGACGACCAGTACCTCGACCTCGAGAGGGAGGCCCACGCCGCGTTGGCCCGCGACTGAGCCACAGGCGGTCGGACGCGACTGCTCAGCTGTACGGCGCGGTCGGGCCGCCGTAGGGCGTCGTCGGGCCGGCGTCTCGGTACTGAGCTTCCCGTTCGGCCTGCTCCAGTCGCTTGGACCGGGAGGTGAGCCAGTCGATCAGCTCACGCAGTCCCCAGCCGACCAGGCCGTAGATCAGCATCGCGAAGAGGATGGAGGTGTCGAGGACCGCCTCGACGTTGCCGCTCGTCTCACCCAGCTCGATCGGGGTGAAGATGCCGCGGAACGGCTCCATCGCGCGATCGAGGGCCCGATAGGCCCATTGGACGAACGCCGGGTCGGGATTCGCGCCGAACAGCAGCAGCACGAACCCCAGGAGCAGCACGATCTCCGTGAGCACCACGTAGGCGTAGACGAAGTAGGTCAGGGCTCGGGCCACCCACAGCATGGTCCGACGGTGCGAGTGCACTTCCGGCGGGGGTTCGGCCGGCAGGTTCTGATCAGTCATCGAAGGCTTTCCTCCTGACGAGAAGAGAACGCCGCGGCGGGGCCGGCGGGCATCACCCTAAGGGGGTGACGTGCTCCTCAGTTCACTTCGGCTTCACCGACAGCACGGGACAGGTCGCCTCGAGGATGACCCGCTGGGCCACGCTGCCCATCAGCAGCTTGCCCACCGCCGACCGGTGCCGGACGCCGATCACGACCATCTCGGCATCGGCATCCTCCGCTGCGGCGATCACCTGGTCGGCGATGTCGGCGCCCATGCCCTGCCGTACCTCGGCCTCGACGTCGAGGTCGGCGAGCTCGGCCCGGAGCGCCTCGATCCGGCTCGCGCTCGCGTAGCGCTCGTCGACGTACGCGTCGCCCCGAGTCGCGTTGACCACCAGGAGCTGCCGGTCGCGGAGTCTGGCCTCGACGATTCCGCGGTCGAGCGCCGCGGCGCCGTACTCGTTGGGGGTCCAGGCCACCACGATCGCGCTCATCGGACGCTCATCTCCTCGGTCTTCGCCGGTTCGTCCGGGGTCGTGGGCCGGACCCGGCGCATCACCAGCGGCCCGACGATGACGAGTGCGGTGATCGCGTAGACGAACACGGCCAACGGCTCGTTGAAGAGCCCGGACACGTCGCCACCGGAGATCGCCAGCGCCTCACGGAGCTTGGTCTCCATGAGCGGACCGAGGATGACGCCGAGGATCAGCGGCAGCACCGGGAACGCGAAGCGACGCATCATGAAGCCCAGCAGCCCGAAGACCAGCAGCAGGAAGACGTCGAACGGCTGCTGGTTGGTGGCGTAGGCACCGAGCGCGGCGAAGAACAGGATGCCGGCGTAGAGCTGCGGGCGCGGGATCCGGAGCAGCTTCGCCCACAGCGGCGCCAGTGGCAGGTTGAGCACCAGCAGCATCGCGTTGCCGATCAGCAGGGCGGCGAGCAGCGTCCACACCAGGTCGGCCTGCTCGGTCATCAGCTGCGGCCCGGGCTGGATCCCGAACGACTGCAGGGCGGCCAGCATGATCGCCGCCGTCGCCGTCACGGGCAGGCCGAGCGCGAGCAGTGGCACGAAGCTGCCGGCGGCCGAGGCGTTGTTGGCCGCCTCCGGCCCGGCCACGCCCTCGATCGCGCCGTTGCCGAACTCGCCGCGCTTACGCGCCAGTCGACGCTCTGTGAGGTAGGAGAGGAACGTCGGGGTCTCGGCGCCGCCGGCCGGAACGGCGCCGAACGGGAAGCCGATCGCGGTGCCTCGCAGCCACGGCCGCCAGGAGCGGCCCCAGTCGTCGCGCCCCATCCAGGGCTGGCCGACGGGGATCACCTCGAGCGGGGTACGCCGCAGGTGCGCGGCCACCCAGAGCGCCTCGCCGATCGCGAAGATGCCCACCGCGACGACCACGATGTCCAGCCGGTCTGCCAGCAGCGCCTGCTCGAAGCTGAGGCGGGGCTGCCCGGTGTTCAGGTCCATGCCGACCAGGCCGATCGTCAGGCCGAGGAAGAGCGAGATGAAGCCGCGCAGCTTCGAAGCGCCGAGCACGCTGGTCACCAGCACCAACGAGAGCACCATGATCGCGAAGTACGACGGAGCGCCGATGTCGACTGCGACGTCGGCCAGGGCCGGCGCGAGGAGTGCCACCAGGAGCGTGCCGATCGTGCCGGCGATGAAGGACCCGATGGCCGCGGTGGCGAGCGCCTGGGCGGCCCGCCCGCGCTTGGCCATCTTGTTGCCCTCGATGGCGGTCATCACCGACGCGGACTCGCCGGGCGTGTTGAGCAGGATCGAGGTCGTGGAGCCGCCGTACATGCCGCCGTAGTAGATGCCGGCGAACATGATGAACGCGGGCACCGGCTCGAGGGTGTAGGTGACCGGCAGCAGCAGCGCGACCGTCATCGCGGGCCCGATGCCGGGCAGCACCCCGATGAAAGTGCCCAGCATGACGCCGATCAGCGCGTAGAGCAGGTTCTCGGGCGTAGCCGCGGCCGCGAAGCCGTCCCAGAGCAGCGAGAGGTCGCCCATCAGAGCACTCCGTCCAGGACGCCCGGAGTGAGTGGGATGTCGAGCCCGACGTAGAAGAGGTACCAGCTGCCCACGGAAAGCACCGCCCCGACCAGCACGTCACGGAGCAGGGTGCGGCTGCCCAGGGCCCAGGCGGACCCGACGAAGAGCACCGCGCCGCTGATCGCCCAGCCGAGCCAGCCCACAGTGGCGATCGTGAACACCAGGGCGCCGACCAGCTTGAGCACGGTCGGCCAGTCGGCTCGCTGGGTGAGGTCCACGTCCTCGCCGGCCTCCGCCTCCGGCACGTCGCCGCGGGCGGTCGCCAGGGCCAGCATCACCGCCAGCACGACGAGCGCCGTGCCGATGACGTAGGGGAACGCGCGAGGGCCGACCGGGTCGCCGAACCCGACGTTGAGGGTGGTGGCGTCGTAGACCGTGTAGGCACCGATCGCGGCGAGCAGGGCGGCCACGCCGTACTGCGCCTTGTCGACCCGGGTGGTCGTCTCCGTCATAGCAGGTCCAGCTCCTTCAGGGTGTCCTCGACCCGGGCGTCCTGTTCCTCCAGGTACGCAGTGAACTTGTCACCGGTCGTGAATGCGTCGATCCATCCGTTGTCCTCGAGGGCCTGCTGCCAGCCGGCGCTGTCGTGCATCTCCTCCAGGTAGCCGATCAGCTCCTCGCGGCGCTCCTCGGAGATGTCGGGGGGTGCGAACACCCCACGCCAGTTCTTGAAGACCAGGTCGATGCCGGACTCCTGGAGCGTCGGCACGTCGCGCACCGCGTCGGTGTCCAGCCGCTCCTCGCCGGACACGGCGAGCACTCGCAGCTCACCCGCCTCGATCTGACCCTCGAACTCGCCGACCCCGGAGAACCCGACCTCGATCTTGTTGCCGAGGAGGGCGCTGGTCAGCGGCCCGCCGCCGTCGTACGTCACGAACCGGACGTCCTTGGGGTCGACGCCGACCGTGCTGGCCAGCTGCATCGGGAACAGGTGGTCGGGGCCGCCCGGCGACGACCCGCCGCCGACGGTCACGGAGTCGGGATCCTTCTTCCACGCCTCGACGAAGTCGTCGATGGTCTTGAACGGCGAGTCGGCCGGCACCAGTACGCCCTCGAGGTCCTCGATCAGCAGGGCCAGCGGCGTTGCGTCCACCATCTTGGTGTCGACACCGAACGAGTAGAGCGAGCCCACGACTCCCAGGCCGGCGGTCATCATCGTGTGCTCGTCGCCCTCGGTGTTCATCAGCTGGGTCATGGCGACCGAGCCGCCGGCGCCGACGATGTTCTGCACCTCGAACTTGCCGCCGGTGACGTCGTCGTCCTCCATCACGGCGACGGCCGCGCGGCCGGTCTGGTCGTAGCCGCCGCCCGGGCTGTTGGGGATCAGCATGGTGATGTCCTTGCTCTCCGCTCCGCTCGTGACGCCGCACGCGGAGGTCAGGACGGTGACGAGCGCACCCGCGGTGGCCGCGGCCAGCCCTCTCGTCCATCCGGGTGACATGAGATCTCCTCGTGGGTCGGGAACTGCGACGAACCGAGGGTGTTGGATGGGTGTGGTCCTCGTCACCGTTGAGGAACCAAAGGAGGTTGTGGAACTTGTGGTCCCGCGGTCTCCGCGCCAGGCCGACCCTCGCCGGGCAGTTCCTGGCGCTCCAGGTGACCGTGCTGCTGGTCGCGCTCGCGGTGGCCAGTGTCGTGGCGCTCCGCCAGGGTGAGGCCGACTTCCGCGACGAGCGCGGAGCGCCGCTGCGGGCGGCCGCGCAGGACATGGCCAACCTGGACGTCGTCCGCCAGCAGGCCGCCAGCGCACAGGTGCCGGCGTCGATGTCTGCCTACGCGCAGCAGTTCCAGGACCGGGTCGACGCGACGTCCGTGCAGGTGGCCGATCTCGACGGCGAGGTGCTGTTCGGCTCGTCGCCCGACGACGCCGGTCAGCGGATGCCGCTGCACACGGAGCCCGCAGACCGGGTGACGACGTGGACCGGCGACCTCGACGTCGACGGCGAGCACTCGATCGCCGTTCAGGTGCCGCTCTACGCTCCGGACGCGGACGGGGAGCCGCCACAGCAGGTCGGCATCGTCATGGTCACCGATGTCTATCCGTCGGTCGCCGACCGGGCGGAGGAGCTGCTGCCCGACCTGGTCACGTTCCTCGGCATCGGGCTCGGCCTCGGACTGCTGGGCGCCTGGCTGCTGGCCCGGCTGATCAAGCGACGTACCCGCGGACTGGAGCCGGCCGAGATCGCGGCGCTCGCCGACCAGCGCGAGGCGCTGCTGCACTCGATCCGCGAGGGCGTCGTCGCGGTGGCCACCGACGGCACGGTCACGGTCCTCAGCGACAGCGCGCGCGAGCTCGTCGGCCTGCCGGAGACGGCCCTGGGCCGCCGGCTCGACGAGCTCGACCTCGAACCGGGGCTGCGCGAGGCCCTGGTCGGCGACGACGAGGTGCACGACCGGGTGCTGGTGCTCGGGGAGCGGGTGGTGGTGCTCAACCGCAACCGGGTGGTCAACGGCGGCCGCCAAGTAGGCACGGTGACGACCCTGCGCGACCGCACCGAGCTGATGGCGATGCAGAGCGAGCTGACCGCGCGCGAGAGCATCACCGAGACGCTGCGGGCCCAGACCCATGAGTTCAACAACCAGCTGCACACGATCTCCGGCCTGGTCCAGCTCGAGGAGTACGACGAGGTGTCCCGGGTGATCGGCGCCCTCACCCGGCGAAGGGCGGAGATCAACGAGGCGGTGACCAAGCAGGTGCAGGACCCGGCGGTGGCCGCGCTGCTGATCGCGAAGGTGAGCCTCGCCGCGGAGCGCGGTGTGGAGATCCAGCTCGAGGTGGCCGACCCGCTGCCGCGCCTGGATCCGGAGCTGTCCGCCGACGTCGGCACCGTGCTCGGCAACCTCGTCGACAACGCCGTCGACGCAACCGTGGCCGCCGGCGGCGGGCGCATCGACGTACGCGTCGTGCTGGAGCGCGACGCCGTCGAGGTGCGGGTGGCGGACACGGGGGCGGGAGTGCCGGAGGATGCCGCGCGCGAAGTGTTCCACCGCGGGTTCACTACCAAGCCGGAGACTGCCGGAGGTCGTGGTGTCGGGCTGGCGCTCGTGCAGGTGGTCTGCGAGCGCCGCGGCGGCCGCGTGTCAGTGCACAATGACGCCGGCGCGGTCTTCACCGCCGTGCTGCCCGTGCAGGGTGGAGGAGCGCGATGACCGATCGCTCGGTGTTGGTGGTCGACGACGACTTCATGGTCGCCTCCATCCACATCCGGTTCGTGGAGCGGATCCCCGGGTTCGCGGTCGTGGGGACCGCCGCCACCGGCGGGGCGGCCCTCGACGAGGTCGAGAGGCTTCACCCCGACCTGGTACTGCTCGACGTACACCTGCCCGACATCACCGGCATCGAGGTGCTGCGCCGGCTGCGGGCGGGGGGCAACCAGGTCGGCGTGGTGATGGTGACCGCCGCGCGCGAGGCCGACACGGTGCGGGCGGCCGCCGCCGGGGGAGCGGCGCACTACGTCGTGAAGCCGTTCGAGTTCGACGACCTCCGATTGCGGCTGGAGGCCTGGCGGGACGCCCATGACGCGCTGACCGCAGAAACTCCTGCGCAGGACGAGATCGATGCGGTGTTCACGCCCGTGGTCGCCGGACCGCCGAAGTCGCTGCCGAAGGGACTCAGCGTCCCGACCGCCGACTCAGTGCTGGAGGTGCTCGACTCCGGGGCGGAGGTGTCCGCGAGCGAGTGCGCCGACCGGGTAGGGATCTCGCGGGTCTCCGCCCGCCGCTACCTCGAGCACTTCGTCGAGACGGGCCGCGCGACGGTCCGCCTGCAGTACGGCGGTGGCCGGCCCGAGCGTCGCTACCGCGGCTCCTAGGCGCAGAGGCCTGCGGCCAGCCGGTCCTCGTCGTCGGCGCTGTCCCCGCCGGAGCCGCCGTTGCCGGACGAGGAGCCCTCCGGCGTACCGACCGGGTCGTCGGCGCTGAGGCTGTCGTCGGCGAAGTCCTCGCCGAGCCGCTCGTCCGCGCGGATCCGCTTCCACAGGTCCTTGGCCTCGGGGGCCCAGACCAGCCGGTTGGGGTCGGGTGCGTACTCCGCGAACGGGACGGTCACGAACTTGATGCGCGCGAGCCCGGTGTCCTTGAACTGGGTGACCAGGTCGAACAGCGAACCGAGCGAGTCGAGGTCCTCGTCGACCGCGATCGAGTCGGTCGCGGCGTCGAGGAAGGAGTAGACCTGGTCCGGCCGGGACAGCGTGCCTGCGGACATCACCTTGTTGACCATCGAGGCGATGAACGCCTGCTGCCGCTTCATCCGGCCGATGTCGCCGGTGAGTGAGAGGACGTGCCGCTCACGGACGTAGTTGAGCGCGTCCTGGCCGGTGAGCTCCTGGGTTCCCGCGTCCAGGTGGATGTCGACCTCGTCGTCGTCGACGTCCTTCGGGATGCACACCTCGACGCCGCCCACCGCGTCGACCATGTCCTTGAACCCGTTGAAGTCCACGGTGACGAAGTGGTCGATGTAGATGCCGGTGAGCTCCTCGACGGTCTGGATCGTGCACTGCGCGCCGCCGACGGTGAACGCGGTGTTGAACATCGCGTCCCGTTCGCCTGGCACCGTCTCGCCCTTCACCCGGCAGTCGGGGCGGTCGATCATCGCGTCGCGCGGCAGGCTGACGCCGTACGCGTCCTTCCGGTCGGCCGACACGTGGATCAGGATCGTGGTGTCGGAGCGCTCGTCGGTCGCACCCTTGGACTCGAGGTCGTTGCTCTCGCCCTCACGCGAGTCCGACCCCATGACGAGGATGTTGAGCGGGCCGCGCTCGCCCTCGTACTCGGGCTTCTCCGCGCTGTGCGTGATCGCCTCTCCGTTGGCGATGTTGCCGTTGAGACGCTCGTAGGCGAACACCACGCCCGCGGCGGTCAGCACGGCCAGGCACACCTGACTGATCAGGATGACCTTGAGGACCGTGTGGCGGTGGTGCCGTTCCATCGGCACCGTCTCGTCCGGCATTCGAGCATCATGTCCCATCTGGCTGTGAGCACCCTGAGCGTCGTCATGGTCGTGTCCGATTCCCGCGAGATCCTGTCGGTGGAGTCGGTCATGATGGACGCATGCAGACCCTGGACCCCGAGACCTGCTACCGGGCGCTGAAGTCCCGCGACCGTCGCTTCGACGGCGTGTTCTACTGCGCGGTCCGCACGACCGGCATCTACTGCCGGCCGTCCTGCCCGGCCCGGACCCCCGGGTTCCACAACGTCACGTTCCACGCCAGCCCGGCGTCGGCACAGGCCGCCGGCTATCGCGCCTGCAAGCGCTGCCTGCCCGACGCCACCCCGGGCAGCCCCGACTGGGACGTCGCCGCGACAGCCGCAGGTCGCGCCATGCGGCTGATCTCCGACGGGGTCGTGGACCGCGAGGGCGTCGAGGGGCTGGCCCGCCGGGTGGGCTACACGCCGCGCCACCTCTCCCGGATGCTCACCGCCGAGCTCGGCGCCGGCCCACTGGCGCTGGCCCGCGCGAAGCGGGCGCAGACCGCACGGGTGCTGATCGAGACCACCGACCTCTCCTACGCCGACGTGGCGTTCGCGGCCGGGTTCTCCAGCGTCCGGCAGTTCAACGAGACCGTGCGTGAGGTCTACGCCGCCACGCCCACGGACCTGCGCGGCCGTCGCGGCGGACAGGGCGGGCGGGGCGTGGTGACCGTGCGGCTGGCCGTGCGCACGCCGTTCGCCGGCACGCCACTGCTCGACTTCCTGGCCACCCGGGCCGTGCCCGGCGTCGAGACCGCAGGGCCCGGCTGGTACGCACGCACCCTCGCGCTCCCGCACGGGTCGGGCATGGTGCGGCTCGACGTACCAGATGTGCTCGAGGCGGGGCAGACGGCGTTCGTCAGGGCCACGTTGACCCTCGAGGACCTGCGGGACACGACGGCAGCGACCGAACGTGCGCGGCGGCTCGTCGATGCCGACTGCGACCCGCTGGCCGTGGCCGGCGTGTTCGCCGGCGATCCGGTGGTGGGCCCCCTCGTCCGGCGCCACCCCGGCCTGCGGGTGCCCGGCCACGTCGACGGCAACGAGCTCGCGGTTCGCGCCGTTCTCGGCCAGCAGGTCAGCGTCGCCGGCGCGCGCACCGCGGCGGCCCGGCTCACCGAGCGGTTCGGCCGCCCGGTGGCCCAGCCGGCTGAGGGCCTCACCCACCTGTTCCCCGACGCGGCGACGCTCGCCGCGCTCGACCCGGAGGACCTGCCGATGCCGCGGTCCCGCGGGCGGGCGCTGATCGCGCTGTGCGCCGCACTGGCCGACGGCGACCTCGCCCTCGACCGCGGTCCGGACCGCGACGACGTACGGGCCAGGCTGCTCGACATCCCCGGCATCGGGCCGTGGACCGCCGACTACATCGCGTTCCGCGCACTCGGCCACCCCGACGTCTTCCTCCCCACCGACCTCGGCACCCGGCACGCGCTCACCGCGCTCGGACACGACCCGGCGACCGCCGCCGAGCTGGCCGAACGATGGCGACCCTGGCGCTCCTACGCGCAGATGCATCTCTGGCAGACCCTGACCCCCACCCCCGAGGAGACCTGACATGTGGACCCTGATGAGCTCACCCGTAGGCGAGCTGCGCATCGTCGAGCACGACGGCGCGATCAGCCAGATCGAGTTCTCGCCCTTCCGTGACTCCGACGGCCGTCCGAAGGGCGACCGCGACGACCAGCACCCGGTGCTGGTGGAGGCGCGCCGCCAGCTGACGGCGTACTTCGAGCGCGACCTGAAGGAGTTCGACCTCCCGCTCGCGCCGGTCGGCAGCGACTTCCAGCAGCGCGTCTGGGAGCAGCTGCGCGGCATCGGGTACGGCGAGACCGCGTCGTACGGCGAGATCGCGTCGCGGCTCGGCATGACCAACGCCGCCTCCCGCGCCGTCGGTCTCGCGAACGGCCGCAACCCGATCCCGATCGTGATCCCCTGCCACCGCGTGATCGGCGCCGACGGCACCCTCACCGGCTACGCCGGCGGCATCGAGCGCAAGCAGTCGCTGCTCACCCTGGAGCAGGATGCGCTCTTCTGAGCGTGCGAGGGACGAGCACGGTTAGAAATAGAGCGCTGGTCGAGTAGCGCCGCGACCGACGAAGGAGGTCGCGATGCGCGTATCGAGACCCGGTGCTTTCGTGCGCGGACGACTACTCGGCCGCAGCCCGCCGCAGCGACTCGGACAGCCGCTCGGCGGCGGCGAGTACGGCGGGAGCGTGCATCCGGCCGGGCTGGCGGGAGAGCCGCTCGAGCGGGCCGGAGACAGACACGGCGGCGATGATCTTGCCGCCGGGGGAGCGGACCGGCGCGGACACCGAGGCGACGCCCTGCTCGCGCTCGCCGACGGACTGCGCCCAGCCGCGGCGGCGGATGCCGGAGAGCGCGGCCGCGGAGAAGGCGGCGTTCTGGAGACCGCGGTGCATCCGCTCCGGGTCCTCCCAGGCGAGCAGGATCTGCGCGGCCGAACCCGCGCGCATGGTGAGCTGCGAGCCGACGGGGATCGTGTCGCGCAGGCCGGAGGGTCGCTCGGCGGCGGCGACGCAGACGCGGTGGTCACCCTGGCGGCGCCAGAGCTGTGCGGACTCGCCGGTGATGTCGCGGAGGCGGGCCAGTACCGGTCCCGCGGTGGCGAGCAAGCGGTCCTCGCCGGCCGCGGCGGAGAGCTCGGCGAGGCGGGGGCCGAGCACGAACCGGCCCTGCATGTCGCGGGCGACCAGCCGGTGGTGCTCGAGGGCGACAGCGAGCCGGTGCGCGGTGGGCCGGGCCAGGCCGGTGCCGGCCACCAGGCCCGCGAGCGTGGCCGGTCCGGACTCCAGAGCGGTGAGTACGAGGGCGGCCTTGTCCAGCACGCCCACGCCGCTTGAGTTGTCCATATGGCAATACTGCCGTCTCACTCCATGGGATGCAAGAGTTAGCCTGTGTGACGTAATCGTGGTCGCGGAGGGCGGCCGCCGATGCACACGAAGGAGTGAGCAAATGGGCAGGACGCTGTCGGAGAAGGTCTGGGACGAGCATGTCGTCCGAGCCACCGAGGGTGAACCCGACCTGCTCTACATCGACCTCCACCTCATCCACGAAGTGACCAGCCCCCAGGCCTTCGACGGCCTGCGCCTCGCCGGCCGGACCGTACGCCGTCCCGACCTCACACTCGCCACCGAGGACCACAACGTCCCCACCCTCGACTGGGACAAGCCGATCGCCGACCCGGTCTCCCGGACCCAGGTCGAGACCCTGCGTCGCAACGCCGAGGAGTTCGGCGTCCGCCTTCACCCACTCGGCGACGTCGAGCAGGGCATCGTGCACGTGGTGGGCCCGCAGCTCGGCCTCACCCAGCCCGGCATGACGATCGTCTGCGGCGACTCCCACACCAGCACGCACGGTGCGTTCGGCGCGATCGCGTTCGGCATCGGCACCTCCGAGGTCGAGCACGTGCTCGCGACCCAGACCCTGATGCAGGCGAAGCCCAAGACGATGGCGGTCACCGTCAACGGCAGCCTGCCGGCCGGCGTCACCGCCAAGGACCTGGTGCTCACGTTGATCAACCACACCGGCACCGGCGGCGGACAGGGCTACATCGTCGAGTACCGCGGCCCGGCCATCGAGGAGCTCTCGATGGAGGGCCGGATGACCATCTGCAACATGAGCATCGAGTGGGGCGCCAAGGCCGGCCTGATCGCTCCCGACCAGACGACGTTCGACTACCTCAAGGGCCGTCCGGAGGCGCCGGCCGGCGCCGACTGGGAGACAGCGGTCGCGTACTGGAAGACCCTGGTGACCGACGAGGACGCGGAGTTCGACAAGGAGATCGTGCTCGACGCCTCGGAGATGACACCGTTCGTCACCTGGGGCACCAACCCGGGGCAGGGCGTGCCCCTCGGCGGCGCGGTGCCGGCCCCCGACGACTTCGACGACGCACAGGACCGGATCGCCGCGGAGAAGGCGCTGGAGTACATGGCCTTGGAGGCCGGCACTCCGATGCGCAAGGTCAAGGTCGACACCGTCTTCGTGGGCTCGTGCACCAACGGCCG
The DNA here is from genome assembly GCA_963729095.1 of uncultured Actinomycetota bacterium. GTDB lineage: Bacteria > Actinomycetota > Actinomycetes > Propionibacteriales > Nocardioidaceae > Nocardioides. Next base: position 114,970 of record CAVSMX010000048.1, on the reverse strand, counting down.
CATCGAGGACCTGCGATTGGCCGCCGAGATCATCAAGGGCCGCCACGTCGATCCCGACACGCGACTGCTCGTCGTACCCGGCTCGGTGCGGGTCCGGATGCAGGCCCAGGACGAAGGTCTGGACGTGATCTTCAAGGAGGCGGGCGCCGAGTGGCGCGGCGCCGGATGCTCGATGTGCCTGGGCATGAACCCCGACACCTTGCAGCCGGGTGAGCGCAGCGCGTCGACGTCGAACCGCAACTTCGAGGGACGCCAGGGCAAGGGCGGCCGCACCCATCTGGTCTCGGTGCCGGTCGCGGCAGCGACCGCCGTCCGCGGCACGCTGTCGTCGCCCGCCGACCTGCCGCCGCTCCAGCAGCCGCAGACCCAGGGAGCCTGACATGGAGAAGGTCACCACCCACACAGGTGTGGGCGTCCCGCTGCGCCGCAGCAACGTCGACACCGACCAGATCATCCCAGCGGTCTACCTCAAGCGGGTGACCCGCGACGGCTTCGAGGACGGGCTGTTCTCGGCCTGGCGCAACGACCCGACGTTCGTGCTCAACAACGAGGTGTACGCCGCGGGCTCGGTCTTGGTCGCGGGTCCTGACTTCGGCACCGGATCGTCGCGCGAGCATGCGGTGTGGGCGCTGCAGAACTACGGCTTCCGGGTTGTCATCTCGCCCCGGTTCGCCGACATCTTTCGCGGCAACGCCGGCAAGGCAGGCCTGCTTGCTGCAGAGGTCGACGAGAAGGTCGTGCAGCGACTCTGGGATCACCTCGAGGAGAGCCCCGGCGCCACGATCACGGTCGACCTCGAGTCGCGCACCGTGCGAGCCGGTGATGGTCCCGACGCGATCGAGGATTCCTTCGACATCGACGACTACACACGCTGGCGTTTGCTCGAAGGTCTCGACGACATCGGCATCACTCTCGGTCACGACGATGACATTGCGACGTACGAGTCGAAGCGGCCGAGTTGGAAGCCCGCCACTCTCTGACCAACGTTCGATGAGGGAGATTTCCCTTACAGGGTTGAGGATTCTCCACTTTCCGTTGTCGTGATCCTTCCGACATCCGTCTTCTTGCGTGTGAATCACCTGTGGAAAAAGTCGTGCGACTTCCGGCGTGGTGATTGTGACCACCGCTACGAATGCCTAGCGTGCGTTGGAGAAAGTCGAGCATCGGCTCGGCACTAACGGTTCATCGGAAGGGAAGCTAGTGAATAAGTCTCAGCTCATCGACGCGCTGGCCGCGCGTTTTGAGGGGAACCGCAAGGCCGCAGCCCATGCGCTCGAGTCCGTCCTGGACACGATCACGCGCGAGGTTGCCAAAGGCGAGAAGGTAGCGATCACCGGTTTCGGCTCCTTCGAGAAGCGGGTGCGCGAGGCCCGGATGGTTCGAAACCCACAGACCGGCGACCGCATCAAGGCGAAGCGGAAGTCGGTTCCGAAGTTCACCGCGGGTGCCGAGCTCAAGAACGTCGTCTCCGGCGCCAAGAAGCTGCCGAGCCTGACGGTTGCGGCCGCATCGCCGACGGCCAGGAAGGCAACGGCGCCGGCAAGGAAGGCCGCGTCCGCCGCGAAGAAGACAGCGAAGAAGGCCGCCAAGAAGACGGCCAAGAAGGCACCGGCCAAGAAGACCGCTGCCAAGAAGTCGACGGCGAAGAAGTCGACGGCGAAGAAGACGGCGAAGAAAACGCAAGAAGGCACCAGCCAAGAAGTCGACCGCCAAGAAGACGGCGAAGAAGGCACCCGCGAAGAGGACGGCCGCCAAGAAGTCGACGGCGAAGAAGACGGCCGCGAAGAAGACGGCGAAGAAGGCCACAGCAAAGAAGGCCGCCAAGAAGGCACCGGCCAAGAAGGCCGCCAAGAAGGCACCGGCCAAGAAGGCCGCCAAGAAGGCACCGGCCAAGAAGGCCGCGAAGAAGCGCTGAACCACGCATTCCGACGGGCCGTCTCCTCCGGGAGGCGGCCCGCCGGCATTTCAGACGACGGCCACCAGGTGAGCGAGGCGACGCGTCTCCGACCCGACGCCGAGCGCGATCGCCGCCCGCAGGTCGTCGAGATCGTCGACGTCGCGGCGCAGCGTCGGCAGCTCTCCTACGATCTCGGTCGCCCCGGTGTCGAGGTGCGCCTGTCGCGACATGACGCCGAACCGCGGCTCGAAACGGTCGTACGACGCGGTGTAGAGCGTCGTACCCGTTCCCTCGGCGTCGCTGACGAACGCCGGCGTGCCCGCAGGCACCAGGGCGAGCGCCGCACGCAGGTCGTCCGCCGTCAGCGCAGGAAGGTCGGCGCACAGGGCGACCGGTGCGGCGTCCGGCCAGCGACGCCGCGCCTCGGCCGCGGCCTGCGACAGCGCGGAGTTGAGGTCGTTGGTGTCGCCGTCCGGCACGGTCGCACAGCCGAGCCTCGCGCAGCGTGCGGAGAACGTCGCGTCGTCCGTCGACACCAGCACCCCGGCGGCCCCGACGTCGAGACAGACGGCAAGTGTGTCGAGCGCGAAGGCCTGGGCCAGCGCGCGGCGCTGTTCGTCGTCGATGCCGGTCAGCCGCGACTTGCCGACCACCGGTGGCTTCACCGGCACGACCAGCGCGAACTCCTGCAGCACGTCCCGATCCTGTCAGGAGATCCGGCGCGTCGGCGCAGCAGGACTCCTACGACCAGCGAGTAACCTGCACCTTCGTGAGAGTTCGGAAGCTGCAGCAGAACCGCGGGTGGGTCTTCACCGTCGGCGCGTCCATCCTCAAGCCGCTGTTCTTCCTGACCACCAAGCCCGACTGGCGCGACGGCGAGAAGATCCCCGCCACGGGCGGGTGCGTGCTGGTGCTCAACCACGTGACGAAGATCGATCCGCTCACCGCCGCTCACTTCGTCTATGACCACGGCCGGTTGCCGCGCTACCTGGCGAAGAACGACCTCTTCAAGAACAAGGCGCTCTCGAGGTTTCTGCGCGACGGTGGTCAGATCCCGGTCGAGCGACTGAGCCGTAACGCGGTCGGTGCGTTCGACGCCGCGGTCGCGGCGGTCAACGCGGGGGAGTGCATCGTGGTCTATCCCGAAGGCACGATCACCCGCGACCCGGACCTGTGGCCGATGACCGGCAAGTCCGGGGCCGCCCGGATCGCGCTGGCCACAGGCTGTCCGGTGATCCCGGTCGGCCACTGGGGCGCACACCAGCTGTTGGCGCCGTACTCGAAGAAGCCGGACCTGTTTCCACGCAAGAAGATCATCGTGAAGGCCGGCGACCCGGTGGACCTCAGCGACCTCCTCGACCGCGAGCCGACCCTGGCTGTTGTGCAGGAGGCGACCGACCGGATCATCGCCGCGATCACCTCGCTGGTCGAGGACATCCGCGGCGAGCAGGCGCCCAAGGAACGCTTCGACCCGAGGCGCAAAGGGGTCAGCGAGATCGGCAATCCCAAGAAGCAGCCACGGGAGTCCGAATGAGCAAGGTCGCGGTCCTCGGCGCCGGTTCGTGGGGTACGGCGTTCTCCATGGTGCTCGCCGACGGCGGCAACGACGTGACCCTGTGGGCCCGCCGCGAGGAGCTGTGCACGGCGATCAACGAGCAGCGCGAGAACGTCGAGTACCTCCCCGGCATCCAGGTGCCGCCCTCGGTGTCGGCGACCCACGACCACGAGAAGGCGTTGCACGACGCGGACGTGGTGGTGCTCGCCGTACCCTCGCAGAGGCTTCGAGAGAACCTCACGGTCTTCGCGCCGTACGTCGGCGGCGACGCGGTGATGGTCTCGCTGATGAAGGGTGTCGAGCTGGGCTCGCTGAAGCGGATGAGCGAGGTGATCGCCGAGGTCACCGGCGCCGGACCCGGCCGGATCGCCGTGATCAGCGGCCCCAACCTGGCCAAGGAGATCGCCCGCCGTGAGCCGGCCGCGTCGGTCGTCGCGTGCGCGGACGCACAGGTCGCCAAGATGCTGCAGGAGCGCTGCCACTCACCGGCGTTCCGTCCCTACACGTCGGTCGACGTGCTCGGGTGCGAGCTCGGCGGCGCCTACAAGAACGTCGTGGGCCTCGCGGTCGGCATGGCCGTCGGGCTGGGCTTCGGCGACAACACCACCGCGTCGGTGATCACCCGGGGCCTCGCCGAGACCGCGCGGCTGGCGACCCGCCTCGGCGCGAACCCGCTCACGCTGATGGGCCTGGCCGGCCTCGGTGACCTGGTCGCCACCTGCTCCTCGCCGCTGTCACGCAACCGGACGTTCGGCGAGAACCTCGGCAAGGGGATGAGCGCCGAGGAGATCTATGCCACCACCCGCCAGGTCGCCGAAGGTGCCAAGTCGTGCTCGTCCATTCGAGCCCTCGCGGAGAGCGCCGGGATCGACGCCCCGATCGCCCAGCACGTCGACGAGGTGGTCGCCGGCCGGCTCACCGCCACCAACATGATGGACGCGTTCATCGCCCGCGACACCAAGGCGGAGACGGACTGACCGAGGTACGAGGTCAAGTCCGTCTGATTGTTGGTCGAGCAAGCCGCGCGACCGAGCTTGCGAGGTCGCGACCGGCGTGTCGAGACTGTGAGTCTTTCCTCGCAGCCCTGAGTGCTGGTGGGCTGTGGTCGGTGGCCGCGGGTGTGACCCCTGTCGAGACTGGCTTCGTGCCTTGACGTAGGACTTGTCCGCTGGTGGTCGCCGGCCCCGGCCCAGGGGAGTAACTGGCCTGATCAGGAGCTTGACCGTTCGGCGTTGTTGGCGCCGTTGGTGTCCCATCACAGTCTTGCCGTCACTCCACCTGGACCGGACTCACGTCCCCCTCTAGGCAAGGAGAAGCGCATGACCAGTCTGACCATGCTCACCGAGGTTGTCGACGTCGTGATCGGTGTCGACACCCACGTGAGCACCCATTCCGCGGCGCTGGTCGCCGCCGGCACCGGCGGAGTGGTCGAGGACCTTACGGTGGCCGCGACCGGCCAGGGCTACGTCGATCTAGTGGATTGGGCCGATGACATGGCCGAGGAACACGGGACGATGCGGGCTTGGGCGGTCGAGGGCACCGGAAGCCACGGAGCCGGACTGGCTCGGTACCTGCGCGAACGTGGGGAGCTCGTCATTGAGCTGGACCGCCCCGAGCGGGCCAAGCGACGCAACGGGGCGAAGTCCGACCCGTTAGATGCGGTCCGCGCCGCCCGGGAGGCCTTGTCCCGGACCCGGGTGGGCACCCCGCGCCAGGGCGGGGGCCGTCAGGCGCTGTCGGTGCTGCTGGCGGCCCGCCGGTCCGCGGTCACCGCGGCCGGGGTCGCCCAGCGTCAGGTCTTCAGCCTGGTCATCGCCGCCCCCGAACCGATCCGGGCACGCTTCTACGGGAAGAAGACGCTCAAAGCGATGATCAACACCGCTGCCGCGCTACGCGGGCACCCCTCGTGGGACCTGGAGTCGACCACCACCGTCACCGTGCTGCGCAACCTGGCCCGCCGGGCCCAGAGCCTGCAGGCCGAGGCCGACGACTACGAGAGACAGCTCAGGAGGATCATCAAGGAATGGCGACCCGACCTGCTGGACCAGGTCGGGGTCGGTCCGATCGTGGCCGCGGTCGTCCTGTGCGCCTGGTCCCATCCAGGCCGGATCCATTCCGAGGCCGGCTTCGCGATGCTCGCGGGAACCGCCCCGATCGAGGCGACCAGCGGTCAGGTCGTCGACCGCCACCGGCTCAACCGCTACGGCGACAGACAACTCAACCGCGCCCTGCACACCATCGCGATCACCCGGCAACGACGCCACCAACCCACCCGCGACTACACCGAGCGACGCACCCGCCAAGGCAAGAACCCCCGCGAAATCCGCCGTTGCCTCAAGCGCTACATCGCCAGAGACATCTTCCGACTTCTCGAGCACCGACCCCTTGACGCAACATAGGAGCGTCCCGGTGAGCTATCAGCCGAGCTTGTCGAGGGCGGTCTCCAGGTCGGTCCAGAGGTCGTCGACGTCCTCGATGCCCACGGACATGCGCACCAGGGCGTCCGGGATGGAGGCGGCCTCGGTCTTCCAGCGGCGCCGCCGCTCGAACGTCGACTCCACACCGCCCAGCGAGGTCGCGTGCACCCAGAGCCGGGTGGAGTGGGTGAGCTGGTCGGCGGCCTGCGCTCCGTCGGCGAGTACGACGGCGAGGACGCCGCCGAAGCCCGGGTAGCGGACCTCGGCGATGGCCGGGTGCTGCTCCAGCCGGCGGGCAAGCTCCATGGCGTTGGCCTGGGCCCGCTCGACCCGGAGGTGGAGAGTGCGCAGGCCGCGCAGCGCGAGCCAGGCTTCGAACGGTCCGGGGATCGCGCCCAGCAGGTCGCGGCGACCCTTCAGGACGGCGTACAGCTCCTCGTCGCGGGTGACCAGTGCCCCCATGACGACGTCGCCGTGGCCGGCGAGGTACTTGCTCGCCGAGTGGAGGACGATGTCGGCGCCGTCCTCGAGCGGCCGCTGGAGCAGCGGGGTGGCGAAGGTGTTGTCGACGACCACGGAGGCGCCCGCGTCGTGGGCCGCGGCGGCGATCGTCGGGATGTCGGCGATCTCCAGCGCCGGGTTCGTCGGCGACTCGAGCCAGACCAGCGCGGCGTCGTCGCACGCCTTGACCACCGCGTCGGTGTCGGTGATGTCGACGAGCTCGGCACGCAGCCGGCCGCGGGACTCGAAGTCGGCCATCGCCATGACGCAGCCGTGGTAGGCGTGCCGGGGTGCGACGACCTTCGCGCCCTGGCCGACCAGGTCGAGGACGGCGCCGACGGTGGCCATCCCGGACGCGAAGGACAGCGCGCGGCCGCCTTCCAGGGCGCCGAGTGCGTCCTCGAACGCCGTCCAGGTCGGGTTGGCGTAGCGGCCGTACTCGCGATCGGCACCGGCGACGTACGTCGACGCCATCGTGATCGGCTCGTTCAGCGGCGCATCCGGCTCGGGTGCCGGGCGACCCGCCTTGACCGCGATGGTGGCCGGCTTCTGCGTGGGCGCGTCCTCGTCCATGCCCCAGAGAGTAGGCCGCTAGGGTCGTCGCGATGAATCAGCCCGCGAAGCCCCGCGTCGCCGTCGTCTTCGGAGGCCGGTCCAGCGAACACGCGATCTCGTGTGTCACCGCCGGCAGCGTGCTCGAGGCGATCGATCGAGACGCCTACGAGGTGGTGCCGATCGGGATCGCGACCGACGGCCGCTGGGTGCTCGAGTCCGGCGACCCCGAGCGGCTGCGGATCGAGGGACCCGATCGGCTGCCCAGCGTCGACGCGGAGGGCGCCCCGGTGGCCCTGGAGCGGGTCGAGGCCGGCACCGACCTGGTCGTCTCCGAGCCCAGCCAGCCACCCCGGACCCTCGGCGAGGTCGACGTGGTCTTCCCGTTGCTGCACGGGCCGTTCGGCGAGGACGGCACCATCCAGGGGATGCTCGAGATGGCCGGCGTGCGGTACGTCGGAGCGGGTGTGCTCGCCTCCGCCGTGAGCATGGACAAGGCCTACATGAAGGTCGTGCTGTCCGCGGCCGGGCTGCCGGTGATGCCGAGCTTCGGCATCCACGCGCGCGACTGGGCGAGCGATCCCGCGGCCGTGCAGGCCCGCGCGAAGGAGCTCGGCTACCCGTTGTTCGTGAAGCCGGCGCGCGGCGGTTCGAGCATCGGGATCGCCAAGGCGCATGACGCCGACGAGCTCGACAAGGCGATCGAGGGCGCGCTCGTACACGACCCCAAGGTGCTGGTCGAGGTCGCCGCCGAGGGCGCTCGTGAGGTCGAGTGCGGGGTGCTCCAGTCGCCCGACGGCACCCCCGAGACCAGCGTGCCGGCCGAGATCCGGGTGACCGGCGACCACGAGTTCTACGACTTCGAGGCCAAGTACCTTCCCGAGGAGGCCACCGAGCTCGACGTACCGGCCGACCTGCCGGAGGCGATCGCCACCGAGCTGCGGTCGTTGGCGGTGCGCGCCTTCGAGGCCGTGGGTTGCGAGGGCCTCGCCAGGGTCGACTTCTTCGTGATGCCCGACGGGTCCCTGGTGGTCAACGAGCTCAACACGATGCCCGGGTTCACGCCGCTCTCGATGTTCCCGCGGATGTGGGCCGCCACCGGCGTGGACTACCCGACCCTCGTCGACCGGCTGATCCGGCTCGCGCTGGCCCGGGACACCGGGCTGCGATAGGAGCACGCTCCTAGACGCAGTCCTGGACCTTCTCGAGGTTCCGCTTCACCGGCGTCGCCAGCTCGGCGAGGGCGGCCGCGAGCCCGGCGGGCCGGTAGTCGGCGGGCAGCCGCAGCTCGACCACTGGCCGGTACGTGACCGCGAAGATGGTGACGTCGGCGGACTGGTCGTCGTACTGCTCCGGCGGCGCGTACCACCCCACCCCGTTCGCCACCTCGCACGCCGAGGTCTCGTCGAACCCGTCCGGTACGTCGACTCCGCAGACGACGATGATCGCCGGGTCGCCGTAGGCGGCACCGAGCGGATCCTCCGGCTCGGTCTCCACCGGGTCCTCGCCGCTGAGCGTGGCCGGCAGGTCGTCGACGAACGCCTCACACGCGGCGCGATCGTCGGCGTCGACGTCGGGGGAGTCGATCTCGACCGGCCCCGAGCAGGCGGCGAGCAGCAGGCACCCGCACGCGACGACGCCCCGGGTCCCAAGGGACACGGGGCGTCGGAGACGGGCAGGTGCGGGCACCTAGATGTGCACGACCGGACAGGTCAGGGTGCGGGTGATGCCGTCGAGGTTCTGCACCTTCGAGACCACGAGCTTGCCCAGCTCGTCGACGTTGCGGGCCTCGGCGCGCACGATCACGTCGTAGGGGCCGGTGACGTCCTCGGCGAGGGTCACGCCCTTGACCGTGGCGATCTCCTTGGCCACCTCGGCGGCCTTGCCGACGTCGGTCTGGATCAGGATGTACGCCTGGACGACCATTCGTGCACTCCCTCGCGCGTGGGTATGTGGGGCTCAGCGACGCCCAACCTACCGCGCCGGGTCCGGCGGCCGGTAGGGAGGCGTTGCCTCGTGGAGGCGCCGGGTTCTGGTGGGATGGGCACATGTCGATCCCACCCGACGCCACCCTCGCCGACGCCGGCGAGTTCGGACTCATCGCCGAGCTGGTCAGCCGCTTCGGTCAGGGCGAGCAGGTGCTCGTCGGGCCCGGCGACGACGCTGCCGTGCTTCGGGTCCGCACCGGCCACGTGGTGGTCTCGACCGACCTCCTCGTCGAGGGCAACCACTTCCGCCGCGACTGGGTGTCGGCGACGGACGTCGGTCATCGTGCGGCCGCGCAGAACCTCTCGGACATCAACGCGATGGGTGGCCGGGCGGCCTCGCTGACCATCGGCCTGGCCGCCCCGGGCGACCTGCCGGTGCAGTGGGCGCTCGAGTTCGCCGACGGGTTCGCCGCCGAGTGCGACCGGGTCGGCGCCAGCGTCGTCGGAGGCGACCTGACCCGCTCCGACCAGATCGTCATCGCCGTCACCGTGATCGGCGCGTGCACGCAGTCGCCGGTGCTCCGGTCCGGGGCCCGCACCGGAGACGTCCTCGCGCTCGCCGGGCGGCAGGGCTGGTCAGCGGGCGGGCTCGCGGTGCTCGGCCGGGGGTTCCGCTCCCCGCGGGTCCTGGTCGACGCCTACCGCCGCCCCGATCCGCCGTACGACGCCGGGCCGGCCGCCGCCGACGCGGGCGCCACCGCGATGATCGACGTCTCCGACGGCCTCCTCGCCGACGCCGGTCACCTGGCCACCGACTCGGGCGTCGCCATCGACGTACGACGGTCCGCGTTCGAGGTGCCCGAGCCGCTGGTCGCCGTCGGCGCCGCGACCAACGCCGACCCGCTGAGCTTCATCCTGGGCGGGGGAGAGGACCACGCGCTGCTCGCCGCGTTCCCGGACGAGGGTTCCGTGCCCGCCGGCTGGACGGTGATCGGCGAGGTGCTCGACGGCGAGCCCGGCTCGGTGACCGTGGACGGTGCGGCGTACGACGGTCCTACCGGGTGGACCCACTTCTGACGTACGCGTTGACGCTCAGCGTTCGGGGCCCGTCAGCGGAAGGCCCGGAACACGAACCAGGTCTTGAGCATCCGGTGGTGCTGTCCGCGGGTGAACTGGTCCATGCACGGGTCGTCGCCGTAGCTCATGAAGTTGTGAACCGGGTCGGTCCCGGGCTGGGTGCAGGTGTCGTCGGACTCCTCGCAGAAGAAGATGTTCTCGCCGTCGAGCTGGTACGGCGTGTCCCGCACGGAGTCGCCCGGGGCGCTGCAGCCGTTCTCGAAGGTGTGGAACAGCCCGAGCCAGTGCCCGATCTCGTGGGTCGCGGTGTCGCCCTCGTTGTACGGCGCCGCAGTGCCACCCGGGAGGCTCTCGTTCAGTAGGACCAGTCCGTCGAGCTTCAGCTCACTGTCCTGTGGGTAGTTGGCATAGCCCAGGTACAACGCCAGGTTGGCGATGTACACGTTGAGCGTGCGCCAGCCGCCTCGGCGCAGCGCGGTCTTGGCCTCGATCGCCGCCTCGCTCTCGGTGCCGTCTTCGTTGAGCTCCCAGTTGAACCAGTCGTCGTTCGCGACGTAGTGCAGCTTCTTGAGCACGAACCGGAACTTGGTCGGTGCCGCGTCCGGGCTGGTGACGCCGCGGAAGCCGTCGTTGATGACCTTCATCTGGTCACGGACCTGCCGGCGGGTCACGCCACCCGTGCCGTCCTCGGCGGTGATGACGTGCACGATGGTCTTGATCCGCACGGCGTGGTGCTTGTGCCAGTGTCCGCGCGGCACACCGCGCTCGGAGACAATGCCGCGCGCGGCCAGCCGGTCGGCCCTCGTGCTGAGCCGGCGGTTCATCGCGCGCGCCTGGGCGGCGGTGACACTGTTCGGGTCGACGCCGGTCGTCCCGGCCTTGGCCCTGGCGTGTGACGGTGCGTCCAGACACTCCGCGGCGGCCGAGCTGGTGCCCACGGCGGTGCCGGTGGGTGCGACCAGGCCGAGCCCGAGTGCGGCGATGGCGATGGTGATCGCGTGGGAGATCCTCCGGCGCGACGAGCTTCCTGACATGTGGGTCTCCCTCGTCGGCGACCCAGCGACGGGGTACGCGGGTCGGCGTCCACCGAACTTCCACCCGCCGGACGTGGGCGTCAAGGCCGGTCTAGGTCGGCGGCATCGAGGTGTCGACGTGGGCTCGGCGGTGAAAACCGAGGAGGCCGCCACCCTTCGGGTAGCGGCCTTCCGGAACGACGTTGGGCTAGCGGGTGACCTTGCCGGCCTTCAGGCAGCCGGTGCAGACGTTGAGCCGCTTGGGCGTTCCGTTGACGGTGGCGCGCACCCGCTGGATGTTGGGGTTGAAGCGGCGCTTGGTGATCTTGCGCGACCACGGCCGGTTGTTGCCGAAAGACGGCTTCTTGGCGCAGATGTCGCAGACGGCAGCCACGGTTGACTCCTGGGTGAGTAAGTTCTTGGTTCGGTCGAGGGGCCCGCTCCAGGCGGGCAACCGCACAAGAGTATCCGAGACCCGGACGCGTCGGAAAATCGTGGAGTAGCACTACCCTGAGCGCCACTCAGGCACCGACCCCGAGGCAGGCGATGGAAGAGACACCGCGTGGCGGCACCATCTCGCTCTCGGTGGTGCTCCGGTTCGTCGACATCGCCACCGACGCCCTCGCGAGCGCCCGCGAGGAGATCGACGCCCTGAACGTCTACCCGGTCCCCGACGGCGACACCGGCACCAACATGTACCTCACCGTGTCCGCCGCCCGCGACGCCGTGCGCGAGGCCACCGGTGGCGATCCCGGGGCGCCGATGCGCGAGGCGCTCGCCGCGTTCGCCCGTGGTGCCCTGCTTGGTGCTCGCGGCAACTCGGGAGTGATCCTCAGCGAGATGCTGCGGGCGATCGTCCGGAGGATCGCCGACTCCTCGCCCGAGGAACGCAACGCCACGGTGTTGGCCGACGCCCTGCACCTGGCCGCCGAGGCCGCCTATGCCGCGGTCGGCGAACCCGTCGAGGGCACCATGCTCACCGTCTTCCGCGCGGCCTCGGAGGCGGCTCGGGACCTGGCGGCCGGCGAGTCGGTGCGGGCCCGCGACGTGTTCGCGGCTGCCGCGCGGGCCGCCCGCGAGGCGCTGGCCATCACCCCCGAGCAGCTCCAGGTGCTCCGCGACGCAGGCGTCGTGGACGCCGGCGGCCGGGGCATCTGCGTCATCCTCGACGCCGCCGAGACCGCACTCACCGGTCGCCGTCCGGTGCCGGTGCCGTCGGCTCTCGGACACCACGTGATCCCGATCCCGCACCCGCGCGCCGGCGACGTGCTCGAAGGCGACCTGAGCCCGGACGGGCCGGCGTACGAGGTGATGTACCTCCTCGACGCGGAGGAGGACGCCATCCCGGGGTTGCGGGCCCGGCTCGCAGGCTTGGGCGACTCGCTCGTCGTCGTGGGCGGCCAGGGGCTGTGGAATGTCCACGTCCATGTGGACGACGTGGGCGCCGCCATCGAGGCCGGCATCGACGCCGGGCGGCCGCACCGGGTGCGGGTCACCCACTTCGCCGAGCAGGTCGCCGACTCCCGCCGTGGCCAGCCGGTCGTCGAGCGCGACGGACGCCGGGTGGTGGCGGTCGCTGCCGGGCCCGGTCTGGCAGCGCTGTTCGAGGAAGCCGGCGCCGTGGTCGTGACCGGTGGCCCGGGTCGCCGGCCCTCGACCGGCCAGATCCTCGAGGCGATCACCGCGTGCGGCGCCCACGAGGTCGTGGTGCTGCCCAACGACGCCGACTCCGTGCGGGTGGCCCAGATCGCGGCCAGCACCGTGGAGAGCGACGAGGGGATCCGGGTCGCGGTGATCCCCACCCAGGCGCAGGTGCAGGGGCTGGCAGCCATCGCCGTCCACGAGCCCGGCCGCAGCTTCGACCAGGACGTCCTCGAGATGACCGCCACCGCCCGGCATGCCCGGCACGGCGCCGTCACGATCGCCGCTCGGCAGGCGATGACAATGGCCGGGCCCTGCGAGCCCGGCGACGTGCTGGGCGTGATCGACGGCGATTTCGCGGTCGTCGGCGACGACCAGGGCGAGGTCACCACGACCGTGCTCGGCCGGCTCCTGGCCGCCGGTGGGGAGCTGGTCACCCTGGTCAGCGGCCGTGACGGGGGCGAGCTTGCCGCCGAGGCCGCCGCGTGGGTCGACCGCGAGCACCCGCATGTCGACGTCGTGGTGTACGACGGGGGGCAGGAGCGGTACCGGCTCCTGATGTCCGTCGAATGACCGGGAGCCCCTCGTGATCACTCTCGACTCACCCGTCGCCTCGGTGCTGGGCGACAAGAAGGGCAAGCGCGGCAAGATCATCGAAGGGCTCGGCATCGAGACGGTCCGTGACCTGATGCGGCACTTCCCGCGCCGCTACCTCGAGACAGGTCAGCTCACCAAGGTCGGCGACCTCACCGCCGACCAGATGCTGACCGTGGTGGGCGAGATCGCGCGCAGCGAGGTCAAGACCTACCGCGACCGGCGGACCGGCCGACCGGCGTACCGCCTGGAGACCGTGCTCCGCACCGACGGTCCGAGCCTGAAGATGACGTTCTTCGCCAAGCAGAAGGGCGTCTCCGAGTGGCAGGCACGCCGACTCAGCGTCGGCCGCAAGGGCGTGTTCATCGGCAAGGCCAACCAGTTCCGGGGCGAGTGGCAGCTCACCAACCCCTCGATGGCGCTGTTCGGCATCGACGACGACGAGGAGGTCGCCACCGTCGAGGCCCTCGGCGACCTGTATCCCCTCTACCCCCTGACCAAGGGCGTCGAGCACTGGGACATCCAACGCGCGGTCACGTTCGCGCGCACCGTCCTCGGCGACATCCAGGAGACGCTGCCCGACTCCGTCCTGCAGGACTACGACGTCCTCGACCTCCGCACCGCCTACGACTGGATCCACGTGCCCGACGACCTCGGGCAGGTGCGTCGCGCCCAGCGCCGGTTCCGCTTCGAGGAGGCCCTGGTCACCCAGCTGGTCCTGGGCCGACGCCGTCGCGCGGTCCGGGCCTTGGGGGCGGTGGCGCGCTCCGGCGGTGACGGGGCGCTGCTGGCGGCGTTCGACGACCGGCTGCCCTTCGAGCTCACCGCGGGGCAGCGCGAGGTCGGCGCCCAGATCGAGCACGACCTCGCCCAGCCGCACCCGATGAACCGGCTGCTCCAGGGCGAGGTCGGATCCGGCAAGACGATCGTCGCCCTGCGCTCGATGCTGCGGACCGTCGACTCCGGCGGGCAGGCGGCGCTCCTGGCGCCTACCGAGGTGCTCGCGCAGCAGCACTTCCGATCGATCTCCGCACTGCTCGGCGATCTCGGCGCGGGGGGCATGCTCGGCGGCGCGGCCGAGGGCACCAACGTCGTGCTGCTGACCGGGTCGATGACCAAGACCCAGCGCAAGGAGCCCCTGCTGCGGATCGCGAGCGGCGAGGCCGGCATCGTGATCGGCACCCACGCCCTGCTGGAGGAGCAGGTGGTGTTCGCCGATCTCGGCCTGGTCGTGGTCGACGAGCAGCACCGCTTCGGCGTCGAGCAGCGGGCCGCGCTCACCGACAAGGCCGGCAGCCCGCCGCACGTGCTGGTGATGACCGCAACCCCGATCCCGCGCACCGTCGCGATGACGGTGTTCGGCGATCTCGAGACGTCCACGCTGACCGAGCTTCCAGCCGGCCGGGCGGCCATCCAGACCACCGTCGTCCCCCTGGCCGACCAGCCGACCTGGATCGACCGGGTCTGGCAGCGGGTGCGGGAGGAGGTGGAGAAGGGGCACCAGGCCTACGTCGTGTGCCCGCGGATCACCGGCGACGAGCTCGAGCAGGGCGAGCGGGACCAGGTCGACTTCGACGAGGACGGACAGCTGATCCCCGCTGACCCCGACGCCCCGCGCGGGCTGGCGGCGGTCGACGAGGTCATCGACCAGCTCGCCGACGGACCGCTCTCCCAGTTGCGGGTGGCGCGGCTGCACGGCCGGTTGCCCGCCGACGAGAAGGAGGCCACGATGCGCGCCTTCGCGGCCGGTGAGGTCGACGTATTAGTGGCGACGACGGTGATCGAGGTCGGCGTCGATGTCGCCAACGCCACCGCGATGGTGCTCCTCGACGCCGACCGGTTCGGCGTCTCCCAGCTCCACCAGCTGCGCGGCCGGATCGGCCGGGGCGGCCATCCCGGCCTCTGTCTGCTGGTCACGCACACCCGCACCGGCCAGCCCGGCGATGCCCGGGACCGGCTCGACGCGGTCGCTCGCACCACCGACGGTTTCGAGCTCAGCCGCGTCGACCTCGAGCAGCGGCGGGAGGGCGACGTGCTCGGTGCGTCGCAGTCCGGGCGTCGCTCCCAGCTCGACCACCTGCGGGTGCTGCGCGACGAGGAAACCATCCTGCAGGCGCGGTCCGCGGCGGAGTCGCTCCTCGACGCCGATCCGGACCTGCTCGACACTCCACTTCTGGCAGTAGAGGTGGCGGACCTGGAGCAATCGCGGCAGTCTGAGTTCATGGGGAAGTCGTGACGTCTCGGGGCACGTCTTCATGACTCGGATCATCGGGGGGTCCGCGGGTGGCCGCCGGATCAACACCCCCCGCGGTGTTGGGACCCGTCCCACCAGTGACCGGGTGCGTGAGGCTCTCTTCTCCGCCGTCGAGTCCTGGTGCGGATCCCTCCAGGGACTGCGGTTCCTCGACCTGTACGCCGGCTCCGGGGCCATCGGTCTCGAGGCCTGGTCCCGGGGAGCCGGGGTGGTGACGATGGTCGAGCAGGACCGGCGCACCGCGTCGCTGATCTCCGCGAACGCGAAGGGGCTGGGCTTCGCCAAGCCCGATGTGCGGGTGGCCGCCGTCTCCGGCGCCCTGCACACCCCGCCGGCCGCGCCGTATGACCTCGCGTTCCTGGACCCGCCGTACCCCCTCGACGGCGCCGCCGTCGATGCCGACCTCGCCGCCCTCTCCGACAACGCGTGGCTCGTGCCGGGCGCCCTCGTGGTCGTGGAGCGCTCCACTCGCAGCGCAGACCCGACGTGGCCAGATGGTCTCGAGCCGATCCGCTCACGGCGCTACGGCGAGACCGTGCTTTGGTACGGTCACGCCGCCAACGTGACCGAGGAGTAGGGGAGCGAGTGATGCGTCGAGCCGTCTGCCCCGGGTCCTTCGATCCGGTCACCAACGGGCACATCGACATCGTCCAGCGCGCCTCGGCACTGTTCGACGAGGTCGTGGTCGCGGTCGGCGTCAACAAGTCGAAGAACCGCCTCTTCACGCCCGAGGAGCGGATCGAGATGCTGCGCGAGGCGTGCGCCGGCTTCGACAACGTGAGCGTTGACGGGTTCACCGGCCTGCTGACCGACTTCTGCGCCCAGAACGACATCCA
Source organism: uncultured Actinomycetota bacterium (assembly GCA_963729095.1). Classification (GTDB taxonomy): domain Bacteria; phylum Actinomycetota; class Actinomycetes; order Propionibacteriales; family Nocardioidaceae; genus Nocardioides. Next base: position 98,705 of record CAVSMX010000048.1, on the reverse strand, counting down.
GGCGATCGTGAAGGGCCTGCGCGCGGTCAGCGACTTCGACTACGAGCTGCAGATGGCCCAGATGAACGCCTCCCTCACCGATGTCGAGACCGTGTTCGTGCCCACCAGCCCGGAGTACTCCTTCCTGGCCTCGAGCCTGGTCAAGGAGGTCGCCATGTTCGGGGGCGACGTGTCGGCGCTGGTGCCTGACTTCGTGCACCGCGCGCTCACCAAGCGGCTGGCGGAGCGGGCGGCCGCAGGCGACTGAGCCCCTCGCTTTGCTCGAAGCGACGCCCGACGACTACCATTCTCGACGATCTGTTGTGCCCGGACCCGGAAGTGATCTCCTGAACAGCCTGGACCCGAGAGCGCCGCTCGTGCTCGACACCCGCGAGCTCGGCCGCCGCCCCGGGATCCAGCGTGAGGTGACGCTCTCGGTGCCGGCCCCGGCAGATCTGGGCATCGATGTCCTTCGGGTCGCTGAAGGGGAGCCGGTCGAGATCGACCTGCGCCTCGAAGCGGTCCTGGAGGGGGTCCTGGTCACGGGGTCCGCGCAGGCGGACCTCAGCGGCGAGTGTGCGCGGTGCCTGGAGCCGATCTCCGACACCATCGAGGTGCGGTTCCAGGAGCTGTTCCTCTACGACGACGACCAGGCGCCCTCCGAGGAGGACGACGAGGTCAGCATGCTCGAGGACGACCTGCTCGACCTGGAGCCGCTGCTGCGGGACGCGGTGGTGCTTGCACTGCCGTTCCAGCCGCTGTGCAGGGACGACTGTCCGGGATTGTGCACCGAGTGTGGGGCACGCCTGGCGGACGACCCCGACCACGCACACGAGGCTGCGATCGACCCGCGCTGGGCCAGCCTGGCGACGCTCCAGCAGGACCCCCAGCAAGACGACTGAGCAAGATCAACTGAGGAGAACACCATGGCTGTCCCGAAGCGGAAGATGTCGCGTAGCAACACGCGTCACCGCCGTTCGCAGTGGAAGGCCGTCGCGCCCTCCCTGGTGACGTGCGCCAACCCCGCCTGCGGTGCCAAGCACCTCCCGCACCGCGCGTGCGGCGAGTGCGGCCAGTACGGCGCCCGGTCCGAGCGTCGTCAGGTTCTCTGAACCGGACCTGAGACGGGCCGCACGCATCAACTACGCCGAGCTGCGCGCCGCGCTGGGGGATCCCGAGCTGGACCCCGAGCTGCTCGAGCGCGCCCTCACCCACCGGTCCTACGCCTACGAGAACGGCGGGCTCCCCACCAACGAGCGACTCGAGTTCCTCGGTGACTCCGTCCTGGGCATCGTGGTGACCGAGACGCTCTACCTGATGCACCCCGACCTCTCGGAGGGTCGGCTGGCCAAGCTGCGGGCCGCGGTCGTCAACGCCCGTGCGCTCGCCGGGGTCGCCCGCACCATCGGCCTGGGTGACCACGTCAAGCTCGGCCGCGGCGAAGAGGCGACCGGAGGCCGGTTGAAGGCCTCGATCCTCTCCGACACCGTCGAGGCCGTGATCGGCGCCGTCCATCTGAGCGGGGGTGGCATCACCACCTCCGCCGAGGTCGTGCACCTGCTGTTCGACCCGCTGATCGAGGCCGCGTCCGCGATGGGCGCCGGGCTCGACTGGAAGACCTCCCTCCAGGAGCTCACCGCCGAGCACAGCCTCGGCGTCCCCGAGTACGTCATCGAGGACGAAGGCCCTGACCACATGAAGACCTTCACCGCCCAGGTGCGCGTCGGCGAGCGCCTCTACGGCAACGGTGTCGGCCGGTCCAAGAAGGAGGCCGAGCAGGGCGCGGCCGAGACGGCGTACGGCGAGCTCGCGCCGGCCCTCGATGTCCCCGACCCGGCTGCGAGCGCCGCTGCCGAAGCCGCGGCCGAAGCCGCGGACTGATGCCCGAGCTGCCCGAGGTCGAAGTGGTGCGCGTGGGCCTCGAGCGGCACGCAGTGGGGCGCACCATCACCCGCGTCGAGGTGCTGCACCCGCGGCCCGTGCGTCGCGACCCGCGCGGGCCGGAGGGCTTCGCCGCCGCGCTGGCCGGTCGCCGGATCGAGGGCACCCGCCGGCGGGGCAAGTACCTCTGGCTGCCGCTCGACAACGGCGACGCGCTGCTCGGACACCTCGGCATGAGCGGCCAGTTCCTCGTCCAGCCGCCCGACGCCCCCGCCGAGCGGCACCTACGGATCCGGCTCGCCCTGGACAGGCCCGAGGTCGAGCTGCGCTTCGCCGACCAGCGGATGTTCGGAGGCCTCTCGGTCTCCGCCGGTGGCGCCGATCTGCCCCCGGAGATCGCGCACATCGCGCGCGACCCGCTCGACCCCCAGTTCGACGACGAGGAGTTCGTCGCCCGAGTGCGGCGCCGTTCGTCCGGAGTCAAGCGCCAGCTGCTCGACCAGGGCCTGATCTCTGGCGTCGGCAACATCTACGCCGACGAGGCGCTCTGGCGGGCGCGCATCCACGGCGAGCGGCCCGGTGACCGACTCACCCGCGCCCAGGTGCGGGAGCTGCTCGAGCACTCGCGGATCGTGATGAGAGAGGCGCTCGGCGAGGGGGGTACCTCGTTCGACGCGCTGTACGTCAACGTCAACGGCGAGTCGGGCTACTTCGACCGCTCCCTGCACGCCTACGGCCGTCAGGACGAGCCGTGCGACCGGTGCGGGACGCCGATCCGGAGGGTCGCGTTCATGAACCGCTCGTCGTACTTCTGCCCGAAGTGCCAGCCGGTGCCGCGGCGGCGTCGGATGTCGCCAAGGGTTCCGGAGTAGCCGATGCTCGATTCGCACCGGGTTTCGAGACGGGTCGCGTCCTCCGTCGCTGCGCTCCGGAGCACGCCGAGTCCTCCTCAACCTTCGCCGCTGATTCCGGACTTCGCAGGCTCAGTCCGGGCGGCTCCGACATTGACCAAATGCACGCTTGGTGGGACTCTTGAAGACGGCCCCCTCGTTGGGCCAGACCCCCCATTTTCACCGGAAGGCTCACTACATGGCCAAGGCGCTGATCGGATATCGGAGCAGCGACCTGCGAGACCCCCGCCAAGCCGTCGAGAACGCTCGACTGCGTGCGCGTGTGGCCGAGCTCGAGACCCTCGTCCTCCGTCTGAGCGAGGAGAACGACAAGCTGGTGGCCGTCCGCGCCGCCGACATCGAGCATCGCGAAGAGCTGAGCGAGAACACCGCTCCGCTCCAGGAGATGCAGCCCGTCTGAGGCTGACGCGTCGACTCGCCTCGACGCAGGTGCCCGGAACCCCCGGGTAGTTCTTGGCGACCCCGGACCGGAGGTCGACCCGCTCGTAAACAGAGTGCTCTCGCGGCCCGGGCTGACTAGGGTCAGCCGCTTGTGAGCAGACTCGTCGAGATCCTGGCGCCGGCGCGCCTAGGGCGCGGGTTCCGATGGCTGCTCGCCTCCTCGTGGGTCTCCAACCTCGGCGACGGGATCGCGCTCGCGGCGGGGCCGCTGCTGGTGGCCTCGAAGACCGACCAGGCGTTCTTGGTCGCTCTCGCTGCGTTCGTCCAGTGGGCGCCACCCCTGCTGTTCGGCCTGTACGCCGGCGCCCTGACCGACCGGCTCGACCGACGCTCGATCGTGATCACGGTCGACCTGCTCCGCGCCTGCGTGCTGGCCCTGCTCGCCACCGCGATCCTGGTCGACTCCGCCTCGATCGCGCTGGTGCTGATCGCTCTGTTCCTGGTCGGCACCGCCGAGGTGTTCGCGGACAACACCGCGAGCACACTGCTACCGATGCTGGTGCACCGCGAGGACCTGGTCACCGGCAACGCGCGCATGCAGGCCGGCTTCATCACCGTCAACCAGATGGCGGGACCGCCGATCGGCGCCGCCCTGTTCGCCGCGGGAATGGCCTGGCCGTTCGTCGCCCAGATGGTCCTCGTGCTGCTGGGTGCACTCCTGATCACCCGCCTCGTGCTGCCCGAGCACGGCCGCGACCCCGAGGCGGTGCAGCGGATCCAGCACGACATCGCCGAGGGCGTCCGCTGGGTGTGGCACCACGCCGCCGTACGCACCCTGGTGCTGACGATCTTCACGTTCAACATCACCTTCGGCGCCGCGTGGTCGGTGCTGGTGCTCTACGCGACCGAGCACCTCGGCCTCGGCGCGGTGGGCTTCGGGCTGGTCACCACGGTCGGCGCTCTCGGAGGTCTGGCGGGCATCCTGTCCTACGGGTGGATCACCCGGCACGTCAGCCTCGGCAACCTGATGGGCATCGGGCTGATCGTGGAGACCTTCACCCACCTCGGGCTCGCCCTCACCAGCGTCCCGTGGGTCGCCCTGGTGATCTTCTTCGTCTTCGGGGCGCACGCGTTCATCTGGGGCACTACATCCATCACGGTCCGCCAGCGGGCGGTCCCGACGGCCCTCCAGGGTCGGGTGGGCGCCGTCAACCTGGTCGGCGTCTACGGGGGCCTGGTGATCGGCTCCGGCATCGGCGGCGTGCTCGCCCAGAAGTGGGGCGTGACCGCGCCTTTCTGGTTCGCATTCGTCGGCTCCGCGGTGTTCGTGGTGCTCATCTGGGGGCAGCTGGGCCACATCAGGCATGCGGACGACGACGTGTCCGCGCCGACGTAGGTGGTTCCATGGGCCTCATGGCACTGACCGACCTGCTTGCCGAGCTCCCCGACGGGGTGGTGGTCACCGACCCCGAGGCGATCGAGAAGTACCGCTTCGACTGGTCCCGCGACGCGACGGCCGGGAAGCCGGTCGCGGTGGTGCGCGCCGAGTCCGCCGAGCAGGTTCAGATCGCGGTCCGGTGGGCGGCCAAGCACCGCGTCCCGGTCGTGCCGCGGGGGGCCGGCAGCGGTCTCTCCGGCGGCTCCTCGGCTGTGGACGCCGGGATCGTGGTGAGCCTGGAGCGAATGCGGGCCATCGAGATCGACACCGAGTGCCGGGTCGCGGTGGTGGAGCCGGGTGCGTTCAACGCCGAGGTGAAGGCGGCCGCGGCAGAGCACGCCCTGTGGTACCCGCCCGACCCGTCGTCGTACGAGATCTGCTCGATCGGCGGCAACGTCGCCACCAACGCGGGCGGGCTGTGCTGCGTGAAGTACGGCGTGACCACCGACTACGTCCTCGGTCTCGACGTGGTGCTCGCCGACGGCACCCTGGTGACCCTCGGCGGGAAGCGGATCAAGGACGTCGCAGGGCTCTCGCTGCTCAAGCTGTTCGTCGGCAGCGAGGGCACCCTCGGCATCGTCACCCGGGCGATCCTGAGGCTGGTTCCGGCCCAGGCCGTGCGCTCGACCGTGGTGGCGTCGTTCCCGACGGTGGCCGAGGCCGCCGATGCGGTGGTCGAGGTGGGTCGCACCCTCCGGCCCTCGATGATGGAGCTGATGGACCGCGCCTCGATCAACGCGGTCGAGGACTTCCGGCCGATGGGTCTGGACCGCCGCGCGGGGGCGTTGCTGATCGCCCAGTCCGACGCACCCGGTGCCGCCCGCGCCGAGGAGGTCGGGGTGATGCGGACGGCGTTCGAGACGGCCGGTGCCACCGAGGTCTTCGCGACGGACGACCCTGAGGAGGGCGAGATGTTCGTCGAGGCCCGACGGGCGGCGTTCCCGGCCATCGAGGCCAAGGGGTCGCTGCTGCTGGAGGATGTCGGCGCCCCGATCCCGATGCTGCCCCGGCTGCTCGCCGATATCGCGGCGATCGCGGCGGACCATGACATCGAGATCCCGGTGGTCGCCCACGCCGGTGACGGCAACACCCATCCGATCGTCGTGTTCGACCCCACCGATCCCGCGGCCGAGCAGCAGGCCCGGGCCGCCTTCGACGAGGTGATGCACGCGGCGATCCGGCTCGGCGGCACGATCACCGGCGAGCACGGCGTCGGCCGGGCCAAGAAGGGTGCCCTGCCCGACCAGCTCGGGCCCGACGTGATGGCGCTGACCCGTCGGGTCAAGGACGCCCTCGACCCCGACGGCATCCTCAACCCCGGCGCCATCCTGTAGCTCCAGGATGGGTGGGTATACCCATCCGCAGCCGGAGCAAGATGCGTCGGTCCCCCGATGCAAGACCGGCGCGCGCTCGCGTGGAGTGGTGCTCGAACCACTCCACCGAGCGAAGGGCCCGCCATGACCACCCAGCACATCGAGACCCTGATCATCGGGGCCGGCCAGGCCGGCCTCTCCACCGGCTACCACCTGCAGCGTCGTGGGCGGCCCTTCCTGATCGTGGACGGCGCCGACCGGGTCGGCGACAACTGGCGGCACCAGTGGGACACGCTGCGCCTCTACACGCCGGCGAAGTACGACGGCCTGCCCGGTCTCCCCTTCCCGGCCGACGACCCGTGGCACTTCCCCGGCAAGGACGAGGTGGCGGCGTACCTCGAGCAGTACGCGCTGCACTTCGACCTGCCGGTGCGGATGAGCACCCGTATCGACCGGCTTCAGGCGGGTCCCGACGGCGGCTACGTCGCCACGATCGGCGCGGACACGATCACCTGCGACAACGTCGTGGTCGCGACCGGCACCTTCGGGCGCACCCCGTTGATCCCGGCGTTCGCCGGCGACCTCGATCCGGGCATCCGGCAGCTGCACTCCAGCGAGTACCGCCGTCCCGACCAGCTCGCCCCGGGTCCCGTCCTCGTCGTCGGAGGCTCCCACTCCGGGATGGACATCGCGTACGAATCCGCCGAGACCCACGACACCATCCTGTGCGGCCGCGACTGCGGGCAGATCCCGGTGCGTCTCGAGTCCCGGCGGGCGCACGTCGTCCTCCCGGTGATCCGGTTCATGTTCCGGCACGTGCTCACCCGACGTACGCCGATGGGCCGCAAGGAGATGCCCGAGGTGCGGTTCCACGGCGGGCCCAGCCTGCGCATCAAGAGGCAGGACCTGGAGAGCCGCGGCGTCGAGCGGGTCACCTCGCGCGTCGTCGGGGTCAAGGGCGGGAGGCCGCTGCTCGACGACGGCCGGGTGGTCGAGGCCGGGACCGTCGTCTGGTGCACCGGCTTCCAGCAGCGCTTCGAGTGGATCGAGCTGCCCGTCTTCGGGGACGACGGCTGGCCGGTCGAGTACCGCGGCGTCGTGGACGACGCGCCAGGGCTGTACTTCTGCGGGCTGAGCTTCCAGTTCGCGTTTGCGTCGATGGTGTTCATGGGCGTGGGCCGGGACGCCGACTTCGTCGCGGCCCGCATCGTCGAGCGCTCCCGGACCGCGGCCCCCGTGGCTGCCTGAAGAGAGCACTGTCACCGGTCCTCGCCCAGCCCTATCCTCCAAGGGAGGTGAACCGCGATGGGCGTGGTCGACGACCTGGCGCAGGCCCGAGAGGCCTACGAGCGACGGGACTGGATGGCGGCCTACAACGCCTTGTCCGCGGCCGACCCGTCCGCCCTCGACGGCGAGGACTACGTGCGCCTGGCCATGACGGCCGACCTGCTCGGCCGGCACAACGACTGCGTCCAGGCCCTCCAGCGCGCCTTCCGGGTGCACCACGACGCCGGTGACGTGCTCGGCGCCGTCCGGTCCGCTTCCTGGCTGGCGTTGACCCTGGTGCTCGCCGGTGAGTCCTCCGTCGCGGGTGGCTGGGTCCGGCGTGGAGAGCGCCTGCTGGCGGACGTCCCCGACGACGTGGTCGAGCACGGCCACCTCGGGTGCGCCCGCCTGCTGGGCCACATCCTGGCGGGTGAGTTCGAGGAGGCCCGGACCGTGGCGGAAGAGGTGTTCCAGTACGGCGTCCGGTACGGCGCTGACGACCTGACCGCGTTCGGTCTCTGTGCGCAGGGTCGGCTCGCGATGTACTCCGGCCGGGTGGCCGACGGGCTGCGCCTGATGGACGAGTCGATGGTCGTGGTCGCGTCCGGGGAGCTCTCGCCGGTGGTCGTCGGTCACGTCTACTGCACGTTGATCGAGGGCTGCCAGGAGGTCTCCGACTACGGCCGGGTGACCGAGTGGACCGCCGCCCTGCACGCGTGGTGCCAGTCGCAGCCCGACCTGGTGCTGTTCACGGGTCAGTGCGCCGTGCACCGTGGCCAGATCATGCGGGTGCAGGGAGCCTGGCCGGCCGCGATCGAGGAGTTCGACCGAGCTGTCGAGCGCTACCTGCGCACCGAAGTGCCGCAGGCAGCCGGCCTCGCCCTGGCCGAGCGCGGCGACGTGCTGCGGCTGACGGGGGACCTCGACGCGGCCGAGGCGTCGTACGCGCGGGCGGGTGAGTTCGGCTTCGAACCGCAGCCCGGCCTGGCCCTGCTGTGGCACGCGCGCGGCCGGACCTCCGCCGCGCTGGCCGCCGTACGACGGCTGCTCGCGGAGCCGCGCGACCCCGTGCACCGCGCGCAGCTGCTCCCGGGGGCGGTCGAGATCCTGCTCGCGGCGGATCAGCGCGATGAGGCGGGGCCGCTGGTCGACGAGCTGGCCGGGTTCGCGTCCGAATGGGGGTGTGCCGCGCTGCGGGCGATGGCCGAGTACGCGCGTGCGAGCGTGCTGCTGGCGGGGGCCGAGGGAGCGCTGGCGCTTTCCCAGCTGCGCCAGGCGCAATCGCTGTGGGGAAGCGTGGGCGCCCGCTACGAGGTGGCCCGGTGCCGGGCGCTGGTGGGGCGTGCGTGTCGTCTCCTCGGAGACGAGGAGTCGGCCAGGATCGAGCTCACGGCCGCCCGCGACCTCTGTCGCGAGGTGGGCGCCCGGCCGGTCGAGGACGAGCTGACCCAGCTGCTGGAGCCGACGACCGCCGGGGGGCTCACGGCCCGCGAGACGGAGGTGTTGTGCCTGGTGGCGCAGGGCCGGAGCAACCCCGAGATCGCGGCCGCGCTGGTGCTCAGCGAGAAGACCGTGGCCCGCCACCTGAGCAACATCTTCGCGAAGCTGGACGTCACCTCGCGCACCGGCGCCGCAGCCTGGGCATTCCAGCACGGGCTGGTCTGACCCACGCCTCCCCGGGGCGAGTCGGTACGGTCGGATCATGCTGCTCGATCGCCGCCTCTTCGGCCCCGGCCCGTCGAACCCCTACCCCGAGGCCACCGCCGCACTGGGGCTCCCGCTGTTGGGCCACCTCGACCCGGCGTTCCTCGCGATGATGGACGAGACCTGCGACATGCTCCGGCAGGCGTGGGGCACCACCAACGCACGGACCCTGCCGATCTCCGCCACCGGCTCGGCCGGCATGGAGGCCGCGTTCGTCAACACGGTCCACCCGGGCGACGTGGTCGTGGTGGCTGTCAACGGGCTGTTCGGCCAGCGGATGTGCGACGTCGCGGCCCGCTGCGGCGCGGAGGTCGTGGCCGTGGAGCACGAGTGGGGAACGGCGGTCGACGTCGACCGTGTGCTCGCCGCCCACCCGAGTCCCGCGATCATCGCAGCGGTGCATGCCGAGACCTCGACGGGCGTCCGCTCCGACATCGCCGCCCTGGGCGCGGCCCTGAAATCGGCACAGAGTGATGCACTTCTGATCGTCGACGCGGTCACCAGCATCGGCGGCATCGAGCTCCGCGCCGACGACTGGGGCATCGACGTCGGCTACGCCGGCACCCAGAAGTGCCTCGGCGTGGCCCCCGGCCTGGCGCCGTTCACGATCAACGACCGGGCGTTCGAGCGCCGGGTCGACCGTCCGCAGTCGTGGTACCTCGACCTCGGCCTGCTCGGTGGGTACGTCGGCGAGGCCCAGGCCAAGGGCGGCGGTCGCACCTACCACCACACCGCGCCGGTCGCGATGGTCGCCAGCCTGCACGGCGGGCTCACCCGGATTCTCGAGGAGGGGCTCGAGGCGGTGTGGGCGCGGCACGAGGCCGCCGGAGCGACGCTGCAGGAGGGGCTGCAGAAGATGGGCCTCGAGCTGTTCGCCGCCGAAGGCGCGCGGCTGCCCGAGCTGACCACGGTCCGGGTGCCCGCGGGTGTCGACTCCGCCGCCGTACGCCGGTATCTGCTGGAGACGCACGACATCGAGATCGGCGCCGGCGTGGGCGAGTACGCCGCGACCGTCTGGCGGATCGGGCTGATGGGCCCGAACGCCACCCGGACCGACGCGCTGCTGGTGCTGGCTGCGCTCGACGACGCGCTCGCCAACGCCTCCGACTCCTAGGCCCCCCACCTCCCCGAGAACGGGGGTCGCTCCCGGTAGGATCGCTGGCGCTGAGCTTCCCCACGTTTCAGTGCCTGTTCGTTCCTGGTGAGGAGCCACGCGTTGTACCTGAAGAGCCTGACCCTGAAGGGGTTCAAGTCCTTCGCCTCGTCGACCACGCTGCAGCTCGAGCCGGGCATCACCTGCATCGTCGGGCCGAACGGCTCCGGCAAGTCCAACGTCGTCGACGCGCTCGCCTGGGTGATGGGCGAGCAGGGCGCCAAGTCCCTGCGCGGCGGCAAGATGGAGGACGTCATCTTCGCCGGCACCTCCGGCCGCCCGCCGCTGGGCCGCGCCGAGGTCATCCTCACGATCGACAACACCGACGGCGCCCTCCCGATCGAGTACGCCGAGGTCACGATCAGCCGGACCATGTTCCGCAGTGGCGGGTCGGAGTACGCCATCAACGGCACCACCTGCCGGCTGCTCGACGTCCAGGAGCTGCTCAGCGACTCCGGCATCGGCCGCGAGATGCACGTGATCGTCGGCCAGGGCCAGCTCGACACGATCCTGCACGCGACCCCCGACGACCGGCGCGGCTTCATCGAGGAGGCCGCCGGGGTCCTGAAGCACCGCAAGCGCAAGGAGAAGGCGCTCCGCAAGCTCGACTCCACCGACGGCAACCTGCACCGCCTCGGCGACCTGCTCACCGAGATTCGCCGCCAGCTCAAGCCGCTCGGCCGGCAGGCCGAGGTTGCCCGCCAGGCCGCCACTGTCCAAGCCGACGCCCGTGACGCGAAGGCCCGGCTGATGGCCGACGACCTCGTCACCGCCCAAGCGGCGCTCGCGCAGGAGATGGCCGACGAGACGATCCTGGTCGAGCGACGGGAGCAGGTCGAGGGCGGCATGGCCTCAGCGCGGGAGCGTGAGGCGGCCCTCGAGGCGGCGCTGCGCGAGGACCTGCCAGCGCTGACCAGGGCCCAGGACACGCTCTACCAGCTCGGCGGGCTGCGCGAACGCCTGCGTGGCACGCAGAGCCTCGCCGCCGAGCGGATGCGCAACGCCGCCGGCGCCACCGAGGCGGCGCTCGAGCAGGGCCGCGACCCCGACGAGCTCGAGGCCGAGGCCGCGCGGGTCCGGGCCGAGGAGCAGGAGATCGGCACCCAGGTCGAGGCGCACCGGGGCGCCCTCGAGGAGGCCGTCACCGATCGCAGGGCGGCGGAGGACGCAGCCGCCCAGGCCGAGCGCCGGGTGGCCGGGCTGCAGCGGGCCGCCGCCGACCGGCGGGAGGGTCTGGCCCGCCTGCACGGCCAGGTCAACGCGTTGAGGTCCCGCGCGGCGGCCGCGGACGACGAGATCGGCCGGCTCGGCCTTGCTCGTGAGGACGTCCTCGCCCGGGCCGAGCGCGCCCAGCGCGACTTCACTGCCCTGGAGACCCGGGTCGCCGGGCTGGATGCAGGGGAGGAGGGCCTCGACGCCGAGCACGAGGCCGCCGTCGCCGCGCTCGACGACATCGAGGATCGACTCGCCAAGGCACGCGAGGAGGCCCTGCAGGCCGACCGCGACCGGTCCACCCTCGCGGCCCGCAAGGACGCCCTCGAGATGGGCCTCAACCGCAAGGACGGCGCCGGCGCGTTGCTCGCGGCCTCCGACCAGGTGTCCGGGCTGCTCGGCTCGGTGGCCGCGCTGCTCACCGTGCGCAGCGGCTACGAAGCGGCCGTCGCCAGCGCGCTCGGCTCGGCCGCCGACGCCGTGGCGGTGACCGACGCCGACGCCGCCGTGGCCGCGATCGGTCGGCTGAAGGACGACGACCTCGGGCGCGCCGGGCTGCTGCTCGGCGCGGGCCCCGTGGCCGACGACGACTGGCCGGCGTTGCCGGCAGGCGCGACGTACGCCAGGGACATCGTGGAGTGCCCCGACACACTGCGTCCCGCGCTGGGCCGGCTGCTGTTCAAGACCGCGGTCGTCGACGACCTGCACGCCGCCCGCACCCTGGTCGCCTCGGTCCCCGACGTCACCGCGGTCACCCGTGACGGTGACGTGCTCGGCGCCCACTTCGCCGCGGGCGGCTCCTCCGCACAGCAGAGCCTGATCGAGATCCAGGCCGCGGTCGACGAGGCCGACGCCCTGCTGGCCGAGGCCGTCGCGGCCGCGGAGCGGCTGGGGTTCGACATGTCCCGCCTGGAGAGTGAGCGGCTGGAGGCGCAGAAGCGCGTCGACGTGGCGCTCGCCAAGCTCCACGAGTCCGACGCCACCCTCGCCGCGGTCGCCGAGGAGCTCGGCCAGTTCGGCTCCCAGGCCCGGGCTGCCCGGGGCGAGGCCGAGCGCCTGGTCCGGGCGATCGAGCAGGCCGAGGCCGCGCGCGACCAGGACCTCGCCGGCCTGGCCGACCTGGAGCGACGGCTCGCCACGGCGGAGGAGGCCCCCGAGGAGGAGCCCGACACCGACGAGAGCGAGCGGGTCGCCGAGGCTGCCCGGTCCGCCCGGCAGGCCGAGATGGAGGCCCGCCTCGCGCTGCGCACCTCGGAGGAGCGGGCGCGGGCACTGCACGGCCGGGTCGACCAGCTGGTCCGGGCCGCGGACGCCGAGCGCGAGGCCCGGGCCCGCGCCGCCGAGCGCCGCGAGCGGCTGATCCGCGAAGGCCGGGCCGCCGAGGCCGTCGGCATCGCGGTCGCCCAGGTGCTGCAGCGGCTCGAGGTGTCGATCCACCTCGCCACCGAGCAGCGGCAGGCCGTCGAGCGGGCCCGTGCCGGTCGCGAGGAGGAGCTGCTCACCGTCCGTGGCAGGCTGCGCGAGCTCGGTCGCGAGCACGACGAGCTGGTCAACTCCGTCCACCGTGACGAGATGGCGCGCACGCAGCAGCGGATGCGCATCGAGCAGATCGAGGAGAAGGCTCTCGAGGAGCTGGGGCTCGACTCCGCCGGGCTGGTCGGCGACTACGGACCCGACAACGTCATCCCGTTCACCGGCGAGGTCCCCGAGGGCGAGCAGACACCCGAGCCGACGCCGTTCGTCCGCGAGGAGCAGCAGAAGCGGCTGCGCACCGCCGAGCGGGCACTGGCCCAGCTGGGCCGGATCAACCCGCTGGCGCTCGAGGAGTTCTCGGCGATGGAGGAGCGGCACAAGTTCCTCACCGAGCAGCTCGAGGACCTCAAGGCCACCCGCAAGGACCTGCTCGACATCGTCCGCGAGGTCGACCAGAGGGTGGAGGAGGTCTTCACCGAGGCCTACGCCGACGTCAGCAAGGCCTTCGACGAGACCTTCGCCCGGCTGTTCCCCGGTGGCGAGGGCCGCCTGGTGCTCACCGAGCCCGGCGACATGCTCGACGACCGGCGTGGAGGTCGAGGCCAGGCCGCCGGGCAAGAAGATCAAGCGACTGTCGCTGCTCTCCGGTGGCGAGCGGTCGCTGGTCGCGGTCGCGTTCCTGGTGGCGCTGTTCAAGGCCCGGCCCTCGCCGTTCTACATCCTCGACGAGGTCGAGGCGGCGCTCGACGACACCAACCTCGGCCGGCTCCTGGAGATCTACGAGGAGCTGCGGGCGCAGTCCCAGCTGCTGGTGATCACCCACCAGAAGCGCACCATGGAGGTCGGCGACGCGCTGTACGGCGTGTCGATGCGCGGCGACGGCGTGAGCACGGTGATCAGCCAGCGCCTCCGCGAAGCCGAGCCGGCCTGACCGTGCCCGACGAGATCCCCACGCGTTCGGACTACGTCGTCTGGCGCACCGCCACCACGCGCTGGGCCGACGACGACGTCTACGGCCACATGAACAACGCCCGCTACTTCGAGCTCTTCGACACCGCCGTCAACGCCCACCTGGCCGAGGCCACCGGCACCGACATCCGGGCGCTGCCCGCCATCGGGGTGGTCGCCGAGGTGTCCTGTCGCTACTTCCGCGAGATCGGCTACCCGGCGCCGGTCGAGATGGGGCTAGGGCTCGAGAAGCTCGGCACGTCGTCGGTGATCTACCGCATCGGTCTGTTCCAGGGGGAGTCCGACGACGCGGCCGCGGAGGGCCGGTTCGTTCACGTCTACGTCTCCGGACCCGACCGCGAGGTCACGCCGATCCCCGATGATATCCGCGCCGCGGTCGCGCCACTACTGCGGGCCGCCCCGTGACCGACAGCCCAACCGAGGCCACGCCGACCGTCGCCGCCTTCCCGGGGCGCTTCTGCCCGTGCTGCGGCCGGCACCGGCGTGGTGGCTTCCAGCCCGGCCCCGGCGGCCGTCCCAACGCCCGGTGCGGACAATGCCGCTCGCTCGAGCGCCATCGCTTCTTCGCCGTGCTGCTCGGCATGCTAGGCCCCGCGGTCGGCGGCGTGGGGGTACTCCTGGACATCGCTCCGGCGCCACAGGCGCGGAAGTGGCTGGAGGCGCTGGAGCCTCGACAGTACGTGCGGATGGACCTGCTGCCGGCCCGCGGCGTGGACCTGCGCGGCGACATCACCGCAATGCCGCTCGCCGACGGGTGCGTCGACCTGCTGGTCTGCTACCACGTGCTGGAACACATCCCGGACGACCGCGCTGCGATGCGTGAGATCGCCCGGGTCCTGGCCGCGGATGGTGTCGGGATCGTGCAGGTGCCGTGGCGCCCCGGAACCACCACCGACGAGGACCCCGCGGCGCCGCCAGAGGAGCGCAAGCGACGCTTCGGTCTGGCCGATCACGTGCGCTACTACGGCGATGACTTCGAGGACCGGCTCGTCGCCACCGGGCTCCAGGTGGACCGGGTCACTCCCGAGGAAGCACTCGGCGCCGAGATGGTCGCGTGGCTGGGCCTGGTCGCCCGCGAGGCAGTCTGGATCGTCCGGCACACGTCCGACCCGCGGAAGCGTCAGGCCCCACCGGTCAATGCGCTCGGTGACGCGCTTGACGCCCTTGCCCTCGATCTGGTCAAGACGCGGCTCAAGCGCGACGAGGCGCGACGTAAGCTGCGCCGGGCGAGGGCGCGGCTCGCCGAGCTCGAGGAACGCCGCGCCCCGCTGCAAGCCGTGCGGTCGCTGCCCCGGCGGGCAGCCGGCCGGCTGCGTCGTGGAGTACGACGGCGACTTGCCCGACGGCCCGGGGACCGCTGAGATCGGTTGTGGTTCGATCCGTGCTGACGCTAATGCCGACGGGAGCCCCGACCCCTGATGACCCACGCTGACAACCTTCACCCGGCCGAGTTGTCGTTGGACGACTATCCGCGGCGGTACTGCAGTGCCTGTGGCCGACTCGTGAAGAAGGACTTCCGTCCCGGTCCGGGCGGACGCCCGGACGCGGCGTGTCCAGGTTGCGGAAGCCTCGAGAGACACCGGTTCCTCGCCGTGCTGCTGGGGCTGCTCCGCCCGAGCCTCGGCGACATCGACGTGTTGCTCGAGGTGGCGCCGTCGCGGCAGACCACGCCGTTGCTTGCCGAGCTGGGTGCCCGAGTCCACCTGCGCACCGACCTCGGCGCCGACAACCGGCTCGTCGATGCCCTCGCGGACCTCACCGGGCTGCCTCACCGTGACGACGCCATCGACCTGCTGGTCTGTTACCACGTGCTCGAACACGTCCCGGACGACCGCTCGGCGATGGCCGAGATCGCCCGGGTCCTCTCCCCGGGAGGCGTCGCCCTGCTCCAGGTGCCCTGGCGGCCGGGCACCGTCACCGACGAGGACCCCGACGCTCCCGTCGAGGAGCGGGTGGCCCGGTTCGGCCAGGCCGACCACGTGCGCTACTACGGTGACGACTTCGAGACTCGCCTGATGGACGCGGGGCTGTCGCTGACGCGCGTCACCCCCGAGGAGCTCCTGGGCGAGCGCATGTGCGCCTGGATGAAGCTCCGACCCGACGAGCCGGTCTGGATCGCTAGCCCATCCGGTACGACGCCGACCCGCGACCTCGGATTGGACACCGCTCGGCTGCCGTCGATCTGGGAGGCGATGCTCGGGCAGATGGTCGCGCACCGTGCGCGTGAGGACCGGCTGCGGACGCGGTTGCGGCGGATCCGCGCCGAGAGGGATCGGCTCCGCCGGCGGCTGCCCGACCCGCGTCCACGGCCTCGGCGCGCACGCCGTCTCCTGCGGCGCCTCCGGCGCCGGCCCGGAGACTAGGCACTCCCCGTTTCGGTGGGGGACCTTTGTCGTCGGGCCGATACGACATGGATAGTGTGCGGCCCATGGCGACCCCCCGCAGCAGTGCCGAAGCAACCAACGCCCCGCCCGCCGAGCGTCGTTAGGGATCCGCCGTGGGAATGTCTCTCCGCCCCTGGGAAGTCCTGACTCTTCTCGGCGTCGCTGCCGCCGCAGTGGGCGTGGTTGTAGTGCTGCTGGACGTACAGGCCGGGCTGAGCGTGCTTGCGATCGCGCTCGCCCTCGGCCTAGCAGGGCTTGCCTGGAGCCTTCGCGCGATCTGGCACCGGCTCGAGATCGTTGAACACAGCGCGGACCGTGCCCGGAAGGCCGCGGCAGGCACTCGCCAACGCAGTAAGCGCGCGGTGCGAATTGGTCAGCGGAACGCTCGGATCGCGGAGCGGAACGCCTTCCGCTTTCGTACGAGCCTGGACACGCTGCCCAGCGACATCCTGCGCCTCGACCGGATGACAGAGCGCCTGGCACCGCCGCCCAGCGACCTTCCAGGGCTCGGTGACTGGGCACTCACGCCGGCGACGCTCCTCACCATGCTCGACGAGGTCCTCGCCCTTGATCATCCGGTCACAGTCGTCGAGTGCGGGTCCGGCTCCTCAACGGTGTTCCTGGCGTTGGCGTTGCGCGAGCGGGGGGATGGAGGCCGAGTCGTATCCCTCGAGAGCGACCCCGACTATGCCGAGGAAACCCGTCAGCAGTTGCGTGTTCACGGCGTCGACACCGTCGCGTCAGTCATCGACGCACCGCTGACCGAGGTCGTCGTGGGCGACGAGAGTCGCTGGTGGTTCGACACCTCGGGTGTACCGGAGCTGTCCGACATCGACGTGCTGTTCGTCGACGGCCCGGTGGGTGGGACATCGCACCGCGCCCGCTACCCCGCCTTCCCTGTCTTCGCCGATCGCCTGGCGCCCGGGGCGCTCGTGGTCCTGGACGACACTGACCGTCCGCACGAACGCGAGATTCTCAGGCAGTGGCTGAGCGAGGAGCATTCGGGTCGCCGGTTGAGTCGCTACCGCAAGAACGTGCGATCCACCTTCCTCCGGGTGCAGGCCTGATCGGCAGGGTCACCAGCGCCGGGGCTGTCGAGTCCATGAGAACTCTCCAGCCGCAGCCGGCCGGGCACGCCGAGCACCGCTCGGAGTTCGTTTGACGGGCTGAGTGTGGAACGGTGGGAGAAACGACGCCATCACCTACTCGGAGGTCGCCACGCCGTGCTCACCATCGTCATCATCATGCTCGTGATCCTCGCGGTGGCCACGGCCGTTGTGGTGTACGCCGCGTTCCCACACCGAGGTGAGGACGTTCCCGGAGTGCCGTGGCTCGGCGATGCGATGTCGAGGGCGGCGGACGCGTTCCCGGTGATCGACGACGACACAGGGGAGATAACGCCCCACCACACCATGTGGCATTGAGGCCGCACTGATGCCGTCCCGAGGGAGGGCGGCTGGTTGGATTGCCCCATGAGTGAGGTCCTGCTCCTGGTTGTCGCAATCGTCGTGGTCGCGCTGGTGCTCGGCATCGGCCTGGTTTCGGTCCGGACCCGGCGGCGAGCCGCGGCTCCGCCGTCCGTCGAAACCCCGCCAGTCGAAGCGCCCTCCGTCGAGGTGCCGGTCGAGGCGCCGGTGGAGGCGCCCCCGGTGGAGGCGCCCTCGGTCGAGAAGCCCGAGGACACGCGGTCCCGGCTGATCCGGCTGCGTGAGCGACTCGCTGGGTCGCAGGGAATGCTCGGCCGGGGCCTGCTCGCCGTACTGAGCCGCGACCGCCTGGCCGAGGACGACTGGGAGTCGATCGAGGACACGCTGTTGCGCGCGGACCTGGGGGTCGCCCCCACCCAGGAGCTCGTCGAGCGCCTGCGGACCCGGCTGCGGGTCGAAGGGAGCGAGGCGGCCGACCCGCGCACGGTGCTGCGCGAGGAGCTGGTGGCGCTCGTCGACCCGGACCTGGACCGCCGGCTCCAGGTCAGCGGCGCCGACGAGGCGCCGGGCGTGGTGCTCGTGGTCGGGGTCAACGGCACGGGGAAGACGACCACGGTCGGCAAGATCGCACGGATCCTGGTGGCCGAGGACCGGACGGTGCTGCTCGGGGCGGCCGACACGTTCCGGGCGGCGGCCGTCGACCAGCTCGCGACCTGGGCCGGCCGCGTGGGAGTCGACGTGGTCCGCGGACCCGAGGGCGGCGACCCCGCCAGCGTGGCGTTCGAAGCGGTGAAGCAGGGTGCCGAGGCGGGCACCGACACCGTCATCGTCGACACGGCCGGGAGGCTGCAGAACAAGCAGGGCCTGATGGACGAGCTCGGCAAGGTCAAGCGGGTGATCGAGAAGCAAGCGCCGGTGACCGAGGTGCTCCTGGTCCTCGACGCGACCACCGGCCAGAACGGCATCGTCCAGGCTCGGGTGTTCAGCGAGGTTGTCGACGTCACCGGCATCGTGCTCACCAAGCTCGACGGGTCGGCCAAGGGCGGGATCGTGATCGCGGTCCAGCGAGAGCTCGGCGTGCCGGTCAAGCTCGTGGGGCTGGGTGAGGGGCCGGATGACCTGGCGCCCTTCGAGCCCCGCGCGTTCGTGGACGCGCTGCTCGGCTGACTACGCGGTCCAGCCGCGACCGACGCGCTCCCACACCCCCTCTAGGGTGACGTGGCATGGCGACCAAGCAAGGCGGAGTTGACAAGAACACCTCAGGGCTGCGGCTGGGCTGGTTCGACCGGATGCTCGGTCTCTTTCCACCGGGTTCGCTCGTCGACCTAGGTGCGGGTCACGGGATGTTCGCCGTCGCAGCGGCAGACGCCGGGTGGCGGGTGACCGCCCTCGACGCCCGCGGCGACCGGTTCCCCGGAGGACAGCCGCGTGGACTGGCGGGTGGGCGATGTCCGGCATGCCGACCTCGCTGTACGACGTCGTGTCGTGCCTCGGGCTCTTCTATCACCTCACCGTCGACGACCGGCTCGACCTGCTGAAGCGCAGCAGCGGTATCCCGCTGATCCTCGACACGCACGTCGCCAACGAGCAGCCGAGCCCGTTCACGCTGTCCGAGCCGGTGAAGTTGAGGGGCTACCGTGGCCGGCTGTTCCACGAGCCGGACCTCTCCCGGTCGACGGCATCCTGGGGCAACACCGAGTCGTTCTGGCCGCGCCCGCGCGCCCTCTACCGGATGCTCGGCGAGCACGGCTACGACGTGCTGACCGCCGCGCCGTGGTACCTGCCGACCCGGACGTTCTTCCTGTGCCTGCCTAGGTGATGCGCTTCTCGCGGACGGCGGCCACCGCTCGGCGCAGGTCGGCCGCCCTCTGGTCGAAGGAGTGCTCGGTGGCGACCCGGTCGGCGATCACGGCCATCTCCTCGTCGGTGGGGAACCGATCCCTGCCGTCCGGCCCGCACAGCGCGCGGAGCTCCTCCAGCGAGGAGTACGCCTGCACGGCGCCGCTGAACACGTCGAGACCTGGGACCGGGTCGGACACCACCCGGGCACCCGAGGCGACCGCGTCGAAGAGCCGATTGGCCAGGAAGCCCTCGCGGGCCATGTCGCCCCAGTGGTCGGCGAGCACGATGCCGTGGGAGCGGTAGAGGGACATCAGCTCGTCGTTGGCGACGTACTCCGAGCGCCAGTACGGCTCGGCGGGCGTCCCGGCCCACCCCATGCCGTGCACGTCGAAGTCGACTCCCGCGGCCACCGCGTCCAGCACCACCTGCCGAGGTCGCTCGGGGTTCGTGCCGCCGACGAAGACCGGGCGCCCTTCCGCGGCGAGTGGTGTTCGGACATCGCGACGGCGTACGTCGGTCGCCTGAAGCAGTGCCTGCACGGGCCGGCCGCAGGTCGCGCTCATCCGGCGCGCCCAGGGCTCCGACGCGGCGAACACCAGGTCGAAGCCCTGCATCTCCTCGGCCGGGACGTCGTCGGGGTGGCTGATCACCCACAGCACATTGACCTTGCCGGGGACAGGGGGCGTCGCCTTCAGCCCACGTAGTACCAGGAGGACGTCGTCGAACCTCGAGGCCGGCCCTTCGGGAGCACGGCCTCGATGGGTGACGACGTCCTGGCCCTGGGCCCGGAGCGAGTCGGCCAGGGAGGCCGCGAAGTGGGTGTCGCCCCACGCGTCGCCGCCGGCGCCGCCCGCGGGGGCGATGGCGATCCCCCAGCGGAGGGCGGTGTCGTCTGCGGCGCCGGCCTTCGGCCGGGCCCGGACCACGACCGGGCGAGGAGCGTTCAGCGCTTGGCCTTCGCTCTCGTAGTGCGCGACCGCGAACCCCGCCTCGGCCCATCGGTGGCTCTCGGCCGCCGGGAGGCGCCCACCCCAGCGCGCCCGGAAGTGTCGCCTGTTGTCGAGCTGGAAGGCCCGCTCGGAATCCTCGTCGGGCCGGACGTTGACCCGGGAGCCGGGCTCGAGCACGAAGAGCCCCTCCCGCAGCGCCGCGGCGCGCAGGCAGAGGTCGACGTCCTGAAGCCAGTCGCTGAAGAGGGGGTCGAAGCCGCGCAGCTCGGCGAAGTCGGTGGCGCGCATGGCCATCGCCTCCGCGGAGACCGCATGGAAGCCGAGGTCGGCGATCTTTGCGGCGTCTTCCGGCGGGTGTCCCTCCAGGTACGAACACGGTGCCGCATCGCCGACCGGGAACACCAGCCCGGCCGAACGGATCGTGTCGTTGGCGTTCAGGAGCAGGGCCTGGGCACCGAGGACCCAGGGATCGGCGAGTCGCCTGGCCAGCGGGCCCCACCAGTCCGGCCGCACGGCGGCACGGGGGGAGAGGAATACGACGTGCTCACCGGTGCTGCACGCGAACCCGAGGTTCCAGCCGACCGCGACCCGCAGGTCGCGGGGAAGCCGCTCGTAGCGCACCCGGCTGTCGCCCATGAACTCGGCGGCCAGTGCGAGACCGACCCACGCGGCTGAGCCGTTGTCGACGACGACCACCTCGAGGTCGACCTCCGGCGTGCGCTCGAGCACCGAGCGCACCGCCCGCACGGTCAGCAGGGACTCGTCGTGGGTGGGCACGATCACCGACAACCGCCCGGGCACCCGGTCGCCCACGCCGCCCGCGACCGCTTCCCAGTCGACCCACTGCCGACCGAGCACGACGAACTGGAAGCTCCGTGACTCGCTGGTGGTGATCCGTCCCTTGGCGGTGAGCGAGGCGTCGTAGTCGACAGCCACGAACGGCAGCAGCCGCAGCTCGACGCGCCGCCCGAGCCGGAGCGCGAAGTCGTGGTCGACCCAGCGCCGCAGCTCCTCGTCGAAGCCGCCCACGTCGCGGGCCAGGTCGCGCTCGACCACGAGGACGTTCGGGTCGACGAAGTTGTGCACCAGGAGGTCGTCGTAGGAGTACGGGTGGGCGCGGTAGCGCGTGCGCTCGTCGTCGTGCAGCGCCATTGCGGCGTACGCCGCGCGGAGGCCCTGGCCGTGCATGGCGGCCACGGCGAGCCGGAGGAAGTCCGGACGCCACCGGTTGTCGCTGTCGAGGAAGGCGACATAGCGGCCGCGAGCCTGCTGCAGGCCGCGGTTGCGGGCGGCACTGACGCCCGCCCAGTCCTGGGTGACCACGCGGATCCTCTTGTCGAGCGCCGCCCACTCCTCCAGCACCTGGGGCGTCTCGTCGGTGGACCCGTCGTCCACCACGACCAGCTCCCAGTCCTCCAGGGTCTGGGCGCTGACCGACTGCAGGGCAGATGCGACGACGCGTGGCCGGTTCCGGACGGGGATCACCACGCTCACCAGTGGGTCGCCGTCGGTGCTCTCGGGGAGGGGGGCCGCGGCCCACTCCGCCCGCCACACGTCGTCGGCGTCCTCGTCCCACTCGTCGAGCACCCGCGAGCCGGCGTGCCGCTCCTGCTCGGCGATCAGCATGGCCCGCTCCATCAGCGCGGCGCGGGCCGCGCCCCACGTCACGTCGGGGTGGCCCGGGAGGGGGGTCTGGTCGTCCGCCGTCGCCAGGAAGAGCCCGAGCGCACCTCCCGGGTGCTCGGTGCGCTCGGCGTCGGTGCCCACGGATGCGCTGTCGAACAGCGGCCCGAGAGGGCGGTCGGCGCCCTTGGCGCGCAGGTAGCGGAGCAGCGCCCCCGCCTCGCCCCGGGCGAGCCCGTCTCGCACCCACTGAGGCAGCTGGGCCAGGTCGATGAGGGGATGGGGCGAGTGAGTGGAACTGGCTTCACGGAGGAAGTACTGCGCCGCCGCCCGGTCCGACTCGAAGGTCCGATCGGCGAGCGCCTCGCAGAACTCCCGGTCTAGTACGCCGGCCTCGATGAGCCGATCCGCACCTTTGCCCGTCGACTTGCCGGTGCGCGTCGCCTCGCTGGGCGCCGCGCCATCCTGGCCGGACCGAAAGAGCTTTCCTCGCTTCACTCTGCCCCCTGTTCCTCGCGCACCACACCCTATGGCGCTGTCGTCCAGCGCCTTGACCGGGTGAGCCGTTACGTGCCGGAAACAAAAGGGGCGAACTCGTTTCCTGCCTGCAACATCGACGCGCGTACGTCGAAACGTCCGACCGCCATGGTTCTCGGCAATGGGGCAGGCCCCGCGGCCGACAGAGCCGTCGGCCGAGCGGTCCGCCCTCCCGAGTACGACCCTGGAGGTTCCATGGACTACGGCTACCACGCCTGGATGCTGGTCGCGGCGTCCCTCGTCCTGATGATGATCACCCCGGCGCTGGCGCTCTTCTACGGGGGCATGAGCCGGTCCAAGTCGGTCCTCAACATGATGATGATGTCGTACGGCGCGCTGGGCATCGCCGGCATCGTCTACGTGATGTGGGGCTGGTCGATGTCGTTCGGCACCGAGGACATCGGCATGATCATCAACAACCCGTTCGAGAGCTTCGGACTGGACGGGATTGCCGGGCAGGGCTACATCTTCGTCGGCTTCCAGCTCACGTTCGCGGTGATCACCGCGGCCCTCATCAGCGGCGCGGTGGCCGACCGGCTGAAGTTCTCCGCCTGGATGCTCTTCGTGCCGCTGTGGCTCACCCTGTCGTACTTCCCGCTGGCGCACATGGTGTGGGGCGGCGGGTTCCTCGGGACGGCCCCCAACGGCCTCGCCGAGCTGCTCTTCGACGGCAACCCGCTCCCGATCGACTATGCCGGCGGAACGGTCGTCCACATCAACGCCGGTATGGCCGGTCTGGTGCTCGCGATCCTGCTCGGCAGGCGGCTCGGGTTCGGCAAGGAGCCGATGAAGCCGCACAACCTGACGCTCACGATGATCGGCGCCGGCCTGCTGTGGTTCGGCTGGTTCGGGTTCAACGTCGGCTCGATCGTCTTCAGCGGTGAGAGCCCGGAGGCGGACGCCAGTCAGTTCCTGAACGAGACCAGCCTGGTCTGGCTGAACACGACCGTCGCCACCTGCGCGGCGATGCTGGGCTGGCTGTTCATCGAGAAGATCCGGGACGGCAAGGCCACCTCGCTGGGTGCGGCCTCGGGTGTCGTGGCAGGTCTGGTCGCGATCACCCCGGCCTGCGGCGCCCTGTCGCCGGTCGGCTCGATCGTCCTCGGCCTCGTCGCCGGCGGACTGTGCGCCATGGCGGTCGGCCTCAAGTACCGCTTCAAGTACGACGACTCGCTCGACGTGGTCGGCGTCCACCTGGTCGGTGGTCTGATCGGCACCATCGGCGTCGGCTTCCTGAGCACCAGCACCGGCCTCCTGTACGGCGAGGGCGGCAAGCAGCTGGTGCTCCAGGTCCTGGTCGCGCTCTGCGCGATGCTCTGGTCCGGCGTGGCCACCCTGATCGTCGGCCTGTTCGTGAAGTACACGATCGGTCTGCGGGTCGACGAGGACGACGAGGTCGAGGGCATCGACTTCATCGAGCACGGCGAGTCGGCGTACGAGCTCACCGGCACCGGTGCCCGCCGTCCGTCGAGCCTGTCCGGCTCGGTCGCCACCGCACCGGCCACCAGCACCAAGGAAGGGGCCAACGCATGAAGCTCATCACCGCGGTGATCAAGCCGCACAAGTGGGAGGACGTCCGCGAGGCGCTCGAGACCTTCGGCGTGACCGGCATGACGGTCAGCGAGGTCAGCGGCTACGGCCGGCAGAAGGGCCACACGGAGGTCTACCGCGGGGCGGAGTACGACATCGCCCTGGTGCCCAAGATCCGGATCGAGATCGTGGTCGACGACGGTGACACCGACGACGTCGTCGGGATCATCGTCAAGACCGCGCAGACCGGCCGGATCGGGGACGGCAAGGTCTGGGTCAGCCCGGTCGAGACCGTGGTCCGGGTCCGGACCGGCGACCAGGACGAGGCCGCGATCTAGGGCCGCCGATGCCACGCCGTCCACCGGCCGGGTTCCGCCCGGCCGGTGGACGGTCGTTAACACGCCTGAAACACGGGACGAGCCGAGAGGTAACAATCCGCGGGTTGGTTGGAGCGTCGTGACTCCCTTCGTGCTCCCTTCTGCCGTCACGTCATCGCTCGACACCGGCGACACCGCCTGGCTGCTCGCGGCCAGCGCCCTGGTGCTGCTGATGGCACCCGGCCTGGCGCTCTTCTACGGCGGCATGGTCCGCTCCAAGAGCGTGCTCAACATGATCATGATGACGTTCGGGACCCTCGCCGTCGTGGCGATCCTGTGGGTCCTGGTCGGCTTCTCCCTCGCGTTCGGTGACGACGTTGGCGCCGGACTGCTCGGCGATCCCACCCAGTACGCCGGCCTCAGCGACCTCCTCGATCCCGCGTCGAACGGCGAGTCGACGGTGCCGTTGATCCTGTTCGCGGTCTTCCAGGGGTTGTTCTGCGTGATCACCGGAGCCCTGGTCTCGGGTGCGATCGCCGACCGGGCCAGGTTCGGCGCCTGGATGGTGTTCGTCAGCCTGTGGACCCTGCTCGTCTACGCGCCGATCGCCCACTGGATCTTCGACTTCTCCGCCGGCGACCACGTGGGGGGCTGGATGGCCAACGAGCTGAAGGTGATCGACTTCGCGGGCGGCACCGCGGTCGAGATCTGCTCGGGAGCCTCGGCACTCGCGCTGGCGCTCGTACTGGGCCGACGGATCGGTTTCGGCAGGGACCCGATGCGCCCGCACAACCTGACGCTGGTGATGCTCGGCGCCGGGCTGCTGTGGTTCGGCTGGTTCGGCTTCAACGCGGGGTCCGCGCTCGGCGCCAACCAGACCGCGGCGGTCGTGTTCACCACGACGCTGCTGGCCGGAGCGGCCGGCTCGCTGGGCTGGCTCGCACTGGAGCGGATCCGGGACGGCCACGCCACCACCCTGGGTGCGGCGTCCGGCCTGGTCTCCGGGCTGGTGGCGATCACCCCGTCGTGCGGCTCCCTGTCCCCGATCGGCTCGATCGTGATGGGGGCGGTCGCCGGCGTGGTCTGCGCGGTCGCGGTCGGCCTCAAGTACCGCTTCGGGTACGACGACTCGCTCGACGTGGTCGGCGTTCACCTCGTCGGTGGCCTGGTCGGCACGATCGGGATCGGCCTGATCGCCACCGCCGCGGCACCGACCGGCGTGGACGGCCTGTTCTACGGCGGGGGAGCCGACCAGCTCTGGCGGCAGATGGTGGGCGGCGGCGCGGTGCTGGTCTACGCGTTCGTGGTGTCCGGCATCATCGGACTCGTCGTCGACAAGACGATGGGCTTCCGCATCGACGAGGAGCACGAGGTCAGCGGCATCGACCTCGTGGTGCACGCCGAGACCGCCTACGACCTGCACGCCACTGCCGGTGCCCGCTCGGCCGGCGGCCTGCTCGGTACCCACCGTGAGGAGAACCCCGAATGAAGCTGATCACCGCGGTCGTCAAGCCGCACAAGTGGGAGGACGTCCGGGTCGCGCTGGAGACCGTCGGCGTGACCGGGATGACGGTCAGCGAAGTCAGCGGCTACGGCCGGCAGAAGGGGCACACCGAGGTCTACCGGGGCGCGGAGTACGACATCGCCCTGGTGCCCAAGGTCCGTCTCGAGGTCGCGGTCAGCGACGCCGACGTGGACACGATCGTGGGCGCCATCCAGCAGGCCGCGCAGACGGGCCGGATCGGCGACGGCAAGATCTGGGTGTCACCGCTCGACTCGATCGTGCGGGTCCGCACCGGCGACCGCGACGACGCGGCCATCTGAGCTCCAGGACGCCGTGACCGCCGCCGACCGAGCCGCCCGCGCCGCGGACGCGGACAAGCTCTGTGCGGCGGCGTACGACGGCAGCGGCGGCCTCGAGGTCGGAGCGGCGCTGGTCGCGGTCGGGGGCTACGGGCGGGCCGAGCTGGCGCCGTACTCCGACCTCGACGTGGTTCTCGTCCACGACGAGGAGGTCGATCTCGGCGAGGTCGCGCAGCAGGTGTGGTACCCGATCTGGGACTCCGGGGCGCAGCTCGACCACTCCGTGCGCACGCTGCCGGAGATGGTGGCGGCCGCGGGCGAGGACGTTCGGGTCGCCTCCGGGCTGCTCGACGTCCGGCACCTCGCCGGCGACCCCAACCTCACCCTGCGGCTGCGGACCACGATGCTCGCGCAGTGGCGGCGGGCGGCGCGGGAGCGCCTGCCGGAGCTGCATCGGCTGGTGCGCGACCGGCACCGGCTGATCGGCGAGCTGGCGCACGCCTCAGTGCCGGACCTGAAGGAGGCCGAGGGCGGCCTGCGCGATGCAACCGTGCTCAAGGCGCTGGTGGCCACCTGGCTGGTCGACGTCCCGCACAGCGACATGGAGCGGTGCCGGCTGGCGCTGCTCGACGTGCGCGACCGGCTGCACGAGGGCGCCGGCCGAGCGACCGACCGGATCGCCCCCGAGGCTTGGGCGGACCTGGCCGTCGGCCTGGACCTGGCTGACGAGCGAGCAGTGCAGGTGCACGTGCGCGAGCTCGGCCGCCGGATCACCCACCTGTCACGGCTCGCCTGGCGCCGTGTCGATGCGGTGCTGGCGCGGCCGGCGTCACCGCGCACGGCGCGCAAACCCGCCCTGGAGCCGCTCGCTCCCGGCGTGGCGCTGTCTCGTGGCGAGGTGGTGCTCGACCGCGGCGCCCGCCCCGCCGACGACCCGGTGCTGCTGCTGCGCGCGGCCACCGCGGCCGCCGAGCGCGACGCCGTACTCGCCCCGCCGACCGCTGCCCGCCTGGCCCGGGAGGCCGCCCCGCTGCCCGACCCCTGGCCGACCGAGGCACGTCAGCTGCTGGTCCGGATGCTCGCGTCCGGGCGCGGCCTGCTCGGGGTCTGGGAGACGCTCGAGGAGACCGGGGCGCTGGCCGGGATCCTGCCGGAGTGGGAGCGGATCCGGCTGCTGCCGCATGCCTCGGTCATCCACCGGTTCACCGTCGACCGGCACGTGGTGGAGACCTGCATCGAGGCCTCCGAGCTGATCCGTTCGGTCTCGCGGCCGGACGTGCTGATGGTGGCCGCGCTCCTGCACGACATCGGCAAGGGCGGGCTCACCGAGCACAGCGTCGCGGGGGAGCCGCTCGCCCGGGACATCGCGACCCGGATGGGCTTCGACGCATCGACGGCCGACCTCGTCGGCCTCCTGGTGCGACACCACCTGCTGCTCGCTGAGACCGCCACCACGCGCGACCCCGACGACCCGGCGACGGTCGACCTGGTCATCTCTCGGATCGGCTCCGCTTCGGCGCTCTCCCTGCTCACCGCCCTGACCGAGGCCGACGCCAGGGCGACCTCGGCGAAGGCCTGGTCGTCGTGGCGGGCCGGACTGATCCGCGGGCTGTCGCGCCGGGCGCTGGCCGGGCTCGATCCCGGCATCGCGCCGCCCGCGGCGGCCACCGAGGAGATGTCGGTGCCCGACGGCCTCGCCGACGACGCCGTGGCGATCACCGTCGAGCCCGCCCCCGACGGGTGCCGGGTGACGGCCATCGCGGTGGACCGGATCGGGCTGCTCGCCGACCTGGCCGCCGTCTTCGCGCTGCAGCGGGTGCCGGTCCGGGCCGCCCGGGCCTGGGCGCAGGGGCGGTACGCCTTCTCTGTGTGGGAGGTCGCCGACGAGTACCTCGACCCCGCGATCCTGCGCACCCGCTTCGAGGGGATCACCGACGGACGCATCGACCCGGGGGAGCGCCTGCGCCCGGCCGACGCCTCGGTGCTCGCCCCGACCGTCGTCGTACATCCCGAGGCCAGCGAGCAGGCGACGGTCCTGGAGGTACGCGCCGCCGACCGCCCGGGCGTGGTGCACCTTGTCTGCGCCGCGCTGGCGGCGCTCGACGTCACGGTCCGCTCCGCCCACGTCGACACGCTCGGCCCCCAGGCCGTGGACGTGTTCTACGTCCAGGAGCCGTCGGCCGGCGCGCTGTCGGAAACGCGGGCCGCGGACGCGGCGCACGCGGTGCGCGCCGCGCTCACCGGGAAAAATTCAGGCCTCGGGGGCTGACGGGAGGACGGAAGCGGGGTTGGATGTCCGCGGACGCCCACCGGCGCCCGCCATCACATCTCGGGAGGACCACCATGTCCGCACGTTCCAGGCTGCGCAGGCTCGCTATCGCGGCCGCAGCCGTCACCCTCGTCCCGGCGTTCGCGTCGGGCGCCACGGCGTCGGGGGCGGACGAGCCCCCGTCGACTCCGGTACCGATCAGCACGCCCGACGGGTTGCTGATGAGCTACGTGCTCAACGCCAAGCACGCCAACCACGGGCAGATCAAGAAGGTCGAGGAAGCGGTCCAGCACGCCGATGGCGTCATCATCCAGTCGTGGCGCCAGATCGGCGTCGTAGTGGCGCACTCAGAGAGCTCCTCGTTCCGCGCCGACGTGAGCGACTACGCCGGCAAGGCGCTCGAGTCCGTCGGTGCCACCAGGAGCGTGGCCGTCTCCGAGGGCACACCCGGAGTCGAGGGGTCCGGTGCCCGGCACGGCGAGCAGAAGGTCGAGGGGGAGGTCGGTACCGAGGAGACGACGGCCGTCGTACCCGACCCGCGCGAGAGCGAGCAGTGGGACATGCGGATGATCAAGGCCGACCAGGCCCACGAGATCACCGATGGCAGCCGCGACGTGCTGGTCGGCGTCCTCGACAGTGGGATCGACCCCGACCACCCGGACCTGGCGGCCAACATCGACACCGACGAGTCGGTGAACTGCACCGACGCGGGACGGCTCGACAAGTCCGCGACCGGTTGGTACCCGACCACCAGCGACCACGGCACCCACGTGGCCGGCACCATCGCCGCCGCCCGAAACGGCGTCGGCATCGTCGGCGTTGCCCCGAACGTGCGGATGGCCGCGGTCAAGGTCGTCAACGACGCCGGGTTCATCTACCCCGAGTACGCCGTGTGCGGGTTCGTCTGGGCGGGCATGCGCGGCATGGACGTGACGAACAACAGCTACTACGTCGACCCGTTCATGTACTACTGCGAGGACCAGCCCGACCAGTACGCCGCCAAGGAGGCCGTGCGGCGCGCCGTCGAGTGGTCCACCCGTCAGGGCGTCGTACACGCCGCGGCAGCCGGCAACGCGGCCACCGACCTGTCCAACAACACGACCGACAACACCAGCCCCGACGACGGCACCCCGGTCAACCGCACCATCAACAGCGGCTGCGAGGACATCCCGACCGAGCTGGACGGCGTGGTCACGGTCTCCTCGATGCAGCAGTTCCCGGCGGGCAGCACGGAGAGCCGGCTGTCGAGCTTCTCGAACCGCGGCCTGGGTGAGATCGACGTTGCCGCCCCCGGTTCGAGCATCCTGTCCACGATCGTCGCCGGCAACGGGTATGGCCTCAAGAGCGGCACGTCGATGGCCTCGCCGCACGTCGCCGGCGTACTTGCGCTGATGCGCTCCGCCCACCCGAACTGGTCGCCCAAGAGGATGCTCGAGGAGCTCCGCGCCCAGGCCGACGACAAGGCCTGCGGCGCCGCCACGGCCGGCCCGGTGTGCGTCGGCCCCGTGGAGGACAACAGCTACTTCGGTGAGGGCGTGGTCGACGCGCTCGACGCCGCCAGCTGACCGTCCCGACCCGTTGACCCGTCACTAACTCTGTGACGGGTCAACGGGTTCTGGCGTGAGTTTGCGCCGGGTCGGCGGGTGATGGGTGCCCCGGTTAGGCTGGGACCTCCGATCGACTCTGCTTGAGGACCCTTCTTGTTCGCCACACTCTCCGACCGCCTTGCCGACACCTTCAAGAACCTCCGGGGCAAGGGCCGGCTCTCCGAGTCCGACATCGACGCGACCGCTCGGGAGATCCGGATCGCGCTGCTGGAGGCCGATGTCGCGCTGCCCGTGGTCAAGGACTTCGTGGCGGCCATCAAGGAGCGGGCTGCCGGCGAAGAGGTCAGCCAGGCGCTGAACCCCGCCCAGCAGATCGTCAAGATCGTCAACGAGGAGCTCGTCACGATCCTCGGCGGGGAGACCCGCCGGCTGCGCTACGCCAAGTCCGGGCCCACCGTGGTGATGCTCGCGGGCCTCCAGGGTGCCGGCAAGACCACGCTGGCCGCCAAGCTGGCGCTCTGGCTCAAGGATCAGGGCAAGAGCCCGGTCCTGGTCGCCGCCGACCTGCAGCGCCCGAACGCGGTCAACCAGCTGCAGGTCAACGGGGAGCGCGCCGGCGTACCCGTCTTCGCGCCCGAGCCCGGCAACGGCGTGGGCGACCCCGTGGCGGTGGCCCGGGCCTCGATCGAGGAGGCCAAGCGCAAGCTCTACGACGTCATCATCGTCGACACCGCGGGCCGGCTCGGCGTCGACGCCGAGATGATGAAGCAGGCGGCCGACATCCGCGACGCCGTCCAGCCCGATGAGGTCCTCTTCGTCGTCGACGCGATGATCGGCCAGGACGCCGTCTCCACCGCGCAGGCGTTCCTCGACGGAGTCGGGTACGACGGCGTGGTCCTCACCAAGCTCGACGGCGACGCTCGAGGCGGCGCCGCGCTCTCGATCCGGCAGGTGACCGGCCGCCCGGTGATGTTCGCCTCCGCGGGCGAGAAGCTCACCGACTTCGACGTCTTCCACCCCGACCGGATGGCCTCGCGCATCCTCGACATGGGCGACGTGATGACCCTGATCGAGCAGGCCGAGAAGGCCTTCGACCAGGACCAGGCCATGAAGGCCGCCCAGAAGCTGAGTGGGCAGGGCGGGGAGTTCACGCTCGACGACTTCCTCGAGCAGATGCAGCAGGTGCGCAAGCTCGGCTCGATGTCCAAGATCCTCGGGATGCTGCCCGGCATGGGGCAGATGCGCGACCAGCTCGAGAACTTCGACGAGCGTGAGATCGACCGGATCCAGGCCGTCATCCAGTCGATGACGCCCGCCGAGCGGGCCAACCCGAAGCTGATCGACGGCTCCCGCAGAGCCCGGATCGCCAAGGGCTCGGGGCGGCAGGTCTCCGACGTCAACAGCCTCGTCGACAGGTTCTTCGAGGCCCGCAAGATGATGATGCAGATGGCTCGGGGCGGCGGGATGCCTGGCATGCCGGGGATGCCCGGGGCGCCTGGCGGCGGCAAGCGGGCCAAGGCCAAGCAGCAGGCCAAGAAGGGCAAGGGCAAGGGCCGCCGGGTCTCCGGCAATCCCGCCAAGGCTGCCGAGCAGGCGGCGGCCGAGAAGGAGAAGGCGGCATCCGCCGGCGCGAACCCGTTCGGCAACCCCGACGGCGAGGACATCGACTACGAGAAGGCAGCCGCCGACCTCCAGCTGCCCAAGGACTTCTCGAAGTTCCTCAAGTAGTCATCGTTTTACCTACCCGCAGGTTTCGACGCGCACCGTTCGCGGGTAGTTAGCCCGCATGGCTGACGAGTACGACGATCTCTCGACACTGGTCGACAAGGTTGTTGAAGAGGCGATCTACTCCGAGCTGAAGGTCTACGGGTGGTACCCCGACGGCTCCGGCAACGTGTGGTACGCCAACGTGGGTCTCGGTGGCGGTGGCGAGACCACCGCTGCGGGCCCGGGTCGCGGCTACCCGGACGACCTGGTCTCTCCCAACGGTGGCTACATCGACCAGACGGACAACGGTCTGGGCGCGCCGGCGACCCTGGGGCAGGTCTACCAGCACTGGGAGTCGGTCATCCCGCCGGTCTTCAAGCCTTTCGAGAACTTCCCGAAGCCCGAGGAGTTCCAGGCGCTCGCCGACCAGGTCCGCGAGACGCTCAAGCAGCTGTCCACCGACGGCAACACCGGTTCCGGGACCAGCTCGTCCGGCTCCGACTCGGCGAACATCGACTACCCGGGCAACACCACGCTGGGCCTGGCCGACCAGGCCGCGCAGACCCTCAACACCTGGCAGGGAGCGGCGGCGACCTCGTTCGCGACCTACCTCAACCTCTTCCAGCAGGTCGTCGGCAACCAGGCGCTGGCCTGTGAGGTGCTGCGGATGACCCTTCTCATGGAGAAGGAGATGTGGACCCGGATGCGCGGCGACGTCGTGGAGTTCGCCAAGAACTCCGCGAGCGCGTACCGCGAGGCGCAGGGCTTCACGTCCGGCGACCTGAAGGCGGCACTCAAGGTGGCCGGGTCGATCAACACGATCCTGGGCTGGTTCCCGGCGTTCAAGCCGGCGACCGAGGTGGCGGGGAAGGGACTGACGGTGACCGGCCTTCTCGTCGACACCTTCGGGGGCAAGGAGCCGCCGCCGAACGATCTCGGGGCCCGGCACTTCGCCGACATCCTGCCCAAGATGAAGACCCACGCCGGCAAGCTCAAGGAGACCTCGCAGACCGTCGAGGGCGACATCAAGAAGAGCCTCGAGAACCTCGAGAAGCACGTCGAGGAGTCGCCGCCCGCGCGGTCGAACGGCACGAAGGACCAGGAGTCGTTCCGGCTCGACCGCCCCTCGGGCACCTACTCCGCGGACGACACCTCCGACTTCATCTTCCCGGGTGTGGTCGTGAACTCGAAGAACGTCCGCGACGCCGCCAGCATCCTCGACAAGGACATCGCACCCGAGATGAGCTCCGCCGCGAAGGCCCTCGACGAGGGCGACTCCGCCTGGCAGTGGATCCGCGACGACGCCTCCATCGGGGTCGGGACCTTCGGGTGCTACAGCGAGTACAGCGCGGCCTCCTACTCGCTGCAGAAGGAGATCGAGGACACCGCCAAGGAGATGGAGTGGGCCGCGGAGATGCTCCGCGCGGTCGCCGCCGACCTCGACAACACCGACAACGACGTCTCCGACGACTTCGGCGGGGTCCGGAAGAAGATCGACAACTACGACCACCCGACCTACCCGGCTCCCGACTACAGCAACAAGCCGCTGCCCCAGCAGTGACCTCGACCCTGGTCGTCGACGGGGCCAACACGGTCGGCAGCCGTCCCGACGGCTGGTGGAAGGACCGCGCCGGTGCGGCGCGCCGGCTGCACGAGGCCCTGATGGTCGCCGACACGTCGTACGACGAGATCGTGCTGGTCCTCGAGGGCGCTGCGAAGGGCGGCGTCGTCGCCGGCCGCGATGCCCACGTGCTGACGGTCCACGCGCCGGGCAATGGTGACGACACCATCGTCGCCCAGGCCCGGGCCGCCGCCGAGCGCGGCGACAGCGTGGCCGTCGTCACCGCGGATCGCGTGCTCCAGACCCGGGTCGCGCGTCATGCCAGCATCCACAGCCCCACGTGGCTGCTCGACCAGCTCTGAGCGTCAGGCCGCCGCGACCCGTGCGACCGCGAGCGCGATCGCGCCGGTGACCTCGGCGTGGTCGCCGAGCTCGGCGGCCGCCACCCGGACCGCGGCCGCGGTGTCCGGCTGCGCGTAGCGATCGATCGAGGCGCGCACGCCGGCGAGCAGGGACTCCGACGTCCCGAGCGACCCGCCCACGACGACCAGCTCGGGGTTCAGGCTGTTGCAGAGGTCGGCCAGGGCGCGGCCGACCGTCCGGCCGGCGTCGCTGAGCACCCGTCGTACGCCGGCGTCCTCGGCAGCGTCGAGCTCGAGCACCCGGTCGGTGCTGAGCGGCTCGTCGTACGCCGGATCGAGCAGCTCGGCGATCCGGCGTGCCGACACGGTCGTCTCGAGGCAGCCACGGTTGCCGCACCGGCAGACCGGCCCGTCCTCGCCGACCTGGACGTGCCCGATCTCGCCCGCGATCCCGGTGGCGCCACGGTGGAGCCGGCCGCCGAGCACGATGCCGGCACCGACGCCGCTGGCGACCTTCACGTAGACGAGGTCGGAGACACCCCGGGCTGCGCCGTGGTAGAGCTCGGCCAGCGCGCCGAGGTTGGCGTCGTTGTCCGCGAACACCGGCACGGCCAGCCGCCGCTCCATCTCCGCGGCGGGGTTCAGGTCCTGCCAGCCCGGGAGGATCCCCGTTCGGATCCGGGCCGATCGTCGGTCCAGCGGCGCCGGGACGCACATCCCCATCGCCTGGAGGTCCGCGCGGGAGAGGCCGCCTCGGCGGAGGACAACGCGGGTCATCCGGGCCGCCTGGTCGAGCGCCTCGACGCCGTGGGTGTCGACGTCGACCGCGGCCACTTCCTCGGCCAGCACCGTGCCCGTGCGGTCCGCGGCCGCGACCCGGATGTGCCCGTGGCCGACGTCGACGCCCACCACCCCGCCCTCCGGTGCACTGAGGGTGACCAGGACCGGCGGCCGCCCGCTGCCGCCCTTGTGCGGGGTGCCGCGGTCGGAGGTCTCGGTGACGTGTCCGCTGGCGATCAGGCCCGAGATCAGGCTGGAGACGGTGGTGCGCGACAGGCCGGTGCCGCGAACCAGGTCGGCCCGGCTCATCGGGCCCTCGGCCGCGAGCAGGGACGTGATGGCCCGGCTGTTGGCGGCGCGCAGGCGTCCGAGAGATCCGCTCATCGGGGCACCGTAGCGTTTGTCAGGAAGATGGAGCAATTAGGCGTCGGCAATCGATCTTTTCGCATTGACCCTGATGAATCCCGGTTCTTACTTTGTGGTCCGGAAGCTTGATCTCGGGCAAGGAGTTCCACCATGTCTCTGCACCAGCGACGGATCATTCTCGGAGCGGCGGCAGTCGCTGCCACGCTGGCAGCGCCCCTGCTGCCCGCACCTGGCAGCGCCGCCCCGGCGATCCGGGCGGCGGCCGATCCCGTGTTCCCCTACCAGGACCCGGACCTCCCGACGGCCGAGCGGGTCGCCGACCTGCTGGGCAGGATGACGGTCGAGGAGAAGGTCGGCCAGATGACCCAGGCCGAGCGGATCGACGTCGCGGCCGACCCCGGGCTGATCACGACGTATGCCCTGGGCAGCGTGCTCTCAGGCGGCGGGTCCGTTCCGGAGTCGAACACGCCCGAGGCCTGGGCCGACATGGTCGACGAGTTCCAGGAGGCGGCGCTCGACACCAGGCTCGGCATCCCGTTGCTGTACGGCGTCGACTCGGTGCACGGCCACGGGAACCTGCTCGGCGCGACGGTGTTCCCGCACAACATCGGGCTCGGCGCGACGCGCGACCCTCGGCTGCTCCAGCAGATCGGGCACATCACCGCCAAGGAGACCCGGGCCTCGGGCCCCAACTGGTCGTTCGCGCCGTGCGTCTGCGTGGCCCGCGAGGACCGCTGGGGCCGCACCTACGAGAGCTTCGGTGAGTCGCCACGCCTGGTGAAGCAGCTCGAGACGGTCATCGACGGGCTCCAGGGGCGCCCGGGCCAGCTCGACCGGCCCGACCGGGTGCTCGCCACCGCCAAGCACTACGCCGGCGACGGGCTCACGACGTACGGCACCCCTGAAGGCGACTACACCGTCGACCAGGGCATCACCCGCGTCACGCGAGCCGAGTTCGAGGCGCTCGCGCTGTCGCCGTACCCGAAGGCGGTGAACGAGCACCACGTGGGCTCGGTGATGCCGTCGTTCTCGAGCGTCGACTTCACCGACGACGAGGTCGGACCGGTCAAGATGCACGCCAGCAAGGAGCTGATCACCGACGTCCTCAAGGACGAGATGGGCTTCGAGGGCATCGTGATCTCCGACTGGCGGGCGATCCACCAGATCCCGGGTGACTACCCCGCCCAGGTCGCGACCTCGGTCAACGCGGGCGTCGACCTGTTCATGGAGCCCACCACCACGGAGGCGGTCGGCTACCAGCAGTTCGTCGACACGCTCCTCGACCTGGTCGACGCAGGCACCGTGCCGATGACGCGGATCGACGACGCCGTGTCGCGGATCCTGACCGCCAAGTTCGAGCTGGGGCTCTTCGAGCACCCACTGACGAACCGCCGGAACATCGACGACATCGGCAGCAAGAAGCATCGCGACGTCGCCCGCCGCGCGGTCGCGGAGTCGCAGGTGCTGCTCCGCAACCGGCAGGGCACGCTTCCGCTGAAGCCGAGCAAGCAGAAGGTGTACGTCGCCGGCAGCAACGCCGACAACATCGGCAACCAGGCGGGCGGCTGGACGCTGACCTGGCAGGGCGGGTCGACCAACGTGATCCCCGGCGACACGATCCTCGACGGAATCCGCGCCGCCGCGGACAAGCAGGTGGTCTTCAGCGAGAAGGCCAGCAAGCGGGTTCCGCGCAACGCCGCCGGCATCGTCGTGGTCGGGGAGACGCCGTACGCCGAGGGGTTCGGCGACGTCGACGGCCCGCTGTGGGCCTACGACCCGGGCGACAACGGGGTGCCGCGCCCGCCGAAGACCATGCTGCTGTCCGACGCCGACGAGCGGGCCGTCCGCAAGGTGTGCGCAAGGGCCCGCACCTGCACCGTGCTGGTGGTGTCCGGACGCCCGATGGTGATCCCGCCGGAGCTCGGGCAGCAGATCGACGCACTGGTCGCGTCGTGGCTTCCGGGCAGCGAGGGTCGTGGCGTGGCCGATGTGGTCTTCGGGCGTCGGCCGTTCACCGGGAAGCTCCCCGTGAGCTGGCCGCGGAGGGTGGCCCAGGAGCCGATCAACGTCGGCGACCCGGACTACGACCCGCTGTTCGCCTACGGATTTGGATTGCGGACCTGAGGTTTGCCGGAGCAAGGTGCGGGAAGCAGACCGAGGACACCCGACCGAAAGGCACCATCGATGACCGCACTCATCCACCGCTCCCGGCGACTCCTGCTCGTCCTGGTCGTTGCGCTCGGCGTGAGCGTCGCCCTGGCCGGCGCCACGCCGGCCTCGGCCTCGTCCGCCAACGCCGACCGCTCCGAGCGCGCCGGCAACTACTACGGCGCGATCTCCGTCGGCTTCCGGGACCACGCCTGGGGCGCCTCCTACGACTACCGCACCAAGAGGAACGCCCAGAAGGCCGCGCAGAGGGCGTGCAAGAACCACTCCAGCTTCCCCGGCCAGTGCAACTCCATCGTGTGGGTGCGCAACGGCTGCGCGGCCGTGTCCGTGAGGCTCCGCTCGGACGGCTCGGTCAGCCGCTACGGCTGGGCCGTGCGCCGCTTCAAGGGGGCGGCCAGGAACGCCGCCCAGCACAAGTGCGGCAGCAGCTGCAGGAAGCTGACCTGGGTCTGCACCACGCGTCCCTGACCGTTTCGAGCATCCCGGGCCCCGGTAGCC
Source organism: uncultured Actinomycetota bacterium (assembly GCA_963729095.1). Taxonomy (GTDB): domain Bacteria; phylum Actinomycetota; class Actinomycetes; order Propionibacteriales; family Nocardioidaceae; genus Nocardioides. The sequence goes on along the minus strand of CAVSMX010000048.1, from coordinate 61,353 downwards.
TCACGCGGCATGACCGCGTTGAGGTTCCGGGGCCCGGTGCTGCCTGACGGGGAGTCCCGCACGCTCTACGTCGTGGACGGCCGGGTCACCTACGAGCGGACCGTCGGCGCCGACACCGAGGCGGAGGGCTGGATCGTCCCGGGCCTGGTCGACGCCCACTGCCACCTCGGCCTCGACGATGACGGAGTGATCTCCGACGACGAGACCGAGGCGCAGGCGCTGCAGAACCGAGACGCGGGCGCACTGCTGATCCGCGACTGCGGATCGGCCGCCGACACCGCCTGGATCCACGAGCGCGATGACCTGCCCCGCCTGATCCGTGCGGGCCGGCACATCGCGCGCACGAAGCGGTACATCCGCAACTACGCCCACGAGATCGAGCCGGACCAGCTGACCGAGTACGTCGCCCGCGAGGCGCAGCGGGGCGACGGCTGGGTCAAGCTCGTCGGCGACTGGATCTCCCGCGAGGAGGGTGACCTGGCGCCGTCGTTCCCGCCCGAGGCGTTCGCCGCGGCGATCGCGACCGCCCACGAGCACGGCGCCCGGGTCACCGCGCACTGCTTCGGCGAGGCCGTGCTGCCGGGCCTGATCGAGGCCGGCATCGACTGCATCGAGCACGGCACCGGGCTGTCGCAGGACCTGATCGACACCATGGTCGAGAAGCGGATCGCGCTGGTCCCGACGGTGATGCAGATCGACAAGTTCCCCGAGTACGTCGAGCAGGCCGGGAAGAAGTTCCCGGCCTACGGCGCCCACATGAACGACCTGCACGCCCGGCAGCGGGACACGATCATGGCGGCGTACGACGCCGGCGTACCCCTGTTCGCCGGGTCCGACGGCGCCGGGATCAGCCGGCACGGCAACATCGCCGGCGAGGTGGTCGCGATGGCGGGCCTTGGCCTGCCCGCGGAGTACGCGCTGGGGGCCGCCTCGTGGCGGGCCAGGGAGTGGCTCGGCTGGAATGCCGGCCTCGACGAGGGGGCGCCCGCCGACTTCGTGGTCTACGACCGCGACCCGCGCGAAGACCTCGCCGTGCTCCGCCGGCCCAAGCGGGTCGTGCTTCGCGGCCGGGTCGTGGTCTAGGATGTCTCAGCAGGCTCCTAGGCTCGTTGCGGGGGCGACCGGTCGCGAACATGATCACGACGACGATCAGCATCAGGAACCCGATCCCGCCGAGGAAGAACGGCACGAAGATGCCGATCGCGATCCCGCCGAAGAACTCCTTGAACTGTGGTGCCGGCCCGATCTGGATCGGGCCGCCGGCCTCCTCGCAGGTGACCTCGAGCTCGCCAGAGCCAGGGTCGAAGGTGCGATCGCCCGCCCAGTCCGGGCCGCCGGAGCTCTTCTCGTACGACGCGTCAGGTGTGCCGGTGTAGCGGACCTCGTTGCCGGTCTCGGTGTCGACGATCGAGCAGTCCGGCGGACGGGAGGTGTCGATCCAGATCATCCGCTCCTCGTCCGCCTCGACGGACACGGAGTGCGGTCGACCGTCCGCAGGGACCGTGGCGTCGGTCTCGGTGAACCCCTTGATCGTCAGCACCAGGATGGTCACGCCGACCGCGATGCCCACCACCATCAGCCCCACGGCGAGCACGAACCACCAGGCGCTCGGCCGCCGGCGCCGCGGTGGCGGTGGCGGCGCGGCGTAGGGCTGGTAGCCGGGGTTGGTCACGCCGCCAGTATTCCCAGGGCCCTCCGATTCGGACACCACGCCCCGGTCTGGCACAATTCTGGGCTGAGTCCTGTACGCCCGGCCCCTCTCACCGAGCGTGACAAGGCCCCTCGAAGGACCCGACCTGGTGCCCCCACTCAGGAACGCCGGTCCTTCATCACACACGAGTTCCGAGGAGACACCACAAACGTGGCCGTCAAGATTCGCTTGAAGCGCCTGGGCAAGGTCCGGGTGCCGCAGTACCGCATCGTCGTCGTCGACTCCCGCAAGAAGCGGGACGGCAAGGTGATCGAGGAGATCGGCCTCTACCACCCCAAGGAGGACCCGAGCTACATCCGGGTCGAGTCCGAGCGGGCGCAGTACTGGCTCGGGGTCGGCGCGCAGCCGTCCGAGGCCGTGGCCAAGATCCTGCGGATCACCGGTGACTGGCAGCAGCACAAGGGCATCCCCGGTGCCGAGGGCAGGCTCAAGGTCGCCGAGCCCAAGCGCGACAAGCTCGAGATCTTCAACGAGGCGCTGAAGGAAGCCGGCAACGAGCCCAAGGGCGACGCCGTCACCAAGAAGGCCGCGAAGAAGGCCGAGAAGAAGGCCGAGAAGAAGGCCGAGCCCAAGGCCGAGGCTCCCGCCGAGGAGACTCCTGCCGAGGTCGCTCCGGCCGAGGAGACCCCGGCCGAGGAGACCCCGGCCGAGGGACCCCGGCCGAGGCGCCGGCCGCCGAGGCCGCACCGGCCGAGGTTCCTGCCGCCGAGACTCCGGAGGGCGCGGCCGAGGAGGCCGAGGCCACCGAGACCGTCACGGCCGAGGACGCCGGGAAGAGCGAGAGCTGAGCGGGATGCTCGCCGAGGCTCTCGAGCACCTGGTGCGCGGCGTCGTCGACAACCCCGACGAGGTCACCGTCCGCGACAAGCAGCTGCGCCGCGGTTCGTTGCTGGAGGTCCGGGTGCACCCCGACGACCTCGGCAAGGTGATCGGTCGCGGCGGACGGACCGCTACGGCGTTCCGCACCGTGATCGGCGCGCTGGCCGGCAAGGGCGGCGCCCGCATCGACTTCGTCGACGTCGATCGCCGCTGAGCCGTCAGTGGCGGAGACGGTCGAGGTCGTGGTCGGCCGGATCGGCAAGCCCCACGGCATCCGCGGTGAGGTCACCGTCGAGCCCCGCACCGACGAACCCGAACGCCGGTTCGCCGACGGCGCCACGCTGAGCGTGGCGCCGCCCGGCGGATCGGCGTTCGCCGTTCCCAGCCTCACGGTGGCGACCGCACGCTGGCACCAGTCGACGCTGCTGGTGACGTTCGTCGAGATCACCGACCGCAACGGCGCGGAGGCGGCGCGGGGCGTCGTGCTGAGCGTCGAGGTGCCCGCCGACGAGTCGCCGGACGACCCCGAGGAGTACTACGACCACCAGCTCGTGGGGCTGGCGGCCTTCGACCTCGAGGGCGAGCCGCTCGGCGAGGTGACCGGTCTCGTGCACGGCGCCCAGGACCTGCTGACCATCCGCACCCCCGAGGGCCGCGACGCCCTGGTGCCGTTCGTGAAGGCGCTGGTGCCCGAGGTCGACCTGGCCTCACGCCGGGTCGTGATCGACGACCGGCCCGGCCTGGTCACCCCGTTCGAGGACCTGAGGCCGTAGCCGTGCGCCTCGACTACGTCACGATCTTTCCCGACTACTTCAGCCCGCTCGAGCTCTCGCTCGCCGGCAAGGCGCGCGACAAGGGGCTGCTGGAGCTGCACGTCCACGACCTGCGCCAGTGGACGCACGACCGGCACCACACGGTCGACGACACGCCGTACGGCGGCGGCGCGGGCATGGTGATGCGGCCCGAGCCCTGGGGCGAGGCGCTCGACGAGCTGCTGCCCGACGGCGCCACGCTGGTGGTGCCCAGCCCGTCCGGGACGCCGTTCACGCAGGCGGTGGCGCGCGAGCTGGCCGGGCGGGAGCTGCTGGTCTTCGCGTGCGGGCGCTACGAGGGCATCGACCAGCGGGTGCTCGACCACGCGGCGGGCCGGGCCGAGGTGCGTGAGATCTCCGTGGGCGACTACGTGCTCAACGGGGGAGAGGCGGCCGCGCTGGCCATCACCGAGGCGGTCGCGCGACTACTGCCCGGCTTCATGGGCAACGCCGAGTCCCTGGTCGAGGAGTCGCACGAGGACGGTCTCCTCGAGTACCCCGTCTACACCAAGCCGGCCTCGTGGCGCGGCCTGGACGTTCCCGAGGTGCTGCTCTCCGGCGACCACGCCCGGGTGGCCGCCTGGCGCCGCGCCGAGGCGGTACGCCGTACCGCCGAGCGCCGACCCGACCTGCTTCCGCCGAGCGCCGTGCCGGGGGGTGGTGAGCTGACCGCAGCGACGCCGGCCGACGCCGGCGAGCTCTACACCCTGCAGCTGGCCTGCTGGGTCCAGGAGATGCATGACAACCCGGGCGTCGAGATCCCGGCGCTGCACGAGACGTACGACGACCTGCGGGCCTGGCTGCCCGAGTGGACGGTGCTGGTGCTCCGCCGCGAGGGCAGGCTGATCGGGGCGGCACGAGCCCGTCGCGAGGATGACGCGTGGGACATCGGCCGGCTGATGGTCGTCCCGGATCTCCAGGGCCAGGGCCTTGGCCGGTTCCTGCTGGCGGAGATCGAGCGAGCCGCGCCGGACGACCTCACGACGTACAGCCTGTTCACCGGCGCGGGCAGCCTGCGCAACCAGCGGATGTACAAGCGGGCCGGCTACCGGCTGCGCGGCGAGCTCGAGCCGGGCGTCGTGGTCCTGACCAAGCCCCGGCGCTGATTTCTGCCGCCCCGGGGCGCTGTGGCAGACTCTTCCCTTGGCCTCGTCGGCCGAAGGACCGTGTTCGGGTCACCTCGAACGGGTCTGCGTCGGGCACCTGCCACAGGGGGTACCGCACGCCGCCGGCCACACGACAGGGCTCACAGCTGAACACATCCGATACCGCGGCTGACCTGTGGCACTCGCGAGGAGAAACATGAGCAACGTGATTGCCGACCTGGGCAACGCCCAGAAGCGCGACGACGTCCCCCCATTCCGCGCCGGTGACACCGTCAAGGTCCACGTCAAGGTCGTCGAGGGCAACCGCTCCCGCGTCCAGATCTTCCAGGGCGTCGTGATCCGCATCCAGGGCGCCGGCATCGGCCGCACCTTCACCGTCCGCAAGGTCTCCTTCGGCGTCGGCGTCGAGCGCACCTTCCCGCTGCACTCCCCGATCTTCGAGCAGATCGAGATCGTCACCCGCGGTGACGTGCGCCGGGCGAAGCTCTACTACCTGCGCAACCTGCGCGGCAAGGCCGCCAAGATCAAGGAGCGCCGCGAGGCCTGAGCCGGTCCTGCGGACCCGCTCCATAGACTCGCAACGTGACCACGGACGAGCGTCCCCCGGACTCCGAGCTGCCTGCTCCCGAGGAAGCCACCGACTCCCCGGACGCGCCCGTCGAAGCCGCTCCGCGCAAGCGGCGCCACCTGCCCGTGTGGCAGGAGACCATGCTGCTGCTCGTGGTGGCGGTGGTCCTCGCGATCGTGATCAAGGCGCTGTTCGTCCAGGCGTTCTACATCCCCTCGGAGTCGATGGAGCCGGGGCTGATCAAGAACGACCGGATCCTGGTGCAGAAGGTGTCGTACTGGTTCGGGGGGACGCCCGAGCGCGGCGACGTCGTGGTGTTCGCGGACCCCGACCACTGGCTCGGCACCGAAGAGTCGGGTCCCACCAACCCGTTCACCAAGGTGCTCGCCAAGGTCGGGCTCTACCCCGAGGGCGGCCACCTGGTGAAGCGGGTGGTCGGCGTCGCCGGCGACACCATCACCTGCTGCGACGACCAGGGGCGGATCTCCGTCAACGGACAGCCGCTGGACGAGGAGGGCTACGTCGCCGACAACAAGGGCGTCGCGTGCAACGGTCCGATGACCGGCAACTGCGAATGGACCGCCGGGCCGGTCCCGGAGGGCCACATCTTCGTGATGGGCGACAACCGCGGCATGTCGGCGGACTCCTCGGCCCCCAACCACATGTGCCTCGAGACCGAGACCGACTGCACCAAGAACCCCTACGTCGACGTCGACCTGGTCGTCGGGAAGGTGCTCGCGGTGGTGTGGCCGAGCGACCGACTCGACTGGCTCAGCGACCCCGACTCGTTCGACGACGTGCCGGAGCCGGAGTAGAGGCGAGCGCCGTGTCCGACCTGCCCCGCGGACTCACGGTCCGCCGCGACGCCGGCCTCTACGGCTACGAACGCGCCCTGCGCCGCCACGGCATCGAGCCGATCGCCGGCGTCGACGAGGCCGGCCGCGGCGCCTGCGCCGGACCGCTGGTCGCCGGGGCGGCCATCCTGCCGCCGGGCAAGGCCGGGATCGTGCCGGGGCTGGCGGACTCCAAGCTGCTCACCGAGAAGGCCCGCGAGCGCTGCTACGCGCAGATCGTGAAACGGGCGGTGGCGTGGTCGGTGGTGGCGATCAGCCACGAGGACTGCGACCGTCTCGGCATGCACGTGGCCAACGTCGAGGCGCTGCGCCGGGCCGTGGCCCTGCTGGACCTTTCGCCGGCGTACGTGCTCACCGACGGGTTCCCGGTCGACGGGCTCGGGGTACCCGGCCTGGCCGTCTGGAAGGGCGACCGGGTCGCCGCTTGCATCGCCGCGGCGTCCGTCCTGGCGAAGGTGACCCGGGACCGGATCATGACCGAGCTCGACGGCGACTACCCGGCGTACGACTTCAAGACGCACAAGGGCTACATCACCGACGAGCACTCTGCGGCGCTCGCCGAGCACGGTCCCTGCCCCATCCATCGGATGCGGTTCGTGAACGTACGGCGGGCCGCGGGCCTCGAGCCACCACTGGCCGTGCAGAATGAGGAGGTCGCCGTGGCTTTGGAGGAGGTCCGATGAATACCCCATCCGAATGCTCACTTCGTTCCGCTTCGGACGGGGACCCCAAAAGATGAGCGCCGAGGATCTCGAGAAGTACGAGACCGAGCAGGAGCTGACCCTCTACCGCGAGTACCGCGACGTCGTCGGCATCTTCAAGTACGTCGTCGAGACCGACCGCCGGTTCTACCTGTGCAACCAGGTCGACGTGAAGGCGCGCACCGAGGCAGGTGACGTGTTCTTCGAGGTGTCGATGACCGACGCCTGGGTGTGGGACATGTACCGCCCGGCCCGGTTCGCGAAGAACGTCAAGGTGCTGACGTTCAAGGACGTCAACGTCGAGGAGCTCGCGCAGTCCGAAATCGACCCGCCGAAGCCCTAGTCCACGCTTCGTGGTCCGTTCGGAACTCGCCACCTAGTCCGAATGGGCCATGCGTCGCAGCCCTTTCGGCATACCTTCCGGGAGGCGGACCACTGGGGCTCCGACGCGCTTAGAGTCGCGGTTTGGGAGAGGTGGCCTCGGGGCTATCCCGAGCGAGGGGACATCGCGTGATCGGATTCGACACGCGCGCTCATCGAGGGCGTGCGCACCTGGGCGGCCGCAGGCCAAGGTCGGCGAGTAGCCGGGCCTCGGCGCGCCGTGACCAGCGCGGCGCCGCGGCGGTGGAGTTCGCCATGGTCGTACCCATCCTCGTCGCGATGCTGTTCGGCATCATCGAGTTCGGCCTGACGCTGCGTGACCACACGGTGGTGACCTCGAACGTGAGGATGGCCGTCCGGGTCGCGGCCACGGGGGCTGAGGCGGGGCGGGGCACTTGCCGCACCGGTCCGGAGGAGCCGCCCTGTGTCCCCGAGAACGTTCCCGTCCCGGCGCTGGCCCAGGAGGCGGCCGACGCCATCCAGCGCTCCGGCAGCGCGATGCCGGAGGACTACGTCGAGTACATCCTGATCTACAAGTCGAACTCGCAGGGCTACCCGGGCGTGGAGGGGAACACGACGATGCCCAGCACCTGCACCGGCATCACTGCCTGCGTCAGGTTCACCTGGCGCGACTCGGCCAATGAGTTCCGCTACTCCGGCGGGACCTGGGACGCGCTCACCATCAACGCCTGCTTCCCGGGCACGCCCACCGCGCCGCAGGACCGGGTCGGCGTCTACCTCCAGGCCCGGCACCCCTTCGTGACCGGGGTGTTCGGTGCCGGGATCACCCTGAGTGAGAAGGCCGTCATGGACTTCGAGCCGCTGCCGTCCGACAAGTGCAAGTCCGGGGAGCACGGGTGAACCGGCGACAGCGGGACGAGAGGGGCGCGGTCGCGGTCGTCGTGGCCGTGCTGCTGCCGCTGGTGCTCATCGGCGCCGCGGCCTTCGCCATCGACACCTCGCGGTGGGAGGTCGACCGGCAGCAGGCCCAGACCGCCGCCGACGCCGCGGCGATGGCCGGTGTCCCCTACCTCCCGTACGACCTCGACGGCGCCACTACCCGGGCCCTCGCGGTTGCGAAGCGCAACGGGTTCGACGACGCCGACTCCGACGTCGAGGTGCTCGTCGAGCGCGGCGAGAAGCCCGGCCAGCTCCGCGTGGACATCGTCAGCGGGATCGACAACACGTTCGGCTCGATGATGGGCGTCAGCTCCGCGACCATCCGGGTGCACGCCGTGGCCGACTACCAGGCGCCGGCGCCGATGGGCAGCCCGTGCAACACGTTCGGGAACGAGCCGCCCGCGGGCGGCGGTGCGTCGTCGGCCAAACCGGTCGGCTCCGTGCACGGGACCCCGCCGATGTCGAACTGCTCCGCACAGCCACAGCTGTGGGCGGAAGTGGAGGGTCCCGAGACCGGCAAGGTGTGGGGTGACCGCTACCAGACCCGGGGTTGCTACCAGGCGAATGTCGCCGGATGCTCCGGCCCGAGCACAGCAACTCGGTCAACGACGAGTACGACCCGTTCGGCTACGTCTTCGTGGTCAAGGTCGAGCCGGCAGCCGTCAACTCCACCATCGACCTGCAGATCTACGACCCGCTGTTCGTGAAGACGGGGCAGTTCTGCGACGACCTGCCGACGTCAGCGCCCATTCCCAAAGCAACACATCGCGACGAACGACTACGTCACCAACGCCGACGCGCGCATCCGCTACAGCAGACAACGGCAGCGGCAGCGAGCGGCACGTTCCGGGACTACTGCACGGGCGACTTCTTCCCCCCAGGGGGACACCTCGAACAAGCTGACGACATCGTTCGTGCTCCGCCAACAGGTGGACAGCCAGGACCCCACGGAGGCGCCGGTCCAGAATTCGACCGGCGGCGCACCGTGCATCAAGCAGTACGGCGGCTACACCACCGACCTGCTGCAACACCAACATCTTCAAGAAGCGCCACGCGGCCTACAACGCCGAGATCGCCCAGACCTTCCACAACTGGGTCTCGTTCTGCCAGTTCACGCCGACGCGGGCGGGTGACTACTACCTGCAGGTGCGCAGCAACGTGAGCCTGGGCGGGACGGGAACGGGTCTGATCAGGTCCGGGAACCTGGCCGCCGCCGCCCCGACCGGCAACACCACCCAGGGTGCCGGCATGAACGCGTTCTCGCTGCGCGCGAAGACCGCGGCCGGGTTCGAGAAGAAGGTGGCCGTCTCCGGCTACGAGCACATGCCGATCTTCGCGAACGCGCCGTCCGCGTCCAGCTCCTTCAACCTGCTGCGGGTGCTCCCCGGTGCCGCGGGGCGCCGGATCGAGTTCGAGTTCTACGACGCGGCGGACACCAATCCCGCCACCACGAATGGCATCGGTGCAGGTCACGATGCCAAGTGAGCCTACCGCCACCTACACCGGTCCGAGGTTCCCCGGCGGGTGCACCTCGGAGGGCGGGGCCGCGGGGGCCGGAGTCACCACCAGCAACTCGCTCTGCTCGGTGAAGGTGACCTCCGCCGCCAACAACGGCAAGGTGCAGCGGATCACCATCCCGATCCCGCCCGACTACAACTGCGACCCCACCTCGCTCGGCAACTGCTGGTACCGGGTCACCATGTCGTTCCCCGGGCCTAGAGGTGAACGACATCACCACCTGGAACGCCCAGATCGTGGGCGACCCCATCCGGCTGATCGAGTAGACCCGACCACTTAGCGTCCACAGCCGACCGTCGGCGACGGGTTCTCCACAGCCCGGGGCCTCTCGGACCCCTCGTGTCACCGCCGGTGACCACCCTGTCCGCAGGAGGTCAACCGATGACGACGAGTGCGTGCAGGCAGGCCCTGGGGGCGTACGGCGAGAACCTCGCCGCGCGTCACCTGGCCGCGAAGGGCTTGGTGCTGCTGGACCGCAACTGGCGCTGCCCGGACGGCGAGATCGACCTGGTGCTCCGCGACGGCCCGGTCCTGGTGGTGTGCGAGGTGAAGACCCGCACCAGCCTTCTGTGCGGCACCCCCCATGAGGCGGTCACGGACGCCAAGCTCGACCGGCTCCGCCGGCTGGGCCAGGCCTGGATGCTCGCCCACGAGGTGTTCGCGGAAGAGACCAGGGTCGACCTGGTCGCGGTGCTGCGGCCACCCAAGGGTCCGGCGATCGTCGACCACGTGCGCGGGGTGGGCTGATGCCGTTCGCGACGGCCCACACCGTGAGCCTGCACGGCGCGCTCGGGCACCTGATCGACGTGCAGGCCGACGTCTCGCCCGGCACGGTCGGCACCACGTTGATCGGCCGTCCGGACGTCTCGCTCAACGAGGCGCGTGATCGCTGTCGGATGGCCGTGATCAACAGCGGGCTCGAGTGGCCGATGACGCGGCGGGTCACCGTCCTGCTCGCCCCGGCCGATCTCACCAAGAGCGGCACGCACTTCGATCTCGCGATCGCCGTCTCCGTGCTGGCCGCGGCCGATCGAGTCCCCGGTGACGCCCTGGCCGGCACCGCCTTCGTGGGCGAGCTCACCCTGTCCGGCGGCCTGCGGTCGGTTCCCGGAGTCCTGCCGATGGTGCTGGCCGCGGCGCAGCGCGGCATCGCCCGGGTGTTCGTGCCCGAACCCCAGGCCAGGGAGGCGTCGATGGTGCCTGGCATGACTGTGTTCGGGATGCGCTCGCTCGGCCAGGTGGTGGCGGAGCTTCGCGGTGTGGAGGTGCCGGAGGCGCCGCCCGTCGCGCCGATGTCGGGGAGCAGGCTGCTCGCGTGGCGCGGTCAGGAGCGTCTCGAGGAGCTGGACTTCCGGGACCTGTTCGGGATGGAGGACGCCAAGTACGCCGTGGAGGTCGCCGCTGCCGGGGGTCATCCGGTGCTGTTGACCGGGCCCAAGGGCGCCGGCAAGACCAGCCTCGCCGAGCGGGTCCCGACGATCCTGCCCGAGCTGATCCCCGAGGAGTCCCTCGAGCTGACCGCCATCCACTCCCTGGCCGGTGCGCTCGAGCCCGGCGACGGGATGCTCACGACTCCGCCGTACTCCGGTCCCCATCATGACGCCAGCAAGGCGAGCCTGATCGGTGGCGGGAGCGGGCAGGTCCGGCCGGGCGAGATCAGCCGTGCTCACTGCGGTGTGCTCTTCCTCGACGAGTTCCCGCTGTTCCGGAGCGATGTCATCGAGGCCCTGCGCCAGCCGTTGGAGAGCGGGGAGATCACGGTGGCGCGACGCGAGGAGTCGGTGACGCTGCCGGCCAGGTGCCTCTTGGTCCTGGCCTGCAATCCCTGCCCGTGCGGCGGCTTCACCGATTCGCCAGCCACCAACCTGTGTCGCTGCAACGCCCAGCGGCTGCGCGACTATCAGGCGCGGATCACCGGCCCGATCGCCGACCGGATCGACATCACCCGTCAGGTCGAGCCGCTGAGTCGGTTGCGCGACCCACTCGAGGAACCCGAGTCGTCGGCGCAGGTCCGCGCCCGCGTCGCTCGGATCCGAGATCGGCAACACCAGCGATACCGGCACGAGAGCTGGCGCCTCAACGGCCAGGCTCCGGGTGCCGCACTCCGAGACTCCTGGCCGTTGCGGCCGGCGGCGCAGCGCAACCTCGTGGAAGCCGTGTACGCCGGCCGGCTGAGCAGTCGGGGTGCGGTGCGCGTCCACCGGCTCGCCTGGACCATCGCCGACCTGCGGTCCGTTTGCACCGGAAGCGACGTCTCACCGGGCGTCGACGAGCTGGACACTGCCCTGCGGCTGCGGACCAGGCAACCTCTCCTGCTCGCCTCCATGGAACGACGTGCCGGATGACACTCGTCGAGGAGCGGCTGGCGAGGGCGGCGCTGAGCAGGGTGTTCGAACCCGGTGACTGGCGGGCCACCGAGATGGTGACCAGGTTCGGCGCGACCGGACTGCACGCCCGGCTCCGGCGCGGCGACGGACTGTCGGGGATGTTCGCCGATGCGGCGGCCCGGCTTGCCACTTGCGATCCGGAGGCGGAGCTCGCCAACGCCGCGCGCCTGGGCATCCGATTCGTGACCCCCAGCGATCCGGAGTGGCCGCAGCAGCTCGACGACCTGGCCAGCGCCGAGCCATTGAACGACCGCGCCGGGGTCCCGATCGGCCTGTGGGCCAAGGGCCCGGTCCGGCTCGATGCGCTCTCCGCATCGGTGGCGGTGGTCGGGTCCCGGGCTGCCACGACGTACGGCGACCAGCTGGCGGCGGACATCGCCCGGACGCTGGTCGAGGCCGACCGCCCCGTGGTCTCAGGGGCGGCGTTCGGGATCGATCGCGCGGCCCACCGAGGCGCGCTCGCCGGTGGTGGGCCCACGATCGCGGTCCTGGCGTGTGGCGTAGACCGCGCCTATCCCAAGGCCCACGCGTCCCTTCTCGATCACCTCGCGGAGTTCGGTGCGGTGGTCTCTGAGGCGCCCCTCGGCTGCGCACCCCAGCGGATCAGGTTCCTGGCGCGCAACCGACTGATCGCTGCCCTCACCCGGGGCACCGTGGTCGTCGAGGCGGCCGTCCGCAGCGGCGCCCTCAACACGGCCAACTGGGCCAATCGGCTGAACCGGCCGGTGATGGGGGTGCCGGGGCCGGTCACCAGCGCTCCATCGGGCGGGGTGCACCAGCTCATTCGCACCGGCAGGGCCGAGCTGGTGACGAACGGGCAAGAAGTGCTGGAACTGGTGGGCGCGGTGGGAGAGCACCTGCTGGAGGAGCCGCGCGGCCCGGTCAAGCCTCGCGATGCCCTCTCGCTCAGGCAGCAGCAGGTGCTCGATGCGGTGCCGGTCGCTACCGGCGCCACCGAGGAGTCGATCGCGCGGGTTGCCGGGTTGGCGCTCCCCGAGGTCACCAGGGCACTCGGCCACCTGCACGCCGCGAACCTGGTCGAGCAGGACGAGGGTGGCTGGCGGCTCGCCGCGCTGGCTCACGCATGAGGGGGCACCCGCTTCCTAGACTTCCTGGGTGAGCGACGAGGTGGCCGTCGAGCCCCTCCCGGAGGGCCTGGCCCGGGTTCTGGGGGAGTACGAGCGCCACCTCCGCTCCGAGCGCGACCTGGCCCCGCACACCGTCACCGCCTACATGGCGGACATCGCCGGGCTCTTCGAGCACGCGGTCAGGCTCGGGATCACCGGGGCCGCCGACCTCGACCTGCGCACGCTGCGGAGCTGGCTGGCCAAGCAGCAGAGCCTGGGTCGGTCCCGGACCACCCTGGCGCGGCGGGCGACGGCCGCAAGGGTGTTCACCGCCTGGATGGCGCGCACCGGTCGCGCGCCCACGGATGTCGGTGCCTCCCTCGGCTCGCCCAAGCCGCACCGGACCCTGCCCGCCGTGCTCCGGGCCGACGAGGCCCGGGCTCTCATCGACGCCGCCACCGCGCTCGCCGACGACGGCAGCCCGGTCGGGCTGCGGGACGTCGCGATGCTCGAGGTGCTCTACGCCACCGGGATCCGGGTGGGGGAGCTGGTCGGGCTCGACGTCGACGACATCGATCGCGACCGCAACGTGCTGAGGGTGTTCGGAAAGGGCCGCAAGGAGCGCTCCGTGCCGTTCGGTCGGCCGGCCGCGCACGCCCTGGACTTCTGGCTTCGCCACGGACGACCCGCCCTCGCGGTCGAGGGCGCGGGGGGCGCGTTGTTCCTCGGCGTGCGGGGACGGCGGATCGACCAGCGCGCGGTCCGTCGTCTAGTGCACCAGCGGCTGGCGGACGTGCCAGGGGCGCCGGACATGGGGCCGCACGGCCTGCGGCACACGGCGGCCACCCACCTCCTGGAGGGTGGTGCCGACCTGCGCTCGGTACAGGAGCTGCTGGGCCACGCGTCGCTGGCCACCACCCAGCGCTACACCCACGTCACCACCGAACGGCTGCGGAGGGCCTACCAGCAAGCGCATCCACGGGCCTGATCCACCCCGCATAGGGGAGCGCGCTCACGGTGGACGGAGTCCCGGCCGGGGCGTCCCGCCACAGGGGCAGCAGCCGCACCGGGCCGGCCCCGACGAGCCGCAGCGGGTCGAGGTACGTCTCACCGCGAATCCAGCCCCAGTGCAGGCAGGCACGCGGGAAGCAGTGCGACCCCGGCACCTGGAGCGTGCCGATCCGGTCTCCGGCGGCCAGCACGTCGCCGATCGAGACGGAGGCTGCCACCGGCTCGTAGGTCGTCCGGGTCTCCCCGTGGTCCACCACCACGACGCCGCGCCCGGCGAGCGGTCCGGCGTAGGTCACCGTGCCCGGCAGGGAGGTGCGCACCGGCTGCCCGGGCGCGCCGGCGAGGTCGACGCCCCGGTGACCAGCGCCGTAGGGGGAGTCCGGTGGGTCGAATCCCTCGACCACCTCCGGCTCCGGGACGAGTGGCCACACGCCGACCGGATCGGTGTCGGTGGAATCCGCGGGGCCGTCGAGCCCCGCCGCGGGCGCGCAGGGCGCCAGCAGCAGGCCCAGGACGACGGCGACGGCCCCGCGGAGCAGGGGGTGGTGGGGATGGCGCATGGTCCGACTGTGAGGCGTCCGGCCGACGTCCGGCCGCTCTCCATCGCGTCCCTGTGGACAGTCCGCCCCGAGGAGCGGGCTGTGGAGGGTTTCTGGCGGAGCGCCTTCGGGGCTGATTTCGAGACGGGTCGCTCAGTCCCTCACTCCGTTCGGGTCTGAGCCGAGCCCTCCTCAATCTTCCGCCCTGATCGCGGCCCTCGCAGGCTCCGGCCGCGGGGCGTCAATTACCGGCGTGCCCCAGGCCTCGACTACGCTGGGCCCATCACTCCTCGGAGTGAAATACGCACGTCTGCAGACCACGACGGGGTTGCCTTCTCGGACCCCGGCCGTCCGTGGGTGACGAGCCTCGGTCCCGACGCGAGTCGGGTCGGCCCGCACGCAGACGTCAGGGCAGGCGACGCCCGTCGCCCGCATCGAACTGAAAACGACCGGAACCAGTGCCGGTGTGTCCTGCTGCGAGAGCAGTCGAGCAAGGACGCACGCACGGCAGTGGCTCCACACAGGAGAAGAAACACCATGGCAGTTGTGACCATGCGCCAGCTCCTCGAGAGCGGCGTCCACTTCGGACACCAGACCCGTCGCTGGAACCCGAAGATGAAGCGCTTCATCATGACCGAGCGCAACGGCATCTACATCATCGACCTGCAGCAGTCGCTGGCCTACATCGACCGGTGCTACGCGTTCATCAAGGAGACCGTCGCCAAGGGCGGCACCGTGATGTTCGTCGGCACCAAGAAGCAGGCCCAGGAGGCGATCGCCGAGCAGGCGACGCGCGTCGGCATGCCCTACGTCAACCAGCGTTGGCTGGGCGGCATGCTCACCAACTTCCAGACCGTGCACCAGCGGATCAACCGCCTCAAGGAGCTCGACGAGGTCGACTTCGACAACGTCGCCGGCTCCGGGCGCACCAAGAAGGAGCTCCTGCAGATGAAGCGGGAGCGCGACAAGCTGGACAAGACCCTGGGCGGCATCCGGGAGATGACCCGTACCCCCGCCGCGGTGTGGGTGGTCGACACCAAGAAGGAGCACCTGGCCGTCGAGGAGGCCCGCAAGCTGCGGATCCCGATCATCGGCATCCTCGACACCAACTGCGACCCCGACGAGGTCGACTTCCCGATCCCGGGCAACGACGACGCCATCCGCGCCGTCGGCCTGCTCACCCGGGTCGTGGCCGACGCCGTGGCCGAGGGCCTGATCGCCCGCTCCGGCGCGAAGTCCGGCGAGGGCGAGGCCGTCACGCCGGGTGCCGAGGAGCCGCTCGCCGAGTGGGAGCGCGAGCTCCTGGGCGGCGAGGACACCCCCGCCGCCGAGGCGACCGGTGCCGCGTCGGAGGCCGTCGAGGCCCCGGTCGCCGCCGAGACCCCGGTCGTCGAGGACGCTCCCGCCGCTGAGGAGACCCCTGCTGCTGAGGAGACCCCGGCCGTGGAGGCCGAGACCCCGGCCGCTGAGGAGACCCCGGCCGTCGAGGAGGCTCCTGCTGCTGAGGAGACCCCGGCCGTCGAGGAGGCTCCTGCTGCTGAGGAGACCCCGGCCGTGGAGGCCGAGACCCCGGCCGCGGAGCCCGAGGCGACCGCTCCCGAGGCCGAGGCTCCCGCCGAGGACGCCAAGTCCGACGTCTGAACCACTCCAGCGATACCCAGAGATACGAGGAAAGAGACCCATGGCATTCACTGCCGCCGACGTCAAGAAGCTCCGGGAGATGACCGGCGCCGGAATGATGGACTGCAAGAAGGCGCTGGATGAGGCTGACGGCGACTTCGACAAGGCCGTCGAGATCCTCCGGATCAAGAGCGGCAAGAAGATGGCGGAGCGCGCTGCCGAGCGCGAGGCGTCCTCCGGGCTGGTCGCGCACGCCCCCGGCGTGCTGATCGAGCTGAAGAGCGAGACCGACTTCGTCGCCAAGAACGCCGACTTCATCGCCACGGCGCAGAAGATCGCCGACGCCGCGTCCGAGGCCAAGCCCGCCGACGTGGCCGCGCTGAAGGCCGTGCCGCTCGGTGACCAGACGGTCGGCGACGTCGTCGACGGCCTGGCCGTCAGCATCGGCGAGAAGATCGAGCTCGGCCAGTACGCCCACTTCGACGGCCGGGTGGTGGCCTACATGCACAAGCGTGCCGCCGACCTGCCGCCGGCGGTCGGCGTGCTCGTCGAGTACGACGGTGACGCCGACGCCGCTCGCGGGGCCGCCATGCAGATCGCCGCGATGCGCCCGCAGTACCTCACCCGTGACGACGTCCCCGCCGACATCGTCGCCAAGGAGCGCGAGATCGCCGAGGCCACCTCGCGCGAGGAGGGCAAGCCCGAGCAGGCCATCGCGAAGATCACCGAGGGCCGGCTCAACGGCTTCTTCAAGGACGTCGTGCTGCTGGACCAGCCGTCGGTCACGGAGAACAAGAAGTCGGTCAAGGCGGTGCTCGACGAGGCCGGCACCACCCTGAAGCGGTTCGCCCGTTTCGAGGTAGGAGCCTGACCAAGTAGGTTCTAGCCAGCCAGACGTCAGAGGAGGCCGGTTCGATGAGACACCACGCACTCATCGGACCGGCCTTCGTCGTACCCGCCCGATGGGAGGCCGTGTGACCGGCTACAAGCGAGTCCTGCTCAAGCTGTCCGGCGAGGTGTTCGGAGGCGGAAGGGTCGGGGTCGACCCCGACGTCGTCCAGACGATCGCCCGGGAGATCGCGGCGGTCGCCAAGGCCGGCGTCCAGATCGCCGTCGTCACCGGCGGCGGCAACTTCTTCCGCGGGGCCGAGCTGCAGCAGCGCGGCATGGACCGGGTCCGCGCCGACTACATGGGCATGCTGGGCATCGTGATGAACTGCCTGGCGCTCCAGGACTTCCTGGAGAAGCTCGGCGTCGAGACCCGGGTGCAGACCGCCATCACGATGGGGCAGGTCGCGGAGCCCTACATCCCGCGCCGTGCCATCCGGCACATGGAGAAGGGCCGAGTGGTGATCTTCGGCGCCGGCATGGGGATGCCGTTCTTCTCCACCGACACGGTCGCCGCGCAGCGGGCGCTCGAGACCAAGTGCGAGGCCGTGCTGATGGCCAAGAGCGGCGTCGACGGCGTCTACACCGACGACCCGCGGACCAACCCGAACGCCGTGAAGCTCGACGAGGTCACCTTCGCCGATGCGCTCCAGGACGGGCTCCGGGTGGCCGATGCGACCGCGTTCGCCCTCTGCATGGAGAACAAGATGCCGATGATCGTGTTCGGCATGGAGCCGGAGGGCAACATCCTCCGAGCGGTGCAGGGTGAGAGGATCGGCACGCTGGTCAGCGCGGGCTGACGGCACCGGTCGACAACCAAAGGACAGCGATGATCAACGACATCCTCCGCGAGGCCGACGGCAAGATGGACAAGTCGGTCGAGGCGACCCGTGAGGAGTTCGCCGCGATCCGGGCGGGCCGCGCACACCCGAGCATGTTCAACAAGATCCTGGTGGACTACTACGGCACGCCGACCCCGCTGCAGCAGCTGGCGTCGTTCACGGCACCCGAGGCGCGGATCATCATCGTGTCGCCCTACGACATGGGCGCGATGGCCAACATCGAGAAGGCGATCCGCGACTCCGATCTCGGGGTCAACCCGGCCAACGACGGCAAGGTGCTGCGCTGCGTCTTCCCGGACCTCTCCGAGGAGCGGCGCAAGGAGTACATCAAGGTCGCCAAGGCCAAGGCCGAGGACGGCCGGGTCGCGGTCCGCAACCTGCGGCGTACCGCCAAGCAGCACCTGGAGAAGCTCGACCATGACGGCGAGGTCGGCAAGGACGACGTCACCGGCGCCGAGAAGCGGCTCGACTCGCTCACCAAGAACCACACCGACGCCATCGACGAGATGCTGAAGAACAAGGAATCCGAGCTGCTCGAGGTCTGAGCGCCTCCTGCGACTTCAGCCGATGACCGACACCTCTCCTCCTTCCCCCGCGCCCAACAAGGACCACGGCCGTGCCGGTCGTGACCTGAAGGCGGCGGTCGCCTCGGCCGTCGTCCTGCTCGGCGCGATCGCCGTGTCGCTGGCGTTCTGGAAGCCCGCCTTCATGTTCATCGTGGTGGCGGCCGTCGTCGTCGCTGTCTGGGAGCTGCGTCAGGGTCTGCTCGCGAAGGACATCGACATCCCGGAGCAGCCGCTGATGCTCGGCGGCGCGATCATGGTGGTCGTCGCGTACCTCTGGGGCGCCCCGGCCCTGGTCACCGCCACCGCCGTCTCCGCCCTGGTGACCATGCTGTGGCTGCTGCGTCGGGGGATCGACGGCTACGTGCGAACCTCGACCGCCTCGGTGTTCACGCTGGTCTACGTCCCGTTCCTGGGCTCGTTCGTGGCCCTGCTGCTCGCCGAGGGCGGCCGAGGTGGCGGAGGGATCGACAACGACGGCGTCGCCGGGATCCTCACCTTCATCCTGGTCACCATCGCCTCCGACATCGGCGGCTACGTCGCCGGCGTGCTCTTCGGCAAGCACCCGATGGCTCCGGTGATCTCGCCGAAGAAGTCCTGGGAGGGCTTCGGCGGCTCGCTGGTGTTCACGGTGGTCGCCGGCTGGGCGCTGGTCGTCTACCTCCTCGACGGCGACTGGTGGGTCGGCGTCTGCCTGGGGCTGATCGCGGCCGTGATGGCCACCCTCGGCGACCTGTGCGAGTCGGTGATGAAGCGCGACCTCGGCATCAAGGACATGAGCCAGGTGGTGCCTGGCCATGGCGGCCTGATGGACCGGCTCGACTCGCTGCTGGCCACCATCGCCCCCATCTGGCTCCTGCTGCACTACAGCGTGTTCTGACCGCGCCTCCGACCACCATCTGACCTGCACACCTACGATCGAGGCGATGAACACGGACGAGGGCCTGCGCGACCGGGACGAGAGTGCGCCCGCGGAGTCCGGCGACGCCGACGCGGAGGCCCCCGAGGACGACGCGGAGTCTGGCGACGCCGACGCGGAGGCGCCCGAGGACGAGGCACAGGCCCCAGAGGACGATGCGGGTGAAGGGGACGGCCGCCCCGAGCCGAGCTGGTGGCACCGCGACCACCCGACGTTCTCGGCGCTGACCGGCTTCTTCACCGGACTGGTCGTCGTGATCGTCGTGCCCGGTGCCTGGGCGGGGATCCTCCGGGCACTGTTCGACTACGACACGGCAGAGGACCTGTTCCCGTTCGTCGTGGTGACGCTGGCGGTGCCGATCGTCCTGATCGCGGCCCCGAGGACGCGCAGGTTCGGCAAGTACATGCTGCTCGGGATGCTCGCCACTGCGGCGGTCGTGATCGGCGTCGCCGCGCTGGTGGTCTGGATCCTGATCCTGACGGACGGCTGAGGGTTATGCTCCCCGGCGCTCGGGCTGGGAGACTGGCGGCCTGATGTCCGAGAGCAAGCCCCTGCCGCTGGTGTTCGACGAGCCGCGCGGCCGCCGGAAGCCGCCGCGCCACCTCGCCGACCTCGCTCCTGACGAGCGCAAGGCGCTGGCGGTCGACCTCGGCCTGCCCGGCTTCCGGGCCAAGCAGCTCGCGACCCACTACTTCGCTCGGCTGGCCGACGACCCGGCCGAGATGACCGATCTCCCGGCCGGGCAGCGCGACCAGCTCGTCGCCGAGCTGCTGCCCTCGCTGATGACCCCGCTGCGGACCCTGGAGGCCGACCGCGGCACCACCCGCAAGACCCTGTGGAAGCTGTTCGACGGGGCACTCGTCGAGTCGGTGCTGATGCGCTACCCCGACCGAGTGACCATGTGCGTCTCCAGCCAGGCCGGTTGCGGGATGGCCTGCCCGTTCTGCGCCACCGGACAGGGTGGCCTCCAGCGCAACATGTCTACCGCCGAGATCGTCGAGCAGGTGGTCGCCGGCGCCCGTGCGCTGGCCCGCGGCGACGTGCCCGGGGGAGCGGGCCGGGTCTCCAACGTGGTCTTCATGGGCATGGGCGAGCCGATGGCCAACTACAAGGCCGTCATCGGCGCCGTCCGCCGGCTCACCGACCCCGCACCCGATGGGCTCGGCATGTCCGCACGCGGGATCACCGTGTCCACGGTGGGGCTGGTGCCCCGGATCCGGCAGCTCGCCGACGAGGGCATCCCGGTGACCCTCGCCCTCAGCCTGCACGCGCCGGACGACGAGCTGCGCAACGAGCTGGTCCCGATCAACACCAGATTCTCGGTGGGCGAGACCGTCGAGGCCGCCTGGGACTACGCGCGCACGACCAAGCGGCGGGTGTCCATCGAGTACGCCATGATGCGCGGCATCAACGACCAGGCGTGGCGCGCCGACCTGCTCGCCGACGTCCTGACGTCGTACGGCGACTGGGGCTGGGTCCACGTGAACCTGATCCCGCTCAACCCGACCCCGGGCTCGAAGTGGACGGCCTCGGACCCCGCCGACGAGCGCGAGTTCGTGCGCCGGCTGGAGGCCCGCGGCGTTCCCACCACCGTCCGCGACACCCGGGGCCGCGAGATCGACGGCGCCTGCGGCCAGCTGGCCGCAGTGGAGTCCTAGCAACGGTGAGCTGGCAGGAGCGGGTGGAGGCGGCCAGCGCCTTCGTGTGGGTGCCGGAGACGGCCATCCGCGCGGAGACCCGCGAGTTCCTGTTGGTCCGGTTCCCCGACTACTTCGAGCACCACCTGGTCCTTGCCGCTTTCCGGCCCGAGCGCGAGCCTGGGACCGTCCTCGACGACGTACTCGCCCGGGCACGGGAGTTCGAGGAGCCCGAGCTGGTGTGGTGGGTGAAGCTGGGCGCACCGCCGGGTATGGACGAGCTCGTCCGGGCTCGCGGCGGGCTCCTCGACGAGACGCTCGACGTGCTGGCCCTGGATCTGGCGCCCGGCCTCCCGGATCTCGGCGAGCACTCGGCCACGCTGCGCTGGACCACCGACGCGGAGACCCTGCGGCACGCCTACCAGGTGCTGAAGGTCGTCTTCGGCGGAGATGTCCCGCACGACCAGCGGCTGAGGGTCGAGAGCGAGCAGGTTCGGCGCGACGTCGAGGGCGGGCGCGGTGGCGGGGTCGTCGCCTACGTGGACGACGAGCCCGTCGGCACCGGCGGCATCACCCTCACCGACGCAGTGGGCCGGTTGTGGAGCGGCTCGGTGCTCCGGGAGCACCGCGGCGGGGGCGTCTACCGCGCCCTGCTCGCCGCCCGCCTCGAGTACGCCGTGCGCCACGGCGCCACGATGGCGCTGGTCAAGGGCCGGGTGGAGACCTCGGGACCGATCCTGCGCCGCGCTGGCTTCGCCGCGCATGGGCAGGAGCGGTCCTACCGGGTGCCTCTCTGAGCGCTACCGATCAGCTCGGCTTAGTCACCAGCAGCTCGACGTTGCGGTCGGCCAGCTGACCACGGCCGGAGTCCGTGCGGTTCTGCGGGTCGTTGGCCGCCAGCTCTCGGCCGAGGGAGGCCAGGCGCACGGTGTCTGACGTGTTGCCGGCGTACGCCGTCGGGCCGGCGTGATCGACCATCGTCGCAAAGATCGAGAGGGTGCCGTCCTGGTTGTCGGCGATCTCGATCAGTCGCGACTGCTGCGGCCAGTCGATGTGGGAGGCCGTGTTGATCTCCCAGAGCCCGCCGCCCTCGGGGCGGGTGTGGGCGAGCACCGTGTTCTTGTGGGTGTGGCCGTTGATCCAGGCCACGACCTCCTGGTGGCTCATCAACCGCTCCAGCACCCGTGCGCCGTTGACCCGGGTCTCCACGACGCCGCCGGTACCGATCAGGGTGTTCTTCATCGTCCACGACGTGTGGTGGCTGAAGACCATCACGATCTTGCCCACCGACTGGTTCAGCACCTGCTCGAGCCACGCGAACTGGGCGTTGTCGATGGAACCATCGGAGTAGCCGTTGGGATTGACCGTGTCCATCACGATGAACCGGCAGTCGCCTTGGTCGAAGAAGTAGTGCGCGGTGCCCTTGGAGCGGTTCTCGGCGGTGAAACCGTGACCGAACGGTGCGCCGCCCGCCGTGAAGTGCTGCTCCACGACCTGCTTGCGGGTGAGCAGCCGCCGGTCGACGTCGGGGGAGACCGCTCGTGCGGCGGGAGTCAGGGCCAGCGACTGGAGTAGCCGGGCCAGGTCCCCGGACTGGAGGCTGTTCAGCAGCTCGGCGGGGGAGAGGCCAGCGGGCAGCGAGTTCAGCTTCAGGGCGCCGGTGGAGACCAGGCTGAGCTGGAGCAGCTGAGGGAAGTTGCCCTGCACCAGGCCGTCGTGGTTGCCGAACGCGGAGTACCACGGCAGGTTCAGGCCCTCGGCCTCGAACGGACGTCGGGCGGCGTCGAGCAGGCCGGGGACCACGGGGAAGCCGTACTGCGTGCGGTAGATGTCGTCGACCTTGTTCGCCGGGGTGCCGTGCGGGTGCCAGTAGCCGGGGTCGTAGTAGGCGCTGGTTCCGTCGGCGACGCCCTCGAACTTCAGCAGGCTGCCGGAGTCGATCCGCACCGCGCCGCCGTTGAGGATCGCGATGTTCCAGTTGATCTCGTTGAACTGGGAGTTGTCGGAGTTGTCGCCGGTCTGGATGGCCAGCGCCAGCGGCGCCCCGGTAACCGGGCCGGTGCCGATGCCGTTGATCTGGCGCACCATGGCGTCGGCGATCTGCCCGGAGAGCATTTCGTGGGCCCGGTAGGCCGAGCTGAACAGCGTCGGCGGGATCGGCGAGGGGTCGTCGAGCCGGTCGGTGAACTCCAGCCGCAGCGGGGACTGCGCATCGACGATGTGTACGTCGCTCAGCTGCGCGAATGCGATCACCGGCGTCCGGGCCGCAGACCTGCCCGCGCCGGCCTGCGCTCCGAGGTCGGTGCGTACGAGGTGCGCCTCGCCGGGAGCCGCGACGATCGGTCGGTAGCCACCGGCTCCGGCGGCCCCCCTGGCCAGCGTGGTCGCGAGGGTGGCCGTCCCGACCGGGGCGGCCGCGGCACCGGCGGCGGAAGTTGTGTTAGGGACGCCGAGCGCCCCGGAGGCGGAGGCGCCACCCACTGCTGCTGCGCCGGTGCGGAGGAGGTTGCGTCGCGTGACCTTCACGCTCCACCAACGACTCAGGGTGAGGTCTGTCACGCCGGTCCGGACGGCCAACGTTCATGTGGCTGACACGCCTCGTCGGGCGTTCGTTGCCGGAGCCGCCCTAACGTCCGAGACATGACCGAGCAGCTGCGGGTGCTGGTGGTGGCGGAGTCCTTCCTTCCCCAGGTCAACGGGGTCACCAACTCGGTACGACGGGTGCTGGAGCACCTGACCGCCGAGGGTCACCAGGCGGAGCTGATCGCCCCGACCGGGCCGTCGTCGTACGCCGGATTCCAGGTCACGCACGCGCGCGGCGCGCACCTCCCCTTCTATCCTGACTTCCGGGTCGGGTTCGAGACCCGCCGCCGGCTCCGGGCGGCGATGCGCCGGTTTCGGCCGGACGTCGTTCACATCGCCTCGCCGGCCACCCTGGGCCACCAGGCGGCCAGGGCGGCGGCCGAGCTCGGTATCCCCACGGTGGCGATCTACCAGACCGACCTGGTCGGCTTCGCGGCCCGCTACGACGTGCCGGGCGGCGTCCGGGCGATGGCCGCGCTGACCCGGCGGATCCACTTCGCGGTCGACCGGACGCTGGCACCGTCCTCGGCAAGCCTGCGTCAGCTCGCCGATCTGGGGGTCGGCAACACCGCGCTCTGGCCGCGCGGGGTCGACCTGCAGGCGTTCCACCCGGTGTATCGAAGCGGCGAGCTGCGCCGGCGGATCGCTCCCGACGGACGCCTTCTCGTCGGGTACGTCGGCCGGCTCGCGCCGGAGAAGGAGCTCGAGCTGCTCGCCCGGCTCGCGGACGACCCCCGTTACGCACTGGTGGTCGTCGGCGGCGGCCCCGAGGAGCAGCGACTGCGCGCGCTGCTCCCGGGGGCGTCCTTCCTCGGCGTGCTGCACGGGGAGGAGCTCGGCGCCGCGTACGCGTCGCTCGACGTGTTCGTGCACACCGGGCGCTACGAGACCTACTGCCAGTCGGCCCAGGAGGCCCTGGCCTCCGGCGTCCCCGTGGTCGCCCCGCGCTCCGGCGGCCCGGTCGACGTCGTGGCCGAAGGCATGGTCGGGTTCCTCTACGAGCCCGGTAACGCCGAGGACCTGGCGGCGTACGTCGACAAGCTCGCCTCGGACCCGCTGCTGCGCATCCGGATGGGACTCGCGGCCCGACGCAGTGTGCGGGACCGGTCGTGGGCGGCGGTGAACACGGCGCTGGTCGAGCACTACCGCGAGGTGATCGCGGAGGTCACGACTCCAGACTTGCTGGCGGGCTGACCTGCAGGATCTCGGCGAACCGGGTGGCGAGCATCCGGCCGTCTGCGTGGCCATCGCCCGACAGCGGCAGGGGGCTGGGCCAGTGATCCCAGCCCTCGACGGACAGCTCGGCCGTGCCGGCAGCGGGATCGACGTAGATCCAGTAGTCGATGCACGGCGGCGGCCAGTGCTCCTCGCCGCCCCACTGCTCGATGATCCCGCTGTCCGGATAGCGCTCGGCGAACCGCTGCGGCACGGCCTCCCAGAGCAACGAAGTGGTCTGGCCGTCGTCGGCCTTGTACTGAGCGCTGTCGTTCCACTCGAAGCCGCTGTCGGCGGCTGCGAAGACGGGGTCGCACCACCGGCGCACGGCGTCCGCCCAGGCGTCGTCGAAGGTCATCGGCCGAGCATCTCAACCGCTTCATCGACCGTGTCGACGAGGTGCACGTGGTCCTCCATCACCCGGCCGCGCGCCAGCGATCGGAGCAGCGGCCAGGTCGGCAGCGTCTGGGTCCAGTACGTCGTGCCGACCAGCACCATGGGCGCCACCGAGGACTCGTCGGCGTAGTAGTTCTCACAGGCGTCCTGGAAGATTTCCTGGACGGTGCCGCCGGCGCCCTCGAGGAACACGATGCCCGCGTCGCACACCTCGAGCAGGACCGCCTCGCGGGCGGCGTTGCCGAAGTACTTCGCGATAGCGGTGGCGAACACGTTCGGCGGCTCGTGGCCGAAGTGCCAGGTGGGGATGCCGAGGGTGTCTGCCGGCTCGTTGATCCGCGCGCGGGTCTCGAGCGCCACGCGCGCCCACTCAGCGATCGACGGCCGGAACGACGGCACCGCGGCCAGGGACCCGATCGCCGAGTCCAGGTCGGCCGTCGTCCTTCCCGAGAGAGCTCCACCGAGGTTGGCAGCCTCCATCGCGCCGGGACCCCCGCCGGTGGCGACCACGAACCGCCTGCCCAGCGCGTGGCCCAGCAGCGCGGCCTCGGCGTAGCCGGGGTCGCCGCGTCGGGCACCGTGGGCGCCCATCACCCCCGCGAGCCGCCTGCCTCGGATCCACTCGGTGAGCGCATGGTCGACGGAGTGGTCGTGCAGAGCCTGCGCGAGAGTGTCCTCCTGGTCGGGGCGTCGCTGCGACCAGGCGTAGGCGCGCGCGTCGAGCGAGCGGCGGTAGTCGGGATCGTCGTACAGCTCGTCCGGCGTGTAGAGCCGCGACCGGTAGACGTCGACCGGCGGGTCGCCGATGTCGGGCAGCACCAAGCCGCCGGCGTCCTCCACCCGGGCGGCATCGTCCGGCGCGAAGTCGCAGCCGAGGAAGGTGGCCCCGCCGAGCCGGCGCTGGGTGAGCGCTTCGCCGCGCTCGGTGAGGTCGACACGGCGCACCCGCCAGCCGCGCAGCGAGCTCGCGCCAGCAGCCAGCCGGGCATCGAGGTCGGCCAGGGTCTCGACGTGGACGACCCGGCCCCGGGTGCGCCTCACGTGGCCTGCCGGTCGCCGAAGACCACCCACGCGACCAGCGACATCGGGTGGGCGCCCCCTGGTCGCACCCGTTCGAGGCGGGTCGTCGCCTCGGTGCGGATCTGTTCCACCACGGCCGGGTCGAGCTGCTCCAGCACGCCCCGAAAGCTGAACGACCACTGCCAGTCCCACCACTGGTCGGCGTCCAAAAAGCGGATCTCGAGCTCCTCCCTCTGAGTCGTCAGGTCCGTGAACCCGGCCCCGGCGAGCAGGGCCTCGACCTCGCCGGGCGAGTCGAACGGACGCTGCAGCGCCCTCCGGTCCACCCGGAGGTCGGCCAGGAGCTCGTCCGTCCACGCCCAGCGCGGGTCCTCGTCTCCCCAGGTGGAGACCGCAACCCGGCCACCGGGTCGGAGCACGCGGTGGAACTCGGCAGCGGCCTTCTCCGGGTCGGGCAGGAAGAACAACAGGAACGCCGCGGTCACGGCGTCGAACGACTCGGTCGCGAAATCCAGGCCTTCCGCGTCCATCACTTCCAGCCGCACGTCGTCGACTCCGGCAGCACGCAGCTCGTCGCGGGCCCTGTCGAGCATGCCGGCCGAGACGTCGACGCCGGTCAGCCCGCCCGCCCGGTGAGCGGCCGCGAGGAGGACCGCCCCGCGCCCGCACCCGACGTCGAGGAGCTCGGCGCCCGGTGGGAGGTCGGCCAGCTCGACCAATCGCCGTGCGAAGTGCTCGTGGTAGGCGACACCGACCCGGTCGTAGGTTGACGCCGCGCGGTCGAAGACACCCGCCAACCAGCCCTTCTGGTCCACAGGGCACGGTAGCCCAGGGCGGTCAGAATGCGTGCGACATCAGGTCCCCGAACAGCTCGTGCTCGTCGGCGGCGGCCAGGCCCTTGGAGCGGAACCAGGTGCAGATGTTGGTGCAGTCCCGCATCAGGAAGTCCATCCCGGCGGGGTTGCCCACCAGGTCGACGACCTGCGGCAGGTCGATCACCACCAGTCGCTCGCCCGCGGCCAGGATGTTGTACGCCGACAGGTCGCCGTGCACCAGCCCGTGCTGGACCATCGTGGCCAGCGTCTCCCGCAGCTGGTCGTAGTACGACGCCAGCAGGTCCGGCGCCGGCCGGGTCTGGGCCAGCCGCGGCGCCGTCTCGCCGTCGACGGTGATCCACTCCATCAGGATCTCGGTGCCGTCGATCTGGACGGGGTATGGCACCGGCAGGCCGATCGACCAGAGGCGGTTGAGCGCGCCCCACTCGGACACCGCCCACTCGCCCGCCGCAACGAGCCGGCCGAACGTGCTCTTGCGCTTGAGCGCGCGCTCGTCACGGGACCGCTTCATGCTGCGGCCCTCGGTGTAGGAGGCGGACCGGTGGAAGTTGCGGTGGTCGGTGCTGCGGTAGCGCTTCGCCGCCATCACGACACCCTCGTCGGGGGCGAGCGGGTCGCTGCGCTCCAGCAGGAAGACGTCGGCCTCCTTGCCGGTCTTGAGGATGCCGAGATCGGTGTCGATGGCGCCCTGGGACGTCACGACCCAGGAGGGCCGTGGCTCAGGGCCGCGGGACAGCGGCTCGACGTCGAGCCAGGTCGACCAGCGTTGGCCGTCGTCGAGGTCGTCGTACGCGTTGAACTCGAATACGAAGGACGGGTCAATCCCGTCGAGTGAAGAAGACATCGGGGTGAGTGCTCCAAGATGAGAGGAATTGGTCTGCGGACAGGCCAAGGGCAGTCATGGTCATGTCACGCTCCTCTCGTCGGGCACCGGCGATCCCGATGGCTGGGTCAACAGTGGCGGAGCCGAACGCCGGCCCGCAACCGAATTAATGCGGGTCCAGCAGCCGACGGAGACCTTCGGCGTCCCATGAGCCGATGCCCGGACGGTCCTGCAGGTAGGTGGCGACCCGCTCGACGTCCCAGCCGTGGCCGTCGACCAGCCCGCGACCCATGGTGGCGAGGTAGGCGGCCGACGGCTCGTTGTGGTCGGCGGCGTGCATCGACTCCGGGGAGGTGAACGTAACGACCGGCTCGCCGTCCAGCTTGCCGACGACGTGCAGGGACTCGTACCTGCCGCCACCGATGACGGTGAACCCCTCGGCGAGCAGCTCGTCGAGCTCGTGGTCGATCCCGGGTTCCCGGTGCATCTCCTGCTCGAGCACGTCGGAGAGCTGTCCGAGGGTGAGGCGGTAGGCCCGGCCGACGGAGGATCCCGGCCCGTTCGGGTCGTAGAACGCGATCCCACCGCCCCACGTGGAGGAGTGCCACGCGAAGTAGACGCAGCCGGCGAGCTCCAGGGGTCGTACGTCGGTGGGCAGGGTCCGGTCCCGGGCGCCGGGGTACGTCGTGGTGGCACCCGGCGGGCAGCCGCCGGTGAGGTAGCACGCCAGCCGCTCGGCGGACATGTTGCTGCCGTAGGCGGCGTACCAGACCTGCACGCTTCGATGAGACCACGGAAACCACAACGGCGCCGTCCGGGGGTGCACCCGGACGGCGCCGCTGGCAGCGCCAGGGCCTGCTAGCAGACCGAGTCGGTGGGCTTGGGGTTGCGCAGCCCGAACAACGGCCGCAGCGCCAGTCCGCCGACGGTCCCGACGATGGCCGTCACACCCCACAGCCAGCCGTGCAGGCTGAACGACGCGATGCCCCCGAAGTAGGCGCCGATGTTGCAGCCGAACGCGATCCGCGCGCCGTACCCCATCAGGATCCCGCCGACGACCGCACCGATCGCCAGCCGAAGAGGGATCCGGCGGTGCAGCGCCCAGGAGCCCGCGGCGGCGGACGCGATCAGGGCTCCCACGATGATGCCGATGTCCATCACCGAGGTCTTCTCGGCGAGGAAGCCGGCCTGGTACTTCGCGAGGTTCTCCGGGTTCTGCCAGAACCCCCACGAGAGCACGTCGACACCGATCGCATCGAGGATCTTCGACCCCCACATCGAGAACGCGAAGGTGACGCCCCAGGCGCCGCCGGACACGAGCAGCGTGAGCGCGTTCAGGCCGGCGAGCAGCAGCGCCCCCACCCACAACGGCCAGGATCCCCGGAACGTCCGGCTCGCACCGCGGGCGACCGGAGGCTCCTGCACGGGCGGCACGGTTCCGCGTCGGGCGAGCAGCAAGGTGACGCCGACGATCGCCGCCATCACGGCGATGCTGATCAGCCACGCACCGAGATAGCCGCCGCCGATGTCGGTCAGGGAGACCGGGTCGTGGCTGGGCGTCTCCTCGGTCCACCAGGGGAAGTGCAGAGCGCCGATGGTCGAGCCCACGATGAAGCCGGCGAGGGTCAGCACGATCGCGGTCTGACCGGAGCCGATCGAGAAGAGGGTGCCGGAGGCGCAGGACCCGCCGAGCTGCATGCCGACCCCGAACAGGAACGAGCCGACGAACAGTCCGAACCCGATGGGCGCGAGCGTCGGTGCGGGAGGTACGTCGCCGAACGACGTCTGGGTGGCC
Organism: uncultured Actinomycetota bacterium; assembly: GCA_963729095.1. Classification (GTDB taxonomy): domain Bacteria; phylum Actinomycetota; class Actinomycetes; order Propionibacteriales; family Nocardioidaceae; genus Nocardioides. Next base: position 31,842 of record CAVSMX010000048.1, on the reverse strand, counting down.
AGGATCGGTGCGAACAGGGTGCACGCCACCGCGAGCATCAGCATGTGCGCCCGCAGCGACTTCCCCTGGCGGACCGCGACCAGCTGCCGCCAGGCGGAGGTGAAGCCGAACCGGCTGTGGAACAGGACGAATCCGAGGGACAGGCCGATCAGGTAGAGCAGCCCCGGCGTCTGACCGGACCGGGCGAAGATCAGGCCGGCAAGGACCAGCCCGATGCCGGCCCCGATGAGGACGACGTTGACCTGGGGCGGGGGTGCCGTCGCCGGCGGTGGTGCCGGCCGGGACAGGCGTGTGCGGATGGTCGAGGACATGGTGTTCCTTTCCTTGCTGTGGAGGGCTAGCGGAAGGAGCCGATCGGGGTGACCGTGCCGCCGGGGAACCAGGCGACCTCGGTCTCGTGACCGGCGTGGCCGGGCTGGGCGGGCAGATAGGCGGCGCGCGAAGCTGCGTACAGCCGGATGTCGTCCGGGCCGTCGCCACGCGCCGCCCGCCAGGCGGCGTACCCGGAGGCAGTCGGGGCCTGGCCGGGCAGGTACGTCGTCAGGGTCTGGCTGAACTCCCGGGCCGCGGCGTCCCGGATGTCGAAGTCCAGCGGCAGCATGGCTCCGGCCGTCGCATCCACGACGCCCGGGGACAGCAGCCAGGGGGCCAGCCAGATGCCGTCCGACCGGATGGGTTGACGGCGCAACGGGAGTGAGCGGGCGGCGGTGAGGGTCGTCGCGGCGTCCGCCCAGCCACTGACCACCAGCAGGGCGTTACGCCGGCCCGGCGGATCCTCGGCGTCGACCACGTCGAGCCCCGCCGCCTCCGCGGCCCCGGCGGCGACGTCGTACGCTGCGGCGCCGCGGGCCGAGCCGTCCGCCCGGATCGCCAGCTGCCGAAGACCGCGCCCTGCCAGCGCGTCCACCACGGACGCAAGCGCCGCGCGGTCGGTGTCGTCGAGCCGCTCGGCGGGGCATGAGGACGGAACCGCGCCCCCGGCCAGCACGGCTGCGGAGGCGGCCGCGACACACTCCGGGCCGTCCGCGCCGGTCCATGCCGACGTGTCCGGAGTCTCCTCTCCGGTCTCCACGGCGAACGGCACCCGGTGCCGGGGGCCGTGCGTGACGAGCACGGTCCCGGTCCCGGCGGGGAGGTCGACCACCGCCCACAGCCCGTCGACGCCGGGACGCGGCCGGGCCGGGATCATCCGGCCCGCTCGGTCGTCGTCGAACGTGCCGACCGAGAACCGCTTCACGTCTGGGCCGCCCGCGTGGTGATCACCGGCGACGTCGAGGCGAACCAGGTTCGGTCCGGGCCTGGACGGCGCCACCGTCACCGTGAACGTGACGTCGTCGTGTCGCAGCCGCTGGACGCTGGGAACGCCGGGACGGAGCTCCGTACCGAGCACCTGTTGGCCACCGTTGCGCCCGGCGAGATCCTCGGCCAGTGTCGGCCGGGGTGATCTGCCGTCGGCGGTCCGGGTCGCGGCGTACCCGGCCCCTCCGATCAGGAGGAGCGCGAGCACGCCGGCGACCCAGAGCCTCCGAGTGGCGCCGCTATCGGATGTCTTCATCGGCGGTGACGAAGAGCATGGAGTGCGGCTTCGCCGGACCCCAGTTTCCGTGCGGCCAGGTCTCCCGGTCGAAGTCGAGGCAGGCCTCGCCGGTGAACTCGTCCTGGAACTCCTCGTCGAGCGTGAGTGTCCCGTCGGCGGCCTGGTCGGCGATGCACAGCCGGTGGTCGCCGTTCAGCCCGGTCCGTGCGACGAAGTAGTTCGAGTAGGCCAGGCGCTTCGCCTTGGTCGTCTCGTGGAAGTACCCGTCCTCGCCGAGCTCGAGGTTGTCGAGCGCACCCCAGTGCGGACCACCGCGGGCGGGCAGCGTGTCGATGACCGCGGGGCAGTCGCTCTCGGCCCCGCCGTCGGTGGTCTCCTCGACCGTGTCGATGTTGCAGCTGGGGTCCTCACCGGAGGCGAGCAGCTTCCGGATGTCCAGCACCAGGATGTACGGCGGGGAGCCGGGATCGTTGCCGTTGGCGCCCCGTCCCATCACAGCGTGATAGAGGTACCGGTCGTCGAAGCTGGTCTGCAGCCAGCCGCCGTTGCTACCGCCGCCGTACGGGTTCCGGTCCGAGTCCTCCAGGGCGTTGGACGTGGTGAGGTCGAAGACCTCGCGCCACTCCGGCTGGTCGGCGGTGATGTCCGGGGTGTAGTAGATCGCGCCGCCCTGCATGGTCTGTGCGAATGCACCCTTGTGCTCGGGCAGGTTGGTGACCGTGGTCTCCATCGCGGCGCGCGGCTCCTCGTGGTGGGCCACCCGTCCCTCGCGCGGACCGTCCGGCAGGAACGAGACCGCCTTCAGCTTCGGCTTGTCCGGATCGGAGATGTCCCAGGTGCGGACCGTCGGGCGGCGCAGGTACGACGAGAGAGGAGGCACCGGGTTGAGGATGATGTTGCGCGGCTCGTTGTAGTCGCTGGTCACCATCGTCTCGAGGTCCTCGCGGGCCTGGATCCCGTGCGGGTTGGCGCAGGTCGGTGCGCTGAGCTGAGGGATGCTGTCGCACCGCTGCTCGGTCTCGCCCTTGGCCGGCGTGGCCGGGGCCTCCCACAGCGTCTTGCCGTTCTCGTCGAGGCGGACGACCTCGCCGGGCGAGCCGGCGAAGCCGTTGCCGAGCCGAACCGACCCATCGCTGTACTGGCAGGGCCCGGGCACGTCCGGGCCGCCCATGTAGGTGCCGTAGGCCTTGCCGTTCTTTGTCACCCAGTAGGCGTCGGGGACCGACCCGCACATCGTGTCGGTGGGCAGGTTGATGGACTTGAGCGTCAGCTTGGGCAGCTCGGAGGTGTCGATGACGTAGGTGACGTCGGTGAACAGGCCGCCGGCGAAGATGTTGTGGCCCTTGTGCCACACGTACTGCATGTGGTGCGGCTCGTTCTCCACGAGCGGGCCGACGGTCGCGGTGTTCACGACCTGGCCGTACGTCGAGGAGCCCTTGGTCGCGTCGACCACGGCGAAGAAGTCGGGGCCGATCAGGTCCTTCTGGCCGATCTGGCCCTGGATGATCTCGGCGGGCAGGCCGGTCAGGTCGGATCCCGTGCGGTCGAGGACGTTGTTGTCCCCCGCCCACACCACGAGGTACTCCCGGCGGAGACCGTCGTCGGGCACCGTGCCGCCCGAGTCCTTGCCGCCCAGGCCCAGCTTCACCAGCGCGTCACCGAGGCCGAGCTCTCGCAGCAGGTCGGTCGGGATCAGCGAGGTGTCCAGGTTGTTGGTGAGGGAGTACTTCTTGCCCCCGGACAGGATCGTGGTCGTCTTTTCGAGGATGTCGCCCCCGAGCAGGTCGTCGAGCTGGGTCTGGAGCTGGTTGAAGGCGCCGGCAGAGGTGTCGACCGGCCCGCGGCCGTCGTCCTCGGGTTCGCCGGTCTGAGCGAATGTTCCCGTCTGGGCGGCAGCGAGGCCGCCGACGAGCAGGGCCGCGGCGGCCAGAGCGGCAACGAGGCGCGGCCGGCGCGGGGTTCGGAGGGATGGCATGTGCAACGTCTCGTACCTCCCGAGAGGTGCGGCCCCATGAGCCACACAGGTGTGGATGTGTCGGTTTGAGCTGATGGGTCAAGGGACCAGGTGGCGCCTCCCCTCAGCCGGCTCGGCGGCCGTCACGCGGCCTCCTGGGTGGTCTGGATGGCCAGCTCGCGCACCCGGTCCCACGAGTCGTCGATGTGCACGACGTCGCGTCCCATCCGGTGCAGCAGGCTCGCGGCGATCCCGGCGCGATAGCCGGACTGGCAGTGCACCCACAGCTCGCCGCTGGGGAGGCTTGGCCCGGAGATGTCGACGTCCTGCACCGCGATGTGCAGGGCACCGGGCAGGTGACCGCCCTCCCACTCGTGACGGTGACGTACGTCGATGACGACAGGCTGGTCCTCGGCAGCGAGGAAGTCGGTCCAGTCGGCGCGCCGGTAGCTCGCCGTCGCCGTGTCGTCGGCGGTCAGCACCCGGGCGGTGACACCGTCGATCCCGATGTCGGCCAGGTCCTCCAGCGCCGGCTCGAGAAGCGTGGGCGAGTCGGTCAGCAGGAGGATCTCGTCGCCCCACGGCACCAGCCAGCCGACGTACGTCGCGAACTGCTTGCCGTACTCCACGCTCACCGTTCCGGGGACGTGCCCGCTGGCGTAGGCGGAGCGGTCCCGCAGGTCCACCACCCACGCGCCGGCCAGCACGGCATCGGTGACCTGCTCGGCCGTCGCGGGACGGGCGGGGCGGGGTGCTGCGCTGCCGGCGCCCTTCCGGTTGAGCGGAGCCATGTGGGCGTAGTGGGCGGGGACGGGGCCGAAGCCATCGACCAGGTCGGTCACGTAGGTCTCCCTGTCGGTGGTGAGGGCGGGGTGAGTGGCGAGCAGCTCGCCGATCGAGGGCGCCGTGCCGGAGGCGGTCGCGGTGCCGGCGGCGCAGAAGCTGCCGAAGCCGTGGGTGGGATGGACGACGGTGACCGGCGCGAGCTCGGCCTGCAGGCGGGCGCTGGTCCACTGGGCCTCGGCGAGTCGACGAGCCAGCCGGGGGTCGACCAGGTCGGTGCGACCGACGGTCCCGTGGAGGAGGCTGCCTCCGGTGAATAGCGCCGGTGCACCGCTGGGGGAGTCGATCAGGAAGGACTGGTGGTGGCGGGTGTGACCCGGCGTGGCCAGCACCTCGACCTCCAGCGCGCCGTACCGGAGCACGTCGCCGTGGCGTACGCCGACCCGCTCGAACTCCACCGCCTCGTCGGCCGCGAGGAGGTAGTCGGCCCCGTGTCGGCGGGCCAGGCCCAGCGCTCCGCTCACGTAGTCGTTGTGCACGTGGGTGTCGGCCACCGCGACGATCTCGACCTGCTCCCGCTCGGCCGCTCGCTCGATCTCGCGGCTGCCGCGTGGCGGGTCGACCACCACGGCAGCCCGCCCGTCGTGGACGAGGTGACACCGGTTGCCCAGCGCCGGGACATCGATGGTCACGACCTTCATCGTTTGCGGGCCCTTCTCTCAAACAGGAGTAAGTCAATAGAGTTATAGCATAGAACATCCAGGATGGAAGGGTTCGGCGGGGCCGCGGCGTGTGACAGGCTGCGAGCGTGCAGCTGTCCCGGGCGATCCCGCGTCGCCTCGTCCCCGCTCTCGCGCTGGTCGTCGCGGCGTCGGTGATCCCTGGCTCGAATTCCCTGCCGGCGGCTCCGCTGGATGGCACCGCCGGGATCGGCGACCCCTACTTCCCGCTGGACGGCAACGGCGGCATCGACGTCCTGCACTACGACGTGCGTGACCGCTACGGCCTGGCCAACCGTCGGTTGTCGGGCCGGACGACGTTGACGGTCCGGGCGACGGCGCCGCTCACCAGCCTCAACCTGGATTTCCTGCTGCCGGTGCGGGAGGTGCGCATCGACGGTGCCCGGGTCGGTTTCACGGGCCCGAACGGACACGAGCTGCAGATCACGCCGAAGGCCGAGATCCCCGCGGGAGGTCGGTTCGCGGTCACGGTGCGGTACGCCGGCAGGCCCGGTGCGCTCGGCTGGGGCGGCGAGCGGAACTGGCTCGCCTCGCGGCACGAGGTGGTCACCATGAACGAGCCGCACATGGCCGCGTGGTGGTTCCCCAGCAACGACCACCCACTCGACAAGGCGCGCTTCGACATCCGGATCACGACCGGCGTGGAGCGCGAGGTGATCTCCAACGGCCGCAAGGTGGGCCGACGCGTCCACGGTCGGCTGGCGACCACGCACTGGCGCAGCGGTGCACCGATGGCGACCTACCTGGCGTACTTCGCGGCCGGCGACTTCGACATCCGGCGCGGCAAGGCGGGTCGCATCCCGTGGTTGGTCGCCGTCTCCCGCCGGCTCCCTTCGGGGGAGCGCGCCGCCTCGATGCGCGCTCTCCAGGCTTCTGGCCGGGTGACGGTGTGGCTGCAGAAGGAGCTCGGCGCCTACCCGTTCGGCTCGACCGGTGGCCTGGCCACGTCACTCGATCCGGGCTTCGCGCTCGAGAACCAGACCCGACCCACCTACCCGTCGCTGACCAACGACCACCGTTACCTCGTCGTGCACGAGCTGGCCCACCAGTGGTTCGGCGACTCCGTGTCGGTGCACGGCTGGCGCGACATCTGGCTCAACGAGGGCTTCGCGACGTACATGGAGGCGAGGTACGAAGAGTCGCGCGGACGCAAGACCACCCGGGCGTGGTTGGCGGACGAGTACGACCGCTATCAGGACTCCGGCAGCTTCTGGAACGTGCCGGTCGACGACCCCGGTCCGCAGCGCATCTTCGGCCTCGCCGTCTACCAGCGCGGAGCGATGGCCCTGGCCGCGCTGCGCACGGTCATCGGCACCAGGGACTTCAGCCGGCTGCTGCGCACCTGGGTCGCCGACCACCGCAACGGCAACGCCACGACCGACGACTTCACGACGCTCGCGGAAGAGGTGAGCGGAGAGCAGCTCGACGAGTTCTTCGAGGCGTGGTTGCGCGCCGATGAGCCTCCCGCGCGAACCGAGGCGAACGGACTGGACTAGACCACCGAAAAGTGGGTACCGCCCGCCTCATGAGCCTCGGGAAGGACGAGCGGTCCCGCGCGCGCGGAGTGCCGCACACAGACAAGCCGAAGATGATCGCAGCAGGGATATTGCTGCTGATCCCGATCGTGGCCCTGATGGCAGTGCCGAGCTATTCGAAGACCGATCCGGAGCTCTTCGGGTTCCCGTTCTTCTTCTGGTACCAGTTCCTCTGGGTGTTCCTCTGCTCGGCGATGACCTGGGGGGCCTACCTGCTCACCCTGTCGGCTCGCCGTGGCAACCGGGACGACGGTGACGAGGACCGGCGATGACCGCCCAGCTGGTGCCGCTGGCCTCCGACGTCAACACCGTCGCCCTCATCGTCCTGACCGCGCTCTTCCTGCTGGTCACGGTCCTCGGCTTCATGGCCACCCGGTTCCGCCGGGGGGACGGCCTCAACACCCTCGACGAGTGGGGCCTGGGAGGTCGCAAGTTCGGGACGTGGGTGACCTGGTTCCTGCTCGGCGGCGACCTCTACACGGCGTACACGTTCGTGGCGGTTCCGGCGGCGATGTTCGCGACCGGCGCGGTCGCAGGGTTCTTCGCGGTCCCCTACACGATCATCCTCTACCCGATCATCTTCTTCTTCATGGCCCGGTTCTGGTCGGTCAGCCACCGGCACGGGTTCGTCACCACGGCCGACTTCGTCCGGGGCCGGTACGACGCCCGCAGCCTCTCGCTGGCGGTCGCGGTCACCGGGTTCATCGCGACGATGCCCTACATCGCGCTGCAGCTGGTCGGCATCCAGGCGGTGCTGGAGGTCGCGGGAATCGGTGGTGGCGACAACTGGCTCGCCAAGGACGCGCCACTGTTCATCGCGTTCGCGGTGCTCGCCGCCTTCACCTACTCCTCGGGCCTGCGGGCTCCCGCTGTGATCGCGTTCGTCAAGGACACGCTGATCTACCTGGTGATCATCGTGGCGATCATCTACCTGCCCGGCGAGGTCGGCGGCTGGGACGCGGTCTTCGGCGCGGCCGAGGACAAGATGGCCAGCACGAACGAGGCCACCGGCGCGCCCACGGGGTCCTTCATCCCCGGGGACGGCCAGTTCTGGGCCTACGCCACCCTGGCGCTGGGTTCCGCGCTAGCCCTGTTCATGTACCCGCACTCGGTCACCGCGAGCCTGTCCTCGGGCAGCCGCAACACGATCCGCCGCAACGCGGCGCTCCTGCCGGCGTACTCCTTCGTGCTGGGGTTGCTCGCGCTGCTCGGGTGGGTGGCGATCGCGGCCGGCACCCAGCCGATCGGCGGGGACGGCGAGCCCAACCCGCAGCTGGTGATCCCGCAGCTCTTCGAGGACTTCTTCCCCGACTGGTTCGCGGGGGTGGCGTTCGCAGCCATCGCGATCGGTGCGCTGGTGCCCGCGGCGATCATGTCGATCGCTGCGGCGAACACCTTCACCCGCAACATCTACAAGGAGTGGATGAAGAAGGACGCCACGCCCGAGCAAGAGGCCAAGGTCTCCAAGGTCACGTCGCTGCTGGTGAAGGCGGTCGCCCTGGTGTTCGTGCTGACGCTGGACAACCAGAACGCCATCAACTTCCAGCTGCTCGGCGGGATCTGGATCCTGCAGACGTTCCCCTCGATCGTCTTCAGCCTCTACACGAGGTGGTTCCACCGGTGGGCGCTGCTCGCGGGCTGGGCGGTCGGCATGGTCTACGGAACCATCGCCGCCTACCGCGTGATCAACCCGATAACCGGCAAGCACTTCGGCGGCTCGCTGGCGGAGATCCCCGGTCTGGGCGACATGGGGTACATCGCGATGACCGCGTTCGCGCTCAACATCCTGGTCGCGGTCGTGCTGACCCTGGCGCTCAACGCGATCAAGGTCTCCAACGGCAGGGACTCCACGCAGCCCGGTGACTACTACGCGGACTCCGACGACCCGCGGGTCCAGGCCGACCTGGAGAGCGAGGACGACCTCACCCGCGGTGAGCCGACGGCCAGGTAGGGGCGCACTGCGAGAATGGGGCGGTGACTCCCCGTGACGTGGTGGTGCTCGGCTCGACCGGGTCGATCGGCACCCAGGCTCTCGAGCTGGTGCGTGCCAACCCGGACCGGTTCCGGGTCGTCGGCCTGACCGCGGGCGGATCCGAGCCCGAGCTCTTCGAGCGGCAGGTGGCGGAGTTCGCCCCGGCGTACCACGGGCTGGGAGAGGAGGCGTCGACGGAGGCTGCCTCGCAGCCGTGCGACGTGGTGCTCAACGGAATCACCGGGGCGGTCGGGCTGCGTCCGACGCTGGCCGCGCTCGACGCCGGCACCACCCTCGCCCTTGCCAACAAGGAGTCGCTGATCATGGGCGGGCCGCTGGTCCTCGACCGCGCGAAGCCCGGCCAGATCGTGCCGGTCGACTCCGAGCACAGCGCCCTGGCCCAGTGCCTGCGCGGCGGCACCCCGCAGGAGGTACGCCGACTCGTGCTGACCGCCAGCGGTGGTCCGTTCCGTGGCCGGAGCCGCCACGAGCTCCGCGACGTCACAGTTGCTGAGGCTATGGAACACCCGACCTGGAACATGGGGCCGGTCATCACCATCAACTCCGCGACCCTTGTGAACAAGGGGCTTGAAGTGATCGAGGCCAACCTTTTGTTCGGCATCCCGTTCGACCGCATCGACGTCGTGGTGCACCCGACGAGCGTGGTGCACTCCATGGTGGAGTTCGTCGACGGATCCACGCTGGTCCAGGCCAGCCCGCCGACCATGAAGATCCCCATTGCTCTCGGCCTCGCGTGGCCCGACCGCGTACCCGACGCCGCGCCTCCTGTGGACTGGACCTCTGCGGAGACGTGGGAGTTCTCCCCGCTGGACGACGACGCGTTCCCGGCAGTGGCACTTGCGCGGACGGCGGGTGCGCGGGGCGGCACCGCTCCGGCGGTCTACAACGCGGCCAACGAGGTGTGTGTCGAGGCCTTCCGCGAGGAGCGGCTCGCGTTCACCGAGATCGTCCCCATGATTGAGTACGTTGTCTCCACCCACGACGTACGCTCGTCAGAGCCGCTTACCGTCGACGACATCCTGGCCGCCGATGCCTGGGCCCGTGACGAGGCCCAACGCCTGATCCCCGGAGACGACCGATGACCACGTTCTATTACACGCTGGGCGTGGTCCTGTTCGTCACGGCGATCCTGGCTTCCATCGGCCTGCACGAGCTCGGCCACATGATCCCCGCCAAGAAGTTCGGCGGGAAGGTCACCCAGTACTTCATCGGCTTCGGCCCCACGGTGTGGAGCAAGCAGGTCGGCGAGACCGAGTACGGCGTCAAGGCGGTCCCGCTCGGCGGCTACGTCAAGATCGTCGGCATGCTCCCGCCCGAGGCGGAGGAGCTCGTCGACTCCGTCGAGATCGACGAGCAGGGCCGCAGGGTGCAGCGGATCCGCAAGTCCAACACCGGTCTGTTCACCCAGCTCATCTCCGATGCCCGTGCGGCGGAGTGGGAGCTGGTCGGGCCGGAGGACACCGACCGGCTGTTCTACAAGCTCTCGTGGTGGAAGAAGGTCATCGTGATGGCCGGCGGCCCCACGGTGAACATCCTGATCGCGTTCTTCATCTTCTGGGGCGTGTTCGCCACCTACGGCCAGAAGACCACGGAGCCGGAGCCGGGCCAGCCGGTGGTGGCGACGGTGTCGCAGTGCGTACTGCCCTACAACGAGGAGGGCCGGGGCTGCGCGGCCGACGACCCGCCGTCGCCCGCGGCGGAGGCCGGCCTGCTGCCCGGTGACCAGATCACGTCGTTCAACGGTGTCGCGGTCACCGGCTGGGACCAGCTGCGCCAGCTGATCCGCGACAACGCCGACGGTGAGGCGGTGGTCACCTACGAGCGCGACGGCCAGGAGCTCTCCGGCACCACCAACACCACTGTCGAGTCCCGACCCGCCAGTGACACCGACGAGACGTTGCGCCAGGTCGGCTTCCTGGGTGTCTCTCCGGAGACCCATGTGGTCACCGAGACCGGTGGCCCGATCTACACCCTCGACCAGATGGGCACGATGACCGTCCAGACGGCCGAGGCGCTGGTGCACCTGCCGGAGAAGGTCTGGAGCGTCGGGCAGGCGATCGTGGGCCTCGAGGAACGCGCCCAGGACAGCCCGGTCAGCATCGTCGGTGGCGGCCGGCTCGCGGGCGAGACTGTGAGCCACGACGAGTTCCCGGTCAAGGAGAAGGCCGTCTTCCTGCTGATGCTGATCGCGGGCTTCAACTTCTTCATCGGGATGTTCAACTTCATCCCGCTGCTGCCGCTCGACGGCGGCCACATCGCGAGCGCCCTGTGGGAGGCCGTACGCCGCGGGTTCGCCCGGGTGCGCGGCCTGCCGGACCCCGGCTACGTCGACGCCGCCAAGCTGCTTCCGGTCGCGTACGTCGTCGCGTCGGTCCTGCTGGTGATGGGCGTCGTGCTGATCGTCGGCGACCTCGTCGTACCCCTGCACATCGAGGGGTAGGTCACCGACTCGGTGGTAGGGCGGCGCGGCCCGTAACCTTGGGGCATGACCGCCATCAGCCTCGGCATGCCGGAGGCGCCGCCGCCGGTCCTCGCACCGCGACGCCCGACCCGCCAGATCAAGGTGGGCAAGGTCGGCGTCGGCAGCGAGTCGCCGATCTCGGTGCAGTCGATGACCACCACGCTCACCTCGGACGTCAACACCACGCTGCAGCAGATCGCCGAGCTCACCGCGTCGGGCTGCGACATCGTCCGCGTGGCCTGCCCGAGCCAGGACGACGCCGAGGCGCTCCCGGAGATCGCGCAGCACTCGCAGATCCCGGTGATCGCCGACATCCACTTCCAGCCCAAGTACGTCTTCGCGGCCATCGACGCCGGCTGCGCGGCGGTCCGCGTCAACCCCGGCAACATCCGCAAGTTCGACGACCAGGTCAAGGAGATCGCGGCCGCGGCCAAGGACCGCGGCACCAGCATCCGGATCGGCGTCAACGCCGGCTCGCTCGACAAGCGCCTGCTGGAGAAGTACGGCAAGGCGACCCCCGAGGCGCTGGTGGAGTCGGCGGTGTGGGAAGCGGGCCTCTTCGAGGAGCACGACTTCCACGACTTCAAGATCTCGGTCAAGCACAACGACCCGGTGGTCATGGTGCGCGCCTACGAGATGCTCGCGGAGCGCGGCGACTGGCCGCTCCACCTCGGCGTCACCGAGGCAGGCCCGGCGTTCCAGGGCACCATCAAGTCGGCGGTGGCGTTCGGTCACCTGCTCAGCAGGGGGATCGGCGACACGATCCGGGTGTCTCTCTCCGCGCCTCCCGTCGAGGAGGTCAAGGTCGGCATCCAGATCCTGGAGTCGCTCAACCTCAAGCCGCGCCGCCTCGAGATCGTGTCCTGCCCCAGCTGCGGCCGGGCCCAGGTCGACGTCTACAAGCTCGCCGACGAGGTCACCGCGGGGCTCGACGGCCTCGAGGTCCCGCTGCGGGTGGCGGTCATGGGTTGCGTCGTCAACGGCCCCGGCGAGGCCCGCGAGGCCGACCTCGGCGTCGCCAGCGGCAACGGGAAGGGCCAGATCTTCGTCAAGGGCGAGGTGATCAAGACCGTGCCCGAGTCGCAGATCGTCGAGACCCTGATCGAGGAGGCGATGCGGATCGCCGAGGGCATGGAGTCCGTCGACGGTTCCGCCGCCGAGGTCACCGTCTCCTGACCCACGGTCAGCGGAACTCCTCGACGCCCCGCCCGCTCTGCTCGTCGATGCCGTGGCGGGCGATGTAGCCCCAGCAGTCGGGTCGGGACCCGTCCACGTCGGTGACGTCGTACTCGTCGGCGAGATCGTGTGACGTGAGCACCCGGCCCGCGAACCTATCCGGCGCCGGATCGGCCGCCAGCGCGGCGAGACCGCGGGCGACGTACGTCGGGGACTCGGAGATTGCGAACCCGGGGGTCGCGTCGAGCGCGTCCCGCCAGGTCTCCTCGGTGACGCCGAAGTTGTCCAGCATGTTCTCCGAGCGGAGCCAGCCCGGCGTCACACCGACAACGGTGACGGGATGGTCGCGGAGCTCGCGGGTCAGCCCGATCACGATCCGCCCGACGTTGGCCTTGACCAGGTCGTAGTAGAAGCCCACACCCTCGCGGTACGCGGCGTTGAACTCGGCAGTCCCGTCGGTGACCTCGACGAGCAGGCCTCCGTCATTCTCGAGCATCAGCGGGACCCCGAAGTGTGCGGTGACCAGATGAGTGTCGACGCCCATCCGCAGCATCCGGAGCCCGCCCGCGAGGTCGTGCTCCCACAAGGGCTTGTTCCACTCCGCGTAGCGGTCGCCACCGAAGACGTCGTTGACGAGCACGTCGAGGCGGCCGTGGTCGCGGCGGATCCGGTCGACCAGGGAGCGGACGGCCTCCGGCGACTCGTGGTCGACGACCACGGCGGTGCCGGAACCGCCCGCCGCGCGGATCAGGTCGCCGGTCTCCTCGATGGTCTCTGACCGGCCGATCTCGGAGCGGCCGTGCTCCCGGCTGCTGCGTCCGGTCGCGTAGACGTGGGCACCGGCACGCCCCAGCTCGACGGCGAACGCTCGGCCGGCTCCGCGCGTGGCACCGGCGACGAGCGCGACGGTGCCGGCCAAGGGGTGCGACTCAGGCATCGGGGATCTCAAGGTGCTGTGGGTGGGACTTCAGGTCCGCGCGTGAGACGCAGCCCAGTTTCCGCAGGGCGTGGGACACGTGGCTCTCCACCGTGCGATGGGACACGAAGAGCTCCGTCGCGATCTCTCGGTTGGTGCGTCCTTGCGCCGCCAGCAGTGCGACCTGACGCTCACGCTCGGACAGCACGCTGCCGTGCGAGCGCCTCCCGCCGCGCCAGGGGTACGGCACCGCGAGGCCGAGCCGGCGCATCGTGCGGGCCACGCGAGCCACGTCGTTGCCGGCGCCAAGCGCGTCGTAGCGGTGGAGCGCCTCGATGAGCAGCGCCCGGCCCTCCGGCTCGCCCCGCCCACCGTGCCAGCGCCCGTGCCGCTCGACGACCCGGGTCTCGTCGTGGTGCAGCCCTGCGGATGCCAGCACCGTCCGGGCTTCCGACAACCGGGCTGCGGCGGTCTCGGATTCCCCGGCAACGATGGCCTCGCAGCAGTAAAGGGCGGCGATCGCGATCGGCGCGTTCGCTCGCTCGAGACCATTCGCCAGCTCGGCGACGAGGCGCCGGGCCTCGTCGGCGCAACCGAGCTCGGCCAACGCGTCCACCAGACAGAGGACGGCGTCGGCGGTCCACACCCAGTTGCCCTTGAGCCGCGCGGCCGCGAGTGCGGCGTCGGCCGCATCTGCGCTGCGCGCCGGTTCGTCGAGCGCGAGGAGCAGGCGGGCGAGCAGGATCCGCGACGACAGCAGCGGCCACACCGCACCCGCGCGTTCCGAGGCACCGGCGATATCCCGCAGGTAGGCCTCCATCTCCGACGCGGCGCCGGAGGCGGTGAGCATGGATGCGTGCAGGAGCCTGGTCTCCAGCGACGCGGCGCCGAACCCTGGTGCCTCGGCAACGAGCGCGCGGACTCGATCGGGGAGTCCGTTCCACCGACCAGCGGCGCGGTCGACCCCCGCCGCCACCAGCTCGACCATGTCGGACACTCGGAGGTACTCCGCCGCGTCCGCCACCTGCCGACCTTCGGCGAGCAGCTCCTCGGCCCGCCGCAGGTGCCCTAGGTGCAACGCGGCCTGGGCCCAGTTCAGGCAGGCCCGTGCATGCTCGCGCGGATGGTCGAGCAGCACGGCGTCGCCACGGAGCCGATCTACGGTGTCCCACGCCTCGGCACCGCCCAGCTCCAACAGCAGCGATGCCCTGGCGATCTCAACGAACGCGACCACCTCGGGCGACCCGCTGCGCCGGGCGGCGCGCTCGGCCTCGGCTCCGCGCGCGACATGGACGTCCATGTGCCGGTCCGTGACTGTGTCCGGGGCGGCCAGGATGCCCAGCGCTCGGGCCTGGAGGGCGGGACGGCCGGCGAGATCGGCCACGGCCTTCTCGATCTCGCGGTAGCCCTCGAGCGCCCGCCCCTGCTGCCGGAGCAACCGTCCGCGCAGGAACCGGAGCTCGCCCCTGACCTCCGGAGGGATACCGGTCGCCTCCAGCAGGGGCTCGAGGAAGGGTGCAGCCTCGCTGTGGGCGAGGCCGTCGACGGCGGCATTTCCCAACTTCACTGCGAGCCGCAACCGGACGTCGAGCTGGTCCGCCGCCTGTGCCGCGCGGAGCAGGAACCGGGCCGCGGCCGCGTCGTCCCCGTGGGTGAGCGCCTGGTCGGCCGCCTCCTCGGCGTACCGGATGAAGCGCTCTGTGTCGCCGGCTCTCTCGTAGTGGTGGGCGAGCCGGGCGGCAGGGGTCGGTCCGGGCCGTGCCTCGATGCTGCGAGCGATCCGGATGTGGAGGGCGCGGCGGTGCGGGAGAGGCAGCGACTCGTAGACGACGAGCTGGGCCAGCGCGTGGCGGAAGCGGCTTCGCGCGTCCTGCTCCTGCAGCAGTCCCGCCGACAAGGCGTCGGCCAAGGCCGCCGCCACCGCGGCGGGCTCCTGGCCGGTGGCCTCGGCGACCAGCTCCTCGTCGACCTCCAGGTCGATCGCCGCAGCGGCGCCGACGACCTCGCGCACTCGCGGGTCAACGCCCTCGAGCCGCTGCAGCACCACGTCGCGCAGCGCGACGGGGACGGGCAGCCCGTCCATCAGGTCCACGCCCAGAGCGATGTCCTCCACCGGTCGTCCCTCCCGGAGCGCGGCGATCAGCTCCTCGAGAACGAACGGGATCCCTCCGGTCTTCTCGTGCAGGGCCTCGGCCACGTGCAGCGGAATGTGGACCTGCAGGATCCGTCGGGCGAGGTCGAGGACCTGGTCGGTGTCGAGCGGCGCCAGACTCAGCCGCAGGGCCGGTCCGAACGGGGCCCGGGCGAGGGTTTCCCAGAGCGTGAGCGGGGCCGCCTCCGTGCGGGTGGTGACCACGATCGAGAGGGTCGGCGGCTGGTGCGCGACAAGGTGGGTCAGGAAGTCGAACGTGCCGCTCTCTGCCCAGTGAAGGTCCTCCAGGACCAGGGTCGCTGGACCTTGGCGGGCGAGCAGCTCGACGGCGGCCCGGAACACCCGGTGGCGGCTGGCCCGCTGGTCGTGCAGGGGGGCGGGCACCTGCGGCAGGCGATCTGCCAGTTCGGGCACGAGCGGGGCCAGCGCGCCGGCCACCGGGCTCAGGCCGTCGGTACTGACCCGCTCGGCGTTGCGGGCGAAGACGTCGATGAGGGGGCCTAGCGGCAGTGGCTCGTAGAGGTGCTCGCAGTAACCCACGAACAGGGTGCCGTCGGGCCGCGACGCACGCGACAGTTCCCGGACCAGCCGGCTCTTGCCGATGCCGGCCTCGCCCGCGATCACGACCAGCGAAGGCGCGGCGCCGACGGCGTCCACCAACGCAGCAAGCTCGCGATCTCTTCCGACCAGGACCGGTGAGGTGTGCTCGACGGGCTCCACGAGCCGAGGCACCGGGCGCTCCCATCCGCGTTGGGCACGGGCACGGCCGAGATCCGAGCCGGCGCCATCGCAATAGTCAGTGTAGGACACGGATGCTCCGTCGCCGGGGCCGCTCGTAGCGTCACGGGTCCGGCCACGGATCGCCGTGGCGAGCGGAGAGGACAGGGCATGAAGGGCCTATCTCGGGTGGACGGACGCAGGTTGTCGGTGCAGGTGCTGGCAGCGGCGGTCGTGGCTTCCATGATCACGGTGCTGCCAGGGGCACCCTCCGGCGCCAAGCCGGAGAAGACGCACACGTACGTCGTACAGATGGCGCTCGACCCGGTGGTGACCTACGAGGGCGGCATCGCCGGTCGCGAGCGCACCAGCCCGCGGGCCGGAGGGAAGGTCGACCCGGGCTCGCCTGAGGTCGAGGCCTACGTCGATCATCTCGAGGGGCGGCACCACGCTGCACTGTCGGCCGTCGGCGGGAGCCGGCCGCTCTACGACTACAAGTACTCCTTCGACGGCTTCGCCGCGGAGCTGACTCCCTCCCAGGCGGCCCGGCTGGACGCCCGCTCCGACGTTGTCGCCGTAACGAAGGACGTCCTGCAGAAGGTGGACACGTCCTCGACGCCGTCGTTCCTCGGTCTAGACGAGCCCAGGGGGCTGTGGGAGCAGCTCGGGGGCCCGGAAGGGTCGAAGAAGCACCCCGGGGCTGGCGAGGACGTCGTGATCGGCGTGATCGACACCGGCATCTGGCCTCAGAGCGACAGTTTCAGCGACCGTGACGAGCGGGGGCGCCCAAGTTACAAGCGGCTTCGTGGCTTCCACGGTCAGTGCGCGCAGCGCGCGGACGTCGGGGACGACTCCTGGGATGGCAGGGATTGCAACCTCAAGCTGGTCGCCGCCCGGCACTTCAACGAGGCCTGGGGCGGCGACGCCGGGATCAGGCAGCAGCGACCCTGGGAGTTCTTGTCGCCGCGGGACTACAACGGCCACGGCACGCACACGGGCTCGACGTCGGCCGGCAACCACGGCGTAGAGGCGACGGGTCCCGCCGAGGCGTTCGGCTCGGTGAGCGGCATCGCCCCGCGGGCCCGGATCGCGGCGTACAAGGCGCTTTGGTCGACCGAGGACGCCAGCACTGCCGGCGGTTTCACGTCCGACCTAGTCGCCGCCGTCGACCAAGCCGTGGCCGACGGGGTAGACGTGATCAACTACTCGATCTCGGGCACTCAGAGCGACTTCCTGGACCCGGTGCAGGTGTCCTTCCTCAACGCCGCGGCTTCGGGGGTGTTCGTCGCGGGCTCGGCCGGCAACGACGGCCCGGCGCAACGCACCGTCGCCCACCCCGGTCCGTGGGTGACCACTGTGGCCGCGGGCACCCACAGCCGTTCCGTCGACGGGTCGGTCACCCTGGGCAACGGGGTGGAGTACACCGGTGCCTCGCTCGCAGCGGCACCGGTGGGTCCGTTCCCGCTGGTCGACGCGACCCACGCTGGGCTTCCCGGCGCCGACCCCGTCGCCGCGGCCGGCTGCTACTCCGAGGCCGACAACGGCGGCACTCCGGTGCTCGACCCGGACAAGATCGCCGGGGCAATCGTCCTCTGCGACCGCGGCGTTACTGCGCGGGTCAACAAGAGTGCCGCTGTCGCCGAAGCCGGCGGTGTCGGCATGATCCTGGCCAACGTCGACGCCAACTCCTTGAACGCCGACTTCCACGCCGTGCCAACCGTCCACGTGGACCAGGCGGACGGAGAGGCCGTCCGGGAGTACGCCGCCACCTCCGACCCGACTGCCACGATCAACGAGGCGGTGCTGTCCGACGACGCACCCGCGCCGTACATCGCGTCGTTCTCGTCCCGCGGCCCGCTCACCGCCGGCGCCGGCGACCTGCTCAAGCCGGACCTGGTGGCGCCGGGACAGGACATCTTGGCGGCGGTCGCGCCGCCGGGCCATCACGGCCAGGACTTCGACCTAGCCAGTGGGACCAGCATGTCCGCGCCGCATGTCGCGGGCCTGGCGGCGCTCCTGGTGGACCGGCATCCCGGCTGGTCGCCGATGATGATCAAGTCCGCATTGATGACGACCGCCTACGACGTCCTCGACGGCCCGGGCACCGACCCGCAAGTCGTGTTCGCGCAGGGCGCCGGCCACGTCGACCCGAACCGCGCCGTCGATCCCGGCCTGGTCTACGACGCCCGCGTCGACGACTGGCTGGCCTTCCTGTGCGGGACGACGCACGGCGTCGCCGACGTCACCTGCGACGCGCTGGAGCGCGCGGGGTACAGCCTGGACCCTAGTGACCTCAACGTCCCGTCGATCGCCGTCAGCAGGGTGTCGCAGCGCCAGACAGTGACGCGGGAAGTCACCAATGTTTCGGCGAAGAAGGGCAACTACACCGCGTCGGTACGCGGGCTGGATGGCCTCGACGTCGAGGTGAGCCCCCGCCGGCTGCGGCTCGCCCCGGGTGAGTCTGCGACGTTCGAGGTCAGTTTCACGTCGTTCGAGGACACGCCGGACGGGTACCTCGCCGGTCAGCTCACCTGGTCGGACGGCGTGCACCGGGTCCGGTCGCCGATCGTCGTCACGGCGGGCGGCGAGGACTGGGTCGCGCTCTACGACGGCCCGACGTCGTTCTACGGCGCGGCGTCCGACACGGGTCAGGACGTTCTGACCTCACCGGACGGCGAGCGCCTCTTCGTGGCGGGCTCGAGCCTGCCGGCGCTGCCGGGGATCATGCGACCCGACTTCGCCGCCGCGGCCTACGACGCAGAGAACGGCCACGAGCTGTGGGCGGCCCGCTACGAGGGCACGGAGAACGCCCCCGACGAGCTGGCGGCGTTGGCGATGAGTCCCGATGGCAGCAGGCTGTTCCTCACCGGCCTGACCGAGGGGCCCGGAACCGGCACCGACTTCCTGACCGTCGCCTACGACGGGGACACCGGTGAGCTGCTCTGGGAGGACCGTCACGACGGTCCGGAGCACGACTCGGACACCGGCAATGCAGTGGCGGTGAGCCCCGATGGCCAGACCGTATTCGTCTCGGGGATGAGCACGTACCAGGGTCACAACGCCGACCTCACCACGATCGCGTACGACGCCGCGACCGGTGAACAACGCTGGGTGAAGGCCTACGACGGCCCCGGCCACGATCTCGACACCGCGCTCGCGATCGATCTCAGTCCGGACGGCACCACTCTGGTCGTGAGCGGCCAGAGCAAGGGCGTCGACACCGGCCTGACCGACTGGGGCACCGTGGCGTACGACGCGGTCACCGGCGAGCAACGCTGGGCGACCCTGCTCAACGGGGCCGGGAACGGCATCGACGTACCGAGCGACCTGGTCGCCGGCGCGGACGGAACGGTGCTGGTCACCGGCACCAGTCAGGAGGGCGACACCCAGGCGGACTGGGCGACGGTCGCCTACTCACTCGACACCGGCGAGGAGCTCTGGCGGACCCGGTACGACGGGGCCGGGCTGACCGACGTACCTCGTGCCGTCGGGCTGAGCCCCGACGGTGACGCGGTCTACGTGACCGGCAACTCTTTCGGTGCCGAGACCGACAGTGACTACGTGACCGCCGCGTACGACGTGGCGACCGGTGAGGAACTGTGGCTGGTCCGCCACGACGGGGAGGCGCACGGGTTCGACCTTGCGGCGGATCTGGCGGTCACGCCGGACGGTGATCGGGTCGTCGTCACCGGACAGAGTGCCGAGACGGTCGGTGGGAGCGACTACCTCACCATCGCCTACGACGCGGGGTCGGGGGAGATGGTGTGGTCAGGCCGCTACGACCGCGGCGCAGCGGGTGACGCCGCGAACGCGATCGCAGTGGACGAGGTCCCCGGGACGGGTGTGCGGATCTTCGTCACCGGTGGCAGCGAGATTCGGCTCGATGACGTGAGAAGCAGCGACGCCGACATGGCGACGGTTGCGTACCTCGCTCCCTGGGGCGGCTGAAGCCGGGCGCACCCTCTGGCATCCGGCCGGGCCGTTCGTCCCCGCATGATTTCGACGGCCCGGCCGGGCGTCTCGTTCTCGTAGGCTCTGCGCGTGCCGACCACCCGCCACGGCGTGCGCCTTCTTGGGACGCCTGACCTGGACGCGTTCCTCGCGCTCACCGCGAAGGATCCGGTCGTCAACGTGTTCGCGGCCTACCGGGCCCGCACCACCAGCCTGGAGCCGCGCTGGCTGGGCGGCGAGGTCTGGGGTCGGTACGACGACGGCAAGCTGGTCGCGGCGTGCCACGTCGGCGCCAACCTGGTGCCCGTCGAGGCCGAGCCCGAGGACGCCCGGGCGTTCGCCGAGCGAGCCCTGACCCGACACCGCAGCGTTTCCACGATCGTCGGCCCGCATGCAGCGGTGCGGCCGTTCTGGGACGAGGTGGCGGACTCCTGGGGACGCCCGCGGGAGACCCGGTGGGAGCAGCCGCACCTGGTGATCGACGGACCCCCGCAGGTGGCGTCGGACCCGCAGGTGCGACGTACCGAGCGCCGGGACCTGTCCGTGCTCTACCCCGCGTGCGTGGCGATGTACACCGAGGAGGTGGGGGTGTCCCCGGAGGCAGGGGGTGGCGCCGACCTCTACCGGGCGCGGGTCACCCAGCTGATGAGCCGCGGCTGGTCGTTCGCCCGCTTCGAGCGCGGCGCCCTGGTGTTCAAGGCCGAGGTCGCCTGCGCGACCCCGGATGCGGCGCAGGTCCAGGGGGTGTGGGTCCCGCCGGAGCGCCGCGGAGAAGGTCTGGCAGTGGCCGGCATGGCCGCCGTGGTCGAGCAGGTGCAGGCGACCATCGCCCCGTCCGTTTCCCTCTACGTCAACGCCTGGAACGAGCCGGCCCGCCGGGCCTACGAGCGTGTGGGGTTCCGGGAGACCACCAGGTTCTCGACGGTGATGTTCTGACCGGCGTCGCTGGAGGAGCGTGCTGAATCCGCTTCGCGGCCGGGCGTACCGGGGCCGTAGCCTTGCGATCATGATTCTGCGGATGTCGAGCCTGTTCGTGCGGACCTTGCGTGAGGACCCCGCGGACGCTGAGGTGCCGAGCCACCGGCTCCTCGTCCGCGCGGGCTACATCCGGCGGGCCGCGCCCGGCATCTACACCTGGCTGCCGCTGGGGCTGCGCGTGCTGCGCAAGATCGAGACGATCATCCGCGACGAGATGAACTCCATCGGCGGCCAGGAACTGTCCTTCCCGGCCCTGCTGCCCAAGGAGCCGTACGAAGCGAGCAACCGCTGGACCGACTATGGCGACGGCATCTTCCGGCTGCAGGACCGCAAGGGGGCCGACTACCTCCTCGGCCCCACCCACGAGGAGATGTTCACTCTCGTGGTGAAGGACATGTACTCGTCGTACAAGGACCTGCCGCTGACCATCTACCAGATCCAGACGAAGTACCGCGACGAGGCGCGCCCGCGGGCCGGGCTGCTGCGCGGCCGGGAGTTCGTGATGAAGGACTCCTACTCGTTCGACGTCGACGACGCCGGCCTCGACGCCAGCTACCAGAAGCACCGCGACGCCTACGTGCGGATCTTCGACCGCCTCGGGTTCGAGTACGTCATCGTGAAGGCGACGTCCGGCGCGATGGGCGGTTCGAAGTCGGAGGAGTTCCTCGCGAAGGCCGATGTCGGCGAGGACACCTACGTGCGCTGCACCAAGTGCGACTACGCCGCCAACGTCGAGGCGGTCCAGGTGCACGCCCCAGCCCCGGTGCCGTACGACGACGCGCCGGCCGCGCACGCCGAGCAGACGCCGGCCACGCCAACGATCGAGACGCTCGTCGACCACCTCAACGAGAAGTTCCCGCGCGACGATCGTCCCTGGGCGGCCGCCGACACCCTCAAGAACGTGCTGGTCGTCCTCAAGCACCCCGACGGAACCCGCGAGCCGATCGCGATCGGCCTACCCGGCGACCGCGAGGTCGACCAGAAGCGGCTCGAGGGACAGATGGAGCCGACCGAGGTCGAGCCCTTCGACGAGGCGGAGTTCAAGAAGTACCCCGCGCTGGCCAAGGGCTACATCGGGCCCGGCGTACTGGGTGAGAGCAACGCCACCGGGATCCGCTACGTCGTCGACCCTCGCGTCGTCGAGGGGACCCGCTGGGTGACCGGGGCGGACGTCGACGGGAGCCACGTCCTCGACCTGGTGGCCGGCCGCGACTTCACCCCTGACGGCATCATCGAGGCGGCCGACGTGCGCGACGGCGACTCCTGCCCGAACTGCGACGAAGGCACTCTCGAGTCCGCTCGCGGGATCGAGATGGGCCACATCTTCCAGCTCGGCCGCGTGTACGCCGACGCCCTCGGCCTGCAGGTGCTCGACGAGCAGGGAAAGCTGGTCACCGTCACGATGGGCTCCTACGGCGTCGGACCGTCCCGCGCCGTCGCCGCGATCGCCGAGGGCACGCTCGACGACCTCGGCCTGTGCTGGCCGCGCCACGTCGCGCCCGCCGACGTCCACCTCGTCGCCGCCGGCAAGGACGAGGCGATCGTCGCCGCGGCCGAGCGGATCGCCCACGAGCTCGACCGGGCCGGCGTCGAGGTCATCTACGACGACCGGACCGGCAAGGTCAGCCCGGGCGTGAAGTTCAAGGACGCCGAGCTGATCGGCGTACCCACGATCGTGGTGGTCGGCAGGGGCCTCGCGGACGGAGTGATCGAGGTCAAGGATCGGCGTACCGGCGAGCGCGAGGATGTCCACGCCGACCACGTGGTCGACCACCTGGTGCGCCTGGTCAGGACCTGAGCAGCCCGTCGACGAGGGCCACCAACGCCACCCGCACCTCGGCCGTGGCTGCCTCCGGGTCCTCGGCGCGCGCCGCGTAGAGCGCCGCCTCCTCGAGCGCCCCGATCAGCACGTGCGCGAGCGGGCGTACCGGCTGCGCGGCCAGCACGCCGGCGTCCATCAGGGACTGGACGGCCGCCTCGACCAGGCCCACGCCGTACCGCTGCCCGATCTCGCGCCATCGCTCCCAGCCGAGCGCCGCGGGCGCGTCGATCAGCACGATGCGGTGCACCTCGGGCTCGGCGCACACGGCCAGCCAGGCGTCGATGCCGTCGTGGAGGACCCGGGCCGGATCGCCGCCGCCCGTGAGCAGTCCGGCCGCGATCCCGTCGGAGATCTCCGCCTCGACCTGCTCGAACACCGCCGCGAACAGCTCCTCCTTCCCGGCGAACTGGTGGTAGAGCGCGCCACGGGTCACCCCGGCCGCCCTGGCCACCTCGTCGGTGCCCACCGCGGCGTACCCCTTGGCGGCGAAGAGCGGTCGGGCGGCTGTGACCAACGCCGCACGGGTAGCGGCGGAGCGATCGGCCTGGGTGCGCTTGCTTTTCATACACTCTGTCCGTAAGTTACGTACAACCTGTACGCAACACTATCGGAGTCGCGCCATGAGGACCACGGAGACCACCAGAACCACGATCGACCTGCCGGCCGGCACCATCCACTACCGCGTCGCGGGTCCCGAGGACGGCCGGCCCGTCGTGTTCGTGCACGGGTTCCTGGTCGACGACACCCTGTGGGCCGATGTCCCGGAGCGGCTGGGCACCGCCGGGTTCCGCGCCTACGCCCCGACCTGGCCGCTCGCGTCGCACGTCACGCCGATGCGGCCGGACGCCGAGCTCAGTCCGCGCGCTGTCGCTCGCGTCATCATCAGCTTCCTCGAGGCGCTCGACCTTCGCGACGTGGTCCTGGTGGGCAACGACACCGGGGGAGCGGTGTGCCAGTTCCTCCTCGATGAGGACGCCTCCCGGATCGGGCGCCTGGTGCTCACCAACTGCGACGCGTTCGACGTCTTCCCACCCTTCCCCTTCAACCTGCTCTTCCGGCTGGGTCGGCACCCGGTGGCCTCCCGGATCGCACTCCAGCCGATGCGCTGGTCCGCGATCGCCAACGGCCGGCTCGGCTTCGGTCCGCTGACGAAGCGACCGATGACGTCGGCGGAGACCCAGCGATGGCTGCGACCCTCCCTGACCTCGGAGGGGGTGCGCCGCGACACGGCCCGGTTCCTGAAGGGCTGGGCCGCCAAGGATCTCGCCGACGTCGCCACCCGGCTGCACCGATTCGAGCGGCCGGTGCTGATCGCGTGGGCGCCGGAGGACCGCTTCTTCAAGATCCGGCTCGGTGAGCGGCTGGCCGAGACCTTCCCCGACGCCCGCCTGGTGCGGTTCCCTGACGCGCGCACGTTCGTCGCGCTCGACCAGTCCGAGCGGCTGGCGGACGAAATTGCGTCGTTCGCCGCTTGAGGGTGCGGCTAGCCTCCGGGCCATGCCTGGAGTGGACGCTGTCATCTTCGACTGGGGCGGGACGCTGACCCGCTGGCACGACATCGACTTCCATGCGGAGTCGCTGGCGCTCGCGCAAGCGGTGGTCAACGCCGATCACGACGTCGAGGTGTCCCGGAAGCGTCTCCACGAGGCGGGCAACGTGATCTGGAGCCGCTCCCGCGACCATCAGCAGAGCGGCACCGTCGACGACCTGTTCGCCGAGGCCGGCCTCGACCACGATCCTGACCTGCTCGGTGCCTACTACGACTTCTGGGAACCCCACACCTCCACGGACCCCGAGGTGGGTCCGCTCTGGGAGGCGCTCCGCGCGGACGGGATCAAGGTGGGCGTGCTCTCGAACACGATCTGGCCGCGGGCCTTCCACGAGCAGGTCTTCGAGCGCGACGGTGTGCTCGGCCTGATCGACGGCGCCGTCTACTCCTCCGAGATCCCTTGGACCAAGCCGTCCCCGAAGGCGTTCACCGCGGCGATGCAGGCCGTGGAGGTCGACGATCCCGCGCGCTGCGTGTACGTCGGCGACCGGCTCTTCGAAGACATCTGGGGCGCCCACAACGCCGGACTGCGGGCCATTCACATCCCGCTCAGCCAGATCCCGGCCGAGCAGGTGGGACACACCGAGGGGGAGCCGGACGCGGTGGCGCACCGCCTTTCCGAGATCCGCGACCTGGTCGCCGGCTGGGCCTGAGGAGTCATCACTTTCTGCGAATTTGTGCATCGCAGGAATCCGCAACGGGAAGATCGTGGCGCTCCCGAGCGATCGCGGGGAAGAGTTGCGGCGCTCGCCACCGTACTCGGACGGTGGCCGAACGGAGGGATGTCCCCAGATGCACAGATTCGGAATGCGAGTCCTGGCCGTCACCACGGTCAGCGCCGCAACACTCGCCCTGAGCGCCGTCACGGCGACCGCCACGACGACGGTCGGCACCACCGGCAACAACGTCGAGCAGGAGTGTCATGACGACGGGGCCGGAGCCGGCGCCCGCGGCGGGCGGGCCCTCGATCACCGGGGCATCAGCGCGAAGGAGCAGCGGACCATCGAGGCCCGCACCGACCGGATCCTGGACCGCAAGGGGATCAGCCAGAAGAAGGCCAAGAAGGCCGCGGCAACGGTCCCGGTCTACGTCCACGTGATGGCCGGCGCCTCGGGAGAGGGTGACGTCAGCGACGCCCAGATAGCCGACCAGATCGACGTACTGAACGAGACGTACGGCGGGGCCGAGTCCGGCGACGCCGCGACCACCGGTTTCTCGTTCTCTCTCGCCGGCACCGACCGGTTCTACAACAACACCTGGCACCGCGACGGCGCCAGCACGACCTATCGGTCCCAGACCCGACAGGGCGGCGCGAACGCGCTGAACATCTGGCTGGTCGACTTCTCCTACCTCGGCATCGCCACCTTCCCCTGGGACTACAGCAGCCAGCCCTCCATCGACGGGATCCGGGTGCAGTACTCCTCGCTCCCGGGCGGGGACGCGACCAACTTCGACCTCGGCAAGACGGCCACCCACGAGGCCGGCCACTGGCTCGGGCTCTACCACACCTTCCAGGGCGGTTGCACGAGCACCAACGACGAGGTGAGCGACACCCCCGCCCAGGCGGGTCCGAGCAGCGGCTGCCCGGTGGGCGCCGACACCTGCTCGCTGCCGGGTCTGGACCCGATCCACAACTACATGGACTACAGCTACGACTCCTGCTACGACCAGTTCACGCCCGGTCAGAGCTCGCGGATGTCCCAGATGTGGACCGCCTACCGCGGCTGAGCGCGACCATCATCGGCGGAGACCTGCATGTTTGTGCAATGCGAATATGTGAGTCACGGAAGTGATTTCATGCAGCGGGACGAACTTGCAGACTAGTCACCGAGGGGAAGCACTCGGGATCCCACCCCCGCTTCTCCCTCAGGCCTCTGTCCCAGGCCATTAGCGGTCCGCGTACTCGTCACTTCCGGGGAGCGTCTCGGGGGTTCCCCGGAAGGCGAGTTCGCGGACCGCAGTCTGTATCAGCAGGTTCACCGGGAGCCGCCGCTCCGGGGACGGACTGTTGGCCACCAGGAACGCGTACGTCGACGCGCAGGACCGCTCGATCTCCAGCGCCCGGGCGGTCACCGCGTCGGTGGCACCCAGGTTCGCGGGCAGCTCGTAGACCGGCTCCGCGGCCACCGGCTCCTCGCCCAGGTCGCTCAGCATCGCGACCAGCTGGTCCCGCCGGGCCCGGTGCGCCTCGTAGGCGTCGGTGATCGCGGCGTAGAGGGCGGGCGCGCCGGACTGCGAGGTCTGGGCGCCCAGTGCGCCGTAGACGTAGATGGCGGCGTGCTCGCCGGCCAGGGTGGTCTGCAGGGCCTCGGCGTACGTCTTTCCCGGGGTCCCCGCGGCGTTGTTCGGCGGAGGAGCGAAGCGGGGGAGGCGAAGAACGTCGTGGGGTGTTGAGAGCACGGCCAGCTGCTGGGCGACCGCGGCCGCCATCGAGGCCAGCACCTTGGCAAGCGCCCCGCTCTCGGCGCGGAGCGCGGCGTCGGTCAGCTGCCGCTGAAGTGTCGTCTCGGCTGCCCTGACCTCGCGTGCGACCTGTTGGGGGCGATTCTCCAGATCCTTGCCGGCGTCGAGGACCGCGAGGTGCTCCTCGTGCATGCGCTGCAGCGGGCGCAGGGATCGGCGCAGCTCCGGACTCTGCCTCCGCGCGGAGGACACCGTCGCCCACGCCGTAGCGATGTGCGAGCCCACCCTGTCGACGAGCTCGGCGTCGGCGTCCACGGGAGGCGCGGACGGCTCGCCGCGTGGTGCCGTGCCCCACCGCGGGTCGTTGTCGCATCCGGTGACCGCGACCAGTCCCGCCAGCGCGCCGCCCAACGCCGTACGGCGGCTCGTGACGACGATCGGCTGGGACACGCGGCGACCCTATCTCCGGGTCCTCGGGATGCATCGATCAGTCGCTATGGTGGAGATGCGCCACCACAACAGCACAAGGAGGTCGACACCGATGAGTGCCAGCCGGACGACGACCGCTGAGCGGATCGAGGCGGAGCTGGTCGACCCCCTTGCAGCCCAGGGTCTCGACGTCGAGTCCGTCGAGGTGACCCCCGCCGGCAAGCGTCGCGTGCTCCGGGTGGCGGTCGACAAGGACGGCGGCGTGACGCTGGACGACGTGGCAGCGGCGACCCGTGAGGTGAGCCGGGTGCTCGACGACTCCGATGTGATGGGCGAGCAGCCCTACACGCTCGAGGTCACCTCCCGTGGCGTGGACCGCCCGCTGACCAGGTCGCGGCACTGGCGCCGCAACCTCGACCGCCTGGTCAAGGTCACCCTCGACGACGGAGCGACGCTTCAGGGCCGGATCATCTCGGCCACCGACGCCGCCGCCTCCCTCGACGTGTCCGGCAGCCAACGCGAGGTTCCCTACGCGCAGGTGAAGAAGGCGCTGGTGCAGGTCGAGTTCAACCGCAAGCAGAAGGACGGCGAGTGATGGACATCGACCTGAGCATCCTGCGGATGCTGGAACGCGAGAAGGAGATCTCGTTCGAGGTGCTCGTCGAGGCGATCGAGCAGGCCCTGCTGACGGCGTACCACAAGACGCCGGGGGCGCAGGAGCAGGCGCGGGTGGTGCTCGACCGCAAGTCGGGGCACGTCACCGTGCTCGCCTCCGAGATCGACGACGAGGGCGAGGTCGTGGGGGAGTACGACGACACGCCCGAGGGCTTCGGCCGGATCGCCGCCACCACCGCGAAGCAGATCATGCTGCAGCGGCTGAGGGACGCCGAGGACGACATCAAGTTCGGTGAGTTCTCCGGCAAGGAGGGCGACATCATCTCGGGGGTGATCCAGCAGGGTCGCAACCCCGACGACGTGATGGTCGACCTCGGCAAGCTCGAGGCCCTGCTCCCGGTCGGCGAGCGGGTGCCCGGTGAGGACTACCAGCACGGCACCCGGATCAAGTGCCTGGTGGTGTCGGTGCGCAAGGGCATGCGCGGGCCGCAGATCACCCTGTCGCGCTCCCACCCCAACCTGGTGAAGAAGCTGTTCGCCCTGGAGGTGCCCGAGATCGCCGACGGCACCGTCGAGATCTCGGCCATCGCCCGCGAGGCCGGTCACCGCACCAAGATCGCGGTGTGGACCGAGGCCCAGGGCGTGAACGCCAAGGGTGCCTGCATCGGCCCGATGGGCCAGCGGGTGCGCAACGTGATGTCCGAGCTGCACGGCGAGAAGATCGACATCGTCGACTGGTCGGAGGACCCGCAGGAGCTGGTCGCGAACGCCCTGTCGCCGGCCCGCGTCAACAGCGTCGACATCGTCGACGAGGCCGCCAAGTCGGCCCGGGTGGTGGTCCCGGACTACCAGCTGTCCCTCGCCATCGGCAAGGAGGGCCAGAACGCCCGCCTGGCCGCCCGCCTCACCGGCTGGCGGATCGACATCCACAGCGACGAGGAAGCAGAGCCGCCCATCGCCTGATCGGCGGATCCGTCAGGCGTCCTGGTCCTGGATCGAGGCGACCCACGCGGCGATCTCCGAGCGACGGCTCATGCCCAGCTTGGCGCGGATGTGCTCCAGGTGGGAGCCCGCCGTTCGCACGGTGATCCGGAGCTCTCCCGCGATCTCGCGGTTGGTCCGCCCCTGAGCGACCAGGCGCGCCACCTCGAGCTCCCGGAGGGTGAGCGGCGACCACGGTTGGGCGGCGTCGTGCTCGTCGAGGCGGGACGCCAGCTCGCGGGCGGCGTCCAGGAGCGGTCGGGACGCGATCGCTGCAGCTGCGTCCCGCACCCCCTCGATGAGCGTCGAGGCTTCGGTACGGCGGTTCGACGCCAGCGCGCACCGCGCCAGGTCGAGGGCGCACCACTGCGCCTCCCACCACCGGTCCCGCGAGGACCAGCCCGCTCGCGCGGCGCCGAGGAGTTCGCGGGCCTTGCCGGTGCGGCCGGCCGCGAGCTGGATCAGGCCCTCCGCGTGCTCGACGGCCGGGAGAGTGCCCGGGATGCCGCGGGCGTGGAGGTCGGCGGACACCTTCTCCGCCCAGGCCTGGGCGGCGGCCGGCTCCGACAGCGCGAGCCGCGCGCGGGTCCCGGTGACCAGGAACGGGAACAGGCTGGCGGCATCGGCCACCTCGTGGGACGCCTCGAAACCCGCCTCGGTGAACGTCACCGCCGCGGCGTGGTCGCCGCGCAGCACCGCGCACTCGGCCAGCCCCCATAGGGCCGGTGAGAAACGCTGCAGCTCGCCCATCTGGTCCCCGAGCTCACGCGCCTCCTCGAGCAGCCGTACGGCGGCATCGCCGTGCCCGCGGCCGAGGGCGACGAACCCCGCGACGTGCAGGGCGACGATGCGGGTGGTGATCCCGCCCTCCCGCTCGTGCAGGGCGTGCTGCGCGGACCGGTCGGCGTCGACCCACCGTCCGCGGCACCACCAGACGTGTGCCAGGTGGGCGGCCATGTAGTGCCGGTGGTTCCACTGCTCGGTGCGGTCGGCGTACTCGACGCCCTTGTTGAGCCATCGCTCGGCGCGTTCGTACTCGTTCAAGGTCGACGCGGTCGACCCGATCAGGCGATAGCCGCGGGCCGCCGCCCCTTCGAGCTCGAGCTCAGCCGCCCGTCGGGTGGTCCGCTCGAGCATCTCCCACCCTTCGTCCATCCGGCCCGCGTAGACGAGGACCGAGCCCAGCGTCGCCGCGGTGTCAAGGCGGGTCCACTCGTCCCTCTCGGCGATCGCGAGCGCCTCCTCGCCAGCCAGGATGGCTTCGTCGAGGCGGTCGTCGACGAGGTACGCCGCGGCCTTGGCGGACATCAGCGCGGCTCTCAGCTCGCCGTCGCCGGCGACGGCCAGGCCCTCGTCGAGCAATGCGATGCGGGCCGGCAGCGGATCTCCCAGGAGGTGCCGCGCCGCGACCAGGTCGGGCAGCAGGGCCGCCGCCTCGCGGACCTGGCCGCGTTCGATGAGCAGCGCCCGCGCCGTCTCGAAGTCCTGCGCGGCAAGCGCGTTGAGGTCGTTGGCGGCGGCCTCGCACGCCCGCCGGGCCAGCAGGTCGGCCAGGCGCTCCTGGTCGTCACCGAGGCAGCGCACGGCCCGGTGCAGGAGCTCGAGCGCCTCCTGGTGCGCGGACAGGGCGGAGGCCCGCTCGGCCGCCGTAGCCGCCGACTCCGATGCCTCGGCGAGCTGGCCGGCTTCCTCGTGGTGGGCCGAGCGGTACGCATCGCCGCCAAGCTCGACCCGGGTGCGTGCCTCCTCGGCCACCCGGGCGTGCAGGGCGCGGCGTCGCGCGATCGGCGCGGCCGCCTCGATGGCGTCCCGGATCAGCGCGTGGCGGTAGCCGAACCACGCCGGGTACTCCTCGTGCACGAAGTGCCGGTCGATCAGCTCGTCGAGGCTCGCGGCCGCATCCTCCAGGGGCATGCCGGCCACGGCGGCCAACAGCTCGAGGTCGAAGCTGCGGCGTACGACGGCGGCCGCTACGGCGCACTCCTGGCCAGTGGAGGAAAGCATCCGGAAGCGTTGCTGGATCGCCTCGGCCAGGCTGTCCGGGACGTAGTGCGGGTCGCCGGCCAGGCGCCCCTGGGCGGCCGCGTTCACGAGCTCCTCGACGTGCAGCGGGACGCCGCCCGATCGCTCGAGAACCAGCTCGATCAGCCCGGGCGAGGGTGGGCTCGAGGGGAGCAGCTCGTGCACCATCCGGGTGGTCTGCTCCAGGTCGAGCCGGGGCAGCCGGGCCTCCTCCGCGAAGCGCTGGAGGAGCATCCGCGAGCGCCAGGCACGCACCGGCACGTCCTGATGGAGCTCGTCGCTGCGCAGCGTGCCGACCACCAGCAGCGGCAGGGACGGCAGCCTGCGGGCGAGGTGCCCCACGACCTCCAGGCTGAGCTCGTCGCACCAGTGCAGGTCCTCGAGCGCCAGCAGCGCGGGGCCGTCCGCGGCCAGGGACGCCAGTCGGTCCGCCGCCTCCAGAACGAGCACCCGGCGCTTGCGGTGCGCATCGCCGGGGTCGTCGACGGCATCGGTGAGGCCGGCGAGATCGCTCACCAGCTCGCGACCCCGGTCGGCCACGTCGGCATCGGCCGATCGCGACATCGCGTACCCGAGGTCGAGCAGCAGCCCGGCGGACAGCTCGACGTCCTGGGGGAAGGCACCTGCACCCCACAGCGTGAACCCATCGGCCAGCCCCTGCACGGCGTGGAGAAGACGCGTCTTACCGATGCCGGCCTCGCCCGACAGCAGCAGGAGGTGCCCCTTCCCCTCGCGTACGTCGGCGAGGCGGCGCTCCGCGAGAGCGAGCAGGTCGTCCCTGCCGTGGATCGCGCTGGTGCTGATGTCCGTCGCCACAGAGAACCACCTTGTCGGTAATTCGACCGATGACCGATGCCGTGCGTTCCCGGGACCCTCCTTCCATCGGCAAGAAGCTTCTGGAGGAGTTCATGGCAAGGTACATCGATATCCACTGCGGGTTCGTGGGTGCGACGGAGCAGCAGCTCCGTGACGCGCACGACAACCGGCTGGCGGTCGAAGGTTCCGAGGGCGTGCGGTTCGAGCGGACCTGGCTCGACTCGGAGTCGGGTACGGCGTTCTGCCTCTGCACGGCCCCGAGCCGGGAGGCGGTGCTGCGCGCCCACGAGCGCGCCGGCGAACCCGCCGGTG
>CAVSMX010000047.1:0-172389 GCA_963729095.1 uncultured Actinomycetota bacterium | reverse complement strand
CCCCGTAGATGTAAGCGCGGACCTGTCGAGTGTTTTCCCAAGTAACACGCCACCCCTGTAATGGTGTGTGAATCTGGCGGGACCACCCGTTAAGCCTAAATACTTCTTGGTGACCGATAGCGGACTAGTACCGTGAGGGAAAGGTGAAAAGTACCCCTGGCGGGGAGTGAAATAGTACCTGAAACCGTGTGCCTACAATCCGTCAGAGCCTCCGCCTTGTGTGGGGGTGATGGCGTGCCTTTTGAAGAATGAGCCTGCGAGTTTGCGTTGTGTTGCGAGGTTAACCCGTGGGGGGTAGCCGTAGCGAAAGCGAGTCCGAAGAGGGCGTTTGAGTAGCGCGATCAAGACCCGAAGCGGAGTGATCTATCCATGGGCAGGTTGAAGCGCGGGTAAGACCGCGTGGAGGACCGAACCCACTTAGGTTGAAAACTGAGGGGATGACCTGTGGATAGGGGTGAAAGGCCAATCAAACTCCGTGATAGCTGGTTCTCCCCGAAATGCATTTAGGTGCAGCGTTGTGTGTTTCTTGCCGGAGGTAGAGCACTGGATAGCCGATGGGCCCGACCAGGTTACTGACGTTAGCCAAACTCCGAATGCCGGTAAGTGAGAGCGCAGCAGTGAGACTGCGGGGGATAAGCTTCGTAGTCGAGAGGGAAACAGCCCAGACCATCAGCTAAGGCCCCTAAGTGGTGACTAAGTGGAAAAGGATGTGGAGTCGCAGTGACAACCAGGAGGTTGGCTTGGAAGCAGCCACCCTTGAAAGAGTGCGTAATAGCTCACTGGTCAAGTGATTCCGCGCCGACAATGTAGCGGGGCTCAAGTCATCCGCCGAAGCTATGGCATTCACACGTGTAACCCAACCCGGGGGGCTTGTCCCGTCGGGTTCAGGTGTGTGGATGGGTAGGGGAGCGTCGTGCCACGGGTGAAGCAGCGGGGTGACCCAGCTGTGGATGTGGCACGAGTGAGAATGCAGGCATGAGTAGCGAATCACAGGTGAGAAACCTGTGCGCCGAATGATCAAGGGTTCCAGGGTCAAGCTAATCTGCCCTGGGTAAGTCGGGACCTAAGGCGAGGCCGACAGGCGTAGTCGATGGACAACGGGTTGATATTCCCGTACCGGCAAAGTTGCGTCCCTGACGAACCCGGTGATGCTAACCACCCGAAACCCCCGTCACCGAGCCTTCGGGCTTGGAGCGGTGGGCGGAGCGTGGGACCCGAACCGGTAGTAGTCAAGCGATGGGGTGACACAGGAAGGTAGCCCAACCACGCCGATGGTTGTTGCGTGGGTAAGCCCGTAGGGTGCCAGCTAGGCAAATCCGGCTGGCTGACTTGGATGTCGGACCTGAGAGGTGACGCCGACCCCGTATGGGGGAAGTGGGTGATCCTATGCTGTCGAGAAAAACCTCTAGCGAGCAACGCGCCGCCCGTACCCCAAACCGACTCAGGTGATCAGGTAGAGAATACCAAGGCGATCGAGTGAACCATGGTTAAGGAACTCGGCAAAATGCCCCCGTAACTTCGGGAGAAGGGGGACCCGATCCGTGAACCCACTAGCTGGGGGTAGCGGTGAGGGTCGCAGAGACCAGGCCCAAGCGACTGTTTACTAAAAACACAGGTCCGTGCGAAGTTGTAAGACGATGTATACGGACTGACTCCTGCCCGGTGCTGGAAGGTTAAGAGGACCTGTTAGCCACCTCGTGTGGTGAAGCGGAGAATTTAAGCCCCAGTAAACGGCGGTGGTAACTATAACCATCCTAAGGTAGCGAAATTCCTTGTCGGGTAAGTTCCGACCTGCACGAATGGAGTAACGACTTGGGCGCTGTCTCAACCATGGACTCGGCGAAATTGCACTACGAGTAAAGATGCTCGTTACGCGCGGCAGGACGGAAAGACCCCGGGACCTTTACTATAGTTTGGTATTGGTGTTTGGTTCGGCTTGTGTAGGATAGGTGGGAGACTATGAAACCCAGACGCCAGTTTGGGTGGAGTCAACGTTGAAATACCACTCTGGTCGTACTAGATGTCTAACCTAGGTCCATGATCTGGATCAGGGACAGTGCCTGATGGGTAGTTTAACTGGGGCGGTTGCCTCCTAAAATGTAACGGAGGCGCTCAAAGGTTCCCTCAGCCTGGTTGGCAATCAGGTGGCGAGTGTAAGTGCACAAGGGAGCTTGACTGTGAGACAGACATGTCGAGCAGGGACGAAAGTCGGAACTAGTGATCCGGCCATGGCAAGTGGAAGCGTGGTCGCTCAACGGATAAAAGGTACCCCGGGGATAACAGGCTGATCTTCCCCAAGAGTCCATATCGACGGGATGGTTTGGCACCTCGATGTCGGCTCGTCGCATCCTGGGGCCGGAGTAGGTCCCAAGGGTTGGGCTGTTCGCCCATTAAAGCGGCACGCGAGCTGGGTTTAGAACGTCGTGAGACAGTTCGGTCCCTATCCGCCGCGCGCGCAGGAAACTTGAGAAAAGCTGTCCCTAGTACGAGAGGACCGGGATGGACGAACCTCTGGTGTGCCAGTTGTCCCGCCAGGGGCACGGCTGGTTAGCTACGTTCGGAAGTGATAACCGCTGAACGCATCTAAGCGGGAAGCACGTTTCAAGATAAGGTTTCCCACCACGTAAGTGGGTAAGGCCCCCAACAGACTATTGGGTTGATAGGCCGGAGGTGGACAGCAGCAATGCACCAGCCGACCGGTACTAATAGGCCGAGGGCTTGCCAACACAAACCCTCAACCAAAACCACAAACCACACGCGCACACAAAAAGACCCCCACCCACAAGGCAGGGGTCCTCGCGTCCACAAATCCAACCACCACCCGGTGAAACAACAACCCCGGGGCCCGGTGGTTCATAGAGTTACGGCGGCCATAGCGACAGGGAAACACCCGGACCCATCCCGAACCCGGAAGTTAAGCCTGCCAGCGCCAATGGTACTGCAACCGAGAGGCTGTGGGAGAGTAGGACGCCGCCGGACAAACATTAAGGGTAGAGGCCACCGTTAAGGTGGCCTCTACTCGTATTTGCACATCGAAACAGAAAAGAGTGAGCCCTCGTGGCCGAGAACCGTCGACCCCGCAAGCCGCAGTCGAGGCGGGACTGGAAGCGTCCCGCCGACAAGGAGCGGCCGCGCACGGCGGAGCAGTCCGCCTACGACGGACCCGAGCTGCCCGCCGACATCACCGGCAAGGAGCTGGACCGCAGCGTCTCGGCGCAGCTGAAGGGCCTGCCCGAGAAGCTCGCTGCCCGGGTCGCCCGGCACCTGGCCGCGGCCGGGATGCTGATCGACGACGACCCGGAGACGGCGTACCAGCATGCGAAGGCGGCACGCTCCCGCGCGCCCAGGCTCGCCGTCGTGCGCGAGGCGCTCGGTGAGGCGGCGTACGCCGCCGGCCACTACTCGGAGGCACTGGCCGAGCTGCGGGCGGCCAAACGGATGAACGGCGCGACCGCCTACCTGCCGATCATGGCCGACTGTCATCGGGCGCTCGGTCAGCCGGAGCAGGCCATCAAGCTGGCCCGGAACCCGTCCGTGGAGGGCTTCGAGCCGGCGGCGAAGGCCGAGATGACGATCGTGGAGGCCGGTGCCCGCCGCGACATGGGCCAGCACGACGCCGCCCTGCGCACCCTGGAGCTGGCACCTCTCAACAGCAAGAGCCGGGCGGCGTGGGTGGTCCGGCTGCGCTACGCGTATGCCGACACGCTCGAGGCGGCCGGCCGCGAGAACGACGCTCTGGCGTGGTTCCACCGGACCCAGGCGATCGACAGCGACGAGATCACGGACGCGGCGAGCCGGGCCGAGCTGCTCGAGAAGCGCCAGTAGCGCTGCGTCGCTACCGGGCCTGGATGGTGACTAGCGCGGGCGAGCCCGCCTCCAGCGTGCCCCACTGCAGACCCTCTCGGAATCCGAGTCGGACCCGGTCGATGACCGCGATCGCGGTCTCGTCGCTGGATACCTCCAGCACGATCGAGTCGCCGGGAGCGAACGTCTCACCCTCGGGGTTGACGAGGTCGCCGCAGAACGCATCCGGGTCGGTCGTCACCGCCAGCGAGCCGTCCCGGCACAGGTAGGGCACGACGTCGACCTGGGTGTTGGCGGTCGTGCGCACCTTGACGCCGGAGAGGTGCAGGGTGCGCTCGAACTCGTCGGTGGCGGCGAACACACCCAGGTAGACCGGCTGGCCTGCGGCGGTCGAGGCATTCACCGTGACGTTGGACGTGGGCAGCGCGCTCGGGCTGTTCACGTACCACACCGCGAGCGCCACGAGCAGTGCGACGACCACGATCCCGACCACCAGCCGAGCCCGCCCGCGCTGCCGTACGACGAGGGCAGGCTCGGACATGGCGTCACTCTAGGAGACCGTCCCGCGACGCTCGACGACTCGTGGAAGACTCCGTGCTCATGGGGAACGTCAAGCGTCCGGCGCTCGAGGGAACCGTCGCCGTGCGAGACGAGCGCCGGCTCAGCTTCGCCGAGTACGGCTCACGGACCGGGCCAGTCGTCGTCTGGATGCACGGCACCCCGGGCGCGCGTCGGCAGATCCCGCTGGAGGCCCGCACGTACGCCGAGGAGCAGGGCCTGCGGATCATCGGGATCGACCGGCCCGGCATCGGTTCCTCTACGCCCTACCTGTACCCGAACGTGCTCGACTGGACGGCCGATCTCGAGATCCTGCTCGACACCCTCGCCGTCGACACGGCTCGGATCATCGGCCTGTCCGGCGGGGGACCGTACGCGCTGGCGGCGGGTGCCTCGCTCCCCGACCGGATCCACGGCGTGGGCGTTCTCGGTGGGGTCGCGCCGACCCGGGGCCCCGACGCGCCGGAGGGCGGCGTCATCCAGCTGGCCGTCCGCCTGGCGCCGTTGCTGATCGCAGCGCGGGTGCCGTTGGGTGTCGCGCTCACTGGAGCTATCCGGCTGGTCCGGCCGCTGGCCGGCCCCGGCCTGGATCTGTACGCCGCGGCGCAGCCACCGGGCGACAAGAACCTGCTCTCGCGGCCGGAGGTCAAGGCGATGTTCCTCGACGACCTGCTGAACGGCAGCCGTTTCCAGACGTCCGCCCCGATCAGCGACCTGGTGCTGTTCACCCGGCCGTGGGGCTTCGGCCCGGCCGAGGTCTCCGTGCCGGTGCGCTGGTGGCACGGCGACGAGGACCACATCGTGCCGTTCGCGCACGGCCGGCACATGGTGGACCGGCTCCCCGATGCCGCCCTGAAGGTGATCGACGGGGAGAGCCATCTCGGCGGCCTGGGGATCGCCCGGGAGGTCGTGGACACCCTGATGGAGCTGGGTCCGCGGCGTACCGCCCGCGCGACCCGCCGGGGCAACTAACCCCAATTTCTGGTGCTCAAGGGCCTCATAGGCCACAATGGAGACATAACTACACACGCGTCACTCGATGTCCACCGTCGATCACCGCAGACGAGCCCGCTGGGGAAGGCGTAGCTCGCGCCGGAGGTGAAGGCAGAGGAGTCGCAGTGAGCATCAACACCAGCGCAACCAGGGGCGTGCTCTACGTCCACTCCGCGCCGTCCGCACTGAGCCCGCACGTCGAGTGGGCGGTGGGCGGCGTACTCGGCGTACCCGTCAACCCGGTTTGGACGCCTCAGCCGGCCCAGTCCGGCACCTACCGCACGGAGATGTCCTGGGCCGGGTCCGTCGGCTCGGCCGCCGGCATCGCCTCCGCGCTGCGCGGCTGGAACCACCTCCGGTTCGAGATCACCGAGGAGCCGACTGCTTCCACCGAGGGCGGCCGGTTCTCCTACACGCCCGAGCTCGGTGTCTTCCACGCGGTGACCGGTCCCCACGGCGACATCCTGATCCCCGAGGACCGGCTCAAGGCGGCAGTCGTGAAGGCGGCACTCGGCGACACCACGCTCCTGGTCGAGATCGACAAGCTGCTCGGGAAGCCCTGGGACGACGAGCTGGAGACGTTCCGGCACGCCGGCGAGGGCGCACCGGTGCGCTGGCTCCACCAGGTCGTCTGAGCTCAGCGGCGGGTGAGCCGGAACGTCGAAGGCCTCACCCAGCCGGCGATCGAGTCCGGGGTCGGGTCCTCGGGCTCCTCGATGTAGGTCACCTTCATCTTGATCTTGTGCTTGCCGTAGACCGTCGATGCCCGGCAGATCGTCCACTTGAGCCAGCCCCGCGCCGGATCCGACTCCGAGGCGACGGCGTACGACGCCAGCCCCCGGCCGTTGGGATTGATCAGGAATAGCTCCGCCGCCCAGGAGTTCGTGGGCGGGCTCACCCGGTAGTGGTAGCGGTAGCGGTGACAGCCGGGCCTGAGCTTCTGGTCCGGGGCACGGGTGGCACCCCATGGCTTGAAGTCCGGTTGCGCGCCGGCGGGCGGCGCCGCAGCGACCAGCCCGCCCGCGAGCAGCAGCGCCGCTCCGGATCCGACGATCGACCTGCGCACTGACATGCGTCATCCCCTCGCGTGACCTGCCTCTCATGGTCTAACGCGAGGCCCTGGCGCCGGTTACGGAGCCCTCAGAGCGGGATGTTGCCGTGCCCGCCCCGGCGTACGCCGTCCTGCTGCACGGCATCGTTCATCGCCCGTGCGATCGCGGAGCGGGTGCGCTCCGGGCTCACGACCTCGTCGACGACACCGATCTCGACAGCCTTGTCGACGCCGCCGGCGATCCGCTCGTGCTCGGCGGCGAGCTCGGCCTCGACCCGCGGCCGCAGGTCGGGGGAGATCTCGGAGAGCCTGCGCCGGTGCAGGATCCGCACCGCCGCGACCGCGCCCATCACCGCGATCTCGGCGCCCGGCCAGGCGAACACCTTGGTGGCGCCCAACGAACGGGAGTTCATGGCGATGTAGGCGCCGCCGTAGGTCTTCCTGGTGATCAGGGTGACCCGGGGCACCACGCACTCGCCGAACGCGTGCAACAGCTTGGCGCCGCGGCGCACGACGCCGTCCCACTCCTGGCCGACGCCGGGCAGGTAGCCCGGGACGTCGACGAGGACGATCAGCGGGACGCCGAAGGCATCGCACATGCGTACGAAGCGGGAGGCCTTCTCGGCCGAGAGGGAGTCCAGGCAGCCCCCGAGGCGGAGCGGGTTGTTGGCGATGACGCCGACCGTCCGGCCGCCGAAGCGGCCGAGGGCGGTGACGATGTTGGGCGCCCAGCGGGCGTGCAGCTC
Source organism: uncultured Actinomycetota bacterium (assembly GCA_963729095.1). Lineage (GTDB taxonomy): Bacteria > Actinomycetota > Actinomycetes > Propionibacteriales > Nocardioidaceae > Nocardioides. The sequence continues at coordinate 165,237 of CAVSMX010000047.1, read as the reverse complement.
CTGGGTCGTCCCCTGGTCGAGGACCGCGTCGACCAGCGGGTGCACGTCGTAGGCCCGCTTCTTGGACTCCGGCAGTACGGCCGCCAGGTCGCGGTCCTCCACGTCGTCGACGGCCAGGCTGCCCTGGGAGCCGAGCAGCGCGGCGACTCGGCGGGCCCGGTCGAGGGCCTCCTGCTCACTCTCGGTGAGGATGTGCACCACCCCGGAGCGGCGACCGTGCGGCTCGGGTCCACCGAGCCGCAGCATGTCGACAGCCTCGCCGGTGACGGAGCGTACGACGTCGGGGCCGGTCACGAAGATCCGGCCGTCGGGGCCGAGGATCACGATGTCGGTCAGCGCCGGGCCGTAGGCAGCGCCTCCGGCGGCGGGGCCGAGTACGACCGAGATCTGCGGGATCTTGCCGGACGCCTGGGTCATCACCTGGAAGATCCGGCCGACCGCGTGCAGGGAGAGGACCCCCTCGGCCAGCCGGGCGCCGCCCGAGTGCCAGAGCCCGACGATCGGCACCCGGTCGGTCATCGCGCGGTGGTAGGCGTCGACCACGACCCGGCAGCCCTGGTCGCCCATGGCGCCGCCCATGACGGTGGCGTCGGAGCAGAACGCGACCACGCGGGTGCCGTTGACGGCGCCCACAGCGGCGAGCATCCCGGAGTCGTCGTCGGGGGTGATCAGCTCGAGGGTGCCCTCGTCGAACAGGGCGCGCAGCCGGGTGACCGGGTTGCGGGGGTCCTGGTCCCGCGGCACCTTGGCGGGCTTGGCAGCGGCGGGCGCCGGGGCGGTCGTCATGAGACAGACCCGAAGGCGACCGCGACGTTGGCTCCGCCGAAGCCGAAGGAGTTGTTCAGCGCCGCGATGTCGCCCAGCGGCAGGTCGCGCGCCTTGGTGGCGATGTCGAGCTCCACCTCAGGGTCCTGGTCGTCGAGGTTGATCGTCGGCGGCGCCACCCGGTTGTGCAGGGCCAGGACCGTCGCGATCGACTCCACCGCGCCGGCGGCGCCGAGCAGGTGTCCGGTCATCGACTTGGTGCTGGTGACGACGACGTCGGACACGTGAGCCCCGAGCGTGGCGTGCAGCATCAGGCCCTCGGCGATGTCGCCGAGCGGGGTCGAGGTGGCGTGCGCGTTGACGTGGGCGATGTCGCCGGCGCCGATCTCGGACTCCTCGAGCGCCCTGAGGATCGCACGTGAGCCGCCTCGACCGGCGGGGTCGGGCTGCGCGATGTCGTGGGAGTCGGCGGTGATGCCGGCGCCCAGCACCTCGGCGTAGATGCGTGCTCCGCGAGCCTTCGCGTGCTCCTCGGACTCGAGCACCAGGACGCCCGCGCCCTCACCGAGCACGAACCCGTCGCGGGCGGTGTCCCACGGCCGGGACACCGTGGTGGGGTCGCCGGGGTTCTTCGAGAGCGCCATCATGTTCGCGAACGCCGCCATCGGCAGCGGGTGGATGGCGGCCTCGGTGCCCCCGGCGAGCACGATGTCGGCGCGGCCGAGCCGGATCTGGTCCACGGCCAGCGCGACCGCCTCGTTGCCCGACGCGCACGCTGAGACCGGGGTGTTGACCGCGGCCCGGGCGCCGACGTACAGGCTGATGTTGGCGGCCGGCGCGTTCGGCATCAGCATCGGCACCGCGAGCGGCGAGACCCGACGAGGTCCCTTCTCCTTCAATGCGTCGTAGTTGGTCAGCAGCGTGTTGACGCCGCCGATCCCCGACGCCATGGCCACGCCGAGCCGGTCGCGGTCCACCTCGGCATCCTCGAGGCCGGCGTCGCGCCACGCCTCCATGGCGGCGACCATGGCGAACTGCGACGAGCGGTCGAGCCGCCGCGCCTTCACGCGTTCCAGGACTTCGGTCGGCTCGACCGCTGCGGTGCCGGCGATCTTGACCGGCAGTTCCTCCGCCCAGTCATGGGTGATCGTGCGGACCCCGGAGCGGCCGTTCACCAGACCGTCCCACGTGCTCGCGACATCGCCACCCAGCGGGCTGGTGGTGCCCAGTCCGGTGACCACGACTCGTGTGCGACTCATCTGTGCAGACTCGATTCCTGTTGGGGGTGGGTATGCCGTCAGGCCTGGGCGCGCTCGATGAACGCGACCGCGTCGCCGACGGTCTTGAGGTTCTTGACCTCGTCGTCGGGGATCGAGACGCCGAACTTCTCCTCGGCGGCCACGACGACCTCGACCATCGACAGCGAGTCGACGTCGAGGTCGTCGACGAACGACTTGTCGAGCTGGACGTCGTCGGCGTCGATGCCGGCGACCTCGTTGACGATCTCGGCGAGGTCGGCGCGGATCTCTTCGGTGCTTGCCATCAGGCGGTTCCTTCTCTTTGTGGTGGGTTACTAGGGAACGGTGACGACCTGGGCGGCGTACGCCAGGCCGGCACCGAAGGCGATGAGCAGAGCGGTGTCGCCGGGCCGCGCGTCGCCCTCGGCGATCATCCGGTCCAGCGCGAGTGGGATCGACGCGGCCGACGTGTTGCCCTGCTCGGCGATGTCGCGGGCGATTCGAACGGTGTCGGGGAGCTTCATGGCGCGGGCCATCGCGTCGACGATGCGCATGTTGGCCTGGTGGGGCACGAAGCAGTCGAGCTGGTCGACGGTGACGCCGGCGCGGTCGATGGCCTGCTGGCCGATCTTGGCCATCGCGAACGACGCCCAGCGGAAGACCGGGTTGCCCTGCATCGTCAGGTGCGGCATCTCGGGCTTGTCGGAGGCGATCACGTCGCGCCAGTCCTCCTTCTGCCGGATCAGGTCGTACTGCTCACCGTCGGAGCCCCAGACGACGGGTCCGATGCCGGGGGTCTCGCTGGGTCCGACCACGGCCGCGCCGGCGCCGTCGGCGAAGATGAACGCCGTTCCGCGGTCGCCCACGTCGGTGAGGTCGGACAGCCGCTCGACGCCGATCACCAGGACGTGCCCGGCGCTCCCGGCCCGCACGAAGTCGCTGGCCATCGCGACGGCGTGACAGAACCCGGCGCATGCGGCCGAGATGTCGAACGCCGCGGCCTGGTCGGTGCCGAGCTCGTGGGCGATGGCGGTGGCGATCGCGGGGGTCTGCAGCATGTGGCTGACCGTGGCCACCACGACCGCGTCGATCTGACGGGCGTCGATGCCGGCGTGCTCGAGCGCCTTGCGCGACGCGGCGACCGACATCATCTGAACGGTCTCCTCGGGCGTCGCCCAGCGGCGCTGCTTGATGCCCGAGCGCTGCTGGATCCACTCGTCGCTGGAGTCGATCGCTGCGATCACCTCGGAGTTGGGGATGACGCGCGACGGCCGGTACGCGCCGATGCCCAGGATCGCCGCGTGCGGAGACCCGGTGCTGGCACGGAGTCCGCTCTCGGGAGTTGTCATGCGGCACCGACCGGGTGGAGGCGGAGCAGCGGCTGCCCGGGGGAGACCAGGTCGCCGTCCTCGACGAGCCACTCGACCACCTCGCCGCCGTGGGCGGCGGTGACGCTGACCTTGTCGCGGAGGCTGGCGACGTCGCCGATCTCCTCGCCGGCGCTGAGCACGTCGGCCTTCGCTGCCGCCTCCGCGATCGTGAAGGTGCCCTTCGCGGGGGAGACCACCATCCGCCAGGTCGGCGTGGTGTCGATGATCGAGCCCTCGCCGTGCTTCTGGCAGAACGCCCGGGCGTCGTCGAGCTGGTCGGGAGTCTTCAGTGCGAAGGTCTCGACGCCCTTCAGCGCCCGCTTGGCGATGCCGGTGAGGGTGCCGGCCGGCGGCATCTCGAGGATGCCCGTGACGCCGAGGTCGCTCATCGTCTCGAGGCACAGGTCCCAGCGCACCGGGCTGGCGATCTGGCCGACGATCCGGCGCAGCACCTCCCGGCCGTCGTGGAGGACGTGGCCGTCGCGGTTGGAGATCACCGGGATCCGTGGGTCGTGCACCGACACCGACATCGCGAGCCGGGAGACGTGCGCGACCGCGGGCGCCATGTGGTCGGTGTGGAAGGCGCCGGCGACGGTCAGCGGCATCAGGCGGACCTTGGCGGGTGGTGTTTCGGCCAGCGCGGCGAGCTGCTCGAGGGTGCCGGCGGCGACGATCTGCCCGGGGCCGTTGTCGTTGGCCGCGGTCAGGCCGTGCTCGGTGAGAGAGGCCATGATCTCGTCGCGGTCCCCGCCGAGGATCGCGGTCATGCCCGTCGGAGTCACGGCGGAGGCCTCGGCCATCGCGTTGCCGCGTTCGCGGACCAGCACCAGCGCTTGCTCGGCGGTGATCGTCCGGGCGCCGGCGGCTGCGGTCAGCTCGCCGACGCTGTGACCCGCGACGGCGCCGATCTGGTCGAAGGCGTCGGCAGGATGGGGGAACAGCTCGAGAGCGGCGACCAGGCCGGTGCCGACCAGCAGCGGCTGGGCGATCTTGGTGTCCCGGATCGTCTCGGCGTCGGCCTCGGTGCCGAAGTGGGCGAGGTCGAGGCCGGCGACGGAGGACAACCACTCCAGCCGAGCGGCGAACGTCGGGTCCTCGAGCCAGGGAGCGAGGAAACCGGGGGTCTGGGCACCTTGTCCGGGGGCGACGATGACGAGCACGAGTCCACTGTGCCTCGCCGGGCGCCTCGATAGCGCCTCCGGCTTCCACGAAACTCGCGCGGTGATCTTTGTAGGGTTCCTACAAAGAATCGGCGTCCCGGCCCGACTGGCGTCCCAGGATCAGTGCGATCTGCAGGGCCAGCCCGTCGCGTGGGATGGCGGGATCGAAGCCGGTCAGCTCCGCACACTGGCGGAGCCGGTAGCGGACCGTGTTGGCGTGCACGAACAGGGTGCGCGCCGCGCCCTCCAGCGACGCCCCCGCCGCGAAGTACGCCGTAAGGGTCTCGACCAGCGCGCCGCGGGCGCCGAGGAGCGGGAGGTAGACGTCCTCGACGAGGTGACGCCGCGCGTGCCCGTCTCCGGCGAGGGCCCGCTCCGGCAGCAGCTCGCTGCTGAGCGACGGGCGCGGCGCCTCGGGCCAGCCGGCCGCGGCGCGGAACCCGGCCAGGGCGGCTCGGGCCGACACCTGGGCGTGCTCGAGGTCGTCGCTGACCGGGCCGACGACCACCGGTCCCTCGCCGAAGAGCTCGATCAGCGGTTTCGCGGCATCGCGGGAGTCGCTGACGCCGCCCAGCAGCACCACCAGCCGGTCGCCCTGCACCGCGCACAGGGCGTCCATGCCCGCGGCCCTGGCCGCCCGGCGTACCTCGTCGAAGAGACCGGTCTCCGTGCGCTCGCTGGGCGCGGTCCCCAGAACGACCGCCACCCTGCCCCGGCCGCCCCAGCCGACCGCACTGGCCCGCGACAGGATCGTCTCGTCGGCCTCCGCGCGCAGCACCGCGTCGACCACGAGCGCCTCGAGCCGAGCATCCCATGCACCGCGCACCTCTGCGGCCCGGGCGTAGACCTCGGCGGTCGCGAACGCGACCTCCCGTGCGTAGCGCAGTACGGCGGCGTGCACCGCGGGCGCGTCGCGCGGGTCGAGCAGCTCGTCGACGTTCGCCTCGACCACCTCGATCGAGAGCCGCACCAGGTCGACGGTCTGCTGGAGGTTGATCACCCCGGCCAGCGCGCGCGGCGCGGCACCGAAGACCGACGAAGCGACCTCGGTGCCCTCCAACGGGCCGGACCCACCGGCGCGGAACCACTCCACGAAGCTGCGGATGCCGGCCTGCACGATCAGCCCCACCCAGGAGCGGTCCTGGGCGCTGAGCTCCCGGAACCAGGGCATGTCCGCGTCCATCCGCGCGGTCGCCGCGGTGCTCAGGGTGCCGGAGGAGCGGGACAGGGCCACGGCAGCCCGCTCTCGGGCGGAATCCGACTTGTCGCGGGCCACGCAAAGACCCTAGTGCGGCCGTGAATCAAGGGAAATCGGATGATTACTCCGCGATCCGTGTTCCGCGCGCCGACGGCGTCTGCTTGACTCCTCACGCTGACGTCGATCAGGAGGCTGAGTGTCCGACCAGGCCCACGAGATCCAGTACGTGACGATCCACGGCCACCGGCGGGCCTTCGTCAAGACCGGCTCCGGACCAACGCTCCTGTTGCTGCACGGCCTCGGCTGCCACCACGGCACATGGGAACCGGTGATCGACGCGCTCGCGCGCCACTACACGGTGATCGCGCCCGACCTGCTCGGCCACGGGCAGTCCGACAAGCCGCGCGCCGACTACAGCCTGGGCGGCTACGCCAACGGCATGCGGGACCTGCTGACGGTGCTCGGGATCGACCGGGCCACCGTGGTCGGCCACAGCTTCGGGGGCGGCGTGGCGATGCAGTTCGCCTACCAGTTCCCGGAGCGCACCGAACGGCTGGTGCTGGTCTCCTCCGGTGGTCTCGGCCCCGAGGTGTCTCCGGCGATCCGGGCCATCAGCACGCCGGGCTACCACCAGCTGATGTGGATGCTCACGCTCCCGGGGGTCCGGCACGCCGGCAAGGCCGGCCTCCGGGCACTGTCCGCGACCGGATGGAAACGAACCCGCGACCTCGACGAGGTCGCCGAGATCTACGAGTCCTTCAAGGACCCCCACACGCGTACGGCGATACGGCACGTCGTCCGGGCGGTCGTCGACTGGCGGGGCCAGATCGTCACCATGGCCGACCGCGCCTACCTGACCGAGACGATGCCGATGGCCGTCATCTGGGGCCGCGACGACCAGGTGATCCCGGTCCGGCACGCGAGCAACGCCGCCGCCCTCGCGCCCAAGGCCCGGGTCGAGGTGATCCCCCACGCCGGACACTTCCCGCACAAGGACCACCCGGAGCGGTTCGCCAAGATCCTGCACGACTTCATCCGCAGCACCCGGCCGGCGCGGTACTCCCGGGCCAGGGTGCGGCGGCTGTTGCGCGACGGCCGGGTCGGGCCGGTCAGCCCGCTGGCCTCGGTCACCGAGATCAGCTCGGCCTGACCCCACTCAGCGGCGTACGACCATCCGGACCCGGACCGATGAGGTGGGGTAGGGCGTGTCGTCCCGGAACCGCAGGTACGCGTCGTACACACCGGGCCTGGAGACCTTCCGCGCGTCGAACCTCAGCGTCACGCTTCGCGACCGGTCCGCCGGGACGGTCCCGGACGCGAACGGTCCGCAACCACGCCTGGTCGTGTGCCTGCGCGCAGTCGCCCGCCATCGGGAGCCGCGCCACCTCCGTGACGCCCCAGGCGCGGTTGTCGGCGCCACCGATCCTGGTGAACCCGCACACCCCGGTCGAGCGGTAGAACGTGAACGGCGGGGTCGGCAACCGCGACCACGTGTCCTCGACCGGGTCGTAGGCGATCGACTCGTTGGTGAGCTCCGATCCCTTGTTGGTGATGCCCCCCGACCAGGACCAGTCGATCGCTGGAGACCGAGGACGCGCTGCCCCACAGGTCGATCGGCATGTCGGCGACGGGTGCCCACTCGTCGCGGCCCGCGTCATAGGTGTACGCGGCCAGCCGGTCACCCTCCGGGCCGAACCCTCCGGCGCAGTAGATGCTGTCACCGATGGTGCCGCACGCGACCCAAGCAATTGGCTGGGGATAGTCGGCAGCCCGGGTCCACTCGTCGGACGCCGGGTCGTAGCGGAGCACGTCCGTGTGGCCGCAGTCGCCGTTCGCACCGCAGCCGCCCACGACGTACAGCTCGCCGTCCAGGACGGCGGAGCCGGCGGCCGCCCAGGGTTGCGGGTTGGCGGCGCCCTCGGACCAGGTGTCCGCCCCGGGGTCGTAGACCGAGGTGGCGTCCGTCAGCTTGTCGTCGGGACCCCACCCGCCGGTGACCACGAACCGGCCGTCGACGAAACCACCGGCGGGCTTCCGTTGGGCGAGGGGCAGGTCCGCGAGCCGTTCCCACTTCTGCGCCGCCTCGTCGTACCGGTAGCCGTCGGCCCGCGCCCGCTCGCCGTAGCCGACCCCACCGAAGGAGTAGATGGTCCCGTCGAGGACACCTGCGGCGCTGTCCGACACCGGCGACGGGTACGGCGTGACCCGTTCCCATTCGTCACCGGCCCCGGTGGCGGTCACCGGGCGTCCCGGCACCTCCTCGAGGTCGTAGCGCAGGGAAGCGTCGCCGGTGTTGGCCAGCGTCATTCGGCGCTGAGCGACCTTCCCGGCCCGAACCTCCACGGTGAGGCTGCGCGGCACCGGCTCCAGCCGGCCCGACTCGAGCCCGAGGTCCTGACGGACCGTCTGGCCGTCGGCGACCTGGACCCGGGTGTCGGCGTCGGTGTGCGCGGCGAGGGTGGCGGTGAGCCGCTGCCTGCCCGCGCCGGGCGCGAACAGCCAATAGAGACCGTCCGGGGTCCCATCGTCGTCCGGCGTGCGGACGCTGGTGGCGGTGAGCGGGGAACGCGCACCCTTCACCTCGACCCCGACGAGCGGCTTCCGGGTGACCGTGCTGCGTGTGTGCCCGACGACCAACCCACCCTCGGCGGGCGCGCAGGTCGGCTCGCCCAGGAAGACGTCATCGACCTGCCACCACCAGTCGTCGCTCGCGCGCAGGTAGTGGAACCGCACCCGCACGTCGTCCTGGCCGGCGGCCGCGGGCACCGGCAGTCGGATCGTCCCGGGGCCGGCCTGGCCTTCGAAGTCGCGCCAGACGTTCGACCACGTCTTGCCGCCGTCCACGGAGACATCGACCTCGGCGGAGGTGCTCCAGTACCTCCGGAAGTCCGTGGCGAACTCCAGGACCGGCTCCTTGGCGTCGCCGAGATCGACGGACGGCGATACCAGGGCGGTGTTCTGGGTGCCGTCACGCCCGTAGTGGTCGCTGTCGACGATGGCGAAGCGGCCCGAGCCACCGGTCAGGTTCCCGCGACCCCCGAGGTCGCCGAACGCCCAGGTCTGCCCGTTGTCAGCAAGGTCCTCGACGCTCCACCGGTCGGTCGTGCGGCTGGACTCGAAGTCCTCGTGGAGGCCGCCGGTCCGCGCATAGCCGGGCGCAGTGCAAGTGGTCGGGTCGACCGGGACATCGACGTCGTGAGTCGTCGGGCCGTCGACGGTGAGGTCCTCGGTGTGGGTCTCGTAACCCCGGTACGTGGTGACCGTGCGCAACCGATACCTGTGCCCGGCGGGAACGGTCAGCTCGTAGCGCCCGGTCACCGGGTCGCTGAACGTGCGCAGCGGCGTGCCCGGCAGGTCGACCCGGGCGTAGAGCGGCCAGCCGTGTCCCGACCCGTCGGTGACTCGGCCGCGCACCCGCACCCGGGCGGACTCCACCAGTTCCAGGTCCTTGTGCACGACGTCGCCGGCTCGGATCTGCACGCTCGTCGTCACGTCGTCGTAGCCAAACCGGGTGACGGCGACCTGGTAGTTGCCGGGGCTCAGCGCGACGGAGTACTCGCCGGTCCGGTCGGTCAACGCCTGCCGGTTCGTGGGGCCGGTCAGCGTAAGCCGCGCCTCCGCCACCGCCTCGCCCGATGCCGCGTCGACCACCGTGCCCGACAGACGCCCGGTCGGCCCACGCGGCGCCGCTTCGACCACCGCGAGGGCGTCCAGGCGACCCTCGCCGTAGACGTTGTTGTCGTCCGCATCGCCGCCGCACTGGTCGTCCGCCTGGTCCCGCGCCGAGTCGTCGAGCAGGAGTCGGGTCCCGGAGACGTCTCCGACGAGGGACGGTGCGGCAGACCAGAGCAGCGCAACGGCGCCGGCCACGTGCGGCGCGGCCATCGAGGTGCCGTTGTAGATCTGGTACTGGTCGCCGGGGACGCTGGAGCGCACCGCCGTGCCGGGGGCCGAGATGTTGGGCTTGGTCTCCTCACCCACCCCGGGGCCACGGCCGGAGTCACCGGCGATCTGCCCGTTCGCGTTGTAGTTGCCCACCGAGTACGACCCGACGTAGTCGCCCGGCGAGCCTGCCATCCCACACTCGTGCCCTGGGTTTCCGCTGGAGAACACCGGGAAGATCCCCGAGGCGACCCACGCATCCACGAACGCGTTGTAGAAGTCGTCGCCTGCCGGGGGTGCTCCAGGAGTTGTTGACGATGTGCGGACGGCGAGCGGGGTCGGGGTTCTCTCCCGCGAGATCCGTGGGAGCCAGCACCCACTGTGCCGCAGCGGTCAGCCCTTGCTCGCGTGCAGCCGTTCTGCTCGCAGCCCTTGACGGCGATCCACTGCGCGCCGGGAGCCACGCCGATGTGGGCGCCCTCACCGCCGTCACCGACCATCGTGCCCATCGTGTGGGTGCCGTGGCCGACGGTGTCGCACGGTGTGCCGGCAGGGCACAGCCCGGTCGGATCCCACCAGTTGTAGTTGTGGTCGAACGTGCCGTCGCCGTTGTTGCCGCGGTACGCCGATACCAGCGCCGGGTGGTCGAACTGCACCCCCGAGTCGATGTTGGCGACCACCAGGCCATCGCCGCGTGCGCCCGTCTGCTCCCACACCTGGTCGGCGTGGATGTCGGCGATGCCCCACTCGACGCCGGAGACCGCCGCCTTGCGGGTGGTGGCCCTCTCCGGCTTCTCCATCGGCGCCTCCTCCGGCGCGCGCACCCCGGTGACCTCGCTGTCGGCCGCCACGCTCAGGGCCAGCTGCTCCGAGCCCCCCTCGACGTGGACGGTGTTGTCGATCCAGAAGGACTGGTACCTCGCGCCCCGGGCCTCCAGAGTCGCGATCACGTCCGCCTGGCTCTCGGTAGCGGTCTTCTGCAGCTCGGCCACCACGGCGCGACCTCGCGCCTGCCAGTCGTCGATGTCGGCCATCCCGGAAAGGTGTGGCTTCGCGTCGAACTCGATGACGAAATCGTCCCGGCCGGACTCCTCCAGATCGCTGAGCAGCGGTCTCGCGATCTTCGCCCGGGCACTGCTGTGGTCGTCGTCGGCAGCGGCAGTGGTCGCGGACAGGCCGGCGACCAGGAGCACGACGACGGAGAGGAGGGCGATCCGTACGGACGCGGGTCCGCGGCGGAGATGCGGCATGGAGACTCGATTCCCGAGAGTGGAGGGTGGGCTGCCTGCCCGTCGGCGACCCTGCCACCCGCCGGAGGCGGCGGTCTATGCTGGCGGCTGGCCGAGGCCGGACAGTGGCCGGTACCGGCCACAGCACCGAAGGGAGCGGAGTGAACGCCCGTTCGAGGCTCTTGGAGCCGCTCGGGGTCTCGGAGTTCGAGGAACGGGTCTACCGCGCCGTGCTGGCCGAGCCCGAGGCCACCCGTTCCCGCCTGGTCGAGGTCCTCGGCGGCCACGCCCACGGCGTCACCAGGGCGGTACGCCGGCTCGAGGCGCTCGGTCTGCTCAATCGCCTCGGCGGCCGTCCGCTACGTTTCGCGCCGACCTATCCCGACGTCGCAGTGGAGACGCTGGTGCAGCGTCGCCAGCAGGAGCTCCTCAACGTCCGCTCCGCGGCGGCGGAGCTGGTCGCGGAGTACCACGCGGGTCGCCGGGACGACCCTGGTGCGCTCGTGGAGATCCTCACCGGTGAGCAGGCCGCGGCGCGCCGGTTCGCCGAGCTGCAGGCCTCGTGCCGAGAGGAGCTGCTGCTCTTCGACCGGCCGCCGTACGCCGCCCCGCCGGACAACCCGCAGCAGGACACGGTGCTCGCCCGCGGCGTGCGGTGGCGGACCGTCTACGCACCCGAGTCCCTGCAGCGTCCCGACGCTCTCACCCACGTCGAGCAGCTGGTCGCGTCGGGCGAAGAAGCGCGGGTGCTGCCCGGGCTTCCGCTCAAGCTCGTGATCGTCGACCGGCACACCGCCCTGCTGCCGCTGACCCTGGACAGTGCGCTGGCGCAGACGGCGGTGATCCACCGCTCCACGCTGCTCGTCGCGATGGTCATCCTCTTCGAGACCTACTGGGACCGAGCGATCCCGCTGGACGAGCGACCGGCTCCGGAGGAGCTCTCGGCCGGAGACCGCGACATCCTTGCGCTGCTGGTCGCCGGCGCCAAGGACGAGGTCATCGCCCGGCAGCTCGGCGTCGGCGTCCGGACGCTCCGCCGCAGGATGCAGCACCTGATGACGGCCCTGGATGCCGAGACCCGCTTCCAGGCCGGCATCCAGGCCAGCCGGCGCGGCTGGGTCTAGCTCTCGTTGGTCGAGTAGCCGCGAGCGACGAAGGAGCGAGTGGCGTATCGAGACCCCGGCGGGTGGTCTCGATACGCCCGCCGCTCGTCCCTCGCGGCGGGCTACTCGACCAACGAACTAAGCGTCCCCGCCCTCCTGAGCACGATCGGCGACCGCGGTCGGGTCGTCGATGCGGTACTTGTCCATGGCCTTCTTCACCAGGCCGCGGTCAACCTTGCCGGCGTCGGCGAGCGCCTGCAGCGCCTGCACGACCACCGACTCGGCGTCGATGTGGAAGAACCGCCGTGCGGCGGGTCGGGTGTCGGCGAAGCCGAACCCGTCGGCGCCGAGGACCCGGTAGTCGCCGGGCACCCAGCGCGCGATCTGCAGCGGCACCGCACGCATGTAGTCGGAGACGGCGACCGTCGGCCCGTCGAACCCGGCCAGCTTGTCGGAGACGTACGCCGTGCGAGCCTCCTCGTCGGGATGCAGGAGGTTCCACTCCTCCGCCGCGACCCCGTCGCGGGCCAGCTCGTTCCACGACGTGACCGACCACTGCTCGGCCTGGACGCCCCACTCCTCGGCCAGCAGCCGCGCTGCATCGCGGATCCAGGGGAATCCAACGCCGGAGGCCAGCAGCTGAACCTGCGGGGCCTCGGCGGTCTCCACCCGGTGCAGGCCGCGCAGGATGCCCTCGACATCAACGTCCTCGGGCTGCGCCGGCTGCACCACGGGCTCGTTGTAGACGGTGATGTAGAAGATCACGTCCTCGCCGTGCGGGTGGTCCTCGGTCTCGCCGTACATCCGCTCGAGGCCGGACCGCATGATGTGGCTGATCTCGTAGGCGAACGCCGGGTCGTAGTGGACGACCGCCGGGTTCGTGACGGCCAGCAGCGGGGAGTGGCCGTCGGCGTGCTGCAGGCCCTCTCCGGTCAACGTGGTGCGGCCCGCGGTCGCGCCGATCAGGAACCCCCGCGCCAGCTGGTCGGCCATCGCCCAGATCGCGTCACCGGTCCGCTGGAACCCGAACATCGAGTAGAAGATGTAGAACGGGATCATGTGCTCGCCATGGGTCGAGTACGCCGACCCGGCGGCCGTCGCCGAGGCCATCGCGCCGGCCTCGGAGATGCCCTCGTGCAGCATCTGCCCCTGCACGGACTCCTTGTACGACAGCAGCAGCTTTCGGTCGACCGACTCGTACTGCATCCCACCCGGGTTGTAGACCTTCGCGCTCGGGAACATCGAGTCCATGCCGAACGTGCGGTACTCGTCGGGGGCGATCGGCACGATCCGCTGCCCGATCTCGGGGTCCTTCATCCAGTCCTTGAGCAGCCGGACCAGGGCCATCGTGGTCGCGATGCTGTGCTTGCCCGACCCCTGCTTGAGCTCGGCGTACATGCCGTCGCCGGGCAGGGTGAGCGGCTTGGCGCGCACCACGCGTCGGGGTATGGAGCCGCCGAGCTGCTTGCGCCGCTCCATCATGTACTCGATCTCCGGAGCGTTCTCGCCCGGGTGGAACAGCGGCGGGACGCCCTTCTCGTCGTAGGACCGCTCGAGGTCGCGGTCGGAGATCGGCAGGTAGAGCCGGTCCCGGAACTTCTTCAGGTCGGCCGGGGTCAGCTTCTTCATCTGGTGGGTGGCGTTCTTGCCCTCGAGGGCGTCGATCGTCCAGCCCTTGATGGTCTTGGCCAGGATCACGGTCGGCTGTCCGACGTGCTTGGTGGCGGCGTCGAAAGCGGCGTAGACCTTGCGATAGTCGTGACCCCCGCGCGGCAGCTTCACGATCTGCTGGTCGGTCATGTGCTCGACCATCTGCCGCAGGCGCGGATCCGTCCCGAAGAAGTGGTCGCGGATGTAGGCGCCGTCCTCGGTCGAGTAGGTCTGGAACTGGCCGTCGGGTGTGGTGTTCATCCGGTTGACCAGCACCCCGTCGACGTCGCTGGCCAGCAGCGGGTCCCACTCGCGGCCCCAGACGACCTTGATGACGTTCCAGCCGGCCCCCCGGAAGTTCGCCTCGAGCTCCTGGATGATCTTGCCGTTGCCGGTGACCGGGCCGTCGAGCTGCTGCAGGTTGCAGTTGATCACCCAGGTGAGGTTGTCCAGCTCCTCGCGGGCGGCGATCCGGATCGCGCCGAGCGACTCGGGCTCGGCCATCTCGCCGTCACCGAGGAACGCCCACACGTGCTGGTCGGAGGTGTCCTTGATGGTGCGGTTGTGCAGGTAGCGGTTGAACCGGGCCTGGTAGATCGAGTTGATGCCGGTCAGGCCCATCGAGACGGTCGGGAACTCCCAGAAGTCCGGCATCAGCCGGGGGTGGGGGTACGACGGCAGGCCGGCGCCGCGGCCGTGCTGGACCTCCTGGCGGAAGCGGTAGAGCTGCTCCTCGCTGAGCCGCCCCTCGAGGAACGCCCGGGCGTAGATGCCGGGGGAGCCGTGGCCCTGGATGTAGATCTGGTCGCCGCCGCCCGGGTGGTCCTTGCCGCGGAAGAAGTGGTTGAAGCCGACCTCGTAGAGGCTCGCCGAGGACTGGTAGGTCGCGATGTGCCCGCCGACCTCGAGGCCCTTGCGGTTGGCGCTGGACACCATGATCGCGGCGTTCCACCGGATGAACGCGCGGATCCGGCGCTCGACGTCCTCGTCGCCGGGGAACCACGGTTCGCGCTCGGGCGGGATCGTGTTGATGTAGTCGGTGCTGCGCAGCGCGGGCACACCGACCTGGGTCTCACGGGCTCGCGCGAGCAGGCGGAGCATGACGTAGCGGGCCCGATCGCGGCCGCGCTCGTCGAGCAGTGCGTCGAACGAGTCCAGCCAGTCCTGGGTCTCTTCGGGATCGATGTCGGGCAGCTGGGTCGGCAGGCCCTCATGGATCACCGAGGGCTGGGAACCGGAACGCGTGCCGGAAGTGGTGGGTGTCTCTTCGGTCACAGGCTCATCGTCGCACGCGACCAAGGGCCCTCCACAGCCGCCAAGAGCTACTCAACGGTAGGCATATGTGTGGACACGGGTTGCGCCCATCGCCCTTGTCCGCTGGACTACTCCACACCTCGCGGTGCAGCGCCGCGAGCCAACGACTGGAGGCACACCTTGAGCTCGACCGCGGGTGGCGGGACCGCCCAGACAGGACCCGCCGACCGACTCGGCTTCAAGCCGGGCATGGTGATCCAAGAGCTGGGCTGGGACAACGACACCGACGACGAGCTCAGGATCGCCATCGAGGACGCGATCGACGCAGACATGGTCGACGGCGACTACGGCAACGTGGTCGACGCGGTTGTGCTCTGGTGGCGCGACGACGACGGCGACCTGGTCGACGGGCTGGTCGACGCACTCACCGACCTGGTCGGCGGCGGGGCGATCTGGCTGCTCACTCCCAAGATCGGCCGGCCGGGCGCCGTAGGCCCCGCCGACATCGCCGAGGCGGCACCCATCGCCGGCCTGGCCCAGACGACCAGCGTCACGGTCAGCCAGGACTGGACGGCCACCCGCCTGGTCGCGCCCAAGCACCCGGTCTGAGCACGACCCGACCACACCACCTGCTGGAGGCGGCAAACCCTTGATCCAGAACATCCTCGCCCGCGCGGGCACGGCCGGCACCGGCGCCAAGGTGCTCACCCAGGCGGGAGTCATCCGCCCCATCTCGCCGGTCCGGTTGGCCAAGCTGGCCCGGGCCGTGGCCAAGTGGGGCACCGGCCCGGCCGGCGGCTTCGCCGCACTGGCGGCTCGCTGGCCCGACCGCCCGGGGCTCGTCGACGAGCTGGGCACCCTGACGTTCGGGGAGATCCACCAGCGCAGCAACGCGCTCGCTCACGCATTGCGCGAGCAGGGTGTCGAGGAGGGCGACAGCGTCGCGGTGATGTGCCGCAACCACCGCTACTTCGTCGACGCGGTCATCGCGACCGCCAAGCTGGGCGCCGACATCCTCTTGCTCAACACCGCCTTCGCCGGACCACAGCTGGTGGAGGTGCTCGAGCGAGAAGGCCCGGGCGCCGTGATCCACGACGAGGAGTTCTCCGGTCTGCTCGACAAGGCGGAGACCCAGCGCCGGATCATCGCCTGGACCGACGACAACGACCGCGACGACACCGTCGAGGCCCTCGTCCGGTCGCACCCCAACACCGACCTGGAACCGCCGGACCGCCACTCGCGGGTGGTGATCCTGACCTCGGGCACCACGGGGACTCCCAAGGGAGCGCCGCGCAACGAGGCCGGTATCGACGCGGCGATCGCCCTGCTCGAGCGGATCCCGCTGCGGGCGAACACGCCGATGCACATCGCCGCGCCGCTGTTCCACACGTGGGGGTTCGCCCACCTGGCGCTGGGGATGTTGCTGGGCACCACCGCGGTGCTGCGGCGCCGCTTCGAGCCCGAGGAGTGCCTGCAGCTGATCCAGGGCGAACGCTGCCACTCGGTCGTCGTGATCCCGGTGATGCTGCAGCGGATCATGGCGCTGCCCAAGGAGACGCTGGACTCCTTCGACCTCTCGTCGGTGCGGGTGGTGTCGTCGTCGGGTTCCGCGCTGCCGGGTGACCTCGCCACGGCCTGGATGGACGAGTACGGCGACCACCTCTACAGCACCTACGGCTCGACCGAGGTGGCCTACGGCAGCATCGCCACGCCCGCCGACCTGCGCGCTGCACCGAGCGCGGCCGGCCGGCCGCCGGTCGGCACCGTGGTGAAGATCTACGACCAGAACGACACCGAGGCCGCCTCGGGCGAGTCCGGTCGGATCTTCGTGGGCAACAGCCTGCTGTTCGAGGGCTACACCGGGGGCGGCAGCAAGGACATGATCGACGGGTTGATGTCCACCGGCGACGTCGGTCGGTTCGACAAGCACGGACTGCTCTACGTCGAGGGCCGCGACGACGAGATGATCGTGTCGGGCGGCGAGAACGTCTTTCCCAAGGAGGTCGAGGACTGCCTGGCCCGGCACGGCGCGGTCACTGAGGTCGCCGCGATCGGGGTGGAGGACGACCAGTTCGGCAAGCGGCTACGGGCGTTCGTGGTGCTGACCGACTCCTCCTGCTCCGAGGACGACCTCAAGACCTGGGTCAAGGACAACCTGGCCCGCTACAAGGTGCCCCGCGAGATCGTCTTCATCGAGGAGCTGCCCCGCAACGCCACCGGGAAGGTGCTCAAGCGCGAGCTGGCCGAGCACACCGACTGATGGCACTCTCTCTGGGGGGCGCGGCCCCCGACTTCACGCTGCGCGACCAGTTCGGTCAGGACGTCTCGCTGTCGTCCTTCCGCGGCCGCAAGGCGGTCGCGATCCTGTTCTACCCCGCAGCCTTCTCCGGTGTGTGCACCGGCGAGATGTCCGGGATCCGCGACCGGCTGGCGGACTTCCTCACGTTCGACACCGAGGTGCTGGCGATCTCCTGTGACCCGGTCTACGCCCTGCGCGCGTTCGCCGACCAGGACGGGCTCAACTTCCCGCTGCTGAGCGACTTCTGGCCGCACGGCGAGGTGGCCCGGGCCTATGACGTGTTCGACGAGGAGAGGGGGTCGGCCCGCCGCTCGTCGTACATCGTCGACAAGGCCGGCAACCTGGCCTGGTCGGTCCACAACGCCAGCCCGGAGGGTCGCGACCTGGACGAGCATCTGGCCCAGCTCCGCGCGCTGGGCTAGACCACCTCGTTGAATTTGCAAAGAAATCGGCTCAAGGTGATGCACCCCTTGGGCGGTCCGTCTAATCTTCATCTTGTTGAGCCGCTGGTGACCCGAGACGCCAGCGGTTCAACGTTTTTCTGCCCCCCGTCAGACCACGGGTAGTCTGCTGCCCGCTTCGCGCATCCGGGCGTATAGCTCAGCGGTAGAGCACCTCCCTTACAAGGAGGTGGTCGGGGGTTCGATCCCCTCTGCGCCCACCCGGGTCCGGCAGGCGAACGTCCTCGACAGGCACTTGACGGGGGGCGGAAACTGTTCGGTCATGGAGGAAAGGGCCTTTTCTGCGGTCATGCGCCCGGATCAACGCACATTGGCCGTCAGCGGATCGGTCGACGAGCTGGCGGTGGACGACTTCCGATGGGCGTTGCACCTGTGTGTGAACACGTCGAGTGAGCCGGTCGTCGACCTGAGCGACGTCGACTTCTTTCCGAGCATGGCCGTCGGGGCCCTGATCGGCGCGCTGAAGCGCAGTCGCGGCGCGCTGACCGTCGTCGCGCGGGAAGGCTCGTTCGCGGCCAAGGTCCTCGGGGTCTGCGGCATCGCCTTCGTGGCAGAGGCTGCCGGCGCCACCGAGAGCTGATCAGGGGGTCTGCTCCGCTTCGTACGTGAGAGCCCTCTCATCGAGCGTTCATCCGCGCCTCACCGCGGCTGGACAGCGTGTTGTCCATCAGCAACGAAAGGACAGCACCATGCGAACCAAGATTCTCACCATCGGCACCATGGGTCTCGCGGGCCTGGTTGCGGGCGGCCTGATGGCGCTCCCGATGACCGCCAACGCCGCGAGTGGCAAGGACCAGGTCGTCAAGCGGGACGAGGACACGCCCGATGTGGTCCTGGTGACCGACGACGACGATGACGACGGCCCGGGCGCGAAGGGCACCGGCACCCACACCAACACCGGCGGTGGAACCGGCACCCACACCAGGACCGGGACGAACACCCACACCCGGACCGGCACCCGCAGCGGTCGCGACAACAGCTGGAGCCACGTGCGGAAGGACTTCACCAAGGACGGTCCCGGTGGTCGCAAGGTCGACCACTCCGGCAACCAGACCAACGACCGGTCGCGGCACAACACCCGCGGCTGATCCCAACCCACCACCACCGGAGACCACGATGAGCAAGGACGACGAGAGCTGGGGCTTCGCAACGGGTGACCAGATCACCCCGGAGCTGATCGCGATGAAGCTGCTCGGCGGCGGGTCGGCATACGAGGCCTACCTCGCCTTCGACGAGGTCACGTACGCGCCCGTCGTGGTCAAGGTGCTCCGCCCGACCGAGGTCGACGACGAGCACAGCCTGCGTGGCCTGCGCCGCGAGGTCGCCACGCTCGCGGCGGTGAACCATCCGGTGGTGGTGCGGGGGTTGCGTCATGACGAGACCGGCGAGCGTCCGCACGTGGTGCTGGAGAACATCGACGGTCCCCGGCTGTCGACGCTGATCCGGCGCCACGGGCGGCTCGCCGAGCAGCAGTACCTGCCGCTGGCGATCGAGATCGCTTCGGCGCTCCACTACTTCCGGCACATCGACGTGTGCCACCTCGACATCAAGCCGAGCAACGTGATCATGTCTGCGCCGGCGCGGCTTATCGACCTGTCGGTAGCCCGGCCAGCGGCCGAGGCCGCGGCGATCTCCGGTTCTATCGGCACCGACTTCTACATGGCTCCCGAGCAGTGCGACACCGACAGGTACGACGGTCCTGGCCACGCCAGCGACGTCTGGGGGCTGGGTGCGACCCTGTTCGAGGCGGTGGCCGGCTACCGGCCCTTCGACGAGGGCGACCCCGACGCGGAGGACGTCGTACGGCGTTATCCGCAGCTGGTGGACCCGCCGTACGAGATGCCTGAAGGAGTGCCGGACGAGGTCGCCAAGGTCGTGTACGCCGCGCTCGAGCCAGACCCCGCCGACCGCCCGCTGCCGCACGAGATCGCGGGCGCGCTGGAGCCGGTCCTCGCCGCCCAGCCGCCGGCGCGCCTGACGTTCAAGGTCCGCGGCGCAAGGTGAGGCGGCCGGCCGCGGGTGCCTGGGGAGACTCTGGACCAGCAGCGCAAGCGCCGTCGACGTTGTGGTCAGCCATGCCTCGTAGGCAGGCGACGAGGCGGGTGCTCATGGTCCGCGGCACTCTTGGATACCTTGCGCGCATGGCCGTCTCGGATCGGCCAGCCAGCCCGGCGAGGGCGTGTCTGGCACGACGCCGGGAAGGTCGCGGCTGCGGTGGACGAGGAGCGGCCGCATCGTCGGCTCTCGCCGCGTCTCGACCTCGCGGTCAACGTGTGGTGCATCGCGGTGTCGCGGTTTCGTCCTGCGCCAGGTGTTCTCAACGCTGGACCAGGCCCGGCAGTACTACCTGGTGCTGTTGCTCGGCGTCACGCTCTCGCTCGTCTTCGTCTGCTAGCGCGCCAGGGCGCCGCGTCGGTGCCGGCTGTCGGAGACCACAGTGTCGCTAGCGACCTCGGGGAGGGGCCGGTCGAGGGCTCTGATCGGACAGGTCAGACCGGGGATTCAGTCGGGGCTGCGATTCGCCGAACTCCGGCATCTTGCCGGTGCCCTTCCGAGCCGGTTGCGCACGGCGGGCGTGCTCCCGTGTCACCGGTCAGTACGCTCGGTTGTATTGCGGCTGCACCAACCCCGGAGGCGACCACCGCCGGCCAGGCCCCGGCTGCCGCCGTTGTCCGAGCGATGGCTCCGTGGTCGGAAGCGTCACTCGTCCCGTCGTCACCGACCAAACCGGTCGAGACGAGCTTCTTCGACGACGCCGATTGGGTACGACTCGCAACATCCGCATGCGCTGAACCCGAAGAGGCCGTTCGTGGCTAACCGTCGGCTCTGACCTGGCTCATGCCAGTGCGCTCGATGTTCCCGCCCCGGTTCGAGCGGTCTGCACCCGCGCTGAGCGGTGGACGCACGGGTTGCCTCGCGACTTTGGAAATTCACTCAAACTCCTGGACTCCCGTGCTAGCGCCCGCTAGCCTAGCGAGCGCACGCTAGCCTAGTGTCGGAGAACGATATGTCATCCATTGACCTGAAGAACCCAGCTCCATCGGTGCTGCATAGCCAGCGCGCGGCTGACCCGGGTCGGATCTTCTTAATGGACGTCGCTGGCGCATCCCGCACTCTTGCCGATTTGGATGACAAGGCGAGTCGCTGGGCAAGCGCACTTGGGGCGCTCGACGTCGCCCCCGGGGAATGCGTTGCGACCCTCCTGTCGACGTCCATTGCAGGTGTGGAGGCCTGGTTCGGTATCAACTACGCCGGCGCAGTGGACGTTTCCGTTCATACCGACTACCAGGGGGCGATGCTGACTCACGTCCTCGCGACCTGCGGATGTCGCGTCCTGGTCGTGGACGAAGAGCTGACTCCCAGATTGGTGGGATTGCAATGGGGGGAACTGGACCGACTAGAGCACATCATCGTCCTCGGTCGATCAGTGGATCTGGATGCGATCCGCAGCGAAGTCGCGGGCACGGTGCACGTGCATGACAGCGGCGTTGTCAGTGCGGCATCCACCGGGCAGGGTCCAGCTGCGCGTTCGGCGGGCGACGAAGCAAGCATTCTCTTCACTTCGGGGACTACCGGTCGGCCCAAGGGGGTGCTGGTCACCTACACCCAACTCATCGCCACGACCGACGGATGTTGGCCGTTGGACGAGTTCGGGCCAGACGACGTCTACTACGCGCCTGTTCCGCTGCACCACATCAGCGGAAAATTGGCGGTTCTCACCGCTCTTCTGACGGGTGGTCGAGTTCTACTCCGTCCGCAGTTCAAGACTGGACAGTTCTTCGAGGACGTCAGGGCGCACAACGTGAGTGCCGTTTGCCTCGTTGGAGCAATGGCCGCGTTTCTCATGGCTCAGGAGCCACATGCGAACGACCCAGAAACAACGCTCGACAAGGTATTGCTCTTGCCGCTACCGCCATATCTGAAGGCGTTTCAGGACAGATTCGGCGTCAAGGTCTGCACCATCTACAACCAGACAGAGACAAGTGTTCCCATCCACTCGAACGGTTGGGTCCGGGACCGACATGAGGGTTGCGGGACCGTCCGAGACGGCTATGAATGCCGAATAGTCGACGCGGACGACCATCCGGTGCCCGTCGGTGAGGTCGGGGAGTTGGTGGTGCGGGCGACCGAGCCATGGGCGATGATGCGCGGCTACTTGGGTCTCCCCGACAAGACCGTCGAGGCCTGGCGCAACTTGTGGTACCACACTGGGGACGCTTTCCGCATGGACGAGTCAGGCTGCCTATTCTTCGTCGACCGAATGAACGATGTCATCCGGCGGCGCGGCGAGAACATCTCATCGTACGAGCTGGAAAGTGCTGTCGCGCGGCATCCAGCCGTCTCAGAATGTGCGGCCATTCCAATCCGATCCGAATGGACTGAAGACGAAGTGAAAGTTGTCCTGGTAACCCTGCCAGGCACCGAGCTCGAACCCGAAGAACTATTGGATTTCCTGCGAATGCAGGTGCCAC
Organism: uncultured Actinomycetota bacterium; assembly: GCA_963729095.1. Classification (GTDB taxonomy): domain Bacteria; phylum Actinomycetota; class Actinomycetes; order Propionibacteriales; family Nocardioidaceae; genus Nocardioides. The sequence goes on along the minus strand of CAVSMX010000047.1, from coordinate 143,156 downwards.
GGTTCATGCTTCCAAGATTCGTCTCCTTCGTGGACGAGTTGCCCAAGACCCCTACCCAACGGGTCCGCAAGATCGATCTCATCGAGCGGCACAACCTGGATCCCGTCTGGGACCGAGAAGCAGTCGGCAACGACCGCCGCTAAACGCGCGCGCATTTGCACCTGACGTACCCGGGTCGTATCGGGCGACTGAGGTGTACGTCGATTTCGACGACCCCAATTTCCACACTCAGGAGTTCATCATGAACGGCACTCGAGCGGCATTCACATCTTTGGTCCTGCTTGCCGCGTGCTCACTCACCGCGTGCGCCGACGACTCGTCAGCCGCCGACGACGTGCTCCGCGTAGGAGTCGTGCTGGACCTCACGGGTCCGGGTGCGAGCCTGGGCGGGCCGGAGCGGCAAGCCCTCGAACTACTCGTCGACCGACTCAACGGCGACGGAGGCATTGACGGGCAGACGGTCGAGCTGATTGTTGAAGACAACCAGTCGCGCGAGGACGTTGCAGCGCGTGTCACCAACTCGCTCATCCTGGAGGACGAAGTCGACCTCATCATCGGCGCGAGTCGAACGGGACCCAGTCTCGCGATGCGCCCGATCGTCGAGCAGTCAGAGACGCCAATGATCTCGCTCGCCGCAAACTTCGCGATCATTGATGGCTCGGAGTGGGTCTTCAAGACCGCGCAGAACGACCGCATCATTCTCGAGCGCATGATCCAGCACGCGGCGGAGCAAGGTTGGCAGCGGCTAGGCCTGGTACGAGACGGGTCTGCCTACGGAGAAGGCATCGCAGAGACCCTGGAAGAGCTTGGCGCGGACGAAGGCATCGAGGTCGTTGTCGAGGAGAGCTTCGATCCGACGGCGACCGAGTTCACCGCACAGATGATCAATGTGCGGGACGCGAATGCGGACGCCAATGTCATCTGGGGCATCGAACCGGCCGCCGCACTGGCGCTTCGGCAGTACCGAGAAGCTGACGTCGAGGCGCCGATCATGATGGGCCATGGCATCGCCAACCAGGCGTTCTTGGAGACTGCTGGCGACGCTGCCGAGGGCGTCATCGTGCCGCAGGGCCCCCTTCTCGTCGCGTCCGAACTTCCTGAGGACAACCCGCAGAAACCGGTCATTGAGGAGTTCGTCGCTGACTACAGCGAGGAGTACGGCGAGGACCCGTCACCATTCGCTGCCTACGCATTCGACGCCTACCTCCTCATGGTTGAAGCGTTCTCAAGCGGAGCCTCCGACAGCGCCGAGATCCGAGACGCACTGAGCGCCGCGTCTGGCCTCACTGGCGCCACGGGTGTATTCAACATGACGCAGGACGACCACTCCGGCCTGGACAGCTCCAGTGTCGTCCTCGGCACGGTGGATGACGGCGAGTGGGTGCTGATGCCGTGACCACAGACATGGTTCAGCTCGTTGTAGCCGGGCTTTCCTTCGGTGCGATCTACGGTCTCCTTGCAGTCGGGTACGTCGCTGTGTTCACCGTGAGCCCAGTGATCAATCTGGCCCAAGGTGAGTTCGCCGTCAGTGCCGCCATGTGCAGCATCGCGTTGGTGACGGCTGGCGTCGCGCTACCGGCAGCCGTGCTCGGGGGCCTGCTCAGCGGCATCGCAGTTGCTCTCCTTCTGCAGCGCCTGATCCTTGCGCCCGTCAGGGACCTGACGGTTCTCACGTCGGTCATCCTGACTCTTGGCGCCTCAGCTGTTATTAAGGCACTTCTTCTCATCATTGCCGGCCCCGACGCCTTCGCCTTGCCCAGAATGCCGGGCCCCGATCTTCAGCTTGCTGGAGTGTCGATCGGGGCACAGGTTCTTTGGACCTTTGCGGCCACGGCGATCGTTGTCGTCGTCCTCACCTGGTTCTACGAACGGACATTGGCTGGCAAGTCACTCAAGGCGTGCGCTCAGCAACCCCAGGCCGCGAGGCTCGTCGGCATTTCGGTCAAGCACGCGGCCATGGGTGCGTTCGCCATCGCTGGGCTCACTGCCGCGGTGGCGGGGATCCTGTCGAGCCCCCTCCACTTCACTACCTGGGAGTCGGGACTCGTCCTTGGGCTCAAGGCCTTCGTGGCGGCTGCGGTCGCAGGCCTCAGTTCCGTCCGTGGCGCGATTCTCGGCGGCCTACTTCTGGGGGTCATCGAGAGCCTGGTAGCCGGCTACATCGACAGCGGCTATCGCGACGCAGTCGCGTTCGTCGTCCTCATCTCGGTGCTGATCCTCAGGCCGCAGGGCGTGTTCGCGCGACAGGCGGATGTACGCGTATGAACGCCTTGCAAGTCCCGACGTTCCTCCGTACGCACGCCAACATGGCCGGATACCTAGTCTTCGCGGCCGGCGCAGTCGCGTTCCCGATGCTGGCGTCGCCGGCGTCCGTCAATCTCGGTGTCTACGTATTGATCTACTCTGTCGCCGCCATCGGACTGATGCTCCTGTTGGGTCTGGCCGGGCAGGTGAGCCTCGGACACGCTGCTTTCTTCGCCGTCGGCGCCTACAGCCAGGCCATCTTGACTACGCGGTACGAAGTTGACTGGCTCGTGGCGCTCGCATTCTCGGTGTTGATCGCCATGGCCGGGGCACTCGTTCTCGGGCTTCCTCTACTCCGGCTGCGTGGGCACTATCTCGCCCTCGCGACTCTTGGCTTGGGCATCATCGTCGGCGTCGTCGCCAACGAGACGGAGTTCACCGGTGGCGCCTCGGGCATCTTCGGCGTGGCAAAGCCCGAACTTGCCGGACACCTCTTCCTCACGCCGCGGGAATACTTCTGGCTCCTGGCACCGGTAGTCCTGGTGTCCGTCATCGTGGCGAAGAATCTCGTCGATAGTCGAGTCGGCCGTGCGCTGAAGGCCATCAAGGATTCAGAGGTTGCCGCCGCGACCGTCGGGGTGAGTACTTACCGCCTCCGGCTCGTCATCTTCGTCATCTCCGCCGGGTTCGCCTCTGTCGCCGGAGTCTTCTATGCGCACTGGCTAGCCGTAGTAAGCCCTGAATCGAGCAAGTTCGGCCTCAGCATCATGTTCCTGCTGATGGTTGTGCTCGGTGGCGTCGGCTCAGTCTGGGGGGCTGTCGTCGGCGCGTTCGGAGCCGTGTTCCTCGAAGAAGTGATGAGGCGGGCGGTTCCAGCCATCGTCCCGGACGCCGGCGGAGACGTGCAGATGCTCGGCTTTGGTCTCGCCTTGGTGCTGCTGCTCATGACCATGCCAGGCGGTGTCCACCAGTTGGCAACAGGCCTCACCCAGCGTCTCGGAACGGCCGCAACAAGGAGGCGGTCCGCTCGCAATGTCGTGCAGGCTCAGGTGGGGGCGCGCGCCTCCTCGCCTTCATCGGCAGGGCTGCGCGATAGGCGTTTTCCAAGAAGCTTCGCCGAGTTCCCACGCTCGAGGGAACTGCCACTTCCCGGGACAACCGTCATGTGTGCCGAGAGATTGTCGAAGCACTTCAGCGGCCTTGTCGCTGTCGACGACTTGAACCTTGAGCTCCGCGCTGGCGAGATCCTTGCCCTGATCGGGCCCAACGGTGCGGGTAAGACGACCTGCTTCAACATGATGACCGGCGTGATCCCGCCCACCAGCGGGATGGTCCAGATCGGCGACTGGTCGGTCGCAGGTAGGAGGCCGAGTCTCGTCGCCAGGCTGGGCGCGACTCGCACCTTCCAGAATCTCCAGGTCTTTGGCTCGGCAACTGTCTTGGAGAACGTCAAGGTTGGCCGCCATCTGCGCTCCCGGCGCGGCATCGTCGCCGCGGCCCTGCGCTGGCCAGCCAGGCGGGAAGAGCGACGAATCACCGCTGACGCGCGTTCCGTGATCGAGACGGTAGGCATTGGCGAGTTCTCGGACCGCTGCGTCGCCGAGCTGTCGTTCGGCATTCAAAGGCTCACAGAGATCGCCCGCGCACTGGCCGTCGAGCCCACGGTCCTGCTCCTGGACGAACCGATGGCCGGCTTGTCGCCCCGCGAACGGCGTGACCTCGCCTCGCTCCTGTGCGAAGTCCGTGACACCGGCGTAGCCGTGCTGCTGGTCGAGCACGACATCGAGCAAGTGATGGTGCTGGCCGATCGAGTGGCGGTCTTGGACAAGGGCGCTTTGATCGCTTGCGGAACGCCGGATGACATTCGTGATGATCCCGGAGTCATCTCCGCCTATCTGGGCGATGAAGTCGAGGCCGTCGCATCCACCACACCGAGAAGCGAGGTTCACTGATGCTTCGAGTCGAAGCGCTGACCTCGGGGTATGGGCCGCTAGAGGTGCTGCACGGAGTGGCACTGACGGTTTCGCCCGGCACCATGGTCAGCGTCCTTGGCGCAAACGGTGCGGGCAAAACCACGTTGCTCCGAGCGATCTCCGGAATCCTTCCGCATACCGGCAAGATCGAGCTGAACGGCGCAGATATCTCGCGCATCCCGGCCGAACGCCTGGCTGCGCGTGGGCTTGCGCACGTGCCAGAAGGACGGCTGACTTTTGCGGGCTTGACGGTGCGAGACAACCTGGAGCTCGGGGCATGGTCTGTACGCCGCGCGCGCACCCATGCTGATCAGCAAGCTGAAATGGATCGAGTCCTCGCACTCTTCCCTGCGCTAGCGCCGCGCCTGAACCAACAGGCCGGGACGATGTCGGGCGGCGAGCAACAGATGCTGGCGATTGGTCGCAGTTTGATGTCCAAGCCCACGACCCTGCTCCTGGATGAGCCAAGCGTCGGCCTCGCCCCCCGTATTACGGCACACATCTTCCGCACCCTGGCGCTGCTCGTCGAGGACGGAATGGCTGTCCTGCTCGTGGAGCAGAACGCGCGCGTCGCACTGGCTCGTTCATCCCATGTCTATGTCCTCGACCGGGGGCGGGTTGTCTTCGACGGCACCCCCAAGGCCTTGGAGTCCTCTGGCGACCTTCACGCCGCCTACTTCGGAGCTATGACGGCGCCTCAGCGCCATAGGGGCGAGTGACGAGATGGCAGTGCAATGCACCTCGAGAGGCGCGCGCAAGTTGGCGCTAGGTAAGGAGATCTGATGGAGTCGACCGCGCATTCCGCTCGCTCGGAAGAGTCGCCGCGCCGCGAGAGTGCGGTGGCGGCTAGTGAACTTGGCAACTCCGCAGACCAGCCCCGCCGCGACGACCCTGTTGGCATAGATGAGCAGACCTTTCGGCAGATCATGGGCGGATTCCCGGCCGGAGTGGCCATCGTTACTACGGCGGACACCGACGGTCAGCCTTTCGGTCTGACCACCACAGCTGTCTGCAGCGTCTCGGCAGACCCGCCCCTCCTGCTGGTCTGTATCGCGCACTCGAGCCGAACGCTTCCCCAATTGAGAGCGGCGGGAAGCTTCATCGTCCATTTCATGGATGAAGACGCGGTCACAATCAGCTCCACGTTCGCCTCGAAATCTCCGGACAAGTTCTCCCGCGTCCCATGGTCCTACTCAAGCTTCGGAAACCCGCGGCTGGGCAGCGGCGTACTGGCGTGGGCCGAGTGTGAGATCGCGGGTGAGTCCGCCATGGGAGATCACTCGGTGATCACTGGGCACATCAAAGGCGGTGAGGGGATGCCTCCCGACAACCCGTCGCGCAGCCCGCTGGTCTATTTCAACCGCATGTTCGGGAACTGGAATCCGGCGAGCGTCTAATCGAAAGGTCGAAGTAATGCCAATTGTCAGTATCGAAGTCTTCGAGGGCAGGTTGAACGACGAAACCGAACGAAGGCTGATCGAGGGTGTGACCGATGTGTTCGTCGATGTCTTCGGCCTCAATGTCAAGGACGCGACTTGGGTCGTGCTCAAGGAAATAGCGCCGACGCGATGGGGGATTGGAGGAAAAGCAAGCCAGCCCCTCAAGTAGCGCCGCATTTCTCGATGAACCGGCCACGCTAAAACCAGGGAGTTCCAATGTCATTCAAGTTCTACGTCATGTTCAACCCGTTCGGATGGGAGACGATCAATGAACCAATCCGGATGGCAGGTCGCCGCACCGATCGGTATCAGCACGCCCTGGAGCAACTGGTCGCTCACGCGAAGGTCGCAGATGAGGCGGGATTCGAGGGTGTGTTCTTCAGCGAACAGCACGGCAACATCGAAGGAATCCCCGAGGTAACGGCCAACCCCATACTCATGGACCTCTTCGTCGCGAGCCACACGAACCATCTCAAGGTGGGGCAATTGGGCATGACGCTCCCCGTGTCCAACCCCCTCCTCATCGCCGACCAGATCGCTCACCTCGACCAGCTGTCCGGCGGGCGCGCGATGGCTGGCTTCTCGCGGGGTAACACACCGCGCTGGGCCGATCAGTACGGACAGCACATCCCGATGAAGGCCACTCGCTCGGACAAGTCAGAAGCGGACGAGCGCAACCTTCGAGCGCTGCAGGAGTGTTGGGAGATCATCAAGCTGGCGTGGACCCGGGACTCTTTCAGCTACGAGGGAGAGTTTTGGACCTTCCCCGTCCCAGGGACGAGATGGCCATATCCGCACACCAAGACGTGGGGGACGGGTGTCGACGAGAACGACAACCTACTTGGCGTGAGCATCGCCCCCGGGCCAGTTCAGGAGCCACACCCACGGGTGTTTGCGCCAATGTCCAGCCGGTCGGACACCGTGCGCTTCTGGGCACGCGAAGGCGCAACCATCATGTGTCTGACCCCTCGCGAGGACCTGATCGGGGGGATGCTCAAGATCTACGCGGAAGAAGCCGCCTCGGTTGGTCGCGAGCCGTCCCGAGGCGAAGGCATCGTGACCGGCGGAACATTCGCCATCGGAACAAACGACGCCGTCGTCAAGCAGCGGGCGGAAACGATGGCCGCGTGGGACACGATGGTCTACAGCGTTCCGCCGTACAACCTTCCGCATCCCATGACATTCAACGGCACCCCGCAGCAAATCATCGACCAGATCGGTCGGATCCACGACAACCTCGGCCTCAACGAATTCATTCTGACCGACTACTTTCCGGCCCCGCACGGCTCCGAGGTCGCACTGGAAATGCTGCAAAGCTTTGCCGAAGACGTACTGCCGGCGTTCGGAGTCAGGTCGCCGACATCGCCAGTACGGCAGTTGTAGCCGTGCGGGTAACGCTCGAACAGACCCATGCGGCGTGGACGGCGGAGGTCCGCGACCGAGACAACTTCAACGAACTCGTGGTCGTCATGCCCACCGGAGCTGTTGCAGGCGAGTGCGCGGGAGTCCGGGTCGATGGCTCCAGCGCTTGGGTGGACGTCGACTGGCTTGCCCGCAAAGCCGGGTGCCGGGCCGGGGGGGCAGCTGCGGCCTTCGCGGCCATGATGGAGTTCGCCCGCACTAGGCACTGGTACTCCGAGCTCACCGGAGAGGTCGAGGCGCATGTGGTGCTCGAGGGCCAAGAATGAAGCCGCAGGAGCGGTCACATTTGTCGGCGCCTTCCGTGGTGCCCGCGGGGTACAACGGCCGCGACCCGGCCGCGGTCATGGCGGACAGCCTTGCGCTGATGGCTCTCGAGGACGACCGGCTCAACATCACCGCGGCCACGTTCGCCGACTCGGCCGGCGACGAGATTGAGCAGCGCACGTTCGCAAGCCTGCCGCTCGCTGGGCAACCCGTTGCGATCAAGGACACCTTTGCATTGCCATGGTGGGCACCCCGGGACGGCACCGGAATCGCGTTCGATCAGCCGGGTGCGGGAGCATCGGACCTCTACTGTCGCGTGCGCGATGCGGGTGGGGTGGTCCTGTATGCGACCAACATGCACCAGATCGGTTTTGGTACGACTGGTCATGTCTCGGCGGACGGCCCGTGTCGCAACCCTTGGGATCCCATCCGCTGCGCAGGTGGGTCCTCCGGCGGATCCGCAGTGGCCGTCTCAGTGGGAGCTGTGGCTTTGGCTGTGGGGACTGACGCTGCGGGATCAGTTCGCATCCCCGCTTCGTATTGCGGCGTGGTGGGGCTCAAGCCCACGTGGGGAACGATCGGTCACGCGGGCACCTCGAGCCCTTCCAGCCTCATGGCCGTCGGTCTGTTCACCAGGGACACGGCGGACCTTCGACACGCGGCTGAGGCCATTCTTCGACAACATCTACCTGGAGTCCGCCGACCCATCACGGTGGGCATCCCTGAAGTCATGTGGGCGGACCTCGTTCCGTCGGTCGAGGAGGTGTGCCGGGCCGCCTGCGACTCTCTAGTGAGAGCCGGCTGTGACGTCGTTGACGTCGACCTAGATGTCGACCCTCTTCAAGTGGCGCACAGCGTGAGGACGGCACTGGCTCTAGAACGACGCGAACGGCTCTCGCCTGCATGGCGCCGGGAGGTGCTCCCTGTACTCCACCCAACGATCCAGCAGGCGCTCGAGGCGGCGGAGTCGCTGGACGAGAGCGACCTTGCGCGTGTCACACGGCGCCGGCTGAGCCTCGCGCGGCAGCTCGACCAGGTTTTCAGCACCGTCGACGTACTCGTGTGGCCGACCTGTCCATGTCCCCCGCCGCGCATCGAGCGTCCCAGGGCCGAGTTGCCGTCCGGTGAGGCATCCGCCGACCTTGCCGTCATGGGTCTCGCAGGACTCGCCAACCTCGTCGGGATCCCGGCCCTGAGCTTGCCCTGTGGCTTCGACGACGCCGGTCTCCCCATCGGTCTGAGCCTCCACTCGCGCTGGGCCGACGAACGCGTTCTCTTCGACGTGGGGCAGTTGTTCGAAGAGATCACGAACCTCGCGCACGTGCGCAGCCCGTTCGCAGACCTATCCGACGCAGAGAGAGAGACGGCGTGAACGACACATCATCTATTGCAACGGCCATTCCGTATATCGGCGGTGTGCGCCGCGAGCCGAACAGGCAAACGGCCTACGAGATCCTCGAGCCCGCTACTGACAGGCTGCTGGCCTACGGCCTCGAAGGCAGTGTCGACTGCGTGGAACAGGCGATCAAGGCGGCGCACGCGTCGGCGCCTCAATGGCGGAGGGTCAGCCAGATTGAACGCTCACGGATGCTGCATCGGCTGGCGGATCTGGTGGAAGGCGAGATCGCCCTTGCGGAGATCGAAGCTCGCAACGTAGGCAAGGCCATCGCGTCTGTGCGCGCGGAGATCGCGCACGTCGTGTCGACCTTCCGCTACTTCGCGTCCGTGGCCGGAACGGTCGGAGGACGTGCATCCCGTATCGGCGGAGCTCTCGACTACGCCTCGTACCAAGAACCGGTCGGGGTCGTCGCACAGGTGGTGCCTTGGAACTACCCGCTTCTGATGGCGGCCTGGAAGCTCGCTCCGGTGTTGGCGACGGGTTGCTCGACTGTCCTCAAGCCAGACCTATCGACCCCACTCACCGCAATCCGGTTGGCAGAGCTCGTTGAGGAAGCGGGAGTGCCGCCAGGGGTGGTCAACGTCGTACCTGCAGACGGTCCAGTCGTTGGTAGCCATCTGGTGAGTCACCCGCGAGTGTCCAAGGTCGCCTTCACCGGTTCAACCTCCTCCGGCTCTGAGGTCATGCGACTTGCCGCATCGAACGTCTCCCGCATCACGCTCGAGCTCGGCGGCAAGGGCGCCAATGTTGTCATGCCGGACGCCGACCTCGACGAAGCCGTGGCCGGTGCAGTGTGGGGCGCCTACTCGAGCGCTGGGCAGAGTTGCGAATCTCGGTCCCGCGTCATCCTCCACGAGTCCCTTCACGACGACTTCACCGAGAGGTTCGAAGCCGTCACCCGCTCGCTTGCTGTGGGCGACCCCCTCGACGACCAGACCGTCGTCGGATCACTCATCTCACCCACGCATCGCGACCGCGTGCACGGGTTCGTTCGCCGCGCGGTCGAAGCGGGCGCCACGGTCGTCACCGGGGGTGAGATCTCTGATGGCCCTGGAGCCTTCTACCCACTGACGTTGCTGCGCCCCACCGAGAATGACGCGGAAATTGCCTGCGAGGAAGTGTTCGGCCCAGTCGCAACCATCGAGACCTTCGCCGACGAGCAGGAGGCGATCACCAAGGCAAACGCCACGCGCTATGGCCTCATGGCCACCGTGTGGTCGTCGAGCAGTTCCACGGCGCGTCGACTCGCTCACGCGCTTGAGTTCGGAACGGTTGCGATCAACCATCCGCTGACCACCTTCCCCGGCGTTCCGTTCGGCGGGGTCAAACACTCGGGCTTTGGTCGCGAGTTCTCCATCGAGTCGCTTCAGGACTACCTCGTCACGAAGAGCGTCACTCAGTGGACGTCCAGCCGATCATCGAAGTTGATCACCACGGCGTGAACCGTGACCCGATGTTCGAACGCGCCGTGTTCATGCCCCACTCTAGTTAGGACAAGCAGATGACAGTCACTCCGCCGGTCAACGAGGTCGAAGCCGAAATCATGTCCACGCTCCGTCGCTTCTCCCGAGGCGTGACTGGATTCAACGCGGATCTCGTCTTGTCCGCCCTCGACTCAGACGACGCCGGACTGGTCTACCAACCGGAGGAGAGACCTGAGGCACTGCACTCCCGGGCGGACGTTGCAAAGTACGTGTCCGGGCTCGACAAGGTGATCGGTGGGTTCGCAGACACCCGAGTTGTGGACAACCGCGTCGACATCCTCGGCGACGTTGCGCACGTGTATGTTCGCTTTTGGTGTCGCATCTACCGAGTAGACGGGGACCCTCTCGATGGTCAGGTGCGACAGACTTTCGTACTCCGCAACACCGACGAGCGTTGGCTCGTTCGGCACTACCACGAGTCGCGACAGATCCCGGGATTCCCCGTCATTGACATAGGAGAGTGAGGCCGAATGACGGCCACCGGCCCTCCGGGCTCGCGCACGGGGCGGTATGCAGAGATCGTCCATGAGGCCACCCTCATGTTCGGCGACGTGGGTTACGAGCGCGCTACCGTGCGCATGCTCGCCGATCGCCTGGGGATCAAGTCGGGAAGTCTCTATTCGCACATCTCGTCAAAGGAAGAGGTCCTTTACTGGGTCATTCTTGACGTTGCGGATGAGTTCACGGCATGCGGGCGTCAGGCTGTCGATGAAGCCGGAACTGCTGAAGACCAGGTGCGGGCGCTCTGTCGATCGCACATGGGCGTCATCCAGGAGAAGAGGCTGAAGGTTCGCGTCTACTTCGAGGAGTGGCGAAAGCTCGAAGCGGAGCATCAGGAGAAGATCATCCGCCTCCGCGACGACTACGAGAGCCTGCTCGCCTCGGTCATCGCAGCGGGCGAAGCCTCCGGTGAGTTCTCGGGCGACCCCCGACTTACGGCCAGGGTCCTCCTGTCAGCGCTCAACTCCACTGCTGGCTGGTACTCCGAGCACGGCCCGATGTCCTCAGATGACGTCGCGGACTCCATTCTCGACGTCTTTTTGCAGGGTATGTTGCCTCGGTAAGTCGCTACCGCGCAGCTGGCCGGCCGGCTGCTTACGCTAATCCCGCGCGCCACCCGACGTCGTCGACGCTGCAACCCTCGCCCGCGAGTACTGGCCCGGTGTGATTCCCCGCGCTTTGCGAAAGGCCCGAGTGAAATGGGCCTGATCGGCGTACCCCAGTTCTCCGGCGGTTTGGGCGATCGTACGGCCGCGCTGAAGGCTGCTCATGGCCAGACGGATGCGGTGTTCGTTGGCGAAGCTGAGCGGGGGGAGCCCGTACTCCGCAGTGAATCGACGCGAGAGTTCGTACTTGCTGAGGCCCACAGCATCGCCCAGTTCCGCGAGGCTCGGCGGCGCCTGGAGATGAGCTCTCAAGATGTCGCCGACAACTGCCATGCGCCGGTCCGCCGGGACAGGTGGGGGCGAGTCGTCATGAGGTACTCCGTGTGCCGCCCACAACTCCCTGACGAGACTCACAAGCAGCTGGTCGTGAGGCCGCGAAACGGTGTTCAAGCCCAGCCTTCTGTGCGCATCTCGGACTCGTCGCGACAACCCCCGATCCCTGACGACGCCTTCGTGAAAGCTGTGCCCCGGTTCGCCGAGCGCATGGTCCACCAACTCCCGCGGGAGGTAGAAGACTCGATAGGTCAACGGTTCTGCGCCGGCGGGTACTCCCGTATGTGCGGTATCGGGATTGAGGATGACCAGATCGCCGGCTCGGGCGATAGCCGACGCGTCGTGCCGCAGGGCCAAGTGTTCGGAACCCGATTCTATGACGCCTACGGCGAAAGTCGAGTGGCTATGCCGCCCGAACCCGCCGGCTTCCAGCTGCGTGTGCATGAGGTCTGCAGTGCCAACGGTCCAGTAGCGCGTGAACTTGCGGTTCGCACCGAGCACGGTGCGATTCTAGCTGCTTGGTCGTCGTACTTCACCGCGGTGGTCACGCCGCCTCGGCCGCGGCCTCGGCCAGTGCGCCGCACAACTCGCGCACGTCCTCGAACGTCGTGCGAAAGCTGAGAACACAAACTCGTCCCACGTAGTGCCCGCTGACCCGAGTGCTGCTCAGAAAGAAGCGCTCGCGCTCATGCATATGGTGGAGGAGGCTGCGCGTGGCGCCTTCACCGAGCCTGTGCCGGAACGTCACCACCGTCAGGTCCGAGGGGCAAACTTCGATCGCGGGTAGGTCATCGAGTTGAGCTCGCAGCCAGGCGGCCCATTCGAGGCGCGCCTCGAGTGCGGAGCGAATCGCACCCAGCCCATGTAGTTGCAGCGGTAACCAGACGCGCAGCGCTCTGAACTCCCGCGTCAACTCCGGCCCGAGCGAGGCAATATCTGCAGGGCCGTCGGCCATGTCGAGGTCCTGCAAGTAGGGTCCGTCGACCTCATTGGCAGCGCGCAGGGCCATTTCGTCGCGGACGAGCAGCAGTCCTGTGCCGTACGGGAGGAACAAGCTTTTCGTGCGGGTCCCAGACAAGTGAGTCGGCTCGATGCATTCCATCGAGAGCGAGCCGTCCAGCACTCGTCAGCCAAAAGCCCCCGCCGTAGGCGGCGTCAACATGGAACCACAGTCCCTCGGTGGCACAGACGTCTGCGACGGCGTCGAGTGGGTCGACCGCCCCGCAGCTGGTGGTGCCGGCCGTGGCCGCTACCAAGAAGGGACGGAGCCCGCTTCGGCGGTCGGACCTGATCTGGTCGCGCAGAGCGGCAACGTCCATGCGCTGGTCTTCGGTAGTAGGCACGGCTTGCAGCTGGCGTGTTTCGAAACCCAGGGTCCTTGCCGCCTTTGCCGTGCTCAAGTGCGTATGTTCGGTGACGTACAGCACGGCCGTTGCGTCACCTGAGCCCAGGCGCGCCTCGCGGGCGGCATGAAACGCCGTGAGCGTTGCCAGTGAAGCACCCGTACTGAACACGCCGCCGGCTGTCGAGGGAAGTTCGAACTTCTCGCAGAACCAGGAGATCAGATCGCGCTCGAGTCGACACAGCGACGGAGCCATTCCGTTCACTCCGGTGTAGCGGTTCAACACCTGGCCCAAGAACTCGCCCAGCGCCGAGGCGTACAGCCCCCCCGATGGGAAGTAGGCGAAGTAGCGCGGGCCTGCAGTCTCTACCGCATCCCGGGCGACACGCTCGACTAGCGGCAACAGGTCGGCCAGTGCTTTCGGGGCTTCGCCTGGTTGCACATCTAGTTCCGCCTCTCGGTACTCGGCGGGGTGCGCTCGGGCCTCGGGGAGCGTCTCCAAGAAGTCGTCGATGAACGCGCCGACCAAGGCATTCCAATGCCGACGATCCGCCAGTTCAGTCTCGTTGAGCTCGTGCATGTGGCGAGGCTATGCACCATTGCCCCTGCCGTATTGAACGATGTTGCGGTGGTCCTGAATGCGGAGAAGAAGCGGCGCGCCCTCGCATCGACCGGTGTGTAGGGTGCGTGTTTGTCAGCGATGGGGGGCGAGCGCGATGGACACACACACTGACGCTTGGGCGCTCCTCCTGCCCTATCGGCTGACCCCCGGCGGAGAGCGCCCTCCAATCGGAGGAACAAGACAACTCACTCAACATCCCGCATCGACGTGTCGGATCAGGTGTTCGACGACTTGCGGGACCGGCTGCATCGCGAGGGCCTAGCGCGGTTCTATGCGGATCCCCCAGCACGGCCGGACTGGAGTTGAAGCCTTGTCACAGCCAGGGTATCGGGATCAGCCGTGGACCACCTGCGAGCAACTCTCCGCGCGTCGGTTCGGTGGCAGCCAACGGTTGGGAGTGGACGGCGACTTCGTGGACCGACGACCACATTCCCCCAACCTGCTGAGCACCGGCGGGAGTGTCCATCGCCATCGTCGCACGAGGGGTCACCAAGGTCGGCTCGCACGTGTGCGCGTCATCGTACTGCCGGCGATACCGGCCGGCGACCCGTCAAGGACAGGCGTTCACGAGTAGCACAGGGCACCTCGGCTTCCGCTGCGTACGCGACACCTGAAGGGCCGTCTGATCGATGCCTTCGGTCCAGTCTCCTGGTTACCCGCCTCGCGGGCCGTCGGGTCAGTGCACGACCAGGCCCTGCACCTTCCAGTAGACGCCCTGGTCGTTGCTGAAGGTGAGGTCGGCGGTTCGACCGGTGGTGCCGCCGTCGAGCTCGAAGACCTCCCACCAGTACTCCCCAGCTCCGACCGCCGGGCCGGTGGACACGACGCGGCTGCCGTCGACGTCGACGACGATCCCAGTGGTCGAGAAGTCTTGGTCGCCGCGCAACACCGAGACCGTATGGATCCCGACCGGCAGTGCCACCCGCAGCACTGCGGGAGTCTTGCGCGTGATCATGTCGCGGCGCAGTGAGTCGGGTTGGCTCCGATCGCGCGCCTCTGGCGCTGCCCCGACCCAGCCGAACCCCCGCGCGGGGTCCCATTCGGTGGCAGGCGTCAATGTCGTGTACGACCCGAACACCGGACTGGTCGCCGTCCCGGCGTCGAGCGCCAGGGCGCTGGTGGCCGCGGAGGGGACCACGACGGTGCTCGTGCGCGGCTGACCGGTGACCGGAATAGGCCCGGCGGTCACGTCGGCGGTCAGTCTGTGCTCGGTGAGGACGCCCGGACGAGGCTGCTCGAGGGGTGGCGTCACCGGCACCTCGAACGTCGCGGTCGTGCCCTGCTCGACGACTTGGGTCGCGGGTAGGGTCGTCCAGCCCGAGGGCACGCGGACGGTGGCGGTCACCTCCGCCGGGCCCGGGTAGGCGGGATCGGCCACGTGCTGCACGCCGACCCTCGCGACGGCGGTCGCACCGGCCACCAGTGGGCCGTCGATCGTGATGCCCTTGACCCGCAACGGGCCGGTGAGTCCTTCTCCGCGGACCTCTGCCTCGTGCGCAGCGATCAGCCCCTGGAGCCGTTCGACGACGTGGGGGTGCGTCGCCGCCTCGTTGCGCTCTTCGCCGAGGTCGCGGTTCAGGTCGTAGAGCTCGGGCAGACCCGCCTGGTCGGGGCCGCGCCGGCGTACGACGAGCTTCCAGTCCCCGTCCCGGACCGCGGCCACCTGCGCCCCGAGGTAGTACCAGATCGGCGGCCTCGCCCTTTCGGTGCTACGACCGCGGAGCACCGCGCTGATGTCGGTGCCGTCCAGGGTGGTCTCGGGGTGCGGGGACACCCCCGCGAGGGTGCACACGGTGGGTAGCAGGTCCATCACCGAGACGACCGCGTCCGACCTCCTGTGTGGCCGAACCCGGCCGGGCCAGCGCGCGATGAAGGGCACGCGCATCCCGCCCTCGTAGGCTTCCCACTTGCCGCCGCGCAGCGATCCGGAGGAACCCTTGTCCGGTCCGTTGTCGCTCACGACCAGGACCAGCGTGTGCCCGTCCAGCCCGCGACGTCGCAGCGCGGTGAAGAGCCGGCCCAGGTGGTGGTCGAGTGCCTCGATCATGTCGCCGTACGGGCCGGCCTGAGACGTGCCCTCGAACCCCGGCTCGACCACCACCGGGATGTGCGGGCTGGTCTCGGTCAGGTAGATGAAGAAGGGCCGGTCGCCCGCGGCGTCCATGGCGGCGATCGCCTCGTCCGTCATCCGTCCGGTCAGCAGGGCAAGGTCAGCGTCGTTGTCGAGGCTGCCGACCACTTCGTCGTCGCGGCGGAGCGCGATCGGGTACCGATTGGCGGAGTACACCGCGTCGATCCCGAAATGAGTGCTCGAACCCGTGGCGGGTCGGACCGTGATCCTCCGGGCGGCCGAGGTGCCACTTGCCGATGCTGGCGGTGTAGTAGCCGGCCTGCTGCAGGTAGTCCGCGAGCGTGTGTTCCTCGCTTGGCAAGCCCTCGGAGTCCTCGGGGTAGAGCACCTCGGTCAGTCCTGAGCGGGGTGGGACCCGACCGGTGAGCAGTGCCGCTCGAGACGGCGTGCACACCGGCGCCCCCGAGTACCCCTGGGTGAACAACGTCCCCTGCCGGGCCAACCGGTCTATGTGCGGCGTGCGGATCGTCGATGACCCATAGCAACCCAGGTCGCCGTAGCCCAGGTCGTCGAGATAGACGACCAGCACGTTCGGCGGCCGGCGAACCCGCCTCGCCTCGCCCGCCGACGCCATCGGCTGCGCGATCGCGAGGGACCCAAAGGCAGCGGCGCCACCCGCCAGCAGGCTGCGTCGGTCGAGCTGACTGGACATGGAGCCTCCGCGAACTGGGGGAGTTGTGGGGCGATCAAAACATAGTGAATTACTCGACTATCGTTTACCCCGGGGACGTCAGCCACACTCCTTCGCGAAGGACGCGCTGCCTCGAGACGGGTCGCGCCGAGCATGCGTGGTGACTCGGAGATTGTCGGTTCCACGTCGACGCGCTAGCGGTTTCGCTGGGGGCCGGTCTTGTCGAGGAGGAATACGTCGTCGACGTCACCGGCCGCCTCGACCGCCCGACCCGACATGACCAGCACGTTGCGCTGGACCAGGCGGTCCATACCCCGCGAAGCCGATCGTGCGTTGGAACGTAGAGACCGGCCCGGTGGCCGTCGAAAGAGTGGCAGACATGATTCGTCTGTTTGATGACATGCCGGCTGGGGTCTTGGGATCGAGGCGGTCGATGACGTGGAGACAGAGGAATACGAGAGCGTCATCGTGCCCGCTGTCAATGCCGCTTTTGCGGAGCACGACAGGGTCCGCCTGGTCCACGTCCTGGGTCCCGAGTTCGACGACTATGAGGGTGGGGCGGTGTGGGAGGATCTTAAGGTCGGTGTGCGTCACCCGGCGTCGTTCGAGCGCGTGGCGATCGTGACGGATGCCCGCTGGGCCGGACCGGCTGTCAAGGTCTTCAGCGTCCTTCTGCCCGGTCAGGCGCGTGCGTTCCCTCTCGCAGAGCTTGAGTCCGCGAAGCGCTGGGCTGCTGAGGACGGATGATCGCGCCGGCCAGATGGTTTACTTGAGCGACCTTGGATCCTGCTGCCGGAGTGAGGAGTGAAGTCGCTCTGGCGCGGCCTCGCTACGCGAGAGCGACGCTGCAGCCCACCACTTGCGTCAGCACTTCGGCGCGAACAACCCGGGACCTGATCGGGACGCTCAGGGAGTGCCTCCGCGGGTAGGTTTGCCGCGTGAGCGATGACTGGCGAGCCGAAGCGGTCGAGAAGGTGCGATCCCTGATCCTGAAGGCCGAGCCCGACATCGTCGAGGAGGCCAAGTGGCGCAAGCCGTCCAATCCCGACGGCGTCCCGACCTTCTCCTCGTGACGGCCTCGTGTGCACGGTCGAGACCTACCAGGACAAGGTGAAGCTCACGTTCGCGAAGGGCGCCTCGTTGGGCGACCCATCCGGCCTCTTCAACGCCAGCCTGGATGCGGGCGTGCGACGTGCCATCGATCTTCATGAGGACAACGTGCTGGACGAGAACGCCTTCGTCGAGCTCGTCCGTGAGGCAGTCGCTCACAATCAGTCCTGAAGGCTGCTGATCGGGGTGTTCAGGCGCTGAACCTGTATCCCATTCCCCGCACGGTCGCGATCGCGGTCGCGCCGAACTTCTTGCGCAGGTAGCCGACGTAGACGTCGACCACGTTCGACCCCGGGTCGAAGTCCATGCCCCACACGTGGTCGAGCAGCTGCTCGCGGGACAGCACCTGCCCGGGGTGTCGCATGAAGATCTCGGCGAGCGTGAACTCCCGGGCCGACAGGTCGATCTCCTTGCCGTCGACCCTGGCGCGGCGGGTGCGCAGGTCCAGGCGCACCCCGCCCGCCTCGAGGGCGTCCTGGGCGACGCCGTCGACGCCCTGAATCTGACGCAGCCGCAACCGCACCCGGGCGAGCAGCTCGGCGAAGCGGAACGGCTTGGCCATGTAGTCGTCGGCCCCGCCCTCAAGCGCCGAGACCGTGTCGGTCACCGAGTCACGTGCGGTGAGCACGATCACGGGCACTCGGGATCCCTGGGAACGGAGCCGGTCGAGGACCTCGAACCCGTCGAGGCCGGGCAGCCCGATGTCCAGGATCACCAGGTCGTGCTCGCCGCTGAGCGCGTCGTCGAGGCCTTGCCGGCCGTCGCGGACCACGGTGGCCAGGTGGCCCTCCGAGCGCAGGCCCTTGGCGAGGAAGGACGCGATCCGCTCCTCGTCCTCCACGATCAGGATCCGGGCCACCGGCTAGTCCTCCTGCCTCGGCGGCTGCCCGCCGGGAGCCGCCGGCAGCGCGATCACGAATCGAGCACCGCCACCTTCGGAATCCTCGACCAGGGCACGACCACCATGGGCCCGGGCGATCGCGGCCACGATCGACAGGCCCAGGCCGAAGCCCTCGTCGTCGTCGGGGACCCTGCTGCGGCCGAACCGCTCGAAGATCTTGTCGCGGTCGTCGTCGGGGACGCCCGGCCCGGTGTCCCGGACCCAGAGCCGCACCTCGCTGCCGTCGTACGACGATCCGAAGCCGATCTCGTCGCCGTCCTGCGTGTGCTTGACCGCGTTGTCGGCGAGCTGGAGCAGCGCCTGGGTGATCCGCTGCTCGTCCATCCACAGCTCGTGGTGGGTGGCGTGGTCGACGGTCCACACCCGGTCGCCCAGTCCGCGCGCCTTGGCCTGCACCTCGGACACCAGGTCGGCCGCGTCCACGCGACGGGGGTTCAGGAAGTCGGGACGGTTGCTCTTGGCCAGCAGGATCAGGTCGCCGACCAGTCGCGACATCCGGTCCACCTCGTCGAGCAGGAGCGCTCGGGTCTCGGCGACCTCCTGGGGACTGCCGGTGTCGAGGAGCTCCAGGTGGCCGCGGAGCACGGTGAGCGGCGTCTTGAGCTCGTGGCCGGCGTCGTCGAGGAACTGGCGCTGCCCCACGAACGCCGCCTCCAGGCGGTCCAGCATCCCGTTGACCGTGCGGGTCAGGGCGGTGATGTCGTCATTGCCGGTCTCGGGGATCCGCTGGGACAGGTCGCTCTCCGTGATCTCCTCCGCCGTGCTGCGCAGGGTCCGTAATGGGGCGAGCAGGCGGCCCGACTGCCAGGCGGCCAGCGCCGTGATGAGCAACAGGGTCAGCACGGCCACGACCAGGTAGGTACGCATCGTGTCCCGAAGGCCGGCCCGTTCCTCGTCGAGGTAGGTGACGACCACCAGAGCGCCGGTCTCGTCGCCCTGGGTGACCGGCTGCGTCGCGATCCGCAGCTCACCCTCGTGCTCGGTGGTGATCGTCGTGGTGCCGCCGTCGGCCACGACGCTCTCGACAGCCTGCGTGAACTCAGGCCCACTGAGCAACGTCTTCTCGTCGCCCACGCTGCGGACCGCGTCGCCGCTGCTGTACGGGCCCGGACCGTCGACCCAGCTGAGCAGGATCTCGCAGTCGTCGGGGATGTTGCGGTTCAGGAACGTGAGCAGCATGTCCGCAACGTCGGTGAAGGGCTGACCGGTCTCCGGGTTGATCCCGTTCTTCTGGAGCGCGGTGAACTCGGCGAACTCCTGGTCGATCGAGGCCGTCACCTCGTCGTCCAGACGCTGGGCCGAGATGCCGTAGACCACGGCGCCGACCACGGCCAGGCCCAGGGCGACCAGCAGCGCGACGGTCGCGGTGATGCGGAGTCGGACCGACAGGCCGGACCGGTGCCCGGCTGGGTCAGTCGTCGCCGCTGCCGCTACCGGAGCTGTCGTCCCCGCCGTCGTCCCCGCCGTCGTCGCCGCCGTCGTCGCTGCCGTGACCGGAGCTGTCTTCATCTCGACGGTCTTCTCGCTTGTCTCGTCGATCGTCCCGTCGGTCCTCGCGTCGGTCTCGGCGCTCCTCGGCCGCGTCCTCGGCCTCCTCGGCGAGCTCTTCGGGGCCGGGGTTGACGCGCTCGAACTCGTCCTCCGCGTCATCGTCGTCCTCCCCGCTCCGGTCCTCCCGGTCCCTGCGGCGTCCATCGTCCGCTGCCTGGCCCGCATTGTCGCCGACCTCCCGGAGCTCGATCGCCTGCCGGGTGGGGGGCGGATCGTCCGCGGACGCCACCAGCGACCCCGCGGCGTACGCCCCCAGAGGCAGCGCCACGACGAGGGCGATCAGGCCTTTCCACAGCACGCTCATGTCCCTCACGATGATGCCTCATCGTGGCGCATCCGTGAGAGGCGCATGAGAGGACTCTCATGCGGTACCGATCGGCAAGCCCTGGCCAACGTCGGCGTGACTACAGTGACGAGAGTCACGCCATCGAGGTAGGAGGAACCGTGTTCGTCCCGTTGAGCGTCTCCGACTTCATCGACCGGGCCGTGCAGGTCTACGGCGAACGCACCGGCATCGTCGACGAGCCGGACCAGCCCGCCGCACCCTTGGGCGAGCTGAGCTACGCCGAGGTGGGTGCCCTCGCCCGCCGCCAGGCCGCACGTCTGGACGACCTCGGCGTCGGCGTCGGCGACCGGGTGGCCGTGGTCAGCCACAACAGCGCGCGGCTCTTCGGCTCGTTCTTCGGGGTCTCCGGCTACGGACGGGTGCTGGTGCCGGTGAACTTCCGGCTGCGACCCGACGAGGTGCGCTACATCGTCGAGCACTCCGGCGCCAAGGTGCTGTACGTCGACCCGGAGCTGGACGAGTCGCTGGCAGACGTGGCCGCCGAGCACCGGTTCGTCCTGGGCAGGGACGACGATCTCTACGCCCCCGAGGGCGCCGAGCCGAAGCCCTGGGAGCCCGACGAGGCCGCGACCGCGACGATCAACTACACCTCCGGCACCACGGCGCGCCCCAAGGGCGTGCAGATCACGCACCGCAACATCTGGGTCAACGCGGTCACCTTCGCGATGCACACCGGGATCACCGACCGTGACGTCTACCTGCACACGCTGCCGATGTTCCATGCCAACGGATGGGGGATGCCGTTCGCGATGACCGGCATGGGCGTGAGCCAGGTCGTGCTGCGCAAGGTCGACGGGGCGGAGATCCTCCGCCGGGTCCGCGACCACGGCGTGACGGTCATGTGCGCGGCCCCCGCGGTCGCGGCGGCGGTGCTGGAGGCGGCGCAGACCTGGGAGGGCGAGATCCCCGGCCGTGACCGGGTGCGCATCATCATGGCCGGCGCGCCACCGCCGACGAAGACCGTGGCCCGGGTCGAGGAGGAGCTCGGCTGGGAGTTCGTGCAGATCTACGGCCTCACCGAGACCTCGCCGCTGCTCACGGTCAACAGGACCCGCGCCGAGTGGGACGACCTGTCCGCCGAGGAGCGGGCCGGCCGGCTGACCCGGGCCGGCGCCCCCGCGCTCGGCGTACGACTGAAGGTCGAGCACACCGAGCAGGACAGCGAGGGTGCCGGTGAGCTGTTGGCGCGGTCCAACGTGGTGCTCGAGGGCTACTGGGAGCAGCCGGAGGAATCCGAGAAGGCGCTCGCCGACGGCTGGTTCCACACCGGCGACGGTGCGGTGATCGGCGACGACGGCTACGTCACCATCCAGGACCGCAAGAAGGACGTGATCATCACCGGCGGCGAGAACGTGTCCTCGATCGAGGTCGAGGACGTGCTGTTCTCCCACTCCGCCGTCGCCGAGGTCGCAGTGATCGGGGTGCCGAGCGAGAAGTGGGGCGAGACGATCAAGGCGCTCGTGGTGCTCGCCGAGGGCGAGGAAGCCACCGAGGCGGAGCTGATCGCCTGGTGCAAGGAGCGCGCGGCCGGCTACAAGGCCCCCACGTCGGTGGAGTTCCGCGACGAGCTGGCGCGTACGGCGACCGGCAAGCTGCAGAAGTTCAAGCTCCGCGCGCCGTACTGGGAGGGCTACGAGCGCCAGGTCAACTGAGGCTCGGCCAGTAACCTGTCCGGCGTGCCCTCGCTGAACGATCTCGTCGAGCTGATCCACGGCTGGTACCCCCCTGATACCGCCGATGACTGGGACGCCGTCGGCCTCGTGTACGGCGACCCCGCCGCCGAGGCCAGGAAGGTGATGTTCGCCGTCGACCCGGCGCCGGCGGTCGCGGCGGAGGCCGCGGAGTGGGGCGCCGACCTGCTGGTGGTGCACCACCCGCTGTTCCTGAAGCCGGTGCACGGCTTCGCGGCCACCACCCCGAAGGGCCGCACCCTGGCGACTCTCGCCGGAGCGAAGTGCGCGCTGCTGACCGCGCACACCAACGCCGACCAGGCGGTCGGCGGGGTCTCGGAGTCGTTCGCGAATGCCCTCGGCCTGACCGAGCAGCGGCCGCTCCGGGTCGCCGACGGGGTGGCCGTCGACAAGCTCACCCTCTACGTGCCAGCCGATGCCGCGGCGCCGGTACGAGCCGCGATCGCCGAGGCGGGCGCCGGGCGGATCGGCGCCTACGACTTCGCATCGTTCTCCTCGGTGGGCGAGGGGAGATTCCGGCCGCTCGACGGAGCGGAGCCGACGATCGGCACCGTGGGCGAGATCGAGACCGTCGACGAGGTGCGGATCGAGGTCGTCCTCGACCGGACGCTGCGCGGCCGGGTGGTGGCCGCGATGCTGGCCGCCCATCCCTACGAGGAACCGGCGTACGACGTCGTCGAGCTCGCCAACCCCGAGTCGTCCGCCTCGGGGACCGGCCGGGTCGGTGTGGTCGAGCGCACCACGCTGGCCGAGTTCGCGAAGGCCGTGGAGGCCGCGCTGCCCGAGACCGTGCACGGGGTGCGGGTGGCCGGCGACCCCGACCGGTCGGTGCGCAGGATCGCCCTGTGCGGCGGGGCCGGGGACTTCCTGCTGGACGAGGTGGCTCGCTCCGATGCCGACGTCTACGTCACCAGCGACCTCCGGCACCATCCCGCAGCCGAGTTCGTGGAGCGCGGGGGCCCGGCGCTCGTCGATGTCGCACACTGGGCGGCCGAGTGGACCTGGCTGCCCGTCGTGGAGGCGAGGGTCCGTGACACCCTCGGCGATAGCGTGGACACGCGCGTGAGCACGATCAACACCGACCCCTGGACCCTTCGATTGTGAGAGAGAGCCCTTGAAAGCCGACCCGTTCGCCCAGCTCAAGCTGCTGGACGTGCAAGCCCTGGACGCCCGGGCCGACCAGCTCCGCCATCAGCGGGCCCACCTGCCCGAGATCACCGAGATCGCGACCCTGACCGCGTCGCGCGCCGACCTGGTCGACCGGGCCCGCGACCAGCAGATAGCGGTCGACGACCTGACCGCGGCGCAGAAGAAGGCCGACCGCGACGTCGAGCAGGTCAAGACGCGCCGGGTCCGCGACCGGGACCGCATGGACCAGGGGCTGATCAGCGCCCCCAAGGACCTCGAGCGGATGCAGCACGAGCTGGACTCCCTCGACCGGCGGATCACCACCCTCGAGGACGAGGAGCTCGAGGTGATGGAGCAGCTCGAGGAGGCACAGGGCGCACTTGACGACCTGCAGCGGCAGGTGGCGGAGGCGGACGAGCGGCTGACCGGGCTGGTCGCAGAACGGGACCGGCGGACCGCGGAGATCGACACGGAGCTCACCGGGATCTCTGGCGAGCGCGGCCCGAAGGTCGAGGACGTGCCGGCCGATCTGCTCGCTCTCTACGACCGGCTGCGGGAGAGCAAGGGCGGGGTCGGCGCGGCGGAGCTGCGGTCCCGCCAGTGCGGCGGCTGTCGGCTCACCCTCGACAACTCGGAGATCTCCCAGATCAAGGCCGCACCCTCCGATCTGGTGATCCGCTGCGAGGAGTGCCAGCGGATCCTGGTGCGCACCTCCGAGAGCGGACTGTGACCGGTCCCCGCCGGGTGATCATCGAGGCCGACGGTGGCTCGCGTGGCAACCCCGGCCCAGCGGCGTACGGCGCCGTGCTCAAGGACGCCGACACGGGTGAGGTGATCGCCGAGGACGGCACCACCCTGGGCACGGCCACCAACAACGTTGCGGAGTACTCCGGCCTGATCGCGGGGCTGCAGCTCGCCCAGGAGTTCGCCCCGGACGCCGACATCGAGGTCCGGATGGACTCCAAGCTCGTGGTCGAGCAGATGTCGGGACGCTGGAAGATCAAGCACCCCGACATGCGGCCGCTCGCGATGGAGGCCAACCGGCTCGCGCCGTTCGGCACGTCGTACACCTGGGTGCCGCGGGAGCAGAACAAGCACGCCGACCGGCTCGCCAACGAGGCGCTCGACGGTCAGCGCAGCGGGGTCACGGTCGCGGGCGCCGAGGAGCCCCTGGAAACCACAGAGGCCGCCGGGGCCAACGAAGCCGCCGAGGAGAAGCCGCAGCGAGGCTGGTCGCCCAAGGGGACCCCGACGACGCTGATCCTGGTCCGGCACGGCGTGACGGCGCACACCTCGGAGAAGCGGTTCTCCGGTGGTCTCAGCAGCAGCAACCCGGGGCTCACCGACGAGGGACGCGACCAGGTGCGCGCGACGGCCGAGTGGCTCAAGCCGATCGCGACCGACGTCGACGTCGTGGTGTCCTCGCCGGTACGCCGCACCCTCGAGTCGGCGGAGATCCTCGGCGAGGTGCTCGGCCACCCCGTCGAGGTCGAGGACGGCTTCGCGGAGATGGAGTTCGGGACCTGGGACGGGCTGACGTTCGCGGAGGTGGCCGAGCGGTACAAGGACGAGATGGACGTCTGGCTCGGCTCGCTCGACCACGCACCTGGCGGGGGCGAGTCGTTCCGCGCGGTGGAGAAGCGGGTCCTCGCCGCCCGCGACCGGGTGATCGCGGAGCACACCGGCAAGACCATCGTCGTGGTCAGCCATGTGACACCGATCAAGACACTGGTCGCGCACGCGCTGGACGCACCGCTGCTGTCGGTCTACCGGATGGAGCTGGCGCCGGCCTCGGTGACGGTGCTGACCTTCTTCGAGGGCGGCCCGAAGGGCGACCAGCCGATGGCGTCGATGCGGCTCTACAACGCGCGTCCCATCGAGGCGCCCTTCCTCGCGCAGGCGCCTCGCTAGCCGTCGCTCGCGGCTACTCGACCAGCGAGGTCACCACCACGTCGAGCCGGGTGCCCTTGGCCGTCGTCTCGAGCTCGACGGTCCAACCGAGCTCGCCGAGCACCTCCGCGAGCTTGGCGGGGGAGCGCGGGTCGCGGCCGTCCTCGAGCAGGGCGCGGACCAGGCGACCCTTGGTGGCCTTGTTGAAGTGGCTGACCACCTGTCGCCGGCCGGCGACCTCGTGCAGGACTCGGACGGTGGCCAGCTTGCGGCCCAGCGTCGCCGGTGGCCGCCAGAACGCGGCGTACGTGCTGGACCGGAGGTCGACCAGCAGCCCGGCACCGAGCCCCTCCGCAACGGCCTCGCCGAGCGCGTCGCGCCAGACCCCGGCCACCGAGCCGACGCCGGGGAGCACGGCGTCGCCTGACAGTCGGTACGCCGGGATCCGGTCGCCCGGGCGCACCAGGCCGAACAGGCTGCTGGTGACCGCGACCCGGCTGCCGGCGCGCCGCTTGGCCGCGGGGGAGAGGGTGTCGAAGCCGAGCGCGTCGTACAGGACCCCGCTGTAGACCCGGTCCGCGCGGGCGGTCGGCGCCGAGTCGATGCCGGCGTTCAGGTCGACCAGGTCGCGCTGCCCGACCGACAGGCCGAGGACCTCGGCGGCGCGGTCGGGATCGTTCGTGCACAGGTCGATGAGGGTCTCGCGGACCGCCTTGCGGGCATCGGTCAGCACCGGGAAGCTCAGGGTCGCCTCGTCGAGGGGCTTGCCCCGCCGCGGAGCGGCCTTGCCCTCGCTGGGCGGAAGCAGGATCAGCACGGCACTGAACGTTAGTGTCGGACGCATGCCGAGCAACCGAGTGGTCCGGGTGAAGGGCGACGGCGATCCCGAGGTCTCCCGTGTAGTGGAGGAGGGGATCGCGCGGATCCAGGAGGAGCAGGGGATCGCGACCGAGTTCCCGCCGGAGGTCGAGGAGGCGGCCGCCAGCGCCGCGGCGAACCCCCGGCTCCCCGACCTGGACCGCACCGACATCCCGTTCGTCACCATCGACCCCGAGTCCTCGATGGACCTCGACCAGGCGCTGCACATCGAGCGGTCCGGTGACGGGTACGTCGTGCACTACGCGATCGCCGACGTCGCTGCCTTCGTGTCCCCGGGCGATCCGGTCGACGTGGAGGCGCACCGGCGCGGGGAGACGCTGTACGGCGCGGACCGCAAGGTCCCGCTGCACCCGAAGGTGATCTCCGAGGACGCCGGGTCGCTGCTCGAGGGTGAGGTGCGGCCGGCGCTGCTTTGGACGATCCAGGTGGACGAGACCGGCGAGGGCACCGACGTGCACGTGGAGCGGGCGCGGGTGCGGTCCACCGCGAAGCTGTCCTACGAGGGCGCACAGCGCTCCATCGACGACGGATCCGCAGGCGAGGTCCTGCTGCTGCTCAAGGAGATCGGCGAGCTGCGGATCCACCGCGACGCCTTCCGGGGCGGGGTCTCGCTGCCGCTGCCGGAGCAGGAGATCGACATCCGGGGCGAGCACTGGACGCTGGAGTTCCGCCGGATGCTGCCGGTGGAGCTCTGGAACGCGCAGATCTCGTTGCTCACCGGGTTCGGCGCCGCCTCGCTGATGGTCTACGCCCGGGTCGGCGTGCTGCGCACGATGCCGCCGCCGGACCCGCGCGACGTACAACGGCTGCACCGCACCGCGAAGGCACTGGGTATCGAGTGGCCGGCGGAGCAGCTCTACCCCGACTTCATCCGCGACCTGGACCCGACCGTGCCGGCCGAGGCGGCGATGGTCGTCGCGTCCTCGCGCCTGCTCCGCGGCAGCGGCTACATCGCCTTCGACGGGGAAGTACCCGCAGAGCCGCAGCACTCCGCTCTGGTCTCGGAGTACGCCCACGTCACGGCGCCGCTGCGCCGCCTGGTGGACCGGTACGCCGGCGAGGTCTGCCTCGCCCTGTGCGCCGAGCAGCCGGTGCCCGACTGGGTGCTGGCGGCGCTGCCCTCACTGCCGAAGGCGATGCAGCAGTCCGGCGGCCGGGCCCGCGGCTACGAGAACGCCGTCTTCGACCTGGTCGAGGCGGGGCTGCTCGCGCATCGGGTCGGCGAGGAGTTCGACGCGGTCGTGGTATCGGTGGACGAGAAGGACCCGACGCGCGGCGTGGTGATGCTCAAGGACCCCGGCGTCGAGGCGCCCGTGGTCGGGTCCTCCGAGCTGCCGTTGGGCAACGACGTACGCGTCACGCTGGCATCGGCCGACGTTGCTACGCGGAAGGTGGAGTTCCGGTTTGCCGGTGGTTGAGGAAGGCGCGTTAGCGCCTGTCTCGAAACCCCGGCACTAGTCCAGGGTCCGGATCACCCGGGCCGGGTTGCCGACGGCGACGACGTTGGCCGGAAGGTCCTTCGTCACGACAGCCCCGGCACCGACCACGGTGTTCTCGCCGATCGTGACACCCGGACAGACGATGGCGCCGCCACCGAGCCACACGTTGTCGCCGATGGTGATCGGCTCCGCCGACTCCCACTTCTCCCTGCGTGGCTGCGGCTCGACCGGGTGCGTGGGCGTGAGCAGCTGCACGTTGGGACCGATCTGCACGTCGTCGCCGATCGTGATCGGCGCGACGTCCAGCGCCACCAGCCCGTAGTTGGCGAACGTCCCGGTGCCGATGGTGATGTGGCTGCCGTAGTCGACGTACAGCGGGCTGCGGATGACGGTGTCCTCCCCGACCTCGCCCAGCAGCTCGACCAGGAGGGCGCGCTTCGTCTCCTTGTCCCGGTCCGGAGTGGAGTTGTACGCCGCCATCCGCTCCCGGGCGACGTACGACGCCTCCTCGAGGTCCGGGTCGTCGGCGATGTAGAGGTCACCGGCGAGCATCCGCTCGCGCATGGTGCGGGTGTCGGTGGTCATCCGTCGAGCCTACGGACGGGCTGCGCCTTCCGTGCGCTCACCCGTGTCGGGTGAGGTGCCTTCCCAAGCGGCTGGCGAACCATGAGTACGTGCCAGCCATGGGGCGGCCGCGCCGGCCGGGTGCCATGTGTGGGTAGGAGTACGCATGAAGACGCTGGTGATCGGTGCCGTGATCATCGCGATATCGGGCCTCCTGGTCGGGTGCGGCGAACAGGAGACGCGCGACTTCTGCACGCAGTACGCAGACGTGGTCGCCAAGGCCGACGAGCTCGAGTCACTGGACCCGGAGACCGCCACTGTGGACGAGATCCGCGACCAGGCGGAGGACTTCCAGGCCGAGCTCGACCAGCTTCAGGCCGTCTCCGAAGGAAGTCTCGACAGCGTGATCTCGTCCCTGCGCACTGCGGTCAACGACTTCATCAGCACGGCCGTGGACTCGGGACAGGAGGCGCTGGAGGCTGCGCGCCCGGGTCTGGAGGACGCGCAGGAGGAGGTCCAGGAGGCCTGGTCCGTCGTGGAGCTCATGGCTGAGAACGAGTGCGGCGAGGCCTGACCTCCCCATGAAACGAGAACCGAGGGACTGACATGGACGCATTGTTCGTGATCGAAGCGCTGGTGGTCGTTGGCTCCATCGTCATGGGCACCCGTGCCGGCGGTGTGGGCGTCGGTCTGTGGGGCGGCTTCGGGACGGCCATTCTCGTCTTCGTGTTCCGCGAGCCGCCGGGCGAGCCGCCTGCCGGCGCGATGGCGATCATCCTCGCTGTGGTGACGGCCGCCGCCCTGATGCAGGCCGCCGGCGGGATCGACTGGATGGTGGCCATGGCGGCACGGGTCATCGAGAAGCGACCCAAGCAGATCACCGTGATCGCACCGCTGACGGCGTTCGCGTTCTCGATCGGCGCCGGAACCAGCAACATCATCTACCCACTGATGCCGGTCATCTACGACGTCTCGTACAGCAACAACATCAGGCCGTCACGGCCGCTCACGGTGACCGTCGTCCAGTCCGGCATGGCGCTCGCGGCGTCTCCGGTCTCGGCCGCCATGGCCGCGATGCTGACGCTGACCGACGTCGCGCCGTACGACCTCGGCCTGACGGAGATCCTCGCGATCACGATTCCGTCCTGCATCATCGGCATCGTGGTCACCTCGCTGGTGGTCAACCGGATGGGCAAGGACCTGATGGACGACCCCGAGGTCCAGGCCAGGATCGCCTCCGGCGAACTCGTTGCGCCGCGCTCCCAGGAGACCGCCTCCGTGCCGACCGCCGCCGGCTCGGGTGACGCCGGCACCGGTTCCGCCGGCTCCTCGCCGGCCTCCGCCGCCCTCACCTACACCAAGGAGGGGCGCAACTCGGCGCTCGCGTTCCTCGGCGGCGTCGTGCTGGTCGTCTTCTTCGGTCTCTTCCCCGACCTGCGGCCGTCGTTCCCCATCGATGGCGAGAACGTACCCATCGACATGACGACGACGATCGTCCTGGTCATGTTCACGGCCGGGGTCGCGATCCTCTTCCTCGGCCACCCCGATGCGACATCGGTCCCGGACCAGTCCGTCTTCAAGGCCGGCATGATCTCGGCGATCGCGCTGTTCGGTATCGCGTGGCTCACCGCGACCTTCATCGCGGCCCACGAGGAGTTCATCGTCGACACCATCGGAGGGTGGGTGGACGAGTACGTCTTCCTCTTTGCGCTGGCGGTCTTCCTGATCGCCGCGCTGACGACCAGCCAGTCAACGGCCACCCGGACGATCGTGCCGATCGGCCTGGCCGCCGGTCTGAACCCGGGCCTGGTCGCCGGCATGTGGGCCGGCGCCCTGAACGGCGTCTACACGCTGCCCGCCAACGGCACCCAGATCGCGGCGGCGAACTTCGACCTCTCCGGCACCACGAAGCTGGGCACCAAGCTCCTCGACCACAGCTTCTTCGTGCCGATGCTGATCATGAGCGTCGTGACCGTCGCCGTGGGCGCGGCTATCGGCAGCCTCGTCGTCTAGACCCCACCCCCACCGACAACGGAGACAGCCATGCAGGTGAGCGACATCCAGTCGAAGACCGCCGCGATGATGCCGTCGCTGCTCGAGACGCTCGAGGAGCTGGTCGCCATCCCGTCCATCGCGTTCCCGGGGTACCCGGCCGAGCCGGTCGAGCAGATGGCGGCGGTCACGCTGGAGAGGTTCCGCGAGGTCGGGTTCACCGACGCTCGTCTCATGGAGGTCCCGTCCGGCTATCCGCCGATCTACGGGGAGATCAAGGGGCCCGAGGGCTCGCCGGTCGTCATGCTGTACGCGCACTACGACGTACAGCCCGCTCCGCCGGAGCAGGGCTGGGGCACCGACCCCTGGACTCCCACCCGCAAGGACGACGGCCGCATCTACGGCCGCGGCGCAGCTGATGACAAGGCCGGGCTGGTCAGCCATCTCGGGACCCTGCGGCTCTTCGACGGGAAGCCTCCGTGCACCGTGAAGCTGATCCTCGAGGGGATGGAGGAGACCGAGAGCAACCTCGAGCCTTTCGTCGAGGCGCATCCGGACCTCTTCCAGTGCGACCTCTTCGTCGTCTGCGACATGGGCAACCTGCACGTCGGTGAGCCGGTGCTGACCACGGCGTTGCGAGGCGACGTGGCCTGCATCGTCACGCTCCGCACCCTCGAGCACCCCTTGCACTCCGGGGTGTTCGGCGGTCCGGCCCCGGACGCGATGATCGCGTTGGCCAAGCTGCTGGCCACGCTGCACGACGACGACGGCAACGTGGCGGTCGCGGGCGTCTCGACCGACGTCTGGACCGGAGCCGACCTCAGTGAGGAGGAGTTCCGGTCCAGCGCCGACATCCTCGATGGAGTCGGGCTCACCGGGAGCGGGCCAGTCGGTGGGCGGCTGTTCGCCAGTCCCTCCATCTCCGCCATCGGCGTGGACATGACCGACATCGCCGGCTCCTCGAACGTGCTGATTCCCCAGGCGAGCGCGAAGCTCTCGATGCGGATCGTGCCCGGGTCGGACCCGGTGAAGGAGCTCGACGCCCTGGTGGCGCACCTCGAGTCGTTCGCCCCGTGGGGAGCCCAGGTGGAGGTCGAGCGCACCAAGCAGGCGCCGCCGTTCCGCTGCGCCTCCGACGGGCCCGGCTACGCGGCCGCGCGCCGGGCGCTGGAGGAAGCGTTCGGCAAGCCGGTCGGCGAGGCGGGGTCGGGCGCGTCGATCCCGCTGCTGCGCACCCTGCAGAACGCAGTCCCCGATGCCGAGTTCATCCTGTGGGGACCTGAGGACGTCGCGAGCTCGCGCATCCACTCCTCGGACGAGAGCGTCGACCCGGCCGAGATCGAGAGAACGGTGGTGGCGCAGGCGCCTCCTGCTCCAGCACCTGGCCGAGGCCAGAGCGACTGCCTCACGATGACGACGTCCGCGACCGCCACCAAGGCAGGCGGGGTGCTTGCCGCGACCTGCCTCTCGACGTTGGTCGTGAACGCCAACACCTCGGCCGTGTCGATCCTGCTGCCGGCCATCAGCGACGACACCGGCACCTCGGTGGACACCCTGCAGTGGGCGGTCACCGGCTACTCGCTCATGGGTGCCGCCATCATCGTCACCTCCGGGTCCCTCGGCGATGTGTTCGGCCGCAAGCGGGTGTTCCAGCTCGGCCTTCTTCTGTTTGTGGCCTCGTGCGTGTTCATCGCCCTCGCGGGCAGCGGCGAGATGGTCATCGCCGGCCGGGTGATCCAGGGAGCCGCCGGGGCGACGATCCTGGCCTGCGGGCTGAGCCTGTTGACCGTCGCCAACAGCGGCCAGGAGCAGCTGCGCGCCGTCTCGCTCTGGGGCGCGGCGGCAGCAGTGGGCGCGGCCGCCGGGCCACTCATCGGCGGTGTGCTCGTCGACTCCACCGGCTGGCAGGGGCTGTTCTGGATCGATGCGGTCGTGGCGGTCGTCTGCATGCTCATCACGTTCGCCACGGTCGGCGAGTCCCGGGACCCCGATCGACCGCGCTCGATCGACTTCGCCGGCGCCGTGCTCGTGGCACTGACCCTCACGCCGCTCGTGCTTGCCGTCAGCAAGGGAACCGACTGGGGCTGGACGTCGCTGGCGACCCTGGGCAGCCTGGCCCTGTCGGTCGTGGCCGGCTTCGCCTTCGTGGCGGTCGAGCGGCGCGTTGCGCTGCCGATGCTCGACCTGGCCATCTTGCGCAACCGGGTCCTCGTCGGGTCGACGATCGCCATCCTCATCGGCGCGGGGACGATCAACGCGCTGATGTACGTGCTCAGCCTCTACTTCCAGGACCCGAGCACTCTCGACTTCAGCCCGCTCGAGGCAGGGTTGGCCACCCTGCCCGCCACGGTCGGCCTGGTCGTGATCGCCCCCCTCGTGCCCAGGTTGGCGGCGAAGCTCGGTGGACGTCAGGTCGTGGGACTGGGGTTCGCGATCACTGCGGCCGGCTTCGCGTGGGTCGGGTTCTCGGACTCCGACTGGAGGTACTCCGCGTTCGTGGTGCCCCTCATCCTGATCGCGGTCGGCATGGGCATGTCGAACGGGCCGGCCTCGTCGGCCTCCACGGCCTGCGTGCCTGCCCACCAGGTCGGCGAGGCGTCGGGCGTCTCCAACATGGCGCGGTACGTCGGCGCAGCGGTCGCCACCGCCCTGGCGGCAACGATCTACAGCACGGTGACGAACAACCGCGTCGAGGAAGGCCAGTCAGCGGCCGACGCCCTGACCTCCGGGATCCAGGCCACCTCCTGGGTGATGGCCGCGATCAGCCTGCTCGGTGTGGCGATGGCCGTGCTCGATGGGCCGGTCCCGGCGGCAGTCCGGCACCCTCGAGGACGCCGCCGCTGCGGCCGCCGCCCACACCCACACGCTGCCCACGTCGGCCACCCTGGTGGCGGCATCCACGGGCGCGGATCCTGCCGACGGTCAGTAGTGCCTGCGTAGATCGCAGAAGGCGGCCGTCGCGTCGTCGGAAGAGCGTTTGTCCGTCTCTGCCTCGCGGACTCGTCGGATGATCTCGTCCGGCCCCTTCGCGCGGATCAGGTCCAGGACCGTCGGCCACTCCGCGAGGCCGTACGGATCAACGATCCGACCGGCCCCGTTGCTGAGCAGTGCGGCGCCGCCCACTTGGTCGAGAGGAAAGCTGCCGGTGACGGCCTGGGCGGCTGCCTCCGGGTCGTCCTTGGCGACCCAGTAGCCGCCGGGCCGGTTGCGCCGAGCTCGCAGCTCATCGGTGGCCGACAGCATCGCCCGCTCGTACTCGGGCGTTCCGAGGGTGAGGCCCTGCAGCCGTGAGGAGACGTCGTTGCGCGCGTCGACCTCGCGCGGGTCGGTGAGCACCTGCGGCTCGGAGCCGGGGGAGTCAAGGACGACGAAGACGTCGGCGAGGACGAGAAAGTCCAGGCGGTCGTCGCCGTACCGGACGATGGCGGCGGTTGCCTGAGGGCTGATGGGACTCGCGAGGTCGCAGGTGTGCCGGTGCTGCCCGGCCACCTGGTCGATCGCGTCGGCGAGAGCCGCGGCCAGATCGCGGCATGGTTCGCGGGACAGGTGCCCGAGAACGGTGGCGCCGAGCGTGTGTGCGTACCAGGCGACTCCGTGCGAACAGACCGCCTCGCTCCCTGGGATTCCGGCGCCGTCGAGCAGCACGGCGGCTCCTGGCACGGCGCCTACGAAGTCTTCGTTCGGCCGGTCGTGACCGGGGCTGGTGGCCATTGCGACCTTCATGCGGGGGAGCCTAGGCGGATGGGCTGGCGGCCTTGGGCTGGCGGTGCCGTGGGCTCAGGTCGCCGACCTGCTCGGCGTACCAGAGGACACCCGTGAGGTGGTCGGCGATCTCCCGCAGGGTCCAGTGGCCCTCGTGGGGTCGGTCCCACTCGGACGGTCCGGCCGCGGCAAGACGCAGCGCGAAGGTCCGGGCCAACCGCGGCAGTCGTTGGTGGGCTTCGTCGCGGTCGGCCTCGGTGAACCGAGCCCAGTCCGACTCGAACGTGAGCAGGCTGGCGTGCCAGCTGTCGGGCTGGGTGTCCACGCCGGCCAGGAGTGCCTCGACCTCGGCCAGGTGGTCGACGAGGTGGTCGGCGATCCGGCGTACCGCCTTGTGCGGCGTGTAGATCCGGTCGCCGTCCTCGCTCAGTCGCGGAAGCCCGTCCCAGTGCAGCCAGGTATCGACCAGGACCAGCGCGCGGCGAACCGCGTCCTCGACTGCCGTTCCGGGGTTCTCGCTCATGACGTGACGCTAGAGGCGGGACGCTTCGGCCGGCGCCGAATGATGCGGCGCCTATGGTCGAGAGGTGGATGACGTGGACCTCGCCGCGGTCGGGGCTCTGGTCGGGCACCCGAGCCGGGCAGCGATGCTGGACGCGCTGCTGGCCGGCCGCGCGTTGACCGCGACCGAACTGGCTCGGACGGCTGGGGTCAGCCCTGCGACTGCGAGTGAGCACCTCGCCCGGCTCAGGGTCGGCGGGATGGTGGAGGTCCTCGTCCAGGGACGACACCGCTACCACCGGATCGCCTCGCCGGACGTGGCGACGGCGCTCGAGGCGCTGGCGCACATCGCTCCTCCGAAGCCGGCGACGACCCTGCGGCAGTCCAGGCGCGCCAAGTCGCTCGCGGAGGCCCGTACCTGCTACGACCACTTGGCCGGGCGGAGCGCCGTAGCGCTGCACGACGGCCTGGTCGCTCGCGGGTGGTTGGTACCCGAGCCAGGCGGCTACCGGCTGACCGGCGCCGGCCGCGATGGCCTGCTCGCCTGGGGCGTCGACGTCGTCGCCGCGGACGAGTCGTGGCGCGCGTATGCGCGGCCGTGCCTGGACTGGACCGAGCGGCGTGAGCACCTGGCCGGCGCGCTCGCGGCGGCCATCGCGGCCGCGCTCGTGGACGGGCCCGAGCCATGGTTCGTACGGCGTGCGGACGACCACCGTGGCCTGCGTCCCACCAGTGTCGGACTGGCTCGTCTGGCCGACCTGGGGTGGGAACCGGCTGCCGACCTGTGGACAGCGTGACCTGGCAGGAGACCCCGGAGAGCGGCAGAGCCGATGGGCGCTATCATCGTCAAATGACGATGATTGACGAAAGCGTGCTCACCGCACCGCTCGAGCTCGACGAGCCTGCTGCTTCGACCGCGGCGGCGTGTCTCTTCCGGGGGATGGCCGACCCGTCTCGGGTGGCGATCCTGCGGCACCTGCTCCTGGGGGAGCACAATGTCGTCCAGCTGACCGAGCATCTCGGGCTCGCGCAGTCGACCGTCTCCAAGCACCTGGCCTGCCTGAGGGACTGCGGTTTGGTGGCGTCGCGGCCGGTGGGCCGATCGTCGGTGTTCTCCCTGACGTTCCCGGAGCATGTGCTCGAGGTGTTCGCTGCCGCTGAAGCGTTGCTGGCGGCGACGGGCGATGCGGTGGTGCTCTGCCCGACGTACGGCGATCGGGGCCAGGGTTGAGCTCCCATGTCCACCCAGTGACCTTCGTCGCCGATCCGGAGCGCCGGCGCGTTCTGACTCGACGCGCGCAGATCCTGGCGGCGGCTTCCGTGTCCTACAACGTGGTGGAAGCGGTCATCGCCATCACCGCAGGCCTGGTGGCTGGGTCGGTGGCCCTGGTGGGTTTCGGGCTCGACTCGGTGGTCGAAGTGTCGAGCGGCCTGATCATCCTCTGGCAGTTTCGTCACCCCTTGCCGGAGTCGCGGGAACGACGTGCCTTGCGGCTGATGGCCGTGTCCTTCTTCGCCCTGGCCGGATACGTGACGTTCGAGTCACTGCGTGCTCTGATCGGCGGGCACGAGCCCGACCCGTCCCCGGTCGGCATCGGGTTGGCCGGAGCGTCCCTGATGATCATGCCGCTGCTGTCGTGGGCACAGCGACGCACGGGCAGGGGACTCGGGTCGGACGCGGTCGTCGCCGACTCGACGCAGACCCTGTTGTGCACCTATCTCTCCGCGGTGCTGCTCCTCGGCCTCATCCTCAACGCGACGCTGGGCTGGTCCTGGGCGGACCCCATCGCCGGGCTGGTGATCGCCGCGGTCGCCGTCAAGGAGGGACGCGAAGCGTGGCGCGGCGAAGGGTGCTGCAGCCCGGGTATCGCCCCTCGCAACCACGGCGCAGGCGCGGGCGGCGGTGCCTCGTCGGAGTGCGCCGACGGATGCTGCGCGTCATCTGGGCAAGCGGTGCAGCTCGAGCCCACGCGGCTCGCGATCACTCCCGAATGACGAGTCCGGAACGGCTGGTCACTGCTCGGTTGCCTCGGCGCGGTCTCGCCCGAGCAGTCGAATCAGCAGGTGGGGATCGCCCGGCCAGGCGCCGAGCAGGGTCTCTCTCGGGATGCTCCGCGCCGCGAACCGAACCAGCAGGATGACCGCGACGACGTCGTCGAGCGGCCCGATGACGGGCAGGAACTCGGGCAGCAGGTCGATCGGCGACACGACCCACACGATCGCGACCAGCAGGGCTACCTTGGCGCGGCGTGGCACGTCGGGATGTTTGCGCAGCGTTCGGGCAGTCGTGACGCATGCGGGGAGGAACTCGGCGACCTGCCGGATCAGACCGTTCGGAAGGCGCGATGCGAACAGCACCATCAGCAGACAGCTGACCGCCCACAGGGCAAGTCCCACGCCGGCCACGACCAGGACCCGATCCACGAAGCGACCCTAGCGAGGGCGGGCCAGCTGCGCGTCAGGGTTCGAGGGTGTACCCGAGACCGGGTGTGGTGATCAGGTGGCGCGGATGCGCCGGGTTGGCCTCGAGCTTGCGGCGGAGCTGGGCGGCGTACACGCGGAGGTAGTGGGTCTCCTTCTCGTACGCCGGCCCCCACACCTCGCGCAGGATCTGCTCGCGGGTGACCAGCCGTCCGACATTGCGGGCGAGCAGCTCGAGGAAGGCCCACTCGGTAGGCGTGAGCGAGACGTCGCTCCCGGCCCTGGCGACCCGCTTGCGAGCCAGGTCGACCGTCAGGTCCCCGACGTCCACGACGGCTACCTCCGGCGTCGTCTCGGCGGCCCGGCGAACGGCTGCCCGGAGCCGCGCCATCAGCTCGTTCATCGCGAACGGCTTGGTGACGTAGTCGTCGGCGCCGAGGTCCAGCGCCTCGACCTTGTCCTCGCCGTGCTGGCGCGCGGAGAGCACCACGATCGGGACCTTGGTCCAGCCGCGTAGCCCGGTGATCACCTGGGTGCCGTCGAGGTCCGGTAGCCCGAGGTCGAGGACCACGACGTCGGGGTGCTCGTTGGCCGCGGCCTCGAGCGCGGACCGGCCGTCGGCGGCGGTGACCACTTCCCAACCGTGGGAGCGAAGGTTGATCGCGAGGGCGCGTGCCAGGGCCGGCTCGTCGTCGACGACCAGCACCTTCACGCCGCACCTCCGAGGTGGGTGTCGAGGGGAATCGCCAGCACCATCGTCAGGCCACCGCCGGGGGTGTCCTCCGCCGAGATGGTGCCGCCGATGGCCCCGGTGAGACCGCGGGCCACCGCCAGGCCGAGGCCAAGGCCGCCCGGCGAGGTGTCATCGAGACGCTGGAACGGCTCGAACATCCGCTCCCGCTGGTCGGGTGGTACGCCGGGGCCGCGGTCGACGACCATGATCTCGACGGTCTCCGGGAGGACGTGGGCGAGCACTCGCACCGGATGGCCGGAGGAGACGCGCACCGCGTTGCCGACGAGGTTGGCCACCACCCGCTCCAGCAGGCCGGCGTCGGTGCGGACCATCGGGACCGACTCGTCGACCTCGAGCGAGACGGTCCCGGGCGGGTGACCCGCCACGGCGAGCGGCAGCACCTCGTCGAGCGAGCGGGCCCGTAGCTGCGGTTTCAAGAGACCGGACTGGAGCCGAGAGAGGTCGAGCAGGTTGTCGATCAGGCTCTCGAGCTGGTCGGTCGACCCGTCCAGCGCCGCCACCAGGGCTGCCTGGTCGCCCGGCGCCAGGTCGTGGCCGGAGATCAGTCCGTCGACCGATGCGCGCATGGTCGCGAGCGGGGTGCGCAGGTCGTGCGAGACCGCCCGCAACAGCGCGGTCGACGTCGCCTCTGCCGACTCGAGAGCCGCGGCCCGATCCTCGCGGGCCCGCAACCGTCGGTACTCCAGCACCAGCCCGGTCTGCACCGCGAAACCCTCCAGCACGCGCTGGTCGGTCGCGCGGAGCGCGGGCCCGCAGAGCGCGAGCACGTGGTCGTCGTCCACCCTGACCCTGCTGTCGCCCTCGTCCGGTGTCGCCGGACACGGGTCCCCGCTCGCTGCCACGACCTCCCAGCCCGCGGGGCCCTTCGACAGGAGGGCGACGGCGTCCTGCCCGAACGTCTCGCGCAGCCGCTCGACGATCGCCTCGGCCGTGTCCTGGCCGGTGAGCACCGACCTTGAGAGCCCGCCCAACGTGACGGCCTCCGTGCGGGCCTGGGTGGCCTCGGTGGCCCGTCGCGACGCCCGGTCGACCACGGTGGCGACCGCGACCGCGACGGCGATGTAGACGAACAGAGCGACCAGGTTCTCCGGCTCGGAGACAGTGAGCCGCCCGACCGGCGGGGTGAAGTACCAGTTGAGCAGCAGGAAGCCGAAAAGCGACCCGAACAGGGCCGGGAAGAGGCCGCCCACCAGGGCCACCAGGACCACCGCGCCAAGGAACAGCACCTCGGCCAGGGCCAGCTGGTCCGGCCCCTGCAGGGGGAGCAGGGCCGCGGTCAGCACGACGGGCAGCAGCACCGCTGCGAGCCAGCCGAGCACCTGACGGGTGCGCGAGAGCGGCGAAGCGAGGCCGCCCCGGGAGCGCGCCGTTCGGGCCACCTCGTCGTGGGTGACCAGGTGCACGTCGATCGAGCCGGCCAGCGAGGCGATCCGGTCACCGGTGGTTCCGGTGAACAGGCGTCGGAGCCGACTGTGTCGCGAGACGCCGACGACGATCATGGTGGCGTTGGTGCCGCTCGCGAAGTCGACCACGGCCGCGGAAACGTCCTCGCCCACCACCGAGTGGAAGGTGCCGTCGAGCGAGGCGACCAGTTGCTGGGCGCGCCCGAGACGGCGTTCGGCGGGATTGCGCAGCCCGTCGGTGGCGATCACGTGGACAGCGAGCAGGTCGGACCCGGCCGCGCGCTGGGCGAGCCGAGCGCCGCGGCGGATCAGGGTCTCGCTCTCGGCGCCGCCGGTCACCGCGACGACGATCCGCTCCTTGGCCGGCCAGGTGTCCTCGATCCGGTGCGCGCGGCGGTAGTCGCCGAGAGCGTCGTCGACCCGGTCGGCGAGCCACAGCAGGGCCAGCTCGCGAAGCGCGGTCAGGTTGCCGACCCGGAAGTACGACGTGAGCGACGCGTCGATGTTCTCGGGCTTGTAGATGTTTCCGTGCGCCATCCGGCGCCGCAGTGCCTCGGGGGACATGTCGACCAGCTGGATCTGGTCGGCGGTGCGCACGATCTCGTCGGGCACCGTCTCGCGCTGCCGCACCCCGGTGATGCGTTCCACCTCGTCGTTGAGCGACTCGAGGTGCTGGATGTTCACCGTGGTGATCACGTCGATCCCTGCGGAGCGGATCAGCTCGACGTCCTCTGCCCGCTTCTCACGAGGGCTGCCGGGCACGTTGGTGTGCGCGAGCTCGTCGATGCAGACGACCGCCGGCTTGCGGGCGATGACGGCATCGGTGTCGAGCTCGGTGAAGGTGGTCCCGCGATACGTGACCTGGGCGCGCGGGAGCACCTCCAGCCCCGAGATCTGCTCCTCGGTGTGCTCGCGGCCGTGGGACTCGACGTACCCGACCACCACGTCGGTGCCACGGTCGTGGCGGCGACGTGCCTCGCCGAGCATGGCGTAGGTCTTGCCCACCCCGGGAGCGGCGCCGAGGTAGACCGTCAGCCGGCCCCGGCGCGGTTCATCCATGGCTCGATCCTGTCACTCACGCGTCGTCCGCCGCCTTCTCGACGGCGATGTTGAGCAGCAGCACGTTGACGTGCGGCTCGCCGAGCACGCCGAGGTTGCGGCCGTTGGTGTTCTCGTCGACCAGAGCCCGCACCTGCTCGTCGCTCAAACCGTTGGCGGCGGCCACCCTCGGCACCTGCAGCTCGGCGTAGGCCACGGAGATGTGCGGGTCGAGACCCGAGCCCGACGCGGTGACGGCGTCCGGTGGGATCTCCGAGACGGGGACGTCCTCGCGATCGGCGATCTCGGCCCGGCGCTCCTTGATGAGGTCGATCAGGTTCGGGTCCTCCGGTCCGAGGTTGGAGCCGTACGTCGACAGGGTGTCGTAGCCGTCTCCGGCGGCCGACGGCCGCGGCTGGAACAGGGCGGGGTCGTCGACGAGCTGGCCGATCAGCTCGGAGCCGACCGCCTCCTTGGCATCGGTGGTGTGGGCGCCGGTGGCGGTGACCAGGGAGCCGTTCGCGCGCCACGGCGACGCCACCTGGGCGACCCCGGTGACCAGCAACGGGTAGGCAACGCCGACGAGCAGGGTCGCGGCGAGCAGGAGTCGCAGGCCGGCCAAGCTCTGCCGGAACAGTGCGTACAGATCCTTCATCGAATGCTCCTTTGAGGTCAGAGGCCCGGGATCAGGGAGATGACCAGGTCGAGCAGCTTGATGCCGACGAACGGCGTCACCAGCCCGCCCACCCCGTAGATCAACAGGTTGCGGCGCAGCAGGTCGCTGGCGGACGAGGGTCGATAGTTGACGCCCCGCAGCGCGAGTGGGATCAGCGCGACGATCACGAGCGCGTTGAACACGACAGCCGAGACGATGGCCGACTCCGGACTCGACAGCTGCATGATGTTGAGGACGTCGAGGTCCGGGAAGGCCACGACGAACATGGCGGGCAGGATCGCGAAGTACTTCGCGACGTCGTTGGCCACCGAGAAGGTCGTGAGCGCGCCGCGGGTGATCAGCAGCTGCTTGCCGATCTCCACGACGTCGATCAGCTTCGTGGGGTCGGAGTCGAGGTCGACCATGTTGCCGGCCTCCTTCGCGGCCGACGTCCCGGTGTTCATGGCGACGCCGACGTCGGCCTGGGCGAGCGCCGGCGCGTCGTTGGTGCCGTCCCCGCACATCGCGACCATCCGGCCGCCCTGCTGCTCCTTGCGGATCAGCGCCATCTTGTCCTCCGGCGTGGCCTCGGCCAGTACGTCGTCGACGCCGGCCTCGGCCGCGATCGCTCTGGCGGTGATCGCGTTGTCGCCGGTGATCATCACGGTCCGGATGCCCATCGCTCGCATCTCGTCGAACCGCTCGCGCATGCCCTCCTTGACGACGTCCTTGAGATGGATGACGCCGAGCACCCGTGCCGGCTGGGAGCCCTTCCGGGCCGCGACCACCAGTGGGGTGCCGCCGGTCGAGCTCACCCGCTCGACGATCGCGTCGAGCTCGGTGAACGCCGCACTGGCCGCCGGCGTCCCGCTGCTGTGGACCCACTTGGCGACCGCCGAGCCGGCCCCCTTGCGGATCGACCCATCGCCGAGGTCGATGCCACTCATCCGGGTCGTAGCGGTGAACTCGACCAGGGTGGCGTCGCCAGGGATCTCCCTATCCGACCCCACCAGGTCGACGATGCTTCGCCCTTCGGGGGTCTCGTCGGCGAGCGAGGCGAGCAGCGACGCCTCGGCCATCTCGTCGTGGGTGACCCCGGTCAGCGGGAGCAGCTCCGTCGCCTGCCGGTTGCCGAACGTGACGGTGCCGGTCTTGTCGAGCAGGAGTACGTCGACGTCACCGGCCGCCTCGACCGCACGACCCGACATGGCCAGCACGTTTCGCTGGACCAGGCGGTCCATGCCCGCGATGCCGATCGCGGAGAGCAGGGCTCCGATCGTGGTCGGGATCAGGCACACCAGCAGAGCGGTCAGGATGATCAGTGACTGCCGGGCGCCGCTGTAGTCGGCGAAGAACCAGAGCGTCGCGCAGACCACCACGAAGATGGCGGTCAGGGAGGCGAGCAGCACGTTCAGCGCGATCTCGTTGGGGGTGCGCTGCCGCTCGGAGCCCTCGACCAGGGCGATCATCCGGTCCACGAACGACTGCCCGGGCCCAGAGGTGATCCGGATGACGATCCGGTCCGACAGCACGACGGTGCCACCGGTGACCGCGCTGCGGTCGCCACCGGACTCGCGGATGACGGGCGCACTCTCGCCGGTCACCGCGGACTCGTCGACCGAGGCGACGCCCTCGATGACGTCGCCGTCGCCGGGGATCCGCTCGCAGGCCTCGACGATCACCACGTCGCCCGCGCGCAGCGAGGTGCTCGGCACGTCGTCGGTGGGCAGCTCGGCCAGGTTGCCGGTGAAGCGGAGCTGGTCGGAGCTGCCGCGCACCCGGCGGGCCGTGGTCTCCTCCTGAAGCGCACGCAGGCTGGCCGCCTGCGCCTTGCCCCTGCCCTCGGCCACGGACTCGGCCAGGGTGCCGAACAGGACGGTCAGCCACAGCCAGACCGTGACCATCCAGCCGAGCGTGCTCGGGTCGATGATCGAGAGCACCGTCGTGGCGACGGCGCCGATCTCGACCACCAGCATCACCGGGGTGGAGACGAGCTCACGGGGGTCGAGCTTGCGGAAGGCGCCGGGAAGCGCCTCGGTCAGGCTGAGCTGCATTTTTGCGAGGTTCACGACAGCGACTCCACGATCGGACCGAGGGCGAGCACGGGCACGTAGGTCAGGCCGACCACGACCAGGGCGACGCCGCTGAGGAGGACCACGAAGAGTGGTCGATGGGTGGGCAGGGTTCCGGCGCTGGGCGGCAGCTGTTGCTGCTTCGAGAACCGGCCGGCCAGGGCCAGCACGAACACGATCGGCACGAACCGGCCGAGC
This sequence comes from uncultured Actinomycetota bacterium, assembly GCA_963729095.1. Taxonomy (GTDB): domain Bacteria; phylum Actinomycetota; class Actinomycetes; order Propionibacteriales; family Nocardioidaceae; genus Nocardioides. Next base: position 100,531 of record CAVSMX010000047.1, on the reverse strand, counting down.
AGCATGCACAGCCCCAGAAGCGTGTTCCAGAACGGCGTTCCCGAGGTCAGGCCCGCGAACGCGCTGCCGTTGTTGTTGGACGCCGAGGTGACGGCGTACACCGCCTCGGAGAGCCCGTGTGGACCGGAGGCCAGGAGCCCGACCAGGCCGTCATCCGCAGTGAGGGCGATCGCGCTGCCGACCAGGACGAGCACCGGTGTGGCCAGTACGTAGAGCGCCACCAGCACGATCTCGCGCTGTCCGATCTTCTTGCCGAGGTACTCCGGGGTCCGGCCGACCATCAGGCCCGACAGGAACACCGTGACCACGGCGAGCATCAGCATGCCGTAGAGGCCGGCGCCCACGCCGCCAGGGGCGATCTCGCCCAGCATCATGTTGAACAGGGCCACGCCGCCGCCGGGGGCGGTGAAGGAGTCGTGCATGGAGTTGACCGCGCCGGTCGACGTGCCGGTGGTGGCGGCGCCGAACAGTGCCGAGGCCGCCGTACCGAAGCGGACCTCCTTGCCCTCCATCGCGCCACCCGCGAGCTCTGGGGCGGAGCCGGGCCCCGCCATCTCGGCCCAGGTCAGCAGGGCGATGGAGACGCCCAGCAGGATGACCATGACGGACAGGATGGTGATGCCCTGACGGCGGTCCTTCACGATGTGCCCGAAGGCCAGCGCCATCGCCAGCGGGATCACCAGGATCAGAAAGATCTCGAAGATGTTGGTGAACGCGGTCGGGTTCTCGAAGGGGTGCGCGGAGTTGACGTTGAAGAACCCGCCGCCGTTGGTGCCGAGCTCCTTGATCACCTCCTGGCTGGCGACCGGGCCGGTGGTCAGCTCCTGGCTGCCTCCCGTGAGGGTGGTCATCAGCTCGTTGGCGGCCAGTGTCTGGACCGCGCCGAAGATGACCAGGATGATCGCGCCGGCGATCGAGATCGGCAGCAGGACGCGCACGACGCCGCGCACCAGGTCGGCCCAGAAGTTGCCGACCCGGCCGGCGCCCTGGTTGCGAGCGAGGCCACGTGCGAAAGCTGCCGCGATTCCCATGCCGACGGCGGCCGAGACGAAGTTCTGGACGGTCAGGCCGGACATCTGCATCAGGTGACCCAGGGCCGCCTCGCCGGAGTACCACTGCCAGTTGGTGTTGGTCACGAAGCTCACCGCAGTGTTCCAGGAGCCGTCGGTGGGCAGCGCCGGGAAGCCGAGCGACAGCGGAAGGTGCTGCTGCAGCCGGCCGAAACCGAAGAGCAGCAGGATGCCGACCAGGGAGAAGCCCAGCACGGACATGGCGTAGGAGCGCCAGTGCTGATCGGCATCTGGGTCGACGCGGAGGGCCCGGTACGCCGCGCGCTCGACCGCGAGGTGACGCGGCGAGGTGTAGACGTGGGCCAGGTAGCGCCCGAGGAACGGGACGGCGACGGCCAGCGCGATGATCAGGATCGCGATCTGGCCGAGGGCGGGTGCGAGCTCGCTCACTGATCACCGCCGGAACGGTCGTCGAGGCGCCGGTCGAGCGCCCCGACCAGGAGGGCCAGAAGTGCGAAGACCACGAGAGTCAGCAGGATGAAGACGACATCGTTCACGCCTTCATTCGTAGGCCCGGTTCACCGTCGATGAGGCATCCCTTGACGCCATCTTGACGTCGACGAGCTCGGTCTTGATGGGCCCTTGACGCGTCCGAGCGCCGCAGGTCCACGTCGTAGGCTGACCAACCGTGCAACACCTGCGCATCACCTCGCCCGCCGACCTGACCGATCAGGTCGTCGACGTGTTCACCGGTGATCCGGCCGTCAGTCAGCTCGCCGTCATGCGCGGAGCATCCATCGAACCCGCTGGCGACCTCGTGCTGGCCGACGTGGCCCGCGAAGCCGTCAACGAGATCATCGACCGCCTCGACGCCCTCGGGATCCCTGAGTACGGCAGCATTCACATCGACCCGGTGACCGCGTGGCTCTCGCGCGCCGGGCTCGACGCCGAGCGCGTCACGCCTGGCTCCGGCGCCGATGCGGTGGTGTGGGTCGACGTCACCCAGCGCGCCTACGAGGATTCCGAGCTCAACTGGACCTATCTCGCGTTCATGACGCTCGCGACCTTGCTCGCGTCCATCGCGATCGTCGTCGACTCCCAGGTCCTCGTCATCGGAGCGATGGTGCTCGGCCCGGAGTTCATCCCCATCGCCGCCCTCGGCCTCGCACTCGTCCGCCGCCGAGGCATGCTCTTCGGGCGCGCGGCCCGCACGCTGCTCATCGGGTTCGTCGTCGCCATCGCCGCGACCTGTGTCGCCTCGCTCGCCGCCCGCGCTCTCGGCTGGGTGGTCACCGAGGACGTGACTGGCGAGCGTCCTGGCACAGACTTCATCTACTCACCCGACAAGTGGTCCTTCATCGTCGCCCTGATCGCCGCGGCCGCGGGAGTCCTGTCTCTCACCTCGGCGAAGATCGGTGGACTGTCGGGCGTGTTCATCTCTGTCACCACGGTCCCCGCCGCAGGCAACGTCGCGCTCGGCATCGCGTTCGGTGCGTGGGGGGAGGTGTCGGGCAGCGCGCTCCAGCTGGCGCTCAACATCTCCGGCATGGTCCTCGCCGGCTGGGCCACCCTCGCGCTGCAACACGTCGTGTGGAACCGCAAGGCCCGGCACCGCAGCCGCCTGCTGTCGAGATCACCCTGATCGAGGAGATCGACGAGCGAGCAGCTGGCCATCGTCCGGCACAACGTCATACGTTCTGACCGGAAAGCGCCTGTGATGTGACGGCACATCGTTGACAGCATGTGTCGCAGAGTCCGCAGCCCCGACGGCGGCCTGCGAGCCGACGAGGCGGATGGGCTGGCCTGTAGGCCGGGACATGACCCTGCGTGGATCACTCTCGACGGAACATGATGGAAAAGGGCGTCTGACCTGCGTAAACGTCGACTATCGCCAATGGCTGCCAACGGCTGTTTGCGAGCATCTTGGGGACTATTTGGGGACAGCAGAGAGCCAGCGCACCAGTGGTTGCGCACGGATCGCGGCCATGAACGGGAGGGTGCGCCGTGCCTTGCCAGCAGCGCGAACCGCACACCTCACCCAACGAGTTCGTCTACAACGCCGTGTGCCAGGTCTGCGACCGCGCCCCGCTCATCGGCACCGGGCGCTCGGATCGCGGCTAGATCCGTGCGCGCCAGCGCACTCGCTTCGCGGCAGATCCATGCGCTTGGGCCGTCGATGCTCGCGTGCTCGCATAGTGTCTCTAGGTGGATCGATTGATGATGGTCGCCTCTGCACTCGGCCCAGCGACGCCCGGAAGCTCGCAGGCGGACCGTGTTCGGGCTTAGAGAGCGACGCAACCGTGCTAAAGTTTGTTGCATCATGATCAGCCCGTTGCCGCACGGCGCGGGCTGATTTTCTTTGCCGGAGATCTTCATGGCGCACTACACGAAGCCCTGGCTCTCGCTTGAGCAGCAGCTGGACCGGCTCGCCGACCGCGGCGTCGAGCTCGGAGATCGCGAACACGCAACTGCCCTCCTCCGGGCGGTCGGCTATTACCGGCTCACTGGGTACCTCTACCCGTTCCGGCGCTCCGAGCCGTACGAGGACGAGACTGGCCGACCCCGGGTCAGGGTGCTGGCCGACTACCGATCAGGAACTGCACTCGAGCACGTCGAATCCATCATCGACTTCGACCGGCAGCTGCGGATGCTCGTCATGGATGGGCTGGAACGGATCGAGGTGGCCGTGCGCATGCAGATCGGCTACGTGGTCGGGCGCCGTGCAGCCCTCGCCCATCTCGACCCAGCAACATTCACCGAGGCGTTCGTAGCCCCGAGCATCGATGAGCACACAGGCGAACCAGCCGCCAGTCAGCACGAGCAGTGGCTGGCTCGGGTGCAGGCGCGGCGCGACGGCTCGGATGAGAGCTTCGTGGCGCACTTCCGGGAGAAGTACGACAACCAGATGCCGATCTGGGCGCTGACAGAGGTCATGGAGATGGGCCAACTGTCTCGGCTGTACCAAGGCCTGAACCAGCAGGACGCCGGGGAGATCGCCCAGGCATTCGGGGTTCCGACGAAGCGGATCATGGCTAGCTGGCTGGCGAGCCTGAACTACGTCAGGAACGTCGCTGCGCACCACGCGCGGCTATTCAATCGGAAGCTCCAGTACGCGCCCAAGCGGCCGAAGGTGGGGCAGGCGCCACTGTTAGACCATCTCTACGGGGAGAGCACAGCCAAGGGTGTATTCGGAACCTACAACGCGCTGGCAGTCATCGCTTACGTCCTGCGATCGGTCGAGGCACAGCCGACGTGGTGCCGGCGCCTCGCGGAGCACTTGCAGGGCTTCCCTTCATCTCAGGCCCTAGATCCCGAAGCAATGGGCGTGCCCGCCGGATGGGCGGACCTCGACCTGTGGTGCGGAGCTGGGTGAACAGTGCCCGCTAGGCACGGGTCGACCGCGCCTCGGGTCGACGGAGACTTGTTCGCTGCCTTCATCGCGGATTCGGAACCCACCGCGGAGAGCGCACGGATATACGCGGACCTCGCCACCAAGTAGAGACGTCCGCTGACCCGCGTAGTCGCTCAGGGTCAGCGGCAGATCTGCGCGCGGCGATGCGCGCACCGACGCGGCAGGCCGTGCGCGCCGACGCCGGGCTCTCGCCCCGTCCGTACTCGTCCGAGTCCTTCTGATCGGCTTAATGAACGCAACCTCCTGCGGTGCCTCGGCACCGGTGCTTTCATCGGAGTATGCGAATCATCATGGGGACGACGATCGCATTGCTACTCGCGCTTTCGGGGTGCGGTGGTGATGACGACAGCGCCGGAGATTCAGAGCCAAGCCACGACGCAAGCTCAACCCCAATCGACTCGTCCAGTCCATCGACGGAGTCATCCAGTCCACCGCCTCCGCCCGCACCAGTGATCGACAACTACGGAGTGGGCGAGCCCGTGAAAGCTCCGGGCTTCGTGATGACCATCAACCAGTTCAAGGACGTCCCGACCTTGACAGTCAATGAGACGAGCTATCAGTCAGGCAGTGGCTTCGAGACCTGGACACAGAAGAAGCCTGCTCGCGGCGGCAGATTCGTCGTTCTGGAAACGACAGTCAAGAACAACGCCACTGAGTCGATGGACCTGACGTGCAGCTTCCCAATTGACATCAGGGTCTTCAACCTCGATTCGCAGGAGTATGACCCTGTTGAGGAACTTTATGAGATGCAGGGCAACCCCGAGTGCAACGCCCAGCTTCAGCCCGGCTTCAAGTCGAAAATGACCTACGCATTCATGGTGCCCAAGAGCTCCGAGATCATCGGCGCGATTGTCGACGTAGGACTGCTCGGCAACGAGGTTTCAGACCCACAGGTCGTCGCGCTCGACCCCGCATACGACGGACAATTGACCTACGAGTGAGTCGCCTGAGTCTTTCAACGCTGCGGCGGCCCTGATCTGCATCCGGATGCCCGCGGACCAGCTAGACGTAATTTCAGGGAGATGCGCGTACGTGCGCGCCAGCGCACACGCTACGCGGCATGTGCAGATGCTCCCTTCACCCGGCTTGGGGGAGGTTTGAGCGCCTGATCCGGGGAAGGGTCGGGGCCTGCCGCGTCGAACGAGGCTTGGTGACGCAATCTTGGAGGTCTGGATGCCGTATCGCGCGAAGGATGCAACGCCTGTTACCGCTTCGGTCAATCGGGAGGCGGAGTCGTCGTATCCGTTGGAGGACCGTCACGACTTCGAGGATGCCCGTCGGGATCTGATTGCGCCGATCCCGAACGGGCAGGTTCGCAGCGCCAGTGGGGAGGTGGTGTTTGATCTCGCCGATTATGCGTACCTGTCGGATGATGCGCCGAGGCCGGACACGGTCGACGCGAGCTTGTGGCGGACGTCGCAGGTGATCCATGAGGGTGGCCTGTACAAGGTTGTGGATCACCTTTATCAGGTTCGCAACAACGACATCGCGAACCTGACCATCGTCGAGGGCGACGTTGGGTTGATCATCATCGACTGCGCCACCAGCGTGGAAGCAGCCTCTCAGGGGCTGGCCCTGTTCCGTCAGCACGTCGTCGACAAGCCGGTCGCCGCGGTGATCTACACCCACACCCATGTCGACCACTACGGCGGCGTGAAGGGCGTGGTCGACCCCGCCGATGTGGTCTCGGGGAAGGTGTCGATCATCGCGCCCGGCACCATCGCCTCCTTCGACAAGTTCGCGATCGGTGAGAACGTGATCGCCGGCAATGCGATGTCGCGGCGGGCGATGTATGCGTTCGGCAATCTGCTTGACCGTGAGCCGAAACAGTTCGTCACCCTGGGGGCGGGGATCGGCAACGGGAAGGGCATGACCATCTCCTACCTCTCCCCGACCGACCCGATCACCGAGACCGGACAGGTCCGTACCATCGCCGGGCTGACCTTCGAGTTCCTTTACGCGCCGGACACTGAGGCGCCGGAGGAGATGCACATCTGGATCCCGGAGTTGAAGGCATTGACCTGCGCTGAGAACGCCAACCATTGCTTGCACAACATCCAAACCCTGCGCGGGGCTCGCACTCGCGACGCCCGCAACTTCGCCCGCTACCTCGACCAGACCCTCGAACGCTGGGGCGACCAGGCAGAGGTGCACTACGGGCCACACTCCTGGCCGGTCTGGGGCAACCAGAACATCGTCAGGTTCCTCGAAGACCAGCGCGACATGTACAAGTACATCCACGACCAGGCGTTGCGGCTTGCCAACAAGGGCTACACCCCTCTGGAGGCGGCCGAGGTAATCGAGCTGCCGCCCGAGCTGGCCCGCAAGTGGTACAACCGCCAGTACCACGGCACCGTGCACCACGACGTGCGAGGGGTGTTCACCAAGGAGCTGGGCATGTGGGACGGCGACCCGGTCTCCCTACACCCCCACGTGCCGGTCGAGACGGCCAAACGCTACGTCGACCTCATTGGCGTCGAGAAGATCCTCGACGAGGGCAAACGCGCCTTCGGCGACGGTGACTACCGCTGGGCCGCCCAGATTCTGCACAACCTCGTCTTCGCCCAACCCGACAACCAGGACGCGAAGAACCTGCAAGCCGACGCCTACGAGCAGATGGGCTACCAAACCGAGGCACCGCAATGGCGCGGCATCTTCCTGACCGCCGCACGAGAACTGCGCGAAGGAGTCCTCGAAGCATCATTCACCACAGCCTCTCCGGACACCCTCGCGGCGATGCCGCTGGACATCCTCTTCGACTTCGCCGCGGTACACATCAACGGTGACAAGGCTGCCGACATGAACGTGCGTATCGACTTCACGTTCACCGACCTAGACCAAACCTGGACCGTCTGGATCAAGCATGGCGTCCTCAACGCCCGCGTCGGCGCATCCCCGGACACCCAGCTCACCGTCTCCGGACCGAAGACTGTGCTGCTCGGTGTCGTCCTCAAACCGGCAGCGGCGCAACAACTCGCCGAAGCCGGCCAGATCCAACTTGACGGCGATGCGTCCGCATTGCGCAACTTCGCCGCCGCCATGGATGAATTCGACCCCAACTTCAACATCGTCACCCCGTAACTACAGACCGAGCACCTCGCACTTCGGCATGACCGATCTGCGGCTACTAAGAGACTTCACGCAGGATCGGTGTCTGGCCAGACTCGGTCCAGGTGTCCGGCGGGACGCTCTCAATCGCGGCTGCCCACCCGAGTCTTGGTGTGGCTCTCATCTGGACTGCGCCTCGCCGGACACCGTGACGAGGCGTGGCTCCAGAGGGGACTGCCCAGCTCGTAGTAGCAATGCCCACCTCGTTGTCCGACTGTCCCAGGCACAAACGAGGTGAGCAGGATGAGCAACACGAAGGGCGTGATCATCGGGGTTGATCCCCACAAGATGTCGGCCACGATCGAGGTCGTCGACACCCACGAGCAGCTTCTCGGCACCGGACGGTTCGACACCAACAAGGCCGGCTATGCCGCGATGCAGCGTTATGTGAGGCAGTGGCCCGATCGCGTCTGGGCGGTCGAGGGCGCCAACGGCGCCGGCCGTCCACTGGCTCAGCGACTCGTCGCCGCGGGCGAGCTGGTGGTCGATGTGCCGGCCAAGCTGGCGGCCCGGGTACGGCTCTTCGACACCGGTCACAACCGCAAGACCGATGCCCTGCACGCGCACTCCATCGCGGTGGTCGCGGTCCGCACATCGGGGTTGCGGGTGGTGGCTGAGGACGGTGCGCTCGAGGCGCTGCGGATGCTCACCGACCGCCGTGACGAGCTCGCCCGTCTACGGGTGCAGACGGTGAACCGGTTGCAGCGTCTACTCAGCGAACTGCTGCCTGGCCAGCGCAAACGGGACCTGTCCGCCGCCCAGGCCAAGACGATGCTGGCCACCGTGCGGCCCCGTGACATCGCCGGCAAGACCCGTCGACGGATGGCTTCGGAGGAGATCGGCGACCTGGTCGCGGTCGATGTGAAGCTGAAGAAGATCAAGGCCGAGCTCAAGGCCGCAGTCCTCGAGCGCGGCTCGACGTTGATGGACATCAACGGCGTCGGACCAGCAGGTGCGGCACGGACCCTGGCCGACGTCGGCGACGTGGCAAGGTTCGCCGACCGGAACCGGTTCGCGTCCTGGACCGGGACCGCACCCCTGGACGCCTCATCAGGTGAGCAGAACCGCCACCGGCTCTCACGCGCCGGGAACCGGCGGATGAACCACGTCCTGCACGTCGCCGCGATCGTGCAGATCCGCCACGACACCGAGGGCCGGGCCTACTACCGGCGCAAGCTCGCCGATGGCAAGGCTCCGATGGAGGCGCTGCGGTGTCTGAAACGACGACTGTCCGACGTCGTCTACCGCCAGCTCGTCGCCGACAACACCGCCACTGCAACGGCGCCGGGTGCGGATCCGGGAGGGCACAGCGGGGCGACTCAAGAATCCAGCGCGGTCGACCTACCCCCGCGAATCGACACTTCGGATAAGCCACTTCCCGGACCCGCGAAACCGACGCTACGCCGAGCACCAGCCGGCCGGAAGACCCTCACTACAACCGCTCCTTGACACAGAGGGGCACCAGATCCGGGCGGTGGCTTACCGAGCAGGGCGGCTCCTCCCTGGGGGACGAGCGAGCAACGGCTGTTCATGAGTTGGCCGGGCGGTCATCGTTCGGGCTCTCCGCGAGGTGCAGTAGTGCCAGATGTTCTGGACGACCCCTGAAAAGTCGGGCCGCTCGTGACACGGGATGCCTGGGAGGCGCGAGTGTCAGTGCACTCAGACAGCGGTCGCCGACTGATCGCTGGCGACCAGCTCGTCAGCCGTGGGCAGCGCATCGAAGGATCGTGCGGGTGGCATCGGCAGCTCGGTTACCTTGGCCAACTCAGGGATACGGTCCGGGAGTCTCGCATCGTCAAGCAGTTGCTCCACCGTCAGCAGCGAGATATCCAGCCCATCCTGGACGCGCGCCCTCGCAACCTCTTCCTTGGCGTTCCTAGTGAACGAGAATCCGACGATGTAGCCAGTGTCGTGGCTTCCGCGCCGCATCGCAGTCTGGAAGTTGTCTACGACGTTGCGACCAACGTCGTAGGACCGCTTGACTTGGATGGGGTTTCCAACCAGCAGGCTGTAGCCGTCGATCCCCATGTCGCCGGACTTCCGCGGGGAGTGAGTTCCGAAGAACTTACGGATTGCCCAGTTCTGAAACTCGAACGGGCGCAGTGCGTAGAGGCTGTCGACGTTATCTGGGAGACCCAAGAACCGCGCGCGCCTCGCGCCGGGGATGCGATTCAACCTGGCTCCGATGATCTGCACAGCGGTGAGTGACACGTCGATACCGACCCACTCACGACCGGTTTGTTCAGCAACGCTGATGGTCGTCCCGCATCCACAGAACGGATCCAGAACAACATCTCCGGGGTTGCTGCTCGCCACGATGATCCGGCGGAGCAGCTCCTCCGGCTTCTGTGTCGGGTAGCCGAGCCGTTCTCTAGCGCGGGAGTTCAGCGGCGCGATGTCCGTCCAGGTGTCACCGAGGGGCTTGCCCCTCTGCTCATCCAGGTAGCGCTTCAGTCGCGGGACGCGGCCCCGCGCAGTCTGCACGACCATTCCGTCGCTGTAGGCCTTCTCCATGCGGTCGCGAGTCCATCTCCACACCTTCGTGACACCCAGGAACTCGTAGGTCAAGTTCGGTCGATCGTGGTTCGGATTGATCAAACTCGTTAGCTGGTATCGGCGGCCGTCCGGGTCACGCTGGGCGTACTTTGCGAGGGTCTTCTCGTCCAGGTCGTCGTGGTCGTAGGGCTGGAAAAGAGTGTCGCCATTCCACGTCGGCGCAGGCCCCTTGCTGAAGACCAGGATCGTGTCGTGGTTATTGGGCATTCTCGCCGTGGCTAGTCCCTTGGAGCCCGTGCGCTTCCAGATGACCTCGTTACGGAAGTTGGTGAGGCCGAACATGTCGTCGAGCATCACCTTGAGGTAGTGACTGGCATGCGGGTCGCAGTGCAAGTAGAGAGTGCCGTTCGGCTTGAGAACCCGATGGAGCTGCCTCACTCGATCACGCATCCACGAGACGTAGTGCATGATCCCGCCGTCCCAGCGGTCCTCGAACGAGCGGACCTCCGCTTCGTCTCCCCAGATGACCTCGTAGACACGCGACGAGAAGAACGGCGGATCGAGATAGATCAGATCAACGCTTTCGTCAGGGATTCGGCGTAGCGCGGTGAGGTTGTCCTCGCGGTAGACGACACCCGTGTCTATTGACGTGCCAGGCATGCCCGAACCCCCGCTTCAATGTGACCAAAGCGAATCGAGTGAATCAGTGATGTAGAGGGGGTGGCGGGCTTCGTCAGAATTACACGACTGGCGTTCTAGACCAGCAGCCGTTCACTTCCGGAGAATCGAGAGCGGCAGGCGATGTCACTGGGTCGACCTCGAGCAGTTGGTCAGGGATGGGGCGGCGCGCTTCTACAGGACAGACAAGGAGCGGCAGGTGCTTCGCTCGAGGGCTAGGTCGGGTCGTTCGAGCACTGGGATGACGTGATCGGGCGGTGGTGCTGACAACCGTGCAGAGCCCGGAACCGGAGTCGACAGGTGGGCAACGCTCGGCCCCGGGTAGTCAGCGCCGTGTGCCGCAGATGAGTTGAGTCTGGTCCGGGAGGATGCCGTCATGTCCCAGCAGAACGTGAGCATCTCGCTGACCGGAGACGAAGCCCTCGTCTTGTTCGACCTACTGCATCGCTGGGAGGACGAGGAGCGGGTGGCCGCGCCGCAGCACGAGGCTGAGCAGATTGCGCTGTGGAACCTGTCGGCGCTCTTGGAGCGAGAACTGAGCGAGCCCTTCCAGCCGCGCTATGCCGACTTGGTGTCGGGGGCGCGAGACAGGCTGACGCCCAAGGAGTGACCAACCGCTCATCGGCAGATCCGGTAAACGAGCGCCGCCTTCACACAGCGGGCCGGTGTCGTCAGCTCCCTGGGCGGCGCCGTCCGTGGGCAACACCCAGCCCTGACCGCCTAGCGCCGCGACACCACCTCGTTGACGGCCCTTGACGAGAAACGACGCATTCCGAAATGCGCTCATACGTGCCACCTTTTGCGTCTTCCGAATAGGCGGCACGTATGCTACGAATATCCGTAGAACGGGTCGCCTTCGGGCGGCCCGATTCCGCATTTCTAGGGTAATTGACGGGTATCGATGGCTTTCTCGGGTGGGTGCTGGAATTGCATGGCGGCATGAAGGTTTACCGCGGTTCTGCCGCTGCGGCTCGGAACTATGTGGAGGCCGACCGGTCCCGGGTCGATGACTACTACCTGGCTGAAGGCACGGGCCTGGCCGAGCGGTACGTCGCCTCGTCTCGGCGTGGGGAGCTGGGTGGGGAGGTGACTGTCCGCGCCGCGGGGTCGCTGGGTGGGGATGCCTACGAGGCGTGGGTGGCCGGCTACGACGTTAACTCGGGTGTGGCGAAGGGGCGGCTGCGGACCGACGAGCAGGGGGTGCGGTTCGTCGAGGTGGTGGTGAACGGCCCGAAGACCTGGTCGCTCGCGGCAGCGTTGCATCCGGAGGTCGCGATGGCCTATGACGCGGCGCAGGAGCGGGCGGCCTCGGAGATCATCGGCTGGCTCGCCGCGCATGCGACCACCCGAGTGGGGCCGCGGGGCCGGCAGGTGCAGGTCCCGGTCGAGCAGATCGAGGCGGCGGTGGTCCGGCACTACACCTCCCGAGCCGGCGATCCGCACCGGCACCTGCACCTGCAGGTCAACGCCCGCGTCATGGCGGCGGGGAGGTGGCGGGGCCTGCACACGGTCGGGGTCCGGGACAGCCTGGACGCGATCAACGGGATCGGCCACGCCGCTGTGGCGTGTGACCCGGAGTTCCGTCGGGTGCTCGCCGCGCACGGGTACACGGTCGACCCGGCCAGCGGTGAGGTCGCCGAGCTGGCCGGGTTTGCCGGGGCGTTCAGTACCCGGGCGGCGCAGATCGGCCGGAACGTGGACCGGTACGAGGCCGAGTGGCGCACCTCGCATCCCGGCGAGGAGCCGGGCCGGCGGCTGCGCCGGTCCTGGGACACGCGGGCGTGGGCCGAGGCCCGGCCGGACAAGGTCGTTCCCACCGAAGGCGCCGAGCTCTCGCGTCGGTGGGTCGACGAGCTGCACGACCTCGGCTACCGGCCACCCACTCGGGCTGTGCCGCTGGCGGTGGCGCGGGTCGGCGCACTGGACCGGGCCGCTGCGATGGAGACGATCCTGACCCGGTTGGGTGCCCGCCGGTCGGCGTGGAACGCGGCGGACATCCGTGGGGAGGCCGAGCAGTACATCGCCCGGGCCGGGGTCGTCGCGGAGCCGGTCGTGCGGCGGGAGCTGGCCGAGGACCTCACCGGCCGCACGCTCGAGGCGTGCCGGCCGCTGCTCGCGAGGAGGGACGTGCCCGAGCACGTCCGCGCGCTCACCTCCGATCACGTGATGGCGGTGGAGGCGGACCTCACCACCAGGCTCACCAACCGCGCCGCTGCGCCGGTGGCCCGCCACGAGCTCGCTGGCCGAGCCGCCAGGGGCCTGGATGCGGCGCAACGCACCGTGGTCGCCGCGCTGGCCGGTCGTGGGGAGCTGCTGGTGATCGAGGGCGCCGCGGGTGCCGGGAAGACCACCACCCTGGCCGCCGCCCACCTTGCGCTAGCGGTCCAGGGGCGTGGGCTGGTGGTGGTCACCCCGACCCTGAAGGCCGCCGGCGTCGCGGCGCGGGAGGTCGGCGGCGCGGGGTTCTCCGCGGCCTGGCTGGCCTACCAGCACGGCTTCCGCTGGGACCACGAGGGCCGCTGGACCCGCCTCGCCGCATCCGTCCCGCCGCCGCAGGCACGGTTGCGTCCCGGGGACGTGCTGGTGGTCGACGAGGCCGGGATGCTGGACCAGGACACCGCCCGCGCGCTGCTCACCATCGCCGACGAGACCGGCGCCCGCGTCGCCATGGTGGGGGACCGGCATCAGCTGCCCGCCGTGGGCCGCGGGGGAGTGCTCGACCATGCGGCCCGCTGGGCCACCTCCAAGGCCCGGCTGACCTTGGAGACTGTGCACCGGTTCGCCGACCCCGACTACGCCGAACTGACCCGGTTGATGCGGACTGGTGAGCGCAGTGGTGAGGTCTTCGACGCCCTGTACGCGCGTGGGGAGGTCGTCATCCACGCCAGCGAGACCGAACGCCACCAGGCGCTCGCCCGGGCCGGCGGGGAGGCGCTGGTGGTCGCCGACACCCGCGAGCAGGTCGCGGCACTGAACGGCGCGATCCGGGACCGGCGAGTGGCCGCCGGACAGGTGGACGACACCCACACCGTCACCACCAAGGCGGGGCAGCGGATCGGCCTCGGGGATCGGGTCGCCACCCGCGCCAACGACCGCGACCTAGAGGTCGCCAACCGGGACACCTGGACCGTCACCAGCATCGGCTCTCACGGGAAACTCCATGTCGAGGGCCGGCGGGGACGACGAGTCTTACCGCCTTCCTACGTCGGCGCCGATCTCGAGCTCGCCTACGCCTCAACCGTCTATGGCGCCCAAGGCGAAACCGTCACCCAAGCGCACCTGCTGATCGGCGAGCAGACCGGCGCGGCCGCCGCCTACGTCGGCATGACGCGCGGCCGCCACGCCAACAACGCCCACCTGGTCGCCGGCTCTGTCGAGGACGCCCGAGCCCAATGGGTCGCGGTCTTCAGCCGCGACCGGGCCGACCTCGGACCAGCGAACGCCGCTAAGCTCGCCGCCGACGACATCGACCGCTACGGCCCGGGCCTCAGTCTGCAGAGGGCGGCCCTGGCCGCGGCAGCCGGCAGCCGGCTCCGCCCACACGAGCGCCGGCCGCGGCCGGAGCCGTACCGATCGCCCAGCTGTCGCGGTGCTCCCGGCATCGGTAGATGAGCTACGCGGGACGGTCCAGGTCGGGCCCGACTGCTCGACGAACTCACAGGTGATCGCCAGATTGGCCGCGTCTCCTCTGGCCTAGTTAGGGAATGGCGACGAGTTTCGCCGATCGTGTCCGATCCGAGACGCGCGAGGTTGCTTTCTCTCTCAAGCGGAAGCCGGGGCCGACCCCCGCATCGCAACTAGAGAGGACACCCACCATGACCATCACCACGGTCTCCATGCCCGACGGCGACGACGGCGACTTCCTGACCTTGGCCGAGGCCGCCGCCATCCTGAGGACGCCGGTCAACACGCTGCGCTGGTGGCGCCAGCGCGGCACCGGACCACGCTTCTTCAAGATCGGCCGCCACCTGGTCACCACCGTCGGCGACCTGCGGGCCTGGATCGAGGAGCAGAAGCAAGGTGCCGACCCGGCCCGGCTGGGGGTCGGCTGAGCGACAATCGGAGTTGCAGCGATCCGGGAGCAAGGAGCCGCCATGGCCAGCATTGCGAAACGCCCGAACGGTCAGTGGCGGGCACGCTATCGAGACCAGAGTGGGAGACAGCACGCCAGACATTTCTCTCGGAAGGCCGACGCGGTCAGGTGGCTCGACGAGGTCACCGCGTCGGTGGTCACCGGCCACTACGTCGACCCGAAGGCGGGACGTGTGTCATTCCGGGACTACGCGGAGCAGTGGCGCGCCGCCCAAGTACATCGGCCGACGAGTGCTGCCCACGTCGAGACGATGCTGCGCCGGCACGCTTATCCGACTCTCGGTGATCGCCCGCTCTCCACGATCTTGCCCAGCGAGATCCAGGCCTGGGTGAAGAGGCTCGGGACCGGCGCCCCGGGCGGGAAACGCGCCCTGTCGCCCGCCACGATCGGTGTCGTGCACTCGATCGTGTCTTCGGTGTTCAAGGCCGCGGTTCGTGATCGGAGGATCGTCGCGAACCCGTGCGAGGGGACGCGGTTGCCCAGGACGGAACGACGTCAGGTGGTGCCCCTGACGACCGAGCAGGTGGAGATCCTGCGCCAGGCGATGCCCGAGCAGCTCCGGGCACTGGTCACGTTCGTGGCGGGGACCGGTGTTCGCCAGGGCGAGGCTCTGGGTCTCACTGTGGATCGGTTGGACCTGTTGCGCCGCGAGGTCACGATCGACAGGCAGCTCGTCAGTCTGGTCGGTAGCCGCCCGCAGCTCGCGCCGCCCAAGACCTCGGCCAGCGTGCGCACGATCCCGCTGCCGCAGGTCGTGGTCGATGTGCTCGCGAGCCACCTGTCGCGCTATCCGTCGGCTCGGGAGGGGTTGGTCTTCACCTTCGACGGCGAGCCGATCCGCAGGCAGGCGTTCGGCCACGTCTGGCGCCCTGCCGCGAAAGCAGCCGGTCTGCCCATTGGTACCGGGCTGCACGCGCTTCGGCACTACTACGCCTCGCTGCTGATTCGTTATGGGGAGAGCGTCAAGACCGTGCAGGCCCGTCTCGGCCACGCCACGGCAGCGGAGACGCTGGACACCTACTCCCACCTGTGGCCGGACTCGGACGACCGGACCCGCGATGCGATCGACTCCGTTCTGGGGACCGTGCCTGAGAATCTTGGGGACTCTGTGGGGACAGCGAGAATCTGATCTCAGCGTTTCCCCAGGTCAGATGGGGTGAAACGGATGGGCTGGCCTGTAGGCCGGGTTCTGTCGCCGGTACGAGACCGGCGGGCGACCATCCATCTACGACGACCGTTGCCGGCCGCCTCCAGCGGTCCACCCGCGCACTCGGGCGAGCAACCCTCGAACGTGCGCTGTCTGACCTTGCTCCGGGTGGGGTTTACCTAGCTACGTCGGTCGCCCGGCGTACTGGTGGGCTCTTACCCCACCGTTTCACCCTTACCTCTCCACCGAGGTGGAGCGGCGGTTTCCTTTCTGTGGCACTTTCCCGCGGGTTGCCCCGGGTGGGCGTTACCCACCACCCTGCTCTGCGGAGCCCGGACCTTCCTCGTGGGTTGCCCCACGCGGTCGCCCGGCCAGCCCATCCGCGAGCACGAGTCTAGGGCCTGGGGGGCGGTGGGTGAGGGTCGGTTTCCGCTCAGCCAACCGACCACAGGTCACCGCCGCCCGGCGCCGCAGCGGGGGGCGCGGTGACCGAGCGTCGGTTTCGGGCGGGCAAAGCGACCACAGGTCACCGCTCCGGCGGACCAACAGCCCTCAGGGGTTCGTGAGCACCTCGGCGCCGTTGGCGGTCACCAGCAGCGTGTGCTCGAACTGCGCCGACCGGCGTCGGTCGCGGGTGACGACCGTCCAGCCGTCGTCCCACATGTCCCACTCGTGGGTGCCGAGGTTGAGCATCGGCTCGATCGTGAAGGTCATGCCGATCTCGATCAGGTCGTCGTACATCGGCTCGTCGTAGTGCGGCACGACCAGGCCGCTGTGGAACGCCGTGCCGATGCCGTGGCCGGTGAAGTCGCGGACCACGCCGTAGCCGTGGCGCGCGGCGTACGACTCGATCACCCGGCCGACGATGTTGATCCGACGGCCGGGCTTGGCCGCCTTGATCCCGCGCGCCAGCGCCTCGCGGGTGTGCTCGACGAGCAGCCGCGACTCCTCGTCGACGTCGCCCGCCAAGAAGGTCGCGTTGGTGTCGCCGTGGACGCCGTCGAGATACGCCGTGATGTCGATGTTGACGATGTCGCCGTCCTCGACCACCCGGCTGTCGGGGATGCCGTGGCAGATCACCTCGTTGACGCTGCTGCACAGCGCCTTCGGGAAGCCGCGATAGCCGAGCGTCGACGGGTAGGCGCCGTGGTCGCACAGGAACTCGTGGCCGATCCGGTCCAGCTCGTCCGTGGTCACGCCGGGTACGACGTGCGAACCGACGAGCTCGCGCGCCTGCGCGGCGAGGCGGCCGGCGCGGCGCATCCGCTCGATGGTGTCGGCGTCCTTGACCTCGGACCCGGCGAACGGGGCCGGCGCGGGCTTGTCGACGTACTCCGGACGCGGGATGTGGGCCGGCACCTCGCGGCGCGGGGACACGGTCATCGGGGCCACGGGCGTCACGGCTGACGAGTGTAGTTTCAGCGTCATGAAGTACTGGTACTGCGTGAAGCACCACCGGGTCGAGAGCGGCGAGAACATCTGCCCGCCGATCGACCGGCTCGGGCCGTACGCAACCGAGGAAGAGGCCTCGCGCGCCCTGCAGAAGGCGGAGGAGCGCAACGAGGAGTGGGACACCGACCCCAACTGGAACGACGCGGACCTGGAGGACTGAGGGTCCGGTGATGGCCCGACGTCGGCGGGTGCGTGCGGCCAGCCCGATCTCGCCTCGTCCGTTCATCGGCATCGGCATGCTGGTGGCCGCGCTGTTCCTCTACGGCTGGAGTGTCACCGCGGTGCCGTGGTACGTCTCCGTGCCCCTGCTGCTGTTCTGGCTGTTCCTGCTGCTGGTCAGCCTGGCCTGGTGGTCCGTGCATCCCGACCGGCTGCCGTGGGTGGCGGTGGTCGCGTACGTCGTGTGGTTCGGCGTGGTGCTCGGCGGTGGCATCGCGTTCAACTGGGGATAGCCCGAAAGGGGTGGCCGCGGGATTGCCGCTGGCCACCCCCTCCGGGTCGGCTCAGGCGTGAGCCAGGACCTTCGTCTGCCGAGCGCTGCGCACCATGCTGATGCTCACTGCCAGGGTCCAGATGCTCCACAGCGCGCCCATGCTCGCGGTGGTGCCCCAGCCCTGGGCGCTGTAGAAGTCGGCCGCGTCGTCCCCGAAGTACACCGCGGGCACGAACGCCAGGTTGATGGCGGCCAGCACGTACGCCGACCAGCCGACCCAACGGCGGAACAGCCCGGTCCGCGCGACCACCATCGCGAGGGTCACGAGGAACAGGACCATCAGCAGCCGAGAGATCGCGCCCTGCATCAGGTACTGGGCCGCCGCGAACGGACCCTCGGTCGTGGTGTCGATGTCCTTGTCCACCGAGATGGCGGCGCCGGCCTCCATCGACTGCGGGACGAAGACCATCGCCACCCACAGCAGACCGGCCGTCTGCAGCAGCCCGGCGAGCCAGTCGAGTGCCGAGTCGGTGCGCTCGACGAGCAGGCGCAGGCCGACGAAGTACACGAGGTAGAACACACAGCCGACCAGCCCGATCAGGGTCCGAGTCAGGATGTTCCAGTCCGGCGGAGTCTCGTACATGAAGTAAAGCGGCACCTGGACCACGATCATGGCGGCCGCGACGACTCCGAAGAGCCCCGTGCGTCGGTGCAGGTTCTCGATGTTCATCACAGGTCGTTCCCTTCGCTGGTGGAGCCGGTCGCGCCGGACTCCTCGACAATGAGCAGGCTGGCGATGACGGTCGCGCCGCCAGCGGTGTAGAACAGCCACCACGGGTTGTCGATGTGCCGCGAGAACACCGCGACGAGCAGCCAGATCACGATCTGGATCAGGCTGCCGACGACGGTGAGCACACCGGCCACCCGGCGCGCCGTGCGGAGTTTTCCGGTGCCGGCTGCCGGCCAGAGGACCCGCGTCGCCCAGGCACCGATGCGGTCGATCTCCGACAGAGCCGGAGTCTCGGCTGTCTGTTGCTGGTTCATGTCCTTCCCTTCGTCACGAGGTGTTTTGGTCATGCGTCGATATTCGTGATCGGGAGCGGCGAGCCCATCCGCCGAACTGACCCATTCCGGGACCAGAGAGCTGACGAAAGTTGCAGCCGGGGTCCATCGAACGGCTGACGTCGGCCGGGTCGGCCGGAGCTAATGTGACGCGCATGGCGGGCTCTGTTGCGGTCGACTCGGACGGGCAACCCGGACCCCTGGTGTCGGTCGTCGTGGTGCTGCTGTCGTTCGCCGCCGGGCTGAGCCTGTTGTACGGCGTGCTGCAGGAGGGGCCGTCCGGATCGAGGCTCGTGCTCGACGTCGCTGTCGGTGCCGCGTGCAGCGCCGCGCTGTGGTGGCGGCACCGGGCTCCGGTCGCGATCGCGGTGGGCACTGCTGTCGCCGCGTCCGTCTTCGCGACGGCCGGGGCAGCCAACATGTTCGCGCTCTACGCGGTCGCGCGCCGCCGCCCGCTTCCCGTCGCGCTCGCCCTCGCCGTCCTGAACGTCGCCGCCGGGCTGGTGTTCTATGCCATCTACTCCGGGAACAGCTCCTTGTCCCTGACCCTGACCGTCAACATCGCGATCAGCGCCGCGGCGGTCGCCTGGGGCGCGCTGGCCCGTGCCCAGCGACGACTCGTCCGGTCGCTGGAGGAGCGCGCCGTGCGCGCGGAGACGGAGCAACGGCTGCGCGCGGAGCAGATCCGCAGCTCCGAGCGGTCGCGGATCGCGCGCGAGATGCACGACGTGGTGGCCCACCGCGTGTCGCTGGTCGCCCTGCACGCCGGGGGGTTGGAGGTGCAGCGCGGGCTGACGCCCGACGAGGTGCAGGAGGCCGCCCGGCTGATCCGGCGCTCGGCGCAGGACGCCCTCGACGAGCTGCGGATGGTGGTCGGCGTCCTCCGGGAGGATGCACCGCCGTCTGGCGCAGTCCCCAGCCTGGCCGACCTCGAGCCGCTGGTGGCGGATGCCCGGGTGGCCGGTCAGCCGGTCGAGCTCGACCTCGACGTCCCGGCAGGGGCCGAGCTGCCGCCGTGGCTGGGCCGGACGGCGTACCGGGTGGTGCAGGAGGCGATCACGAACGCCATCAAGCACGCGCCAGGGGCCGCGACCGCCATCAGCGTGAGCGGTCGGCCGGGGGAGGGCCTTGCGATCGTGGTACGCAACCCGCTCGACCGGCGGATCCCTTCGGCCGACCTGGTCGGATCCGGAGCGGGCCTCCTCGGCCTGACGGAGCGGGTGACCCTTGCCGGCGGTGCATTCGAGCACGGCACCAGCGCTGAGGGGGAGTTCCGGGTCCGAGCCGAGCTTCCGTGGCCCACGTCGCGTCAGCCGCACCGGTCCGGGAGCCTCCGATGAGCGAGGTGCGGGTGGTGGTGGTCGACGACGACGCCATGGTGCGGGCGGGCCTGCGGATGGTCCTCTCCGCCGATCCGCAGATCGAGATCGTCGGCGAGGCTGCAGACGGCCGCGAGGGAGTACGACAGGCCCGTCTCCTCGAGCCGGACGTGGTGCTCATGGACCTGCAGATGCCGGTGATGGACGGCGTCGCGGCCACCACCGAGATGCGCCGGTTGCCCACGCCGCCGGCGGTGCTGGTGCTCACGACGTTCCACGTGGACGAGTACGTCGTCGGCGCGTTGCGGGCGGGCGCGACGGGCTACCTGCTGAAGGACACCGACCCTCACGAGCTGGCTCGCGCCGTGCACACCGCGGCCGCCGGCGACACCCTGCTCTCGTCAGAGGTCACCCGGACGGTGATGGACCGCCTCAGTGAGCCTGACAGTGCCAACGCTCGCCGTGAGGGGGCGCGCCAGCGACTCGATCCGCTGACCGAGCGCGAGCTCGAGGTCGCCGTCGCGATCGGCCACGCGCGGTCGAACGCGCAGATCGCCCGAGCCATGCACATGAGCGAGGCCACGGTGAAGACACATGTGTCCCGGGCGCTGGCGAAGACGAACACCGACAACCGGGTCGAGATCGCGATCCTGGTGCACGACGCCGGACTGGTCGACCGGGAGTGATGGGGTCAGCGGGGCCGTACCAGCAGCACCGAGTCGCCACCCGCAACGCCGTCGGTCGTGATCAGCAGGCTGCCGTTGGGGCCGTTCGTGACCGAGCGGAGCCGGCCGTACTGGCGCAGTGCCTGCGGCGCCCGGGCGTTCTTCAGCCTGCCCTTGGCGTCGAACTTCAAGAACAGCACTCGGCCCGCCTTCAGGCAGGCCACCGCGAGCGTCCCCTGCAGCCCCCGCCACTGGTCACCGCGGACGAACGACGCGCCTGAGGTCGCGAGCGTCGGGTTGCCGGACCGCCACCGAGCGCCGCGCTGCTTGCCGGGCAGCCCGAAGTCGGTCATCGGGACCGTCTCGTTGTAGCCGGGTACCGGGTTCCAGCCGTAGTTGCCGCCCGCCACCAGCTTGTTGACCTCGTCGTCGCGGAAGGAACCGTGCTCGACCGACCAGAGGGTGCCGTCACGACGCTGGGCGAGGCCCTGGACGTTGCGGTGTCCGTAGGTCAGGACGAAGCGGCGCTTGCCGTTGCCCTTGATGAACGGGTTGGTCGGCCACGGCTTCCCGGTGGTCCGGTTGAGCCGCAGCGTCTTTCCACCAAGGGAGCCGACGTTCTGCGGGTTGGTGCCGACCGCGGCGTCGCCGGTGCCGACCAGCAGCGCGCCGTTCCTGGAGATCAGCAGCCGACAGCCGCCGTGTCGCCCGCTGCTGGTGGGCAGCCCCTTGAGCAACGTCTTGACCATCGTGGCCCGGGTCGCAGCCGCGTTGAGCCGCCAGGCGATGACCCGGACGTCGTGGCCGCCACCGGCCCTGAACCCGCCCTGGCAGGTGTAGAACCGGCGGTTGCGCGCGAACCCCGGGTCGATCTCCATGCTCATCAGCCCGGTCTCGCCGGACACCCACACCTTGCCGCTCGGGAACCTCACCCGGCGTTTGCTGTTGCCGTTGGCAATGATCAGGTGGGCGGTGTCGCGCTCGGTGATCAGCAGGCGCCCGCCGCCGATCGGCTGCACGTCCCAGGGATGCTCCAGGCCCTGCACGAGCTTGGTGACCCGGAACCCGGGCGCGGCGCGATCGGCTCGTTCGGGCGCCGGCGACCCGTGGTCGTCGGCCACGGCAGGAGCCGAGGGGAGCAGCAGAACGAGGAACAGGCCGGCGATCAGGGCGCGCATGGCGCCACGGTATCCCGGTCAGACCGAGGTCATCCCCCGGCCGAACCGGCGATGTTGACCATCCACGGGACGCCGAACTTGTCCACCAGCATCCCGAAGCTGTCGCCCCACGGCGCGGTCTCCAGTGGCACGGTGACCGAGCCACCGTTGGAGAGCGCGTCCCAGTAGCCGCGCAGCACCGAGTCGTCGTCGCCGCTCAGCGAGACCTGGGTGGAGGCGGCCGTCGGCTCACCCATGCCCGGGGCCGTGTCGGCGCCCATGAGGTGGATGCCGTTGTCACCGGTGAGCTGCGCGTGCATCACCTTGTCGTGCAGAGCGGGGTCGTTGCCGGGCATGTCTGGCTGCTCGCCGAAGGTGTTGACGTCGAGGCTGCCGCCGAAGATGCCGTGGTAGAACTCCAAGGCCTCGCGGGCCTTGCCGTCGCCGAAGCTGAGGTAGGGGTCGAGCTGCACTGCCATTTGGGGGGCCTCCTGGTGGTGGGATCTGTCACCAGCCAGCATGCACCGAAGGGCCGACAGTCAGAAGGTCTGATCCGGTCCGGGGAAGGTGCCGGCCTTCACGTCGGCGTCGTAGTCCTTCGCGGCCTGGAGGAGTACGCCGTGCAGGTCGGCGTACTGCTTCACGAACCGGGCCATCTTGCCGGTGCGCAGCCCGAACGCGTCCTGCCACACCAGCACCTGGCCGTCGCAGTCGACGCCGGCGCCGATACCGATGGTGGGGATGGCCAGCTCCTTGGTCACTTGCCCGGCGACGTCGCCGGGCACCATCTCCATCACCACGGAGAACGCGCCGGCGTCCTCGATCGCGTGCGCGTCGGCCAGGATCCGCGAGGCGGTGTCGCCGCGACCCTGCACGCGGTAGCCACCGAGGGCGTGCTCGGACTGCGGGGTGAACCCGATGTGCGCCATCACCGGGACGCCGCCCTGGGTGAGCCGCTCGATCTGCGGCGCCATCTCCACCCCGCCCTCGAGCTTGACGCAGTGGGCGCCGCCCTCCTTCATGAAGCGGACGGCGGTGAGGTAGGCCTGCTCGGGGGACGCCTGGTAGCTGCCGAACGGGAGGTCGCCGACGACCAGCGCGCGGTGCACCGACCGGGTGACGGCCCTGGTGAGCGGGATCAGCTCGTCGACCGTCACCGGCAGCGAGGTCTCGTTGCCGTAGACGTTGTTGGAGGCGCTGTCGCCGACGAGCAGCACCTCGATGCCGGCCTCGTCGAACGTCGCCGCGGCGTACTGCTCGTAGGCCGTGAGCATCGAGAACCTCTCGCCGCGCTCCTTCATCTCGCGCAGGTGATGGGTCCGAACGCGCTTGACGGGGGCCTGCCCCTGATTGCTCTGTGCAGGGCCGCTGCCGTACGGGGCGGTCTCCTCGGGCGTGCTCATCAGCGAGCTCCTTCGGGGTCATCTCGCGGCTCCCTGATGGAGTCCACGGACTCATCTCAGGCTAAGCCCGGATCACCGGCTCTCGGCCTGTGGTGCTGGTCACGGTGGCGGCCGGGCGGAGATGTCGTTTGGTCACCAACGGCAAGAGATCGGGCCTGAAATCTGCCGTTGGTGACCAAACGACAACCTTCTAGGGTGCCTCCATGACTCGTGACTGGGATCTCCGCGCCGACGCGCTGGCCTCCGAGGCGATCGGCGCCGGTGAGCCGACGGCTTGGTTCGACCGCCTGTACGCCGAGGGGCTGGCCGGCGAGATCTCGGTGCCGTGGGACCGCGACGACCCGAACCCCCAGCTGTCCGAGTGGGCGGAGAGCGTCGGGCTGGAGGGTGCCGGGCTCAGCGCCGTGGTCGTCGGCTGCGGGCTGGGGGCCGACGCGGAGTTCGTGGCCGCGCGCGGGTTCGCCACGACGGGCTTCGACATCGCTCCTGCCGCGATCGAGGAGGTGCAGCGGCGGCGTCCGGAGTCCACCGTCGACTACCGGGTCGAGGACCTGCTGGCCCTGTCGCCGGATCTGGTCGGCCGCTTCGACCTGGTGGTCGAGATCTTCACGCTCCAGGCCCTTCCGGACCCACCCCGGCAGCAGGCCGCAGAGGCTGTGGTCGGCCTGGTGCGTCCCGGCGGTCGGCTGGTCGCTGTGGCGTTCCGCAACGAAGGGTCGGCCTCGAGCGACCAGGGCCCGCCGTTCGCTCTCGGTCGAGGCTTCATGGAGTCGCTCGGCTCGGGCGCTCTCGATCTGGTCCGGCTCGAGGAGAAGGACGGTCCGCGGTGGCTAGCGGAGTACCGCCGCGCCGGCTAGCTGGGGACACGTACTGGTGGTTGCGACGTACCCGGTGCGTCAGAACCACCGGTATGTCGAACACTCACGCGGCCGCGTTGGCCGCCGCCTCTATTTCGGCGATCACGATCTTGCGCATCGTGAACAACGACTCGCTGGCGGCCTTGGCCCGCCGCGGGTCGGGGTCGGAGACCAGCTCGTAGAGGCGCTGGGGCACGATCTGCCAGGACAGCCCGAACCGGTCCTTGAGCCACCCACACACCGAGGCCTCGCCACCGTCGACGAGCGAGTCCCAGTAGTAGTCGACCTCCGCCTGGTCGCGGCAGGTGATGCTGAACGAGATCGCCTCGGTGAACGTCGCGAAGTCCGGGCCGCCGTTGATGCCCCGGAACGTCATTCCGTCGATGGTGAACTCACCGGCCATCACCTTGCCCGGCTCACCCGGGCCGGAGTCGGTGTAGCGACTCAGGTGCCCGAACGAGGAGTTCGGGAAGATCGAGGTGTAGAAGGAGGCGGCTTCCTCCAGGTTGTCGTCGAACCACAGGCAGGGGCAGATCGAGGTGCTCATGCAAGTTCGGACCCTCGACGGCCCCGTTATTCATCGGCTGGCGACAAACTCGCGACAACCTCCGGCCCGCCGGCGGCGTTCTAAGGGTGATGGACGAGCGCGAGTTCACCGAGTGGGCGGCAGGTTGTCAGCGACAGCTGCTTCGCTCCGCGTACCTGATCACGGGTGACCTGCAGCGCGCCGAGGACCTGGTCCAGGAGGCGCTCGTCAAGGTGGCGCTGCGGTGGTCGAGGCTGCGGACCGGCAATCCCACCGCCTTCGCGCGCACCATCGTCGTCCGGGACAACATCTCCTGGTGGCGCCGCCAGAGGCGCGAGGTCACTGTGTCCGGATCGGGCGAAACCGTAGCCACGAGCAGCGATCCGGACATGGCGCTGGTGGTACGTCGGGCGCTCGATCGGCTGACCGACCGACAGCGTGCCGTGCTCGTGCTCCGGCACTTCGACGACCTGAGCGAGCGGGACACCGCCGCTGCCCTGGGCATCAGCGTGGGTGCCGTGAAGAGCCAGAACGCCGCAGCCCTGGCCCGGCTGCGCGGCGGCGCCCCCGAGCTCCTCGACCTGATCGGGAGGACCCCATGAGCGAAGACACTCTCCACGACGTACTCACCCGGGCAACGGACGAGATCGAGTCGCCCGACCTGGCGGTCACTGCCCTTGCGTCTGCCAGGCGCCGACGACTTCGCCATCGTGGAGCTCTGGCAGCTGTCGGCAGCATGGTCGCAGTGACCTCCGTTGTCGCCGTGATCGCACTCGTTGACGCGAATGACGAGACACCCGCGCCGGCGCCAGGAGTGCCGACGTTCCCGAGCTTGGACCCGCTCCAGGATCAGGCTCCACCGATTCCCGACGAGGTCGTCCAGCCGTTCTGGGATCCAGTCGATCTCGAGGACGCGCCGTACGACGCCACGACCCGGCTGCCCTCGACGCTTGAGCCTCCGTCAGTCATGGATTCGCTGGATGCAAGCCCCATGGACGTTGCGGTGGCTGCCCTCATTCGTCAGGGGAAGGTTGCGATGGTCGCTCCCGACGGGTCGTGGCGCGCCGTGGACCTTCCCGAGGAGCCGTCGTCCACTGGTGAGAACGTCGCGCTCTCCAGGGACGGCACCCTCATCGCGGTCACCGGACGATCCGCATTGTGGTGGCGCGCACTCGACGAGCCGGGCTGGATCCGCACCGAGTATCCAACGGGCGTGAGCGCTCCCCGTGACCACTCGCCGGGCGTCAGGTTCATCGCACCCGACCAGGTGCTGCTTGCCGCGTGGCCGAACTCCTGGCTCGTGGACCTGACGACGGGCGAGTCTCAGGTGCTCAAGTACGACGCCTACCCGTCCGCTCCGGACGCCGCTGGCACGGTCGTCAGCTTCGGGGTGGTCCGCCAGCAAGGTTTCGAACGAGTCCTCCGGGAGTGGCGGGGGACCGACCCGGTCCGATCGGTGGGAATCGACGCTCTCGAGTCGCTGACCAGCCCCGCCGTCAGCGAGGCCATGATCGGGGCGGCGCGTGGTGACGGCGGATGGGCGGGCGAGCCCACCAAGTCCGACTGGGACGGCTTGATCGCGCTCGATCGGGAGACGCTGGAGACTCGCGCGTACCTCCCGATCAGGGGTCGTGGCTCCGGGTACTCAGATGGGGGTGCGATGGGCGCGATCGCCTGGCTCGACGACGACACGTTGCTGGCCCGGGTGGTCCCTGACGAGCCTTCCGGGTCGCCTCAGGCGCCGGGCTACCTCTTTACCTGGAACACGGCCAGCGGGCTGGTCAGTTGGGTGTCCGTGGCGGCGCGGCAGGACATCGGGACCCTGGCCATCGCGAGCGACGCCCTGCGCTGAGTTCGCCGCCTTACCGCCCCATCCGTCACACTGAGTACGTGGACTTCTACTCGGCGTACGCGCAGGGGTTCGCGCGGGTGGCGGCGTGCACGCTGCCAGTGAGCGTGGCCGACCCGGCCGCGAACGCCCGGGCGGTGCTCGCGGAGGCGCGCGCGTGCCACGACGAGCACGTCGCGGTCGCGGTGTTCCCCGAGCTGTGCCTCAGCGGGTACGCGATCGACGACCTGGTGCTGCAGGACACGCTGCTGGCGGGCGTCCGCACGGCGATCGCCGAGATCGTCGAGGCCAGCGCCGACCTGATGCCGGTGCTTGTGGTCGGCGCACCGCTGGTGCACGGCACCCGGGTGCTCAACTGCGCGGTGGTGATCCATCGCGGGCGGGTGCTGGGGGTGGCCACGAAGTCCTACCTCCCGACGTACCGGGAGTTCTACGAGCGTCGCTGGTTCGCGCCCGGCGACGACCAGCACGGCTCGACGATCACCGTCAACGGTGCCGAGGTGCCGTGCGGGCCCGACCTGATCTTCCGGGCGGCCGACGTCCCCGGCCTCGACCTGCACGTCGAGGTGTGCGAAGACATGTGGGTACCGGTGCCACCCAGCGCCGAGGCCTCGCTCGCGGGTGCCACGGTGCTCGCCAACCTCTCTGGCAGCCCGATCACGGTGGCCCGTGCCGAGGACCGTCGGCTGCTGGTCCGCAGCGCCAGCTTCCGGTGCAACGCGGCGTACGTCTTCGCGGCCGCGGGGCAGGGGGAGTCGTCGACCGATCTCTCCTGGGACGGGCAGACGATGGTCTATGAGTGTGGCGACCTGCTGGCCGAGACCGAGCGGTTCCCCGACGGACCGCGGCGGTCGGTCACCGACGTCGACCTCGACCGGATCCGACAGGAGCGGTTGCGGCAGGGGACGTTCGACGACAACCGGCGTGGTGTGGGGATCCCCGAGTTCCGCACGGTCGGCTTCGAGCTCAGCCCTCCCGGCGGCGACATCGGCCTGCGCCGCAAGGTCGACCGCTACCCGTTCGTGCCCGACGACCCGCAGCGCCTGGCGCTGGACTGCTACGAGGCCTACAACATCCAGGTCACCGGGCTCGAGCAGCGGCTCGACGCGATCGGCCAGCCCAAGATCATCATCGGCGTCAGCGGTGGGCTCGACTCCACGCACGCCCTGATCGTCGCTGCCAAGGCGATGGACCGGCTCGGTCGCCCGCGCAGCGACATCCACGCGTTCACGCTGCCCGGCTTCGCGACGGGCGCGGCCACCAAGTCCTACGCCACCCGGCTCTCGACGTCGCTCGGCGTGACGTTCGAGGAGATCGACATCACCGCCGCCGCGGAGCAGATGCTCAAGGACCTCGACCACCCGTTCGCGGACGGCGAGGAGGTCTACGACATCACGTTCGAGAACGTCCAGGCCGGGCTGCGCACCGACTACCTGTTCCGGCTCGCCAACCACCGCGGCGGCATCGTGCTCGGCACCGGCGACCTCTCCGAGCTCGCGCTGGGCTGGTGCACCTACGGCGTCGGCGACCAGATGTCCCACTACGGCGTCAACGCCGGCGTACCCAAGACGCTGATCCAGCACCTGATCCGCTGGGTGATCGACGACGGCCAGTTCGAGGAGCCGACCAACGAGGTGCTGAGGGAGATCCTCGACCAGGAGATCACCCCGGAGCTGATCCCGTCGCGCGAGGACCAGATCCCGCAGCGCACCGAGGACTCCGTGGGCCCCTACTCGCTGCAGGACTTCACGCTCTTCCACGTGATCCGCCGCGGCTACCACCCCGCCAAGATCGCGTTCCTCGCGTGGCACGCCTGGCACGACGAGCAGGTCGGCGACTGGCCGCCGGGCTTCCCCGAGGGGGACTGGGTGGCGTTCGACCTGGCGACCATCCGGCGCTGGTTGGTGGTCTTCGTGGAGCGGTTCTTCGCCAGCCAGTTCAAGCGGTCCGCACTGCCGAACGGCCCCAAGGTCAGCGCTGGCGGCACCATGTCGCCCCGCGGCGACTGGCGGATGCCGTCGGACGCCAAGGGCGCCGCCTGGCTCGCCGAGATCGAGGCGAACGTCCCGGAGCAGTAACCGCCACTACGCTGGCGTCATGGGCAAGCAGGAAGACTTCGTTCTCAGGGCTCTCGAGGAGCGTGACGTCCGGTTCGTCCGGCTCTGGTTCACCGACGTCCTGGGCTTCCTGAAGTCGGTCGCGGTCGCACCGGCCGAGCTCGAGGGCGCCTTCGCCGAGGGCATCGGGTTCGACGGCTCCGCGGTCGAGGGTTTCGCCCGGGTCTACGAGGCCGACATGCTGGCCAAGCCCGACCCGGCGACGTTCCAGATCCTTCCGTGGCGCGGCGAAGGGCCGTCCACGGCCCGGATGTTCTGCGACATCGTGATGCCCGACGGCAGCCCGTCGTACGCCGACCCGCGCTACGTGCTCAAGCGCACCCTGGCCCGCGCCGCGGAGAAGGGGTTCACGTTCTACACGCACCCGGAGATCGAGTTCTACCTCTTCAAGGACACGCCCAGTGACGGCGCCGACCCGGTGCCGGTCGACCGCAGCGGCTTCTTCGACCACACCGCCCAGTCGATGGGGTCGGACTTCCGCCGCGAGGCCATCACCATGCTCGAGTCGATGGGCATCTCGGTCGAGTTCAGCCACCACGAGGGCGGCCCGGGCCAGCAGGAGATCGACCTGCGGTACGCCGACGCGCTGACCACCGCCGACAACATCATGACGTTCCGCACCGTCATCCGTGAGGTCGCGCTGAGCCAGGGGATCTGGGCGACGTTCATGCCCAAGCCCTTCACGACGCACCCCGGCTCCGGCATGCACACCCACGTCTCGCTGTTCGAGGGCGACCAGAACGCCTTCTACGAAGCGGGTTCGGAGTACCAGCTCTCCAAGACCGGCCGGGGGTTCATGGCCGGCATCCTCCACCACGCGCGCGAGATCAGCGTCGTCACCAACCAGTGGGTCAACAGCTACAAGCGGATGATGTCCGGCGGTGAAGCGCCGTCGTACGTCTGCTGGGGGCACAACAACCGCTCGGCGATGATCCGGGTGCCGATGTACAAGCCGCTCAAGGGCCAGTCGACCCGGATCGAGCTGCGCACCGTCGACGCGGCGTGCAACCCCTACCTCGCCTTCGCGGCGATGCTGGCGGCCGGCATGAAGGGCATCGAGGAGGGCTACGACCTGCCTCGCGAAGCCGAGGACGACGTGTGGAGCATCAGCGAGCGGGAGCGCCAGAGCCTGGGCATGGAGCCGCTGCCGAAGACCCTCAGCGAGGCCATCGAAATTGCCGAGGGATCCGAGCTCCTGGCAGACACGCTGGGGGAGCACGTCTTCGACTTCTTCCTGCGCAACAAGCGCGCCGAGTGGGACGACTACCGCGTGCAGGTCTCCAACTTCGAGCGCGACCGCATGCTCCCGGTGATCTAGGCACCACACATGCCCCGGGTCCTGGTGATCGAGCACGAAGCCACCTGTCCGCCGGCGCTGTTCGGCTCATGGCTCGAGGACGCCGGCTGCGAGGTGGTCGTCTGCAGGCCCTACGCCGGCGACCCACTGCCGACGCTCGCAGAGTACGACGCCCTGCTCGTGCTCGGCGGGTCGATGGCCGCCACCGACACCCACGCCTGGCTGCCGCCGCTGCGCGACCTGGTGCGCGACGCCGCCGCCGCCGAGGTGCCAACGCTCGGCATCTGCCTGGGCCACCAGGTCTGCGCGGTCGCGTTCGGCGGCGCCGCCGAACCCAACCCGCGCGGCCAGCAGCTCGGGCTGCTCGACATCGGCTGGACGGCCGAGGCGGCCGCCGATGCGCTGCTCGGCCCACTGAGCACGCCGCGCCGCGCCGTCCAGTGGAACGACGACCTGGTCACCGGGCTCCCCGACGACGCGGTGACCCTCGCGGTCACGCCGCACGGGGAGGTCCAGGCGGCTCGGTTCGCGCCGACGGTCTGGGGCGTGCAGTGGCACCCCGAGGTCGACCGGGCGGTGCTCGAGGTGTGGGCGCACGACGACGAGGAGCGGCACGCGGCCGCCGGGGTCGACCAGGAGCGGCTTCTGGCCGACATCGGCGCCGCGAATGTGGAGCTGGAGCGGTCGTGGCGGCCGCTCGCCGAGGGTCTTGCCGCACTCGCCGGCGTACGGAGCCGGGTTTGACGCGGCCGGCCACCGGCACGGGCAACCTGGTTCGGTTGGGCTTCCAGGACGCCGACGCCGCGCTCGCCGATCTGCGGTTGCTGGGATCGGACGTCGAGCCGTTGCTCGCGCCGCTCTCGCAGACCGCCGACCCCGATGCGGCGCTCGCCGGGCTGGTCCGACTCCGTGAGGCCGCGGAGGACGGCGACGCGCTGATCGAGGCGGTCGTCGACGACGAGGGCACCGCGATGCGGTTGCTCAGCGTGCTGGGCGCGAGCCACGCGCTCTCCGACCACCTGGTCCGCCATCCCGAGCAGTGGCGCGAGCTCACCGACCCGCTGCTCGGGTCGACCCGCCCGGCAGCGTTCGCCGTCCGCGCCGGGCTACTCCGCTCCGTCGGTGCCGACCCCGATGCCGCCTCACCCACCGCCGCGATGGAGCAGGGGCAGGCCGTCGACGCGCTGCGGGCGGAGTACCGGCGGGTGCTGGTCCGGCTCGCCTCGCGGGACCTGGCCCATGGCTTGGGCGTCGACGACGCGGCCGCCGAGCTCTCCGACCTCGCGGCCGGCACCCTCGAGGCCGCGTTGGCGATCGCCCGCCGGGAGGTCGGGGATGCGGCCGATCAGGTGCGCCTCGCGGTCATCGCGATGGGCAAGTGCGGAGGGCGCGAGCTCAACTACGTCTCCGACGTCGACGTGATCTTCGTGCACGAGCCGGTCGACGGCGCGGACGACACCGCCGCCACCCGTGCCGCCACCCAGCTGGCGTCCCACCTCATCCGCGCCTGCTCGGACCCGAGCGTCGAGGGCACGCTGTGGCAGGTCGATGCCGCTCTCCGTCCCGAGGGCAAGGCGGGTCCACTGAGCCGGACCCTGGCCAGCCACCGCGGCTACTACGAGCGCTGGGCCCAGACCTGGGAGTTCCAGGCCCTGCTCAAGGCGCGACCGGTCGCCGGCGACCTGGCGCTCGGTGAGGAGTACGTCGAGATGGTCTCCCCGATGGTGTGGACCGCCGCCGAGCGAGAGGGCTTCGTCGCCGACACCCAGGCGATGCGCCGACGGGTGCTCGAGCACATCCCGGCCCGCGACGCCGACCGTCAGCTCAAGCTGGGTGCAGGCGGGCTGCGGGACGTCGAGTTCGCGGTCCAGCTGCTCCAGCTGGTGCACGGCCGCGCCGACCGGTCGATCCGCGCGGGCGCGACCCTCTCCGCGCTGGCCGACCTGACCCGGGGTGGATACGTCGGGCGCGAGGACGGCGAGGCGCTGCACGAGGCCTACGCGTTCCTCCGCACGCTCGAGCACCGGATCCAGCTGCACCAGCTCCGGCGTACCCACGTGGTGCCGTCCGACGACACGGCGCTGCGCCGGCTCGGCCGCAGCATGGGCTACCTCAAGGAGTCCGAGACGGCGCTGGATCGTGCCTGGCAGCACCACCGGCGCGAGGTGCGACGCCTGCACGAGAAGCTCTTCTACCGACCGCTCCTGGCGGCGGTGGCCAAGATCCCCGGCCCGGAGGTCCGGCTGTCCTCCGAGGCCGCGGGCGACCGCCTGGCCGCGCTGGGGTACGCCGACCCGAAGGCCGCGCTCCGCAACCTGGAGGCACTGACCAGCGGCGTGAGCCGCACCGCCTCGATCCAGAAGGCGCTGCTACCGGCGCTGCTGCAGTGGTTCGCCGAGGGGCCGGATCCCGATGCCGGACTGTTCGGCTTCCGCCGGCTCAGCGAGACCCTCGGCAGCACGCCGTGGTACCTCCGGGCACTCCGCGACGAGGGCCAGGTGGCCGAGCGGCTCGCGCACCTGTTGGCCACGTCGCGCTTCGTCACCGACCTGCTCGAGCGCGAACCGCAGGGCGTGCGGATGCTGAGCAACGACCTGGTCCCGTTGTCCGCCGAGGCGATGACCGAGGAGATGCTGGCCACCGCGGGCCGACACCAGGACGATCCGGGGCAGGCGATCCGCGCGGTACGCCGGGTCCGCCAGCGCGAGCTGCTGCGGATCGGCGCCGGAGACGTGCTCGGCCTGGTCGACGTCGCCGACGTGGGGATCGGCCTGTCCCGGCTCACCGACGCCACCCTCGAGGCGACCCTCGAGGTCGCCGGTCGCGCCGTACGCGCCCAGCGCTCCCTGGACGCCGCGCCGTCCCGGATCGCGATCGTGGCGATGGGTCGCTACGGCGGCTTCGAGCTCTCGTACGGCTCCGACGCCGACGTGCTCTTCGTGCACGAGCCCGACGAGGGCGCCGATGCCCACCAGGCCGCGTCGTACGCCACCGCGGTGGCGAACGAGGTGCGCACCATGCTCGCTGCGCCTGGGGGCGACCCGCCCCTGCAGGTCGACGCCAACCTGCGCCCCGAGGGCAAGCAGGGGGCGCTGGTCCGCACCATCGACGCCTACGCCGCCTACTACGCCAAGTGGTCGAAGGTGTGGGAGGCCCAGGCGTTGCTGCGTGCCGAGGCCGTCGTCGGCGACGCCGACCTGCGCGGCCGCTTCGAGGAGCTGATCAACCCGTTGCGGTTCCCCGAGAAGGGGATCAGCGAGGACGACGTGATCGAGGTACGCCGGATCAAGGGTCGGATCGACCAGGAGCGGCTGCCGAAGGGGGCCGACCCCCAGCTGCACCTCAAGCTCGGCCGCGGCGGCCTCGCCGACATCGAGTGGACGATCCAGCTGTTGCAGATGCGGTACGCCGGCCGGGTGCCGGAGCTGCGCACCACCCAGACCCTCGCCGCGCTCGAGGCGGCCGCCGACGCCGACCTGCTGTCCGAGGCGGACGCAAAGACGCTGGCGACCGGGTGGCGGATGGTCAGCAGGATGCGCAACGCGGTCACCCTGGCCCGCGGCAAGAGCGGCGACCAGCTCCCGCGCGACACCCGCGAGCGAGCCGCGGTGGCGACGATCCTGGGCTACCCGCCGGGCGGCACCGACGAGATGGTCAACGACTACCTGCGGGCGACTCGCCGGGCGCGCCGGGTCGTCGACCGCGCGTTCTGGGAGTGACCCGATCCGGACCGAGAGGTACCGTGAAGGTGCCGGACGTGCTCCGGTGCCACCCTGGGCCTCGGTGGTCTCACCAGGGAAGAGTCGCGATGGCACCGTCCGATGAGACGTCGTCCGCACGCCAGGCCCGCTACGTCCTGGCGCGGGGCCTCGTCGACGTCGAGCGATCCGCGGACGGTACCGGTGTGGTGGGGTCGTTGCAGGGTCTGTGCCGGGCCATGACGACGCACCTGGACGTGCTCGGCGTGGCCGTCAACCTGGCGTCGGACAGCGCTCCCGCGGTCGTCGTCGCGGCATCCGACGCCCGCAGCCAGCGGCTCGACGAGATCCAGTTCACCGCGGGCGAGGGGCCGTGCTTCGACGCGGTCCGCTTGATCCGCCCGGTCCTCACCCCCGATCTCGTCGCGGCGGGCGCCAGCCAATGGCCCGGCTACTCGGCCACCGCTGTCGCCGACGGGGTGAGGGGTGTCTTCGCCTTCCCTCTGCAGGCCGGGGCGATGTGTCTCGGTGTCCTGGATGTCTTCCGCGACCGGTCAGGATCAATGACCGACGAGCGCCTCGCCATGGCGCTGACCTTCGCGCGGATCGCCACCGAGATCCTGCTCGACGGATATTCCGTGCGGGACGGGGGTCTGGAGCGAGGTCTGGGTGATGCCCTCGACTACCGCGCCGAGGTCTACCAGGCCCAGGGCATGGTCATGGTCGCGCTCGGACTGACTGCCGCCGAGGCGCTGGCCAGGATGAGGGCGCACGCTTTCGCCGAGAATCTCACGCTGCTTGCACTGGCGCTGGCGATCTTGGCCGGCGACCCCCGTCTGGGGGATGAATGATGGGTACTGGTGAGCCTAGACTCCGCGATGAAGGGAGTTCCTCGGGATGATCTCAACGCAGCGGCTGTCGCAAGTGTTCGTCGAGGTCGCAGACACGCTCGTCGCCGACTTCGACCTGATCGAGTTCCTTCACAACCTGGCCGACCACACCGCCGCCGTCAGCAATGCGGCGTCGGTGGGTCTGATGCTCGCCGACGAGGACGAGCAGCTGCATTACATGGCTGCCTCGACCGAGAGCGCCAGGCACCTGGAGCTCTTCCAAGTGCAGCATTCCGAAGGGCCATGCTTCGACTGCTACCGCACTGGGGAGCCGGTCACGATCGCCGACCTGAGGGTGGAGGAGTCGCGCTGGCCGGCCTTCACGCCTCGCGCCTACGAGGCCGGCGTCCGCTCGGTGCATGCCTTCCCGATGCGGCTGCGGGACCGGGTGATCGGTGCGTTGAACATCTTCGACGAGGACCCGATGCCGTTCCGCGCGGACGACATCAGGGTGGTCCAGGCCCTGGCCGACATCGCCACGATCGCCATCATCCAGGAGCGTGCGATCTCCCGGGCCGAGACTCTGACCGAACAGCTGCAGGGCGCGCTCAACAGCCGGATCGTGATCGAGCAGGCGAAGGGCATGATCGCGCAGCACAGCGGCGTGGGCGTCGATGCCGCCTTCGACCGGCTGCGAGCACAGGCCCGGCACGACCAGGTGCGCTTGGTCGATCTCGCACGAGCCATCGTCGACGGCACCGCAGACATTCCGACCAAGGGCCATTAGGCGCGTAGAGTTGCAGGTGAGCACGTCGCATGCCGCGACGTCGTCGTCCCGGACCCTGACGACATCTGTTCGACTCGCCGTCGAGTGTCCGAAGTTCGCTCGGTTCCGCACCTGATCGGGCCCCTCCGAGACACCGCAGGCCCCGCGGCCAAACCGTCGGGGCCTGCGGCCTCGGGCTTCAGCCCTGAGTGGGGCCGGCGTGGCCGGCCAGGCAGACCCACGACCTGTGCGAGCGCACCCACACCTGGGTCACCGGCATGATGAAGGTCTGCTCGACGCCGTCGCGGACCACCGTGTCGTGCGTGGTGCACAGCAGGAGCGCGGTGTCGTCGACGACGGTGAGCTCGGGGTCCTCCAGTCGCTGCTTGACCCAGCGCAGCTCACGGGTGTTGACCCGCACGAAGCCCTCCCGGTCCAACCGCTCTCCGCTGTGCGACGTCCACCGGAACTCCGGGTGCAGCAGGCGGCGTAGCCGGTCCGGCTCGCCGGCCACCAGCGCGGATGCGCGCAGCTCCGCGACCATCAGCACCTCGTCCGCCTGGTTCACTCCGGCCAGCCGTTTTCGCCGAGGTACCACACGGCCGACGTCCCCACGAGAACGACGAACGTGGCGAACAGGAGGCCGCCGGCGACCGGAAGGAACCAGCCCGGCGCTCGGTGGGAGCGGACGGCGACGACCTTCACCACGAACGCTCCGAAGACCACGCAACCCAGTACGCCGTGCACGACGGCCCGCGCCGGCACCGGCTCGCCGGTGTGCAGCTCGCCGTACTCGAGCCCGAGCGCCCACAGGCAGTGGTAGCCCACGAACACCGCCAGCAGGAACGCGAGGGTGCCGGACCCGCGATGCACCGGGCCGACCCACGACGGAGCCCGGATGCCCAGCTTCCCGTAGATCAACAGGGCGCCGATCACCTGGAGAACGACGAGCACGCCGATGACCGCGGTCACCACGACCTTCATGTCGAGGACCGTGTCGTAGCCGAGCGTGGTGGTGGAGTCGATCGTCGGGTCGTGGACCCGACCGAAGATGCCCAGGGCCAGTGCGACCGCCGCGCCTGCCGCGAAGGCAACGAGGGGAACGGTCATGCTCCTCGGGGCGGCGGCGGTGTCGGCCATGCCTCAGGATGCTCCGTCCTGGCTCCCGGGAGCAACGACCCGTCCAGGCCGGCGCTGCCGGCGGTGGGTCTGCGTGGCGACCTCCTGCCACGGCGAGCGATCGCCACCCCTTTCGTCCGCTGAGCGCGCCGATCTCGGCTTAGCGTGCTCGCGTATCGAACGCCTGCTCGGGAGGATCCATGCGTCTCACACCCGTCCGCGCCGCACTCGCGGCCGCCACCGTCGTACTCGTCGGCCTTCCCGCCGCCGCGACGTACGCCGGGCCCGCCGCTAGCGGCCCGACCGCCTCCGACCCGCGCCCCGGCAGGTCGTCCGGTGCCGCGCGGGTCACCCTGGTCACCGGCGATGTCGCGGAGCTCACGACGCTTCCCAACGGCGCGGAGGAGGCCCGCCTGGTCGGTGGGACGAGCGGCAACGACGGGGTGCACGCGTTCACCCAGGCAGGCGACGCCTACCTCGTGCCGCCGTCCGCGCGGTCGCTGCTCGCCCAGGACAAGCTCGACCTGGAGCTCTTCAACGTCAGCGAGCTCGTCGAGGAGGGGTACGACGACGGCGTTCCGGTCATCGTCGACTACCGAACCCCTCGCGGCGTGGCGCAGGACCGTGCCCTGCCCGCACCCGACGGGACCGAGCGGAGCGAGTCGCTGCCGAGCATCGGTGGGGTCGCGACGCGGACCGTCGCCGAGGAGGGCGACGCGTTCTGGGCCGACATCTCCACCGGGGCGCCCCGGGCGATCGAGAAGGTCTGGTACGACGCCCCCATCGAGGCGACGCTCGACGAGAGCGCCGCCCAGATCGGAGCACCCGCGGCCTGGGAGCGGGGACTCACCGGCAAGGGCGTCACGATCGCCACGCTCGACAGCGGCATCGACGCCTCGCATCCCGACTTCGAGGGCCGGATCCTCGCGACCGCGGACTTCACCGGGGGCGACTCGGTCGCGGATGTGGTCGGTCACGGCACCCACGTGGCGTCGATCGCCGCCGGCTCCGGTGCCGCATCGGACGGCAAGTATCGGGGGATCGCCTCCGACGCCGAGCTCCTGGTCGGCAAGGTCCTCGGTGACGACGGCACCGGCAGCACGTCGGCCGCCATCGAGGGCATGGAGTGGGCCGTCGCCCACGGCGCGGACATCGTGAACCTGAGCCTGGGTGGGCCGGTGACGAACGGCGATGACCCGATGAGCCAGGCGGTGGACCTGCTCACCGCCGAGCACGGCACCCTCTTCGTCGCCGCCTCCGGCAACCATCAGCTCGAGATGCCGGGGATGAGCTTCGTGACCAGCCCGGCGTCGGCGCAGTCGGC
Organism: uncultured Actinomycetota bacterium; assembly: GCA_963729095.1. Classification (GTDB taxonomy): domain Bacteria; phylum Actinomycetota; class Actinomycetes; order Propionibacteriales; family Nocardioidaceae; genus Nocardioides. The sequence goes on along the minus strand of CAVSMX010000047.1, from coordinate 62,713 downwards.
GCTCGCGGTCGGAGCCACGGACCGGAACCCGGACTCGCTCTGGAACGGCTCCAGCCGCGCGCGGATGGACGGCGAGGCGATCAAGCCGGAGATCACCGCACCCGGCGTCAACATCACTGCGGCTGGTTCGTCGGACGCCGGCTACCCGGCGTACGTCAGCGGGACCGGCACCTCGATGGCGGCCCCGCACGTGGCCGGCGCCGCGGCACTGCTCAAGCAGCAGCACCCGACCTGGGGCGCCGAGGAGCTGCGCGACGCGCTGACCTCGACCGCGGCCACGATCAACCAGCGCTTCAGTGTCTACGAGCAGGGGGCCGGTCGGGTCGACCTCGACCGGGCGACCCGTCAGGACGTGTACGTCGACGCGGGGACCCTCCAGCTCGGCTACTTCGGCCGCCCGTACCGCGACCTCACGACCACCCGCACGCTCACCTACCGCAACGAGTCGGACGCGCCGGTCGACCTCGAGCTCGCCACGGAGCTGCGGGCGAAGCAGCACGACACCGTGCCGGCGGACGCGCTGACCGTGCGGCCCGCCACCCTGCACCTGCGCCCCGGTGAGTCCCGCGCGGTGCAGGTGAAGCTGGACGCGCGGAGCGCCGAACCGGACACCTACAGCGGCTACGTCACGGCCACTGGTGCGGAGGTCGAGGTGCGCACGGCGGTCGGGTTCTACAAGCAGGACGACATGGTGGACCTGACCCTCAAGGCGCTTGACCGGCACGGTCTGCCTGCGGAGGCCACGGTGCGCATCGCCCCGTACAAGGCGCGCGACGGCAGGTACAACGACACGAAGTTCTACGTCCTCTCCCCGCAGCAGACCGAGTACACGGTCCGGCTCCCCGAGGGCGACTACAACGTGTGGTCCGACGTCACGACGCTGGACGCGTCGGGGACCCGCAAGGTGGAGACGAGCCTCGTCGGCAACCCGCGGCTGCGGGTGCGGGCGCCCAACTTCGAGGTCACGCTCGACGCACGGGACGCCGTGCCGCTCGACCTGGACACGCCGCGCCCGTCGGACGTGCGCTGGGTGACCATGAACTGGTGGCGAGGCCAACCGGGCACCACGCTCTTCTCGGACGACAAGATGATCATGTCGGTGGGGGACGAGGACGGGCCGGACCGGGTCTCGGTGACCCCCACCGCGCGGGTCCAGGACGCGCCGTTCGGTCTGGTCACCTCGTTCGCGGCCGAAGGCCCGCCGAAGAAGAACGGGTATTCCTACGACCTCAGCTTCGCCGAGCTCGGCCGGGTCCCCGTCGACATGTCCTACCGGGTGCGAGAGCGTGACCTCGCAGCCGTGGAGACCACGGTCTACAGCTCCGGCACGGGCGAGAAGGGCTGGTTCCTGCACCAGTCCAAGTTCGACGCCTGCGGCTGCAGCGCTCCAGAGCTGGAGAGATATCTGCCGGAGGCCGGCGTCACCCGGACCGAGTACCTTCCCGGCGGCGATGACCTGACGACCATCGCGGCATGGCAGTACCTCTACAACCTGCCGGGCGACCTCCTCTACAGCCGGGGACCCGGGACGTACCAGCCCGGGGAGCGCTACGACGAGGAGTGGCTGAAGGCGCCGTACTCTCCCGGGGTGCCGCAGAGCGCCATCCGGGCCGGGGGCCGCAGCCCGGTCAGCACCCGCGACGACGACCACCTCTATTACTCGCTCGCAGCGTTCACCGACGCCGCCGGTCACTGGACGCCGAGCTTCCGCCCCGCCACCACGTCCAGCCGGCTCTTCCTCGACGGTGAGCAGATCCATGAGAACGACTTCGCCCTGACCGGCTCTGTGACCGTCCCGCGCGAGCAGGGGACGTACCGGATCGAGGCCGACGTCGACCACGACGGCAGCCTGGTGGGCCTGTCCACGGAGACCCGCAGCGCGTGGACGTTCCGCTCGGCCCAGACGCCGGACGTCCAGCCGCTGCCCCTGATCGACGTCGACTACGTCGATGTGCGGAAGGCCGGTACGAACCGCAGCGCCCTGGATCCGACCAACGCAGCCGCACGCAACGCCCGGGTCGAGCTGGTGCTGGCCGCTACTCACCAGGAGGGCTCCATTGCACCGGCGGTCCGGCAGATGTCGGTCGAGGTGTCGTACGACGACGGCGCGACCTGGGAGAACGCATCGGTCGAGGGAAGCCGCGGAGACTTCGTGGCGAGCTACCGGCACGCCGCTGCCGGCGACTACGTCTCGCTGCGGATCCACGCCCGAGACACCGCAGGCGGTCGCCTGGACCAGACCCTGATCAGGGCCTACCGGTTGCGGTAGGGCTCAGTCGCGCTCCCCGCGGAGCAGCCCGAGCCTGGTCGCCTGGATGCCGCCCTGGAAGCGGGTCCGGGCGCCCAGGTCGGCCATCAGCTTGTTCGTCCGGCGGCTGAGGCTGCGCCCGCTGATGCCGAGGTGCCGGGCGATCGTCTCGTCCTTGAGGCCGGCGGCGAGCAGCGCGACCAGCTCGACGTCGTGGTCGGGGTGCGGCTCGTCGGGCAGCGGTACGGCGGACGCCCACAGCAGCTCGAAGAGCGCGATCAGCGCCTCGAGCAGCATGGATGCCCGGATCACCAACGCGCTCTCGGTGCTCTCGTCGCCGGTGAGCGGCAGCAGCGCCGCCGCGCGGTCCGAGATCGCCAGCTTGAGCGGGAGGTTCGGGTGCACCCGGGCCTCCTCCCCGGCCTCGACCGCCAGTCGCAGCCCGTGCAGGCTCGACGGCTGCTCGATCGCCTCGGGCGCGTAGATGCCCCGGCTCCGTACGCCGCGGCCGAGAAGCTCGAGCTCACCCTGGTTGGGCTCGGTGACCTCCTGGGCGTACGGCGGCCGGTCCAGCACCATCAGCTCGACCTGCGTCGTCTGCTGCAGCTGCAGGAAGCGATGGGCCACCGCTTCCCGTCCGCGCACGATCTCCAGATAGTCCTGCGGTTCCGCGCCCTGGTCCCGCGGCAGCTCCTCGAGCAGGCCGCGGGCCTGCGCCTGGACGGCGGCCAGCTCGGCCTGCCTGCGCGCGACGAGCACGTCAACCGCGACGTCCGGCCGGGTCGCCTGCAGGCCGTCGGACCCACCCACCCGGGTCACCAGGCCCATGCTCTCGAGCCGATCCACCGACAGCCGGACCGAGTCGGGTCGCCGCCCGACAGCTCGGCCGAGCTCGGGGGCGCTGATTCCGGGCTGTCGTAGCAGTGAGCGGTAGATGCGTTCGTCGTCCGCCGAGATCCCGAGCACTTCGAGCATGCGGATCATTTTCGCCGGACGTCCGGGCGAGCGTTGACGCAGCCCCCGGCACGACGTTGCGCGTCGCTCATCCCGCAGGGGTGAGGTGCGAAGCGGCGACAACCGGAACGCTTTCTCGGGTGACCCCCCACGTGGACGAACCACGAGGGCCGGACGGGAGTGGTTCGCGCCCCGATCCGACCCGGGTGGTCGATGTGGCCGTGGGAGTCCTGGGGGAGTCCGTCGCCGTGGGGGTGACGCTGGTGCGGGCCGCCTCGAGAACTCCACCGCTGCGGCTGGCCGCGCGCCCGCCGCTGCTGCCCGCGCGCCTGCAGCCGGCCTCTCTCGTGCAGGAGATGGGCCAGACGGGGCGAGCAGCACCGCCAGGCGGCCCTCCGACTCCTGGGGCAGCTGCTCGACGAGGTGATGAGCGCGGTCGACATCGACCGGATCATCGAGCGCGTCGACGTCATCACGCTGGTCGAGGGGGTCCTGGCCGAGATCGACCTGCCGGCGATCGTCAGGGAGTCCACCGGCTCGCTGACCTCCGACGCCGTCCAGACCGCACGGATGACGGGCATCTCGGCCGATGAGGCCATCAGCCGCGGTCTCGACCGCTTCCTACGGCGCTTGCACGAGCCGCGAGCCCCAGCCGACGGAGCACCATGACCGCGGCGCGGATCTCGACGATTCCGGTCGAGGCTCGTCCTTACCAAGGAGCCGCCGCGGGGCTGGTGACGCGCGTCCTGGCGAACACGGTCGACGCCCTGGTGGTCGGCGTGGCCGTGGCAGGCGGCTACGCCGGTTACGTCGGTATCCGACTGATCCTCGAGCCCCGCACGTTCCACCCGGTGGAGCCGACGTGGTGGTGGGTCATGGGCGCATTCCTGGCCGGAGTGGTCCTGTACCTGACCGCTGGCTGGTGGATCAGCGGTCGCACGTTCGGCGGTCACGTGATGGGCATCAGGGTGATGCCGCTCCGACGGGTCGCGTGTCGGGTTCGTTCGTTCCTTCGCTCGCGCGCTCACGAGTGTCGTGTTCCCGTTCGGCCTGCTCTGGTGCGTGGCCGGCCCAGGGCATCGGTCCGTCCAGGACCTGGTGCTGCGGACTCGGGTCGTCCATGACTGGCGGTCGCGGTCCGCCGCCCTCGGAGCGTCGAGCTAGATGCGGGTGTCTCCGAAGGTTCCTTCGCAGGACCTCCAGGCCCTGTACCAGCGTCTGGAGGAGTCGTTCCTCGGTCGCTGCACCCGTCGCTTCCTGATGATGTCCGGGCTCGATCGGTGCATCGTGCTCGCGTCGCAGGCGTTCACCGCCCTCATCCCGTTGCTGGTCCTGGTGTCCAGCCTTGCCCCGGCGGACGAAGAGGATGTCATCTCCGACACGATCATCCGGAAGTTCGGCCTGGATGGGAATTCGGCCGATGCGGTCGAGCAGCTCTTCCAGACGCCCCCCGGCGCTACCAGCACCATCAGCGCCTTCAGCGCGCTGCTGCTGGTGTACTCCGGGGTCTCCTTCACCCGTCGCATGCAGAAGATGTATCGCGCGGCCTGGGGTGAGCCGAAGGCGGGCGTACGGAGCGGCCTCTTCGCAGCGCTCGGCCTGCTCGTCCTGATCGTCGAGGTCGGGGTCGTCTACGCCATCCACAGCCTGCTGAGGCAGATCCACGTGGATGGGCTCTGGGCGCTGCCGATCACCGCGGTGACAGGGGTCGTCCTCTGGACGTCCATCCCGTACTTGCTCCTGAACCGACAGGTGCACTGGCGCCGGCTGGTGGTTGCCGGGGCCACGGCATCGGTCTGCAGCGCGCTCCTGGGCGTGGCGACCACGATCTACATGCCGCCCCTCGTCGAGAAGTACACCAACGAGTTCGGGTTGTTCGGGATCACGATCGCCGTCGTCGGCTGGTTGTTGGCCGCCGCCTGCATCGTGGTGGGGAGCACCGCTTTCGGGGCCGAGTTCGACTTCTCGGAGGGGCGGTGGATCAGGAAGCTGAAGGCGAGGTTCGGGCTGCGGGATCCCGCGCGACCGGTCGACGTGGTGCCGGAGGGGTACTCAGGCGGTCTCAACACCGCCGACATCCTCGCGATCGTTCGAGTCCTCTTCAACTGGCTGATCATGACCGCAGCGGTGTATGCCGCCACCGTGTTGGTCCCGGGCATTCACGTCACGGGCGGCTTCCTGACGTACCTGGGCCTTTCCCTCCTGCTCGGGTTCGTCAACGCGGTGCTGGGTCCGGTGCTCTACTACGTCGCCCTTCCCCTGTCCGTGGTGACGCTGGGGTCGTTCGCGCTCGTGGTGAACAGCGTGCTGCTGCTCGTGACGGCGGGACTGAGCACGCGGTTCGGCATCGATGGGCTCGGCAGTGCGATCCTGGGTGCCTTGGTGATCGCCATCGTGACCACGCTGCTCGAGCTGGTGCTGCGCCCGATCTCGCGGACGGTGGGGGTACCCGATCCGACCAGGAACGAGGTCGACGGCCCCTACTCCTGAGGGTCAGGACGCGGGTCGTCCGCGGGAGCCGACTCCTGCTCCCGACGTACGTCGACGAGGACGACTCCGCCGCGCCGCAGTGCGTCGAGGATCCCGTGCAGCTCGGCCTCATCGCTCAGGAACGCACGCATGACCGTCCCGGCCGGGTCGGCCACGATCGTGAGGCTGTCGAAGTCCTCGAGGAGGCGATCCGGTAGGTCGCCCTCGACTCGGATCTCATAGGCGATCCTCGTCATCACTGCCTCGATTCACCTCGACGGGAGCGGCATCAGCCGCGCCCGATGACCGCGTCGTTCTGTGTCATGAGCTCGCCAAGAGGCGGGCCTTGTGCGCCTGGAACTCCTCCTCCGTCAACGCTCCCGAGTCACGAAGGTCGTCGTCCATGTCGGTCCTTTCGGCTGCCACGCGATCAATCGAATTTCGCCCGGGAGGGCAAGACGCGTTCAGCATCGCGGTCAGGCGGCCCGGGCGGCTCATCCTCTGCGGGTGAGGATCGAGCGGCGCGCGCCACATGGGCCTCTCATCGCCCCTGAGCACGTCACCCGGCGCGGGGGAGGTGAGGCAAGCCGGGGCACCCGATGCTGCTCCCACGCCTTGCGAAGAGGAGACAAGACCATGTCTGATGCAGCAACAGACCTGCCTTATGAGCCGCCCCGCGAGCCGGCCCGGCCGTGGTACGGATGGATCGCGTTCGGGGGCGCGATGATGATCGTGCTCGGATCGTTCCACGTGATCGCCGGACTCGTGGCGCTCCTTGACGACCAGAAGTTCCTGGTGTCGAAGTCCGGGCTGGTCGTCGAAGCCGACTACACGACCTGGGGCTGGACCCATCTCATCCTCGGCATCGTCATTGCCCTGGCCGGCATGGGGCTCTTCACTGGTCAGACCTGGGCGCGGATCGTCGCGGTGATGCTGGCGATGTTCAGCGCCGTTGCCAACCTCGCGTTCCTGGCAGCGAACCCGATCTGGTCGACGATCATGATCGCCATCGACATCCTGGTGATCTACGCCGTCCTGGTGTACGGCGACAAGCGGACCCTCAACGCGCCGTAGCCGTCGTCCGGCGGTTGCGGAACGCGATCAGAGAGGGCGGGGGTTCCGGGTGGGCAGCATTCGATCTGCAGACATCGTCAGGCTGCTCGCGTCCTGGTTCCTGAGCTTCCTGGCCCTGCTGCTCACAGCGGAGCTGCTCCCGGGGTTCGACTACACCTCGTGGACACCTCTGCTTCTCGCCGCCGCCGTCACCGGCATCGTCGGGGCGATCGTGCGCCCCGTCCTGGTCGGCCTCAGCTCCTTGATCGGCTGGGTCGCGGTCGCCCTGGCCACCGTCTTCGGCCAGGCACTCGTGATGTACCTGGCGTTGTACCTCGTGCCGGGCGCGAGCTTCGAGTCGTTCTGGACGGCTGTGGCGGCAGCCTGGATCGCCGCGGCATTCGGGACGATCCTGGCGTGGATTCTCAGCGCCGGCACCGACGAGTCATTCGCGGCCAGCCTGCTGCGGATCCGGGCGAGCGAGGTCTCCGACCCTGATATCGAAGGGGTCGTTTTCGTCCAGCTCGACGGGGTCGGGTTCCCGGTGATGCGGTGGGCGCTCCAGTCGGGCACGATGCCCACGTTGCGTCGGTGGGTCGACGTCGGCTCCCACGTCCTTCACGAGTGGACCGCGCAGATGCCGTGCACCACGCCGGCGAGCCAGCAGGCGATCCTCCAGGGCACCGCGGCCGGCGTACCGGCGTTCCGCTGGTACGACCGCGAGCTGGGTCGGGTCCTGGTGTCCAACCGCCCCAAGGACGCAACGATCATCGAGTCCCGCGTGACGACGGGGCTCGGATCATCAGCACCTCGTCGGGATCCTCGACTCGCTCGGACATCGCACCCATCTCACAAGGACCAGTAGATGAACCCGTCCCGCACGTTGTCACTGCTCGTTGGTGCCGCAGCCATCGTGATCGTGGTGGCGGGCATGCGATCCGCCGCGGGCATCGTCGCTCCGGTGATGCTCGCCCTGGCGCTGACGATCCTGTTCCATCCGCTTCGCGTGCGGTTCGAGCGCCGGATGCCATCGTGGGCGGCATCCATCCTGGTGCTCGTCTTCGCCTACCTGATCATCATCCTGTTCTCCCTCACGCTGGTGGTGTCGATCGGGCGGATGGCGGACCTGGTGGCGGACTATGACACCGAGGCCGCGGACATGACGTCGACCATCCACGGCTGGCTCACCGACGCAGGGGTGGGGTCCGAGCAGGCCGAAGGGCTTGCCAGCTCACTGGACGTCACCCGCTTGATCGGCTTCGCGACGGAGCTCCTCTCGAGCATCCTCGGGGTGCTCTCGAACCTCCTCTTCCTCGTGATCCTGCTGCTCTTCCTCGCCTTCGACTCGGCCAGCGCCACCCGCCTGGCCCAAGGCGCCCGGCGGCATCGCCCTCACCTCGTCGACGCCCTGGGCTCCTTCGCGCACGGCACCCGGAGCTACCTCGGGGTGTCGGCACTGTTCGGCCTGATCGTCGCGGTCATCGACACGGGTGTCCTGTTGGCGATCGGGATTCCCGGCGCGTTCATCTGGGGAGTGCTGGCCTTTGTCACGAACTTCATCCCCAACATCGGCTTCGTCATCGGGGTCATCCCACCGGCGCTGATCGGGCTGCTGGAGGGCGGACCCGGCCTGATGATCGCCGTGATCCTCCTCTACTCGCTGATCAACATGGTCATCCAGTCGATCATCCAGCCTCGGTACGTGGGCGACGCCGTGGGCCTGTCGACGACGCTGACCTTCGTCTCGCTCATCTTCTGGACCTGGGTCCTGGGCCCGTTGGGCGCCTTGCTCGCCGTTCCGATGAGCCTCTTCTTCCGGGCGATCCTGGTCGAGGCGGACCCGGCGGCCGCCTGGATGCGCCCATTGATCAGCGGCGACCCTGACGACGAGAGGTTGGCCGAGGGCTGATGAGGCGGATCGGACCTCCCTGGATGAGGCCGGTGTTGAGCCTCGTGGGACTTCTGATCGCCTACTACGCCTTTCCCTTGGGACTCGACTCGGTGCCGGCGACCGCAGTGAGCGTGAGCTTCACCGTGCTCGGGCTGGGACTGCTCGGCTGGACCCTGGTCATCGAGCTGATGCACATGCGGCGGGGCGGAGAGACCCGCAGCACCCGGGTCCTGATCATGCTGCTCATCTTGCTGGTGATGTCGTTCTCGCTCGGGTTCTACATGTTGAACCGGGTGGATGCCAACCAGATCGTCGGTCTGGACACCCGGACGGATGCGCTGTACTTCACCGTGGTCACGATGGCCACGGTGGGATACGGCGACGTACACGCCGAAGGTCAGCTGGCGAGAGGCCTGGTGATCGGACTCATCGTCTTCAACATCGTGGTGGTCGCCTCGCTCTACCGTGAGCACACCAGCCGCAGGGGGAATGCGCCGTGAGCATCGTGGTCACCTGGCTGGGTCACGCCACCGTCGTCGTGGACATCGACGGTGTTCGCATCGTCGCGGACCCGCTGCTGCGGCGGCACAACGGCCTTCTGGTGAGGCGAGGCCGTCGTCCCGACCCAGCGGCCTGGTTCGGGGCCGACGCCGTGCTGTTGTCCCACCTCCACCATGACCACGCGGAGGTGCCTTCCCTGAAGATGCTGGGGGGTGTCCCCATCCTCACGGCCGAGCCCAACGCGCGCTGGGCCATCCGCAAGGGTCTCAACGCCCCCGACATGGGGCCCGATGGCTGGACGCACGATCTCCGGGAGTGAGGTGGAGGTCCGGCTGACCCCGGCCGTGCACGCCGCTAGGCCGATGCCGCATCGGCCCAACGCCGCCAACGGGCACCTGGTGCGCGGGCCGTCCGGGATCGTCTGGCTCGCCGGCGACACCGAGCTCTTCGACGGTATAGAAGGTCTGCCAGAGCTGGCCGGTGGCCCCATCGACCTCGCGCTGGTGCCGGTCGGCGGCTGGGGTCCGCGGTTGTCACCCGGACACCTCGGCCCGGACGAAGCCTCGGTCGCGTGTCGCCTCGTCGGCGCCGGCGTCGCGATTCCGGTGCACTGGGGAACCCTGCATCCGCCCGCCGTCCAGGCGTGGCCGGGCGGCTGGATGGACACACCGGGGCCGAAGTTCGCCGCGGCGCTTCCCTCGGAGTCGCCCACGTGTCAGCCGGTCGTCCTGGGCCTCGGCGAGTCGCTCACTCTCCCCGCCTCTCGCAGCTGAGCCACCCACGCAGCATGACCGACTCACTCCTGGCGGCGGCCCGTGCGCGCACGACAAGAGCCCAACGCACCACTGGTCTAGGCCACCAGCCGCGACGCTCCGCCGCGCGGTCGCTCTCCGGTGTCGTCCGCAGAGCGGACATTGCCCTAATGTGACGTGTACCGGCCTGGACCTCGCCGGTATCCCGAGGATGAGGGAGAGACCTCGGCGAGGAGGGTGGTATGGGGTGATCGAGGACGACGCCGTGCGGGCGGACGGTGCTGACGCCGTGCCCCCTTCAGTCGACCCGTTCCTCGATGCGAAGCTGCATCGACCCCCGGTCCGTGACGACTGGGTCGCCCGAGGGCGGCTACGAGCCCAGCTGGACGAGGGGAGCAAACGCCCCGTCGTACTGATCTCGGCTGCTGCCGGCTACGGCAAGACCACCGCGGTGGCCCAGTGGCTGGCGGAACGGGACTCCGACCGCGACACGGCCTGGGTCTCGCTCGACGCCGCCGACAATGATCCGGGACGACTCTGGACGCACGTCGCCACCGCCCTCGACCGGATCGGGTGCGACCTGGGCGTGGACAGCGTCGAGCGATTCGTCTCGACCAACATCAACAACCTGCGGGACCGGGTGCTCCCGAGGATCGTGACCGCGCTGGCGGCCATGCCGGACGACGTCTTCATTCTTCTCGACAACTTCCATCTCGTCTCCGACGCCGAATGCCACAGCCAGGTCGAGTTCCTGATCGAGAACCTCCCACCGCGCGCTCACCTCGTGATCATCACCAGGGCGGACCCGGGACTTCGCCTCGGCCGGCTGCGGGCATCCGGAAGCCTCGCGGAGATCCGCGCCCACGACCTCAGCTTCGACGACGTCGAGACCGCCCAGATGATGGCGATGCACCAGGTGCCGCTCTCGAACGACGGGGTCACCCGGCTGATCGAGAGCACCGAGGGATGGCCGGCCGGCATCTACCTGGCCCGTCTGTGGCTGGCAGGGAAGGCCGAACCCGACGAGGTCGTGCGCCGGTTCAGCGGAGAGAACCGCTTCATCGGCGACTACCTGACGGAGGAGGTCCTGAGCCAACACACCCCGGAGACCCGGGACTTCATCGTCACGATGTCGTTCCTCGATCGGTTCTCGGCACCGCTGTGCAACTTCGTCGGACAGACCACCGACGCCGCAGCCATCCTGCACGAGCTGGAGCGCAGCAACCTCTTCCTGATCCCCCTCGATGAGAATGGCCACTGGTTCCGCTTCCACCACCTGTTCGCCGCCGTCGCGAACGGCGAGCTGGAGGCCGACCACTCCGAGCAGATTCCGGAGCTGCACGCCCGAGCAGCGCAGTGGTTCCGCGAGCACGACTACATCGACGACGCCGTTCGGCACTACATCGCCGCCGGCGACCTGGCGGGCGCATCCGCACTCGTCCAGGCCCACTGGCTGTCGTACGTCGACGCCGGGCGGGCGACGACCGTTCGGGCGTGGCTCGATGCCCTGGGGGACTCGCCGACGGCCAAGGATCCGGCGGCGGCCGTCGTGGCGGCCTGGGTAGCCGCACTCTTCGGAGACCGAAGCGAGCTGACGCGCCTCCTGACGGAGCTCGACGAGTTCGGGGACCACGGGCCCCTTCCGGACGGCAGCCGGTCGGTGGAGTCCGCGATCGCGATGATCCAGGGGGTCTTCGGCTACGGCGGTCCTGGCGAGATGCTGGCCGGAGCGCGCCGCGCGGTGCAGCTGGAGACCGATTCCCACTCGCCGTACTACGCAGTGGCGGCTTACGCCCGTGGCCATGCCGCGTACGTCTGGGGCGACCTCGACGCTGCCGCGAGCCTGCTGAGCAGCTCGGCGTACAACGAGGGGGCGCCCTCCGTCATCGAGATCCTGAGCCTGGCGACTCTGTCGCTCGTGGAGGCGGAGCGCGGGCGCGGGCCGCAGAGCGGCGTCCTGGCCCGCGCGGCGATGCAGCTCGTCGACGACAAGCGACTTCGTTCGATGCCGCAGCTGTCCGTGGCGTTCACCGCGCTCGGCCAGGTGCAGGCTGCGGAAGGCAGTCTGGATGCAGCCATGGAGTCCCTCGAGGAGGGGCTGATCCTGCGACAACGACAACCCGAGCAGGGACCTTGGGGCGTGCTGCACCACCTCCTCGGCACTGCCCGGGTCGCTGTCGCGGCTGGGAGGCTCGCCCAGGCGCAGGAGCTGGCCGACGCGGCCGCACAGAGGGTGGCTCGCTTCCCGGACGGCATGGCCGCGATGGCGTCCAGGCTCGAGGCGGTCCAGGGAGCACTGCGCGCTCGCCTCAACGACTCGGAGCTCGGCGATCCGCTGACCGTCCGCGAGCTCGACGTACTACGCCTGCTGCAGGGCTCGCTGAGCCTCCACGACATCGGGCGCGAGCTGTTCCTCTCTGCCAACACCGTCAAGACCCACACCAACGCCATCTACCGCAAGCTCGGCGCCCATTCGCGGGCGGAGGCGGTCCGGCTGGCACGTGAGAGCAAGCTGATCTAGACCACTCGCGGGGTCACCCGGGTGAGATACCCCCAGGGGTGAGGTCAACTCACCCGCTCGCGCTGCTGAATGGCTACGTCGCACGTACATGGGGCCAACCTCCTCCCACGGAAGCCGGTGTCATGACCCTCGCCGCTGTTGCACCCAGCACTTCCCGGCTGTCGGACCTGCTCGACGCGCTGGCCGAGGCACGGCGTTCGAGGCGACTCCACCGCCGGCCTGGACCTGGCGGCTCAGGCCGAGGAGCTGCTGGCCCGCCCGCGCACTCGTGGAAGACGGAGCGTCGATGGTGTCGGGGCCACCCTCGACTCCCACATCGGTGCCCTCGAGGTCAACCGAGGCAGGCTCGATCACGCAGTCTTCAGGCTCGCCCACGGTGCCGAATGTCCCGTCGATGCCCCGGCGCAGCGGGAGGCGCTCGCTGACTGTGCCGGACAACTGGCGCTGATCGAGGCGTTCCGCGGCAACCTCGAGCTGGCCACCCGACACGCCGATGTAGCAGGTGCCAACCTGGGCCTGACCGATCCGACCAGGATCGGCGGCGAGCACGCGCTCCTCGCGCGTGCCTGGGTGCACCTCGAGCGGACCAACGGCGTCGAGGCACGCCGGCTGATCGAGAATCTGCCCCACGCGCTTCCCGGGACTCGCGAACCCTGGCTGGTGACCACTCGCCTGATCGCAGAGGCCAGGCTGCTGATCGCGGAAGGCCGTCCCGATGCTGCCCTTCGCGTCCTGGCGGGATGGGGAGTGGCGTCGAGCTCGGGCGACGAGGGCTGGCTCGACGAGCTAGTCGCCATCGCCTCAGCGGAGGCGCTCATCGCGGCCGGAGAACCGGATCGCGCTCTCGCCGCATTGACACCGATACCTGCGCGCACCGCCCCGGAGGCCGCTGTGCTGTCGGCGACGGCCCGCCGCGACATCGGCGATCTGCGCGGCGCCGGTGCGGGGCTCGCGGCCGCATCGGACGGGCTCGCAGCGAGCCCGCTCGGATTCCAGGTGCAGGCCTGGGTGCTCGAGGCTCAGCTTGCCCAGGCCGATGGGCGCGACGATCGAGCTCGTCTGCTCGCCGGCCGTGCCCTGAGAGCGGCATCCGCGGAGGGGCTTCGGCGTCCACTGGCGCGCGAGAGGGTATGGCTGCGGAGCTTCGTGGAACGGGACGCGACCCTCAAGTGGGAGCACCGGTCTTTCGTGGCATCGCTCCACGAGCGTGGCCTGCCGGCCTCGATCATGCGGACAGTGCCAGGCCGGCCTCGCGAGCCGATGATCGAGTGCCTCACCCAGCGCGAGGCGGAGGTGCTCGACCTGCTGGCCGACATGTACTCCACGGACGAGATCGCCGCCGAGCTCTTCCTCTCGGTGAACACCGTCAAGACCCACATCAAGGGCGTCTTCCGGAAGCTCGACGTCAACCGTCGCAATGCCGCTGTGCGAAGGGGTCGCGAGCTGGGCCTCTGCTAGGTGCTGACGGCTCCTCAGTAGAGGGCAGGTCCGGGCGATCCGGCCGTTTCGATCCTCCGCACGTGGTCGACGGCCAGCCCTGCGGCGGCGCAGCGCGACAAGAAGACGTTCAGCTCGTGTGCGCTGACCTCACCCCTGGCCACCTTGCGCTCGGCATCCAGTCGGTGCGACCAGCCCAGGTAGCCCAGCAGCTTGTCGCCCAGCTTGCCGCGAACCCGCACCTCGCAGTACCGAGGCCGCGGCGGAGAGGCGCTGCCAGTGTCGGTGCCCGGATCCTCCGAAGCGCGCTCCTTCGGTGCCGGCGCCGCGTGAACCTCCGCCAGGGGCAGGCCCGTCAGCCTGAGACGGTCCAGGAGAGCGTCCAGCTCGCGGACGTCCCGTACGCTCCGGAACAGGACGGTCTCCGGCCGAACGGCATACACAGCCATCCCCGTGGAGCGACTCAGCGAGTCTGGGATCGCCCCGCGCAGGCAGACCTCGTACGTCGCCACCTCATCGTCTGCGTTCCCCCGGTTGACCGGCCATCCGCCCACACTGCTGGTGTCGGCGCGGAGAGGCATCACCCGAGCCGGGTGACCGAGCCAGCCAACCTGCTGCCTCTCGCTCGTGGTCACTGGAGGGCGGCCGTCAGCCGCATGACGTTGTCCAGGTACGTCGTGCGCGCCGGGCGCCGATTCCACTCCTCCACGGTCAGCGTTCTGGAGAGCGCGCGGTAGTCGTCCTCGACCTGACGAAAGCGCGTAACCACCGACGGGCCGAGCAGCATCAGGGAGATCTCGTAGTTCAGCGCGAACGACCGCAGGTCCATGTTGCTCGAGCAGATGACCGCGACCTGGTCGTCGACGGTGAAGTGCTTGGAGTGCAGCACGAAGGGCGCCGGGTAGAGCTGGATGGTGACTCCTGCATTGAGCAGGGCGCGGTAGTACGACGCCTGCGCGTGCCCGACCATGAACTGGTCGGACTGCTCGCTGACGAAGAGCTCGACGTCGACACCGCGCTGCGCGGCGGTGGTCACGGCGTACAGCAAGGACTCGTCGGGCACGAAGTAGGGACTGGTGATCGAAAGACGCCGGTGGGCACCGTAGATGAGGGTCGTGAACATGCGCAGGTTGTTCTCGGCGTGGTACCCAGGACCGCTCGGCACCAGCTGGCAGGGCACGGCCCGCAGCACACCCGCGTCGGCGGTTGCGGGCGCCGCCTGCACGGACACGGTCAGCGCTTCACCGGTCTCGGTGAACCAGTCGCTGGCGAACACGGCCTCGAGCGCAGCCACGACCGGGCCGTGAACGCGCACCATCAGCTCGACCCAGCGTCGCCCGGCGGCGTGGTTCTTCGGCTTGTTGTACCCGGGCTCGATCAGGTTCTGCGACCCGGTGAAGCCGAGTCGTCCGTCGACCACGACGAGCTTGCGGTGGTTGCGCAGGTCGGGTCGGCGGTACCGACCCCTGCGGAGCTCCACGGGCAGCATGCGATGCCACTGGATCTCCGTTGCCTCGAGCTTCTTGAGCATGTCCTTGTAGCCCGGGATTCCGCGGGACCCGAGATGGTCGAAGAGCAGGCGTACCGTCACGCCGCGTTGGGTCGCGTCGACCAGCGCGGCGAACAACGGCTCGGTCATGTCGTCCCACGCGGTGATGTAGAACTCGACGTTGACGTAGTTCTCTGCGCCCTCGATCGCCTCGGTCATCGCCGTGATCGATCCCTGATAGTCCTCGAACAGCTCGACGTCGTTGGCTGGCTGGAGGGGGAGTGCCCCCAGTCGCTGGTTGAGCCTCGACACCGAAGCGACGTACGGCGGCCGGCCGACCTCGTCCTCGTCCACGGCGGCAGGCGCGTTCCCGGCTGCGGCCTGGATGCGCTGAAAGGCCTCCTGCTGCCGGGCATACCGTCGCTTCTCGAGCCGGGTGCGCCCGAACAGCGCGAACGCGATCAACCCCAGCAAAGGGCTCAGCAGCACCGCCAGGAGCCACGCCATCCCGGTGGCGGGCTTGCGGTTGGCGGGGATGATGCCGAGGGCGGCGATGCGGATCGACAGTCCTGCCACGACGACAGCAAAGCCCACCAGGGCCACGGTCACGGGGTGCCAGTCCGAAGAGAACACGAGGATGCCCGACTCCGCGGCTGTCAGGCCTGTTGCTTCTCAACCACCCGGATCAGGCCGAACGACATCACGGTGGACAGCAGTGAGATGAGGCAGGCGGCGATGATCGCCGCGAAGAAGCCGCCTACCTCCAGCGAGTCTGACAATCCTGCGGTGACGACGAGCAGGACACCGTTCACAACCACGGCGAAGAGCCCGAAGGTGATGACGTTGATGGGCAGGGTCAAGAAGCGGAGCAGTGTCCCGAGCAGTGCGTTCACGAGTCCGAACAGCAGCGCCACGCCGAGGAGCGCGAGCACTCCGCCGTCCATCTCGACAGACGGAACGATGGCGGCCGCGATTGCGATGGCAACGGCAGTGATGATCCAGGCGACGAGCAACGGCTTCCACATGCGGGGCTCCTCGAATCGTGCGGCGACGTCCGGCTCAACCTAGGGCGGAGGGTTGAGCCCGGCATTCACCTCGCGCGGGTGAATGCCGGTGGCCCACTTCGCCTGGACGGACCGCCCTCAACCAGCGAGGATCTTCGCCTTCTGCGCGTCGAACTCGGCTTGGGTGAGGATGCCGGCATCCTTGAGCTCCGCCAGTTCTTTGAGCTGGTCGACAACGCTCGTGACGGGTGCCGCCGGGGCGACTGGAGGTGGCGCGGCCTGAGCCACGTCTGCCTGGTAGGCCGCGTTCCGCGTCGCGGCGGTCTGGGCATCCTGCTCCGCGTAACGCGACGCCTGCCGCCGTTGGACCCGCCCACTGACCGCGCTGGCGGTACCGGCGATGACCGCCGTCCGTGCTACTCCACGCAACAATCCGGGCATGTCATTCTCCTGACGTCTTCATGAGCTCGGCTTCGGCTGCCTCGAGGGCGTCCAAGGCGTCCGTCACGTCCTGCGCCGCGAGACGCGCGCTGGCGACCAGCTTCCCGCCGGACTCCCAGGCGGCAACGATGAAGGGAATCGTCCACAGGTTCTCGTAGACGATCAGCACCGCCAGGGTGCCGGGTTCCATCGCGTTGGCGGCCTCCGCGACGTCCTCGTCGGTGAGCAGCCCGGACCTGGCCCACGCAAGGTCCCTGAAGCTGCCCACCTCGGGCACATCGGCCGCGCTCAGGTCGAGTCCATAGGTAGCACCCGAGGGGTCCTTGCCGATCACCATCACGTCGTAGAGCCTGATGATGCCGCGGTCGACAAGGTCGACGATCGCCTCGGCGCCGCCTCCCGTCAGCTGGTCGCCCGGAAACTCGATGAGCACGAAGTCCACCGGGCCGTGCGGTTCCGTCCCGGAACTCGTCATCTCTTCCTCCATCACCTCGGATGTCGTCGGACGCGAGCAGTTTCTCCCTGAGCCGACTAGTGCGGATCACCCGCCGTAGGTGAGTCGGCGGGGGCCGGTTCGGGCGCGGACGCCAGGAGCTCCAGCAGCACCAGGACGACGGCGGTGGTGATCACGAACCTGAGAGCGTCACTCGAGGTGGGGTGGTCGAGCAAGAGATACAGGACCGCCGCCATCACGAGGACCCCGACCCGGATCGGTGTCTTGTAGGTGGCGAGTGCCACCCCGAACCCGCCCGTGTTGAAGCCTGCCTTCGCGGTCCCGGAGCGCAGCGTGTCGATCGCCCGCACGATGCCCCTCCGGAGAGCGGCTCCGGCGCCGGAACGCGAGCTCAGCCATGCTCCGATGGCAACGGCCAGGGCCACGATCAGCAGAGCACGCAGCGCGAACCTGATGAAGGACACCACCTGGTCGTAGACCGCGCCGGCAGCGGCGGTCGAAGTGCTGGCAGGCAAGGCATCGAGGTAGATGGGCCGGATCACGTTCAGGGCGGCCCCCAGCAGGAGCATCGAACCCGCCACGGCCATGCCGGCGGCGAACAGGGCGCGTCGTCGGTCCTTCGCCACGTAAACGGCGAGTGCCACGAGCACCAGTCCGATGATCGGTAACCAGGTGGAGAGGCCGTCGATGACCCCGAGAAGGTTTTGCATCGTGGTCAGGTTGTCGCCCTGGAGGATCGTGAACGTCGCGTCGACCTGCGGGATGCGGTTGGCGATCTCGAATCCGGCGTCGACGAGCTGCCCCTTCACCGCATCGATCATGGTTGCGAGGCTCACCGACACCTCGCGACCGTTGACCTGGTCCGCGTCACCCTCCCCGGTCAGGGCAGCCACCAGCTGGGAGTGCGCCTGACGGTTCGCCTCCACCCAGGCCGTCTCGAACGAGTCCGACCGGACGAACTCGAGGATGCGGTCGGAGACGAAGTCCTCGATCCCGGAGGTCAGCGGCCCAGCAGCAGCCCGCAGCGTGGCCGTGACCGCCCTGGGGAGCTCCAGTCGGCCGATGGCCGTGACCA
Source organism: uncultured Actinomycetota bacterium (assembly GCA_963729095.1). Classification (GTDB taxonomy): domain Bacteria; phylum Actinomycetota; class Actinomycetes; order Propionibacteriales; family Nocardioidaceae; genus Nocardioides. Next base: position 44,424 of record CAVSMX010000047.1, on the reverse strand, counting down.
GCTTTTCGGTCTCCGCCTCGATGTCGAGATAGCTGAAGATGATCGTCTCGACGCGCGCGGCGACGGCGTCCTGGATGACCGGGTTGCTCGCCAGTGGGCCGACCGTTGCGATGTAGCGGTCGGTGTCCCGGATCTGTCCGTCCGCCCACGTGGCGAGCACGGAGAGAGGGGCCAGCAGAGCTGCGATGGTGACCAAGAGGCCCGCGACGACCGGTCGCCACCACCCGCGGCGCGAGGAACGCTCGGGGCCTTGGGGTCCGGACGTGCTGCTCATGGGTCCCACGGTGCGGCCCGGGTCGCGGACCAAGCGTCACCCATCCCGGGTGACGCCACCGCGACGTCCCGCCGCGCACGCTGGTCCCGCTACGACCAGGAGGAGGGAACGAAGATGAGCAGCAATGCGGGCGCCCGGCGTGCTGCCACGCCGGGGGCCAACCCGTATCCGCCGGCCTCGCCCTGGGTCGGGTGGATCGCCTTCGCCGGGGTGATGATGCTCCTGCTGGGGGCCTTCCACGTCTTCCAGGGCCTCGTCGCGCTGTTCAAGGACGAGTACTTCCTGGTCGTGGAGTCGGGGCTGCTCGTGAACGTGAGCTACACGACCTGGGGATGGGTCCATCTGATCGGTGGCGTCATCGTGGTGATCGCCGGACTGTGTGTCTTCGGCGGCCAGGTGTGGGCGCGCGCGGTGGGAGTGCTACTCGCGTTCGCGAGCGCTGTCACCAGCCTTGCCTTCCTGAGTGCCTACCCCGTCTGGTCGCTGATCATGATCGGCCTGGACGTGGTCATCATCATGGCGCTCACCGTCCACGGCTCGGACATCAAGCCCTAACCTCACGTCCTGAACGGAGGCCCGCTTGAACGTTGTCTGGGGCGTCCTGTGCGCGCTCGCGGTGTGCGCCGTCGCCATCGTGGTGATGCTCCTCGTTCGCAGAAGGGCCCCCGACGGGAGCTACTTCAGCGACGGCGACCGGGCGTCGGGCGTCTTCGGCGTGCTCGCCACGGGCTTCTCGGTGCTGCTCGGCTTCCTCATCTTCCTGGCCTTCGACTCGTACGACGAGTCACGGTCCGGGGCCGAGACCGAGGCGAACGTGGTGGCTCAACAGATCGAGACCGCTCAGTTCCTGCCGGCAGACACCGCCGTGGACGTCACAGGTGAACTGGTCTGCTACGCCCGCTCGGTGATCGGACCCGAGTGGGAGGCCCTCGACGCGGGCACACTCTCGGACTCGGTCAACCCGTGGGGGCTGGCGATGTTCGAAACGCTGCGCGCCGCGGATCCGAAGTCGGCGGCGGAGCAGTCGGCGTACGACCGCTGGATGGACCAGACCTCGGAGCGCCAGTCGGCTCGGATCTCGCGGATCCACGGCGCCGAGGGGATCATCCCGTCGCCACTGTGGCTGGTGCTCTTCGTCATCTCGGGCGTGATCTTCCTGTACATGCTGTTCTTCGCCGACTCGGGCGAACGGGCGGCGACGCAGGCGCTGATGATGGGCAGCGTGACCATGGTGATCGCACTGCTCCTGCTGTTGCTCGTGTTCTTCGACCATCCGCACGGCGAAGGTGTGGGGCGACTGAAACCGACCGCGATGGAACGGACCCTGCGGCTCATCGAGGCGGAGATAGACGACGCCCAGCTGGCTGTGGAGGTTCCCTGTGACGGACGCGGCAAGCCCAACTGACAAGGACGGACAACGACCTGGTCCACCCTCGGACCGTCACCAGATCATCCGCGCCGGGTGAGGCTCCGACCCGCAGGCTGGCCAGACTGACCCGATGGAGCCCGATGTCACCCCTGCCGGGATGGAAACGGAGGGTGATCCACATCGCCGTCGGGCCGCACACCTCTACGGTCTCATCGTCAGTGGCGCCGTGCTCGCGACCGCCGGCGATGAGCTCCGCCTGGTTCGGGTCGCCATCATCCTGTTCAGCACGTTGGTCATCTATTGGGCAGCGGAGACGTACGCGCACTGGATGGCCGCGCGCGCGCACCTCCAGCGGGGACTCCACCGCAGCGAACTACGCGCGATCGTCCGCGACGGGTGGCCGTTGGTGGCGGCCTGTGCGGTGCCGATGGTCTGCTTGGGTCTCGAAGCGATCTTGGGCATCGAGACCGCACTCGCGCTCGACCTGACGCTCGCCGTCAACGCGGTGCTGCTGTTCACCGTCGGCTGGCAGATGGGCAGGGAGGGAGGTCTGACGGGGATCCGTCAGGCGACCGCCGCGGCCTCCGCTGGTCTGCTGGGGCTTGCGTTGATCGCACTCAAGGCGCTGATGCACTGACTCCGGAGCCTGCGAGTCAGTGCATCAGCCGGCGGCGGGTCGGACCTGCTGTCAGCCGACTAGGCCAGGGCCTTCTGCTTGATCGCGTCGAACTCGCCTTGACTGATGGCGCCGGAGTCCAGCAGGGACTTGGCCTTCTCGATCTCGGCAGTCGGCGAGCTCGTTCCCGCGACCGACTTGATGTACTCGTCCTGAGCCGACTGCGCGTGCTGCCTTGCTTGGTACTCCCGCTTCGCCATCCCGCTGCCCCGGACGATCATGTAGATGAGCGCGACGATCAATGGCAGGAAGACCAACGCGACCAGCCATACGGCCTTCATGACGCCGGACATCTCGTGATCGCGGAAGATGTCCCGGATGATGGTGAACAGCAGCATGAGGATGGCGATGAACACGTAGCTGATGCAGATGAACCAGAAGATGTCCCAGAAGCTCAATGCCGTCTCGCTTTCGTGATCGAGGTGGGCGATCGGTTGTCGCTCACCCGCCGAGCGTCTGCCCAGCGGGGGAACGCCGCCTCACCCACAGGAGGTGACCGCTCGCGCTTCGTCTAGCCGTCCGCGCGGGTCCCCGCGATCGCTTCGTCGACCGTGGGATAGACCACTCCGCCTGCTTCCACCTCAGCGAACCAGGGGTCGCGGCGCATGACCTCGAGGGTGGACGGCGGGATGCCGGCCAGCGCCCAGGCGATGTCCTCTGTCGCGAGCTCCTCCTGAAGAGCGCGGAGGGCGTCGAGCATGGGCACCGTCACGCGGAGGACGGCGGAGCCCTCCACCACGACGGTGTCCACTGCAGGTACCGCCTCACCTGCCGATCGCACGATGGCGTTCACCGTCGCCTGTGCGTTACCGGTGTACAGAGGCCCGTCGAGATGCAGCAGCAGCACTCCCGCCAGGTCGTTGTCCTCGCCCTGTGGCCGGTTCGTGGTCCAGCCACCCTGAGTGCGTCGGAAGAGAGGCCGCACTTGGGGGTGGTTGAGCTCGCGCACCACCAACAGCAGGGTCAGCGCGACCCCTGCCGCGACGCCCAGCAGCATGCCTCCCGTCAGGCACAGTCCGGTGACAACGACGGCCACCCACAGCTCGGCGCGGTCGATGCGCGCGTAGCGCGCGAAGTCGCGCGGATCCAGCAGGCTGAGGATGGCCACCATCACCATGGCCGCCAGCACCGCGCGTGGCAGGTCGTCGAGCAGCGGTGCCAAGAACATCGCCACGGCAACGGCGAGGAGCGCCGTCACGATCCCTGACAGCTGGGAGCGAGCGCCGGCGCGGAGGTTCACCGCGCTCTGGGAGAAGCCGCCGGCCGGAGGGAGGGACTGGGTGAGGCCGCCGGCCATCGAGGCGACCCCGATGGCGAGGAGCTCCTGGTCGGTGTCGATCTGCGGTTCGGTCCGTTGTCGGTTGGTGCGGGCGACCAGCACCGTCTCCAGGAATGCCATGACCGCGATGGCGAGGGCCCCCGGAAGCAGTGCGAAGACGTCCTCGAACACCGGCAGCGACAGCTCGGGTAGTCCACTCGGCACTGGGTCGATGAGGTCGAGCCCCCGTGCTTCGACGTTGGTGGCAGCCACCAGGATGATGCCGCCGGCGACGGCGATCAGCGGACCCGGGATCTGGGGCACGAAACGACGTAGAAGGAGCAGGAGGGCGATGGACGTCGCCGAGACCGCGACGGTCACAGGCTCGGCGTCCGGGATCTTCCCGAGCGTGTCGGCCATCTTCGCGAAGAATCCGTCGGTATCCGGGTCCGGTGACACGCCCAGCAGGTGCGGCAGCTGCCCGGCGGCCACCGTGAGGCCGACCCCGATCTTGACGCCGGTCAGCGTTGCCGGGCTGATGTTCTCCACCAGCGAGCCGAGCCGGAACGCCCGCATGCCCAGCAGGCAGACGCCGACCAGGACGGTGAGCGTGAAGGCGTCGCGCACCAGTTCATCGGGGGAGCGAGGGGAGAGGTCCGCGAGCGTGGTGGCCGCCAGTACGGCGATCGTCGACGTGGTCGAAACGCTCAGCGCTCGTGACCCGCCGAGCAGCGCGTAGAGCAGCATCGGCAGCATGCACGTGTACAACCCGACCTCGACGGGGAGCCCGGCGATCGTGGCGTAGGCCATGGCCTGCGGAACCACCACCGTGCCCGCCGCCAGGCCGGCCAGCACGTCCAGGCGGAACCACGCAGGCTGGTACCCCTGCAGCGATGGCAACAGCCACGCCGGACGGCTCGACAAGGACCACCGGCTCATCCCTCTCGCGGCTCCGCGGCTGAGGCGATGGCGTCATCGATGGTGACGAAGATGGGCGGCTCGTCCAGGGGTTCGGCGACCTCGAGGATGTCGCGCACCTGCCCGACGTTGTCCGCCATCACCAGATCGGTTCCCAGGCGGCGGAGGTCCTGGCGAAGCTGGACGAGCATCGCGGCCGCGGTCACGTCGATCGACGGAGTGCTCCGCCCGTCGAGGACGACCAGCCCCGGCCGCGGGGTGGCAGTCGTCACCAACGTGCGGACCTCCTCGCGAACGACGTCGGCGTTGGTGAAGAGCAACGGTGCCTCGACCCTGACCACGAGGATTCCGGGAACCGCGGAGAGGTCGGGGTTGCGTTCGGAGTCGACCCAGATCCTGCCCTGCGCGCCCCGGGGCGCATCCCCGGCCTGCGGGACCGGCACCAGGACGGCGGTGTGGGGTCTGGAGGTCCGGGCGATCAGCAGCGCCAGGGAGATCGCAACGCCGATCACCAGGCCAGGCAAGGTCTCGAAGAGCAGGACGCCCAGCAGCGTCGCGGCAGCCGCAAGGAAGTCTGCCCGGCTCGTGAGCCGGTAGAGGCTGGCCAGCTGTCCGGAGCGCACTCGCCACAGGCGCCGCAACGAGGCGATGTCGACCAGCTCGATGACTGCTGCGACAACGATGGCCGCCAGGGTTGCTTCCGGAAGCTTCTCGAACAGGCCCGTCAGCAGCAGCAGGGTGACCACCGTCAGTGCGGCGGCGGTCAGGCCGGAGATCTGCGATCGAGCCCCGGCGGCTCCGTTCACGGCTGTCTTCGACAGGCTGCCGTTGACGACCATGCCGCTGGTCAGCCCCGCACCCAGGTTGGCGGCTCCGAGGCCGAACAGCTCCCGGTTCGGGTCGATGTCGTAGCCGGCGCGCGCGGCGTACGTCTTTGCCGCCCCGAGGCCCTCGGCAAACCCGACGAGCATGACGCCGACCGACGCGGCGAGCAGGTCGAGGAAGTCGCTGCCCGAGACGTCGGGAAGGCCCAGGTCGGGAAGACCCGGCTCGATGGTTCCCACGATCTCCAGTCCGTGGTCGTCGAGCCCGAAGAGCGCCACCACGACGATGCCGAGCAACGCCACGGCCAACGACCCCGGAACGAACGGCAGCCATCGGCGCAGGACCAACAGAGCAGCCAGGCTCCCGAGCCCCACCACGGTGGCGAGCGCCTGAGCGTCGTTCAGATGGGTCAGGAGGTCCCAGGTCTGCTCGAAGAAGTTCCCGCTGCCCTTCTCCACGCCCACCAGGGCCGGAAGCTGACCGATCATGATCGTCAGCGCCAACCCGATGATGAACCCCTTCAGCACCGGCTCGGAGATGAAGGAGGCCAGGAACCCCAGGCGCAGCAGTCCGGCCGCCATCGCAACCAGGCCAGTGGCCACAGCCAGGGCAGCGGTCAGGACAACGACGTCTCCGTCGGTGCCAGCGACGTCCGCCACGATTCCCAACGACAGGGCCGCGGTTGCCGACATGGGGGCGACGATGAGGTGACGCGACGATCCGACGAGCGCGTAGATGGCCAGCGCTGGTACGGCGGCGTAGAGGCCGACGACGGGGGGTACGCCGGCAATGGTTGCGTAGGCAAGGGACTCGGGCACGAGCACCGCCCACACCGTCAACCCTGCGACCAGGTCGGCTCGCAGCCACCTGCCGCGGTACCCGACGAACGAGGGCGGCATCAGGCGACGTCGATGGTGCGTGGCGGGCGGTGAACCGCCCGGTGCGGCGGGTTCGGCGCGTTCGTCGTCGTGGGACACGGCATCTCCTCCGACCAGAAGGCTTCCATTCTTCGCGCGTTGCCCGACTCGCCCGTGCCGGGTGAGGTACGCCGGCAGCCGTTCGGTCTAGCGTCGAGTCGGAGACCGCCGTGGGCGGCCGACCAAGGTCGTCAGTCGCAGGCAGCGGCAGGGAGTAACCATGGGAAGTGTCATCGGCGACCTCCTGCCGGTTGCCCTCGGCGTCGCGATCTCACCCGTCCCCATCATCGCTGTGATCCTGATGCTGCTGGCGCCGCGGGCGAAGGCCGCCAGCGTTGCCTTCATGGTGGGTTGGGTGCTGGGCATCACGGCCGTCGTGGTGGCTGTCACCGTGCTGGTGAACCCCGTCGACCAATCCGACGACGGTGGACCGTCCACCTTCTCCTCGATCCTCAAGCTGGTGCTGGGCGCCGCAGCAGTGCTGCTCGCAGCGCAACAGTGGCGATCGCGCCCGAAGGCGGGAGAGGAGCCGAAGCTGCCGTCGTGGATGGCCGCCACGGACAGCATCACCGCGGGCAAGGCCTTCGGCCTGGGGGTCTTGCTGTCGGCGGTGAACCCCAAGAACCTCACCCTGTGCCTGACGGGGGGCGTGACCATCGGGGGAGCCGCGCTGTCCGGTCCGGAGACGGTCGTAGCGGTCGCCGTCTTCGTGGTGATCGGCTCCGTCTCCGTGATGGCTCCCGTGCTCGCCTACCTGGTCGCTCGTGAGCGGATGCAGGGGCCATTGGACGAGATGAGGGTCTGGCTGACCGCCAACAACGCCACGGTGATGGCTGTCCTGCTCCTGGTGATCGGGGTCGCCATCTTCGGCAAGGGCCTGGCCGGGTTCTAGGTGCACCCGGCAGGGCGCAGTCGACCAACCTCAGGTCCTCCAGGTCCGGAGCCGGACGTGAGCGAGCGTTGGTCCGCTACGAGGAGTCCTCCTCCGAGGCTTCCTTCGCTGCGGCCTTGATGTCCCGTGCCGCGACGTCGTCGATCGCGCCCTCGACAATGGCGTCGGCCTTGGCAAGCGCCTTGCGGATCTCTGCGGCGCCCGGATCGGAGACCAGCGCGAGGATTCCGGAGTGGCCCGGCGCGATGGAGTTCTCGAGCTGCTCGGCGAGCTCTTTGTGATGGTGCAGCTGACGCAGCTTGCCGGTCGCCGCCCCGGCGGCGCCCAGTGCCGCCGCGCTACCGATGATCGACGGCGGGAAGATGACGCCCAGGGCGATGCCGCCGACGACGCCCCACTTGAGGCCGGAGCGCGTGCTGTGGTCGGTGGCCTTCTGGATGTCGAGCTTTCCGTCGGCATCGCGCTTGACCACGACGACCCCCTCGATCTCGACGGTGCGTCCGTCCTCCACCGACTCCAGCGCCTGATAGGCATCCCACGCGGTTGACGTGTCGGCGAAGTCGGCGACGAGCAAGGTGTAGACACCGTCGGTCGCGGCCGCCATGAACTCGTCTCCGCCGGCGGGAGGATCTGTACTTTCTGACATCGCGGACTCCTTGTCCTCGGCTGCGGGGCACCCCGGCTTCCAGGGCGCAGGAGACCACCTTCCGCTCTTCTGGAGCACGGTGGCTCACCCGTTGCAGGCGATCCTTGCGCCGCGAACCGTGCGGAGGGTCGCTTGCTGTTGTTTCCTCGACACGCCGAAGAGGCAAGGGTCTCCCCACTCCGGGCCGCGCGGTGCCATGGTGCTCGATGCCGCGTGTGCGCCGCGCGGGCCCGCCCGCTGCGGACCCGACCTGTCCCCCGAGAGGTGTACTGCGGCCCGCCCCATCCCCTTCGCCGGGGGGTGGGGCGGTTCTTGCTTCGGCCCGTCGTCACGTGCGGTGACGCTCACACCGACCCGGCGATCGGAGGGAGCGGCCGGATCCGGCCGCCGGCCTCCTGGGGAGGCTCGACGCTGACCGCCCGCACCTGGGCGGCGACGTCGTCGGGGAACGCCGCCGAGCTCCGCCCGACGACGTGCACTCCGAGCACCTCCTCGGTGGCGCGGAGCCGGCCGTCGACCCAGAGCTCGTGCCAGATCCACAGCAGCTTGCCGGTGGCGCCGATGACGGACGAGCGCACCTCGAGGTCGCTGCCGGCGGAGACCTCGTCGAGGTACCGGATGTGTGCCTCCACGGTGTAGAGCGACGCATCGTGTGCGTCGCGGTACGCCGGGCCCAGCCCGACGCTGTCCATCACGGCATCGGTGGCGTGCCCGAAGACCAGCACGTAGTAGGGCTCGGAGAGGTGGCCGTTGTAGTCGATCCAGGCGTCCTGGACGGGTTCGTGCCAGGTGAGGGGTGGGGTGGTCATGCGCGGCCGAGTGCGCGCAGGATGGCGATCACGCCGCGGTCTCGTTCGGCGATGAGGTCGTCGATGCTGCGGTTGCCTGCTTCTTGTTGGCAGCCGTGGACGACGGTGTTGCGGAGTTGGGGGGTGAGCTCGGCGGCGACCAGCCGGGTCCAGGGGGCCTGGAGGGAGGGTCCGAAGTGGTCGAGCATGTGTGCCATCCCGCCCTGGCCGCCGGCCAGGTGGAAGGTGAGCATCGGGCCGTGGATCGGCCAGCGCAGGCCGGGGCCGTCGGTGATGGAGAGGTCGATCTGTTCCACGGTGGCCTCGCCGGCGGCGACCATGTGCAGCGCCTCGCGCCACATCGCCTCCTGGAGCCGGTTGGCGATGAACCCGGGTACCTCGCGGTCCAGGGTGATCACCGACTTCCCGGCGTGCCGGAAGAAGTCGGAGGTCCAGGCGACCACGTCCGGGGAGGTCGCCAGGCCGCCGACCACCTCGACCAGCGGGATCAGGTAGGGCGGGTTGAACGGGTGTCCGACCACGGTGCGCTCGGGGTGGGCGCACTTGTCCTGCATCTGGCTCATCGGATAGCCCGAGGTCGAGGACGAGATCACCACGCCCTGGGGGGTGGCCGCGTCGATGTCGGCGAGCAGGGTGCGTTTGAGCTCGAGGTCCTCCGGGGCGCTCTCCTGGACGAAGTCCGCCTGCCCGCAGGCGGTGGCCAGGTCATCGACCACGACCAGACGGTCCAGGCTGGCCCCCTCGGCCAGCCCCAGGTCGGTCAGCGCCGGCCACGCCTGGTCGACCAGGTGCCGCAGCCGGGTCCCGGCGTCCTCGGCCGGGTCCCAGGCCAGCACCCGGTAGCCGCGGGCCAGGAAGTAGGCCACCCAGCCACCCCCGATCACCCCGGCACCCACACACGCGACCGTCTCCACATCCTCCGGCGCCACCCTGGCCACCCTGGTCACCGGGTCGCTCACCGGGGCGCTCACCGGGGCGCTCATCGGGGCGCTCATCGGGGCGTCAGGGCGAGGATCTCGCGGCCCTGGTCGGGGGTGGCCACCTGGGCGCCCATCCCCTCCACGATCATCCTGGCCCGCTCGACCAGCTGGGCGTTGGTGGCCTTCACCCCCCGGCTCAGGTACAGGTTGTCCTCCAACCCGACCCGCACGTGCCCGCCCAGCAGCACCGACTGCGCCACCCACGGCATCTGCATCGAACCCAGCGCGAACGAGGCCCACACCGCGTCCTCGGGGAGCTGGGCGACCATCGCGGCCAACGTCAGCGGGTCCGCCGGCGCACCGTAGGGGATGCCCATGCACAGCTGGTACATCGCCGGCGCGTCGATCAGCCCCTCCTCGACCAGCGTCTTGGCGAACCACAGGTGCCCGGTGTCGAAGATCTCCATCTCACACCGCACCCCGAGCTCCTGGATCCGCTTCGCGCCCTCCCGGAGCATGTCCGGGGTACTCACATAGACCAGGCTGCCCTCCCCGAAGTTCAGGCTCCCACAATCCAGCGTGCAGATATCCGGCACCAGCTCCTCCACATGCGCCAACCGGTCCACCCCACCGACCAGGTCGGTGCCCTCCACAAACCTCGTCGGGTCCCGCGGATCCAACACCAGGTCACCACCCATCCCGGCCGTGGTGTTGATGACCACGTCCACCTCCGAGGCCCGGATCCGCTCCACCACCTCCCGATACAACCCCACCTCCCGCGACCCCTTCCCGGACTCCGGGTCACGCACATGCACATGCACGATCGTGGCCCCCGCCCGCGCCGCAGCAATACCCGACTCCGCGATCTGCTCCGGAGTCACCGGCACATGCTCCGAACGACCAACAGTGTCACCAGCACCGGTCAAGGCACAGGTGATCATCACCTTGCGGTTCATGGGTGGTTCCCCTTCTTTCAGCGGCCCTTCCAGACCGGCTTGCGCTTCTCGGCGAAGGCCCGGAAGCCTTCCTGGCCGTCCTCGGAGGTGTAGAGCGTCGCCACCGTCGGGAGCTGGCTCTTCGTGACCAGGTCCATGGCCTCCTGGAACCGCAGGGACTCCGCCACCCGTGCCGTCTCCTTGATCGCGGCGAAGACCAGCGGCGGTCCGGAAGCCAGCAGACGGGCGGTCTCCCAGGCCCGGGCCCGCACCGCCTCCTCGTCGGGCAGCACCTCGTTGACCACGCCCCAGCGCGCCGCCTCCGCGGCCGGCATCCAGCGACCGGTCAGGAGCAGCTCCATGGCGACGTGGTACGGCATCCGCTTGGGCAGCTTGATCGACGCTGCATCGGCGAGGGTGCCCGCGTTGATCTCGGGCAGGCCGAACTGGGTGGCCTCCGAGGCGTAGATGAGGTCGCACGAGAGCGCGAGCTCGAAACCGCCACCCATCGCCAGGCCGTGGACCGCGGCGATCACGGGCTTGTTGAGGTCGGGCAGCTCCTGGAGGCCCCCGAACCCGCCGACGCCGTAGTCGCCGTCGACCGCGTCGCCGTCTGCAGCCGCCTTGAGGTCCCAGCCGGCGCAGAAGAACTTGTCGCCCTCGGTACGCACGATCGCCACCCGGAGGTCGGGGTCGTCGCGGAACGACGCGAAGACCTGCCCCATTTCCCGGCTCGTTGCCAGGTCGATGGCGTTGGCCTTCGGCCGGTCGAGGGTGACCTCGAGGACGCCCTCCTCGACGCGGGTTCGCACGGGGTCTGGCAGATCGCTCATGTCAGGCTCCCAACGGCCGCAGCAGCGACCGGCTGATGATGTGTCGCTGGATCTCGGAGGTCCCGTCCCAGATCCGCTCGATGCGCGCGTCGCGCCAGATCCGCTCCAGGGGCAGCTCGTCCATCAGCCCCATGCCGCCGTGGATCTGGATCGCCTCGTCGGCGACCATCGCCAGCATCTCGGTCGCCTTGAGCTTCGCCATGGCGATGTCGGAGTCCGTGGCCGTTCCCTGGTCGTACTTCCACGCGGCGTGCAAGGTCATCAGCTCGGCGGCTCGCAGCTCGCACGCCATGTCGGCGAGCTTGAAGCCCACGCCCTGGAAGCGACCGATCGGCTGGCCGAACTGCTCTCGGGTCGCCGCATGCTTCACGGAGAGCTCGAGCGCTCGTTCGGCACGCCCGAGGCACGACGCGGCGACCTGCAGACGCGTCGAGCCGAGCCAGGTACCGGCCAGCTCGAAACCCTTGCCCTCCTCGCCGAGCAGGGCCTCGTCGCCCACCCGGACGTCGTCGAAGTCGAGGATGGAGTTGGTGTACCCGCGGTGCGAGACGTTGCGGTAGCCCTCGTGCAGCGACAGGCCGGGGGTGTCGAGGTCGATCAGGAAGATCGACATGGTCGGGCGGTCCGCGTCGTCGGACCCCGTCACTGCCACGAGGATCACGAAGTCGGCCTCGGCGGCGTGGCTGATGAAGTGCTTGGTCCCGCGGATCCGCCAGCCGTCACCGTCGCGAGTGGCGCGGGTCCGCATGCCACGCATGTCTGATCCGGCGCCCGGCTCGGTCATCGCCAGGCAGTCGACCTTCTCGCCGCGCACGCACGGGTAGAGGTAGCGCTCGCGCTGCGCCTCGGTGCCGGCCAGCAGGATGTTCGACGGTCGTACGACCCCGGAGTAGTGCAGCGCGTAGTTCGCCCTGCCGAGCTCCTTCTCGTAGAGCACCCACGTCACTGTGTCGAGGCCGGCGCCGCCGACGTCCTCGGGCATGTTGGCGGCGTACAGTCCGGCGGCCAGTGCCTTCGAGCGGATCTGGGCGACGAGCTCCGGCCGTAGTACGCCCGTGCGCTCGACCTCCTCCTCGTGGGGATAGAGCTCGCGTTCGACGAACGTGCGCGTCACATCCACGATGCTGCGCTGCTCGTCTGTCAGCCCGAAGTCCATGCCGTTCCTTCTCCAGTTCCTGATAGTGCGGCCGCGGCGGCGCCGCGTCCGGTCCGGACGGCGCCCTCCATGTAGCCGGCGACCCACTGGTCGGAGCCGCAGACGTAGAAGGGCGGTTCATGGGTGCCGTGGAGTGGCCCCACGGCCTCGACGTCGCCCGGTCGCCAGTTCGTGACGTAGCCCTGCGTCCAGGGGTCGGTGCCCCACAGCCGGGTCCAGGTCTGCAGCGGCGCGGTCGCCTCCGGTCCGTACAGCTCGGCGACCTGGGCGAGCGCCTCGCGGGTCCTGGTGTCCGGGTCGGTGGACGCGAACGCGGCGTAGCGCTCGGGTGGGACCAGTGCCGAGAGAACGCCATGCTGCTGTGGCCAGGTGGAGCCGAGCACGCCCTCGCTCTCCGACAGCGCGTTCTGGCCGCGAGCCCGCCAGAACGGCTCGTCGTAGGCCGCCACGAACTTCGCGGCAAGGGCGTGCCGCTGCCGCCGCAGCGACGTGAGCCGCGCCTCGCTGACGCCCTGGATGTGGATGTCCCGTGCCGGACCGGACGGGACGGCGATGACGACCGCGTCGGCGCGGAGCTTCTCGCCCGCGCTCGTGGTGACCACGCTGTCGTGCGTGGCGATCCGGATGCTGCGGACCGGCGTGGAGAGGCGTACGTCGCGCAGGGCGTCGGCCATCGTCAACGCCACCGTGGCGGAACCCTCGGCTACCCGGAGGTTCTCCCACTGCTCGACGTCGTAGCTGCCCGTCGTGCCACCCACGACGATCTTGCGGGCGTACGCGAACAGGCTCTGCCGCTCGATCGACCCGTCGGCGAGGCTCAGGTGAACGAGCTCCCAGAGTCGCAGCACGCCGGGCGAGGCCCCGACCTCCCGCAGCCAGGCACCCACGCTGAGCCGGTCCAGGCGGCTGAGGTCCGGGCACGACCAGGGGTCGTCGGGATCGATGGTGCCGAGCACCTTGTCGAGAGCGGCCTCCACCTCGGCGTACGACGCCCGGTCGGCCGGCGTGCACCACGACGGCCATTCGCCGACGTCGACGGAGTCAGGCACCTGGCGGGTTATCTCGCCCGGCTCGGCGACGTACGACGCGGTCAGCGTGAGTCCGAGCTCTTTCACGAGGTCCAGATAGCTGGTGTGGGCGTTGCCCACCACCTCGCCACCGAGCTGGACGCGGCGGCCGTCGGCGAGCTCGACCTGCTCGACGCGGCCGCCGACCCGGGGCCGCGCCTCGAGCACCGTGACCTGTGCGCCCCCTGCCTCGAGGTCGCGCGCGGCGGCCAGCCCGGCCAGACCGGCACCCACGACCACGACGTCCGCACCGCTCATGTGAGCACCACCGTGTGCTCGGGCAGCCAGCCCATCTCGACGCGGTCGCCCGGGTTCCAACGGTCCTCGGCCCGCATCCGCGGGAGGTTCTGCTCGAGGACGGTGAGGGTCAGGTCGGAGGCGATCGAGACGACGTACCGGGTGGTGGCGCCGTGGTAGCTGGTCGCGACGATGGTGCCGGGCAGTCGGTACATGTCGGGCGTGAGCTCGGTGAGCCAGACCTTCTCCGGTCGCACCGTGATGCTGACGGCGTCGCCCTCGGCCGAGCCCTGATGTCCCGGTGCCGGGACCCGGACGTCCGGGGAGACGGCCACGCACCCGCCGGACCACGAGCCGCTCATCAGGTTGCTGGTGCCGATGAAGCCGGCCGCGAAGACCGAGGTCGGTCGCTCGTAGACGTCCTCGGGTGTGCCGCACTGCTCGACGATGCCCCCGTTCATGATCGCGACCCGGTCGCTCATGCTGAGTGCCTCGTCCTGGTCGTGGGTGACGAAGAGGAAGGTGATGCCGACCTCGCGCTGGATCGCCTTGAGCTCGGTCTGCATCGCGTGCCGCAGCTTGAGGTCCAGCGCGGCCAGCGGCTCGTCGAGCAGGAGCACCTTGGGCTCGTTGATCAGTGCACGGGCCAGCGCGACTCGCTGCCGTTGGCCGCCGGAGAGCCGGCTCGGCCTTTCATTGGCCCGGTCGCCGAGCTCGACCAGCTCGAGCATCTGGGCGACGCGCTTGTCGAGGGCGGCCTTGTCGATGCCCTTGCGGCGCAGCCCGAAACCGACGTTGCGCCGTACGTCGAGATGCTCGAAGAGGGCGTAGCTCTGGAAGACCGTGTTGACGTCGCGCTTGTGCGGCGGAGTGCTGGTGACGTCGTCACCGTCGACGAGGACAGTCCCTGCGGTCGGGTCGCTGAAGCCGGCGATCATCCTCAAGGTGGTGGTCTTGCCGCAGCCCGACGGGCCGAGCAGGGAGAAGAACTCGCCGGTCGCGATGTCGAGGTCGAGGTGGTCGACGACGGTCGCTCCGCCGAAGACCTTGGTCAGGCCGCGCAGGGAGACCGAGGGAGTGCTCATCACGTGGGGTGAGTTCACGGGCGTTCGCCTCCGGTGATCAGGTCCAGGCTGGACGTTCCGCGGCTGAACAGGCGCGGGAGCACCAGGGCGGCCACGATGAGCAGGGCAGAGGCGAGCAGCATCAGCGTGCCGATCGCGTTGATGGCGGGGGAGACCCCGAAGCGGATCGAGGAGTACACCCGCACCGGCAGCGGCTGGGGGTCGACGCCGGTGGTGAAGAACGCGAGCACGAAATCGTCGAAGACCAGCGCGAAGACGAGCAGCCCCGCCCCGAGGAGTGCGGGGGCGAGCATCGGGATGATGACCAGCCGCACCGCTTGGAACGGCGTGCAGCCCAGGTCGCGCGCGGCCTCCTCCACCTCCAGGGCGATGCCCGCCAGCCGGCCGCGGACGATCACCGTGACGTAGGCGATCGAGAACGTGATCTCGGCGAGGATGACCGTGGTCATCGAGAGCTTGAGCCCGATACCGGTGAACAGCAGCAGCGCGGCGACACCGGTGACGATCTCGGGGGTGACGAGGGGGAGCAGCGTGACGGCCCCGATGACCCGGCCGCGCCGCGAGCGGACCCGCTCGAGGCCGAGCGCGAGCATCGTGCCCAGAACGAGCGAGCCGAGCGTCGCGAGGGTGGCGATCTTGAGGCTGGCCACGAGGGAGTCGAGCAGCGCACTGTCGTGCACGAGCGCGTCGTACCACTGCATGCTGAAGCCTGAGAACGACGACAGCGACTTCTTGTCGTTGAAGCTGAAGAGGGCGACGGCGAGGATCGGCAGGTAGAGCCAGGCGAAGAACACGACGGTCACCGCCACCGCGAACCGCGGTTTGCGCTCCACCTTGCCTCCGCGGGCCATCAGAGCTCACGTGCCTTGGTCGAGGTGGCGCGGAGGTAGGCGACCATGAGGATGGTCAGCGCCACCATCATGCCGACGGTCAGCGCCGAGCCCAGCGGCCAGTTCTGGCCCTCCATGAACTGCTGCTGGACCAGGTTGCCCATCATGTAGGTGTTCGCGCCGCCCAGCAGCTGCGCGCTGACGAAGTCGCCGAGCGCCGGCAGGAAGACCAGCAGCATGCCGCCGTACAGACCGGCGCGGGTGGCCGGCAGGGTAACGAAGAAGAAGGTGCGCACCGGGCCGTGGTAGAGGTCCTTGCCGGCCTCGATGAGCGACACGTCGAGGCGCTCGAGTGACGCGTAGATCGGCAGGATCATGAAGACCACGAAGCCATAGACCAGACCCCCGACCACGGCGTACGGCGTGTTGAGGAAAGTGATCCCGTCGCTCAGCCCGAGCTCGCGCAGGCCGCTGTTGAGCAGGCCGTCGTCGGAGAGCAGCGCCTTCCAGGCGTACATGCGGATCAGGTAGCTGGCGAAGAACGGCACCACGATCGCCGCGATCAGGGCGTTCTTGTAGCGGCCGCCGTAGAGCGCGATCGCGTAGGCGACCGGGTAGGCGATCAGCAGTGAGATGACGACCGTCGCGAGGGCGTAGACCAGCGAGCGCATGAACAGCTCGAAGTAGACCTCGTTCCACAGTGCGCGGTAGTTGTCGGTTCTCAGGGCGAACACCGGGAACCCGTCGTTGGTCGTGCGGCCGAATGACAGCAGGACGACGATCACCATGCTGGAGACGAAGAACGCCACCATCCACGCGGTCGGCAGCGCGAGCAGCCATCCCCACAACCGGGTGCGCTGTGCCGAACGAGGGGCAGGTGGCGGGGTCGATACCGGGGTCGCCTCCCGGGTCGCTACCGGGGCCGCCACGTCAGCTCGCCTTCACTTCGGTCCAGGTCGCCGCGCGGCGCTGGACCTCGTCGGTGCCGAGCAGGCGGAAGACGTTCTCGTTCTCCAGGTCCGAGATCTCGACGTTGCAGGCCGGCACATCCTTGGCAAGCTCCGCGAACGCCGGCAGCGCGTCCTTCACCGGGAACGGGTAGTAGAGGTAGTTCATGTTCTTGATGGCGTTCTCGGGCCGGAGCAGGTAGTCGATGAACACCATCGCGGTGCCCGGGTGCTTGGCGTTGGCCGGGATGGCGTAGGTATCGGAGTTGATCGGCGTGCCCTCGGTCGGGGCTTCGAAGTCGTAGTCGGTCGGGTCGTCGACCAGCCCGTCCCTGAGGTAGAGGAAGTCGCCGCTCCACATGTGGTGCACCCAGGCGTCCCCGCTGACCATGTTGTTGATGTCGTCGGAGGAGTAGGCCCTGAGGTACTCCTTCTGGCTGATCAGGAGGTCCTTCATGTCGTTGAGCTCAGACGGCTCGGCGGTGTTGACGTCGTGGCCGAGCCGGAGGGCGGCCATCGCCAGCGCCTCGTCCTGGTCGTCGAGGGTGAAGATGTGGCCGCTGGCCTCATCGTTCCAGAGGTCCTCCCAGCTGCCGGTCATCGTCGACACCTTGTCGGTGCGCCAGCCGATCCCGGTCTTGTAGACGGTGAACGGGACCGTCACCTCGGAGCCTTCGTCGTACCAGGGCTGGTTGAAGTACGAGCCGGAGTAGAAGACCTGCTCGGCGTTCTTCAGCTGGCCAGGGTCGATGGAGCGGAGCTTGCCCTCGCGCTTGAGCTTGACGACCCACTTGGCGATGGGGAAGACGATGTCGTACTCGTTGCCGGCGGCAAGCTTGGCGTACATGCCCTCCATCGAGTCGTAGTTGGACTCGATCACCTTGACGCCGTACTCCTCCTGGAAGCCCTTGACGACGCTCGGGGCGAGGTAGTCGGCCCAGTTGAAGTAGACGAGGTCGCCGTCGATCTTCGCCTTCGCCGAGGGCGGCGCCGGTACGTCGGTTGGTGCGTCGTCGCGGATGTAGGCGCAGCCGGGCAGCGTCAAGGACGCGCCCAGCGCCAGACCACCGGTCAGGAAGCCCCGTCTCGAGGACCGGGCGACGTCGTGACCGGGGCGCGGACTCACCTTCCGGCTCCACCTTCGAGCGCCGCCGGCGTCGGAAGTGGTCCGTCGTGGCCGACCAGGACGCCGACCGCAGTGGCGATCGTGCTGCGCGCGTCATCGATCCCGAGGATGGGGTCGCCCGCCAGCACCCGGGCGCCGAGCCCGTCGGTGAGCGCGACCGCCGTCTCGGCGATCAGCCTCGGGTCGAGCGTGGTCTCGAACTCCCCGGCGGCCACGCCCTCACGCACGATGTCGGCCACCGTGACGTAGAGGTCCTCGTAGAGCTCGGCCCCCACCTTGGCGAGGTGCGGGTCGCGGATGCAGAGCAGGGCCAGCTCCTGCCAGAGGAGCCACTCGTCGGCACGCTGCTGGTCGCTGGGCAGGCACCGGTCGAGGAAGGACGCCATCCGTTCGGCGGCGCCCTCGCCCGCGCCGTCGAGCGCGCGCTGGTTGAGCTCGGCGGAGGTCTCGTGGGAGTACTTCAGGACCTCACCGAACAGGAGCTCCTTGGTGTCGAAGTGATAATGCAGCAGGCCGGCCGACACTCCCGCCGTGCGGGCGATCGAGGCCATCCGGACCTGGGCCAGGCCGTCGCGGACGATGCAGTCCACGGCGGCGGCGAGGATCCGGGTGCGCGCTTCCGCGGCCGCCTGCTCCCGCTGGCTGGGTTGGGACGACTTGGCTGCCATGGCCTCCACCGTAATTGACTGTTCAGTCAGTCAGTGATGCTAGAGTTCGCCGCGTGAGGCGTCAAGGATCGCCGATCCGCGCACTCGAGGCTGTCTTCTCGCCTCGCACGGTGGCCATCGTGGGAGCCAGTGACGACTCGGCGAAGTGGGGCCACATCCTCGCGCGACGTGCCCTGTCCTCGCGGGGCGAACGCACCGTGCTGCTCGTCAACCGCCACGGCGGCGAGGTCCTCGGCGAGCCCGCCTATCCATCGGCGGAGGCCGCCGCCGCCGCGCGCGACCTGCGCGTCGACCTGGCCGTGCTCTGCGTGCCGGCCGAGGGCTTCGTGACGTCGGTGTCCGACGCCGTCGCCGCCGGGGCCAGGGCGATCGTGGGGATCACCGCGGGACTCTCCGAGGCGGGTGCGAAGGGGGCCAAGCTCGAGGCCGAGGCGCTGGCGATCGCTCGGGCTGCCGGCGCGGTGCTGGTCGGTCCCAACTGCCTCGGGGTCGTCGACACCACGACCGGGCTTCAGCTGGCGCACGCGGTGCTCCCTGCCGGTGACGTAGCGGTGCTCAGCCAGAGCGGCAACCTGGTGCTCGACCTCGCCGACCTGCTGGCCGACCGTGGCCTGGGTGTGTCCAGGTTCGTCTCGCTCGGCAACCAGGCGGATCTCGGCCTCGTCGACTTCCTGCACGCCTGCGTGGACCACGAGGGAACCCGGGCCGTGGCGGTCTACGTCGAGGACGTCGTCGACGGTCGGGCCTTCCTCGACGCTGCCCGGATGCTGCGCGACGCAGGAAAACCGCTGGTCGTGCTGGCTCCCGGCCGCACCGAGGCGGCGGTGCGCAGTGCGGCCTCCCACACCGGCTCGCTCACGTCCTCCTCGATGGTGGTCGACGCCGCGTGCGCGGCAGTAGGCGCGATCCGGGTGGAGCACCCGACCCAGATGGCCGACCTGCTGGCCGCTCTGCGCTGGTCGCCGCGGCTGTCCGGCCGCCGGGCCGTGGTCCTCACCGACGGGGGCGGGCACGGGGCGGTGGCCGCGGACGCGCTGGTTGCGGCCGGGTTGCAGACGCCGGTACTGACCGGCGTGCTCACCGCCGAGCTCGAGACGGCGCTGTGGGCGCAGGCGACAGTGACCAACCCGGTCGACCTCGCCGGCGCGGGGGAGCGGGACCCAGGGCGCTATGCCCGGGGCGTCGAGGTCCTGCTGGCCTCCGACCAGGTGGACGGCGTGCTGTTGACCGGCTACTTCGGCGGCTACTCCGCAGACCAGTCCGGCCTCACCGAGGTGGAGCTGGCTGCGGCCCGTCAGATGGCCGACGCGGTCACGGTCCACGGCAAGCCACTTGTCGTGCAGACGATCTACCCGGACAGCCCTGCGAGCCGGCTGCTGCGAGGCTCGGGCATCCCCGTGCACCGCGACGTCGACCGCGCGTGCGTGGTGCTTGCCGGCCTCGTCGAGCCCGCGTCGGGCGGCCTCGCCGAGGAGCTCCCACCTCCCGCGCCGCCGGTCACGGACACGTCGTACGCCGCCGCGCGGGCGCTGTTCGCCGCGGCCGGCATCGCCTTCCCCGCCGCGGCGTCGGTCACGGATACCGCTGGGTTCGAGGCCGCGCTGGCGGACCTCCGCTTCCCGGTCGTCCTCAAGGCGGAGGGCCGGCTGCACAAGTCGGAGGGCGGCGGCGTGGTCCTCGGGCTCGTCGGCCCGGACGCGGCGCGCGCGGCCTACGACGAGCTGGTCGCGCGGCTGGCCCCGCCCGCCGTCTCCGTCGAGGAGATGGCCGACCTCGACGACGGGGTCGAGCTGATCGTGGGCAGTGTGCGCGACCCGAAGTTCGGCGCGGTCGTCATGGTCGGACTCGGCGGCATCTTCACCGAGGTGCTCGGTGACACGGCGTGCGCCATCGCGCCGGTGTCGGCCGCCGCAGCTCGCGAGCTCCTGCTGTCCCTGCAGGGCGCTCCGGTCCTTCTCGGCGCCCGGGGGCGCGTGCCCGTCGACCTGGACGCGCTGGCCGAGGTGGTCGCCCGCGTCTCGCACCTCGCCGCCGCGCACCCCGAACTCATCGAGCTGGAGCTCAACCCGGTGCTCGCCGGGGCTGCCGGCGTACTCGCCCTGGACGCGCGAATCGTCCTCAGGTGACGTCGCGCAGGTAGCGCTGGTCGAACTCGTAGACCCAGGAGTCCTTGGCAGGGAAGACGCCGTGGTCGAACGTCCGCGAGGTGACGCCGCGCTGCACGCGCTCACATGCCTCGTTGTCCTGCTGAGTCACGCGCTCGTTGAACTCCACGATCGGCGACGGGTCGAACGCGGGGTCCGCCAGCGCCTCGGGGCTGAAGAGGTACTCCGTCACCAGCCGGCAGCTCTGCGGGCCGGTGGGGAACACCGCGGTGGCCAGGCAGCTGGACCCGTCGACGTCGAGGAACATCGTCGGGTAGACCAACGCGCCGTAGTAGGACGCCGGGTCGTCGTCCGGTTTGAGACCCGGCAGCAGCGGCAGCCGCAGGCGCGGGTCGTCGGCGACCGCCGTACGCCCGTCGGCGAGCGTGACTCCGCCGTCGGAGCGGCCGTCCTCGAAGATGCTGCCCTTCTTGTACGCCGGAACGACGGCCACCAGCTCGGGGTGGATCGTCGGGCAGTGCAGACACTCGTTGTAGTTCTCGATGACGATCTTCCAGTTGGCCTGGACCTCAAAGGCGGTGACCTTGCCGATCCGTAGGTCGGCCAGTCCGAACCGCGCCAACTTCAACGGCTCATCCATCTGGTCGGTGAGGTGCTCGACGAGGGGACGAGGCTCCTCGCGGGAGAGGTTGACGAAGACGAACCCTTCCCAGACATCGACGTGGACGGGCCACAGCGAGGTCGACGGGCGGTCGATCTCGTCCTTCTCGATCATCGGGGTGGTCACGAGCGTCCCGTCGAGGGCGTAGCCCCAGGCGTGGTAGGGACAGCGAAGGTGGGTGCGTACCTCGCCCTGCTCGTCGTCGCAGATCCGGGAGCCACGGTGCCGGCAGACGTTGTAGAAGGCGCGGATCTGTTCGTCCTTGCCGCGCACGACCAGGATGCTCTCGTCCGCGACCTCCACGCGCATCCAGGCACCCGGCCGGGCCACTCGTTCAGCGCGTCCGACGTAGATCCAGTTGCGGTAGAACACCCGCTCCTTGTCGAGGGCGTAGGTCTCCTCGGAGTGGTAGGCCACCCCGGGGAGGGTCTGACGGATATCCGTGGCCATTCGCTAACTGTACGGTCAGTCAGTCATTCATGTCACGGGCTGGGGCGGTCTGTTTGCTCGGCCGGCGCCGACCAGGACCTGCAGGACCGCGAGCAGCACCAGCACCAGCGCTAGAGACCACCACAGCCGTTCCGTGGAGGCGTTGTTCCCCCAGAGAAGCACGACCACGCCCAGGGCGACCACGACCACCCGCAGCCATCCGGCGTTGGCGGCGACCCAGCGGCCGGTCCTCGCGATCACGTCTAGTCCGGTGTCGGCGAACTTGGTGCCGATGTTCTCCAGACCGCCCGAGAGCGTCGTCCGGATCGCGGTGCCGTACCGGTTCGCGCCGGCGTAGAGGCCGGCCACGACCAGGATGAGGCCGAGCCAGAGCACGACCTCCTGGCCGCGTTCGAGGTAGGCGAGCAGGGTCTTGTAGAAGACCCGGCTGGCGGGTCCGAACGCCGTGCCGGCCAGATGGTTGACGAACAGCTGCTGCCCGATGGACAGCATCAGGGCCAGCAGGAGCGCGTTGGCGGCGACGATCGCGCCGATCCACACGGTCATTCGCGGCCGGCGACGGGCGAGCAGGAACGCGCCCAGGAACAGGAGGCCCACGATGGGCAGCAGCCACTTGGCAATGGGGTTGCTGAACGCGTAGATCGTGCGCGCCTGGCGCAGCTGGGGCGCGTCCATGAGCACGATCTGTCGGTCGGTCTCGGGGACGGGGATGTTCTCGGCGATGGTCAGGCCACGATCCACCAGCCGTTCCTTGACCCGGCTGATGACCTCGTCGACGTCGAGGACGACCTGGTCGTCCTTGAGCGAGACGGCACCGGAGTCGTCGCCGGTCAGGATTCGATGGAGTGCCTCCTGGGCTCGGGTGTTGACCCGCGTCCAGAACTCGGCGAACTCGTCGGAGGCGATGAACTCGCGGACCTCGCGCTCCACGAGTCCGTTGACGGCTGCCGACAGTGGCCCCACCAGCAGCTGGAGCCGAGGCCGGTCGGTGATGACGCCGGCGAAGACGTCGTTGAGGATCTTCTCGATGTCGACCTGCTGCTGGATCGCTTCGGTGACCTTGGTCGCGATGACGTCCTGGACCTCTTCGGAATCCACCAGCGGACCCACGGTGTCGACGTACCGATCTGCGTCGTTCAGGGTCCGCTGACCCCAGTACGCCACCGCGGCGGGCGTGGTCAGCAAACCCGCCAACACCAGGCAGATGACGGCTGCAATCGCCCGACCCCGTGACGTTCCCTCCGAAGCGGGGGGTTCGACGTTGGCGGTGTCTTCGTCGGGTTCGCTTGTGGCGGGCTTCTCGTTCGACATGATCAGTGTCCTCTCGACCGTTCCCGTCGCGCCGTGACGGCGTACTTCATTGCGTCTCCTGACCGCCCGAGCGGATCGTTCGACCGGTCAGCGGGTGATGTCGCGACCGTGGGCCGTCAGCGCCCAGATGACGAAGATGTCGACCGCGATGATCAAGATCGACCAGAAGGGGTAGTACGGGATGAACGCGAAGTTGGCGAAGGCACTCAACGCCACCAGGATCACACCGATGGTGCGACCCCAGACCCTGCCGTTCAGTACGGCGAAGCCCGCGAACAGCACGAGAAGTCCGAGGAGCAGGTGGATCCAGCCCCAACTGGTGGCATCGAACTGGAGCAGGTAGTTCGGAGTGCTGACATAGAACTCGTCCTCGAAGATGGCGACCAGACCAGTGAGAGTCTGGAACCCGCCACCCACGATCATCATCACGCCGGCGAACACGATGAACCCGGTCGCCCAACCACTGGGCGGAGGTTCCTGACCTGCGGTCCGATGGCTCGGTGGGGCCTGTTCGGTCATGACTGAACACTCCTTGCATTTCGGGCGACCGCGAAGGGTCGATGTCAGCCCGCGAGGTAAACGGACCATCTCAATGTGGTCGTCGCGCACTGTTGGCGAATCACTCTCAATGGGTGAAGTGCGTCCCTTCTCAGGGTGAACAAGGCGGCGGAACAGGTCAGAAGCTGCGCGGTGACGGCCCGCGACAACAATCCGGGCACTTTGTACGTCTCATCGTTGAGAGCCTGCGGCGCCGCGCCGCCTCGTCGCCCCTCCCGGCGGGATGCCCCGCACATCCTCGAGGAGGAGACATGCTCAACCTGACCGGATTGACCGCGACTGACCGCCGTACCGGTGCGTTGGCAACTGGCAGAGCTGGTCGGGGGAGTGCACGGCGGGTGCGCAGAGGACTGGTGGCCGTGCTGGGCACCGCGGGGCTCTCGGCCCTGTCAGCGGTGCCCGCCCCGGCTGTGTCTGCTGGCGCTCAGGCGCCCACAAGTGCAATCACAGAACGCTCGGGCACCATCATCGAAGCCGTCGGTGACCCCGGAGTTCTCGGAGGCGACACCTGGCTCCGACACCACCGCGAGGACCTCATGCCCTACTGGGACATGCCCGAGGCGCTGGGCCAGCCCGTGGGCAACTTCCCATCCTTCCGGGGTCGCAACGGCGAACTGCTTCCCGACACCAGACGGGGGCTCTCGACGCTGGCCAGGCAGGTCTACGGCTACTCCCTCGCCTTCCTGCTGACCGGCCAGGACCGGTACCTCACCTACGCCAAGGCCGGCATCGACTGGATCAATACCAAGGCCAAGGACCCGGTCTACGGCGGCTACTACGGCGCGCTCGACGTGGGCGGGGAGCCGATCAACCGAGAGGCCAACAAGACCCTGTTCGACCTGGCCTCCGTGGGTCTGGCATACGGCATGTACTTCAACGTGACGCGAGACCCGGCCGCCGAGGCCGACCTGCTCGCGGTCCGGGACCTGATCTTCGGCAAGTACTACGACGCGGAACAGAACCGGATGAAGGACTCCCTGAACTTTGAGCTCACCACCGAGGTGGACACAGGTGCCAACGGGGGAGACATCACCAACCTCCTCGTGCCGGGCACCGCCATCTCGCTGCCGAACGCGGCACTGCTGAGCGACCCCGCCCGCCGGACACAGTTCAAGAGCGACCTGCGCCTGCTGACCGAGATCCTCATCGCTCGTCACAAGAACACTGCTGCCGTCAACCCCGCCAACCGGTTCTGGTTCTGGGGGCGCACCGGGGGATTCGGCATGTTCAGCGCACCGCAGACCGACTTCGGGCACAACATCAAGAGCTACGAGATGATCTTCAACGCGAACAACGTGTTCGCCGACCGTCCCTGGGACGGCTTCAGCACGGACCGCGAGAACCTTCTCGGCCGTGCGTGGGATGACACGGCCGCACGGTGGAACGAGAAGATCGTGCGCAACTTCATGCCGGGCAACGTCGAACCCGACAGCGGCTGGTGGATCCACGACGAGGCGGACCAGACCCTGGCTGCCATCGATCTCGCGCAGGGATTCCCACACACGGATCGGCTCGCTCGAAGCGCTCAGTCCTTCCTCGACGTGTACGTCGACCGCGACCCGGCGTACCCCGCCCGGGAGACGTTCGCGCGAGTCGAACGCACTGGACTCGAGTCCGACCTGCGCAAGTCGTTCTTCGGCAAGAACATGCTCCACAACCACGAGCACGCGCTGATCATGTACCTGCACGGCCGAGCGCTGGAGGGCATGCCGGCCATGCTGCACTACGCCTTCCCCGCGGAGCAGGCACTCACCGCTGTCGCCAAGCCCTACTGGTTCGACGCGGCAGGCGAGGTCCGGACAGTGACTCGCGACGTCACCACGCTCCCCGGACACAAGGTCGTCGAAGTGGAGTTCTCCGGCATTGGTGCCGTGGCACCCGAGCCTTATCCGGCACCGCCAGACACCGCAGCACCCACCACGACCGCGGCGGTGTCACCCGACGCCAACTCGGCCGGCTGGCACAACCAGCAGGTCACCCTGGACGTGACCTCCACGGACGACGTCGTGGGCGTGAAGGAGATCCACGTGCTGCTTGTCGACGAGGCCGGCCTCAACCGCGACACAGCCATCATCGAACCGGGCGATCACGTCACCCTGACCCTGGACGCAGAGGGTGACTACAACGTCCGCTACTTTGCCGTCGACCTGCTCGGCAACCGCGAACCCGCGCAGACCCTTCAGGTTCGGGTGGATCGCACCGCCCCCGCCGTGTCGGGTCTCCCGAGCGAGCCGTGCGTCATCTGGCCGCCCAACAAACGCATGATCCGCGTTGCCCAGGTCGAGGCGACGGATACGTTGTCAGGCCTGTCTCGACTGAAGGTGTGGGCAACCGCCGACGAACCCAGCCACGGCGACATCTTCATTGACGGCGCAACGGTTTGGGTGCGAGCGGAACGCGACGGCCACGGCGACGGACGCACCTACACCGTGGTCGGCGCCGCAACCGACATCGCCGGCAACGCCACCCGTCCAGAAGGCAGCTGCACCGTGGCGCACGACCGCGGCCACGGCGCTCAGGCACCGGCTCGCTAGCCGTGCCTGGGCGGCTGAGCCGTGGTCCGCTTTTCGGAGCGGGCGATGACGGCACCGACCGCTGCCCCAAAGACGGCGTGGTCCGCCAGCTGCGGTCCGAGGGGAAGTCGGCGTATCCGCTCGATCCGACGGCCGGCCGTGCCGAGGTCGAACGCCGCGATGGCCAGACCTGCGACGGTTCCGCCGAGCACGGGATGCCGCCGCGGCAGCACCCGTACCAGGACAAGTCCCCAGAAGAGCGAGATCGTGCCATGAGCGACGGCCGCGGAGATCAGCAGTCGCCCTCTTCGTTCCTCGTGCGGGAGCAGGAGGGCGCCGGCGGCGTAGGACGCCTCGAGCGCGTCGCGGCCGGTCGCCAGCGCGTAGGCAGTCGAGGGGATTCCGCCGACGATTGCGCCGACCGTCCCCGCGACAAGGCCTACTCGAGTGTGTCCCGCCCGAAACATGGAACTCCATGCGCCAGCCGGCTGCAAGCACGTGGACGGTTCGCTTTTGGTCCTACCTCAAGCTCGCGACGAACAGCCAGACGAGCAGGACCGATGCCACCATCAGAAACACGCCGGTCGCGGCCCGCCGAGGCAGGAGCACGATGCCGATGACAAACGCGCCGAGCGGCATGACCAACAGCCCGAGCACGCCGAACATGGCCATCGTGTTGTCGTTCTTCTCCGACCACCGCGGCACTGCCTTGGCCTCCCGAAACTCCACTCCCATGCAATAACGGTAGGCGTGTGGTGCGCCCCCGCGCGGCGGGATGGGCAGGAAGGACTAGGAGGTCTGACCGATCGGGATCAACGCCCGTGGCAGGACCGCGACCCTTCGATGCATCCGTCCGGGCAACGCTCGACGACCTCGCCGGACTGCCCGAGGCATTCGCGATCGCCGACTAGAGCGACGTCTTCCGTAACGAGGGCGAGGCCTATGCGCGCAAGTTGACCGCGGCCGGCGTTCGCACCACCAGCATCCGGTATAACGGAATCATCCATGACTTCCTGATGCTCAACCCTCTTCGGGAGACAGCTGCCACGAGCGCGGCGGTCGACCAGGCAGTCCACGCGCTCCGCAAGGCGCTCAAGGTCGACTAGCACCCAGGAGGTCGCATGCCTGTGACTCGAGGCTTCTTTCGACGACGCCCCGATGACGAAGCGAACCGTCTGCCTCCCGGCCAGTACGACGTCGGCGGCGCGTGGCCGGTCCTCACGGCCGAGGCGACGCCGAGCGTTGACCTGGACGGGTGGCGGCTCTCCGTCAACGGGCTCGTCGAGAGGCCGACCACCTGGACCTGGGACGAGATGCATGCCCTCCCAGGTTCGGCGTACTTCGGTGACATCCACTGTGTGACCGCGTGGTCGAAGTTCGACGTCAGCTTCCGCGGCGTTAGCGTGGACGTGCTGCTCGCCGCCGCCGGGCCGCTGAATGAGGCGCGGTTCGTGCTGGCGCACTCGAGCACCGGCTACACGACCAACCTGCGACTGGCGGACGTCAGCGACGGCAAGGCCTGGATCGCCTGGGAGGTCGACGGCCGGGCGCTGCCCCGTGAGCACGGCGGCCCGGCCCGGTTGCTGGTCCCGCACCTGTACTTCTGGAAGTCGGCCAAGTGGGTCTCGCGACTGGAGCTGATGGCCGATGATCACCCGGGCTTCTGGGAGCGGAACGGCTACCACGACCGTGGCGACCCGTGGCGCGAACAGCGCTACCAGGGGGATCCGTGAGCGCCGAGCCGGGCAATGCCATGGACGACGTCCAGCCAGCCACCACGACGTGGACCACCGGGACGATCATCACCAAGGAGCTGCCCACGCCAACCACGGTGCGGCTGCGGATGCACGTCGAGCACCGCCAGCGACACCTGCCCGGCCAGCACTACCTGATCCGGCTCCGTGCACCCGACGACTACACCGCCCAGAGGTCCTACTCGGTGGCATCGGATGACGACGACCCGCTCGTCGAGTTCCTCGTCGAGAAGCTCCCCGAAGGCGAGGTCTCGGAGTTCCTTGCGGACGTGGCCGAGGTCGGCGACGTGCTCGAGATGCGTGGCCCGATCGGGCGCTGGTTCATCTGGGACGCGCGCACGCCGGCGCTCTGCATCGTCGGCGGGACCGGCGTCGTACCTGCCATCGCGATGGCCCGAACCGCCCGCCGGCTCGGCCGCAGCGATCTGCTCCGGATCGTGGCGGTCGGCCGCAGCCCCGAGATGCTGCCCTACGTCGATGAGCTCATGAAGGTCGACGCGACGATCGCGTACACCCGCCACTTGGCCGATCGACCGCCCGGTCCACCGACTCCAGGGGAGGTCACCCCTCTCCTCGAGGGCGTCGACCTGGCCTATGTCTGCGGCTCGTCACGGTTCGCCCAGTTCGCCGAGGCACTTCTCATCGAGTGCGGCCTGGCCAGCCGGGCGATTCGTGTCGAGCAGTTCGGCGCCACCGGTTGAACCCCAGGTGTCCGCGCCCGCCGGTGCTCCGCGGCGTCATCGTGTCGCCGAGCGCGCCCAGTGACCTCTGGCCTGCACCATGCTTCGGACCCGTCCCGACGCGTGAGCCCGTCACGCCGGGCGGTTGCTATGCGCGTCCCGCCGGCCGAAGGCGGCTCGGAGTACCGGGCGGACGTGTCGGTGGCGTTCGCAGAGAAGGTCGATGGCGAAGACGAGAAGTACGAAGCCGGCCGCGAACCGGATGAACGGCGCGGGGTAGATGAGCTGCACCAGGAAGACCGCCACGATGAGAATGGCATCGGCGGGTTCGGGTCGGAGCGTCGCGAGGGCGGCGACGACGAACAGCGTCATCGCGATGGTGAAGCCCAGCTCCAGCTGTTCGCGTCCCGCTAACGGCATGAACGCGCCTCCACCTCCGGCCAGGTACGCGATGGGAAGCGCGCCGAGTCCGAGCGTCCATTGACTCAGCGATGAGGCAAGGAACAGTGCCAGGCCCTGGGCGGGGCGGTGGTTGACGACGAGGACGGCGACGATGACGAACTCGGGTGCCTCGGTGGCCAGCGGGACGACCGACTGGATCAACAGGTAGTGGTCGACGCCCAGCGAGGTTCCCGTCGCGAGGAGTGCGTCGGCAAACGGGTTCGCGATTGTCAGCACGACGAAACCGGCGACGACGATCATGGCTGAGATCGCGGGCCGTTGGTATTGCGGCGGGAGCGAGAGGAGGCCGGCGCCGACGCCGACGACGGCCGGCTCCTCGTGCTGCGTGCCTTGCACGCGCCGCGCGTAGAGGGCGTAGAGCGCGAGTAGGACGATCGCATCGAAGATCGAGACGTTCCCGCGGACCACGACCTGGATCGCGAAGATCGCTGTGACCAGCAGGATCCCGAGCTCCAGCCGGCGGTTGTCGCCGAGACGAAGTGGCGTGTACATGCGGCGGCTTCGGCGGGCCAGGAAGGCGACGAGCAGCGGTAGTGCAGTGGCACCGGTCAACAGGAGGCGCGTCGCACCGGTCAGGTTGGCGGTGACGAGCTCGGCCTGCTGGATGTATGCGAATCGAACTTCGATGACGAACTCGGGTAGCACGGCGAGCAGGGCGATCACGGCGAGCACGAGGCCGGCGGAGAAGACCGCTTCCCCCGCGTCAGCCGCCCACGCCAACATGAATGCTGCCCCGATGACACCGATCCCGAGGCCGACCACCACTACCTGCACCGGCAGGAATGCACCCAGGTAGTGCACGACCAGCCCGCCGACCGCACACCCGACCGCGACCCACAGCGGCCGCTGCCACTGTGTGTTGACCGCGCGAGGACGGGCCTTCGCCATCACGGATCCTGGACGCTCAGTACGACGGTCGTCAGCGTCTCGTTGGCACTTGCCTTTGCGATGACGATGAGCCGATGGGCGCCCGGGCCTGTCGGCGTCCAGGTGAACGACGCCCTGCTGGCCGGGCACGGGAACCGCCACAGGCGAACCTCGTCTCCTGGTCCCTCGATGCGGGCGACAGCCTCCCGGCACCCGTCGGCGCTGAACGCGAACTCGGACGGAACTCCTACCGTGAGCTCCTCCGGCAGCTGGAGGATGGCCACGGTCGGTGGAGGACGCGTCTCCGGGCTGGGCGCGACGTCGATCCGCGCTCTCTTCTGCACGATCTGCCCCTGCCGTCCATGCGCAGTGATCAGGAGAACGGCCTCACCGGGTGCCTCGGGCGTCCACTCGACGACGGCGGTCCCGTCTCGAATCACGTAGCGACGCGTGAACTCGACCCCGGAGACGGTCGAGACCTTGGCCGTCGCGTCGAGCGCGTGCCTGACCTCGAACTTCACCAGTAGGGGTTCACCCACGACGGCGCGAGTCGGCCTGTCGATCATCCTCACGGTCGGTGCAGCGCTCAGCACGCGAAAGGCCACACTGTCAGAGGTCACCGTCCCGTCGAGCCCGGTCACGTCCACTCGGAACCGGAACTCGCCCGCCCTCGGCGGCACCCAACGGACCGAACCACGGCCGCTGGAGATCTCCATCCTTCCGCGTTGCTTTCCGCCCTCGGACGTGAGGGTCAGGATCTCCCGCTTCGCGCTCGCGACGTGGAAGGAAAGCTCGACGGGCTTTCCGACGACGACCGGTTCCGTAGGTGCACGGACGACGACCCGCGGCGGCTCGTTCAACGCCTGTCTCACGGCACTCTCGATGTCCACACCGAAGCCCGCCCGGCCGTTGAGGAAAGCGGTCACACCGATCAGTCGAGCCGCGCCTAGTCCTCGCGAACCCTCGTACAGGCTTTGGATCTGGATAGTTCCCTCCGGAAGGAACAGCAGACGCGGTACGCCGAGCAAGACAGCGTCGATGGACGACTTGTCCAGGTCACGGATCTCGAGGTTCCGAAGCCCCAGCAGGTTGCTGACGCGCGGCGTGGCGAAGACCAGCCGGCTGACCTGAGCGGGCCCCAGGGTGACTGGGTCGCGCGGAAGGTACGCAGATGCCAGTCGAACGCGGCCCTGCTCATCGATCCAGCCGCTGAGGTTCGCGACCAGGTTCTGTCCGCGGCGCGGGACGTAGTAGGTCTGGAGCACGAGCTGAGGCCTCGTACCCCCGGGCGGAGGGATGAACTTGTACCCGGGTTGCATGGTGAGCCGGAGATCGTCCTCGTCCGACTCGTCGAAGTCGACACCTCCCGCGACTTCGAGCGGCCCGGCCAGACCGATCGGTCGCGACCATGCGTCGGCGTCGCTCACGAACAGGTCGGGACGGGTGGTGTGGAACGTCTCGTAGGCCGTGGCCTGGGTGGCGAAGAGGTCGGCGGGGTATCGCAGCCGGTCGCCCAGGTCAGCGGGCATCTCGTCCGCCGCACGGAACAGCGTGGGGAAGATCTCCGCCCAGGCTCGGGCGATGGGCTCCGAAGGATCCATCAGGTACAGGTCGACCGCACCGGAGAACGCGTCGACGGTGGCGCGAACGGACGCCCGGGCATAGGTGGTCGAGGTTCCGCCGAGGTCCACGGATTCGGCGTACGGATAGTTCTCGCTCGTGGTGTAGCCGTCGACGACGAAGACGATCCTGCCCTCCGAGGTGAGCGGCACGGCATGGGAGTCCCATTGGATGAAGGGGGCGAGCGTCCGGAGCCGGTCGTGCACGTCCCGGTGGAGGAGGATCCGCGAATCGGAAGTGATGTCGTCCGAGAGCAGCAGCTCCTTGCTGCCCAGGGCGAGCGCGAACACCGCTCGATGGACCCAGCTGGAGAGCTCGACTCCGGCGGGGCCGTCGTAGTGGTAGGGGACCGGGGGAGCGTTGGCGGAGGCGGGGAGGTCGACCTCCGGACGCCGGGTGTTGACGAGCACCCAGGGCGACTCCGCGGTTCGACGTCCGGACTGCGGCGCCGCCCGCGGCGGGTCCTCGCCCTCCCCGGACTCGTCCTCTTCCTCGTCCGCGTTCTCGTCTGCGCCGGTGCTTCCAGGCATCCCCGGTTCGTTCCCGAAGTAGATGCGGGGCTCGTCGACCTGGAGACTCGGGTCCAGCTCACGGGGCTGACGGTTC
Organism: uncultured Actinomycetota bacterium; assembly: GCA_963729095.1. Lineage (GTDB taxonomy): Bacteria > Actinomycetota > Actinomycetes > Propionibacteriales > Nocardioidaceae > Nocardioides. Next base: position 12,449 of record CAVSMX010000047.1, on the reverse strand, counting down.
TGCGTGATCTCGGTCCCCGAGAACCGGATGAGCCCCAGCCCGTGGGTGTAGGCGAGGCGGTGACTGATCCAGGACTCGGCTCCCTCGCCGACGGGGCCGAGATCGAGCTCGCGGGCGCTCACCACGGTCGGCCGCAGTCGTCCGTCGGCACGCACGATGTCGATCGCCGACTCCTGGGGGCTGTAGTACGGCGTGTCGGTGACGAGCTGGCGCATTCTGGCCTCGAGCAGTGAGTCATCCCAGATCAGCACGTTCCTGAGCCGCTTCTTCAGCAGCGGGTAGTCGGCTGCCGAAATGTTGCCGGTCGGCGAGTACGCCTCGACATCGATGGCGTTGAGTCCCAGGCCCGTCCTGGTTGCCGCGATCGAGCGCTCCAGGTACGGCTGCTCGCTGAGGAGTGGGTTCGGGTCGACGGCGAACCGCTGGACGAGGGCAGGGATCAGGGCACCGACTAGGGCCACTGCCACGAGGAGCAGCGTCACCGGGACAGCCACGAACCACTTCGCAGCCCGGACGGACCCAGCTCGGGCGACAAGGGGCGCGGCAAGACAGCCGAGTGCCAGTACAACGGCGAGGAAGGTCAGCACATCGAGCCCGGGCAGCCGCACGTTGACGTCCACGTACCCGGCGCCGGAGAAGGACTGGCCGTCGCGTGGTGACGGCTGGCCGAGCTCGAGCGCGTACTGCTCGAGGCGGAATCTCCAGGCAAGGACGGCCAGGAAGATTGCGGCGAGAACCGCCAGGTGCAGCTGGGCCCCGAACGTGGCGTGAACGGGGCGCCATCCGATCGCTCCCCGCGCGCCGTACACCAGCGCCACGAAACAGGCCGCGACCGTTATCAGGACGAGCAGGATCCCGGACGCCAGGAGCTCGAACGGCAGCGAGAAGACGAAGTAGCCGATGTCCTTGCCGTGGATGGGATCGGCGACACCGAAACGTTGCCTATGTCGCCACAGGAGGAAGATCTGCCAGTCGCCCTTCGTCGCGGACGCGAACAGTGTTCCGGTGACGAGTGAGACACCCACGATGCCGAGCGCTTCGACCCGCCTGAGGTCGGGCGCAGTGCGCCTGAGGGCAGCCGCGAGGTTGACTCCGATGAACAGCGCAACGCTGACGACGACGACGAAGGAGAACTGGGCCTGTGCGGCAAGGACCCGACGCAGAACGTCTGTCTGGCCGAGCTCGTCGAACCAAAGGGCATCGGGAAGGATGCGGGATGCTCCGTAGGCGACCAGCAGCGGCACCCCCAACACCACGACCACGACGGTCGCGCGGCCACGCGGACGGAGGACGAAAGGCCGCGTCGACGAACGCTCCGGTTCCGGAACGGACGGGGACGGATCCGGCACGGATGGGGGGAGATCCGGGCCAAATAGCCACGGCTCCTCGGGAGGTGGCTCGGAGGGCCCATCGGCGCCGACCGTAGGGGGTGGCTCTGGACGGGCTTCCTTCGGCGCCGCGACGATGGCCGGTGACGCCCGGCGCCGGCGGTGTCCGTCAAGACGTCCGTGCACCGCGAGAAACGCCTCGACGTCCTCCCGGCTCGTCACCCAGAGGTACCGGTTGCCCCAGGGCTCCTTCCTGCCGCCGAGGTCACCCTTGCGCAGCAGGGCCCGGACGGTCTGAGGGCTGGTACCAAGCTCGGCTGCCGCCTCGGGCACGGTGAGGTCGTCCCTCCCCATCCTGGGAACGATACGCGCGGTGACGTTTCGCAGACACGGCGAAAATTGGGTACGAAACTTTCGCAGTTCGACTGCTCAGTCGCCTTCGATGACCCGTTGGATGGCCTGGGCCGACAACCCGTCCTTTGGCACGAAGCCCTCCGCAGGACTCAGGGCGATCAGCTCGGCGAAGTCCGTCTCCGCATGTGTCGACATCAAGATGACCCGTGGCTCGGTCGAGGACGCTCTTGCGTGCAGCTCTCGCGCAAGATCGAACCCGCTCTCACCTGCGAGGTGGATGTCGACGAGTACGACGTCCGGCCGGAGCTCCGCGGCTCGAGCGAGCGCGTCGTCGGTCGTCGAGGCGACGCCCACGACTTCGAGGCCGCCGCGCTCGAGGAGGGACGAAGAGGCGTCGAGGAACCACGGGTTGTCGTCGACGATCAGGACCTTGAGTGCCACGAGGCAAGACTTTCCGACCCGGGGCGACAACACATTGCAGGTAGCAGGAAGCGCGTGTGTTTCCGGCTAGCCCCCATGCCGCGATGCGTGCGGACGGGAGGGAGAGTTGCCCGCTGGCATCGATGAAACTCCGGGGCCGAGCGACCACCGTGGAAGTGCTCAGCAACACCGCTGAACACCACGACAATCACGGGAGACGAGCATCATGATCAACAGCTTCGGTACTCGCAGGCAGCACAGGATCTCCGGCTCCATCGCAGGTCTGGGCATTGCAGTAGCCCTCACCGTGGCGCCTGGCATGGACACCGCAACAGCTGCCGGGACGACGGCTCCGGCAGCCAGCAGCTACAAGACCCAGATCACCCAGGCGAACACCGCCGTCGACCGCGCCATCCGCAAGATCCGCTCACACCAGTACTCGGGGGCGAGGAAGGACCTGGCATCGGCCAGAGGTCACATCAAGAAGGCCAACACAGGGGCAATGGCCCTGATCGGGAAACCACCCACAGATCCCGAGAGCGACGACCTCCCCGGCCCGCCGGCGGTCCTGGCGGCTCTCCAACTCGACAACCGAGTCGTCACGCGAGTCGTTCCGCTGTTCAACGGGATGACCCGTCCCCGGGTGCTCGACGCGCTTCGATCGACGGTCGGGGTCACCCAGAACCTTCGCACCACGGTCCTGAACCGGGTCACCGCGCTGCCTGCCGAGGGTGACGGCGATGACTACGCGGACGGCATGGCCGACACGCTGCCCATGTACAGCGGCGAGGTCGGCGTCATCTCCCATGCCCTCGAGACCTTCAGTCTCTCCCCGTCGGGGAAGGCCGGCCTGACGGCCGCGCTGCGCAGGGCTCGTGACGCCGAGGCCAAGATGAACGCGGCGTACGGCGGAGGCGAGCGCCCGACATCACAGCGGTGATCGCACTTCAGTGCGTCAGCGGCAGGACGACGCGGATCTGGGTGCCACGGTCCGGCGGGCTCGTGACCTCGAGCCTGCCGCCGAGCGCGTGCACCCGGTCGCGGAGCCCCACCAGGCCGGTTCCGTTGTGGGGGTCTGCTCCGCCCACGCCGTCGTCGCGAACACGGAGCCTCGCACTGGTGTCGTCGGCCTCCAGGTCCACCCGGACCTCGGAGGCCTCGGCATGCTTGATCGCGTTCGTGATCGCTTCGGAGACGACGTAGTAGACCCCCACCTCGACCTCCTCCGGAAGACGTTCAGCGCCGCGCACTTCGACGACGACCGGCACACCGGAACGGCGCGCGAGTGCGGACAGGGCCGGGCGCAGCCCGCCTTCCGAGAGAACAGCGGGGTGGATGCCGTGGGAGAGCTCACGGAGATCATCGAGAGCCTGGACCAGCCCACCGCGGACGTGGGCGAGCTGTTGGTGGAGATCACTGGTCTCTGGCGTCGCGAGCTCCTGGGCGACCGTCAGGTCGAGCGCCAACGAGACGAGTCGCTGCTGCACTCCGTCGTGCAGGTCACGCTCGATGCGCCGCCGGGCCTGGTCGCCTGCTGCGACCACCCGCGTCCTGGACGCGGTGAGCTCGGCCCGGGACTCGGCGTTGGCGATCGCCGTCGCAGCCAGTTCCGTGAACTCCCCGATGCGGAACTCGGTCCCGACGGGGATGGGTCTCGTGACGGCGACGGAGGCTCCGACCATCACGCCCCACAGGCGGTCGTCGACGACGATCGGGCTTCCGGCGCTCGATCGGACACCCAGCTCCCGCAACCGTTCGGCCAGGGAACCCGTACAGATCTCGAAGTCGTCGATCCGAGCCGGCCGGCTCGAGCTCAGCACCATGGCGGCGACGTTCTCGCCGTCGAGCCTCAGCCGTGACCCGATCGGGATGTGCGAGCCCGACCGGCTCCAGGCCGCAACGACGGTCGCGACACCGTCGGTCTCGTAGCGGAGCATGGTGGCGATGTCGATCGCGAGCAGCCTCCCGACCTCCTCGGTGACGGCGGCGAACACCTCCGCGGGAGACGTCTCGCGCGCGACGAGCGTGGCCACCCGTCGCAGCGCGGCCTGCTCGTCCGCCAGCTGGGCGCGCGCCCGCTCGGACACCTCCGCGCGCCGGCGAGCGGCCAGTGCGAGCTGACCCAGCAGCACCCCGGCGACGAGGTAGACCGCGAGTGCGGCCGCGTTGCGCCCGTCGGGAACCGCACTTTCGTGCGTCGGCGGGATGTAGTGCCAGTCCAGCGCGACGACGCTCGCCACGCCGACCGGTACGGCGGCGTGGATGCCCCAGTAGTGCGCGACCGCCAGGACGACGAGGACGTCCACGACCGTCATGCCCACGACGACGGCGGCAGCACTCGGCAGTCCGGCCAGAAGGGTGGCCGAGACCGCGAACCAGACCACGCCCCCACCGAATGCGAGCGCGACCTCGGCGACCAGGCGGGACCACTTGAGGGCCACCTTGTGAGGCTAGCCACGGCTCATCGAGTTGAACAGCGAGCCGGGAGCCCGACGAGAGCGCCGCCGCCGGGTGCGGCCACGGATCAGGCGGTCCATACTCGGGGCATGGCCCCGGGAGCCGAGTCCGCCGGCGCTCTCGACGTCGACCTTCCGGCAGAGGACACGCTGCGAGTGGTCGTCGCCGATGACGACGTCCTCCTCCGCGCGGGGTTGGCGAGCCTCTTGGCGCGCCCGGGCTTCGAGGTGGTCGGGCAGGCAGGCGACTCCAGCTCCCTCCTCGACCTCGTTCGGGAGCTGATCCCTGATCTCGTGCTGGTCGACATCCGGATGCCGCCCACCCAGACAGTCGAAGGGCTCGACGCAGCCAGGACCATCCGCGAGGAGTTCCCAGACGTGGCCATCCTGGTGCTGTCGGCGCATGTCGAGGTCGAGCACGCGATGACACTTCTCGCCGGGGGACGCGGCATCGGCTATCTGCTGAAAAGCCGCGTCGTCGATGTCGACGACTTCGTCGAAACCGTGCGGCGCGTGGCCAAGGGCGGGTCCGTGGTCGACCCCGCGCTCGTCCAGGAGCTTGTCTCAGCACAACGGCGCGACAACCCCCTGGACCGGCTGAGCGCCCGCGAACGCGAGGTACTGGCCCTGATGGCCGAGGGCCGCTCCAATGCGGGGATCGCGCAGGCCCTGTGGGTCACCGAGGGGACCGTCGAGAAGCACGTGCGGAGCATCCTCGGGAAGCTCGATCTGCCAGAGTCCGCGACCGACCATCGACGCGTCCTGGCCGTCATCACCTTTCTCCAAGGTCACTAGCACTGCGCCGACGACCGGGGCGACTACCTGCTAGCCGGTAGTCAAAGACGCACGCGACCCCCAAGCCGGCTTTGCGGCTGGCGTCGATGTCCTCCGAGCCCAATCTCGGAATGCTGAGGCACACCAGAAAAGCCAAGGCAGGAGAGAGGTGAGGACCATGGCCGGGCCGATGCTCACCATGACGGCGCCGACTACCGCCGCCGACAGGCTGGCGCTGGGTGTTCTCAACTCACACGTGCTCGAAGACATCGAGGTCATTGTCGGCGTCGTCGGCCTCCTCGCCATGGTCACGCTGCGCCACGACCTCGCCGGCATCAACGTCCTGGAACAAGCGTTCGTCGGTGCCCGGGACTGGACGCTCCTGAACGGGCCCCACTCGTCCAGGAGCCGTGCCGGCTGGGGGCACCGGACACACGCAGCGACATCCCACCAATCGACGTCGGACCGTCCCGGCGTACCCATCCCAGAACGGAGCACCACCATGGCTACGACGAACTCATCCAACTCGAACCGGGCGCCGCGGGTTAGCAGCGCCCTGGGCGTCATCGCCATCGTCGCCTTCCTCGTCGCCGCTCTCGCGGCCTGCGGCAACACCGGAGATTCAACCGACCAGTGGCAGCCCGAGCCGGTGTCCGAGGTCGAGCCGGACGAGAACGAGAACGAACCGGACGAGTACGAGCCCGACGAGAACGAGAACGAGCCGGGGGAGAACGAGAACGAGCGGGCGGAGAACGAGAACGAGCCCGACGAGAACGAAGCGGACGAGCGCGACGAGGATGAGAACGAAGCGGACGAGGGCGAAGAGGACGAGGGCGAAGATGACTGACGCCGCGCCCGAGGAAAGGGAACCGAAGATGACCGATACCTACGCCACGCTGCGAGTCGCTGCAACGTACCCGGGTGTGCTGAGTGTCGTGATCGACGCGCCTCCGATGAACCTGATCGGACCAGAGCTGGTACGCGACCTGGTGAGCCTGATCAAGGAGCTGGAGTCCGACGAGGGCATCAGGGTCATGGTGCTGGAAAGCGCCGACCCGGAGTACTTCGTCCCGCACGTCGATCTCACCAAGGTCGCGGAGTACACCGCTGAGGCAGCCAAGGCGGGCGGGCCGGATGACGCCTCGTTGGGCATGCTCTGGTACCGGCTCAGTGCGTTGCCGGTGGTCACCATCGCGAAGCTCCGCGGCCGCGCCCGAGGCGCGGGAAGCGAGCTGGCGCTGGCGTGCGACATGCGGTTCGCCGCGCGCGAGAACGCCGTACTCGGACAGCCCGAGGTCGGGTTCGGCGTGCTGCCTGGAGCGGGCGGTGTGCAGCACCTGGCGCGGTTGCTCGGGCGGGCCCGGGCCATGGAGGCCATCCTGGGGGCGGATGACTTCGACGCCGACCAGGCCGAGCGCTACGGATGGATCAACCGGGCGCTGCCGGACGCCGAGCTCGACGAGTTCGTCTCCCGGCTGGCGCGCCGCATCGCATCGTTCCCCGCCGATGCGGTGCGATCCACCAAGCAGCGTCTCGGCGAGCTCACCCTGCCCGACGCGGACGCGATCCGAGCCGACGCCCGGCAGTTTCAGGAGCTGGTCCGCTCGGACACCGTCCAGGCACGCATGTCGGCCCTGTTTGCGCAGGGGCTGCAAACCCGTGGTCCGCTCGAGCTCGAACTCGGCCGCCGAGTCGAGGCTCTCTGACGCTCACACTCGGGACCGGCAGACCTGCCCGCCTCGTGGTCATACTGGGCGGGTGCGTGCAGCGGTCCGGACGCGGTACGGCGGCCCGGACGTGATCCGCTTCGTCGACGTCCCCGAGCCGTTCGCCGGGAGCGGCGAGATCCTGGTGCGGGTGCACGCGACCACGGTCAATCGCACCGACTGTGCGTACCGGTCCGGACGGCCGTGGATCAACCGGGCCTTCTGCGGGTGGCCCAGGCCCCGGGTCCAGGTGCTGGGGTCGGAGTTTGCCGGGGTGGTGGTCGGCATCGGGGAGGACGTGACCTCGTACACCGTCGGTGACCGGGTGTTCGGGTTCGTCGACGGCCGGCCCGGCGCCCATGCCGAGCTGGTGGCCGTCGCCGTCGAGGGTCTGGTCGCCCCGGTACCCGAGGGATGGGATCTGGCCGACGCGGCGCCGGGCATGGAGGGGGCGCACTATGCCCATGCGTTCCTCCGCGTGACCGGCCTGGGCCCAGGTGACCGGGCCCTCGTTCACGGGGCCAGCGGTGGGATCGGCACTGCCGCCGTGCAGTTGCTTCGTGCTGCGGGCGTGGAGGTGACCGCGGTATGCGACCGGCTGCCCCCGGGCCGCCCGGACCTGTTGAGCGGGTTGGGAGCAGAATGCGTCGTCGAGTTGGACGGGGATCGCGGGGTCGACATGGTCGGGAGCGGCTTCGATGCCGTCCTCGATGCCACCGGGCACAGCTCCTTAGGCGCCACTCGCCGACTGCTCCGACCCGGCGGTAGCTACGTCTCCTCGGACCTGGGCCACGGTTGGCAGAACGTCCTGCTCGCCGCAGCCGGGCCATTGGCCCGGGCGCTGGGTCGCCGCCACGTGCGCTTTCCGCTGCCGCACGAGGACGCCGAACTTGCCGCCCACCTGTCCCGGCTGATGCTCGGTGGTGGCTATCGCCCCGTCGTCGACCGGACCTACCCCTTCGACGAGCTGCAGAAGGCGTACGCCTTTGTCGACACCGGCAGGAAGGTCGGCAACGTCGTGATTACCATGCCGGGACTCGACCGGCACGCGGGCTGAGCCGCGAGATCACGACCAGGAAGTCGAGAACGTTTCGAGCAAGGCTGCATCACGCAGGTCAAGGCCCCCGGCACTGTACGTCGCGCCCGGCGCGCCCATGCGGCGGATCCGGTGCGCCCGCTGGCTCACGGACGCGACTCGACGAAGACCTCGCAGTCGCCGAGGAGTACGGCTGCTGACTTACCCGGTCCAGGGGAGGCAACCTGTCTTGCCGGGCCTCATGCTGCAGGCCCAACGGCAACGGCAATGCCGTGCCGGCCGTCTTGTAGGCATAGGAGCGACCATGAGCCCAGAAACTCCCTCTGTGGGGAGCAAGACGTTCAAGAAGACGTGGCTGACTCACGACGCTCCCAAGGCCTCCCTCAAGCCCAAGCGGTCAGTCGGCACATTGCGGATCGATGGGCACGGGCTTTCGTTTGAGTCGAGCAAAGAGACCTTGAAGATCCCCCGAGAACGACTTCAGCAGCGCGAGTTCGGAAAATCCGGGTCGGACTTCGTGAACAACTGGGTGAAGGTCGCCTACGTCGATGAGGCCGGGAACGCTCGGGAGATCTACCTCAACGACGGTCGGTTCCTCGGCTGGGGCGGAGTGATGGGTGGCGCCAAGAAGATCGACGCCGCGGTGCAAGAAATGACCCAATGAAGTTCAACAAGGACATAGCGAAGTTCGCGGTGATCTTGGTGGTCGTGCTTGTCTGCGGTGGAATCTACTTCTTGAGGGGCGGCGAGAAGGAGATCGCGCCCGGTGCATGCACGGACGGTGCCGACTCCTCGATCGAGGTAGTCGACTGCGCCGACTCCGAGGCCCAGTACAAGGTCGTGGCTTCGCTCGGCATTGCGACACCCGGATTGCCCACCCCCGAGTGCGAGATCGGGGAGGCATACAAGCTCATCACGGAGGACACTCAGCGCAGCTTGGCGCCGCTTTGGTGCCTCGTCGACGCCGATGACGACTCGCCCGAGGTCGAGCAAGCCATCAAGGAAGCGCAAGCAGAGCAAGGCGACGACTAGAGCGGCCCCGACAACTGCAACTGGACGCGGGTCATGTGGGTGTCAGCTCGCGGGGCGCCGAGCAGTGAACGCGTCGACTAGGTATCCGCTCTGTCGCATGCGTGGCGCGCGCGGGTACGAGCGCTAGCTCGAGGTGGCGCTCCGCGCGTCCCGTGGGACCAGTCCGCGCGTTGAACGGCGGACCCCCCTGGATAGGGGATGAATGCCTGGGAACGAGCCCCGCGCGGCGTGCCGAGCCCTACCCTCTGACCACCACCAAGCGCCTCACCCGACGGAGGGACGACGATGCGCGCGTTTCCCACCGCCGGCGACACCTTCGGCGACTACGTGGTCGACCGCGAACTCGGACGAGGCGCCATGGGCATCGTGTACCTCGCCCACCAGCCGCGCCTAGAACGCGAGGTGGCGCTGAAGCTGCTTAGTCCGGCGCTGGACCAGCCCGAGTTCCGCAAGAGGTTCGCCCGCGAGGCCATCACGCTCGCCAAGCTGAACTCTCCCTACATCGTGTCGATCCACGACTACGGCGAGCACGACGGGTGGGTGTACCTGACCAACCCCTACCTGCCGGCCGGGGACCTACAGACCTTCATCGAGGCGCGCCCCTTCGAACCGTGGGAAGCGCTGAGGCTGCTGGGACAGCTGGCCACCGGCCTGGCTGCGGCGCACCACCTCGGCATCGTGCACCGAGATCTCAAGCCGTCGAACATCCTGCTGTCCCCGGAGCTGGACGGGCTGCGGGCGCTGCTGGCCGACTTCGGGATCGCCCGCACCCAGGGCATCGACTCGACGCTGACCGGCGGCGCCGTGATCGGCACCCTGCCGTACATGCCTCCAGAACGACACGAGGGAAGCGTGGCGACACCAGCCGGCGACGTGTACGCGCTCGGGTGCGTGCTCTGGACGATGCTGCACCAGCGGCCACCGTTCGTCACAGACTCCGGCATGCTGCTGATGCGAGACCTGCTAGAAGGCCCCCCACCGGAGTACGGCGGCCCGCAGGCAGCGCAGGTCAACGCAATCCTCGGGCGCTGCCTGGCCACGAACCCCGAGGACCGCTTCGCCGACGCGATCGAGCTCCGCATGGCCCTCCTGCACCAGGACGGCCCCCCACCCCCACCAGCACCCGAGCTGACGGTGCCCTCCCCACGGCCACCCACAGGACCCCCACCGACCCCGCCGGTACCAGAGCCCCAGCCGCAGCAGGAAACGAAGAGGGCACCCACCCCGCCCCCGCCTCTGCCGCCGAACCCGGACCCGCCACCACGGCGCAGACGTCTCGGGCTGGTCATCGGGGCCGCACTCCTCGCACTGTGCGTCGCGGCAGCGCTGGGCTTCATCCTGATCATCCAGGACCACGACCCCGACCGTTCGGCCACCGACGAGACCACGGAGACCCCGGAGACCGACGGCGCGATGCTCAACGCGCCACCGGTCGGAAGCTGCTACAACCTGCGCGCCGACCAGGTGGAAGCCGAAAGAGTTCCCGACGCGGAGCCAGTGCCGTGCTCGAGCTCCCACACCTCACGCACCGTCGGTGTCGTGCAGGTGCCTCCAGACGCGGACGACGACCAGCACGAGGTGGCCTGCTTCGAGGAAGCCCTGGAGTTCCTCGACGCACAACCCGTTTTGTTCATCCGGTCCCTGCTGAACATGGGCACCTACACGCCGTTGCGGTCCGACGTGGAGGCCGGAGCATCCTGGGTCCGATGCGACGTCCACATGGGCTCCCCCAACCACACGCGACTGCCGGCCCAGGTCAAACCTGCCGGGTTCCAGTCCGGCATCCTGGACCCAGCCGTTGACTGGTGCCTGCTCGAGGACGGCGCGAGCCTCCCGTGCAGCGAGCCGCACGACTACGACGTCTCCGGCGTCCCCGAAGCAGACGCCCCGGAGTCCTATCCCGGCGAGGGCGAGCTCGTCGGCCTCGCCGAAGCGATGTGTCCCGGGTCCGCGCTCTGGTACCCCTCCACGGCACCGATTTGGGAGGCGGGCTACCGCTACCTGATCTGCTGGGGGTGAACCATTCACGCTGGGTTCGCCGGGTGGGCCGGCAGCGCCATGAACGAGGCCAGCACCTCCTCGCGCAGCCACGGGTCCGGGCGGACCGGTCCTTGGCTGACGGGAAGTCGGAGCGGTACGTGGACTCGCGAGCGGCGTCCGCCAAGAGGTGGAGAGCCCCCGCGAGGTGGTCGATGGTCCGTGCGGAACGCCCGATCTTGGGCAATGCACGGGGTGACCTGCGTCACGCACGGCGGCCCCCGTCGGGAAATCCGGGGGATTCCTCCGCGGGGGCCGCGCGTTCGTGCAGGTCAGGGCGGCAATCGACCGTGAGACTCAGATGTCGTAGTAGTGACTGACTGACCCATGCTGACCTGCGCAAACGCTCGGAACTTGTCCCTATTTGTACCACGCTTGTAACACGCTCGGGTCCGAAACTGAGCTTGTCGCAGCTGGCGAAGTTGACCGGCAACTGCTGTCCGTGGCGGTTGTTCGCGGGGGAGTAGCCGGGCGATCTGGAGGGGCTCTGTCAGTCAATGTCCGCCGCCTGCAGACCGGCCTGCTGGATGGATAGATCTGTTTCTGCCGCAGACCCTCGATCGGCCCGTCCATTCGGTTTACCTGCTGTGTGGTGACCGCGGCGGCGCCGAGGGCCTTGTGCGGACCGCCCTCCTGACCGGCGGTGGCGCACCGCATGGCAGAATCCCGAGGCGTCTCGGGCGGGTCGCCAACCTGAGGAAGGACGCTGGCGGCACAACCTGAACCGCCGCCAGTCGAGGTCCCGTTGATGGGCACCGACGCGACCCTCTCGATTGGTGTGGTCCGCGGGGTGCTGGATCGCGACTAGGTCGTGCACGATCGCGAAGCTGCCTCAGGGCAGCGGGTCGTGCTGGTGCTGCGGTAGTTCGACGCCCTCTGCTAGGGAGACAGCGACAACGTTCGGGTGCTCCACAAGCACCGGAAAGTCACAGACGACGCGACCGGACCGCCTGCGGACCCTGCTCAACCCTGCGGGGGAGAAGCTCGACTACCGATGACGACCTGACCTGCCAGTTCAGCGGAGCATTCCGCGGCGCCGCCTTCGCCGCGCATCGGCCCGCAGCCCACGGAGCGTCGGCGGCCGGGCGACTGAGACGATCGAGGTCGCCAGCTTCACGTTCGGATATCGCCACGGCGTCGGAGACACCCGCAGCGATGGTCTCCGCTGAGCGCCACGTTGCCGTGCCCAACGACGCCGACCCGACCCACGTCCGAGGCGCCGTCCTGATGCGACCTACGGACCCGCCGACACCCGGGTCGGGAGACGCCCAGCGAGTTCGTCGGGTGATCCAGTTAGGCTGAACGG
>CAVSMX010000046.1:0-154427 GCA_963729095.1 uncultured Actinomycetota bacterium | reverse complement strand
GAAGGCGAGGAAGCTCCAGATGGTCACCGCGAGCTGGTGCGCGGCGAGGTCGACGGCGCCCTCGTCACCGGTGGCGCCGACCGCGACGGCGTACGTCGTCACGAGCAGCGCCGCGCGCAGGGTGACGGTACGGATCACCAGGGCCACGGCGGCCCGCGCCGCCGCGCGGATGCCCACCAGGTCCGGACGCAGCGACGCCCGCTCGCGCCGCGCGGCGCGGACCACGACGGCGAGCAGCGCCGCGGCGCTCGCGACCTGGGCGAGCACCGAGCCGATGGCCGAGCCGGCGATGCCGAGGCCGTCGAAGGCGCCCACGCCGTACACGAGCAGCAGGTTGAGCACGATGTTGAGCCCGTTGCCCGCGACGGCGACCACAAGCGGGGTGCGGGTGTCCTGCAGGCCACGGAGCACGCCGGTGGTAGCGAGCATGATCAGCAACGGGGTGGTACCGAGGAACGCGATCCGTAGGTACGTCGTGGCCTGCTCGCTCACCTCGTCGCCGGCGCCGAAGACGGCGACCAGCGGATCGGTGAGCGCCACGCCCGCGACGGTGACGACGGCGCCGATGATCACCGCCAGCCAGACACCGTCGATGCCCTGGGCCAGGGCCCGGCCGCGGTCACCGGCCCCGAGGTACCGCGCCACGCTCGCGGTGGTGCCGTAGGCGAGGAACACGCACAGCCCCACCGCGGTCTGCAGCACCACGGCGGCGATGCCGAGGCCGGCCAGCTCAGGGGTGCCCAAATGGCCGACGATCGCGGCGTCGCTGAGCAGGAAGAGCGGCTCGGCGACCAGGGCCAGGAACGCCGGGATCGCGAGGCGCCAGATCTCCCGATCGTGCCGCCTGTCGCCCACCCGGAAACCCAAGCAGAAACCCCCGGGGGCCAAATTTGCTGGAAAACCGCCCGCGGCTTGTGGAAATGCGCTAGACCGGTTCGGTTGTCGACAAGGCGACCGGAGGCCGGTGAGGTGGACGGCAGGTGAACGAGCCACTCGAGAACTAATTTGGCTCCACACCCCGGGGACAGTGTTTCCGCAGGTCAGGAGGCCAATCGGAGGAGCCTCCGCGACTCCATCCACAGTCCTGTCCCCACGCTGTGCACAGTAATCCGCCACGTCGTCCACCCTCCGGGGCCGGTTATCCCCAGGGCCTGTGGATCCGGTGCTTCCCACGGGGCCGTTCCGAGACGTACGTTCGCCCCTCATCACCGGTGTCGGCGCCCCTGCCTAGCCTTCGAATACCTGTTCGACATCCGATTGCCTGGAGTGTCCGTTGAGCCTCACCGAGTCCGCCTCGCGGGAGCCTTTCGACGCGCCCGGCGATCCGTGGGGCGACGGCCCGGCGCCGTACGAGCCGGGTGCCGCGCCGCGCGGGCCCGGAGACCGCACCCCGCCGCAGGACATGGCCGCGGAGCAGTCGGTGCTCGGCTCGATGCTGATCTCCAAGGACGCGATCGCCGACGTGTCCGAGGTGCTCCGCGGCATCGACTTCTACCGCCCCGCCCACGAGACCATCCACGACGCGATCATCGACCTCTTCGGCCGCGGCGAGCCGGTCGACATGGTGACCGTCGCGGCGGAGCTTCAGCGCCGCGGCGAGCTGCAGCGGATCGGTGGCGCCCCTTACCTGCACACCCTCGCCGCCAATGTCCCGATCGCGGCCAACGCCGGGTTCTACGCCGACATCGTGCGGGAGAAGGCGATCCTGCGGCGGCTCGTCGACGCCGGCACCAAGATCGTCCAGATCGGCTACGCCGGCGAGGGCCAGGTCGACGACATCGTCGACCGGGCGCAGGCTGAGGTCTACCAGATCACCGACCGCCGCACCGCCGAGGACTACGCCCCGCTGAGCGACATCATGACCGGCGTCCTCGACGAGATCGAGGCGATCGGCAACCGCGAGGCCGGGCTCTACGGCGTACCCACCGGCTTCGCCGACCTCGACGAGCTCACCAACGGCCTGCACGCCGGCCAGATGGTGATCGTCGCGGCGCGTCCCGCCATGGGCAAGTCGACGATCGCCCTCGATCTGTGCCGCGCGGCTTCGATCCAGAACAACATGACCAGCGTCTTCTTCAGCCTGGAGATGACCCGCTCCGAGATCACCATGCGGCTGTTGGCGGCCGAGTCGAAGGTGCCGCTCAACCACATCCGCAACGGCAACATGAGCGACGACGACTGGTCCAAGCTGGCCCGGCACATGGGCCGGATCTCGGGCAGCCCGATGTTCATCGACGACTCTCCCAACATGACGATGATGGAGATCCGGGCGAAGGCCCGCCGGCTGAAGCAACGCCACGACCTGCGCCTGGTCGTCATCGACTACATGCAGCTGATGACCTCGGGCCGCAAGGTCGAGTCCCGCCAGCTCGAGGTCTCGGAGTTCTCCCGCCAGATCAAGCTGCTCGCCAAGGAGCTCGAGGTCCCGATCATCGCGCTCTCCCAGCTCAACCGCGGGCCCGAGCAGCGCGGCGACAAGCGGCCGATGATGTCCGACCTCCGCGAGTCGGGATGCCTGACCGCGGAGACCCGCCTGATGCGAGCCGACACGAACGCCCAGATCACTCTCGGTGAGCTGATGGAGTCCGGCGCCCGAGACATCCCGGTGTGGTCCCTCGACGACCGGCTCAAGCTGGTGCCGCGAACGCTGACCCATGCGTTCCCGTCGGGGACCAAGCCTGTCGTCGAGCTGACCCTGACCTCGGGCCGTCGGATCCGCGCGACGAGCAACCACAAGTTCCTTACCTACGACGGATGGATGCCACTTTCTGAACTGACCGTCGGCTCCCGACTGGGTTCGCTGCGTCACGCCCCACCGCCGCTGAGCATCGCCCCCCGCGACGACGACGAGATCGTCTTGCTGGCGCACATGCTCGGCGACGGTTCCTTCGTGAAGCGCCAGCCGATCCGCTACGCATCCATCGACGAGGCCAATCTGTCGGCCGTCGCCAAGGCCGCGGCGAATCGGTTCGGGATCACCCCCAAGCGGGACGAGTACGCCGCTGCCCGTGTGACCACGCTGCGGCTCCCGGCGCCCTTCCGACTGACCCACGGAAAGCGGAATCCGATCGCGGCCTGGCTCGACCAGGACGGGCTATTCGGACTGCGCAGCCACGAGAAGTTCGTTCCTGATTGGGTTTTCGGCCTCCCAAAGGAGCAGGTCGGCCTCTTCCTTCGGCACATCTGGGCCACCGACGGGTCCGTGGGCTACGACGAGAAGAACCGACTGGGGCGCCTCTACTACGCATCGACGAGCCGACGCCTGGTCGACGACCTGGCGCTGCTGCTGCTCCGCTTCAACGTGTTCACCCGGATCAAGCGGGTGCGCAAGGCCGGGTACCGGGATGGCTGGCACCTGCATGTCTACGGCGCCGAGAACCAGCTCCGGTTCTGTGACGAGATCGGCGTTCACGGTGCCCGCGGCGCAACGGCCGCTGCCCTTGTGGAGAAGCTGCGGGAGGTGAAGGCCAACACCAACCTCGACACTGTCCCCAAGGAGGTCTGGGGTCGGGTCCGCGAGGTGCTGGCCGAAAAGCAGATGACCCATCGCGAGTTCGCCGCAGCGATGGACACCCAGTTCTCCGGCTCCACGATGTGGAAGCGCTCACCCAGTCGGGAACGGCTCGCCAAGGTGGCATCGGTCCTCGACGACGCCGACCTCGAGGTGCTAGCCACCAACGACGTCTACTGGGACGCTGTCGCCTCGATCGAACCGGTCGGCGAAACGCCGGTCTACGACGCGACAGTGATGGGCACCCACAACTTCGTAGTCAACGGCATCGCCGCCCACAACTCTCTCGAGCAGGACGCCGACATGGTCATCCTGCTGCACCGCGAGGACGTCTACGAGAAGGAGTCGACCCGCCCCGGCGAGGCCGACCTGATCGTGGCGAAGCACCGCAACGGCGCCACCCGCGACATCACCGTCGCGTTCCAGGGCCACTACTCCCGCTTCGTCGACATGGCGCACTGAACCACCTTGACGGTGTCGGGAGAAAGCCGGAATCTTCGGGCGAAACCGGAATCTGGGGTGAAATCCGGAATTTGCGGCTTCCAAGTTGGCATCCGATTGGCCTGCATGCTGGTGATGTCCCGCTTGGCCTGACCGGGAGAAGTTCGGTTAACAGCGCCTGGAGTCGGCACGCGGCCTGCACCCGACGACGGGTGAGCGCTTTCGCGTCGGTAGGTACGAGAACGAGACGGTCGAACCTGATGTCGGCGAGATCAGGCGATTCTGTGCGGAGCCCTCGCCTATGCGGGGGCGGTGGGGGCGGTGGGTTGGTGTTCGGATAGCCACGACGCTCGCGTGAATCCGACAACTGCGAAGACGAGTCCGACAAGGACGGGCACGACCAACCAGAAGAAGGGGATGGCGAGAGCAAGGCAGCCCAGTAGGGCCAGGGTGGCGCCCAGCCCCGGGTGCCGGTCCATGATGAAGAACCCGATAGCTCCCGCGACCATGAGCCCGAAGAGCACGTAGCCGACCACCCGGTCATCTCCGTTGGACCAGTCACCTTGATTGGAGAAGACTTCGCTGTCGGTGGCCATGGCAATGGGTATCGACGCCAGCCCGAGGACGCCGTAGATGGCAAGGATGAGGAACGCCGCGACGGCTAGTCCGCCGATAGCTCCTCCGGGACGGTGCAGCCTAGTAAACATGGGGCTTCTCCTATCCAAGGGAGCCCCTGGACAGGACGCCACGACCGTGTGCTGTGCGGCGCTTGGTGGCGCGTCGGAACCGCCCTGCATCGCGGATCTGCTCTGCTCGGTAGGTCTTGGCGAACTGGACCGCGGAGCTGCCCAGCGGCGTGAACTGGCCGGACATCGCTTCCTCCTGGGGCTGGGGCCGGTTGGTACCGGATACCTTCGAGGCTGTCCGTAAGACACGCGAACCGCGTCGGGAAATTTCCCTATCTTCCTCAGTCCTGGCTACCTCAGACGTCGAGCCGGACGGCACGGCGGTGATCTCCGGGACCGCGACCCGGCCGAACCGACCAGTCGCCTCTGGCAAGCTTCGGCTTTGCACGCGCACAACCCGGGGCGCCCTACCCGGCCGCCCCGGGTCACTCCCGTTCCGACCCGTGAACCACCGCGGCGACTGTCGGGATGACCCGCCCTCGGTCGACAGAACTACTCGACCTGCTCGCCCCACTCGGTGGCGCCGCTGGCGGTGACCGCGGGTGCGGCGAACTGTTACCAGGGCGTCGTTGACGGCGTTGGGGTTCGGGTAGTCGGGCAGCGCTGGGGTGACGGCGCCCATGTTCTCGGTGAGGATGACCAGCCTGCTCGACCTCGGTTGAGACGGTCGCCGTCGACGAGGTGGAGGCGAACCTGTTCTACCTGACGAACGGCCGACGGCTGTAGCCGGCATTTGCGGACGTACTCAAGTGCCTGAGGGAGGTCCCGGAGTGCCTCGGCCACCCGCAACCAGCGCAGCTCACGGGTCACGCCCAGGCTCCCTCAGGGGATTCCGGTTTTCGCCCGGACGAGATTTCCGGATTTGTCGCGAACGCACGCCTGGCCAGTTCCGGATTTCCCTCGACACCGTCACGACCTGACAATCACGATCCTCGGATGCGCCGCCCTAGTGGGTCGTCGTCTCAGTCCGCGCGGAACGGGTCCTTCCCCAGCCTGGTCCCACGCGCTAACGGAACGGGCGAGGCGACGCGTTTCCTCGCCAAGTTGATGCGGGTGAAGGTCACGCTCAGTGGTTTGAAGAACTGGAAGGTGCCGTTCTCGGGGAAGCAGACAGCGCCCGGGGTCTCGCCCGGGCGCACTCGGACCGTGGCGGCGCCGGAGACTGCGGCCGGAGGTCCACCGTTGGTGCCGCCGAAATAGGCAGCGGAGGCGGCGACGTAGATCCTCTGGTTGTTGGTCTGGAACGTCTCGATGTCCAGGGCCCCGCAGACGAAGTTGGCCGGACCCGGCGCGGATTGGTCCCACAGCATGGCGTTGAACGTGATCTCGTAGAGCCCCGGCCGGACCGGCGTCGACCACATTCCGCCAGGGGAAAACACTTGCCCGCGACTTCCGGCGCGGAACGTGATCGCGCGCGTCGCCAGCGCCGAGGCATTCTTCCCATCGACGCGGTCGGCGTTGAGCCGGTTGACCCTGCCCTTCGCGTTGGTGCTGAAGGGTGCGTCCGCGGCAGACCTGGTCGTGAGCCGGAGAACCGGCCCGGGCTGGCTCCGCTCGATGACGGTAGCCCTGTTGGTCTGATTGATCTGTCCGAGGAGGAGGCTGTCCCCGGTGGCAGCGTAGGTGGTGACGTCGATCCCGAGAATGAGAAGGGCAGCGGCTGCGGCCGTGGCCGCGGCTGCCTTGCGCGTGAACGGCATGGGCATTCCCTTGTGAGGTGATCGTGCTGGGACCATAGCGACGGTGGGGGCATCAGCGTGGGATGCCGTCGCGAGTCGGGTTCTGGCCGAGCCAAGCCAGACTGCGTGTGCTGACCGTCACGTCGCAGGGACTTGACCCTGACGCAGCGTCAGGGTTGCAAGGTCTTCTCATGACCACAGAACCAGCCATCCAGATCGCCGGGATCACCAAGTCGTACGGGGACAATGCGGTGCTGCGCGGTGTCGACTTCGACGTGGCGCGCGGCAGCATCTTCGCCCTCCTCGGCTCCAACGGGGCCGGCAAGACCACGACCGTGCGGATCCTGGCCACGTTGCTCAGGGGAGACGCAGGCACGGCCACGGTCAACGGCTTCGACGTCGCCACGCAGCCGGCCGACGTCCGGGAGTCGATCAGCCTCACCGGCCAGTTCGCCGCCGTCGACGAGGTCCTCACCGGGCGGGAGAACCTTGTGCTGGTCGCCAAGCTGCGGCACGTGGATGATGACCCCGGCGACGTTGCGGACGGCCTGCTGGCCCGCTTCTCGCTGACCGACGCGGGCTCGAGGCGGGTGGCGACGTACTCCGGAGGCATGCGCCGTCGCCTTGACATCGCTATGAGCCTGATCGGGAACCCGCCGGTCGTCTTCCTGGACGAGCCGACCACCGGGCTCGACCCGGAGGCTCGCCTAGAGGTGTGGCACGCCGTCAAGGAGCTGGCAGCGAGCGGGAGGACCGTGCTGCTCACCACCCAGTACTTGGACGAGGCCGAGCAGCTCGCCGACCGGATCGCGATCCTGCACGAGGGCCGGATCATCGCGAACGGCACCCTGGCCGAGCTCAAGTCGCTGCTCCCGCCGGCCGAGGTGGAGTACATCGAGAAGCAGCCAACCCTCGAGGAGATCTTCCTCGCCATCATCGCAACACCTACGGAGGTCTGAGATGACCAAGCACTTCGTCGGCGACACCGCCGCCCTGACCGGCCGGTCGCTGCGCCACATCCTGCGCAGCCCGGACACCATCATCACCACCGCCATCACCCCGATCGCGATGCTGCTGTTGTTCGTCTACGTCTTCGGTGGCGCGATCGACACCGGCGGCATGAAGTACGTCGACTACCTGCTGCCCGGGATCCTGCTCATCACGGTCGCGTCGGGTATCGCATACACGGCTTACCGGCTCTTCATCGACGTCTCCGGCGGGATCTTCGAGCGCTTCCAGTCGATGCCCATCTCCCGATCGGCAGTGCTGTGGGCACATGTGCTGACCTCAGTTGTCGCGAACCTCGTCTCGCTCGCGCTCGTCGTGCTCGTGGCGCTGGCGATGGGCTTCCGCTCCGAGGCCGGAGTGCTCGCCTGGCTCGGCGTAACCGGGATCCTCGTCCTCTTCACGCTGACCCTGACCTGGCTGGCGGTGATCCCCGGCTTGACTGCCAAGTCGGCCGATGGGGTGAGCGGGTTCTCATACCCGCTGATCTTCCTGCCGTTCATCAGCTCGGCTTTCGTGCCGACCTCGGGCATGCCCGGCCCCGTGCAGGCCTTCGCCGAGCACCAGCCGGTCACCTCGATCGTGGACACGCTCCGCAACCTGTACGCCGGGCAGCCCGTCGGCACCGACATCTGGACGGCGCTCGCGTGGTGCGCCGGCCTGCTCCTCGTCGCCTATGCCTTCGCGATGAGCACCTACCGTCGCAAGGTCGCCTGATCCCGCGTCCTCCCGCACCGCACCTCGATCCCCGAAGGAGAAGACAATGAACGGCTTCCTGAGCAAGGTCATCGGCCCCAAGCAGGAGTGGAGGGCCTTGGAGGCTCGTGCCGATGCGCTGCCCCGCGACTACCGGATCGTCTATGGCGAGATGAAGTCGTACATCTGGCGCGTCGGCGGCACCATGGACACCATGGCCGTCCTCGAAGAGGTGCTCGCGCTCTTCGAAACCAGTGCGGCTGCGAGCAAGCCGGCGCTGGAGGTGACCGGCGACGACGTGGCCGCGTTCTGCGACGCGCGCGTGGGAGGCCCGATGTCGTACCTCGACAACTGGCGAGCCTCGCTCAACCGCACCGTGGCCGCGAAGCTCGCAGAATAGCCCCATGCTCACGATCGGACAGCTGGCGGCGTACTCGGGGGTGACCCAGCGCGCCGTCCGGCACTATCACCAGATCGGGCTCCTGCCCGAGCCGGAGCGGAACGCCTCCGGGTATCGCAGCTACGACGCCAAGGCCGTGGTCGAGCTGATCCGGATCAGGACGCTGGCCGAGGCGGGCGTCCCGCTGGCCCGGGTGCAGGAGCTGCTCGGGGCCGGCGAGGACGAGTTCGCCGCCGCGGTGGCCGACATCGATCGACGGCTGCGCGCGGAGATCCGTGAGCTGCAGGAGCACCGTCGCCGGATCGCTCGCCTGGCCGCCGGTGACTCGCTGGCGCTGCCCGCAGAGGTGGTCGCCTATCTCGACAAGCTGCGCTCCATCGGCGCGTCGCCCGCGATGGTCGAGGGGGAGCGCGATGCCTGGATCCTGATCGCCGCCCGCTGGCCGGAGAAGATCCCGGAGTTCATGGTCGACAAGTCTGCTCAGCTGGACGATCCGAGGACGGTGCGGCTGTACCGGATGATCGGTGAGCTGGTCGAGGCCGACATGGACGAGGAGCTGCTGGGTGAGATGGCCGACCTGATCGCCGAGATGGCCGAGCAGTCTGCGGCAGCCGGTGAGCTGGAGGTAGGGAACGAGCAGCTCAACGACGAGGGGTACGTCGCGCTGCTCGACTCCTTCGCGACCGAAGCGCACCCCATGATCGAGCGGCTGCAGGAGCTGATGGCCGAGCGCGGGTTCACCGGCTGGACCCGCATCGAGAGGAAAGCCGACCACTAGCCCGAGTCGTGCCGGGCCTCCTCGAGCTCCCGGCTGGCGACGGGAAGGTGCTTCTCGCTGTAGCCGCCCTCGGGCGAGCGGCTGACGACGCCCGTCTCGTAGCCGTGCATCAGCCGCACGTTGTCCGCGCGTTGGAGGGAGATGCACCAGCGCCTGGTGATGAGGAACGCGATCACCGGGCCCGCGAAGATGAGGACGCGGAGCGCGTAGGTGATCTGGTTGATGGACAGGTGCAGCTTGACCGCGATGATGTCGTTGCCGCCGGCCGTCCAGGCGAGGCCGTAGAACGTGATCAGCGCCACCATGAACGCCGTGCGGTTCGGCGCGTTGCGCGGCCGCTGCAGCAGGTGGTGCTCGCGCTTGTCGCCGGTGATCCGGGCCTCGACGAACGGCAGCAGCAGCACGACCGTCAGCATCAGCATCGGCGCGACCATGATCGGGAGCACGATGTTCCACGACACGGTGTGGCCCCACAGATGGGTCTCCCAGGCGGGGATGATCCGCAGCAGTCCGTCGGGCCAGGCGAGGTACCAGTCGGGCTGCACGCCGGCCGTGATCTTGGTCGGGTCGTAGGGGCCGTACTTCCAGACCGGGTTGATCGACATCAGCCCGCCCATCAGCGCGATCACGCCGAACACGATGAGGAAGAAGGCGCCCGCCTTGGCCATGTAGACCGGCAGGAACGGGTAGCCGACGACGTTCTGCTCGGTCCGGCCGGGACCGGGCCATTGCGTGTGCTTGTGGTAGACGATCAGGATCAGGTGCAGCGCCACCAGGGCGACCAGCAGCCCCGGGATCAGCAACACGTGGAGGATGAACAGCCGCGGGATCGCGGCGTCGCCGGGGAACTCTCCTCCGAACAGCAGGAACGACAGGTAGGTGCCGACCACCGGGGTGGCCTTCAGGAACCCGTCGGCGGCGCGGAGGCCGGTGCCGGAGAGCAGGTCGTCGGGGAGCGAGTAGCCGGCGAACCCCTCGACGGTGCCCAGCAGCAGCATCAGGCACCCGATGACCCAGTTGATCTCCCGGGGCTTGCGGAAGCTGCCTGTGAGCGCATGCCGCAACAGGTGGATCAGCATCGCCGCGATGAAGATGTGCGCCGCCCAGTGGTGCATCTGCCGGAGCAGCAGCCCGCCGCGCACCTCGAAGGAGATGTCGAGCGTCGACGCGAAGGCGGCGGACATGGGTACGCCGCGGAGCTGGTCGTAGGAGCCCTGGTAGGTCACCTCGGTCATGCTCGGGTCGAACCACAGGGTCAGGAAGACGCCGGTGACCAGCAGGACGACGAAGCTCCAGAGCGCGATCTCGCCCAGCAGGAACGACCAGTGGTCGGGGAAGACCTTGCGGAGCGAGAACATCCGCCGGTTGACCGTCCCGAGCCCCAGTCGGTCGTCGGCCCACGAGGCGATCACTCCGGCTCGTTTGCGATCGGGCATGCGTCCCCACCTCCTCGGTCTCGACGGTCGGGCGACAACGGCGTCGTCCTTGCGCATACGACGTCGTGGCGCTCGGAACTGTGACATCGGGTGTCACAGCCGGGCGGCGCACCACGTCTTATGGCTGATGGCACCCGGACAGAACCCCCGGCACGCCCGCGTCCCCCGGCTCGCGGACGCAGCCGCGTACGCCCGCTGCTTCGACCGGTGGGGCGAGTCTGCGTACGGCGAGAACGTGCGCGTCTACCAGCTCGGCTACCTGCAGCCCAGCGCCCGGCGGAGGAGAAGCTGGCGGCCGGCGCTACCGATACCGATGCTGCAGCTCGTCGTGGAACCGGGAAGGTCGATCGATTTCGCCGACCCGACGCTCGGCTTCCAGGGCCTGGGCCACGAGCCGCCGCCCGAGCGGGTGCTCACCCTCTGGGCCGACGACCTGCTGAGCGTCAGCCACGGCGACGACTGGACCTTCGTCGTCGAAGCCCGAGAGCCCTTCAACCCCTGGTGGCTCGACCTGTTGGCGCCACCGCGGGGGACGACCTTCGGCTACTGGCATGCCGTCGTCGCCGCCTCGTTCGCGGGGCCGTCGCCACCCGGCCGGTTCCGGGTCGCGGACGTGGACGCCACGACGTACCTGACCCAGGTCCACATCGCCGACCGGCGTGACGCAGCTCGAGCGCCATCGGCCGGGCTGCGCCGCACGACCCGCTAGTGCCTCACTTGCACAGCGTCCGTTCCGCCGTCGTCGCGATGACCTCCGCCGCCCGGTCGACGCTCATGCCGCGGTCGGTGTGGAGCATGTCGAAGGCCTCGAAGCTGGTCAGCATCCAGAGCAGGTCGGCCGCCTGCGCCTGAGTGACGTCGTCGCGGAGTACGCCGTCCTCCTTCAGTCGCTTCGCCAGGTAGCGCATCCCGCCGCGCCGCTCCTCGTCCATCTTGTTGACCGCGCCGCCCACCGAGTCGGGGTCGAGGCGCCCCATCGCGTGCAGCACGCGGTAGATCTCGATGTCCGCGGCGAGCATCCGGCTCGCTGCTCTGATTCCCCCTCTGAGGTGCTCGCGGGCATCGGGAGCAGCGACCGCAGCTGTCAGCTCCGCGAGCCCCGTGCGCGCCCACAGGTCTTCTGCGAACGCGTCGAGGAGGCCGGCCCGCGAGCCGAACGCCACGTAGATCGTGGAGCGTGCGACGGCGGCACGCTGCGCGATCTTCTCGACGCTGAGCGGCTCGGTCGGCGCCTCGCGGAGCAGGTCCGCGACGGCGTCCAGGATCCGGCGGCGGGTCTGTTCGGCCGCGTCGGCGCGCAACCGCTGCTGGTACTTCCGGGTCGTCACCACACCAGCCTTGCACATTTCACTTGACGGCACGACCGATGAAAGACACCATGTCTTGCTAAAGACAGTCTGTCTGACGAAAATTCGATCGCGAGGGAGAAGTGATGAGGGACGAGCACGATGTCGCCGTGGTAGGCGCCGGGGCGGCAGGACTCACCACGGCGTGCGCGCTCGCGCGGGCCGGGGTCGAGGTGCTGCTGCTCGAGAGACGACCGTCCGGCTCGGTGCTCCCTCGGGCGACGGTCCTCAGCGTCCGCACCATGGAGCTGATGCGTTCGTGGGGACTCGAGGACCGGATCCGCGAGGGCGCGGACGTCGTCGAGATGACCATGCGCGAAGCGTCGACGGCGGCTCGGGTCGCCGAGGGTGTCAGCATCAACGTCGGGTACCCCTCGCCGGCGCAGAGCGCGGTGGTCAGCCCGACCCAGGCTCTCTGCGTTGCCCAGGACCACCTCGAAGCGGTGCTGGCGGAGTACCTGTCCTCGATGCCGGAGGCGACCGTGCAGCGAGGTGTCGAGGTACTGGAGGTCCGCGCGGGAGGCCCGGGCGAGGGCGCGAAGCTGACGGTGCGCGACGCCGAAGGATGGATTCGCACGATCGAGGCCGGCGTCGTCGTCGGAGCCGACGGCGCGCGCAGCGCGGTGCGCGAGTCGCTCGGCATCGGCATGACCGGACCCGACGACGTGATGGCGGGCATCCAGGTCGAGTTCCGCGCGCCGCTGTGGGACGTGCTGGGGGAGCACCGGCACCTGCTGTACTCGCTGACCGACTCGGAGGGCAACGGGACCCTGGTCCCCGCCGGTCAGGGCGACCGGTGGATCTTCGGGTTGCAGGCCGGCTACCACTACGCGACCGGCGCCGAGCCCTCGCCCGACGAGATCCTGCGCCGGATCCAGGCGGGTTCCGGCGTGCCAGACCTCGAGGTGCGGATCGAGCGCCTCGGGCACTTCTCCTCGGGAGCGCAGCTGGCCGACACCTTCCGCGCCGATGCCGTCTTCCTCGTGGGCGACGCGGCCCATCGGGTGACGCCGCGGGGCGGGACCGGACTGAACCTCGCGATCGCCGATGGCTGGAACCTCGGCTGGAAGCTTGTCTGGGTGATGTGCGGGTGGGCACCTGCGACCCTGCTCTCGACGTACGAGCCGGAACGTCGCGCAGCGGTCGCCTACAACGTCGCCCGCTCGGCTGACCCGCTCGGCTCGCGCCGCGATGTCTCCACGGAGCTGGCCGTCGACCTCGGCGGCCGGATCCAGCATGTCTGGGTCGGTACGGACGACGTCTCCACGCTCGACCTGGTCGGGCCGGGCCTGACCCTCTTCACCGGAGTGTCGAACGAAACCTGGGCGGATGCCGTGGAGGAGCTCCGGTCGAGCGTCCCGATCTCGCTGGTCCCGCTCGAACCCGTTGTCGCGCGCTCCCTCGGCATCGGCGCGTACGGCCGAGCGCTCGTCCGGCCGGATGGCGTACAGGTCGCTGCGTGGGGCAGCTCACACGGAGCGGAAGCACAGCTGAGGGCAGCGGTTGCGGGCTTGCTCGCCGGCCCGGGGATCGCGGAGCCCGACGAGGTCAGCGCCGCATGAACCCCGAGGATCCCGCAGACGACGTATGGGCCTTCGCCTTCGTGGTCGTCCCGTTGGGCATCCCGGTGGTCACCGTCGTGCAGCGCCGGGCCCCGGGAGCAGGTCGATATCGCCCGCGTGCATGGGCTCGCCGCAGTGGGCGCAGCGCAGGTCGACCCTGCTGACCTCACCGCACGCGTGGTGCCGGTAGAGCACCGGTGGGCCGGCCGCCCCCGCGAGCCACTTGTCGCCCCAGGCGTTCATGACCATGAGCAGGTCGACGAGCTCGACACCCTTCTTCGTCAGGTGGTACTCGTAGCGCGGCCGTCGGTCGTACGGACGGCGTTCGAGGACGCCTTGTTCGACGAGGTGGTGGAGCCGCTCGGTCAGCACCTTGCGGGAGATCCCGAGGTCGGCCTGGAGCTGGTCGAAGCGATTCATCCCGACCCAGACGTCCCGCAGGATCAGCGGTGACCATGGCTCCCCGATCACGTCGAGGGTGCGCGCGATGGAGCACGGCATCTCCCCGAAGCTGGTGCGTTGCATGCACCCAGGCTACCAAGCGGGGTTCCCTTACGGAACTTTGGATGCTACGGTCGTGGCGTCTCTTCAAGGAACTCGGGAAGGAACATCCACGTGAGCAAGGTCTTGTGCGCACTCTCGGTCTCCGTCGACGGGTACATCACCGGTCGAGACCCAGGCCCCGGGCGGGGGCTCGGCGACGGAGGACTGCTCTTCGACTGGTACGGCGACGGCGACGTCCCCAGCCAGGTCTTCGACGGCTTCCACCTGTCGGCCCCCAGCGTCCGGGTCTTCGATGCGCTCGCCGCGCGGGTCGGTGCGATCATCTCGGGCCGGAACACCTACGACGACTCGAACAGCTTCGACGGCGGAGGTCCCCACCCCACGGCTCCGCTGTTCATCCTCAGCCACCGGCCCGCGCCGGTGGCGGCGACGTCCGACCGCCAGACGCTGATCACCACCGGGATCGAGGACGCCGTCGCGGCGGCCAAGGAAGCAGCGGGCGACAAGGACGTCGGGCTACAGGGCGGTGGTGTGGTGACCGAGGCCCTGAAGGCGGGGCTCGTGGACGAGCTGGTCCTGCACCAGGTGCCGGTCCTGCTCGGCGCCGGCCGGCCCTACTTCCAGGAGCTGCCCGAGCACATCCGGCTACGCCTGGTCGAGGCCGTGCCCGCCCCGGGCGTCACCCACCTGCACTACGCCGTAGAACGATGAACGAGAAGGAGCGTCGGACCATGCAACCCAACGAGATCGCCGAAGTGCTCAACCGTCCGCTCAGCCAGGCGCTCCTGGCCCGCGACCTGACCCGGCTTGCCTACGTCGCCAAGGACGGCACGCCGCGCAACGTCCCGATCGGCTTCGTCTGGAACGGGACGGAGATCGTGATGTGCACGGCGAAGAACGCCCCTAAGAACATCGCCCTGCGCCACAACCCGGCGGTCGCCCTGACCATCGACACCGAGGAGCACCCGCCGAAGATCCTGCTGATCCGCGGGCGGGCCGAGCTCGACGTCGTCGATGGCATCCCCGACGAGTACTTCCAGGCGAACGGCACCTACAAGATGACGCCCGAGCAGCGGGTCGAGTGGGAGGCCAGCGTTCGCTCGCTCTATGACGGGATGGTCCGGGTGGTGGTGACCCCGACCTGGGCGAAGCTGATCGACTTCGAGTCCACGCTTCCGAGCGCCGTCGAGGAGCTGATGCGGCAGCAAGCAGAGCGGGGCTAGATGACGTGCGGCAGCGGCCAGGTCTGACCGCTGCTGCTGTCCAC
Organism: uncultured Actinomycetota bacterium; assembly: GCA_963729095.1. Taxonomy (GTDB): domain Bacteria; phylum Actinomycetota; class Actinomycetes; order Propionibacteriales; family Nocardioidaceae; genus Nocardioides. Next base: position 139,116 of record CAVSMX010000046.1, on the reverse strand, counting down.
GAGCGCGGCCCGGTCGATCCGCACCGTCAGCGGGAGAACGTCCGCGACCGCCCGCGCCACCGTGGCGAGCTTCGCGCCCTGGGTCCGGGTGGCCACGGATACGTGCGGGACCCACTCGCCGGCCAGGTAGTTCCGATGCACGTCGGCACCCGTTGCCTCCAGTGCGGTCACGATCCGCCACTGGCGCAGTGCGACGTCGGCGGTGATCGCCGGAGCGAGGGCGGCGCGGCCCCGCGGGAAGGCGAGCGTGCCGTGGAACGACATCGTGAACGGCTCCGCCGGCGGAAGCTCGCCGAGCGCGTCCTGGACGCGCGCGAGATCCCAGGTGCGGAGGACGACGTACGACAGGTGCGGGTGGTGGCGGCGGTGGGTGTGGCTGGCCAGCGTGGCCACTCCCTCGTCCTCGAGCCGGGACCACAGCTCTCGCATCAGCTGAGCGGACCGGGCATCGAAGAGCAGGCACACGGCAAGGGCCATCTGCACAGCCTCCCCCGAGTCGTGGTCAGTAGTCCTCGGCTCCGGTGACGCCGCCGTCGACGACGACACCGTGCGGCAGCGGCTAGGGTGCGGTCCGTGAGCGAGGACCAACGTGTGAGCCGCAACAGCCGCGAGCCCGCGAAGACGGGCCCCGACGGCAGCACGCGGTGGATCGGATATCTCCACTGGATTCGCGAGGACATCATCCAGGGAGTGCTCGACCTCCCCGGGTCGGAGTTGCGGAGGTCGCGGCTCCCCAGCGGGTGGTCCCCGATCGAGCTCCTCAGTCACGTGTTGCACATGGAGCAGCGCTGGTTCGTCTTGGGATTCCTGGGCGAACGCGTGGCCTCGCCTTGGGGGGACTGGTCCGAGCCGGACCCGTGGGAGTCCGAACGCAAGGGTGCTGACGCACCCCGTTGGGTGGTGCCTGCGGAGGTCACGGTCGAGCATCTCGCCTCGGAGCTGCGAGCGATCGGCATGCGGACGACCGAGATACTCGCGTCGCATCGGCTGGATGAGGTCGCGGCCGGCGGAGGCCTCTTTGCCGAGGACCCTCCGACGCTGGAGTGGATCTGCTTCCACGTGCTTGCCGAGTACGCACGACATGCCGGCCACCTGGACATCGCCGTCGAACTCTCGAAGGACTAACGCCGTCCGGCCAACGTCTCGACGCCTGACCCGCTCAGCTCGTCGAGCGCCACCGGGCGACCGCAGAGGACGAGCAGCAGGGCGATCGCGGCGCCCTCGACGAGCTGCCCCTCGCCGAGGTCGAAGTCCGCGTCGGTGGCCCGGACCCGCAGCCCCTTGACCAGCTGCTTGGCGCCACCGAGACCGGCGCTCACGCCGGCCTGGTGCCGGATCGCGAGAGCAACGCCCTCGACCGGGTAGTCACCCTGGATCCCCAGCGGGCGGCGGATGTCCTCGCCGTGCACGAACACCTCGACCAGCCTGCTGGCCAACGGGGCGGGCGGCGTCGCGGTCAGGGCGCTCGCCGCGCGGAAGGCGGCGAGGGTCTCGGTGGGGTCCGCGCGACGCTCTGCCCGCACCCCGCGCTGGTTGTAGCGGTCGAAGTCGAACCTGGCAGCTGTGAACCGGCGCAGGAACCGCCGCCGGGTCTCCTTCGCGGTCTCGAGCTGATGGGCGAGAACGTCATGGACGTCCCAGTCACCGCACAGGGAGGGCGTCGCCCACTGCTCCGGAGTCAGGTCGTCCAGGTCGGAGGCGAGGGCACGGCGCTCGGCGTGCACGGCGGCCCAGATGTCGTACGTCGTCACGCGGGGTCGACCGGCCCGGATGCTGGAACTCATCGGTCCTTGGCAGGTCCAACGCGTAAGTGGTAACTTACGCGTTGTGACAGCAACGGCGGTGGATGCCTGGTCCGCGCTGGGCGACCCCACGCGGCGCGGGATCTTCGCGCGCCTGGTGGAGCGCCCGCAGTCGGTCACCGAGCTGGCCCGGGACCTTCCGGTCAGCAGACCGGCGGTCTCCCAGCACCTCCGGGTGCTCAAGGAGGCCAGCCTGGTCCGGGTGCAGCCGATCGGTCGCCACCACATCTACCGCGCCCACGCCCAGGGCCTGGCGCAACTCCGCTCGGAGCTCAACGCGTTCTGGGGCGCGACCCTCGACAACCTCAAGCAGCTGGCAGAACAGGAGCAGGCAGATGACCGCGAGCACTGACGAACAGACCCGGGTACGCCGAGAGATCGTCGTCGACGTCCCGGCCGACCACGCGTTCCGCGTGTTCACCGAGCAGTTCGACCGGATCAAGCCGCGGGACCACAACCTGCTGCTGGTCCCGATCGCCGAGACCGTGTTCGAGACCCACGTCGGCGGCCACGTCTACGACCGTGGCGAGGACGGCTCGGAGTGTCGCTGGGCACGAGTGCTCGCCTTCGATCCACCGGAGCGGTTCGTGATCAGCTGGGACATCGGCACGAGCTGGCAGCTGGAGACCGATCCCGCCCACACCAGCGAGGTGGAGGTGCGTTTCGTGCCCGAGGGTCCGACCCGCACCCGGGTCGAGCTCGAGCACCGGCACCTCGACCGGCATGGAGCCGGCTGGCAGGAGGGACGCGACGGGGTCGCCGACGAGGCCGGATGGCCGCTCTACCTCCAGCGCTACGCCGACCTCGTCTCCGGAGCCGCCGACTCCGCGTAGCCGGCTAGCCGCGGGCCCAGGTCAGTCGCCCAGTCGTCGGGCGAGCGCCGGGATGACGATGGCTGCCGCGGTCAGGTGGAGCAGCACCAGGCCGACCACTGTCCCTGCGTCGGCGTCCTGGAAGAAGGGCGGGACCAAGGAGAGGGCGGTCAGCGCCACGGTCACCCGGACGAACGTCGTGCGCGGGTGCCGGCTCCAGCGGCGCAGCGCGGCGGCCAGTGCGACGCCGACGACGGAGAAGCCGAAGGTGACGGTCGTAAAGCCCATCAGCGGGATCGACTCACCGCCGTCGGGCAGATCGAAGTCGACGCCGACGGCCCGCAGCACGGCGGCCACCAGGGTCGTTGCCAGCGTGGCTACGACGGCGACGGCCAGTCCGCCGAGGAGGAGTCCGCGGCCGCGCTCCGGTGCGAAGACGGTGGCAGTGGATGAGGTCTGCGTGGTGGTCATGATGCTTCCTTCCCAAGAGAGGTATGTCGTCTAGTGTCTTGTAGACACTGTTTCCGTCAGATACTGTATCTACTACCCACAGTTGTCAAGCACTTTCCAAGGAGCCCGATGGCAGAGCCGTCGAACGAGGAGCAGCCCACTCGCACCGTGGAGCTGCTGTGGGGCCTTCGTGCCGCCTCGACCCGCGGCCCCAAGGCGACCCTCAACATCGAGAACATCGCGGCCGCGGCCGTCGCAGTGGCCGACACCGACGGCATCGGCGCGGTGTCGATGCAGCGGGTCGCGGAAGACCTCTCCTTCACGAAGATGTCCCTCTACCGCCACGTCGCCGGCAAGGCGGACCTGATCGCCGTGATGGTCGAGCATGCGGCCGGAACCCCGCCCGACCTGCATCGGGTCAAGGGTGGCTGGCGACCGCGCTTGGAGCGCTGGGCGCGAGCGCTGTCGGCGAGCTGGGAGGACCATCCGTGGCTCCCCGGTGTCACAGTGGGCAACCGAGTGATCGGTCCGAACGAGACCGGGTGGGTGGAGGCCGCCGTGGCGACGCTCGGTGACACCCCGCTCTCCCCCACCGAGCGGATGGACGTGGTGACCCTGATCAGTGGCCACATCCGCAACACCCAGGGTGTGGAGGTGGCCGGCACCTTCCCCTGGCACGACCGGACACATAGTGACGTGCTGCGAGACCGACGCGACAGCTTCCCCGCGCTCAACGAGATTGCGGCCCGCCGGACCAGGACCCCCCGTCAGACCCGCGACTTCGGGCTCCGCTGCCTCCTCGACGGCGTCGAGCAGGCGCTCGACGCACGAGCCTGAACCGCCACCGCGTCCACGCCCGTTCTGCGAGGATGGCGGCCGTGGCGGAACGCGTTCAGTTCCCCAGCACGAACGGGCCGATGCTGGCGGGGCTGGTCGACCACCCGGAGGGCGAGGCCCGCGGGTGGGGCGTCTTCGCGCACGGCTTCACGCTCGGCAAGGACAGCGCGGCCGCGAGCCGGATCTGCAAGCGGCTGGCATCCGAGGGCATCGGGATGCTCCGCTTCGACAACCTCGGGCTCGGTGACTCCGAGGGCGACTGGGGCGACGGCTCGTTCTCGGACCGGGTCGCCGACACCGCGCAGGCGGTGCAGTTCATGGCCGACAACGGTCACCAGGCCCGGCTACTGGTGGGCCACTCCTTCGGCGGAGCGGCGGTCATCGCCGCGGCCCATCTCGTCGACTCCGTGCGCGCGGTCGTGAGCGTCGGCGCGCCGTACGACCCGAGCCACATCGAGCACCACTACGACGCCCTGGTCGAGCGCATCATGGCCGACGGCGAGGCGCCGTTCCTGATCGGCGGCAAGGCTCTCACCCTCAAGCGCCACTTCATCGAGGACGTGCGGGCCGCGGACCTGCGCGAGCGGATCCACACCCTTCACCGGGCACTGATGGTGATGCACTCGCCCACCGACAACACCGTCGGCATCGCCAACGCGAGCGAGATCTTCCGCGCTGCCCGGCACCCCCGCAACTTCGTGTCCCTCGAGGGCACCGACCACCTGCTCACCGGCAAGAACCAAGCCAGTCGGGCGGCCCGCATCATCAGCGCCTGGGCCGATCCCTACCTCGACGACTGCTGATCGGGCCGGGTCCCCTCACCCCGCGTGCAGCGCCACCCAGGCGTCCACCCGCACCTCCGGGTCGTCGAGCGAGACGTCCAGCAGCGACTCGATGTGCCGGATCCGGTTGCGCACCGTGTTGCGGTGTACGGCGAGCTCCTCGGCGGTCCCCCGCACCGAGCCGTGCCGCCGCAGGAATGCCACCAGGGTGTCGAGCAGCACCCGGTCGTCACCCAGCGGTGCGAGGTAGGAGTGGGCGAAGGCGCGTGCCCGCCCCGGCTCGAGCAGCCCGGTCACGCCGCCCGCCGCCTGGTCCTCCCAGCGGCGTACCGGCGCCCCGGACGTGGCGGCGGCGAGCGCGTGGCCCGCGGTCTCGTGGCTCTCGGCCGCCTGGGCCAGCGGCACGGCTCGGCCGACGCCGGTCAGCAGCCCGCGCTCGGCAAGCAGTCCGGCGACGACGGAGGCACGCCGTGGCGGGCAGATCACGACCAGCTCCTCGCCCAGGACGCCGGCGAGCACCCGCTCCTCCTCGAGAACGCGGAGCCCGTCCTCGATCGCCTCGGCCGCACCGCGTGCGCGCAGCACCCGCACCTGTCGGGGCAGGGTCGCGTCCAGGAGGATCCGCGCTGTCCGCTGGTCCCCGGCCAGCAGCAGCTCCGTCGCCCGGTCCCGCAGCCGCCGGTCGGCACTGCGCCGCTCCTGCCGTCGTTCGAGGGAGAGCCCGAGCAGCGAGACCGCGGTCGAGACCGCGACCCGATGCACCTCGCTGGGGCTCCCCGGCACGAACACCGCGAGCCACAGCTCCGGCCGGGAGCGGACACCGAGCGGCTGCACGAGGGTGGTCCCGCGCTCTCCCGACGAGCTCGCCGCGGCACGCAGTCCCTGGCGCCGGATCCGGGCGACCTCGGTCCGCACCACCTCGGCGTCCAGCTCTTCCGCGCCCCGGGAACGCGCGATCGGTTCGCCGTCTCCGGACACCGTCGCCGCGGCTCCCCCCACCTGACCCGCCAGCACCTCGAGGAGGGCGCTCACGTCGTCGCGCTCCAGCGCCGCCCTGGTCAGCGACCTCTGGGCGTCGAGCGAGCGTCGCGTCACCTGGTCGCGCTCGTCGTCGAGCAACGCCGCGACGGCCCGCGAGACCGCGACGAAGGCGGTCGGCCGGGGGACCTCGAAGAGGTTGAGCCCGGCAGCGCGGCAGGCCTCGACCAGCGCGGCCGGCGCCCGGGCGTGGGTGAGCCCGACCCCGAGTCCCAGCGCGGCGACGTCGGCGCGGGCCAGGCGCTCGACGTACTCCCGCCACTTCGTGCGCCAGCGCGCGGTCTCCAGGCCGGTGGTCAGCAGCACCTGGCCGCCCTGGAGGTACGGCGTCGGGTCGACCAGCTCGCTGGTCGCCACCCAGCGCACGTCGACATCCGGCTCGGAAACTCCCACGGCAGCCAGCTCGAGCCCGGGCACGGCGAGGAGATCCGCCAGTTTCACCACGTGTGTCAGTTTCGCACAAGCATCATGATCAACTTGTGCAGAACGGCCATCGCCCGGACGGGGCGGCCCTTCTAGCCTGATGACAAGCCGTCCGGAAGGAGCGCCAGCCATGTCGGAGCTGCCCCAGGAACGCCGCCTGGTCACCGAGATCCCCGGCCCGCGCTCGCGCGAGCTGCAGGCCCGCAAGTCCGCGGCTGTCTCGAGCGCGGTCGGCACGGTCATGCCCGTCTACGCCGAGGCCGCCGGCGGCGGTGTGGTGGTCGACGTCGACGGCAACTCGCTGATCGACCTCGGCTCGGGCATCGCGGTCACCACGGTCGGCAACAGCAACCCCCGGGTCGTGGACGCCGTCACCGCCCAGGTGCAGGCGTTCACGCACACCTGCTTCATGGTGACGCCGTACGACGGCTACGTCCGGGTCGCCGAGGCGCTGAACCGGCTCACCCCCGGTAGCCACGACAAGCGCACCGCTCTCTTCAACTCCGGCGCGGAGGCGGTAGAGAACGCCGTGAAGATCGCCCGGCACCACACCAAGCGCTCGGCGGTCGTCGCGTTCGACCACGCGTACCACGGCCGCACCAACCTCACCATGGCGCTCACTTCGAAGAACATGCCCTACAAGCACGGTTTCGGCCCTTTCGCGGCCGAGGTCTACCGGGCACCGATGTCCTACCCGTTCCGCGATGCCGGCGTCGACGGCCCGGCCGCCGCGCGGCGCGCGATCGAGGTGATCGAGAAGCAGGTCGGCGCCGACAACCTCGCCGCCGTCGTCATCGAGCCGATCCAGGGCGAGGGCGGGTTCGTCGTACCGGCGCCTGGCTTCCTGCCGGCGCTGGCCGAGTGGTGCAGCGACAACGGCGTCGTCTTCGTGGCCGACGAGGTTCAGACCGGCTTCGCCCGCACCGGCGACCTGTTCGCGTGCGAGCACGAGGGCGTGGTGCCCGACCTGATCGTCACGGCCAAGGGCATCGCCGGCGGGCTGCCGCTGGCTGCGGTGACCGGCCGTGCCGAGATGATGGACGCCCCGCACACCGGCGGCCTGGGCGGCACGTACGGCGGCAACCCGCTCGCCTGCGCCGCCGCGCTCGCGGTGGTCGAGACGATCGAGGCCGACGGCCTGGTCGACCGGGCCCGCTCGATCGGCAAGACGATGCTCGACCGGCTCGGTGCTCTCCAGCAGAGCGACCCGCGGATCGGCGACCTCCGGGGCCGCGGCGCGATGGTGGCGGTCGAGCTGGTCGAGCCGGGCACCACGGAGCCCGACGCCGCCCTGACCCAGCGGGTCGCGGCGGCCGCGCACGCGCAGGGCCTGGTGGTGCTCACCTGCGGCACGTACGGCAACGTGCTCCGCTTCCTGCCCCCGCTCTCCATCCCCGACCACCTGCTCTCCGAGGCGCTCGACGTGCTCGAGTCGATCTTCAGGGACGCCTGATGACCCTGCTCGCAACCGCGACGTTCCCGGTGGTCAACCCGGCGACGCTCGAGGTGATCGACGAGGTCGCCGACGGCACCCCCGAGGATGCTCGGGCCGCCGTCGACGCGGCAGCCGCGGCGTACCCGGGCTGGGCCGGCGCCACGCCGCGCGAGCGCGCCGAGACGCTCCGCCGCGCCTTCGAGCTGATGGTGGAGCGCACCGACGAGCTCGTCGCGATCGTCTGCGCCGAGAACGGCAAGTCGCAGGCCGACGCACGTGCAGAGGTGGCTTACGCGGCGGAGTTCATCCGGTGGTTCTCCGAGGAGGCGGTGCGCAGCGACGGGGACTACTCCATCGCCCCCGCCAGCGGGGCGCGCACGATCGTGACCCACCAGCCGGTGGGCGTGGCCGCGCTGGTGACGCCGTGGAACTTCCCCGCCGCGATGGCCACCCGCAAGATCGCTCCCGCCCTGGCCGCCGGCTGCACGGTGGTGCTCAAGCCGGCCGCCGAGACCCCGCTCACCGCGATCGCGGTGGCCCGGATCCTGACCGAGGCGGGCGTGCCCGACGGCGTCGTCAACGTGGTCCCCACCACCGACCCCGCAGGTGTCGTCACTACCTGGCTGACCGACGAACGGGTCCGCAAGATCTCGTTCACCGGCTCCACCGGGGTCGGGCGGACCCTGCTCCGCCAGGCCGCCGACAGGGTGCTCAACGCCAGCATGGAGCTGGGCGGCAACGCCCCCTTCGTGGTCACGGCCGACGCCGACCTGGAGGCGGCGGTGGCGGGAGCCATGATCGCGAAGTTCCGCAACGGCGGGCAGGCCTGCACCGCCGCCAACCGCTTCTACGTGCACGCCGACGTGGCCGACGCCTTCGTCGCCGGGTTCGGCGCCGCCGTCGAGACCCTGGAGGCCGCCCCGCTGATCAGCGCCGCGGCCGTCGAGAACGTCGGGGCGCTGGTCGACGGCGCGGTCGCCGCCGGCGCGCGCGTGGTCGCTTGCGCCGACGTGCCGGAGCACGGCTGGTTCTACCCGCCGACGCTGCTCGCCGACGTACCCCCGGACGCGGGGATCCTGCGCGAGGAGATCTTCGGGCCGGTGGCTCCCGTCGTCATCTGGACCGACGAGGCGGACCTGTTGCGCATGGTCAACGGCACCGAGCTCGGACTGTCCGCCTACGTGTACGCCGGCCGGCTACAGGACGCGATCCGGCTCGCCGAGCAGATCGAGGCCGGCATGGTCGGCATCAACCGCGGCATCGTGTCGGACCCGGCGGCGCCGTTCGGCGGGGTCAAGCAGAGCGGGTTGGGCCGCGAGGGCGCGCGAGAGGGCCTGCGCGAGTTCCAGGAGACCCGCTACTTCAGTGTTTCGTTGGTCGATTAGCGCGAGCGAGGAACGAGCGAGCGCGTATCGAGACCACGGGTTCAGCGGTCCCGTTGACGCGTATGTTCATCTCAGGCTGACCGCACGAGGAAAGGGCAGACCATGGCGAACGAGGAACGAACCGTCCAGAACGTCATCGACGGCAAGCCGTGTGAACCGGTGTCCGGCCGACGCACCGACCTGGTCGAGCCGGTCCACGGCAAGGTCTTCGCGAGCGCCCCCGTCTCGGATGCCGACGACGTCGGCCGGGCCTACGACGCGGCCAGTGCCGCCCGCTCGGACTGGGGTCGGAGCACCCCGTCAAAGCGCCAGGAGGCGATGCTCAAGCTCGCCGATCTGATGCAGGAGCACGGTGACGACCTGGTCGACGCCGAGTCCCAGAACACCGGGAAGATCCGGTCGCTGACCAAGAGCGAGGAGCTCGACGTGGCGACGGACCAGGTCCGGTTCTTCGCCGGCGCGGCCCGGCTGCTCGAGGGCCGCGCGGGCGGCGAGTACATGGAGGGCTTCACCTCCTACGTCCGCCGCGAGCCGATCGGCGTCGTCGGCCAGGTGACGCCCTGGAACTACCCGCTGATGATGGCGGTCTGGAAGATCGCGCCCGCCCTCGCGGCGGGCAACACCGTCGTCCTCAAGCCGAGCGACACCACGCCGGTCAGCACCGCCCTGCTCGCCGAGATCGCGCAGGAGGCGCTGCCGCCGGGCGTGCTCAACGTCGTCTGCGGCGACCGGGACACCGGCCGGGCGCTGGTCGAGCATCCCGCCCCCGGCCTGGTCAGCATCACCGGGTCCACCCGCGCCGGCATCGAGGTGGCCCGCTCCGCCGCGGCCGACGTGAAGCGCACCCACCTCGAGCTCGGGGGCAAGGCGCCGGCGGTGGTGTTCGCCGACGCCGACTTCGACGAGGCGGCCGAGGGCATCGGCATCGCGGGGTTCTTCAACGCCGGCCAGGACTGCACCGCGGCCTGCCGGGTGCTGGTCGAGGAGTCCGCCCACGACGCGTTCGTGGAGAAGCTGGTCGGGTGGGTGCGCGACAACGCCCGCCCCGGCCTGCCGGAGGACGACGACGCACTGTTCGGGCCGCTGAACAACCCGAACCAGCTGGCGCGGGTGCAGGACTTCCTGGCGACGCTCCCCGAGCACGCATCCGTGGCGCTCGGCGGAGGTCGCCCCGAGGGGCTGCCCGACACCGGCTTCTTCCACGAGGCGACGGTGGTGACCGGCGTACGTCAGGACGACCGGATCATCCAGGAGGAGGTGTTCGGCCCGGTCGTGACCGTGCAGTCCTTCCGGTCCGAGGAGGACGCCGTGTCGATGGCGAACGGCGTGCCCTACGGCCTGGCCTCGTCGGTGTGGACCGCCGACTTCGGTCGCGCCACCAGGCTGACGGCCGACCTCGAGTTCGGGTGCGTGTGGGTCAACGCGCACATCCCGCTGGTCGCGGAGATGCCGCACGGTGGCTTCAAGATGTCCGGCCACGGGAAGGACCTGTCGGCGTACTCACTGGAGGAGTACACGCGGGTCAAGCACGTGATGGCGGCAACGGGGCGTTAGCCGCCGCTTCGGCGTCGGCGGTGATCAGCTCGGCGTTGATGTGCGCTCCCGCCTGCGCCCCAGCCGCCGCCGAGGCGCCGACCTGAGCCATCAGGTCGGTGACGTTGCCCGCCGCCCAGATGCCGGGGATCCCGGTCTGCCCGGCCATCTCGACGGGGATGTGCTCCCCGATCCCGCTCGGGTGAGGGATGGCCTTCAGCCCGAGGCCCTCGAGCGCGCCGGTGCGGGCGACCATCCGGGTCGCGACCGCGATCGCGCCGGCCGGGATGACCGTGCCGTCGGTGAGCTCGAGGCCGGTGAGCTCGTCGTTCTCCACGAGCACCCGGGCCGCCGAGCCCTCGACCACGCGCACCCCTCGCGCGGCCAGCAACCGCCGCTGGTCGTCGTCGGGCAGCTCGTGGGTGTGCGTGACGTAGGTGACGTCGTCGCTCAGCTGTGAGAAGAGCATCGCCTGGTGCACGGAGTTCGGACCGCTCCCGAGCACCGCGATCGCCCGGTCGCGTACCTCCCAGCCGTGGCAGTAGGGGCAGTGCACGACGTCGCGACCCCACCGCTCCCGCAGCCCGGGTACGTCGGGCAGCTCGTCCACCAGCCCGGTAGCCACCAGCAGCCGGCGCGCCCGCACCGACCCGCCGTCGGCGAGCGTGAGCCGGAAGCCGTCGTCCTCCCGCGCCGCGCTGACGACCTCGCCGGTGACGACCTGTCCGCCGTACCCCCGAACCTCGGCGCGTCCGCGCTCCAGCAGCTCGGCCGGCGGGATCCCGTCGTGGCCCAGCAGGCCGTGCACCCCGTCGGCCGGCGCGTTGCGCGGCGCCCCGGCGTCGATCACCAGGACCGTGCGCCGGGAGCGGACCAGCATCAGGGCCCCGTTCAGCCCGGCGGCGCCGCCGCCCAGCACCACGACGTCGTACTCATCCCTCAGTTGTTCGGAGTCCATGCCCTCGATGGTGCGGCCTCGTCCACGGTTTAGCAACCTATGTTGCTGATACGGCAACACGGTCGGAGGTCGGCCGGATCGCGAAGGACAGGCCGGCGGCGACCAGGCACAGGAGGGCCGCGGTCCAGAACGCCCCGCCGTAGCTGCCGGTCGAGTCGCGGATGGCACCGGCGCCGAACGCGGCGATGGCCGCGCCGATCTGGTGGGCGGCGAAGATCCAGCCGAAGACGATCGCCCCGATGTCCGCGCCGAACCGGTCGCGGCACAGCATCACCGTGGGCGGCACGGTCGCCACCCAGTCCAGGCCGTAGATGACGATGAAGACCCAGATGCTCGGTTCGGGGCGCGGGCCGAGCAGCGCCGGCAGCGTCATCAGGCCAACCCCGCGCAGCACGTAGTAGGCCACCAGCAGCAGCCGTGGGTCCCAGCGGTCGGTGAGCCAGCCCGAGAGGACGGTGCCGGCAACGTCGAAGATCCCCACCACCGCCAGCAGCCCCGCCGCGGTCGTGGTCGGCATGCCGTGGTCGTGGGCCGCGGGGACGAAGTGGGTGGCGACCAGGCCGTTGGTGCTCATCCCGCAGATCGCGAATCCGCCCGCCAGCAGCCAGAACGTCCAGGAGCGCGAGGCGGTGGCGAGCACCGAGAGCGCCCGGCCGGCGCTCGACCCCGTCCGCACGTGCGGCGGCGGGCCCGGGTCGGCGTCGGTGGCGCCGTACGCCGTGAGCCCCATGTCGGCCGGGTGGTCGCGCAGCAGCAGCAGCACCAGAGGTACGACGGCGAACGCCGTCGCGGCCGTCACCAGCGAGGCGGTCCGCCAGCCGTGAGCGGTCGCCAGGTGCGCGACGATCGGCAGGAAGATCAGCTGGCCGGTGGCGGATCCCGCGGTGAGAACGCCGCTGACCAACCCGCGCCGGGCGACGAACCACCGGCTCGTGACGGTGGCGACCAGCGCCATCGACATGGAACCGGTGCCCACGCCCACGAGGACGCCCCAGAGCAGCACGAGCTGCCAGGCCTCGCCCATAAACACGGTGAGGCCGCTGCCGGCGGCGACCAGGATCAACGCGTTGGCCACGACCCGGCGAACCCCGAAGCGGTCCATCAACGCGGCGGCGAACGGGGAGAACAGCCCGAACAGCACCAGGTTGACCGACACCGCTGCGCCGATGGTGCCGTGCGACCAGCCGAACTCCTCGTGCAGCGGGGCCATCAGCACGCCCGGCACGGAGCGGAACGCCGCGGCGCCCACCAGGGTCACGAAGGTGACGGCGGCGACCACCCAGGCCCAGTGCGGACCGGTCCGGGCGGGCGGGCGGGCAGCGGCGGAGTCCGTGGTCACCGACGAGTGGGTCACCGGGCCATGATTTCGTTCCGGGCCCCTCCGGACGAGTGGCCCATTCGCCAATATGTGTCAGGATCGGGCCATGAGCGATTCCTTGCACCGGGTGGCGGTGCTGTTGCTGGAGCCGGTGATCGGGTACGACGCGGTGATCCCGCCGCAGGTGTTCGGGCAGGCCGAGGGGCCCGATGGCGCACCGTTGTACGACGTCGTGATGGCCAGCCTCGACGGTCGCCCGGTCACAGCGTCGCTCGGCTACGGGCTCACCCCGCACGGCGACGCCTCGCTCCTCGCGACCGCCGACACCGTCGTGGTGCCGGGCACCAAGATCCCCGGGCCGCGGTTCGAGGGCACGATCCCCGACGACCTCGCCGCCGCGCTGGCGGGGGTTCGGCCAGACGCCCGGCTCGTCTCGATCTGCACCGGATCGTTCGTCCTGGCCTCGGCCGGGCTGCTCGACGGACGGCCCGCGACCACGCACTGGAAGTACGCCGAGGAGTTCGCGCGGCTCTACCCGGCGGTCGAGCTCGACGAGGCCGTGCTGTTCACCGACGACGGCGAGGTGCTGACCTCGGCCGGGCTGAGCGCGGGCGTCGACCTGTGCCTGCACCTGATCCGGCGCGACCACGGCACGGAGATCGCCAACAAGGTCGCCCGGCACCTCGTCGTACCTCCCTGGCGCGACGGCGGCCAGGCCCAGTTCATCGAGCGCCAGGTGCCCGAGCGGCCCGAGGAGTCCACGGCCGCGGCCCGGACCTGGGCGCTGGAACGGTTAGAAGAGCCGATCAGGGTGCCGCAGCTGGCGCGGGCCGCCGGCATGTCGGTACGCACCTTCACCCGGAGGTTCCGCGCCGAGACCGGGGAGTCGCCGACCGCCTGGCTGATCCGGCAGCGGGTGCGGCACGCGCAGCGGCTCCTGGAGTCGACGGACCTGCCCGTCGACGCGGTCGCCGACCGCGCGGGGCTGGGCTCCGCGGCGTCGCTGCGGGCGCACCTGCGCACCCAGGCGGGTGTCTCGCCGACGGCGTACCGCCGCACCTTCCGGGTGGACGCGCCGGCCTAGGAGATCAGCGCGACGCCGACGCCCACCAGCCACACCGACCACGCGACGTACGCGATCGGGATGATGGCGCCGGCGAGCCGCCAGCCGGTGCGCTCGGCCGGGCCGACGAACTCCAGCGAGCAGAGGGCGAGCACGGCGCCGACGACGATCCCGGCGATCCCCAGCCAGGCCGGGCCCACCGATGTCTGGGTGATCGCGGTGCCTACGAGCACGGTCCAGGTGCCGGTGAACAGGTAGCCGAGGTGCTCGCCGACCGCCACCCCGAGGTAGCGGTGGAAGGCCTGGAAGACGACGTCGACGGCCTCGCGCCTGCTCTCGCTCGACTCGGGATCGGCGTCGACACGCGCGAGGTAGGGAACGAGGAACGGCCAGCGCACCAGGCCGAGGAACTGGACCAGCGCTGCCAGCACGCCGAACGTCGCGCCGGTGACGAGCAGGGTCTCGTTCGCGCCCGCGAGGGCCGCGGCCAGCACCACGGCGACCGGAGCCAGCGCGACCGCGGTCAACGTGAAGACCCACCAGGTCAGCACCAGCCGGGTGCCCCCTGCCCGGAACCGAGCCAGGACCTCGCTGGTGGGGCGGCGCAGGATGTCCGGATAGTCGAAGCTCGAGGCCAGCGCCGCGAACGCCGCGTTGAAGGCCACCGGTAGGGCCAGCAGCGCAAGCCCGGCCACCGACGCGCTCGTCACGAGTGGGCGCCGAGCGCCACCGGCGCCGGCGTGCGCACGGCCGGGGTCGCGTCACGCAGGAGCGCCCGCAACACCAGGCCGGTGATCGACCGTGGCCGCCAGCGCGCCGCTGGAGCCGAACATGTGGAAGCCGCGCTCGGCGTCGACGATCACGTTCGCGGTCACCAGCCAGCCGATGCCCCAGGCGAGCCCGACGACGCCGGTCCACACGACGGCCGCGGATCGGCCGCGGCCCAGCTGGGTGGCCTGGGCCGCCCCGACGAACGCGCCGGTGACCAGGCCCATCGCGACCAGGGCCGGCACGGTGGTGGAGCCGCCGGTGATGGCGACGGCGACGGCACTGCCGACCGCGGCTCCGAGGGCGGTACCGATCGCCCAGCGTGGCCCGAAGCCATTGCTGCGCAGCGCAAGCCACTGGGCCAGGCCGATGATCGCGCCGACCAGGAGGCCGCCGAGACCCGCGGTGACCGGGTTGTCGGCGCTACCGAAGATCTGGATGGCGAGGAAGCCGCCGGCGGGGAAGGCCAGGAAGGTGGGAAGCCAGCGAAGCAGGGACATGAGATCTCCTAGATTGGAAGCGTACGACGTACACTATGGAAGATAGCGTACGGTGTACACATGACAACGTCAACCCCCAGACGTCCCCGAAAGCCACGGGGCTCGATCACCGCCGACGGGATCCTGGACGCGGCCGAGGCGCTCGCGACCGAGAGCGTCGACTCCGTCACCGTCCGGGCGGTGACCGCCCGGCTCGAGGCCTCTCCGATGGCGTTCTACCGGCACTTCGCGACCAAGGACGCCCTGGTAGACGCCCTGCTCGACAGGGTGCTGAGCCGCTTCCAGCCGCCTCCGACGACCGACGACTGGGTCGCGGATCTGGAGGCGTTCGCCGTCAACCACCGGCGGCTGCTGACCGACCACCCCTGGGCGATCACCGCCCTGTTCTCCCGCCCGAATCCGGGCCTGAACGCCGCCAGGATCGGGGAAGCGGCGCTCCGCATCCTGGACCGCGGGGGGATCCGCGGCGAGCGCGCCGTCGTGACGTTCAGCGCCGTGATCGCGCTCAACTACGGCTGGTCCGGGTTCGGGACCCAGCGCCAGCCCGCCGGCGAGGACGACGACGACCGGCCGGCCATGGAGGCGCAGCTCGGAGCACTGCCAGCGGACGAGTTTCCCCTCACCATCTCCGTTGCTGCCGCCATGAGCGACTACGGAAGCGACGCGCACTACCTCTCGGCGCTGCGGGCGCTGCTCGCGGGGGTCGATGCTGAACTAGACGGTATGACGTGACCCCGTCGCGGTGACGGGGTTGCGGGCCGGGGCCTCACTCACAAAATTCGTGGGTTACCGAGCAGGGGCCACCTGCTCGGCCTATCCGACATTTGTGGGAGGCCCCGGTGTTGACAGAGCGTACGAGCGTTGGGCTCGACGTGCACGCACGATCGGTCGCGGCAGCAGCGATCGATGGCGTCACGGGCGAGCTCGTTCAGTCCAAGCTGACTCCTTCATATGAGCACATCCGAAGCTGGCTTGGTGGTCTGCCGGGTCCGGTGGCGGTCGCCTATGAGGCTGGTCCGACGGGGTTCGGACTGTCCCGGGCGTTGACCGCGGCAGGGATCCGCTGCGAGGTGGTGGCGCCCTCGAAGCTGCAGCGCCCCTCGGGTGATCGGGTCAAGACCGACGCCAAGGACGCGGTCCATCTGGCTCGACTGCTCAGGCTCGATGAGTTCACATCGGTCTCAGTCCCGACCGTTGACCAGGAGAACGCCAGGGACCTGGTCCGGGCCCGCGAGGACTGCCGCGGTGACCTGATGCGGGCCCGGCACCGGCTGTCCAAGCTCCTGTTGCGCCAAGGGATCGTCTACTCCGGCGGCAGGGCATGGACCGGCGCACACGACGTGTGGCTGCGCCGGCAACGGTTCGACGCATCCGCGCTGCAGCTGACCTACGAGTCCGACTACGACGCGGTCCTAACCGTCAAGGCCCGCCGGGACCGACTCGATGCCGCGATCGCGGCGATGGCCGCGGACAGTGAGTTCACCCCGCTCGTGGCACGGCTGGGCTGCCTGCGCGGGATCGGCACCCTGACCGGGTTCGCGTTGGCCGTCGAGCTCGGCGACTGGCACCGGTTCACCGGCAACACCATCGGCTCCTTCATCGGCCTGGTCCCAAGCGAGTACTCCTCAGGACAGTCCAGGGTGCAGGGATCGATCACCAAGACAGGGAACAGCCACGTTCGTCGGCTCCTCATCGAAGCGGCCTGGCACCACCGCGCCAACTACGTGGTCGGCAAGACCATGCGCGATCGCTGGGAGCTGGCTTCGCCGGCCGCCCGGGCCCGTGGCGACCAGGGCAACCGGCGGCTGCACGCCCGCTGGAACACCTTCCGAGCCCGCCGCAAGCGACACGTGATCGCCAACGTCGCCATCGCCCGCGAGCTGGCCGGCTGGTGCTGGTCCCTGGCCGTGCTCGAGGACTAGCCCCCCGATCTGTTTCGCCGACCAAGGACGGTGGCAGCAGCGCGAGGAGCGATCCACGAAACAGCTATGAGCAGCCGGCCTCACGAGCCAGTGACGCTCGACCCTAGACACGTGACCCGCTCCAGCCGAACAGCCCGTCCTGCGGTAACCAACCCGCGCATATCAGCCTGACCGCGCGTCGCCAGACACGCTCAGCCATCCGCCACGGACGACGAAGCACGAGGCGCCCGCCCCGAGCAATCGGGATGGGCGCCTCACCCTGCCCATTGACAGGAACGACCTACATATCAGCTGTAGTTCCCCGACAGGTTGTGAACACGCAGGCATAGACGAATAGCGAGGACCTCCAGTACGGAGGGGGTTACCACACCAACCCTCAACTGGAGGTCCTCGTGACTCACGCTACGCCCCATTGACTCCGCTCGGTCGTCAGCGGCTCGCCCATCTGATCGTCGAGAAGGGCTGGTCCGCGCGCCGGGCCGCTGAAAGGTTCCAGGTCTCGCCGGCCACGGCAGCCAAGTGGGCCGCCCGTTACCGAGCTGGTCAGGCGATGACCGATGTGTCCTCTCGGCCTCGCTCATGTCCGACGCGCTCGCCTCAGCGACTCGAGCGACGGATCATCAAACTGCGCTATTGCCGTAGATGGGGACCGCACCGGATCAGCTACCACCTTGGTGTCCCGCGGTCGACCGTCGGCCGGGTCCTGGCCCGCTTTCGGATGCCGCTGCTGATCCACGTCGACCGGGCCACGGGCCTGCCGATCCGCACGCCCAAGCCGGTCCGCTACGAAGCAGATGCTCCGGGCGACCTGGTGCATGTCGACATCAAGAAGCTGGGACGGATCCCCGACGGCGGCAGCTGGCGCGCATTTGGGCGCGGGTCAACCCAACACAAGAAGGCACACGTCGGCACCGACCGCGCTGCCCGTGCGGGAGCGTCCCCTTCACGCGGCTACGTCTACTTGCACCACGCCGTCGACGATCACTCCCGCTTGGCCTACTCCGAGCAACTAACCGACGAGCGTAAGGAGACCGCAGCCGCATTCTGGAGCAGGGCCAAAGTGTTCTTCCTCGACGCCGGCATCAGTGTGCGGGCCGTGATGACCGACAACGGCTCCTGTTATCGCTCACACGACTTCGCCAAGGCGCTCGGTGAACAGGTCAAGCACCGCCGGACCAGGCCCTATCGACCCCAGACCAACGGGAAGGTCGAGCGATTCAACAGAAGCCTTGCCGCGGAGTGGGCCTACGCCGAGGTCTACCTCTCCGACGAGGCTCGCGCCGCCACCTACGCCGACTGGCTCCACTTCTACAATCACCATCGACCCCACACCGGCATCGGAGGCCTCGTCCCCGCCGACCGCGTTCACAACGTCACGGGGAACTACAACTAGCGGAGGCGTAGGTTCCGAGTGGACGAACCCGCCTGAAGGAGGAGCCATGGAGCTCGCAGTCCTCGGCACCGGATCGGCGGGACGCGCCATCGCGGCGCGGCTCGCGGAGCTGGGCCACCAGGTGTCGATCGGCACCCGCGATCCCGATGCCACCCAGGCCCGCGGCGACTACGCCGAGTGGGCCGGGGACAGTCCCCGGGTGCGGCTCGCGACGTACGCCGCCGCGGCTGCTGCGGCCGAGGTCGTCATTCACGTCACGAACGGCGCCTCGGCGCTCGACGTACTCGCCCTGGCCGAGGCCGACAACCTCGACGGCAAGGTCCTCATCGACGTCTCCAACCCCCTCGACTTCTCCCAGGGGATGCCGCCCACGTTGTTCGTGAAGGACACCGACTCGCTGGCCGAGCAGATCCAGCGCGCGTTCCCGGGCGCCCGGGTGGTCAAGACGCTCAACACCATGAACAACGAGGTGATGGTGCACCCCGACCTGCTCCCCGACCCGGGCAGCGTGTTCGTGTCGGGGGACGACGCCGAGGCGAAGGCCACCGCGACCGAGCTGCTGGCCGAGCTCGGTCACACCGATGTCATCGACCTTGGCGACCTGGCCACCGCGCGCGGCCCCGAGATGCTGCTGCCGATCTGGGTTCAGCTGATGAGCGTGATGGGGACCGCGAGGTTCAACTTCAAGGTCGTCCGCTGACGAGTACGTCGTCGGGATCGGCCTGGGCGCGCTGGTCCGCGCGTTGCCCTCGTCGGCGTTCCCAGGTCGACCAGCCGGCCATCACCACGACGACGCACACACCGCCGGCGATGATGTCGATGACGTAGTGCTCGGCGTAGTAGACGAGCATGACCGACATGGCCACCGGATAGAGCACCATCAGCCATCGCCAAGGGCTGCGCAGCCGGGTGATCAGGTAGGTCGCGACCAGGATCGAGAGGCCTGCGTGGAGCGAGGGCATCGCGGCGACCTGGTTGCCGACCGCCGAGAACTGCTGGTGGGCGCCTCCGCCGCCGGACTTGCCGAAGTCGAACCAGCCGCGACCGGTGATCCGGGAGATGTCCTCGGTGATGAAGCCGTCGCGCGACGCCATCCAAGGCGGTGCCATCGGGTACACGATGTAGATGACCAGCGCGGTGAAGGTGAGCGTCAGGTAGCGGCGCATGTAGCGGACCCACTCCGGACGATCGCGCATCCACAGGTAGGCCGCGATGGAGAGCGCCGCGAAGAAGTGCGAGTAGTAGACCGTCGTCAGCGCCACGTCGTACCACGCGGGCTGGCTGGCGCGCTCGCACGGCACCCCGCACAGATGTGCCTGCAGCCACTCGGTCGGCAGGGTGCCCCCGAAGAGCCAGCGGTCCGCGTGGATCGGTGCGGTCACGTGCACCGAGGCGAAGCCGAGGTCGTCAGAGATGCCGCGGCTGTAGAGGTAGACCGTCAGCAACGCCATCGGCATCCACCAGTCGCGCAGGAACGCGAGGTGGTCGAGAAGCGGCTTGCGCACGTCCCACGCGATGGTGGCCAACCAGAGCCACGCGACGGCGGCCCAGGATTGCTTGGGCAGACCAACGAGCGCGATGTACGTCGTGAGTGCCGCGACGTAGACGGCGAGCGAGACGAGACGCACGGGGATCGGGGTGTGACGGACTTCCCCGTCGACGGTCTCGGCCACTAGCACCTCCTCGCGAAGCGTAAAACACCGGCGGCCCGGATCGCCGCTCAATAATTATGACGATCCGGGCCGACAACCCGTGACTAGGGCGTGTCTCCCTATCCCCGGCCTGCTGCGCGCCGCGCTGGACGCACGCTGGCGGCGTTGCCGTCGCTCGAAAGGCGCCCAGCCTGCCTTCGCTCCGGCGCCTTGCCATCGCACGCCCATCGCGACGCTCGCGACGGCCCTGGATAGAGAGCCACGCCCTAGGCCGGTCCGTAGCCCAGGTGGACGACGCCGTTGTCGTAGACGTCGGTGGCCTTGAGGGCGAGCTTGGTCGGGTCGACGCCCTCCCTCCAGAACCGCTCGCCCTCGCCGAGGGCCACCGGGTAGACGAACAGGTGCAGGTCGTCGACCAGGCCGTCCCTCAGCAACCCCCGGACCAGCTGGCCACTGCCGGAGATGTAGATGACGCCGTCCCGCTCGTCCTTGACCTTGCGGATCGCGTCGGCGTCATAGGCGCCGATGGGGGTGGAGTTGTTCCACTCCTCCACGAGCTCCTGCGAGCCGACGACGAGCTTCTCGGTCTCGTTGAAGAACGGCGAGCCCGGGTCGTCCTCGACGGTGCGGTCCCGCCAGGCCGGGGCGAACATCTCGTACGTCGTGCGGCCCAGCAGGATGGTGGACGCGTCGCCGGTGATCGCCGCGAGGGTCTCGCCCATCTTCGGGTCGAAGCCGTAGTCGAAGGTCCAGGTCGGGCTCTCGAAGACGCCGTCCAGGGAGATGAACTCGTGTACTGCGATGGTGGCCATGGTGTTGCCTTTCGTGACGATGAAGGAGATTCCACCCACTCCACGAACGGCTCCCTTCCCAAACGACAACGCGCTCGAAACTTTTCCGCGGCCGCGGTCAGGCCGTGCTCTTGAGCATCCCTCCGCCGATGACGTAGTCGGCGCCGGTCACGTGGCTCGACCGGGGCGAGCAGAGGAACAGGACCAGGTCGGCGATCTCCTCGGGCTCCGCGACCCGGCCCAGGGAGATGCCCATCGACTCCGGGACCATCCGGTCCATCACCTCGTCGGCGCTGATGCCGGCCTGCTCGGCGAACAGGTGAGCGAACCCCCCGGGGCCCGTCCACAGCGGGGTACGGACCGGGCCCGGCGACACGGAGTTGACCCGCACGCCTTGGGCCGCCAGCTCCTCGGACAGGGCCTTTCCGAAGTTGACCAGGGCCGCCTTCGCCGCGCTGTAGGGCGCGATCATCCCGTTCGGCAGCCGCGCGTTGAGGGAGGCGATGTTCACGACGGCGGCCTCCCGCCCCTCGGCGAGGAGCGGCGCGGCGGCGCGCACTGTGCGGACGACGCCGAAGAAGTTGACGTCGAACAGCCGCTGCCACTGCTCGTCGGTGAAATCCAGGCTCGAGCCCGCCGGCTCGCTGGCGCCGACGTTGTTGACGAGCAGGTCGAGGGATCCGTACGACGAGGCCACCGCCGCCACCAGCCGCTCGGGTCCGCGTGGCTCGGCGAGGTCCACGGCGAAGTGCTCCACGTCGTACTCGTTCATCAGCTCCTTCAGCTCCGGTGTCGTGCCGCGGGCGGCGACGGCGACCCGGGCGCCCTCGTTCGCGAGTGCGCTGGCGACCGCCAGGCCGATGCCCTTGCTGCCGCCGGTGACCAGTGCCGTCTTGTTCGTCAGGTTCAGCTCCATGTCCCTAGCCTGCTCAGCCGCCGGCGAGATCGCTGGCGGCAATCGGACCTCTCCTCGCTCCCCACCGCGTAGCCTCGGGCGGTGGCCATGGACGCGTCGCCGACCGAGGTGCGGATCGAGCACTGGGTCGCCGACCAGCGGGCGCTGGGTCGGGCCTTCACCGTCCTGTTCGCAGTGCTGGCAGTCGCCGGTCTGGTTGCCGTCCTGGTGATGCCGGAGCTCCTCCTGGGTGCCGTGTTCCTTGCGTGCTTCGTCGCTTGGTGGGCGTGGCGGATCCGGCGCGGTCAGTCCGAGGAGCCGTGGCTGGTGCTGCTGACGCCCGGCGAGCTGCGGCACACCGCTGCCGGCGTCGACGTACGCATCGCCCGCGCGGAGGCGGCCGAGGTGCGGGTGGAGTCGAAGATGGGTCCGCGGATGAGCATGCACGTGGTCAAGGTGCGCGACCGGGGCGGCCACGACCTGCTGACCGTGAGCCTCCCCGGGCACAACGAGGCGGTCAGGCTCGAGGCGGCCTTCGTGGAGTGGGGCTGGCCGGTCAGGTGACCGCGGCCAGCAGGTCGGCGAGCACCCGACGTGTGTGCGGGTCATCGGTCAGCTCCTCGACCCAGGCCGCGGTGCCTGTCCGCGCCGACGCATCCTCCGCGACCAGCCACGACTCCGCCGCGTGCTCCGTGATGTGACCGAGCTGCGCGATCAGCATCGAGAAGTCGCCGCGGCCCGACAGGCGCGCCTGACCCCCCGCCTCGGCGTATGCGTCGGCGAGCGCGCGGGCCCGGCCCGGGTCCCCGCGACCGAACTCGAACAACATGCACCCGAGCTCGTACGCCGGATCGGCCGGGCCACTGTTCTCCCAGTCGAGCACGCAGACCCCGCCGTCGGCGGTGGGCCGCAGGTTGTCGGCCCACAGGTCGCGGTGGCAGGTGCGGATGCTCCTGGGTGGGACCACCCACTCGTCGAGGGCCACCAGCTCGTCGCGCAGGGCCGTGATCGCACCGGCGAAGGGCGCTCCGGCGGAGTGCAGGCGGCCGACCAGCGTGTCCCAGCGCTCGGCTTCGACGGGCTCGACGTACCACGCCGCAACCGGTCCGTGCTCGACCTGCGGGTCCGGGACCTGGTGGATCGCCGCCACCGTGGCGCCGACCAGGCCGGGGTCAAGGGTGATGTCGGGGTCCAGCACGTCGACCCAGTCGTAGAGGCGTACCGAGACGCCTCCGGCGTCGGCGAACACCTCTCCCTCGGTGGTGCGGTGGACTCGAGGCGTCGGGACGCCGGCGGCGTACGCCGCCTCGTGGAACTCGCTGGCCGCTCGCACCTCGTCCGCGACGACCCGCCCGAAGGGCACCTTCACCGCGAACCGACCTCCATCGGTCTCCAGGCGCCAGACCGCGCCCAGCTTTCCTCGCGCCACCGGGTCCGGGGAGAGCCGGGCATCGGCGCCCAGCCCGAAGGTGCGGGCGATCCGGTCAGCGTCCACCGCACCCCCAGGGCCGAGCCGGAATACCCACCACACCTGCGCGTTCATCGTAGGGAGCATTCGAGGAGGGGTCAGCCATGCAGCACTTCTACGACCGGTACCGCTGGGCGGAAGACCGGTTCGAGCACCGGGACTACCTGGGCGCCGCGCGGACCCTCGAGGCGTTGCTCGACGAAGCCGCCGAGCGGCCCGACGACGTCGGGCACGGGCTGGGCGAGGCGCGCCTGCTGCTGGCCCGGTCCTACTACCACTCGGCGCAGCTGCGTCGGGCCGAGGCGACGGTGCGCGACCTGCTCGCCGACGACCCGACCGACGCCTACGCCGCCCTGTTGCTGGCGCGCACCCTCGAGCGCGGCTCCCGGCACGACGAGGCAGCAGGCGCCCGGCGGGTCGCCGCCGCGCTGGGTGCGAGCGCCTAGTCCGGATAGTCCGGCACGTCAGGCACCCCGCCGGGCGGGAAATGGGGTGCCCAGCGTGCCGGACTATCCCGGCTGGGTGTCCCCGAGCTCCTGGAACAGGGTCAGGTGCACCTCGCCGGGGGCGTCGAACCGGGCGTTGAGCGAGTTCCACGGCGTCCTGGTGGGTGGGGCGACCGGAGTCGCTCCGCCCTCGAAGGCCGTACTGCTCGCTGAGGCGCAGTCGTCGACCTCGAGCGCCACCCGGAAGTGTCCGGCCACGCGGGATCCCACCTCCACGTCGTCGATCATCTCGACCTGCGCGGTGTTGGCGATCTCGAGCGTGGCCCGACCGGCGTCCAGGATCGTCACCTCGGCGCCGCCGTCGCCGCTGTAGGCCTCCTGCTCCGGCATGGCCAGCACATCGCGGAAGAACCGCAACGCGCCGTCGTAGTCCTCGGCGTGCACCACCAGCCGGAGCTGGCGCACCCCCTGTGATCCAGCTGCGTCGTCCATGAGCACACGCTAGGCGCTCAGCGGAAGGCGGCCTCCCCGGTCACCGCCTGGCCGATCACCAGCTGGTGCACCTCGGAGGTGCCCTCGTAGGTCAGCACCGACTCGAGGTTGTTGGCGTGCCGCATCACGGGGTACTCCAGCGTCACCCCGGCCGCGCCCAGGATCGTGCGGCACTCACGGGCGATCGCGATCGCTTCGCGGGCGTTGTTGAGCTTGCCGAGGCTGACCTGCCGGTGGTCGAGACTGCCGCGCTCCTTGAGCCGGCCGAGGTGCAGCGCGAGCAGCATCCCCTTGCCGAGCTCGAGGGTCATGTCGGCGATCTTGGCCTGGGTGAGCTGGAACGCCGCGAGCCGGCGGTCGAAGATCTCCCGCTCGGTCGCGTAGGCGATCGCGGTCTCGAGGCAGTCGCGGGCGGCGCCGAGGCTGCCGAAGACGATGCCGAGGCGGGCCTCGCTGAGACAGGACAGCGGCCCGGACAGCCCGGTCACCTCGGGCAGCACGGCGGAACCGGGCAGCCGTACGCCGTCGAGCACCAGCTCGGAGGTGACCGAGGCACGCAGCGACATCTTCTTCTTGATCTCCGGCGCGGAGAATCCGGGGGTGTCGGTGGGGACGACAAAGCCGCGGATGCCGTCGTCGGTCCGGGCCCACACCACAGCGACGTCGGCGACCGAGCCGTTGGTGATCCACATCTTGGTGCCGTCGAGCACCCAGTCGTCGCCGTCCCGCCGGGCCCGGGTGCGCATGCCCCCGGGATTGGAGCCGAAGTCGGGCTCGGTGAGCCCGAAGCAGCCGATCGCCTCACCGGCCGCCATCCGCGGCAGCCACTCCTGCTTCTGCTCCTCCGAGCCGTGCTTCCAGATCGCGAACATCGCCAGCGACCCCTGCACCGACACCAGCGACCTGATGCCGGAGTCGCCGGCCTCGAGCTCCATGCAGGTCAGTCCGTACGCCGTCGCGCCCGCGCCCGGGCACCCGTAGCCCTCCAGGTGCATCCCGAGCAGCCCGAGCGCACCGAGCTCCTTGCTCAGCTCGCGGGCGGGAACAGTGCCCGACTCGTACCACTCGGCGATCTCTGGACGGACC
The DNA here is from genome assembly GCA_963729095.1 of uncultured Actinomycetota bacterium. Classification (GTDB taxonomy): domain Bacteria; phylum Actinomycetota; class Actinomycetes; order Propionibacteriales; family Nocardioidaceae; genus Nocardioides. Next base: position 113,867 of record CAVSMX010000046.1, on the reverse strand, counting down.
CGTTCGTCGACGTACCGACGAACGGTGTCGCGGGTCGCCCGCTCCTCGTCGTCGAGCAGGTCGTCGATCGCGAACAGACCCAACGGGCTCTGCGGCTTCGTCATGCCAGGATCGTGACATGCCCCTCTCCACCATGCGATACGACGTCGACGGGCGGATCGCCCGAATCACCTTGGATCGTCCGGAGCGCGGCAACGGGATCACCCTGGACACCCCTCGGGAACTGGCCGAGTGCGTGGAACGCGCCAACCTCGATCCGGACGTGCACGTGATCGCGCTGAGCGGCGCGGGCAGCGGCTTCTGCGGCGGCTACGACCTGGTCTCGGCGGCGGAGGGACGGCCCGACCAGGGCGAGGCGGAGACGGCGCCGCTGGGCTCGCCGGTCGACCTGCACGTGCTGGCGGCCAACCACGACCCGTCGTCGGTGTGGGACCCGGTGACCGACTACCAGATGATGTCGCGCAACCTGCGCGGCTTCATGTCGCTCTTCCACTCCGACAAGCCGGTGGTGGTCAAGGTGCACGGGTTCTGCGTGGCCGGCGGCACCGACATGGCGCTCTGCTCGGACCTGATCGTGGCCGCCGAGGACGCCAAGATCGGCTACCCGCCCGCCCGGGTCTGGGGCGTCCCGACGTCGATGCTGTGGGCGCACCGGGTCGGGCTCGAGCGGGCCCGGCGGCTGCTGCTCACCGGCGACTCGATCGACGGGCGCACCGCCAAGGAGTGGGGTCTGGCGAGCGAGGCGGTGCCAGCCGACGAGCTGGACGCCTGCTTCGAGGACCTGCTCGCCCGGATCGCGAGGGTGCCGATCAACCAGCTGGTGATGCACAAGCTGGCGATCAACCAGGCGCTGTTCGCGCAGGGTCTGCACGCCACCCAGGTGCTGAGCGTCGTCCTCGACGGCGTCGCCCGGCACACGCCGGAGGGTTACGCGTTCCAGGCGCGCGCCGCCGAGGCGGGCTTCAAGCAGGCCGTGCGCGAACGGGACGAGCCGTTCGGCGACTTCGGCCTCAACCGCCCCGACGGTGGTTGAGGTGCGAGCGCCAGCGAGCCTCGAAACCACCATGCAGAGTCACGGTGGTTTCGAGGCTCGGCGCTAGCGCGCCTCACACCTCAACCAGCGTTGGACAGGAACTCCAGCACCCGCTGGGTGAGCACCTTCGTCGCCTCGGCGTCGTGTCCGGCCAGGCTGGAGTCGGCGAACAGGTGCTGGTCTCCGGGGTAGAGGAACAGCTCGGCGCCGTCCACGCTCCCCACGAGCGCCCTCGCGGCGTCGAGGTCCTCGCCGGCGAACCACGGGTCGGCGTCCATGCCGTGCACCTGCAGCCGGACTCCCTCGGGCCACGGCCCGCCGAACTCCTCCGGCGGCATCGCGGCGTCGAAGAACACCGCCGCCACCGCCCCGGGACGGTTCTGCGCGAGCCGCTGGGCCGGCATCACCCCGAGCGAGAAGCCGGCGTACACCAGCTTGTCGGGTAGCCCGTCGGCCGCGGCGACCCCGCGGTCCTGGATCGTCTGGAAACCCGTCGAGCGGGCGTAGCCCATGCCGTCGTCGAGGGTGTCGTAGGTGTTGCCCTCGTAGAGGTCGGGCGTGTGCACGGTGTGGCCGGCGGCGCGGAGCTCGTCGGCGAACGCCACGACGCCGGGGGTCAGCCCCTGGGCGTGGTGGAACAACAGAATCTCAGCCATGCGCACTTGCCTACACGAGGCCGCCGACATGGATCGGGGGTTGTGTCCGGAACCGGGTTGGAGCAACGTGTGCCCATGGCCGACAAACCCGCCGTACGAACGGGCCGCCACGACCTCGAAGCGGCCGGGCCCGACGGGATCCGCAACGTCGTCCTGATCGGGCCCAGCTCATCCGGCAAGACCACCTTCCTGGAGACGTTGCTCGTGACCGCGGGCGCCATCAGCCGGGCCGGCTCGGTCGACGAGGGCACCACGGTGTCCGACTTCGAGGACTCCGAACGCGGTCACGGCCGCTCGATGGCGCTGGCCGTCACGCCCGTGCGACATCGCGGAACCAAGATCAACTTCGTCGACACTCCGGGGTACGCCGACTTCGTCGGCGAGCTGCGCGCAGGGCTGCGCGCCGCCGACTGCGCGCTCTTCGTCGTCGCCGCCAACGAGGGCGTCGACCACACCACGGCCGGCCTGTGGCAGGAGTGTGCCCGGGTGGCGATGCCGCGCGCCGTGGTGGTGACCAAGCTCGACCACGCCCGCGCGGACTACCCCGGTGTCCTCGCCCAGGCCCAGGCGGCGTTCGGTGACAAGGTGCTGCCGGTCTTCCTGCCGGTCAGCGAGGGCGGATCTGTGGTCGGGCTGGCGGGCCTGCTCGACGGAAGCCACACCGAGGGCGAGGCCGCAGGGCATCGAGCGGCGCTGATCGAGGGGATCATCGAGGAGTCCGAGGACGAGACCCTGATGGACCGCTACCTCGGCGGCGAGGAGATCGGCGCCGACGCGCTCGTCGACGACCTGGAGCGGGCGATGGCCCGGGGCTCCTTCCATCCGGTCCTCCCTGTGTGTGCGTCCACCGGGGTGGGGTGCGCCGAGCTGCTGGACCTGGTCGTGAGCGGGTTCCCGGCGCCGTCCACCCATCCGAGCCCGGAGGTGTTCACGCCCAGTGGCGCGACCGCCGACCCGCTGTCGTGCGACCCTGACGGGCCGCTGGTGGCCGAGGTCGTGAAGACGACCAGCGACCCCTACGTCGGCCGGGTCAGCCTGGTGCGTGTCTTCTCCGGCACCCTCGACGCCGACAGCCCGGTGCACGTGTCCGGGCACTTCTCCTCCTTCTTCGGCGCCGGCTCGGGTCACGACGACCACGACGACGACGAGCGGGTCGGCTCGCTCGCCTACCCCTTCGGCCAGCAGCAGGCTCCGGCGAAGCGCGTCGTCGCCGGCGACATCGCCACCATCGGCCGGCTGACCCGGGCCGAGACCGGTGACACCCTCTCCGCGGTCGACGCGCCCCGCGTGCTGCGACCGTGGACTCTGCCGCAGCCGCTCCATCCCGTCGCGATCGAGGCCACCACCAAGTCCGACGAGGACAAGCTGTCCACCGCCCTCGGCCGGCTCGCCGCCGAGGACCCGTCGGTGCGCATCGTCAACGACCCCGAGACCCGGCAGCTCGTCGTCTGGGCGATGGGCGAGGCACACGCCGACGCCGCGCTCGAGCGGCTGCGCGACAGGTTCGGCGTGTCCGTGGAGACGGTCGACCTCGTCGTACCCCTGCGTGAGACGTTCGGGGGCAAGGCCACCGGCCTCGGCCGGCACGTCAAGCAGTCCGGCGGCCACGGCCAGTACGCCGTCTGCGACATCGAGGTGGAGCCGCTGCCGCAGGGCGCCGGGTTCGAGTTCGCCGAGCGGGTGGTCGGGGGGTCGGTGCCGAAGCAGTTCATCCCCAGCGTCGAGAAGGGCGTGCGCGCGCAGCTGGAGCGCGGAGTACGCAACGGCTACCCGGTCGTCGACATCCGGGTCACCCTCACTGGAGGCAAGGCGCACAGCGTCGACTCCTCCGACATGGCGTTCCAGAGCGCCGGTGCACTAGCGCTCCGTGAGGCCGCGGCGGCCGCCGCGATCACGATCCTCGAGCCCTACGACGAGATCGAGGTGGTGGTGCCCGACGAGATGGTCGGCACCGTGATGAGCGACCTGTCCTCTCGCCGTGGCCGGCCGCTCGGCACCGACCAGCAGGGCGACCGCACCGTCGTCCGCGCCCACGTGCCGGCGATCTCGCTGACCCGGTACGCCGTCGACCTCAGGTCGCAGACGCACGGCACCGGCAGCTTCACCCGGACCTTCGCCCACTACGAGCCGATGGCCGACGACCTGGCGCGGGCGGTGCCGGCCCGGGCCTGAAGCGGGGTCAGCAGGCGTCGGCGTACGTGCCGCGCTCGGTCCTCGGCGCGACGACCGACTTGGTGTTGGGGGTCTTGGTGCTCCAGTGCCGCAGCCAGTCCATCTGCATCCGGCTGGGGTTCATCTTCTCGCCGGGCACGGCCTGCATCGTGAACCGTGGGGTCAGCCGGACGCCCGAGAGCGCGGCACGGCGGCGCTCGGAGTGGATGACGTGGGCGTCGACGAACCACGAGATGCGCTTCGGCTTCACCTCGACCGCGTAGGTGTGCCACTCGTCCTTGCCGAGGTCCATCTTGCCGACGTGGCCGCGGAACTGCTTGTCGGGCAGCGTCCGGATGTGGAACTGCGTGGTCCTGCGGCCGATCTGGTAGTCGTTGAGCGCGATGTTCTGGGCGCCGCAGTGGTACGCCGTCGGGTTTGGCCGGCACCAGCTCGGTGAGCACCCGGAAGTTGGCATCGCCGGTGCCGTATCGGCGGGAGCGCAGCCGCACCTCCCACCGTCCGGTGGTCGCCCCCCTGCGCTTGAGGGTGGCGCTGACGCTGCCGGAGTCGGTGGTGTTGAGGGTGAGCATGCCGTTCTGGTGCTGCACCACGCCCGGGCCGCGAACTTTCCAGTACTTCGGCATCTTGCCGTGGAACTCCTCGCGGTAGACCAGGCTCTGCCACCAGCCGAACGTGTTGCCGGCATGGATCGGACCCGGGTCGTCACCGGCGTGGTCGGCGGTCGCGGTGGGTGGGTTCAGGGTGATCGCCAACGGCACCAGGAGTGCGGCGGCGACGAGAGGGCGTACGCGGCGTGAGACAGACACGGGCGTCGACGCTACGTCACATCTCCTCGTGCGTCACGGGGTCGCCACCGAAGAGCCGGCCGTCGGGACGACCGAGCCCGGTGATCGCGGCCATCTCCTCGTCGGAGAGCTCGAACCCGAACACGTCCAGGTTGCTCCGCTGCCGCTTCGGGGTCGCGGACTTCGGGATCGGGATGGCGCCGAGCTGGACCTGCCACCGCAGGATGACCTGGCCTGGATCCACGCCGTGGGCCGCCGCGGCCTCGGCGACCGGCGGCTCGGTGAACGGCGCCTGCCGCTTGCCCAGCGGGCTCCACGACTCGGTGACGATGCCGCGGTCGTCGTCGACGGCGCGCATCTCGGGCTGGGGGAAGTAGGGGTGCAGCTCGATCTGGTTGACCGCCGGGGTGACCCCGGACTCGTCGACGATCCGCTGCAGGTGGGCCTCGGTGAAGTTGGAGACGCCGATGCTCGTCACCAGCCCCTCGCGCTGCAGGTCGACCAGCGCCTGCCAGGCCTCGACGTACCGGTCCACGCTGGGGTTCGGCCAGTGGATCAGGTGCAGGTCCAGCCTGGCCAGTCCGAGCCGCTCGAGGGACTCGTGCGTGGACCGGATCGCGTCGTCGTAGCCGTGATGGCGACCCGGGATCTTGCTGCACACCTTCACCTCGTCGCGGGGGACGCCCGATCGGCGCACTGCCTCGCCGACCTCTCGCTCGTTCTCGTAGTTCACCGCGGTGTCGAGCAGCCGGTAGCCCGCCTCGAGCGCTGACGTCATCGCGGCCGTCCCCTCCTCTCCGCGCAGCGACACGGTGCCGAAGCCGATCGCGGGCAGCTCCGCGCCGTCGTTCAGCCGGTACGTCGGGACCTCGCTCATGCCTCCCAACCTAACGATCTGGCCTGAGGTGTACCATTTGGTACATGGATATCGAACGTCGTGCCTCCTCCACGGCCGCACCCGAGCAGGTGTGGGCCGTCATGTCCGACCTGGATGCCTGGGCGGAGGTGCTGCCCACGGTCGACCGGATGGAGCGGGACGGCCCCGCCGCACCCCACGGCGTCGGGACGGCGTACTACGTGGACCAGCCGAAGCTGCGCCGGGCGCGGTGGGAGGTGACCGAGTGGAAGCCGGGGATGGCGTTCACCTGGACGTCGTCCGCGCCGGGTCTCCACATGACCGCCACGCATGAGGTCTCCGCGACGCCGTCGGGAGGCACCGAGATCGTGCTCGGCATGCACTGGTCGGGCCTGCTCTCCGGCCTGCTCGGGAAGATGTACGGCCGGATGGCCGGGAGCTACATGGAGACCGAGGCGGCCACCTTCGCTGCGCGTGCCGAGGAGTGACCGCACGCGAGGACCTGCTCGCGCGTGCGGTGGCGTGGTTCACCGAGAACGGCATCGGCGACACCAGCCTGCGGGCACTCGGCACCGCTCTCGGGACGAGTCACCGGATGCTGATCTACCACTTCGGATCCAGAGAGGGTCTGCTGACGGCGATCGTCGAACAGGTCGAGCATCGCGAGCGCGATCTGCTCGCCCAGCTGCTCGAGACCGAGGACGACCCGTACGAGGTCGGGATGCGCTTCTGGTCGCAGGTCGCCGACACCGCGGCGACGTTCGCCCCGCTCTACTTCGAGCTCGCGGGCCACGCGATGCAGGGACGCCCGCACGCATCGGCGCTGCGTGACTGGCTCGCCGAGGGCTGGACCGACGCGCTGACCGACCTGTACGTCGCCGCCGGCCACCCGCCCGACCGGGCCGAGGTGTTCGTCCGGATGTCGCTGGCGATGGCGCGCGGCCTGCTCTTCGACGTGGCGATCACCGGCGACCGCGCCGCCGCCGACCGGGCGATGACGGCGTTCGTGGAACTGCTGCCCCGGGCGTGACGGGCGTCGAGGCCGGTGGACCTCGCGCCACGAAGACGACCCCGCCGTCTCGAGCGGCAAATGAGGTCGGTCCTCTGGCAACCGGATGCTGCTCGAGATGCGTCACATCGGTATGAGTAGTTCGTGGAAGAACATGAACCTGCTGTCCCTCGCCGTCGCGACGGCCACTCTCGTCCTCGCGCCTCTTGTCCCCTCGCCGGCTCAGGCTGCCGCCGCGGAGTCCACCGGCGCGGCGTGTGCCGGCAAGGAAGTTGTCCGCTGCGTGTGGTTCAACGTCGACCGCCCCAACAACCGGTTGCGCGCGCGCTCAGGGATCTGGGACGCCGCGGTGAGCGACCCCGACCCGAACTACACCGTGGCCACGTCGCGCGTGCGCCTGCAGCGGTTCGTCGGCGGCACCTGGCGGTACTGGAGCGGCTCGTACGCCGCGGACTACGACGGCTGGCAAAGCTCGGTCGACCGCGCCGCGGGCGGGTTGGTCGGCTGCAGCAACGGCAACTCGTACACCGTGCGTGCGGTTGTCCACCAGAAGTGGAAGGGGCCGTCGGCGGGTGCTGGCACCCAGTACGGTCCGGCGACCTCGTTCGTCTGCTGAGTTGAGCGCCGTCAGCACGTTGGCACCCTTGGTCGGTTCATTGTGAATTGGCTAGCCGCCGAAGCTGGGCGGCGGCATCTCGCTGGACGGGGGGACCGTGGCCCAAGAGGATGGTCCGGGGCTCCATAGCGGCGAGCTTGCGGATCGACTCTTCGGCTGTTGGCATGTCATCGGTGAACTCCGGCATCGGGCCTTCCAGCCCGTCGATGGTGTTGGTGAGAGCGTCTCCGGCGACGAGCACCCGCGAGTCCGTATCGAAGACGGCGATGTGACCGGGGGTGTGGCCGGGTGTGTCGACCACCTGCAGGCCGAACACTTCCTGGCCGTCTGTCACCGGGCGGAACTGCCACAGCGCCGCCCAGTCGGGCATGGATTCCGTCTCCGCCGCGCCAGCGTAGAGGGCCGCGTCCGGCGCCCGAGCGGTGACCTCCTTCAAGCCGGCATGGTGGTCGGGGTGTGAGTGGGTGATCAGGATGTGGCGCACCCGATCCCACCCAGTACCGGCGGCGCCGAGCACCGCTCCGATTTCGTCCACACGGCTACCGAGGCCGCAGTCGACCAACGCCGCCTCGCGGCCGCGCACGAGCACGTAGGCCGACACATAGGCGAAGTCGACTCGCCACCAATCCATCCCGGCGGCGGACCCGCTCGCGGTCCGGGCCGCTGGCACATCATCTCGTCGTCGTCGTTGGCACTGCAGGCCGCCGCGAGACCGAGCACCGCAAAGCCGAGGACGCCCTTGCTCGCCTGCACAAGGAACCACCGCCGCCCCTGGGCGCTCGTTGCGGTCGCCGTCATGTGAGTAAGTCTTCAAGTCGTGGGGATGCGAGTGGCGAAGGTGATCGAGTCACGGGCTTCGGCGACGCGGTCGACCAGCTCGGCCGAGGCGCCCTGTTGGTGCCAGGAGTCGACTACGACCACGACGCCCTCCAACTCCAGGATCCAGAAGTCGATGGTCACCGCCTTGGGATCGTCGCCGTACGAGATGCCGCGGCTGCCTCGTGGTGCATCCGCCACGCGGTACCACCAGGGCGCCGGGCACTCACTGTCGATCCGGAGCCGTAGGTGCAGCGCGTCGTGGCCCAAGAGCTTCGTCGGTGCGGCGGCCTGCACGACCGTGCTGCGCGGGAGCTGGGCGATCTGTCCAGCGAGAAACTCGGCGTTCCCGCCCACGTTGGAGTTCCTCATGTCGTCGTTACAGCCGGACCCGGCCCCCAGAGCGTCGACCTGGTAGACGCCGAACCCTCCGAAGGTCCCGTCGTCCTTCAGCACGGGGAAGTCTCCCGCCCGCCAGTTCGCGCCCTCGAATGTCAGGTCCGCCTCGATCGCGGCCCCGGTGAGGTCAGTGCCCACGGGCACCCGGTACGTGCCCGGCTCGAGCGGTTCGGTGCCGGGGTTCCGTGGAAGGGCCGGCGGATTCGCCTCGGACTCGGAGCGGGTGATTCGGCTGGTCGACGGTCCCGGGATCGCTCCGAGGGCCGCCGGGATCGATCTGGCTGACACCGTAGGCGACCCCGCCGGCCAGCACGACCATCGCGGCGGCGAGGCCGATCCGGGTCATGTTGCGGCGACGCCGCCGGACCTGCCCGCCGTGGATCAAGACGTCGATATCGGGTGGGGTCGATGTCTGCATGGCCGCTTCCTGGCTGAAGGTGTCTCTGAGCGCATCGCCGAGGTTCATGACCCCTCCACCGCCTCTCCGACGCCTGACGCGGCCAGCGCCCGTCTGAGGGCACCGATCGCCGCGAACGACTGGGACTTGACGGTGCCGGGCGCGCAGCCGAGGACCTCGGCGATCTGCGCCTCGCTCAGGTCCTCGTAGTAACGCAGCACGATCACCGCTCGCTGCCGGTCAGGGAGCGCGCACACCAGCGGCCACAGCAGAGAGTGGTCCAGGACCGGCACCTCGAGGGAGTCCCCCATGACCTCGGGCAGCTCGTGCCGCGGCTGCTCGCGGTGCCACGCTCTGCGCCGGCTCGAGAACAGGGTGTTCGCGAGCATCCGCCGCACGTACGCCTCGGCGTACTCCATCCGGCCGATCCGCGCCCAGTTCATGTAAGCCTTCTCCAGCGTGCTCTGCAACAGGTCCTCCGCACCGGTCGGCGTCGCCGTGAGCAGGTAGGCAAACCGGTACAGCGCAGTCCACCGCGCGGTGACGAACTCGGCGAAGTCCTCGTCGATGCTCATCAGCTGCCCTCCGCTCTGTCGAACCTCTAACGCGGTTGGCGGGCGATCCGGTTCGTTCGAGCGCGTCGACACGATCCTCCTCCTCGCCGACCCGCAGGTCGAGCAGGCAACCGGCGAGCTCCCCATGCCTCATCGTCCACCGAACCGAGGTGAGGGGTAACGGCGTTCAGAGCGGCAGGAGTTCACCGGAACTCAAGCGAGGAGAACGCCATGAAGGTCCAGGACAAGCGGCGAGGACGCGCGACGAACGCTGTCTTCTTCGCGATGGCTGCCACCGTGGCCGTGGTCGCCGCAGGATGCAGCGACGGTGGCTCGGACGGGTCGAACGGCGCCGAGCAGATCATTGCGCCCTCCGACCAGCCCAACGCCGTCGCGAGACGATCGACACCAGCGACTGGACGACGTACAAGTCGGATCTCTACGACCTCGAAGTTGGCCACCCTCCGGGATGGAGCGAGGACACCCGCCACCCGGAAGTGGCGGCTCGAGGAGGACGGCACGGAGTTCCTGAGCCCCGCGCACGAGGCCTTCCGGCCTCCGGAGGGTGACGTCCGCGTGAGCGTCTGGGCAGCGCCCCTCGATCCCAAGACACGCGAGGAGACGACCTACTACCTCGAGACCTGGATCAAGGACTACTGCCAGGCGTCAGGGTACACCCCGTGCACCGGGATCGCCGACCGCGCGGTCGACCTGTGCCTCGAGAAGTGGGACTGCCATCCCGGCCTGCTGGTGCCGTTCAAGGACGACGTCCAGGCCTTCTTCAGCGGCGGCATCTACGCCCAGGACGCGATGACCGTCGTCGCGGTATGGCGCCCCGAGTCGGACTCCAGCGTGGTGCCGTACGGCGGTTCCCAGCGGCTCCTCGAAGGCTTCTTGTCGACCATGGGGGTCTGGCCCGCATCAACGCCAAGGTCCGACCGCAACTGCTATGCCCACTCTCGGTCAACGATCGGAGACACCACCCCTGGCCTCGCTAGTTCCATTACCGCACGGCCGGGCTCTGACGAGCCTCGGTCAGGTTCCAGCACTGTCAGCTGCTGGCTTGCGGCGTCACCGATCGCAGCCCGACGGCAGGACGGTTACACCCGACGGAAGAACACGATCAGGTTGCCGTCGAGGTCGGTGACCGCGAACTCCCGGGTGCCGAAGTCGGTGTCGGTGGGGGAGCCGGGGTCCCGGTAGTGGAGCACCTCGGCGGCGCGCATCTCGTCGTACAGCCCGTCGACGTCGTCGACCTGGATCCGGCAGCTCGAGGTGCCGGCGATGAAGGTCTCGGCGCCGCTGCACACCGGGTTCACAGCGAAGTCGTCGCGCTCGCGCCAGCCCTCGTCACCCGACTCCCAGAGGTGAAGCTCGACGTCATCGCGTACGACGCGGGCGAAGCCCTCGGCCTGGTAGGGGATCTCGAAGCCGAGCCGGTCGCGGTAGAAGGCGGCGGTCGCATCGACAGAGCGGGCCGGGAAGTATGGGATGGCGCCATGGAGGCTCACCCGCCCATGATGACCGACCTCGCCGACCGGATCACGGCCGAGCTCGAGCAACTCGCGGACGTCGAGATCGCGCCCGCGATGTCGGCGTACATGAAGGTGGCGGAGAACGGGACGCTGCCGTTCCTCGGCATCCGCCGCCCGCAGGTACGACGCACCGCTCGGGCTCTCGCGAAGGGCCACGACCCGGACACCCTGCTGGCGGCGGTCGGCACGCTGTGGGACACCGCGACCCATCGCGAGCAGCGGTACGCCGCACAGGACCTGCTCGGTCTCCGCTGGGCCAAGGGGCGGCTGGACCTCCTCGACCTGCAGCGTCATCACGTCGTCACGGGCGCGTGGTGGGACCACGTCGACGAGTCCGCGCACCGGATCTCGGACCTGGTGGCGGCGCATCCGGAGCGGCTCGGCACCGTTCTCCGCGACTGGAGCACCGATGACGTCCTGTGGCTGCGGCGGGTCGCGATCATCGGCCAGCTCGGGCTACGCGACCGGGCCGACCTCGAGCTGCTGGCCGCCGTCATCGAGCCCAACCGGGCGGATCCGGAGTTCTTCATCCGCAAGGCCATCGGCTGGGCGCTGCGCGAGGTGGCTCGCTGGAACCCAGACTGGGTGCGCTCCTACGTCGACGGCAACGAGCTCAGCCCGCTGTCCCGCCGCGAGGCGCTCAAGCACCTGTAGGAATGCGTACGGCGCCGCCGGATACGCGCACGGTCGGGTCGTCCGGATCGACGTCGACGAGCAGCTCGCTGCGCCGGCCCATGTCCTCGCCCTGGATGATCCGGATCCGGGCCGGCTCGGAGACGAGGCCGAGGTCCCGGAGGTAGCCGCCGAGAGCCGCGGCTGCGGCACCCGTCGCCGGGTCCTCCACGACCCCGCCGACCGGGAACGGGTCGCGGGCGTGGATCGTGTGCTCGTCCTCGACCCAGAACAGCTGCACGGTCGTCCAGCCGCGCTGGGTCATCAGCGCCAACAGCGCGTCGTAGTCGTAGTCGAGGTCCGCCAGCCGCTCTCGGGTGCGGACCGCGAGCACCGGGTGGTGCACGCCGGCGAAGGCGACGTGCGGCGGATAGCCGTCGGCCAGGTCGCTCCGCGCCCAGCCGAGCGTGGACAGCAGCGCAGTCAGGTCCTCCTCGGACGCCGGCGTCGTGTGGGTCGGGACGCTCCGCAGGGTGGCGACCGATCCGGACGGCGTCGCGACGACGTCGACGTCGATCCGGCCGGCCGCGGTGTCGAGCGCGAGCGGGCCAGGCCCGTCCCGGTCGGCCCACGCGACCGCCAACGCGATCGTGGCGTGCCCGCAGAAATCGACCTCGGCCTGCGGGCTGAAGTAGCGGGTCGCGAGCGGACCGTCGGCCGGGATCACGAACGCCGACTCCGAGTAGCCGACCTCCGCGGCGATGCCCTGCATCTCCTCCGCCGACAGACCGGTCGCGTCGAGCACGACGCCCGCCGGGTTGCCCCGCCGGGGATCGTCAGTGAAGGCGGCGTAGCGCAGGATCTCGGCGGTCACGGCTGCAAGTGTGGCACCGCCTGCCGGCTTCGTCAGACCGTGGGGGCGGCGTAGCGCAGCAGCACGTTCTGCGAGCCGTCGAGCTGCCTCGCCTCCAGCACCTCCAGTCGCTCGGTGGCCACGGAGTACCCGGGTACTCCTTCGCCGATCGCGGCGTTGCCGATCATCACGTGCAGCTCGTCGACCAGTCCGTGCGCGAGCAGGTCGTTCCACACCTTGAGGCTGCCGAACGTCAGGATGTCGCCGCCCTCGCCCGCCCGGAGCTCCCGCACCACGTCGTGCGCGTCGGCCCGCTTCACGATCCGGGTGACGTCCTCCCAGATCCCGGTGTCGGCAGCGGTGAGCGAGTCCGAGACCACCACCTTCTCCATCGCACCGTTGAGCCGGGAGATCTCTCGCTCCACCGGCGGCTGCGACTCGTCGTGAGCCACCGGTGGCCAGTACTGCAGGAAGCCCCGGTACGTGGTGGCGCCGAGCAGGAGGGTCTCCGCCTCGCGCAACCGCTCCACGTTGTAGGCGCTGAACGACTCGTCGATCGGCATCTTCTCGAAGCCGCCGTCCGCGTCGGCGACGTAGCCGTCCAGCGACGTCAGCATGGTGACGATGACCTTGCGCATCTCGATCTCCTCGGGTGGTGGGCGGACCGTTCCGCCCGTCTACCCCTCATGAGTCACGCGAGGCCGCGAACTCATCGGTCGCCGGGAAACTCCTCTGCAAGACCGAACCGGGGGTCCACGACCGGCTCGAGGAACGACGTCAGCTCTGCCACCCGGTCGCCGCGCAGCGTGAGCACCGTGACGCCCCCCAACCGGTAGCGGCCGTCGGCGGCGCGCATGTAGCAGGCGAACCCGACCTGGCCACTCGCGTCGCACGGCACCAGCCGCCACGGGGTGGCGAACATCCGCTCGGTGAGGAACCGGCCAACCGCGTCGCGGCCGTCGAACCATGCGGGCAGTGGCGGCATCGAGAGTCGAGCATCCTCGACCAGCAGGTCCAGCAGCGCCTCGACGTCGGCGCGTTCCCACGCCGCGACGAACGCGTCGACGAGCTCCTCCCGCCCGGATGGGCCGAGCTCGCGCAGCGTTCGCTGCTGACTGGTGGGGCCGCGGCGCTCCTCGAGTCCGGCCCGGGCCCGCTGCAGGGCGCTGTTGACGGCGGCGACCGAGGTGTCCAGCGCGGTCGCCACCTCGGCGGCGCTGAATGCCAGGACGTCGCGCAGGATCAGTACGGCGCGCTGGGTGGCGGGCAGGTGCTGGAGCGCCGCGACGAACGCGAGCTCGACGCTCTCCCGGAGGACGTACCGCGCGGCCGGGTCGAGCGCCCCCAGCCCGTCGACCAGCGTCCCGGGGTAGGGCTCCAGCCAGGCCGTCTCGGCGATCGGCTCGCCCAGGTCATGCGTCGCCTCGAGCGGGGGAGCCAGGTCGAGCGAGAGCTGGCGCTTCGGCCGCCGCGAGCCGACCCGCAGTGCGGCGTGGGTGGCCACCTTGTAGAGCCACCCCCGCAGGGAGCTCCGTCCCTGAAACCCCGACAGGCCCTTCCACGCGCCGAGCATCGCGTCCTGCAGGGCGTCGTCAGCGTCGTGGGTCGACCCGAGGATCCGGTAGCAGTGCGCGTGCAGCTCGCCCCGGTACGGCGCCACCAGCCGCCCGAACGCATCGTCGTCGCCCGCCCGCGCCGCCTCGAGCAACGCCCCCTCCACCATGACGGCGATCGTAGGGTCAGTTCGTGTGGCGCGCCGTCACGCAGCAGCGTTCGGCCGATGGCTCGAGGCACGCGGTGGCCGGACACCCGAGCCCGTCGGCCACTCCCTGGACGAACGACTCGTTCAGGCCGCACACCAGCGAGGGGTGCTTGCGGGCCAGGGAGTCGAAGGGGCAGTTGGCGAGCACGACTGCGTCCTGCTCGAGGCGCGGCTCGTAGCCGTGGGTCGCGAGCACGTCGGCGAGGGAGGCCAGGCACCCCGGGTCGTTCCGGTCAGCGGCCGAGACGCCCACCTCGAGCCCCTCCTCGCGGGCACACTCACTCAACGCCCCTTCCAATGAGGCACCCTCGGCGGCCCGGGCCACGGCGGCGGCGAGGATGTCGCCCACCAGGTCGTAGCGCCGCTCCGGCAGCGACACCGCGAACTCGCGGTCCGCGCGGCGGTAGAGCTTGCTGGGCCGGCCGGCGCCCGGCCCGGACCTGCCGCTGAGCCGGCGGAACTCCACGTCCAGCAGTCCCTCGGCCACCAGCCGGTCGAGGTGGAAGCTGGCCCGGTGCAGGGGCAGGTCCACGGCCGCGGCGGCCTGCTCGCGGCCGACCGGTTCGGGCTGCGCCACGACGTACTCGTAGAGCGCCCGGCGGGTGGCGTCGGCGAGGACGCCGATGCCGGCCGCCTGACTGCCCAGATCCACGGGGGCTCCTTCTAAAGCGGAGTTCCCTTGACATTAGACCCTCACGGGTCTAAAACCTAGAGAACCCCACTTTAGAGACGAGGAAGTCCTTGACCGCCATCCCCCTCCGGCCGCGGATCGCCCGCGCCGCTCCGGTCGCCGACCCCGCAGCCGCCGAGCGTGCCGCGACGGACCTGCTGAGCGCTCTCGGCATGGACCTCACGAACGAGCACCTCGCCGACACACCCCGCCGGATGACCGACGCGCTGCTCGAGCTGACCACTCCTCGCGAGTTCGACCTGACGACGTTCCCCAACGACGAGGGGTACGACGAGCTCATCGTCGTCGAGGACATCCCGGTCCAGTCGCTGTGCGAGCACCACATGCTGCCGTTCGTGGGCACCGCACACATCGGCTACCTGCCGGGCGAACGGATCCTGGGGCTCTCCAAGTTCGCCCGGATGGTGGAGTTCCACGCCCGGCGTCCACAGACCCAGGAGCGGCTCACCCAGGCCGTCGCGCGGCACCTGCAGGAGCAGCTCGCCCCGCGCGGAGTGGGGGTGGTCGTGGAGGCCGACCACACCTGCATGAGCCTGCGCGGCGCCCGTGCGCCCGGTGCGCGCACGGTCACCTCCACGCTGCTCGGGCTGCTGCGCGACGACCCCCGCAGCCGTGCCGAGTTCCTCTCGCTCACCAGGAGCCGGTCATGAACATCGTGGTGGTCGGCGGCGGGCTGGCCGCCGCGAACGCGGTCGAGGAGCTGCGCGAGCAGGGCTACGAGGACGATCTGACCCTGGTCGCCGCCGAGCCGCACCTGCCCTACGAGCGACCGCCGCTCTCCAAGGGCCTGCTGCTCGGGACCGCCGAGCCCGACTCGGTGTTCGCCCACGACGCGGAGTGGTACGACGCGCACCAGGTCGAGGTGCTGACCAGCAGCCGGGCCGAGGCGATCGACCTGGAGCGCGGCCGGGTCACGCTGGAGGATCGCGAGCTGGCCTACGACCGGCTGCTGCTGGCCACCGGCGCGGCCCCCCGCCGGCTTCCGATGGCCGAGGAGGCCGGAGCTGCGGTCACGTACCTCCGCACCCTCGAGGACTCGGTGGCGCTCAAGGAGCGGCTGACCGGCCGGATCGTGGTCGTCGGCGCCGGTTGGATCGGACTCGAGGTCGCCGCCGCTGCCCGGGAGGCGGGGGCCGAGGTGACCGTGGTGGAGCAGGCTTCGCAGCCGCTGGAGGCGGTGCTCGGCCCGGAGATGGGGGCGGTGTTCGCCGACCTGCACCGAGAGCACGGCGTCGACCTGCGGCTCGGCACGTCTGTCGACCCAGTAACGCTGGCCGCGGCCGACCTGGTCGTGGTCGGGATCGGAGCCACGCCGAACGACGACCTGGCCCGCGCCGCCGGCTTGGCCTGCGACAACGGCGTGCTCGTCGACGCCCGCCTGCGCGCGAGCGACCCGCACGTGTTCGCGGCCGGCGACGTCGCCCGCCAGGACCATCCGCTGCTCGGCCGGCTCCGGGTGGAGCACTGGGACGCGGCGATCCACCAGGGCAAGGCCGCCGCCCGCGCGATGCTGGGCGACGATGCGGCGTACGACCGGCTGCCGTACTTCTTCACCGATCAGTACGACCTCGGCATGGAGTACGTCGGGCACACCCGTGCCGGCTACGACGAGGTGGTGGTCCGCGGCGACCGCGCGGAGCGCAAGCTCCAGGCGTACTGGCTCCGGGCTGGCACGGTGGTGGCCGGCATGCACCTCAACGACTGGGACGCGATCGACACGATCCGGTCCGTCGTCGGTGGGCCGCTACCGGAGGGGTGAGCTAGCGGAGCGGCGCCCCGTGGGACGGCGGCGGAGGCGGGCTGGGCTCGTCCTCGAGTTCCGCCGCGATCGACACGGTGAGTCCCCCGAGCAGGAACCCGATCACGCCGGCGGCGAGGGTGCTGGTGTTCATCGGAACCTCCCGGCTCAGTGGTGCTCGTGGTGGTGCTGCATGGTCAGCGCGTGGCCCTTGCCCTTGTCGATCAGGTAGCGGTTGACCGGGAAGGCCACGACGAACGCGGCGCTGAGGGCGATGATCATGCCGATCCAGAAGATCGGCTCGACCAGGCCGGCCTCCATCGCGCCGGGGATCAGCCACATGACCAGGTTGTCGGTGACCTCCATGGTGGCGATCGACAGTGTGTCCGCGGCGAAGACCAGGCTGAGCGCGGCGAAGAAGCCGAGGCCCGCCTGGATCAGCGGCAGCGTCGACAACAGGTAGCCGAACAGGAAGGCGAGGCCGACGGCGAGCGCGATCGTGGCGCCGTTGGAGAGGCCGACCGCCGTGCCGATCATCAGGCCGAGGATCTCGCCGATCGCGCAGCCGGTGAGGCAGTGCAAGGTCGCACTGGCGGCCATCGCGTTGCGGGGGTTCATCGGGACTCCTCTGCTTTGGGGGCTTGCGTCAAAATACCATAGGGGGGTATGGTACCAATATGAGCGAACACCAGCACGGCTACATCGCGAACCAGCACAAGGACGAGGTCCTCAAGCGCCTCCGCCGGATCGAGGGCCAGGCCCGCGGCCTCCAGCGGATGGTCGAGGAGGACAAGTACTGCATCGACGTCCTCACCCAGGTCTCCGCGATGACCAAGGCCCTGCAGGCAGTCGCGCTCACCCTGCTCGACGACCACCTCGGCCACTGCGTGGTCGACGCCGCAAGGGCGGGTGGGCCCGACGCCGAGGTCAAGCTCAAGGAAGCCTCCGACGCGATCGCCCGCCTGGTCCGGTCCTGACCACCTCACTCCGAAGGGATTTTCACCATGTCCGACACCCGTAACTTCACCGTCACCGGCATGACCTGCGCCCACTGCGTGTCCTCGGTGACCGAAGAGGTCCAGGAGATCCCGGGCGTCGAGCGCGTCGACGTCGTGCTCGAGACCGGGACGCTCTCCGTCGCCAGCAGCCAGTCCCTCGACGCCGCCGCCGTGCGCGCGGCCGTCGAAGAGGCCGGCTACCAGCTGACGTGAAGACACCGACGAAGGTCGCCGTCTTCCTCATCGGCCTGGCCGTCGTGTTCGTCGGCGCCCTCGGCATCGGCAACGCGGTCGGACCGGTTGCCGACGAGCCGGTGAGCCACGACGACGAGCACATGGCCGACGGCGGGGACGAGCACGGCGGCCACGACGGCGGCACCGAGACCGCCGCGGAGATCCCTGGCGGCCTGATGGTGTCCGAGGGCGGCTACACGCTGCGCCTCACCGACGCCGGCGCGGCGCCGGGACGCGACGTACCGGTCTCGTTCACGATCGAGGGCCCGGACGGGCACCCGGTCACGGACTACGACGTCGAGCACGAGAAGCAGCTGCACCTGATCGCCGTACGCCGCGACTTCTCCGGGTTCCAGCACGTCCACCCGGTGCTGGACGCCGACGGCGTCTGGTCCACCGACCTCGACCTCACGCCTGGCGCCTGGAGGGTCTTCGCGGACTTCAAGGCCACCGGAGCGGACGCCGTCACGCTGGGGACCGACCTCGCGGTGACCGGCGACTACCGGCCGGAGCCACCCGCCGAGGAGATCCGCACAGCCCAGGTCGACGGCTACACCGTCACCCTCGAGGGCGACCTGACCGCCGGCGAGGATGCCGAGCTGACGCTGAGCGTCAGCAAGGACGGCCGACCGGTCACCGACCTCGAGCCATACCTCGGCGCCTATGGGCACCTGGTCGCGCTCCGCGAGGGCGACCTGGCCTACCTGCACGTGCACCCCGACGGCGCTCCCGGCGACGGCGAGACCGAGCCCGGGCCGGACGTGGTGTTCTACGCCGCGGTGCCCAGCGATGGTGGCTACCGGCTGTTCCTCGACTTCCAGCACGACGGCGTGGTCCGCACGGCGGCATTCGCGCTCAGGACGGAGGAGAGCCATGACGACCACTGACGTCGAGCTCGAGATCACCGGCATGACCTGTGCCTCGTGCGCGAACCGGATCGAGCGGAAGCTCAACAAGCTCGAGGGCGTGACCGCCAGCGTCAACTACGCCACCGAGAAGGCGAAGGTGACCTTCCCGGAGGGAGTCGCGCCGGAGGACCTGGTCGACACGGTGCGGCAGGCCGGCTACGACGCCAGCGTGCCCAGCGACGACCCGGCACCCGTTGTCGCGGACGACCCGGTGCGGTCGCTGCGCGACCGGCTGCTGGTCTCCGTCGTGCTGACCGTGCCGGTGATCGCCATGGCGATGATCCCGGCGCTGCAGTTCACCAACTGGCAGTGGCTCTCCCTCACCCTTGCCGCCCCGGTCGTGGTGTGGGGCGCCTGGCCGTTCCACAAGGCCGCGTGGACCAACCTGCGGCACGGCACCTCGACGATGGACACGCTGATCTCGATGGGCACGCTGGCGGCGCTCGGCTGGTCGCTGTACGCGCTGTTCTGGGGTACGGCGGGGACGCCCGGCATGACCCACCCGTTCGAGATCACCGTCGAGCGCAGCGACGGCGCCGGCAACATCTACTTCGAGGCCGCCGCCGGGGTGACCACGTTCATCCTGGCCGGCCGCTACTTCGAGGCCCGGTCCAAGCGCCGGGCCGGCGCGGCGCTGCGGGCGCTGCTCGAGCTCGGCGCGAAGGACGTCGCCGTACTGCGTGATGGCGTCGAGACCCGGATCCCCACCGAGCAGCTCGCCGTGGGCGACCTGTTCGTCGTCCGCCCCGGCGAGAAGGTCGCCACCGACGGCGTCGTCGAGCAGGGTGCGTCCGCAGTGGACGCGTCGATGCTGACCGGAGAGTCGGTGCCGGTCGAGGTCGGGGTCGGCGACGCCGTCGTCGGCGCGACCGTCAACGCGGGCGGCCGGCTCGTCGTCCGCGCCACCCGGATCGGCGCCGACACCCAGCTCGCCCAGATGGCCCAGCTGGTCGAGGCCGCGCAGAACGGCAAGGCCGAGGTGCAGCGGCTGGCCGACCGGGTCTCCGGGATCTTCGTTCCGATCGTGATCGCCCTTGCCGTGGGAACCCTGGGGTTCTGGATCGGCACCGGTGACGGGCTGCCCGCGGCGTTCACCGCTGCCGTGGCCGTGCTGATCATCGCCTGCCCGTGCGCCCTGGGGCTGGCCACGCCGACCGCGCTGATGGTCGGCACCGGCCGGGGCGCCCAGCTCGGCATCCTGATCAAGGGCCCGGAGGTCCTGGAGTCCACCCGCCGGGTCGACACGATCGTCCTGGACAAGACCGGCACGGTCACCACCGGACGGATGGCCCTGCGCGAGGTGGTCGCGGCCGACGGCGAGTCGGCCGACGAGGTGCTGCGGCTCGCCGGCGCCCTCGAGGACGCCTCCGAGCACCCGATCGCGCGCGCCGTCGCCGACGCCGCCCGCGCGGCCGGACCGCTGCCCCAGGTCGAGGACTTCGCGAACGTCGAGGGGCTCGGCGTCCAGGGCGTGATCGCCGACGGCGACACCAGCCACGCCGTACTGGTCGGGCGGCCGCGGCTGCTCGAGGAGTGGTCGCAGCACCTGACCCCGGCTCTGGAGCGAGCGCTGCTCGACGCCCAGGCGCACGGCGGTACGGCGATCGCGGTCGGCTGGGACGGCAAGGCTCGCGGGGTCGTGGTCGTGGCGGACGAGGTCAAGCCGACCTCCGCCGAGGCGATCACGCGGTTCCGCGACCTCGGCCTCACCCCGGTGCTGCTCACCGGCGACAACGAGGCGACGGCCCGCACGGTCGCGGCCGAGGTGGGCATCGACGCGGACCGGGTGATCGCGGACGTGCTGCCGGCCGACAAGGTCGACGTGGTCAAGCGCCTCCAGGACGAAGGCAAGGTCGTGGCGATGGTCGGCGACGGTGTCAACGACGCCGCCGCGCTCGCGCAGGCCGACCTCGGCCTGGCGATGGGCACCGGCACCGACGTCGCGATCGAGGCCGGAGACCTGACCCTGGTGCGTGGCGACCTGCGGGTGGCCGCCGACGCGATCCGGCTCTCCCGCCGGACCCTGTCCACGATCAAGGGCAACCTGTTCTGGGCGTTCGGCTACAACGTCGCCGCTCTCCCGCTGGCCGCGGCCGGGCTGCTGAACCCGATGCTGGCCGGTGCCGCGATGGCGTTCTCGTCGGTGTTCGTGGTGAGCAACAGCCTCCGGCTGCGGGGCTTCAAGTGAGCAGGAGTCCGCGAGGAACGAGCGGAGTCCCTGGGCTCACGCAGGTCGAGCAAGCCCCGCGACCGAGCTTGTGAGGTCGCGACGGGCGGGTCGAGACCAGCTCAGACCACGCCGTAGGCGAGCATCGCGTCGGCGACCTTCTTGAAGCCGGCGATGTTGGCGCCCTTCACGTAGTCGATGTAGTTGTCGCTGACCCGGCCGTACTCGACGCAGCGGGTGTGGATGCCCTCCATGGTGTCGAGGAGCAGCTGCTGGAGCTCCTCCTCCTTCCACATCCGGCGCTCGGAGTTCTGGCTCATCTCCAGGCCGGAGACGGCGACGCCGCCGGCGTTGGCGGCCTTGCCGGGTGCGTAGAGGAGCTTGGCCGTCTTGAAGGCGTGGACCCCGTCGAGGTCGGTCGGCATGTTGGCGCCCTCGCTGACCGCCATGCAGCCGTTGTCGACCAGTGTCTTGGCGTCGGCACCGTGCAGCTCGTTCTGCGTAGCGCACGGCAGCGCCACGTCGCAGGCCACCCCCCACGGGGTCTGGCCCTCGTGGAAGCTGGCCCGCGGGAAGGCGTCGACGTACTCGGAGATCCGGCCGCGGCGCTTGGTCTTGTGGTCCTTGACCCACTGGATCTTCTCCAGGTCGATCCCGTCGGGGTCGTGCACGAAGCCCTGGCTGTCGGAGAGCGTGAGCACGGTGCCACCGAGCTGGCTGACCTTCTCCGCGGCATGGGTGGCGACGTTCCCCGACCCGGAGATCACCGCGGTCTTGCCGGTGAGCCCCTCGCCGCGGGTCTCGAGCATGCTGGCGAGGAAGTAGACCGCGCCGTACCCGGTCGCCTCGGGGCGGATCAGGGAGCCGCCGTACTCCAGCCCCTTGCCGGTGAGCACTCCGGTGAACTGGTTGGTGATCCGCTTGTACTGGCCGAACATGTAGCCGATCTCGCGGCCCCCGACGCCGATGTCGCCGGCGGGTACGTCGACGTCGTGGCCGACGTGCCGGAAGAGCTCGGTCATGAAGCTCTGGCAGAAGCGCATCACCTCGTGGTCGCTCTTGCCCTTGGGGTTGAAGTTCGCGCCGCCCTTGCCGCCGCCCATCGGCAGCCCGGTCAGGGCGTTCTTGAAGGTCTGCTCGAACGCCAGGAACTTCAGGATCGACTCGTTGACGCTGGGGTGGAACCGCAGGCCGCCCTTGTAGGGGCCGATCGAGTTGTTGTTCTGCACCCGCCAGCCGCGCTGCACCCGGATGTTGTTGTTGTCGTCCTCCCAGCAGACCCGGAAGCTGATCACCCGGTCGGGCTCCGCGATCCGGCGCAGGATCTGGTAGTGGTGGTACTCCTCTTTGTCCTCGATGAACTCGAAGATGTCCTCCGCCACCTCCTGGACCGCCTGGACGAACTCGGTCTGCCCGGGGTTGCGCTTGCGCACGCCCTCGATGAACTGCGGCAGGTCGACGTGATCGGAAACGGCCATGGAGGTACCTCCCTGAGGGTGATCTCAGGGTAGGGAGGCGGTCACCGGCGCGCTACGGATCGGGGGAACCGGAGCAGTCCAGTTCCGAGCGCTACGGACGGCGCAGGCGGATGGTCCGCGGCTTCGCCCACTCGTGATGCTCGTCGGAGTAGTGCGACCAGATCAGCTCGGCCTTCACCTTGTAGCGGCCGGGGCGGAGGTCGCCGGCGCAGAACTGGAACCTGCCCTGCCCCTTCTTGGGGTCGCCGCCCGTGGTCTCGTAGCCGAAGGAGACGGTCTTGCCGCGTCGGTTGACGAGGAACACCTCGAGCGCCCACGAGTCGCCGGCGGGTACGACGACGGCGTACCCGTAGCGGTGGCCGTGGCAGCCCTTCCTGAGCGTGCCGTCGCCGCTCCAGACCTTTGCGGTCGCCTCGTCGGCGCGGGCGGTCGAGGTGGCCGCGGTGGCGGGCGTTGCACCAAGCGGCAGGAGCAGGGTGGCCAGGAGCGCCCCGACCAGGGCCGATCTCTTCATACCCCCAAGGGTAGGGAGCCCGCACCGGACCGTGACCTCCGGACCCTTGTGGCGGTGCCCCAGCGGGAGCATCGTGGGGGCAACAGATGGGAGGTGTGGGATGCAGGCACAAGTGGGGGACAGGATCGTGGTCGAGGGCCGCAGCGTCGGCAACGCGCGTCGCGACGGCGAGGTGATCGAGGTCCGAGGAGACGACGGCGCTCCGCCGTACGTCGTGCGCTGGTCCGACGGTCACGAGGGACTCACGTTCCCGGGTCCGGACGCGCACGTCATACCGAAGCAGTAGCCGAGGGGTCGTTCAGGCCCCGACGATCCGGGCCAGCAGCGCCTGCCGGTGAGAGGCGCCGGTCTTGGCCAGGATCGCCTTCACGTGGTCGTGCACCGTGTGCAAGGAGAGCACGAGCCGCTCGGCGATCGTCGGCGCGTCCGCGCCGGTCGCGAGCTGGGCGAGGATCTCGCGCTCCCGAGGGGTCAGCGCGTGGGCGAGGGCGAAGACCTCGCGACGCTCTGCCGGGGTGCTCGGCTCGATCGTGACCGCGATGTCACCGTCGGTGCCGTCACCCATCCGGGCGGCGCGCAGCGTGACCCAGCGGCCCGCCCCCAGGTGCACCCGGCTCCACGGCGGCCCGACCGGCATGTCGTGCTCCGCGGCGACCAGGGCGCCGCCGACGTTGTAGGCCGCGGCCGGGATCGTCGGGATCTCCTGGTCCGGTGGGTTCAGCCGGTGTAGGGCCTCCGCGGCCCACGCGGTCTGGCTGCGCACCTGCAGGTCGGCGTCGAGCACCACCACCGCCGGACCGGTCATCGCCAGGTCCGCCGTCTCGTCCACGAAGGTGCGGGCCTGCGCCTCGCGGATGCCCCTGGTCAGCATCGGCGCCAGGTCCTCGAGCAGCTCCCTGTCCTCCCGGCCGTACGGCGGGGCGTCGCCGCAGCGCCACAGGTCGAGCCAGGCCCAGCACCCGAACCGGTCCCACATGGCCAGCGACGCCACGTCGACGACGCCGAACCCGCGCAGCGCCTCCGCCCACAGCCGCGACCGCTCGGGCTCACGCTCGGTCTCCTCGAGCAGGAGCCCGCTGGTGCGGCCGGCGTCCATCAGGTCGGCCCAGCGCAGCACGCGAGTGAGGTAGCGCAGCCGGCCGAGCTCGGGCAGCTTCGGCCACGGCATCATCGGTACGTCGGCCAGCGGCGAGGTGCCTACCCGGGTGACCGGGTCGGTGAGCAGCCAGACGTGTGCGTCGTACTCCAGCACCGGGCGGAGCGCGGCGAGCACCTGCTCACGCAGCGCCTTGGGCGTGAGGCCCGCGCCGCAGAGCCGCTCGATGCGGTCCCGCGCCGCGCGCCGGGTGGTCATGGATCGAGCGTAGGGCCGGGCGCCGGCCGGCAAGATCCCCACGCATGGGGATATCGGTCGGCCACCTCACGGAGCGATGGTCGAGCCATGACCACTTTGCACATCGAGAACACCCTCCACGACTTCGACTCGTGGAAGACCGCCTTCGACAAGTACGACCGGGTCCGCGCCGACAACGGCGTCCGGTCCTACCGCATCCGCCGCCGGCCCGACGACCCGCAGCAGATCGTGATCGACCTGGAGTTCGACGACCGCGCCGCGGCCGAGGCCTACACGGACATTCTCGCCAAGATCTGGAGCACCCCCCAGTCGCAGGCCGAGCTGGTCTCCCACTCCGAGCCGCGAGTGCTCGAGGACGTGGAGCACCGGGTACTCACAGCCGCCGGCGCGCCACCGTCTGGTTCCCACTGAGTTCGCCGGTCGGCTCGAACCCGAGGCCGAGATAGAAGGCCTCGGGCCCGTGCGCGCCGGCCTCCCAGGTGACGTAGACGAACTCGTCGCGGCCACGGTCGGTGAGGTGGGCGCACACGGCGTCCACCGCGAACCGGCCGTAGCCGCGCCCCTGGTGCGCGGCCCCGATGTTGAGGCGCCAGAGGCCGCTCCGAGTGAGCTCCGGCGGGTCGTCGTCGTGCCAGCGCACGTCCACGAAAGCCATCACGAAGCCGACACACGCGTCACCGTCGACGATCGCGCGCGGCCAGGCCAGGTCGGGATGAACGTACGCCTCGGCCAGTGATCGGGCCACCGGCTCGACGTACGGCTCCTGCTCCTCGTGGATCCGCACAGCGCACACGGCATCGACATTTTCCGGCGTGATGGGCTCCAGCCGAGGGGTCGTCACGGGCGTCAACCCTAGGTCGTGGTCTGGTCAGGGGCATTCCCGATGGGCCGTTCGGCCCGGCGTCTGGTGAGATTGACCCCATGCGGTTCCTCGCCTCGGTGAAACAGCGCCTGGCCACCAGGATGCTCGAGCGCACCATGAGCAACGGTCTCGACCTGCGCAAGCTGCGTTTCTTCCCCGAGTCGATCCGGATCCCGTTCAAGCGCGACGGCCTGGACCCGGTGCCCGAGCTGACCCGGATGCGCGAGACCGATGGCGTCAGCCAGCTGACCGAGCTGTTCGGTCGCCGCGTTTGGCTGGTGACCGGGTACGACGAGGCGCGGGCGGTTCTCGCTGCCGGCGAGGACTTCTCCAACGACCTCGCCCAGTTCGTGCCCCAGGAGGGCCGCGACGCCAAGGACCAGGTCGGTGGGCTGGGCATGACCGACCCGCCGGGCCACACGACACTGCGTCGCTACCTCACCCCGGAGTTCACCAAGAAGCGCCTGGCCCGGCTGGAACCCCTGATCGAGCGGATCGTCTCGGAACGCCTGGACCTGCTGGCCGCGGCCGGCCCGGACGTCGACCTGGTGCATGACTTCGCGTTCCCGGTGCCGTTCGAGGTGATCTGCGAGCTGCTCGGGCTTCCGGTGGACGACCGGGCCAAGTTCCACAGCCTGGGCGTGGCGCGGTTCGACCTCAGCACCGGCGCGGCCGGCTCGTTCGACGCGGCCGGCCACTCGCGTGACTTCCTGATCAGCTCGGTCGAGAAGCAGCGCGACAACCCCGGACCGGGGCTGATCGGCGCGCTGCTCACCGACCACGGCGACGAGCTCGACGACGTCACCCTGGGTGGGCTCGCCGACGGCGTCTTCCTCGGTGGCTACGAGACCTCCGCGAGCATGCTCTCCCTCGGCGCCTACCTGCTCGCCGAGAATGCCGAGGCGATGGCGCTGGTCAGGACCGGGGACGACGAGACGGTCGACCGGGTGATCGAGGAGCTGCTGCGCTACCTCACCGTGGTCCAGCTCGCGTTCGTGCGCTTCGCCCGCAACGACCTCGAGCTCGGCGGCCGGCAGATCCGCGCCGGTGACGTCGTCGGGGTCTCCTTGCTCACCGCCAACCGCGACCCGGCGCTCGGGCCGGACATGGAGGGCTTCGACCCGCACCGGGAGCCGACCCGGCACCTGGCCTTCGGCCACGGGCTGCACCGCTGCGTCGGCTCCGAGCTGGCCCGGATGGAGCTGCGGATCGCCCTGCGGCAACTGGCCCGGCGCTTCCCCGACCTGCACGTCACCGTCGACGTCTCCGCTCTCGAGTTCCGCAAGCTCTCCGCCGTCTACGGTGTCGACTCGCTGCCGGTCAGCCTCTACGCCCGGGAGCCGCAGTCAGCCTGATGAGGCGCTCCCTCGTTCCCGCTGCCGCGCTGGCCGGCGTACTCACCATGAGCGCGGTCGCCTGCTCCGACGACGAGCCGGAGAACGCTCCGAACGACAACACCCGCACCGGCTCTCCCGAGGCGTCGGCCAACGACACCACGCCGCCGACCGGCGTCGAGACCGCCGACCTGGTCACCGACCTGACCAGCCCGTGGGGGCTGCTCGTCCTCGACGACGGCTCGCTGCTGGTCAGCGAGCGAGACACCAAGCAGATCAAGCTGGTCCCGGCCGACAGTCCCGACGAGCCCGAGATCCTGACCACGATCGAGGAGGCGGTGCCGAGTGGCGAGGCCGGGCTGTTGGGCCTGGCTGCCACCGCCGACGAGTCGACCGTGTTCGCCTACTACACCTCGGCCGAGGACAACCGGATCGCCGCGATGAGCTGGGACGGCGCCACCCTGGGCGAACCCGAGGTGATCTTCGACGGCATCCCGAACGGCGACGGCAACCGGCACGAGGGCGGTCGGATGGTGGTCGGGCCCGACGACCTCCTCTACGTCAGCACCGGCGAGACCGGCAGCACACCCGACATCGCCCAGGACAAGGACTCCCTCGGCGGCAAGATCCTGCGGCTCACGCTCGACGGGGAGCCGGCACCGGACAACCCGTTCGGAACCGCGGTCTACTCCCTCGGCCACCGCAACGTCGAGGGCCTGGCCTTCGACGACGCAGGCAACCTGTGGGCCTCCGAGTTCGGCGACAGCGACTGGGACGAGCTCAACCTGATCGAGCCCGGCGGCAACTACGGGTGGCCGGAGATCGAGGGGTCCGGCGGCGGCGACAAGTACGTCGACCCGGTGGCCGTCTGGGCCACCGCCGACGCGTCCCCCTCGGGCATCGCCTACTGGGACGGCTCGCTGTGGATGGCCGGGCTCCGCGGCGAACGGCTCTGGGAGATCCCCGTCGAAGGCACGCAGGCCGGCACTCCGGTGCCGCACCTGGCCGGCGAGCTCGGCCGGCTGCGTACCGTCGAGGCGAACGCCGACGGCTCCGGGCTGCTGCTGACCACCTCCAACACCGATGGCCGGGGCGAACCGCGGGACGGCGACGACCGGATCCTGACGGTCACCCGCTAGGAGGATCGTTTTGGACAAGTACCCCGTCGTCAACTTCATCCAGAAACGCCTGGTCAACCCGTTCGTGCGGACCGCGCTGGAGCGCGGAGTCCGGATCCCCGGGTACGCCGTGCTCGAGACCGTCGGCCGCAAGAGCGGCCTGCCGCGGCGCAACCCGGTCGGTGACGGGCTCGACGGCGACACGTTCTGGATCGTCGCCGAGCACGGCCGCCGGGCGGCGTACGTGCTCAACCTCGAGGCGAACCCGCGGGTGCGGGTCCGGGTGCGCGGCAAGTGGCGCAGCGGCGCCGCCGTCACGCTGCCCGACGACGATCCGCGCGAGCGTCAGCGGATCATGAGCAAGGGACGGCCCGGCGTGCGGTTCAACGCGGCCGCGGTGCGGACCTTCGGCACCGACCTGCTGACCGTCAGGATCGACCTCGACCCCTGAGCGCTCTGACCGCTCCCCGGCCCACCCCGCCAAGGAAGTTGCCGAGGCTGAAGTGGTCGTCCCACAGCACGATCCGGCCGTCCTCCACCCGGAAGGTGCCGCAGACCCAGAAGTCCGCGGCGAACCGTCCGGCGCCGAGGTAGTCGGTGCGCTCGGTCAGCACGACCGGGCCGGTGGCCGCCACGTGGTGCAGGTCGGCGGAGAAGCTGATCCGGCGTCGTTCCATGTCGCGGAGCATCCCGCCCACCCGACGCCCGCCGCGGATCGTCGGGAAGCCGGTGTTGCGCCACTCCACGTCCTCGGCGAGCAGCTCGGCGGCCGCCGCCGCTTCCCTGGCGATGAGCAGGTCGAAGAAGCGACGGACGACGTCCTCGGGCTCGGCCATGTCCCACAACTTAGTGGGGTGGCGGTGGCCACCTTTGGCAGATCATCGGTCCCAGCCACCACTGCAGCGCGCATCGAGGCGCTGCCCGTGCCTGTGGCAGGAAGAAGCCTGACGGGGGTTGGCGTTGACAGGCCTAGTCTCTGACCGGCGCACTCCCCGAGCCGGGGCATCCAGAGGTGCCGTCCAGATTCCTGCTCCACTCAGAGTCGACGGTCTTGGATCCAGCCATGACGTTGACCTGAGCTTGAAAGAGTCCAGCTATGCAGTTCTTTTTCGGCGTCAAAATGCCAACGCTCTGACTTTCGTCCAAACTCACGCATTTCCTTGCCCAAGGCCTTGAGCCGGGAACCGCGTGGTACCAGAGCGTTGCGCAAACTTTCGTCCACTTCGTGTTATTGCAGGTGCGCGCGGTCCCGTAAACCCACACTTTTCCGGAATCCCAACGCAAGGATCCTCCAACGGCTTGACCGCACGCGGCAGAGCCCGACGGCGCCGTCGCAACGCTCGCGACCGTGACGGGGAGACTAAGCGCGAGCACAAGTAGCAGATTTCGAAGTGTCCGAGTCATAGCTGGGACATTAGGTCATATGAATAGATCCGACAGGAATTCGTTTGTTGTTCCGCGGCGGGAGCGACAGCTACTTCTTGGCCGACAGGCGGTACTGGCGCGCCGACAGCGGCGCGAAGACCGCCACGATGGCCGCCGCCCACAGCAGCGTGTAGATCTCCGGGTTCTGCATCGGCCAGGCGTCCGACACCGGGATGCTCGGGTCGGTGTTGCCGAACAGCTCGCGGCAGGCCTGGGTCACCGTTGACACCGGGTTCCACTCGACGAACGTCTGGAGCACTCCGGAGAAGTCCTCCGTCGGCACGAACGCGTTGGAGATGAACGTCAGCGGGAAGATCACGATGAAGGACGCGTTGTTGACCACCTCGACGCTGGGCACCAGCAGCCCGACGTAGGCCATGATCCAGCTGATCGAGTAGGCGAACACGAGAAGTAGCAGGAAGGCCAGGGCGGCGTCTACGAAGCCCTCCCGGATCCGCCAGCCGACCAGCAGGCCGGTGAGTGCCATGATCGCCAGCGAGATGATGTTGTAGGCGACGTCCGAGGTGGTCCGACCGACCAGCACCGCGGACTGGGACACCGGCAACGAGCGGAACCGGTCGATGATGCCCTTCTGCATGTCGTCGGCCAGCCCGTAGCCGGTGAACGTCGCGCCGAACACCACGGTCTGGGCGAAGATGCCGGGGACCAGGAACTCCTTGTAGTCGAGATCGCCGGGCGGGTCGATCGCGCCGCCGAAGACGTAGGCGAACAGCAGCACGAACATGATCGGCGAGATCAGGACGAACACCAGGATGTCGGGCACCCGCTTGATCTTGATCAGGTTGCGCTTGGCCATCACCCAGCCGTCGCTGGTCGCGCCGACCACGCCGCCCCTACGGATGACGGGCTCGAGCGTCTCCGTGCTCATGCCGGGACCTCCTCGGTCTTCTTGGTCTGCTCGGTCCCGTCGTCGGTCTCCGCTGCGTGGCCGGTCAGGGCCATGAACACGTCGTCGAGGGTCGGGCGGCGCAGGCCGATGTCGAGCACGTCGATCTGCCCGTCCTCGAACCCCTGGAGCACCCGCTTGAGTGCCCGTGGGCCGCCGTCGACCGTCGCGCCGAGCGACCGGGCGTTGTCGCCGTCCGTGTGGACCTCGCCGTGGGCCACATCGCCGATGACTCGGACCGCCTGGTCGTGATCGGCCGCATCGGCGAGGACGACCTCGATCCGCTCGCCACCGATCTGCGACTTGAGCTCGTCGGCCGTGCCGCGCGCGATCGCCTTGCCGTGGTCGATCACCACGATGTCGTCGGCCAGCCGGTCGGCCTCCTCGAGGTACTGCGTGGTCAGCAACAGGGTGGCGCCGGAGGCCACCAGGTCGCGGATCACCTCCCACATCTGCTGGCGAGCACGCACGTCGAGCCCCGTCGTGGGCTCGTCGAGGATGAGCACCGGTGGTGCCGCCACCAGGGCGCCCGCCAGGTCGAGCCGGCGCCGCATGCCGCCGGAGTAGGTCTTCGACGGCCGGTCCGCCGCCTCGCTGAGGTCGAACCGCTCGAGCAGCTCGCGGGCGCGGTCGCGGGAGCGCGCCTTGCCCAGGCCGTAGAGCCGGCCGACCATCTCGAGGTTCTCGTATCCCGTGAGGTGCTCGTCGACCGCGGCGTACTGCCCCGACAAGCCGATCCGCGCACGCACACCCGCTGGGTCGGCCAGCACGTCGACGCCCGCGACGGTGGCGCTGCCTTCGTCAGGCCGGATCAACGTCGCCAGGCAGCGGACGGCGGTCGTCTTGCCGGCGCCGTTGGGGCCCAGCAGTCCCAGGACCGTGCCTTCGGGGACCGACAGGTCCAGGCCGGCCAGGGCCACGACCTCCTTGTAGTTCTTGACCAGGCCGGTGGCCTGGATCATCTCGCCCATGGGGCTCCTCCCGATTCGCGAACACCGTAGTGACCGCCGCCGACAGCCTGATTCATCGCAGGACGCCGCGCTAGTAGGTTTCCGGCTGTGCACCTCGTCGGGATCGACCTTTCCTGGGGCGGCAGGCAGCCCACCGGCCTGGCGGTCCTCGACGAGGGCGCCCGCCTGCTGCACGTGAGCGCCGTGCGCACCGACGAGGAGATCGTGGCCGCCCTGACGCCGTACGTCGACGGGCCCTGCCTGGTCGCGATCGACGCGCCGCTGATCGTCACCAACCCCACCGGGTCGCGGCCCGCCGAGCAGGCGCTGAGCAAGGACTTCCGCCGGTACGACGCGGGCGCGCATCCGTCCAACACCGGCAAGCCGGAGTTCAAGGACGGCACCCGCGGCGCCCGACTGTGCGCGACCCTCGGCCTCGACATGAACCCCCGCTCCGGCCGCGAGCGGCGCGCCATCGAGGTCTACCCGCACCCAGCGACGGTGGTGCTGTTCGGGCTCGACCGGATCCTGCGCTACAAGCAGAAGCGCGGCCGCGACGTCGACCTCCTCCGTTCCGAGCTGCTGACCCTGATGACGCACGTGGAGACCCTGGTGACGACCGACGACGCCTGGGCGCAGCTGCGTGCGTCGGCGGAGTCCGCCACCCGCAAGAGCGAGCTGCGGTTCGTCGAGGACCAGGTCGACGCGGTGATCTGCGCCTACGTCGCGCTGTTCGCCGAGCGGTGGCCGGAGCGCACCGCCACCTACGGCGACGTCGAGACCGGCTACATCGTCACCCCGGCGCTGCCCGAGGAGCCGCTCGAGGCGGACGTCGTACCCGCCGCCATCCAGGAGTACGCCGCCCGCGAACCCGAGCTCGTGCTCGCTGCACAGCAGTTCGTCGCGCTGGTCACCAGCGTCCTGGACGAGGCCGGCATCAACTACCTCAGCGTCACCGGCCGCACCAAGGGGGTCGCGTCGTTCGCCGCCAAGGCCGGCCGGATGGTCGACGGCCGCCCGGCGTTCACCGACCCGCTGCGCGAGATCACCGACCAGATCGGCGTCCGGGTGATCACCTACGTGCACAGCGACGTCAGCGCCGTGGCCGATCTCCTCGATGACCAGGTGGTGGTCAAGGACGACCGCGACTTCGGCCAGGAGACCGCGAGCGAGGGGCGCTTCGGCTACGCCAGCCGGCACCTGCTGATCGCGCTGGACGCCGCGCGGGAGAGCGACCCTGTGTACGCCGACCTCCGCGGCCGGATCGCCCAGGTGCAGGTGCGGACGGTGCTGCAGCACGCGTGGGCGGAGTTCGAGCACGACATCCGCTACAAGGGGACCGTCCCGGAGGAGCACGCGCGTGACCTGGACCGCCGGTTCACGCTGGCGGCTGGCCTGCTCGAACTGGCCGACCAGGAGTTCTCGACGATCCGCGAGCGGTTGAGCAGCGGCACCCGCGACCGCACCGCCGCCGCGCCCGACGACCCGAGGATCGACCCGCGCGAGCTGGCGGCGTTCCTGGCGGGGCAGTACGCCGACGCCGGCTGGTCGCGCACCGACCACTACGCCTGGATCTCCGGACTGCTGCTCGAGCTCGGCATCGACTCGCTCGACGAGCTCGCCGAGGTGGTCCGCGGCAGCGGCGGCCAGGACCTCAACGCGCGAATGGGCTACCGCTACCCGCCCGGCGCCGTACGCCGGCTCGACGACGCCCTGCTGGCGGCGTACGGCGACCGCTATCTCGCCCTGCACGGCAACGCGCACCGGGTCGACGCGTTGCGGGCCAGGCTGGAGAAGCTCACGTGACCGCCGTGGTCGTCGGCGGGGCGAACATGGACGTCAAGGCCCGCAGCGCGCGCCCGGTCGTGCCGGGCACCAGCAACCCAGGACGTGCCGTCCGCTCGCCAGGTGGGGTCGGGCGCAACGTGGCCGAGAACCTCGCCCGGCTCGGCACGCCGACGGTCCTGGTCGCCGCCGTGGGGCCCGACGCCCTGGGCGACGAGCTGGTGGCCGCCACCTCCGCAGCCGGCGTCGACGTGCGCCTCGTTCGAAGGGTGTCCAGCCGAACCGGGACCTATGTCGCGGTGCTGGACGACGTCGGCGAGCTCATCGTTGCGGTCTCGGACATGGCGGCAACGGAGGCGCTGACCCCTTCCGACGTCCGCGCCGCGGAGTCCGTCATCACGGGGGCGAGCCTGGTGGTGCTGGACGGCAACCTCTCTCGCGCCGCGCTGACCGCGAGCTGGGACCTTGCCGTCGAGGCCGGGGTGCCCGTCGTGCTCGACCCGGTGAGCGTGCCCAAGGCGGCGGCGCTGGCCGACCTGCTCGACGGCAGCCGGCCACTGTTCGCGGTTACGCCCAACCTGGACGAGCTGGCCGTGCTCGGCGACTCCGTGGACCTGGTGGATCGCGGGGTCGAGCTGGTGTGGGTGCGGGCCGGGGTCGACGGGTCCCGGCTGATCAGCCGCGCCGGGTCCACGAGGCTGCCATCCACTCCCGCCGATGTCGTCGACGTCACCGGCGCCGGTGACGCGATGCTCGCGGCCTTCTGCCACGGCGTACTGTCCGGCGACGACCCCGTCACCGCCGCCCGGCTCGGTCACGTGGCCGCGGCGCTCACGGTGGCCGTCCCGGACACCGTCCGTCCCGACCTGACCGAGAACCTGCTGCGATGACCCATCCCATGCTGACCTTCACCGACGAGGTCGCGACCGCGCTGGCCGAGGGCCGGCCGGTGGTGGCGCTGGAGAGCACGATCATCAGCCACGGGATGCCCTACCCCCGCAACGTCGAGATGGCGGTCGAGGTGGAGGGCATCGTCCGCGACGGCGGCGCGGTGCCGGCGACGATCGCGGTGCTCGACGGCCGCCCTCGGATCGGGCTCACCCGCGACGACCTCGAGCTGCTGGCCAGCGACCCGGACGTCGTCAAGGTGAGCGTCCGCGACCTGCCGTACGTCGTTGCCCGCGGTCTGCACGGCGCCACCACCGTGGCCTCGACGATGCGCCTCGCCGCGCTCGCCGAGATCGCGGTGTTCGTGACCGGCGGGCTCGGCGGCGTGCACCGCGGGGCGCAGCAGAGCTTCGACATCTCCGCCGACCTCACCGAGCTCGGCGGCACCGCCGTGGCCGTGGTCAGCGCGGGCGTGAAGAGCATCCTCGACATCGGGCTGACCCTGGAGACGCTGGAGACCCAGGGCGTGCCGGTGCTGGTGCACGGCAGCGACGAGTTCCCGTCGTTCTTCTCCCGCGGCAGCGGTCACGCCGCCCCGATGCGGGTCGACTCGGCGGCCGAGGTGGCCGCGGTGATGCGGTCGGCCTGGTCGCTCGGACTGCGCTCCGGGATCGTGGTCGCCAACCCGATCCCGGCCGAGAACGAGATCCCCGCCGACGAGATCGGCGCGGTCATCGAGCAGGCGCTGGGCGACCTGGACCGGCTGGGCATCGCCGGCAAGGACGCCACGCCGTACCTCCTCGGCCGGATCGTCGAGATCACCGACGGCGCCAGCCTGACCGCCAACATCGCGCTGGTCCGCAACAACGCCCGGCTCGGGGCCGCGGTCGCAATGGAGTACAGGGCGCTGGATCTGTAGGGATACCTGGCCACCCAGGTATTCGTGAGGTTCAGGGGTGTTGCAACACCCTGGAACCTTCGGGATACCTGGTTACCCAGGTATCCCGCGCTAGACAGATTACAAACTATGTCTCACAATCGGGACATGACGACCCAGACGTCCGAGCGGCCTCGCTACGTCCCGGGCGGCGGCGAGGCGTGGCGGAACCCCTGGCCGGCGTACGCGGCTCTCCGCGACCACGACCCGGTGCACCACGTCGTCCCCGAGCGGGCGCCGGACCTGGACTACTTCGTGCTCACCCGGCACGCCGACGTGATGGCAGCGGCGGTGGACGCGGCGACCTTCAGCAGCGCCGCGGGCCTGACCGTCCACTACGACGAGCTCGACCGGATCGGCCTCGCGGACAACCCGCCGATGGTGATGCAGGACCCGCCCGACCACACGACGTTCCGGCGGCTGGTCTCGCGGGGGTTCAGGCCGCGGGCGGTGGTCAGCGTCGAGCCGGCGGTGCGCGGGTTCGTGCGCGACCGGCTGGCCGGCATCTCCGACCGAGGCCAGGGCGACATCGTCGCCGAGCTCTTCAAGCCGCTGCCGAGCATGGTCGTGGCGCACTACCTGGGCGTCCCGGAGGAGGACCGCGGTCGCTTCGACGGATGGACCGACGCGATCGTCGCAGCGGGCGCGGCCGGCGACGTGGCCGGCGCTCCGAAGGCGGTGGCCGAGATGCTGGGCTACTTCGGCGAGCTGGTCGAACGACGCCGCCGCGACCCAGGTGACGACACGGTCTCGCACCTCGTGGCCGCCGGCGTGGGCGACGACGACCGCGGGCTGCTCTCGATCCTCGCGTACGTCTTCACCATGGTCACCGGCGGCAACGACACCACGACCGGAATGCTGGGCGGCGCCGTCCAGCTGCTCACCGAGAGCCCGGACCAGCGCCGCGCGCTCGTCGACGACCCGGCCCTGATCCCGTCGGCGGTCGAGGAGATGCTGCGGCTCACCTCGCCGGTGCAGGGGCTGGCGCGCACCGCCACCCGCGACGTCACCGTGCACGACGTGACGATCCCGGCCGGCCGCAAGGTTCTCCTGCTGTACGCCGCCGCCAACCGCGACCCGCGCCGCTACGGCCCGGACGCCGACGAGCTCGACGTACGCCGCAACCCCGGGCAGATCCTGACGTTCAGCCAGGGCAACCACTTCTGCCTCGGCGCCAACGCGGCGCGGATGCAGGCGCGGGTGGCGCTGGAGGAGCTGCTCGCCTCCTGCCCGGACTTCACGGTCGACATCGATGCCGTGGAGTGGGCGCCGGGCGCCTACGTGCGGCGTCCGACCACCGTCCCTTTCCGGGTGACCACGTGAGCTGGCTGGCCGAGGAGCGCGGCCGGTTGGCCGCCGAGCGGATCCTGGACGCCGCGGCCGAGCTGTTCGTCGATCACGGCGTCGGCGCGGTCGGGATGGGCGAGGTCGCCCGGGCCGCGGGCTGCTCCCGGGCCACGCTCTACCGCTACTTCGCCGATCGCGGCGAGCTGCACACCGCCTTCGTGCACCGCGAGGCGCGGCGCGTCGGCGCCGAGGTCGCGGCAGCGGTCGCGGGCGTCGACGACCCGCAACGGCTGGTGACCGAGGCGGTGCTGGACGCCGTACATCGGGTGCGCGAGACGCCCACGCTCGCCGCCTGGTTCGCGGACGGCGACGCCGCGCGTACGTCGGCCCTGGCACAGTCGTCGGCGGTCATCGAGGCGCTCGGCCTGAGCGTGGTCGCCGACCCCGACGCCGCGCGCTGGCTGGTCCGGGTGATCCTGTCCCTGCTCACCGTCCCGGGTCGCGACGACGCGGACGAGCGCGCGATGGTCGAGCGGTACGTCGCACCCCGCGTAACGTCGGGCACATGACCCCCGCCGAGCTGCTGACCGACTCCCTCGAGCGCGTGCGCGAGAGCGTGAGGAATGTCCTGGACGGGCTGTCCCCCGACGACCTGACCCACCGGCCCACCCGCGACGCGAACCCGATCGGCTGGCTGGTCTGGCACCTCACCCGGGTGCAGGACGACCACGTCGCCGACGTTGCCGGGACCGAGCAGGTGTGGACGGCGGACGGGTACGCGGACCGGTTCGACCTCCCTTACGACACCGCCACCCACGGCTACGGCCAGTCGAGCGAGGAAGTGGGTCAGTTCCGCGCGGACGCCGATCTGCTGTCCGCCTACTACGACGCCGTGCACGCGCGGACGGTGGACTACCTCGCCGGCCTGGCA
Organism: uncultured Actinomycetota bacterium; assembly: GCA_963729095.1. Classification (GTDB taxonomy): domain Bacteria; phylum Actinomycetota; class Actinomycetes; order Propionibacteriales; family Nocardioidaceae; genus Nocardioides. Next base: position 77,303 of record CAVSMX010000046.1, on the reverse strand, counting down.
CCCGACGACTTCGACCGGATCGTCGACGAGCGCTGGGACCCGCCGGTGACCCTGGGGGCGCGATTGGTCAGCGTGGTGAACGACGACACCCAGCACGTCGGCCAGGCGGCCTACGCGAAGGGTCTGCTCGGCCGCTAGACGGGCCGGGCGGGCCGGGTCACGCGATACCTCACGAACGACGGTACGGCGAGCGCGGCCACGACGGTGCCGATGACGACCAGGACGCCACCACCCGCGGCGGCGGCCGCCGTACCCACGAGCGCGGCGGCCGAGCCGTGCGCGACGTCGGCAACCCTCGGACCACCGACGACCACGACCAGGAAGATCCCCTGCAGCCGGCCGCGCACGGCGTCGTCGTCGGCGGACTGGAGCATGCTCATCCGGAACGCCGCCGACGCCATGTCAGCCGCGCCGCCGATCATCAGCATCAGCACCGCTGCGCCCAGCATGGCCTGCGGCCAGGTGTCGGCGAGCGCGGTCGCGACGCCGAACCCGATCATCGCGAAGCCCCACACCAGGATCGCGGCCACCACGGCGACGCCCTGTCGACTCACCCGGGACACCCACCCGGAGAAGACCCCGCCCGCCACGGCGCCCGCAGGGATCGCCGCGAACAGCAGGGCGAACGCCCAGCCGCCCTCCTCGGGTCCGCCGAAGCTCTCGTGGGCGATCTGGGGGAACAGCGCCCGTGGCATCCCGAAGACCATCGCGATGATGTCGACGAGGAACGACATCATCAACACCGGCTGGCCGCGCAGGTAGGCGAACCCCTCGACCACCGAGCGCAGCCCCGGCGCCTGTGTGGGCGCGCCCTCCACCGGCAGCCGCGGCAACCGGACCACCGCGGACAGGGTGGCGAACAGCGTGATCGTGTCGATCAGGTAGAGGTACTCGAACCCGAACACCGGGATCAGCGCCCCGGCCACCAGCGGCCCCGCGATCGCACCGGCCTGGAGCACGGTGATGTTCAGGGAGTTGGCCGCTGGCAGCAGGTCCTCGCCGACGAGCTTCGGCATCACCGCGGCGCGGGTCGGCTGGTTGACCGCGAAGATCGCCTGCTGCGCCGAGAACAGGCCGAGCAGCAGCCACACGTTCCCGCCCCCTGCCGCCGCCTGCAGCCAGAACAACGCGCTGGTGCCGATCAGCCCGAGCGTCGTGACGATCAGCACCGTCCGCCGGTCGAGCACGTCCGCGAGCGCCCCGCCCCACAGCCCGAAGACCACGAGCGGGACCAGTCCGAAGACGCCGGTCAGTCCGACGTACGCCGACGAGCCGGTCTCGGCGTAGATCTGGGCGGGTACGGCGACCACGGTCAGCTGGGCGCCGATGACCGTGATGATGTTGGTGGTCCACAGCCGCCTGAAGTGCGGGTTGCGCAGCGGCCGGGTGTCGGCCACCCACCCCCGGATCTGCACCTGCATCACGGTAGTGCGCGAACCGATGAGTCGACGCCGCCCACCGGGTCTGTCCATCATGAGCGATGTGAGCAAGAAGCAGGGTCCGCTCGACGTGACCTTCACCGAGACGCTCCAGCGCTGCCCCGCAGAGGGCGGCTGGACCTATGTCGTGTGGCCGGGCTCGGCCGACTACTTCGGCACCAAGGGGCTGGTCAAGGTGCGCGGCACCGTCGACGGCACGCCCTTCGAGAGCTCGTTCATGGCCCTTGGCGACGGCACCCACAAGCTCCCCGTCAAGGCGGCCGTGCGCAAGACGATCGGCAAGGCCGAGGGCGACCCGGTCGAGGTCCACCTCGACGAGCGGCTCGGCTAGGACGCCCGATTCACTCGATGCCGGCGACCCGGTCGAGGTCCTGGAGCAGCTTGTGCGCGGCCAGCTCGACCTTCTTGTGCCGCCACTCCGAGGCGCGGTAGACGCAGGCGATCAATGCGGTGCGGTGCACCCGGCGCAGGTCGCCGTAGACGAACGCGTACCTCGCCTTGGTGCCGTCGGTCGCTCCCTCGGTGAGACCGAGGTGCCAGGCGGCGTACTCCTCCCAGGAGTGTCCGTCGAGGTAGGCGTTCTCGGCCTCCGCGTTCGGCTGCACCTCGCCCCAATCGCTGTCGAGTACGTACTGCCGGGCCTCGATCAGCTCGCGGGCGCGGGCGATGCCCGCGTCGTGGACCTCGTAGCGCGCCATGACACCGACCTTAGAAGAATCGGGGAGCGGTCCGAGAAAGTGTTCTGTCAGAGTGTCGTATCTCGGGCTGCCGGTTCGTGGAGAGGGTGAGAGGCAGCCAGAAGGCCGCCCCCCTACCTGAGGAGAACGTCATGACCCAGTACCTGCTGTCCGTTCACGGTGCGGACGAGGACTTCGCCGACATGCCGGAAGAGGCGATGCAGAAGATGTTCGCGGACGTCAACGCGTTCAACGACAAGGTCCGGGCCGAGGGCGCCTGGGTCTTCGCGGGCGGCCTCCAGCCGGCCGACCAGGCGACCACCGTGGACAACACCGGCGACAAGCCGATCGTCACCGACGGCCCCTACGCCGAGTCGAAGGAGTACCTCGGCGGCTTCTGGATCATCGAGGCGCCCGACCTCGACGCCGCGCTCAAGTGGGCCGAAGAGGGCTCCAAGGCCTGCGCCGGCAAGGTCGAGGTCCGGCCGTTCGCGCCCGAGCCCGAGTGATCGATCCCGCGTCCGCGATCGAGCGGATCTTCCGTGAGGAGTACGGCCGGGTGGTCGCCTCGCTGGTACGCCGCTTCGGTGACATCGACGTCGCCGAGGACGCCGCCAGTGAGGCGCTCCTGGTCGCCTTCGAGAAGTGGCCGGTCGACGGCACCCCGCCCAACCCGGGTGCCTGGCTGACCACGACGGCCGGCAACAAGGCCATCGACCGGATCCGCCGTGAGCGGCAGCGGGACGCCAAGCACGAGGCGGCCCACATGATGCACGACGACACACCCCACGAGCCGACCGGCATCGTCGAGGACGACCGGCTGCGGCTGATCTTCACCTGCTGCCATCCCTCCCTCGCACCCGAGGCGCGGGTGGCCCTGACCCTGCGGCTGCTCGGCGGGCTGACCGTCCCCGAGATCGCCCAGGCGTTCCTCGTCCCCGAGACCACGATGGCCCAGCGCATCACTCGCGCGAAGGCCAAGATCAAGGGCGCCAACATCCCCTTCAAGGTGCCCGACCAGGCCGATCTCGCGGAGCGGCTGGCGACCGTGCTGGCCGTGCTCTACCTGGTCTTCAACGAGGGTTACCTCGCGAGCTCGGGAGAGGCAGCGGTCCGCGAGGACCTCACCGCCGAGGCGATCCGGCTGGTCCGGATCCTGCGCTCGCTGCTGCCTGACGTCCCCGAGGTGACCGGGCTGCTGGCCCTGATGCTGCTGACCGAGTCGCGCCGGGCGACCCGTGAGGCCGGCGGCGAGCTGGTGGTGCTGCACGAGCAGGACCGCGGCGGCTGGGACCGGGACTTGATCTCCGAGGGTCACGACCTGGTGCGCGAGTGCCTGCGCCGCGCCGAGTCCACAGGTCAGGGGCCCGGCCGCTACCAGATCCTGGCCGCGATCAACGCGGTGCACACCGACGCGCCGACCGCGGCGGACACCGACTGGACCCAGATCGCCACCCTCTACGAGCAGCTGTACGCCGTGGACCCTTCGCCGATCGTCGCCCTCAACCGGGCGATCGCGGTGGCCGAGCTCGACGGGCCGGAGGTCGGCCTGGCGATGGTCGACGGACTGCCGCTGACGACGTACCACGCCTGGCACGCGACCCGCGCCGACCTGCTCCGCCGGCTCGGCCGCAGCGCCGAGGCCCGGGAGGCGTACGACGCGGCGATCGCGGCCACCGAGAACGAGGCCGAGCGTGCCTACCTCTCCCGGAGGCGTGGCAGTCTGGCCGGGTGACTGCCGAAGCCCTGACGTTGCCCAACGCCGACGACGCCGAGGAGTGGGTGCGAACCCGGGCCGCCGACGGTCTCGCCCGCACGCGTGAGCTCGCCGACCGGCTCCTCACCGACCCGCCCAGTGACGCGCTGGGCGCCCTCGAGGTCTGGGACGAGCTGTCACTCGAGCTGAGCAACGTCGCGGCCGTGGGGTCGCTGCTCAGCAACGTCCACCCGCTCGAGGCGGTGCGCGACGTGGCGGAGCGGGCCGAGCAGGACGCGATGCGGCTGCTCACCGAGCTCAGCCTGAACCGCGCGCTCTACGACGTCTTCGCCGGACTCGACCGCACCGACCTCGACGCGCAGGCCGGCCGGCTGCTCGACAAGGTGCTGGAGACCTTCACTCGCTCGGGTGTCGACCGCGACGACCAGACCCGGGCGCGGGTGGCGGCGATCAACGAGCGGGTGACCGAGATCGACCAGGAGTTCGGGAGGAACATCCGCGACGACGTCCGCACCGTCCGGGTCACCCCCGACCGGCTCGCCGGGATGCCCGACGACTGGCTGGCGGCGCACCCCGCAGACGACGAGGGTCTGGTCACCGTGACCACCGACTACCCCGACGCGATCCCGGTCAGGATGTTCGCCCACGACCCCGAGGTCCGCCGCGGCCTCACCGTGCAGTTCCTGACCCGCGGCTGGCCGCAGAACGAACCGTTGCTCACCGAGCTCTTCGACCTCCGCCACGAGATGGCGACCCTGGTCGGCTACGACGACTGGGCGTCGTACGACGCCGACGTGAAGATGATCGGGAAGGGCCCGGCGATCCCGGAGTTCATCGTGCGGATCGCAACGGCGGCCGAGGAGCCGATGCGCGAGGACCTCGAGGCGCTCCTCGATCGCTACCGCCGCGACGTGCCCGACGCCACCGGCATCGACTCTGCCGACGGGCCCTACTACCAGGAGCTGGTGCGCAAGGAGCAGTACGACGTCGACTCACAGGAGGTGCGCACCTACTTCGGGTTCGACGGGGTGCGGCAGGGTCTGCTCGACGTGACCGGCCGGCTGTTCGGGCTGCGCTACGAGCCGGTGACCGACCTGGTGCTGTGGGCCGATGACGTCACGGCGTACGACGTCCATCGCGTCGACGACGGCGTGCACCTGGGCCGGATCTTCCTCGACCTGCACCCGCGCGAGGGGAAGTACAAGCACGCCGCGCAGTTCACCCTCGCCGAGGGTGTGGCCGGGCGGCAGCTCCCCGAGGGGGTGCTGGTCTGCAACTTCCCCGCCGGGCTGATGGAGCACGACCACGTCGTCACGCTCTTCCACGAGTTCGGCCACCTCGTCCACCACGTGCTCGCCGGTCACGGCCGCTGGACCCGGTTCGCCGGCGTCTCCACCGAGTGGGACTTCGTCGAAGCGCCCAGCCAGATGCTGGAGGAGTGGGCCTGGGACGCCGCGGTGCTGCGGACGTTCGCGACCGACGAGGCCGGCGAGCCGATCCCGGTCGAGCTGGTGGAGCGGATGCGCCGGGCCGACGACTACGGCAAGGGGATCCAGGCGCGCACGCAGATGTTCTACGCGTCGATGTCCTACTGGTTCCACACCGAGCGGCCCGCCGACCTGCGCGCGCGGATGGTCGAGCTGCAGGAGCGGTACTCGCCGTTCGCCTACATCGACGGCACCCGGATGTTCGCGAGCTTCGGCCACCTCGGCGGCTACAGCTCGGCCTACTACACCTACATGTGGTCGTTGGTGATCGCTAAGGACCTCTTCAGCGCGTTCGACCCCGACGACCTCTTCGACCCCGAGGTGGCCGGGCGCTACCGCGACCGCGTGCTCGCACCCGGCGGCGGCAAGGACGCCGCCGACCTGGTCGCCGACTTCCTCGGCCGGCCCTACACGTTCGACGCGTACGCCGCCTGGCTGGCGCGCTAGGCCGCCCAGACGAGGTCGAGCGGATAGGGCGTGCGGGCGGCGCCGGGCAGCGGCGGCGCGGTCGAGTCGTAGGTGTGTCCGGTGGGAGTGGTGGTCGTGACGGTGTGTCGTGGTCCGGGTCGAGGTTGGGCGGTCCAGTCGGGAGCTTGCTTGGCGATGTTGCAGGCCTGACAAAGACCCTGGCCGTTGGCGGCGTTGGTGCGGCCACCCTCGTCGAACTCGATGACATGGTCGGTGTGTCGGATCGGGGCATCGCAGTAGGGGGTGCGGCAGATCCCCGCGTCACGGACCGCGCAGAACCGCCGGGTGCGCGAGTCCATCGCCGCGACATCGCCGCTGACCGGGTCGGTGAAGACCCGGCGCAACCAGCCGGCGTGCTGGGCGCCGAGGCGTTCGATCGCAACGCGGATCAGGTCTCGGGTCCAGCCGGCCGGCACCGGCCCGTGGCCGTGCAGGTCGCCGGGCTCGTTGTCGGTCCCGAGCAAGGTGGCGTCGGTGACGACCAGGTGGACCGCCACGGGGACTCCGTCGGCGGTGGCCTGGCCGGTAACGCGCTCGACCAGCGCGTCGGCCATCAACTGGCCACGGGTCCTCGGGTCGCCGGCCGCGGTCCTGGAGTCGGCGTACTGCTTCAGGGCGGCGTAGACCGCCACCCCCTGGGCGACGGGCAGCAGCGAACTCATGCGTGCCATCGTGTCCGGCGCCGGTCGGCAGGTGACGTTGCGGTCTGCCTCGGCATTGCTGGCGCGGCGGGCTGCGGCGCCGGGGTCGAGCCGGTGCGCGGCACGACGGGCGGCGGCCACCACCTTCGTGTCGCCCATGCCATCCAACCGGGTCCGGTCGCCGCACACCTCCCGGTCGACCTCAGCGCGGTGCTCGAGAGACAGCAGTGCTGTCTCGCGCACCATCAGCTCGGCTCGCCACTCGGTGAGCCGACCTTCCTCGAGCGCGGCCAGCGTGAATGGCATCTCGGTCACCCAGGCCTTGGCGGCGCCCAAGCGACGGCTGCCCCGGTGCGGAGACTCCTTGCGAGCCAGGGCGACCTGGCCGGCGATGCCCCTGCCCTGCCTCTCCGCTTGCACCCCGGTGGCCGCCTGAGCGGCCCGTTGGGAAGCGTCGAACTCGACGCTGACCCGCGCCTGTGCGGCGGCGGCCCCGGACTTCAGCTCCTCGAGAGCGCGGATCAGGTCGATCCGGCCTGCGTCGTCGAGGCCCTCTCCGAGCGAGGCCAACTGCGCGTGGAAGGCGCGCACCGCCGACACTGCGGCCGGAGCCTCAGGGTCGGCGGTGAAGGACTGCATGCGCCGAGTCTATCGAACATATGTTCGATTAACAACGCTCAGACGAGGTCGGATGGAATGTATGCCTGCGCCAGGCCGCACGGTTCGTCTCCGACTCGTTCGAGTCGGCTGACCATCACCAGGTATCGATCTGGGCGATCCGGCACTCGAATGCCGCTGTACGTGAACACTTCGAGTAGTTCTGTGTAGTGGTCGTCTGATCGATTGACCAGGCAGAGTTTCTGGTCGCCGACGACCTCTACTGACGTCCACCCGTCCGAGGTGTTGAACGTCTGACGATAGAAGTCGAGCAGCGCGGGCAGCGATCCGTCCTGAACATCAATGATCCGTTGGCGGGAGCGGATCGGATCGTCATCGTCCCAGCCCTTGTCCGTCGCGAGGACGGTGGCCGATTCCGGAACAGGCACGTTGCTGGGGTAGTCGAAGTCCGCGCCGTAGCTCAGAGAACACCCGGCCAGGGCACCCCACGTCAGCGGAGCGAGGACGAGGCGCGCGGTCACAGCAGAGCGGGACATGATCACGCGCATCGTAGATCCGGTTGGCCGCAGCGCACGCTATCTGCAACCTGTCAGGACTCGAGCGCGGTGATCACGTCCTTGCTGTGGGTGACCGGCATGCGATTCCCCTCCAGCTCGATCCTCGACCCGGTGGTGGTCTCGATCAGCTCGAGGATCCGTACGTTCACCCGCTGATGCACCTTGACCTCCAGGTCGGCGCGCGGGACGCGGAACGCCAGTGGACCGGCGGGGGTGTGCCGGGTCGACGCGCTGAATCCGTAGACATGCGTGCCGGTGACACCGACCAGGAGCTTGCTTGGCAAGCCGGTCGTGGCGTCGTGCGCGTGCGCGCCTGCCATCGAGCCGCCGACCGTGGCGATCGAGTCGGCGAGACCGCCGACCGACCCCGCCAAGCTGTCGCCCACGATGCCTCCGGCGAACATGCTTCCGGTGTGCCCGCGCGGCATGAACTGACCCGCGGCGACCACCTCGCCCTCGTCGCCAAGCTCCCGAAGCGCGGACTCGACGATCTGGATCATCTTCTCCTCGGCCATCCCAACCCTCCCAGTATCCGTTGATCGAGTCCTCCCATCGTGCACCCGATCGCTCATCGGGCGGCGGTTCCCTCCGAGCCGGCCGTCTCGTCCAACTGCTCGTAAGGCTCTCCTAAGTCAGCGCCCGTTCACCGGTTGGTCACCAACGCCACCGCATCTAGCAGGCGCGACGTTCACGTTCCACGAGGAGGTTGAGCGGCACCGTTCGCCGAGTTCCCGGGAGGGATCGTGACCATCACCCGTCGTGGCATCGTGACCAGCACTGCGGCCGGCGTGGGCATCGCCGTCACCGGCCGGTTTCCCTCGCTCGCCGAGGCCAAGCCGGGGTCGGCCCCGGGCCACGTGCGCAGCCACCTTCCCTTCCCGCCGCTGGTCGATGACCCGCGGGGCATCCTGGCCCTCCCGCCGCAGTTCTCCTACCGGGTGATGAACCGGGCCGGCGTGACCAAGCTGGAGAGCGGGGACCCCTGCCCGAGCAACCACGACGGCACCGCCGTCTTCGGTAGCGGACGGCACCAGTACCTCATCCTCAACCATGAGTGCGATGCCGGTGACGACTTCGGTGTGCCGCACCTCAAGGGCACCGTGTACGACCCGGGCGCCACCGGTGGCGGCGGGTGCACGGTTATCCGGACCGACGGCCACGGCCGCAACCTCGGCCAGTCCGTCGGCATCTCGGGGACCATCACCAACTGCGCCGGCGGGCCGACGCCGTGGGGCACCTGGTGGACCTGCGAGGAGGCGACCGCCCGAGCGGGGGAGACCTGGGAGCACGAGGACACCGGCGCCACCGGCGTCTACCAGAAGGACCACGGCTACGTGTACGAGGTGTTCGGCACCGGGAAGGCGAAGCCGGTGCCCCTGAAGGCCCTCGGCCGCTACGACCACGAGGCCTGCGCGATCAGCGCGGACCGCCGCTACGTGTTCCTGTCCGAGGACGCGGACGAGCCGAACGGGCTGTTCTACCGGTGGCAGGGTCCGCGTGGCTTTCGCGTGGGGCACGACTCGGTCGACCGACTGTTCTCTTCGTCGTTCGGCAAGCTCGGGGCGATGGCGATCCTGCTGGACGATGGAAGCGTGGTGCCGGACGTGGCCCACCTGACCTCGGCGCAGCTGGGCCGCCCGTTCAAGGTGAAGTGGGTGGAGGTGCCCGACCGCGACGCGACCGACGTCACGGTGCGTGAACAGCTCGCCGACGGTGAGGTGACCCGGGGCAGGAAGTTCGAAGGCGTGTACGGCACCGACGCGGGTGTCTACGTCGTCAACTCGTACGCGTTCGAGAAGCGGGAGGAGCTGCCAGAGCAGGCCGTGCCACACAGCGGCATGGTGTGGTTCTACGACTACGCCAGGGAGACGATCCAGCTCGTCAACTACTTCCCCTTCCAGAACTACGCCCAGGACGAGACCTTCGAGCCGGCGTACCCGGACCTCAACTTCGACGGCCCCGACAACGTGACCGTCACCCCGTGGGGGTCCCTGGTCCTCGCCGAGGACGGGGTCGGCGCCTCGCACGTCCTCAGCAGCACTCCCGGCGGCCCGACCTACGCCATCGCCCGCAACATGCTCAACATCGGCGACGAGGCCCAGCCGGAGTACTCCGAGTTCACCGGACCGACGTTCTCCGCCGACGGCCAGGTCCTCTACGTCAACATCCAGAACCCCGGTCTCATGCTCGCCATCACCGGTCCGTGGGAGAAGTACCTGCGGTGAGCGTCACGGCTTGGCGACCGAGCCGTCGCGTGGTGCGAGGTCGCGCCGAGTTGGCGGAAGTCACCGGTCGGTGCAGGTACGGCGGTACGCCTGGTTCGGCAGGAACCTATTCCACTCGTCCTCGGTCAGGTCTCGTCCCGCCACCTCGCAGGCATGGTCGATCCAGGCGTGGGTGTCCATCGGGTAGCGGCGGCCGGGTCCGTCCTCGGTGCTCACCACGATCTCGTTCCCGGTGGGCGGGAAGAGGTGGGTCTGCCCGATCCGGCCGTCGGCCGACCCCGGGATGTCGAGCACCCGCACCAGGTCGCGGGCCACGTCGTAGAGCGACGCGCTGCCGTCCGACCCCGAGGTGACGACCGTCTCCCCGTCGGGCAGCCAGTCCACCTGGCGGCCGACCCCGTCGTGCACCTCGACCGACTCGTGCACCGGGGCCCAGGTCCGGGTGTCGAGCACGGTCAGGGAACCGTCGTCACCGACCGACGCGAGCCACCTGCCATCGGGCGAGAACTGCAGGTCGACCGGGTAGGCGCCCACCGGCAGAGCCACCACCTCCTCGACGTCGTAGGTCGCCCCGTCGAGCACCAGCAGCTCGGGCGGCCCCGAGTCCTCTCTGGTGAGGGACGCGATGCCGGCCGCGAGCACGCCCCCGTCCGGACTGAACTCCAGCACCCCTGGGCCCCGACCGAGGCTCACCCTGCGCTCGACCTCCCACGTCGCGGGATCGACGACCGCCAGCCCCCCGTCGTCAGCGTTGTCGTAGTTTCCCTCCACTCCGAGCAGCAGACGTGAGCCGTCCTGGGTCCAGGCCGTGTCCCAGACGAACTCAGGCTCGGGATAGGGGCCCCTCGGCGGCAGCTCGAAACTGGCGAGCTCCTCGCGGGTCTGCGAATCGAGCACCACCACGCGCGAGTTGTTGGCCACCACGACCTGCGCGCCGCCCGGGCGCACCGACACCGACCCCCCGTAGATCGCGCCGTTCTCCGGCCCGATCGGCACCTCATCCACCACCGCTCCCGTGCGGGGGTCGACGAACGTCGCGTTGACGATGTCCGTGGAGTGCTGGTCGGCTTCTTGCGGCCGGGTGGCTGCGACGACCAGCTCGCCTGGTACGACGGTGACCGGCGGGGTCGACACCCAGCGGCCCTCGAAACCTCCGCCGTACGGCGTGCCGAACCCTGCTGCTCCGGTGGTGTCCCACGAGATCAGGCTGCCGTCGTCGGCCACCGAGATGAGCCGGTCTCCGGAGGGCGTTGTCTCCAGGGCCCGCACCGGACCCTCATGCCCCACGAGGGTCTCGCGTGGTGTCCAATGGCCGGACTCGCGGTCGACGTCCCAGAGGTACACCACGCCGTCCTCATCGGCGCTCGCCGCCCACGTGGCGTCGGGCGCCATCACTATGGCCTGCACCGGTGACTGGTGCACCTGCACCACCTGGATCTGCCTGCCACGGCGGTTGAACAGGGCGATCGACCCGTCGTCCCGGGCCTGCACGGCGCCGTTCGTCAGCGGCCAGTAGTACGACTCCGTCACCGGGCCGACCGATCGAAGTGGAGTCACGGACCCGTCGCGGTACCGCACCAGGTAGGCGCCTCGCAGCGGTGCCTCCCTCCACGCGACCAGAGTCGATCCGTCCGCGGAGAACCTGCCGTCCATCCCTCCCTCGGGCCCCACATCGAACAGTGTCTTCCGCTCGAGCTCCCGGCCGGTCGCCACCTCGACCGTCCGGACAACCGCGTGAGACGGGCCGTTCGGTGTGAATCGCGGGCCCATGGTCCTGAGCAACCGGCCGTCGGGTGTGAGCTCCGCGTCGAACACCCATTCCTCCACACCGTCGGGGGCACGGAGCTCGAGCACCTCGGTGCCCTCGGCGTCCAGCACCCTAACCATCGCCCCGGTCGCGGGGTCATCGAGCGCGAACAGCCCGTTGGCACTGGCCCCGAGCACCCAGGAGTTGATCGGGATGTCCATGACCTTGGCCGGCGGCTCGCGTGATCCCACCTGCCACCCGGCGACCTGGTCGCGCAGGCCGACGTACAGCCGGGAACCGTCGTCGGTGAGGGCGGTCGTGGTGACCTGGCCGTCGAGCGGCATCACCTGTTCGGCATGACGATGCTCGAGCAGCCGGCCCAGCAGCCCGTCGCGGGTCGCTGGCGTGTCCGCGGTGTTGAGCGCCTCGACCGCCAGCAGCAGCGAGGTGTCCAGGCCGCCGATGGTCTCGGACAGCTGCGCGAGCCGGTTCGCCTCCGCCTGGACGGTGGCCGCCGCGGCCTCGTCGGCCCGCGTGACCGCCTGACGCTGGTAGTACGTCGCGAGCCCGGCCGCGACGAGCACCAGAGCCAGCACCGCGGCAAGCCCGGCGGCGAGTCGCCGGGTGCGGTGCCGGCCGGCCGCCTCGCTCTCGGCACGTTCACGAGCGGCTCGCAGCTCTGCGTCGACCTGCTGCTGCGAGGCGTCGAGGAAGTCCCGCTCGATCGGCTGCAGGTCGGGGTCGGACTGATCCCGCCAGTCGACGGCCTGGGCCAACCGGATACCGCGGTAGAGCTCGCTGTCCGGTCGCCCCAGCCCGTCCCACGCATCGGCGGACGTCGCCAGGTGGTGCCGGACCTGCTGCCCCTGGGCGTCGTCGGCGAGCCAGTCCTGCAACCGCGGCCAGGCCCGGGCCAGCGCCTCGTGCGCGATCTGCAGGCTGTCCTCGTCACTGGTCACCAGCCGGGCAGCGACCAGCCGCTCCATCACCTGCTCGTGCTCGCGGTCGGCGGCCAGCAGCCGGCGGGGGACCCGGTGCCCCTCCGGCTCCCCTGACTCGCCGGTCGCGACCAGCCGCAGCATCAGGTCTCGGGTCACCCGCTGTTTGTCCGCGTCGAGGGACTCCCACACCTCGTCGGCAGTGCGGGCCACCGCTCCCCGGATACCTCCGGTGGCCCGGTAACCCTCAACGGTGAGGGTGCGACCCTCCCGGTGCGCCCAGGTCTCCCGCAGTGCGTGCGAGAGCAGCGGCAGGGCGCCGGGCTCTCCCTCCACCTCCCGCAGCAGCAGGTCCACCAGCCCCGGCTCGAGCAGCAGCCCGGCCTGCTGAGCCGGGCCCTGCACGCAGGCGCGGAGGTCGTCGGCGGTCATCGGGTTCAGCAGGTGCAGACCGCGCTCGACCACCCGGGCGAACTCCGGATAACCGGCCACCGCACCCATCCGATCCGCGCGCATCGCCACGACCAGCTCCTCGCGCTCGGCGAGCGCGGCGAAGAACGCCGCACGCTCCGCCGGGTCGGCGCACAGCGTCACCGCCTCCTCGCACTGGTCGACCACCAGCACCTCTGACCCGTGCCCGGCCGTCAACGCGTCCATCGGATGCGCACCCGGGGTGATCACCTGGACCCGCCTCCCGCTGCGCTGCAGCGCAGCTGCGACGCCGGCCCGCGCCAACGACGACTTGCCACTGCCGGACGGGCCGACCACCACCACCGCGCCTGTCTCGGCGAGGCGCTGCAGACACCGGGCCACGTCGTCCGCTCGACCGAAGAATCCGTCGCTGTCGTCGACGTCGTAGGGGACCAACCCCTGGTAGGGACACTGCGGGCTGGTCCGCGTCGCCACGTCGCCCACCGCCAGTGACGGGTCCTGCTGCAGGATCGCCTGCTCGAGCTCGACGAGCTCAAGGCCCGGATCGAGCCCGAGCTCACGGCCCAGCACCCGGCGTACCTCGCGAAGGGTCCGGAGCGCGTCGGCCTGACGCCCGGACCGGTACTGCGCCAGCGCCAGCAGCGCCCAACGGCGCTCCCGCAACGGTCGTTCCTTGACCAGCGCCATCAGCTCGGCCAGGACCTGCGTGTGCTCACCCGTGCGCAGGGCGCAGTCCAGGCGCAGCTCCTCGGCGTCCAGCCGCAGCTCGGCGAGGCGTTCCGCCTCGATCCGCCCCTCATGCCAGTCCGAGATGTCCGTCAGCGCCTCCCCGCGCCACAGCCCGAGCGCCTCCTCCAGCAGGTACCGGGAGCGGTCGGTCGCACCCAGGACGAGCAGCTCGCCGGCCCGGTCCAGCAGTCGTTCGAAGCGGCCGGCGTCCACGTCGTCGCGACTCATCGCCAGTCGATAGCCCTGGGGGAGGGTCTCGATCACCTGGTCACCCAGCAGCCGCCGCAGACGCATGACGCAGCCCTGGAGGTTCTTGCGCCACGACGCCGGCGGGTGGTCCCCCCACACCGCGTCGGCGAGCTGGTCGGCGCTGAGCACCTCGCCGTGCGAGGCCGCCAGCGCCTGTAGGACGGCCCGATCCCGGCGGTTGATCGTTGCTCCCGAGCCCTCAACCGTCAGGGGGCCGAGAACCCCGATAGCCATTGATCCCGAGTCTCCGCTCGCCGGGATACCCGGTCAACAGCGCAGATACCGAGGAGATACCTGTGTGGCGGCGCGTAGGTACCGGCCTCCGTCACAACGGGGGAGTCCCAACCAACTGCGACCGACTCGGCGGCCCACCACCAGAGGAATCCCCCATGAACACCAAGCACATCAACACCTTGATCGCCGCCCTTGCCGTCGCCGGTGTCGGCCTTCTCGCCTTCGTGATCGGCGTGAACGGCGGGACCGACGCGGAGACTCCGCCCGGCCCGGACAGTCCCCCGGTCGTCGAGAGGGAGGTGCCACCCAGTGGGGTCGACCAGAGGCTGTACGAGCTGGCCGACAAGTACGCCGCGAGGATGGAGGCGCAGCAGCAGCCCGGCCCGGACCAGAGGCTGTACGAGCTGGCCGACAAGTACGCCGCCGAGATGAGGGCGCAGCGGTGAACCTCAGCCCTAGATCCACCCCATCCGCCGGGCGATCGCGCAGGCGTCGTGCCGGTTGGCGGCGCCGAGCTTGGTGACCGCGCTGGAGAGATAGTTGCGCACGGTGCCGGGCGACAGCGAGGCGCGTACAGCGATCTCCTCCACCGGGGCGCCGTCGGCGGCGAGCTCCAGCACGTCGGCCTCGCGCGGCGTGAGGGGGCTGTCACCGGCAGCGATCGCCTCCGCCGCCAGCTCGGGGTCGACGTGGCGGCCGCCCGCGTGCACGGTGCGCACCACCTCGGCCAGCGTGGCGGCGGACGTGGTCTTCGGCAGGAACCCGCGTACGCCGGCCGCCAGGGCGCGCTTCAGATGCCCCGGCCGGCCGTGGCTGGTGACGATCACGCTCGCCACCTGGGGGGTGGTGCGGGTCAGCTGCTCGGCGACCGCGATTCCGTCCGCGCCCGGCATCTGCAGGTCGAGCACGGCGACGTCGAGCTCGGTCTTCGCGGCGACCGCCAGCGCCTCGTCCCCGCTCGCGGCCTGCGCCACCACCGACAGGTCGTGCTCGAGGTCGAGCAGCTGGGCGAGGGCGACCCGGATCAGGTTCTCGTCGTCGGCCAGCAGCACCCGGATCACGTGTCCTCCTCCGGTCCGTGACCGGGGAGCGTCGCGGTCAGCACGAACTCGCCGTCCGCCCGCGCGGACCAAATGTCCGCACCCAACGGGTCCAGCCGCTCGCGGAGCCCGGCCAATCCCGACCCGTCCGCGGTCGACCCCACCCCGGCGCCGTCGTTGGTCACGGTCAGCGCCGGTGCGGCGTAGCGGATCGTGACCGTGTCCGCGCTGGAGTGCCGGAGCACGTTGGTGACCGCTTCGCGCACCACCCAGGCCGCCGGCTCGTGCCAGCCCGCGGGCAGGTCATCGACGTCGAGCGACACGGCGATGCCGGCCGAACGGAGCAGCGAGCGGGCCCCCTCCAGCTCCTGGCCGAGGTCGGTCGACCGATAGCCACGAGCCAGCTCGCGGGCCTCGCGCAGAGCCTCGTGCGCCACGCCTCGGACCTCCAACATCTGCGCAGACGCGCCCGGCTCGCCCCGGTCGGCGAGGGTCGCCGCGAGGTCGGACTTGACCGCGATGGTCGAGAGCCGACGGCCGAGTACGTCGTGCAGGTCCCGCGAGAAGCGCAGCCGCTCCTCCGCCACCGCGAGCGCCGCCTGCGCCCCGCGGGCCCGGTCGAGCTCGCGGACCACGCCGATCAGCCACAGCGACGTACGCACCGTGAACACGATGACCGCACCCGCGATCAGGCCGTACGCCGCGGTGAACCACTCGACCTTGCCGAGCAGTGGCAGGAAGAGCAGCACGACCATCAGGAGAGCCAGCGCACGGCGGTCTCGGAGCCCGCCCAGGGCCCAGCCCAGGCATCCCCACACGACGCCCGTCCCGGCGATCCGAAGATCCTCCGGCAGGAACAGGCAGCCGACGACGCACAGTCCGGCCAGGCCCAGGAAGGGCCCGATGCTCGTCCACGGGATGGGCCCGAGAGCGGGGTGGAGCTCCATGACGTCGCGCAGCACGAGCGTCGCGGCTGCGCTCAGCAGGAGCGCACCGACCACTAGCGCGACGCCCGCCGGCTGATGGTCGCCGGACTCGGGTCCGGAGCCGACCACGAAGAGCAGGGTGAACATCCACAGGAGCACGTAGAGCGACTGTCGCGTGTAGATGTCGACGCGCTCGACCTGCGAGCGCCTCGACCACCAGTTCCAGCGACTCATCCGGCCAAGCCTCTCAGGTGCGGGGCTCCCAGTGCATCGACCGCGCGGCGAGCCAGACCGCAAGGGCCGTCCACGCGACCAGCACCAGCAGGGGCTGCGCAGCGGGCGCCCAGGTGTCGGCGAAGTCCAGGGTGCGCTCGGTGCCGGGCTCGCCGAATCCGAACCACCCGACGCGCACCAGTTCGGTCATCGCGGCGCCGGGGGTGAGGTCGACCCACCGCTGCACCGACTCCGGGAAGGCGACGCTCATCTGCCCGAACACCGCCAGCAGGATCACCGGCGCGCTGGTCAGCTGCGCGGCCTCGGCGGTGCGGGTCCAGGCAGCGGTCCAGTAGGCGAAGGCCGCGAACAGCACCACCGTGACCAGCCCGGTGACGGCGATGACCACCGGGTTGAGCGGCATCGGCTCGCCCAGCGCCACGGCCACCGGGACCGACAGCAGCAGTGCGCCGAGCGCGAGGGCCGCTCCGGGCAACGCGATCGAGGCAAGCAGCTCCGCGTCCGAGGTCTCCCCGGTGCGCAGCCGCTTGAGCACGAGCTCGTCGCGCCGGTTCACGAACTGTGACAGGACGTTGTAGTAGACGGGGAACAGCGCGGCCATCGTCAGCGTGGTCGCGATCGCGGCCGCGCCGGCCCCAGCGGGCGCGGACAGCAACAGCGCCAGAGGGGCGAGCGGGAGCGCGACGCCGTACAGCATCGCCATCCGGTTGCGCGTCAGCAGCAGCGCGTTGTACTTCGCCAGGCCCGCCGTGCGGGTGAGGGACAGGTCGGTCATCGGAGCGCTCCTTCCGGTTCGGGGGCGGGAGTGGTGTCGCCGGCGATGTCGAGGAAGACCGACTCGAGGCTGGCGGTGCGGGCCTCCAGCGCCGACAGTCGTACGTCGCGCCGTGCGGCCCAGCCGAGCAGCTCGGTGAGGGTGTCCTGCAGGTCGTAGGTCTCGATCACGGTCTGGCCGCCGTCGACCGCGACACCGCGGGCCGGCAGACGGTCCGGCAGCGCCTCCGCGGGGGTTTCGAAGCGGATCGTCGACGGGTGGTCGCCGGAGATCTCGGCCGGCGTCCCGGACCTGACGATCCGGCCCGCGTGCATGATGTCGACCCGGTCGGCCAGCTCCTCGGCCTCCTCGAGGTAGTGCGTGGTGAGCAGCACGGTCGCGCCGCGGCCGCGCAGCCCGCGGATCAGGTTCCAGACGTCGCGGCGGCTTTCGGGGTCGAGCCCGGTGGTCGGCTCGTCGAGCAACACCACCTCGGGATCGCCCATCAGCGTGCAGGCGAGGTCGAGCCGGCGCTGCTCGCCGCCCGACAGCGCCCGCACCCGGGTGTCCGTGCGGTGCTCGAGCCGCAGCATGGCCATGGCCTCGTCGACGGGCCGGGGGGCGGTGACCGTGGCGGCCCACATCCGCAGCGTCTCGGCCACGGTCAGGTCGCCGGAGAAGCCGCTCCGCTGGAGCAGTACGCCGGTCCGCCGGCGTACCGCCCGGCGGTCGGCGACCGGGTCGAGGCCGAGCACCCGGACCGACCCGCCGGTCGGCCGGGCCAGGCCCTCGATCACCTCGAGGGTCGAGGTCTTGCCCGCGCCGTTGGTGCCCAGGAGTGCGCTGACGGTGCCGGTCGGCACGGCCAGGTCGACGCCGCGGACGGCCTCGAAGGAGCCGTCGCCCGCGCCGTACCGGCGGCGCAGACCGTGGGCAGCGATGGCTGCGATTGCGGTGGTCATGACTCCAGGCAACCGGTTGATCCGGGTCCTCGGCAGTGCCGGGTCGCATCAGAAGTCGCTGACAAATGTCATTTGCGTCGGGGTGAACAGTCGCGTACGCTCGCGATATATCGTTCAACATATCGCGAAACATCACAGACACTGCACCAACACAGACATTGGGAGAGACATCATGGGACGAGGACGACGAGGCGGACACTGGCAGGGCTGGGGACCGGGACCCGGCTGGGGACACGCGGGACATCACGGACCCCCGCCCTGGGTGGCCGGCATGTTCGGCATGGGCGAGCCGCAGCGCGGGCGAGGCCCGCGGGCCCGTCGGGGCGACGTACGCTCCGCGATCCTGGACGTGCTGCACGCGGCCGTCCGGTGGGAGGAGCCGATCAACGGCTACCAGGTGATCCAGCAGATCGGCGAGCGCAGCAACGATGCGTGGCGGCCGAGCCCGGGGTCGGTCTACCCGACCATCCAGCAGCTGCAGGACGAGGGCCTGGTGGAGAGCGACGACGAGCGCGGCCGGCGCACGATCCGGCTCAGTGCCGAGGGGGTGCGCTACTGCGAGGAGCACGCCGAGGAGCTCGCCGCGGTCTGGACCCCTTTCGAGCGGAGTCGGCGCGAGGAGAGTGAGGGCGTCGACTTCACAGACCTGAAGCCGGAGATCGGACAGGTGATGAGTGCCGTCTGGCAGATCGTCACCTCGGGCTCCGACCAGCAGCGCCGGGCCGCCGTCGACGTGCTCGTCGACACCCGACGCCGGCTCTACGGCATCCTCGCCGACGGAGACGACCAAGACGACCAAGACGACCAGGAGGACCAGGACGACCAGGAGGAGAAGGGATGAACCCCCAGAGTGGACCCAGCACCCGGCTCAGCGACGCCGATCGCGATCGTGCCGCCGCCGACCTGGCGGACCACTACGCCGAGGGCCGGCTCGACGCAGATGAGCACGCCGAGCGGCTGGACGCTATCTGGACCGCGCGCACCCACGCGGACCTCGAGCCGATCTTCGAGGACCTCCCGCGCCGGGCGCCCGAGCGACCGTCGCGTGGCCGGCGCGGTTGGCGGCCCGTGCCGTTCGTGCCGATCGTCGCCCTGCTGATCGTGCTCAGCGTCGTGACGCACCTGCCGTTCTGGATCCTGATCTTCTTCGTCGGCTGTGGACTGTTCGCGAGGCGGGCGCAGGCCTGGCGCTGAGGCGGTTTGACCTCAAGCCGACTTGAGCTCCTAGCGTCGCCGGCATGCGAGTACTGGTGACAGGAGCAACCGGAAAGGCGGGCCGCGCGACGGTTCGCTCCCTCCTCGACCGCGACGCCGAGGTGCGCGCCCTGGTGCGGGACCCCGCGACCGCGGACCTCCCCGAGGAGGTCGAGGTCGTCCGGGGAGACCTGAGCGACCCGGCCCACGCCCTCGAGGGGATGGACGCCGCCCACCTGCTCTCCGGCTTCGCGGACGCGGAGACGGTGAAGCACGTCGAGCACGCCGGCGTACGCCGGGTGAGCCTGCTGTGGGCAGGCTACTGGGGACCGGTCGAGGAAGCCGTCGCCGACACCGACCTGGAGTGGGCGTCGCTGCAGCCCGCAAGCTTCCTGGGCAACACCACGGTCTGGGCCGAGGACGTACGGGAACGCGGTGAGGTCGCCGAGCCGTTCGTCGACGTGGCCGAGACGATGGTGCACGAGACCGACGTCGGTGCCGTCGCTGCGGCCACGTTGATCGAGGACGGGCACGCGGGAAAGTCCTACGAGCTGACCGGCCGCGAGCCGGTCTCCGTACGCGACCGGGTGCAGGCCCTCGCCCGCGCTCTCGGCCGGCCACTCCACCTCGTCGAGCTGAGCGAGGCCGAGGCCCGACGCCGCTGGCTCGCCGAGGGGTACGACGCGGCGCTGGTCGACGCGCTGGTCGCGTGGCAGCAGCGGCCGATCGCGGAGGCGACCCGGGTCTCGCCCGACGTCGAGCGGGTGCTCGGCCGCCCGCCGCTGACCCTGGCCGACTGGATCCCCGAACACGTCCACACGTTCCGCTGAGCCGGCACCCGCGCACTAGCCTGCGGGCATGACGACGACGCCGTCCTTCGAGCTCGGCCCCGACAACCTCGAGCTGCGGGACTGGGTGCACACGTTCGCCGCCGACGTGATCCGGCCCGCGGCAGCCGAGTGGGACGAACGGGAGGAGTTCCCGTGGCCGGTGCTGGAGGAGGCAGCGAAGGTAGGCCTCTACTCCCTCGACTTCTTCGCCACCCAGTCCTTCGAGAAGACCGGGCTCGGCATCCCGGTCGCGATGGAGGAGCTGTTCTGGGGAGACGCCGGGATCGGCATGTCGATCGCTGGTACCGCTCTCGCCGCCGCCGGCCTGCGCGCGAACGGCACCGACGAGCAGGTCCTCGAGTGGGCACCGCAGATGTTCGGCGAGCCGGGCGACCTCAAGGTCGCGGCGTTCTGCTCCTCCGAGCCCGACGCGGGAAGTGACGTCGGCGCGATGCGCACCCGGGCGACGTATGACGAGGCGTCGGACGAGTGGGTGCTCAACGGCACCAAGACCTGGGCCACGAACGGCGGCCTGGCCGACGTCCATGTGGTCACCGCGGTCGTCGACCCGGACCTGCGGGCCCGCGGCCAGGCGAGCTTCGTGGTGCCGCCGAACACCATGGGCCTGAGCCAGGGCCAGAAGTTCGCCAAGCACGGCATCCGCGCCTCCCACACCGCCGAGGTCGTGCTCGACAACGTGCGCATCCCCGGGAAGTGCCTCCTCGGCGGCAAGGAGAAGCTCGACGCGCGGCTCGCCCGCGCCAAGGAGGGGGGCAGGGCCGGATCCAACGCCAGCATGGCGACCTTCGAGCGGACCCGTCCCGCCGTCGGCGCCCAGGCGATCGGGATCGCGCGGGCGGCGTACGAGGTCGCCCTCGACTACGCCAGGACCCGCGAGCAGTTCGGCAAGCCGATCATCGAGAACCAGGCGATCGCGTTCACCCTGGCGGATATGGCCACCTCGATCGAGGCCAGCAGGCTGCTGGTCTGGCGGGCGGCGTGGATGGCGCGCCAGGGCAAGACCTTCGACCAGGCCGAGGGCTCGATGTCCAAGCTGTTCGCCGGCGAGACCGCTGTCCGGGTGACCGAGCGGGCGATGCAGATCCTCGGCGGGAACGGCTACACGCGGGAGTACCCCGTCGAGCGGATGGCGCGGGACGCGAAGATCTACACGATCTTCGAGGGCACCTCGGAGATCCAGCGTCTGGTGATCGCGCGAGCGGTGTCGGGCGCGCCGATCCGCTAGACGGCCACGTCCCTCCGACAGGTACCGCGCTACGCTCGGGATCGGGTCTCAGCAGCCAACACTGCGAGGATGTGTCATGTCAGGACGGTTCAGTGGATCGGCGGTCGTCGACCGCCCCATCGCGGAGGTCTTCGCCTTCCTCGCGGAGGGCACCAACGACCCGAAGTTCAGCCCGCGCGTGCAGTCGATCCGCAAGGAGCCCGAGGGTCCCTCGGCCGTGGGCACACTCTTCATCAGCCAGGTCAAGGACGCGGGCATGAAGACCGACCGCACCTTCGAGCTGACCGAGGTGGAGGCGCCGACCAAGATCCGGTGGACCGAGCTCTCGAAGAACCTCGTGACCGCCGACGGCGGCTACGACCTCGAGGACGTCGGCGGCACGCAGACCCGGGTGACGATCTTCAACACCCTCGAGGGGCACGGTTTCGGCAAGCTGCTCGCCGGCTTCGCGGTGAAGGCAGCGGCCAAGGACGCGGACGCGTTCGCGCAGCGGATCAAGGCCGCCATCGAGGCCGAGTAGTCCACGCGCACCGAAACGGGAAGGGCCCGCCCCGACCGAAGTCGGGACGGGCCCCCTCTTACCCCATGAACCTCTCGGTCAGCAGCCCGCCTTTCTCAGCGTGAAGTTCGCTGCGGTCTCCTCACCGCGGTAGACCCGGACCCGTCGCGTCTGCGGGACGTAGCCGTCCTTCGACGTGATGATGTCCAGCGGGTTCGCCGCGGTGCTGAACCAGTAGGCGTACGACCCGTCGGCCTCGGTCGAGAACGTCCAGGAACCCGCGTAGGAGTCCACCTGGACCGTCGCTCCCGACAGAGGTGCCGTGTCACCGGTGCACGACGCACCTTGGACGACGCCGACCAGCTTGCCCCAGGTCGCCGGAGCATTGACCTTCATGGTCACCGCCACCGGCTCGACCGAGCCCGGAGCGTCGTCGCTGATCGCGACGCCGGCCGTGTACGTGCCCGGCTGGGCGACGTTCGGGTCCATCATGACGCGGACGGTCACCGACTCACCCGGGTCCAGGGTGGCCGATGTCTTGTTGATGGCCATCCACTCGACGTCGGCTGATCCCACGGCGCACTCCTCGAAGCCGGGCAGCATCTCGCTGTCCACGGTCGCCGCGAAGCTACCGGCGGAGCCACCGATCTTGTAGACGCCGCACGCCATCCCGCCGCGGTAGCGAGCGGTGTTGGAGTTCGGCAGATCGGTCCACGCGCCGGCCGCCGGGTCATAGGCGAACGTGCGGTTGGTGATCACCGCACCCTGCACCCCGCCGTTGACGACCAGCTTCCCGTTCGCGACGGCATAGCCGCTCGCCCAGGTGTCGACCGGGGCGTCCGGGATCGCCGTCCACGAGTCCGCAGCCGGGTCGTAGACGTAACTGTCCGCCGTGCCTGCCCCACCGCCGGTGCCGCCGGTGCAGTAGATCATCCCGTCGATCCCGCCGCAGGACGCGAACGCGACCGCCGCCGGGTAGTCGGCGAGCTGCTCCCAGGTGTCGGTGGCCGGTTCGTACGCCGCCACGTCGCTCGACATCGGCGTGCAGTCCGAGGTGGTGCAGCCGCCCACGACGTACAGCTTGCTGTCGACCACCGCTTGCCCGGACCCCGACAGGTTCACCGGAGCATCGGCCGCCGCTGTCCATGCGTCACCGGACGGGTCGTAGACCCACGTGTCCGGGCTCGGACCGGCGTCCGCCCAGCCGCCGGTGGCGACGATCTGGCCGTTGACCGCACCGACCGCCATCGCGTTGCGCGCGTCGGGCAGGCTGGCCCTCGGCGTCCACGTCAGCGTGGCTGGGTCGTAGGCGAGCACCGCGGCTGACGAGGCGCTGCCGCTGCTGCCGCCGACCGAGTAGGCCACCCCGTCGACGTACGTGACGCGGTTGTCCATCACCCTGGTCGGGTAGTCGGCGATGTCGGTCCAGGGCGCCTCGTTGGGTACGGTGGACTCGGCCGGCGAACCGGTGTCACCCATCCGTCCCGAAGCGGTCGCGGCGAACGACACGTCGGCCTTGATCTCCTGCAGCGGCGCACCGATCTCCTCGGCGATCGCGTCGGTGTCGACCCGGTTGCCGTCGGGCGTCTGCATCACGAAGCCGCCCCGCTGCTCGGCGAACTCCACGTTGACCGGAGCCGTCCCGTCGTTGGTGACCGTGAAGGTCTTCGACTTGACGTCACCTCCCAGGACGGACGTGGTCTGCAGGCTGGTCGGGGTCACGGTCAGCAACGCAGCGTTGAGCCTGAAGCTCGCCGTGGTCGCCCGGTCGGCGGCCACGTTGACCTGGCGGGTCTGCGACGAGTACTGCTTCGCCGTGGCCTCGAACGGGTGCCGCCCGGTCAGGCTGGAGAACATCCAGTAGAAGCCGTCGGCCAGTCCCGGGTCGTCCGGAGTCGCGGCGGTGACCGCCTTCTCGTCCGGCTTGTCCAGGCTGGTGACGGTGGCTCCGTTGATCCCGGTCGGGCCGGTGGCGCCACGCACGTTGCCGACGACCAGGCCGCCGCGCACCGGGTCGCAGGACCGGTTGGTGGTGAACACGTCGTCGACCTGCCACCACCACTCGTAGTTCGCCTCGTGGTGGTGGAACCGGACCTGTACGTCGGGCTCACCGGCCGCCATCGGCAGCGGGACGATGTCCTCGCGCGGTCCCCGGACGTCGGTCGCCTGGCTGAGGACCGTCTCCCACGTCTCGCCGCCGTCGACGCTGACGTCGACGTCGGCGGTGTCACTGAGCTGGTTGAAGTCCTGCTTGAAGCCGACCACCGGGTCGGACATCCCGGACATGTCCATCACCGGAGTGACGAGCGAGGTGTCCTGCGATCCTTGGCTGCCGTAGAAGTCGGAGTCCGAGATCGCGAACTTGCCACTCCCACCGGTGAGGTTGCCCCGAGGCTTCGGGTCGTCGAAGCGCCACACCTGGCCGTTGCCGACGTTGTCGTCGATCGTCCAGCCCTCGGGCAGCGCCCCGTCGTTGAAGTCCTCGGTCACGGTGCCGGTCGTGGTGAACGTGTAGCCGGGCGCCGCGCACGTGGTTCTGTCCACCTCGAGCACGAAGTCCTGCGTCGACTGGCCCTCGGTGACGGTGATCTCCCGCGTCTCCGGGACGTAGCCCGGGTACTCCGAGTCGACGCGCACCGAGTAGGTGCCGACCGGGAGCGACAGGGAGAACTCCCCGGTACTCGGATCGCTGAACCCATCGGGGGCAGGGCCCTCGACCGTGAGCTTCGAGTACAGCGGCCAGTCGTGCCCCGATCCGTCGGACACCGAGCCGACGACGGTGCCCATGGGCGCCGTTGCCATTGCGAAGTCCTGGGTGACCGTTTCCCCGGCGGTCACCGTGACGGTGGTGTTCTGGGTCGCGTAGCCGAATGCCGACACAGTGACGTCGTAGTCGCCGGCGTCCAGCCGGACCGAGTAGGTGCCGTCCGCGCCGGTCGTCAGGGTGCGCGAGGTCTCGCCGCTGGCCAGCGTCACGTCGGCGCCCTCGATCGCCTCGCCGGTCCCGGCGTCGGTGACGGTGCCCTCGACCTCCCCGGTGTCTCCCACCGGAGCGGCAAGGAGCAGCGCCAGCGCGTCGAGGCGTCCCTCACCGAAGACGTTGTTGTCGTCGTCGGTGCCGCCGCAGCCGGTCGAGCTGCTGTCGGTGGCGGTGCCGTCGAGCAGTGCCCAGGTTGCGTCGATGTCGCCCACCAGGGACGGCGCGGCCGACCAGAGCAGGGCGATGGCGCCGGCGAGGTGCGGAGCCGCCATCGACGTTCCGTTGAAGGCGCCGTACGAGTTGCCGGGCAGGCTGGACCGGACGTTGACGCCCGGGGCGCTGATGTTCGGCTTGAGCTCACCGTCCTGGCCCGCGCCCCGCGAGGAGAACGGTGCGATGGTGTTGCTGCTGTCGTAAGCGCCGACCGAGTAGTTGATGATCCGGCTGCCGGGCGACCCGCTGGTCTCACAGCTCGGCCCGTTGTTGCCGTTGGCCCAGGTGCCGAAGATGCCCGAGGCGGCCCAGGCGAGCTCGATGTCCTCCATGAACGGGTCGTTGCTCGGCACGGTCGTGCCCCAAGAGTTGTTGACGATGTTGGGGCGCTTGGTGATGTCGGGGTTCTCATCCTCGAGGTCGGTGGGTGCGAGCATCCACTGACCGGAGGAGATCAGGGCCGCGTCGGAGGGGCAGCAGCCGTTCGCCGAGATCCATTTGGCGCCGGGCGCCACGCCGATCTGGTTGGCGGCACCGTCGGCGCCGAGCATCGTGCCCATCGTGTGGGTGCCGTGCCCGTTGGTGTCGCACGGGGCGGCGGTGCAGGAGCCGGCGGCGTTGAACCAGTTGTAGTTGTGGTCGAACGTGCCGTCCCCGTTGTTGCCGCGGTACTTCCCGACCAGGGCCGGGTGGTCGTACTGCACGCCGGAGTCGATGCTCGCGACCGTGATGCCCTCACCGGTCACGCCGAACTCGTTCCAGACGTCGTCGGCGTTGATGTTGGCCACGCCCCACTCGACCGAGTTGACGTCCTTGACGTCCTTGCCCTTGATCGGCTCCTCGAGCGAGTAGTCCCGGGTGGGCCACAGCGACTGCACCTCGTCGAGCCCGGCGAGCCGGTTGACGAGCGCCTGGTCGCCGGCGTCGACCCGGATCGCGTTGGTGGCGTAGAAGGCCTGGTACGACGCACCGGCCTCGTCGAGCACGCCGAGCGCTTCGCCCTGGCTGGCGTCAGCGGCCGACGTCAGGGCGTCGTACACCGCCTTGCCGCGGTCGTTCCAGTCCTTGATCTGGCTGGCGGCCGTGAGGTCGGCCTGGTCGAAGCGCACCCAGAACGACGCCTCGTCCTTCTGGTCGAGCTGCTGGGCCAGCTGGGGCTTGATCTTGTCCGTGTCGGAACTCGATCCGAGCTCCGGGTCGGCCTGCGCCGACGCCGGTAGGATCGCCAGCAGCGCTGCTGCGACGACGACTGTCACCAGTCTGATCAGCAGCGATGATGGATGTGAGCCGCGCCATCGCGCGGCGGATGATGTGGAGCTCATCGGCTTCCTTCCCCGAGAGTGGGCCCGCGAGAACCGCGGGGTATCCGGAGCAGCGACGCTAAATAGCGAACGCACGCGTCCACAATGCGAACCGATGGGCAACTCATGGGCAGTCTTAGTAAAGGCCCCGCATCGCGTCATCAAAGCCGGATGACTACGTCTGGAAAGCGTGAGGCTTTCTATTTCTCCTGCCACGAGGAAGAACTCAGACCACCCTTGAGAAAGGATCGGACATGTCTCTCGCTCGGGGAGAAACGTTCGAGGCGACGATCGGGGCTGACGACCCGGTCGACCTGCCGGCATTGTTGATCGCCGTCGCGACCACGCATGAGGAACGGCTCCGGGTCGCGCGGCTGCTCGGCCAGGACATCGCGGTGATGATGGTCGCGAGCCGGGAGGAGGCCGTGGCCCTGCTGCTCGGGGACGACCCGCCCGCAGGTCCCGGCCGGCCCCGGGGGGAGTACCCGACGCGGGTGACGACCATCGGCCTGACCGTGGACTCGGACCTGCGCACCGCCAGCTACCAAGGGGTCTCCGTGCCCCTGTCGCCGCTGGAGCACGACCTGTTGCGTTGTCTCGTCCGTGACGCGGGCCGGACCTGGCCGTTCGAGATCCTGCACCGGGAGATCTGGGGCACCGGGCACCTCGGCGGACTGGCCGACGTGCAATCGGTGGTGAAGCGGCTGCGCCGCAAGCTGCGTGACCTGCGGTGTCCGGTGCGGATCAGCTCGGTCCGTGGGGTCGGGCTGCGACTGGACGGGCGGATGGCGGCGTCCACCGCCTAGCGTCGCTCAGAGGTTGATCGCGCGGTGCAGCCACACGGAGGTCGGCTGCATCCCGACCTTCTCGTAGAGCGTGAGCGCCCCGGTCCTCGAGTCCGTGGACAGCTCGGAGCGGGTGCAGCCGTGGCCTCGGGAGGCTTCGAACGCGTCGATCAGCAGGCACTGGGCGAGTCCCTTGCCGCGCTGGTCCTTGCGGGTCGCGAGCTTGTCGACGTACCCGTAGTCGTCGTTCTTGTGAATGACCGCCACGCCCACGACCTCACCGTCAGGGTCAACCGCGACCCGCAGGCTCCACGGCTCGAAGCCCGGTCGCTTCGTCACGTTGGACGCCCAGTCCTCGAAGGAGTCGCGCTCGCGCTCCGACCACTCGAGGAACGCGTCCTCGGTGACCGTCCAGCACGCTTCGTACTCTTCGGGTCGCGCCTCGCGCACCGTGTAACCCTCCGGAGCGTCCCGGTGCGGGATGGTGGCGCCCGGCGGGACCTCGAGCACCCAGCTGGTCCACCGAACGTGGTAGCCCAGCGACTCGAGCAGCTCGTCGCCCGGCGACCCTTCGGGCACGGGCATGCCGATGATCGTCGAGCCCTTTGCCTTGGCGGCCTGCTGCATCCACTGCGCGATCAGGGTGCCGAGGCCCCGGCCGCGGTAGTCGGGGTGGACGGCGGCGTCGCCGTGCCAGGGGCCGGACACCTCGCCGTACGCGACCAGGCGATCGCCGTCGAAGAAGCCGGTGGTGTTCGCGGACACGTCGAAGGACGGCCGCTGCCAGTCGCCGACGATGTCGGCCTCCTCGATGGCGACCTCACCGATGTCGGCCTTCTCCTGCGCGGCCATCACCTCGTAGACCGCACGCGCATCGGTCGCGACCAGTGGGCGGGTGGTCAGTCCCTCGGGCAGCTCGTTCACGGAGGCATTCAACGCCGACCCGTCACAAACTGCAGCCAAATAACGTTGACCCGTCGCAAAGTTTGCGACGGGTCAACGAGGAAGACGGGTCAGGCGTTCTTGATCGCGGAGACGTCGAACTCGAGCTTGATCTTCTCGGAGACGAGGACGCCACCGGTCTCGAGAGCGGCGTTCCAGGTCAGGCCCCAGTCCTTGCGGTTGACGGTGACCGCGCCCTCGAAGCCCACGCGGACGTTGCCGAACGGGTCCTGGGCGGTGCCGGTCTCCTCGAAGGGAATCGTCACGGAGTTGGTGACGCCCTTGATCGTCAGGTCGCCGGTGATGGTCCACTCGCCACCGTCGCGGCTGACGTCGGTGGACACGAACGTGATCTCCGGGTTCGCCTCGGCGTCGAAGAAGTCGGCGGACCGGAGGTGACCGTCGCGATCGGCGTTGCCGGTCAGGACGCTGGCGGTCTTGATGGTCAGCTCGACCCGGGAGTTGCCCGGCTCGGCGGTGTCGACGTGGGCGGTGCCGGAGAAGTCCTCGAACTGACCGCGCACCTTGGTCACCATGGCGTGCCGGGCGGTGAACCCGAGCCGGGTGTGTGAGGGGTCGATGGTGTAGTCCGCGGCGATGTCCTGGGTGACGGTCTGGCTCTGAGTCATTTCGTTGGCCTCCATAGTAAGGGGTTGTTGAACTCTCAATGACCATAACCGGACCCTGGTCCGATTAATTCCCCGGGCCAAGGCATCTATTTTCGGCAGAGCTACGTCCGCGAACTGCCCGAATTCGGGCAAGAACTTGCCAACCAAGGCATTGTGGTCGCACATTGGGCGTCGTGCCCGTCGATGCCGCGCTCGTCAACCACCTGGTGGCCGGCACCGGCCTGACGACCCTGGAGGCCCAGCGGGTCGTCGAGGACGTGCTGTCCTTCTACGCCGAGCCGGTCGAGGAGTACGTCCGCCGACGGCACGCCGAGCTGAAGACGTACGGCGCCAAGAACGCCGAGATCTTCGCCCGGATCGCCGCGGAGCTCGAGGACCGGGTCGTGGCGGCGCCATCGCTGAGCGAGCGCCAGCTGCGCCGGATCATCTACACCTAAAGGGAGACCAATTCACATGTGCGGGATCGTGGGATACGTCGGGACCCAGCCGGCAGCGCCGTTGCTGATCGAGGGGCTGAGCCGGCTCGAGCACCGCGGCTACGACTCGGCCGGGGTCGCCGTCCTCGGGCAGACGGGCGCGATCAAGGTCGCCAAGCTCGCCGGCCGGGTGCGCGACCTCGACGAGTCGCTGCCGAAGCGGTTCTCGGGACGGGCGGGCATCGGGCACACCCGATGGGCGACCCATGGTCCCGCCAACGACGTCAACGCCCACCCGCATGTCGACGGCAAGGGCCAGGTCGCCGTCGTGCACAACGGGATCATCGACAACGCCGCCAGCCTGCGGGCCCGGCTCGCCGACGAAGGGGTCGACCTGGCCTCCGACACCGACACCGAGGTGCTCGCCCACCTGGTGGCCCGCTCCGACGCGCCCAGTCTCGAAGGCAAGGTGGGCGACGCGCTGTCGGTGATCGAGGGCACCTACGGTCTCGCGGTCATGCACGCCGACTTCCCCGACCGGATCGTGGTGGCGCGCAACGGCAGCCCGCTGATCATCGGCGTGGGCGACAAGGAGATGCACGTCGCGTCCGACCTGGCCGCGCTGGTTCGCTACACCACGACGGTCGCCCACCTCGACGACGGCGAGCTGGCCACGATCACGGCCTCCGGGTTCACGACGTTCCGCCCGGACGGCAGCGCCACCGACCGCGCGCCGACGAAGCTCGACATCGACGCGTCCGACTACGACGCCGGGCAGCACGACTCCTACATGCACAAGGAGATGCTCGAGCAGCCCGCCGCCGCGGAGCGGGTGCTGCGCGGCCGGCTGGACGAGCGGTTCGGGACCGGTCACCTCGGCGGCCTCAACATGGACGCCCGCGAGACCCGGGCGATCCGGCGGGTGAAGATCCTCGGCTGCGGGTCGGCGTACTACGTCGGCCAGATGGGTGCCTCGCTGCTCGAGGAGCTGGCCCGGATCCCGGCCGACGCCGAGCCGGCGTCGGAGTTCCGCTACCGCAACCCGATCATCGAGCCGGACACGTTGTACGTCGCGGTCAGCCAGTCGGGCGAGACCCTCGACACGCTGCTCGCCGTACAGGAGATCCGGCGCAAGGGCGGTCGGGTGATCGGGCTCGTCAACGTCGTCGGCAGCGCGATCGCGCGCGAGGTCGACGGCGGCATCTATCTGCACTCGGGCCCCGAGGTGGCGGTGGCATCGACGAAGGCGCTCACCAACATGTTCCTCGCGTTCGCGCTGCTGGCGCTCCAGCTCGGCAGGGTGCGCGACCTGTCGATCGCCGACGGTAAGCGGCTGATCGCCGGAATCACCCGGCTGCCCGGGCAGATCGAGGAGGTGCTTGCCGCCGAGGACGAGCTGGCCCGGATCGCGGAGGGGCTCGCGAAGGCCGAGAGCCTGTTCTTCGTGGGACGGGTGCGCGGCTTCCCGGTCGCGCGCGAGGGCGCGCAGAAGTTCAAGGAGATCAGCTATCGGCACGCGGAGGCGTACCAGACCTCCGAGCTCAAGCACGGTCCGCTCGCGCTGATCTCGCCCGAGGTGCCGACCGTCGCGATCGTCCCCGACGACGAGCTCACCGACCGCAACGTCGGGGCCCTTCACGAGATCTCCGCCAGGGGCGGCCCGCTGATAGTGGTCACGCACGCCGGTGTCGACCTGGGCGACGTCGAGTGCCAGCGGATCGACGTACCCCGCACCGAGCGCGAGCTCGACCCGATCCTGCTGACCATCCCGTTGCAGGTGCTGGCCTACCACGCCGCGCTGTCACTGGGTCACGACATCGACAAGCCGAGGAACCTGGCGAAGTCCGTCACGGTCGAGTGAGTGCGGGGGTAGGTTGCCCGGCGTGACCACTCCACTGCCTGAGCTCCTCGCCGCCGTACCCTCGCTCGACAACCCCTCGGAGCCGTTCACGTACGCCGTGGAGGGCGACACGATCGTCGGCCGGTGGGACATCGTGCGAGCCACCTCGCTCTACCCCGACCGGCTCGAGCACCTCGACAAGGACTACTCGATCACCGTCGAGCTCGACCAGGAGAAGCAGACGTACGACTTCACCGAGCGGCACTCCGAGACGTCCGGCGAGGTCGACGGTGGCGGGGCGTCGATGAGCAAGAGCACGTTCATCGGCAAGTCGTCGAAGAAGGAGTTCAGCTTCAGCTTCGGCGGGGTCAACAAGACCGACGACGGTGTCTCGCTCGACCCGGTGGCGTACTCCTTCGAGACCAGCCGGATCAAGGAGCCGCTGTTCGCGTTCCTCGAGCAGCACGGCTGGGAGCGGAAGAAGGGGTTCCTCGGCGGGCTTTTCGGTCGCTGACCCCTCACGCACTACCGTTGGCGGGTGAGCAACGCAGAGCCCGAAGCGACACCCACGTTCGCCGACCTCGGCCTGGGTGACGCCGTACTGAAGGGGCTCGCGGACGTCGGCTACGAGAGCCCGTCCCGGATCCAGGCCGCGACCATTCCGCCGCTGCTGGGCGGCGACGACCTGGTCGGCCTCGCGCAGACCGGCACCGGCAAGACCGCGGCGTTCGCGCTGCCGATCCTGGACCGCCTCGACGTGAAGCAGAAGACGCCGCAGGCACTGGTGCTCGCGCCGACCCGCGAGCTGGCGCTGCAGGTGTGCGAGGCGTTCGAGCGGTACGCCGCCCACGTGAAGGGCGTGCATGTGCTCCCGGTGTACGGCGGCCAGGGGTACGGCGTCCAGCTGTCCGCGCTGCGTCGCGGCGTCCACATCGTCGTCGGCACCCCCGGGCGGATCATGGACCACCTGGAGAAGGGCACGCTCGACCTGACCGAGCTGCGCTTCCTGGTGCTCGACGAGGCCGACGAGATGCTCAACATGGGCTTCGCCGACGACGTCGAGACGATCCTCGCGGACACCCCCGACACCAAGCAGGTCGCGCTGTTCTCCGCGACCATGCCGGCCCCGATCCGGCGGCTGTCGAAGAAGTACCTCACCGACCCGGTCGAGATCACGGTCAAGGACAAGACCACCACCTCGGCCAACACCACGCAGCGCTACCTGACCGTCAGCTACCCGCAGAAGGTCGATGCGCTCACCCGGATCCTCGAGGTCGAGAACTTCGAGGGGATGATCGTCTTCGTCCGCACCAAGAACGAGACCGAGACGCTGGCCGAGAAGCTCCGGGCGCGGGGGTTCTCCGCCCAGGCGATCAACGGCGACGTGGCGCAGGTGCAGCGCGAGCGGACGGTCAACCAGCTGAGGGCCGGCAAGCTCGACATCCTGGTCGCGACCGACGTGGCCGCGCGCGGGCTCGACGTCGAGCGGATCAGCCACGTCGTCAACTACGACATCCCCACCGACACCGAGTCCTACGTGCACCGGATCGGCCGCACCGGCCGGGCCGGCCGCAGCGGCGACGCGATCTCGTTCGTGACGCCGCGGGAGCGCTACCTGCTCAAGCACATCGAGAAGGCCACCCGGCAGCCGCTGACCCAGATGCAGCTGCCGTCCGTCGAGGACGTCAACGTCACCCGGCTGGCCCGTTTCGACGACCAGATCACCGCGGCGCTGAGCCAGACCAGCCGGATCGAGCGGTTCCGCGACATCGTCGCCCACTACGTCCAGGAGCACGACGTCCCCGAGGCCGACGTGGCCGCTGCGCTCGCAGTGGTCGCCCAGGGCGAGACGCCGCTGTTGCTCGAGCCCGAGCCTGAGCCGGCCCGACGAGCGCGCCCCGAGCGCGGCGAGCGCCGCGACCACGGGGACAGGGCCCCGCGGCGTTCGTCGGACCAGCCGATGGCGACGTACAAGATCATGGTCGGCAAGCGGCACAAGGTGGAGCCGCGCCAGATCGTCGGCGCGATCGCCAACGAGGGTGGCCTGCGCCGCCACGACTTCGGCCACATCTCGATCCGTCCCGACCACTCGCTGGTCGAGCTCCCGGCCGAGCTGCCCGGGAAGGTGTGGAAGGCACTCGAGCAGACCCGGATCAGCGGCAAGCTGATCGAGCTGCAGCGCGACTCCGGCCCGCCGGGCAAGGCGAAGAAACCCCGGCACAAGAAGGACCGCTAGCGTCCGCAACCCCGGCACCTGACCTACCCGTCGCGGCGGAGGGCGGCGTACTCTGCGACCGTGCGGTGTCAGGGTCTGGTCGACTCACCAACAGACCTCGGGCTCAACGGCCATGCCTGCTGGGGCTATGACGATCTCGACGGAGACTTCCGGGACGCTGCCGTCGGGTTCCTGACCGAGGGGATCGAGCTCGGTCAGGCGCTGATGTTCGTCGGCGGCCCGGAGGCCGAGGAGGTCGTGCGGTCGGTCGAGCCACTGAGCTCCCTGGTCGCCGACGGGTCGCTGAGCATCGCTCCCTTCGAGGGCGTCTACCCCGACGGGCAGCGGATGCCCAACGCCGACCAGTGGACGGCGTACGTCGGCGCCACCGAGCGGGCGCTCGAGGGCGGGGCCACGGGGCTCCGCGTCCTGGCCGAGGTGACCTCGCTCGCCAGCCCGGACGGCGCCTGGCCGGGCCAGTCGCGGTGGGAGAGCTACGCCGACCGGCGGATGGCCGGCTCGACGCTGGCGGCGCTGTGCTGCTTCGAGCGCAAGGCCGTGCCCCCCGAAGGACTCGCGGCTATCGCGAGCGCGCACCCGGTGGTCGACCGTCGGCTCGACGACATCGCTCCCTTCCGGCTCTTCGGCCGAGGCGACGCGCTCGCGATCGCGGGCGAGGTGGACGCGTTCTCCAGCAACACATTGCGACAGCTGCTCCGGGCCGCGGACGGCTCACCGGTCGACGGCGTGCTCGACCTCGACGACCTGACCTTCATCGAGCACACCGGCGTGCTCGCCCTGAACGAGTACGCCGAGGCGGTGCGCGCACAGGGCATCGGGCTCACGATCCGTGGTGGACCCCCGACCCTCCGACGGCTCGCGGACATCCTCGGGGTGACGTTGTGACCGCGCCGTTCAGGCACGAAGCGGTCTTCTACGAC
This sequence comes from uncultured Actinomycetota bacterium, assembly GCA_963729095.1. Taxonomy (GTDB): domain Bacteria; phylum Actinomycetota; class Actinomycetes; order Propionibacteriales; family Nocardioidaceae; genus Nocardioides. The sequence continues at coordinate 43,198 of CAVSMX010000046.1, read as the reverse complement.
GACCTGCCCGGTTTCCTGGCCGGCACGGTCCCGTTCCTGCTGGAGGGGATCGCCGACGCCGAGCCGGCGCTGGTAGCCGTGGATCCGGAGAAGGCCGAGGCGATGCGCACGGAGCTCCCCGGCGGGGACGCCGCCGTCCGGTTCGTCGACGTGACCGACCTTGGTCGCAACCCGGGCCGGCTCATCTCCGCGTGGGCCGACTTCCTCGGCGAGCACCCCGCCGCCCGTCCCGTGCGCGGCATCGGCGAACCGGTGTGGTTCGGGCGAACCCCCGACGAGATCGCCGAGTGTCAACGCCACGAGGCCCTGCTCAACCTGGCCTTCGCCGACCGGCGAGACTTCGTCCTGATCTGCCCCTACGACAGCACCCAGCTCGACAGATCCGTGCTGGCCGAGGCCCGGAGCAGCCACCCTCTGCTCGTCCAGAACGGCGAAACGACCGCCAGCAAGCAGTACGACGGCGACGTCGCGCCGTACGCCGGGAGCCTCGCCGAGCCGACCGGTCCCGTCGAGTCGTGGGACCTGACCGAGCACAGCCTCGCCGAGCTACGCCGGTGGGTCAGCTTTGCGGCGTCCGCGGCGGGGCTGGAGCCGGAGCACATCGAGGACCTGACCCTGGCGGTGAGCGAGGCCGCCACGAACACGCTGCAGCACGCAGGCGGCGACGGAGAGCTGCGACTGTGGCGCCGCGAGGGCTGCATCGTCTGCGAGGTGCACGACCACGGCCGGATGCTCGACCCGTTGGCGGGGCGGCTGCCCGTCCCCCTCGACGAGCCGAGCGGTCGCGGCCTCTGGCTGATCCACCAGCTCTGCGACCTCGTGCAGATCCGGTCCTCCGAGGCCGGGAACGTGGTGCGCATGCACATGAGGACGTCTCAACCAGAAATAGCCCGCCGCTCATGGGTCGTTCGGGAGCCACGGTGCGACAGTCCTTATATGGCCTCCTGTGATCTCACGGATGCCGACCTGCTCCACGCGATGGCCGGTAGGGACGAGGGCGCCCTCCGCGAGCTCTACGAGCGGCACGCCCTCTGGATCTCGGCCCGGCTAGCCCGTCGCTGCGCCGATCCCGACGCCGTGTCGGACGTCCTCCAGGACACGTTCATCGCAGCGTGGGACGGCGCGTCCCGCTTCCGAGGCGAGGGCGAGGTCCCGGCCTGGCTCTGGGGCATCGCCATCCGCCGGCTGATCAGCAGGCTCCGCAAGCGCTCCGGCGTCCGACTCGGGCCCGCGCTCCTCCAGAGCGACGGCGAGGACATCTCGGCCGAGGAGCGGGTGCTGATGCGGCTCGAGAACGTCGACGTCGGCAGTGCGATGGCCCGGATCTCGCCGGAGCTGCGAGTGGTGCTCCAGCTGACCGTGCTGGATGGGCTGTCCACCCGCGAGGCCGCCGAACTGCTCGGCATCCCGCGCGGCACCGTGAAATCCCGGCTGCAGCGGGCCCGGACGACAATGAGGGAGGAGCTGGTATGAGCCGGCAGAGCACACCCACCTGGCACCTCGACGAGGCCACCTTGCGGGCGTACGTCGACGGTCACCCGCTCAGCGTCGTCGGCGCCTCGGTCGAGGCCCACCTCGTCGGCTGCCCTGACTGCCGGGTGCGGCTCGGCGAGCTGATGCCCCGCCAGGCCGTCGATCGTGCCTGGAGCGCCATCCGGCTCACATCGAGCGCCGCGGCGCAGCGTCCCCGAGCGGCTGATCCGTTGGTTCGGCGTCTCGACCGAGACCGCACGGCTCCTCGTCGCGGTGCCGGCCTTCCGGGGTGCCTGGCTCCTCGGGCTCTTCACGGTCACGCTCTTCGCCGGGCTGGCGGCCCTCTTCGCCGGCGACTACGGCATGACCTTGTTCCTGATCGTGGCACCCCTCGCCCCGGTCGCCGGTGTGGCCGCCTCGTTCGGAGGGGACGCGGATCCCTGCCACGAGCTGGTGACCGTCACGCCCTACTCCGTTGTCCGGATGCTCCTCCTCCGGACGCAGGAGTGCTCGCCACCTCCCTCCCGGTCACCCTGCTCGCCGGCCTCGCGCTACCCGGGCCGGCCTGGGTGGGGGTGGCCTGGCTGACCCCTGCCGCGGCGGGCGTGGCCCTGCTCCTCCTCCTCGCGCCGATCTTCGGCTCCACGGTCGCGGCCGCGACCATGGCGGCGCTCTGGTCGTCTGCGGTGGTGTTCGCCTCCCGTCTGAACGACCCGATCGACGTGGTCGAACCGACCATGCAGTCGTCTTCGCCGTCCTCACCCTGGTCGCCGTCGCGGCCCTCGTCGTCCGTCAACCGTCCTTCGAACACCTGGGAAGGCAGTCATGAACACCGTCACCCTCACCGGCCTGGACAAGTCCTACGGCCGCACCAACGCCCTCTCGGGAGTCGACCTCGTCCTCGCCCCCGGCATCACCGGGCTACTCGGTCCCAACGGTGCCGGTAAGACCACCATGCTGCGGATCCTGGCGACCGCGCTCGCGGCAGACCGGGGCTCGCTGCGGATCCTCGGAGTGGACCCGACGACGACAGACGGCCGGGTCGCCGTACGACAGCGGCTCGGCTACGTGCCCCAGGAAACCGGGTTCCCGCGCGGTTTCACGACTTTCGCCTTCGTCGACTACATGGCGATCCTCAAGGAGTGGAGCGATCTCCCCTCTCGGCACGAAGAAGTACGCCGCGTCATCGGCCAGGTCGGACTCGCCGACGTCGCCACCAAGAGGGTCAGCGCCCTCTCCGGCGGTCAGCGGCGCCGGGTCGTCCTCGCCCAGGCCTTGCTCGGACACCCGGACCTGTTGGTTCTCGACGAGCCGACCGCGGGTCTCGACCCTGCCCAGCGCGGTCGGTTGCGTGACGTGCTCGGCCGGGCCGGGGAGACGTCGACGGTGGTCATCTCGACCCACCAGACCGAGGACGTGGCCGCCCTGTGCGAGCGGGTCGTGGTTCTCGACGGAGGCCGGATCCTGTTCGACGGCACGGTGACGGACATGGTCGAGCCAAGCCGAGGGCCGGGTCTGGATGGCAGCGGAGCGACACCCCGCCGCCCACCACGCCTGGCGCACCGGCAGCGGCCGGTTCCGCAACGTCGGCGACCCGCCTCCGTCGGCCGAGCTCATCGAACCGGCCCTGGAGGACGCCTACCTGCTGCTGGTCGGGGACCCTGCTGGCGATACCGAGATGGAGGCAGCGTCATGAGCATCGCGATCTCGCCGCGCCCCGAGGCTCCGACCGCTGAGGGCTGGCCGGCGTTGCGTGCCCTGGCCCGCGTGGAGGCGAAGCGCTTCGCCCGGCATCCCGCTGTTCCTGCTCGGCATCGCCATCATGCTGATTCCGATCGTCGCCGTGCTCTGGCAGCAGGAGGTCGACGCCAACCCGATGATCGCGACCTTGTTCATCGCCTTCCTCATCGGCGTCTTCGGGTTCATCGTCGCGCACCGGCTCACCACCTCGCTGCTGCGCACCCGGGACCTCGCCACGACCACACCCGTGGGTCGTCAGCAACGCACGCTGGCGCTGTGCCTGGCCTGTCTGGTTCCTGCCACCGCCGCAGTGGTGGTGGCAGTCTTCATGCTGGTCACCGCCGCTATCTGGACCGCCGGTAGGCGACCCGGTCACCGCGCACGTCGCCTGGTTCCGGGACGACCCTGCCATCGACGTGCTGGCCATCCTGATCGCGATGGGGCCGGTCGCGGCCTGGGCGGTCCGCTGCTCGGCGTGGCCGTGGCCCGGTGGGCGCCGTTCAGGGGTCGGCCCTGATCGGGGTGGTCACTCTCGTGTTCCTCACCGCCATGCCCAGCGAGGCATCGGCTGCCCTGGCGGGTGCTGTCGCCCTGGCCCGTCCTGGTCGACGAGTACGTGAACGAGAACGGAGGTCCGGTCGTGCGGTCGTTCTTCATGCCCGGCGTGGAGCCGATCTGGGTCCTCGTCTACCTCCTATGCCTGTGCGGTCTGGCCGTCGTGGCGGCGCTGCTGCGCGACCCGGGCCACCGACGGCCTCTGCTCGGCGCGGGGGCCGCACTGACCGTCGGTGCTGTCGGGTTCTTCCTCCTCGCCCTGTCTTGAGCACCCGACCGCCTCGCGCGCTGAGCGTCACGGCAGCGGCTGCGGTCGTCCTCGTCTTCGTGACGGCGGTCGCCCAGCCGGACGCCGGTGTCCCGGGCCTCGTGGTGCGCATCTCCGAGCTCCTGCTGGCCGGCGGGGCGGCGTACCTGCTCGACGACGCGGCGGTCGCACTGACCACCGTCGTTCCGGTCGGATTGTGGCGTCGTCGCTTGCCGCAGCTTCTGTCGGGGGTGGCACAGCTCGTGGGCGCTTGGGTGCTGATCCTCGTGGTGCTGTGGCGGCAGGACTCGCTCCCGCCGAGGCTGGTGACCATGAGCTGGCGGTGCTGTGTCTGGTGGCGCTGGGCGCAGCCGCTGTTCTGGCTGCGCGTGGCGAGGCCGAGCCCGGTGGGCTGGTGTCCCCGGCCGTCGGCTTGCTCGGCCTCGGTGCGTTCATCGCCGACTTCCTGGTGGAGCCGGCGATCTTCGTGCCTGGGACGGATCAGGCGGCAACGGAGTCCGTCTGGCCTGGGCCACGATCGGTGGCCTCTCGGTACTTGTCATCGCCGTCGCGTCGCGTGATCCCGGACGCCCCAGTCGGCTCCGATCGCGGACGGCTCGCTCTCACGAGCCCGTGTAGTCCACCAGCGTCACGGTCTCGACGACCTGGCCGTCGGTGCGGGTCGCCTGCTGGACCGGCATGCCGGGCAGGTCGGTGGCGAACCAGAAGATCTCGTCGGTCGTCCCGTCGCGCACGGTGTACCGCAGGCAGTCGAGCGCGCCGATCGCGGTCGCGATCCGCTCGGGCTCGATCGTCGTTGCATCGGCGGGGAAGGAGGCGTGCGCCTGCAGGTCGAGCCACTCGACCCGACCGACCATGGGGTCCCCGAGCGGAGCGCCATCGAGCGAGAGCCGGGACCGCTCGAGGGTGGCGCCGGCCTCGTCGCGCTCGACGTACCGGCTGACCAGAAGATAGGGCTCCTCTCCCATGGCGTCCACCCGACGCCGAATGGTCTTCCCGACCGTGCAGGCAGCCTGGATCTCGTCGGCGGTGAACGGCGTGGGAGCCGTCCCGGGCGCGAGGACGTGAGGGTCCCGGGCGTCTTCCATCGGCTCTCCCTCTAGACAGTTACCAGACGGTAGCGCTTAGGTGTGACCCGGGCCACACGACCGCGTGGCCGTCATGGGGTTCTCTCTCGGAGGTCACCTTGTTCGGACGACGCTTCATACCGCCACTCCTGATCGCACTCGCTACGGTCGCCACGCTGTTGGCGCCGACCGCCCCCGCCCAGGCCGCCACACCGCCGTACGTCGCCCTCGGCGACTCCTACTCCTCGGGCACCGGCACCGGCTCCTACATCGACGACGGCACGTCGTGCCAGCGCTCGGTCTACGCCTACCCCAGCCTGCTGGCCAGCCAGAAGGGCTACACGCTCAACTTCCGCGCCTGCTCCGGCGCGACCATCACCGACGTCACCAACACCCAGCTCAGCGCGCTGAGCACCGCCACCCGTTACGTCACCATCTCGGTCGGCGGCAACGACGCGGGATTCGCCGACGTGCTCACGGAGTGCGCGACTCCGTGGTGGGCCGGTGACTGCGACGGGGCGATCGACGGCGCCCAGGCGTTCATCAACAACACCCTGCCCGGTCGGCTGTCGACGCTCTACGCGTCGATCCGCTCCAGGGCGCCGAGCGCCCGCGTCGTCGTGGTCGGCTACCCGCGGATCTTCAACGGCGAGGACTGCAACGCCGCCACCTGGTTCTCGCCCGAGGAGGAGGCCCGGCTCAACCAGACCGCGGACCTGCTGAACTCCAAGCTCTCGGCGGCCGCCTCGGCCCGCGGCTTCGGGTTCGGCAACCCCACGAGCCGGTTCATCGGCCACGCCGTGTGTGACAGCCCGGAGTGGATCAACGGACTGTCCTGGCCGATCAGCGAGAGCTACCACCCCAAGATCGTCGGGCACTCCTCCGGGTACGCCCCGACGGTCAGCCCGCTGCTCACCGGCGCCCCGGCCCGGGTCACCCGGCAGACGCTCGCCGACGCGCGGGCGAGTGCCGACGAGCTCGCCGCCCAGCAGCGGCAGTACGCCGACGTGGACGCGGGCATCCGGCCGGAGTCGTTCCGGGCGCCCGACCTGACCACGCCCGCGGCCCGACGCGCGGCACGCGAGCACGGCATCCACCTCAAGAGGTGGCTCGCCAGGCACTAGTCAGGCCGCTGGGTCGCGGCTGGTAGAAGAGACGCATGCGTGCGCCTCTCGGACGTCCCGTCGCGACCTTGACAGTGCTTCTCCTCGTCCTGGTCGGCTGCTCGGACGGCCAGGACGAGGATGAGGCCAACGCCGAGGGCGCGGCCGACGACCTGGCCGCCGCCCTCGAGGCCGGCGACTTCGCCGACCTCGACCTTTCCGGCGCCACGTCCGGCGAGGTCAAGAAGGACTACGCCACGACGATCGAGGGGATGGGCGGGCTCGAGCCCACCGTCACCGTGGAGGACGTCCAGGTCGCCGATGACGGTGACACCGCCGACGTGACCCTCGCCTGGTCGTGGCCGGTCGACGGCGAGGAGGAGTGGGCCTACCAGACCGAGATCGAGCTGACCGGCTCCGGCTCGGAGTGGTCGGTGACCTGGGACCGGTCCATGGTCGAGCCCAGCCTGACCGAGACAACCGTCCTCGACGCCACCACCGTCGCCGGCGCGCGTGGCGACATCAACGGCGGGGACGGCAGGGCGATCGTGACCAACCGGCCGGTGGTCGAGGTAGGCGTCGACCGGTCGCAGGCGTCGCAGGCCGAGGCGGTCACGGCCGCTGAAAGGGTGGCGGCGGCGACCGGGATCGACACCGCGCCGTACGTCAAGCAGGTCCGCGCTGCTGGTGACAAGGCGTTCGTGCTCGCGATCACCTACCGTGCCGGCGAGGTGCCCCCCGAGGTGACCGCGCTCGCCGACAGCACTCCCGGCGTGCTTCTCGTCGACGGCGAGCTCCCCCTGGCCCCGACTCGTGACTTCGCCGCTCCCATCCTCGGCACCGTCGGCGACGTGACCGCGGAGATGATCAAGGAGCACCCCGACCTCTACGAGGTGGGCGACCAGGCAGGTCTTTCCGGGCTGCAGGCGCGGTACGACGAGCAGCTGCGCGGCACTCCGGGCGTGCTCGTCCAGTCCATCGACGACGAGGGGACCGAGACGGAGCTGTTCCGGTCGGACGCCGCGCCGGGCAAGTCGATCGCGCTGACCTTGAACGCGCGCCTCCAGAGCGAGGCGGAGCGGCTGCTCGCCGGCGTCGGCCCGGCCAGCGCTATCGTGGCGATCCGGCCGAGCGACGGCGCCATCCTGGCCGCGGCCAACGGGCCCGGCAACGGCGGGCAGAACCTCGCGACGTACGGGCAGTACGCGCCGGGCTCGACGTTCAAGGCGGTCAGCAGCCTGGCCTTGTTGCGGGCCGGGATCACCCCCGACACGACCGTCTCGTGCCCGCCGACCACCGTCGTCGACGGCAAGTCGTTCAAGAACTACGACGACTACCCGTCGTCCGGGCTCGGCCGGATCCCGTTCCGCGCCGCGCTCGCCAACTCCTGCAACACCGCCTTCATCACCGAGCGCGACCGCCTGAAGGGCCTCGACCTCTTCGACGCCGCTGCTTCGCTCGGCATGGCCGTCGACCACGACCTCGGATTCCCGGCGTTCTTCGGCAGCGTCGAGCCCGCCGAGAGCGAGACCGAGCGGGCCGCGAACATGATCGGGCAGGGCCGGATCCTGGCCTCGCCGATGACGATGGCCGCCGTGATCGCATCGGCTCAGCGCGGGGAGGTGGTGGTGCCCCGGCTGCTGAAGTCGGTGAAGGTCGAAGACCCCGACCACGAGCCGATGACGCGCGGCGAGGCCGCCGCACTGCGCGGGATGCTGCGCGGGGTGGTCACTTCCGGTAGCGGCATCGGCCTGGCCGACGTACCCGGTCCGGAGGTGATCGCCAAGACCGGCACCGCCGAGTTCCAGGGCGACAAGGGCATCGAGACCCACGCCTGGATGATCGCGGCACAGGGCGACCTCGCCGTCGCGGTCTTCGTCGAGGTCGGCCAGTCCGGGTCGAGCACCGCGGGCCCGATCCTGGAGCAGTTCCTACGCTCTGCAGGGTAAGGAGCATTAACCTGAGTGGATGTCTCGGGTCGTAGGTCGGGAGGCCCTGCTCGCCGAGGTGAGGGAGCTCCTCGAGCGGGGTGAGTCGGTCGCGCTCAACGGGCCGATCGGCGTGGGCAAGAGCGCCCTGCTCACGATCATCGAGGACGAGCGCGCCGCCCTCGGCGACGCCGTGCTGCACGCCCGCGGCGCGCACGAGGAGCACGCGCTGCCGTTCGCGGCGCTGCGCGACCTGCTGGCCCAGTGCCCGCCCGAGCTCGTCGAGCGTCTCCCCGAGCCGGTGCGCGGACCGGTCGCGGCGGGGCTGGTCGGCATCGACGCCACCGACGAGCTGCGGTCCGACCTGGCCGCCGGGTTCCACTCGCTGCTGGCCAGCTGGTCGGAGACCCGGCCGGTGCTGATGCTCCTCGACGACGTCCAGTGGCTCGACGGCGAGTCGTCGGCGATCGTCGGGTACGCCCGCCGGCGCCTGCACGGACGGGTCGCCCTGGTCGCCACCATCGGACCCGGTGACAACAACGAGGACGTCGACGTCTCCGGGCTGCACCACCTGGAGGTGCCGCCGCTGCCGGCCGCCGAGATGATCGACCTGCTCTGCGAGCACGGGCTGACCGCCGACGTCGCGCAACGGGTGTACGTCGAGTCCGGCGGCATCCCCTCGCTCGCCCTCGCGCTCTGCGGAGCGATCGGGGAGCACCCGTCCGTGCTGGGTGCGCCGACGCCGCTGCCGTCGAGCATCGCGCGCGTGCTCCGGGATCGGTTCCTCGCCCAGCCCGAGGAGGTCCGCGCCACTCTGTCGCAGGCTGCCCTGCTGCACCACCCCACCGTCCGCCAGCTAGAGCGCGGTGGTCGGCACGCGGCCGAGGAGCACGTGAGTCGTGCCGCTCAGTCCGGGCTGGTGTGTCGAGCCGAGGGCGCGATCCGTTTCACGCCGTCGGCACTGCGGATGATCATCGCCGAGGTGACGCCGGCCGACGACCGGGTCGCGCTGCACGCGGCTTTGGCCGACCTCGCCGGCACGTCCGCCGAGCGGCTCCGCCACCTCGCCCTCGCCCGGCCCGGCGTCGACGCTGACCTGGCCCGCGAGCTCGGCGTGGCCGCGCGAGATTCTGCGGCAGCGGGCGCGCGGGAGATCGCGGCGGAGCTCTTCGTGTTGGCGGCCGAGCGGTCGCCGTACGACCTCTGCGAGCAGCGGGTCGAGTGGCTCGCCGCCGCGGTGGAGACCGCCGCCCCGGGCAACCACGTCGAACTGGTCGTGCGCGCGCTCGGAGACTTCCTGGAGGCGACGCCGACCCCGGCCCAGTCGGTGCGGGTGCGGTTGGCCATCCCCGAGCTGGCGGGGTACGGCGTGGCCGCGCTCGACGAGGTGCTGGCGGCCGCGCTCGCCGACGCCGGCGACGACGACCGGCTGGTCGCGAAGGTCCTCCTGCAGCGCGCCCGGATCGCGCTGATGGAGTCACGACCCGATCTGGCCGAGCGGTCGGCCCAGCGGGCGGTCGGCCTGCTGGAGCGGGCCGGGGACCGCGACGAGCTCGCGCTCGGCCTGACCACTCTGGCCGTGGCCCGGCGCTGGCTCGGCGGTGACCACGCCGCGTGCCTCGACCGGGCGCTCGATCTCGCGGGCCCCACGCCGACCGGTTTCCTGCACACCTCACCGGAGTACATGGCCGCCCGGTTCGCGTTCTACGACGACCGGCTCGACGAGGCCTGGTCCGGCTTCTCGGCCATGCTGTCCCATGTCGAGCGCGGCGCCGGGATGGACCACGTGCACGTGCTGCGTTGCTTGGTCGAGGTGGGTGTCCGCAGCGGCCGCTGCCGTGAGGCGATGGAGTACGCCGCCCGCGCGTCGCGGATCGGTGAGGAGTTCGACCTCGACGCGCACACGTCGTGGTTCATCACCGCACTTGCCGAGCTCGCCGGTGGTGACCTGACGCGCGCCCGGACCCTCGCGTCGCGTGGCACCGCCGCGGCCGAGGAGCGCGGGGACACGAGGTACTGGCAGCGGCACCTGGTGCTGCTCGGCCAGGCGCTGCTCCGGACCGGCGACGCCCAGGGCGCCAGCGAGGCGCTGGGTCAGGTCCGTGCCTACGAGCGCGAGCACGACTTCGGCGATCCGACCGTGAACAGGTGGCACGCCGACCTGGTCACCGCCCTGGTGCTGCTCGGCCGCATCGACGAGGCCGCCGAGGTGCTGGCCGAGTCGCGGCGGGCCGTCGCCGACCGGGACGGCACCGACGGGGTCGCGGCCCAGCTCGACCGCGCGGAGGCGCAGGTGTTGATGGGCCGCTGCGACCTCGACCACGCGGAGTCGCTGCTGGAGCGGTCCGCCAAGGCCGCGGCCGAGCTCGGGATGCGCATCGACGCCGGACGGGCCCTGGTCACCCGCGCTCACCTCGAGCGGCGGCGCCGCCGGGCCGCCGCGGCGCGGGCCACGCTGCAGGAGGCGCTGGACCTGTTCGAGAACCTGCACGCGGACGCCTGGGCGACCCAGGTGCGCTCGGAGCTGATGCCCGACAGGGCCGCCTCCGCGACCGACCCGCTCCTGGACCGGCTCACCGACGCCGAGGCCCGCGTGGCCCGCGAGGTGGCGCAGGGCGCCAGCAACCGCGAGATCGCCGAGCGCACTTTTGTCAGCGTCAAGACCGTCGAGGCCACCCTCACCCGGATCTACCGCAAGCTCGACGTCCGCTCCCGCACCCACCTGGCGGCACTGCTGGTCCCCGCACCCCCGGAGTAGACAAGGGTTTTCCCCCTATCGAGGGGTGCGGGCGGTTCCTAGGTTCGGCGTGGTGGTCCGGCGAACCCGGAGCACCGCTGCGTTCCACACCCGCACCCTCAAGGGAGATCAGATGAAACCGCAGAAGTGGCTCGGTGCCGCTCTGGCGACAACAGTGGCCGGCGCCCTCGTCCTGGGCGTCCAAGGACCGTCGTACACCGCCGGGGCCGACAAGCAACGGACGGACCGTTCTGACCACGTCGAGCAGGAAGGGCCCAAGCAGGCGATCACCGCCGCCGACCGGTACGTCCGGAGTCACGGCAGGGCGGTACGCCGCGGCGCCGACGACAGCATCCGACAGGTGGCCGCCACGCCCGGCACCAAGGGCACCTACTACGTCTCCTACGCGCGCAGCTACCGCGGCCTCCCGGTCTACGGCGGCGACTTCGTGGTCGCCGTCGACAGCCAGGGCCGCGCGGTCGGAGCGACCAGCGGGCAGGAGCGCCGGATCTCGGTCGCGACCACCCCGACCGTGAGCAAGGCCGCTGCGCGGGCCACCGCAAAGCGTCAGGTCGACAAAGTCCGCTCGGTCTCCCGCCCCACCCTCGAGGTCTACGCCGAGGGCGTCCCGCGCCTCGCCTGGAAGACCGTCGTGAAGGGCGTCGACAAGGGCTCACCGTCGATCCAGACCGTGTGGACCGACGCCCGCACCGGGAAGGTGCTGCTCGCCTGGGACAAGGTGATGCACGGCTCCGGCACCGGCTACTACTACGGCAACGTCACCATCGGCACGTCCGGCAGCGGCGGGTCGTTCCAGATGGTCGACCCGGCCCACTCGGGCGTGCAGTGCGGCGGCCAGAACGGCTCGGCGTACACCGGCACCGATGACGTGTGGGGCAACGGCTCCGGCACCAACCTGGAGACCGCCTGCGTCGACGTCATGTACGGCACTGCCAAGGAGGTCGACATGCTGTCGGCCTGGCTGGGCCGCAACGGCATCAAGGGCAACGGCACGAACTACCCGGCGCGGGTCGGCCTGGCCGACGTGAACGCCTACTACAACGGGTCGTTCGTGAACTTCGGGCACTCCAGCGACAACCAGCGCCAGCTGAGCGCGATCGACATCGTCGCCCACGAGAACGGACACGGTGTCTTCCAGACCACGCCCGGCGGCTCCAGCGGCAACAACGAGACCGGCGGCATGAACGAGGCGACCGGCGACATCTTCGGCGCCCTCACCGAGGCGTACGCCGCCAACCCCAACGACCCGGCGGACTTCCTGGTCGGCGAGGAGGCGGACCTGGTGGGCGACGGCCCGATCCGGAACATGTACAACCCGGGCGCGCTGGGTGACCCCAACTGCTACTCCACGAGCCTCCCCGGCACCGAGGTGCACGCGGCGGCGGGTCCGCTCAACCACTGGTTCTACCTGCTGGCGCAGGGCTCCAACGGGTCGCCGTCCTCGCCGACCTGCAACGGCTCGACCGTGACCGGCGTCGGTCTGCAGACCGCTGGCAAGATCTTCTACAACGGCCTGCTGCTCAAGACGTCGAGCTGGAACCACGGCAAGGCCAGGGTCGCGACGCTGACCGCGACCAAGAACCTCTACGGCAGCACCGACTGCACGACGTTCAACCGGGTGAAGGCCGCGTGGGCCGCGATCTCGGTCGGCACCCAGTCCGGTGAGCCCACCTGCGGCGGCGGAGGCGACCCGGACCCGGGCGGCGACTGCACCGAGACGACGGTCACCGGCAGCACGTCGAGAGGGTTCTCGGTGTACCACCCGTCGTCGTCGGGCTTCAGCACGGCCGGCGGCGTCATCACCGCCTGCCTGACCGGGCCGAGCAACGCCGACTTCGACCTCTACCTGCAGAAGAAGAACGGCTCGGTCTGGTCCGACGTGGCGGCGAGTGAGAGCCCCTCGTCGACCGAGACGATCAGCTACAACGCCGGCTCCGGCACGTACCGGATCGAGGTCTACGGCTACTCGGGCTCCGGCTCGTTCACGCTGAAGTACAACACCCCGTAACCAGTCGCGCAGAAAGACGCCCGGCCCCGGCACCGTGTCGGGGCCGGGCTTTCCTGTCGGGTCACCGGGTCTCGACCCGCCCGTCGCGACCTCGTTCCTCGGTCGCGGGGCTTGCTCGACCTGCGTCGCCCACGGAGCCCGCTCGTGCCTCGCGGCATCCTGCTCCGCGAAAATAAGTGAACCCCCCGCCGCATGGGGTCGGCGAGGGGTTCTGTCGAACTTCTAGGTGCTCCCTCCGAAGTACGACTGGATCAATTTACAACGTAGATTCAAGGTCGTCACCTCATACCCGGAGACTTTGCTTGTAGGAGTGCTCTTCATGTCTGGACTCGAACTGCTCGCCCCCGATCGGCGCAACCTGTTCATCGGCGGCGGGTGGCGGGCTGCCGAAGGCGACAAGCGCTTCGACGTGATCGACCCGGCCGACGGCTCGGTCCTCACCGACGTCGCCGACGCCTCCACCGCTGACGCGGTCACCGCCCTCGACGCGGCGGCGGGCGCCCAGGCGGAGTGGGCCGCCACCGCACCGCGCGTACGCGGCGAGATCCTGCGCACCGCCTTCGAGATGCTCACCGACCGGGCCGGTGAGATCGCGGAGCTGATGAGCCTCGAGATGGGCAAGACGATCGCAGAGGCCAAGGGCGAGGTGAAGTACGGCGCCGAGTTCTTCCGGTGGTTCTCCGAGGAGGCCGTCCGGATCCACGGCCGCTGGATGAACGACCCGGCCGGGGTCAACCGGCTGCTCACGGTGAAGAGGCCCGTGGGGCCGTGCCTGTTCGTCACCCCGTGGAACTTCCCGCTCGCCATGGGCACCCGCAAGATCGGGCCGGCCGTGGCGGCCGGCTGCACGATGGTGATGAAGCCGGCCTCGCAGACCCCGCTGACGATGCTGGCCCTGGCCGGGCTGCTGGCCGAGGCCGGGCTGCCCGACGGCGTACTCAACGTGGTGACCACCACCGACTCCGGCGGCTTCAGCGAGACCCTGATGGGCGACGACCGGCTGCGCAAGATGAGCTTCACCGGATCCACCGAGGTCGGCCGCACGCTGGTGCGCCAGTCCGCCGACCAGCTGCTGCGGGTCAGCATGGAGCTGGGCGGCAACGCGCCGTTCCTGGTCTTCGCCGACGCCGACCTCGATGCGGCCGTCGACGGGGCGATGATCGCGAAGATGCGCAACATGGGCGAGGCGTGCACCTCGGCCAACCGATTCCTGGTGCACTCCGACGTCGCCGACGCCTTCGCGGAGCGGCTGGCCGATCAGATGAAGGGGCTCACCCTCGGCCGCGGCCAGGACGACGGGGTCGACGTCGGGCCGTTGATCGACGAGAAGGCGGTCGCGTCCGTCGGCCGGCTGGTCGACGCGGCGGTGGCCGACGGTGCTCGGCTGGTGACCGGCGGTCGCGCGCCCGACGGGCCGGGCTACTTCTACGAGCCGACGGTGCTGTCCGGCGTCGCCACGACGTCCGACATCGCGAACGAGGAGATCTTCGGCCCGGTCGCGCCGATCACCACGTTCGACTCCGACGAGGAAGCCGTGCGGATGGCCAACTCCACGGAGTACGGCCTGGTGGCCTACCTCTACACCCGCGACCTGGCCCGCACCGTCCGGATGGCCGAGGCACTCGAGTTCGGCATGGTCGGCGCCAACACCGGGCTGGTCTCCAACGCCGCCGCCCCGTTCGGCGGTGTGAAGGCCAGCGGGTTCGGCCGGGAGGGTGGCTTCGAGGGCATCGAGGAGTATCTCGAGACGACGTACGTCGCGATCCCCGCGCCCTGACCGGCAAGATCTGCCCATGGATCTGCTGGAGCCGGTGCAGGAGCAGTACCGCAACTTCGTGCCGTTCGCGGCGGGCTACTCGCCCTGCTTCGCCGACTGGGCCGGCAGCGTGGTGGACGACCCACCGGTGATGGAGTGGATCGCGTCCCTGCCGCAGATCAAGCAGCAGCCCAACCTGGTGTTCGCGGCCGCCCGCTGGCACGGCGTCGCCGCCCCCGGTCCGTACGACGGCCTGCGCGCCGCGCTGCTCGGCGACGACGGCACGATCCGGGCCACGATCATGGCCCGGGCGACCCAGACCAACGAGGCCGGGCGGCTGGCGACGCTGGTGCCGGCGTTCGCGGCGCTGGCGGACGGGCAGCCGCTGGCGCTGGTGGAGGCGGGGGCGAGCGCCGGGCTGTGCCTCTACCCGGACCGCTGGGGCTATGAGTGGAGCACCAATTCGGAGACCGTGGCGCTGGGCCCCCTTGACCCACGGCTCGCGTGTGTCGTCGAGGGGCCGGTGCCCTTCCCGGTCCAGCGCCCGGACGTGGCCTGGCGGGGCGGGATCGACCTGAACCCGCTCGACGTCACCGACGGCGACGACATGGCCTGGCTGACCAACCTGATCTGGCCCGAGCACGACGACCGCCGGCTGCTGCTGCGCAAGGCCATCGAGATCGCCGCCACCGACCCGCCGACGATCGTGCGAGGTGACCTGCTCGGCGTGCTGCCCGCGCAGGTGGAGCGCGCGGCCGAGCACGGCAGGGTGGTCGTGTTCCACAGCGCGGTGATCGCCTACCTCGACGCCGACCAGCGCAGCCGCTTCACCCGGATGATGACCGACCTGGTCGCCGACGGTGCCTGCCACTGGGTGAGCAACGAAGGACCCAAGATCCTCCCCGAGGTCTACGCGACCGGTCCGACGATGCCCGACGACGCGGCCCGCCTGGTCCTCGGCGTCGACGGCCGCGCGGTGGCCTGGACCGACGGGCACGGGCGGGCGATGACCTGGTTGCCGTGAGGGCGCTGGTCCCGCTACTGCTGGTCGTAGGACTGTCCATGACCGGCTGCTCGGACGATCCCGTCAGGACCGAGGACCCACCGACGTCCGAGCCTCCGGCGAGCATCGCGCCGCCACGGACCCTCGCGCCGCGACCCGAGAAGCCCGCGCCGACCCCCTCGAAGTCGCCGTCGGAGCCGAGGCCGCCGGTCATCGGCGCCGACATGAGCTGGCCGCAATGTCCGAAGGGCATGGGCATTCCGGAGAAGCGGTCCTTGGGGGCGCCGCTGCCGCTCAACACCGCCGAGTACGTGATCGTCGGGCTCACCAACGGACCCGGCTTCACCCCGAACCCGTGCCTGCCGGCGATGGTCGAGTGGGTGCGTGAGCGCGAGCTGCTGGTGGCGGCGTACGCCGTCGGCAGCTTCCCCGACGCTGCGGCTGTGGAGACGTACGGCGGGCTGGGGCCGTTCGACGGGAGCACCACGGAAGGTGCGCTCGCGAACACCGGCTACCAGCAGGCCCGGTTCAACGTGACCTCGATGCTGCGTACCAGCCTGGAGACCCCGGTGGTGTGGATCGACGTCGAGCCGGTGCCCGACTTCGAGTGGAGCGCCGACCTCCAGGCGAACGCCGCCGTGGTGCGCGGGCTGGCTCGTGGCTACCGGGCGGCGGGCTACCGGATCGGGATCTACTCAACGCCGCTGCTCTGGGAGACAGTGGTCGGCGACCTGGCTCTCGGTGTCCCCGAGTGGCGAGCCGCGGGCCAGACGTCGATGGCCGAGGCGCTCAACCGGTGTGGCACGGACTGGGTGATCCAGGGCGGGCCGGCCGTCCTGGGGCAGTGGGTGGAGGACAACCGCGATCACAACGTGACGTGTCCGGGCACCGCCGACGAGATGGACAAGTGGTTCCACCGCTACTGAGGTGGTCCGGTGGTGCAAGCCACACTGCACCTACTTGACCTCAAGTTTGCTTGAACTTGTCGAATGTGAGACATGCACGCCATTCGCCTTCATGAGTTCGGACCCGCCACCAACCTCGTCCTCGACGACCTGCCCGAGCTGGACCCCGCAACCGGTCAGGTGCGGATCGCCGTCGAAGCAGCCGGGATCCACCTGCTCGACATCAGCCTGCGACGCGGGGACCAGGACACGCCGATCGCCTTGCCGGAGCTGCCGACCATTCCCGGACGCGAGGTCGCCGGCGTCGTCGACCGCGTCGGGGACGGCGTCCACGAGGACTGGCTGGGGCGCCGGGTGGTGGCTCACCTCGGCATGGTGCCGGGCGGGTACGCCGAGCAGGCGGTGACGTCCGCCGACTCCGTGTTCGACGTGCCCGACCACGTGACCTTCCCGGACGTGATCGCGGCGGTCGGCACCGGCCGCACCGCTCTCGGCGTCCTCGAGCTCGAGCCGCCGGCCAAGGAGGACGTCGTGCTGGTGCCGTCCGCCGCCGGTGGACTCGGCTGCTGCTCGCCCAGGCCGCCTCGGCCGTGGGCGCCACCGTCGTGGCCGCGGCCGGCAGTGCCGACCGGGTCGCCGCGCTCGGACCGCTGGGCGCCGACCTCGTCGCGGACTACTCCGACCCGGGCTGGGCCGATGAGGTCCGCGAGCACACCGACGGCGTCACCCTGGTGTACGACGGCGTTGGTGGCGACGTGGGTCGACAGGCCCTCGAGCTGCTCCGGCCCGGAGGCCGGCAGGTGATGTTCGGCTTCTCGGCGGGCGCCCCGACGAGCTTCGACTCGGCGGACGTGGTGGAGCGTGGCCTGACCGTGGGATGGAGCCTGGGCCCGCGGATGATGGCGCTGCCCGGCGGCATCCCCGGCCTCGCGGCCCGTGCGCTCGAGCGGGTGGCCGGGGGCGACTGGCGGCCATTGGTGACGACGTACCCCTTGGCCGAGGCGGCGCGCGCTCACGCCGACCTGGAGCAGCGCCGGGCCCTCGGCAAGGTCGTCCTGACCGTGCAGCGATGAATTCGATCGCGACTGTCGGTCCACATCGTCAGACTGATCACGAGGAGTGACGATGACCGAGCAGCTGACGGCGACCAAGACCGCCGAACCGACACCAGGTCGGAAGCTGCCGCGCGCGCTCACGCCGTTCCGGCACACCGCCTACCGGCGCCTCGCCCTCGCGCTGATCCTGTCCACGTTCGCCTCCGGCGTGTGGGTCGTGGGCCAGGTGTGGGAGGTCATCCGGATCGGCGGCGGCCCCGGTCAGCTCTCCGTGGTCTCGACCGCCGGCGCGATCGGCGTGCTCCTCCCCGCCCTGCTCGGCGGCGTGGTCGCCGACCGGGTGCCGCAGAAGCTGATCCTCCTGTGCGTGGCGAGCATCGAGCTGGCCGCGATGGCGCTGGTCGCGACCCTCTCGCTCACCGACACCACCCAGCTGTGGCACCTCGCCGCGGTCGCCTTCGTCACCGGCATGGGCATGGCGTTCTACTACCCCGCCTACTCCGCGTGGCTGCCTTCCCTGGTACCCGAGTCCGACCTGATGGCGGTCAACGGGTTCGAGGGGATGGTGCGCCCTACGATCGGCCAGGCCATCGGCCCCGGCGTGGCCGGTGCCGTGGTCGGGGCGGTCTCCGCCGGTGCGGCGATCTCGGTGGCAGCGGGTGCGGCCCTGGCCGGGCTGATCGCGCTGACCCTGGTGCCACTGACGCCCGTACGCCGCGAGGTCGACCCCGACGCCGAGCCGCAGCACCCGATCCGCTCGGCCGTCGCCGACATGCGCGAGGGCTTCGTCTACATGGTGCGCACCCCGTGGCTGCTCGCCACACTGCTGTTCGCCTCGGTGATGATCCTGGTGATGATGGGCCCGTTCGAGGTGCTGATCCCGTTCCTCATCAAGGACAAGCTCGGCGGCGGCCCCGGCGACCACGCCCTCGTGATGGCGGCCTTCGGCATCGGCGGGGCGCTGGGTTCGCTCGGGATGGCGTCGTTCAAGATGCCACGGCGCTACCTCACCGTGATGAACCTGAT
Organism: uncultured Actinomycetota bacterium; assembly: GCA_963729095.1. Taxonomy (GTDB): domain Bacteria; phylum Actinomycetota; class Actinomycetes; order Propionibacteriales; family Nocardioidaceae; genus Nocardioides. The sequence continues at coordinate 24,553 of CAVSMX010000046.1, read as the reverse complement.
GTGGGGCGTGGGCTGCTTGCCGTTCCTGGTGATGGGCTACGCCGACGCGGTGTGGGTCGTGGTCGTCGCCGCGTTCGCGCTGGGCGTGATGTTCTCGGCGCCGATGGTCATCTGGGGCACGCTGCTCCAGCGCCGGGTGCCGCCGCACATGCTCGGCCGGGTCGCCTCGCTCGACTTCTTCGTGTCGATCAGCCTGATGCCCATCTCGATGGCGCTGGCCGGTCCGGTGGCCGACGCGATCGGGCTGCGCACGACGTTCCTGATCGCGGCGATCGTGCCCGGCATCGCCGCGGTGGCCGCCACCGTCTGGGCCAAGCTTCCGGCCGACGAGATCGCAAATCCCCTCAGGGACGACGGCTGAGGGCTTCCTCCAGCACGGCCTCGTTGTGGCGGTGCCCGACCGCCTCGTAGCCGATCACGGTGACCCACGGCGTGAACGCCAGGACGAGCAGGCACCACACGAGGCCGACGCCGCCGGCCGACATCGCGACCGCGGCTCCGATCACGACCGCCGAGCCGGCGAGCAGCAGCATGTGGAACGGATCGACGGTCCTGGTGAGCTGGGCGTAGAGCACGTACAGCGTCGCCAGGTAGACGGCTACCGGGATCGCGACCGCGAGCACGGTCGTGTTCCGGCTCACGTCGAACTCCTCACCCAGGTAGTACGCCGCTACGTGCAGCCCGGCGCCGATCGCGACGACCGCCGCGAACAACGGGATGTGGCCGTAGCCCCAGCCGAACATCCGCTTCCGGTAGGCATGCAGCAGCGTGCCGTGCGGGATCACGAAGTAGGTCCACCAGATCCCGAAAGTCAGCGCGGTGCCGGCGAAGCCGAGCAGTGCGGCGTCCGTGGTCCAGCCGCCCTCGATGACCGCCCCGAGCGCCACCGTGGTGCCGAGGAGGCCCTCACCCAGAGCGATGATCACCAGCAGGCCGTAGCGCTCCGCGATGTGGTGGGCGTGCCAGGGGGTGCCGCCGAGCCGGGTCTCGGCGATGACCGGGCCCGACAGCTCGATCAGCAGTGGCACCGCCGCCGCGGCGAACATCGCGCCCACGGACAGGTCCGCGAACAGGATCACCACCCAGAGTGACTGGGACACCACGACCGAGGTCATGTAGGCCAGGTGCGCCGGGCGGCGGGCGGGGTCCTGCTTGGTGGCCCGCAACCACTGCAGCAGCATCGGGATCCGCATCACGATGTAGCCGGCGACCATGGCGCCGTTGTCGACGTGATCGCCCTCGATGATCGAATCGAACATCGCCGGCAGGCCGAGAGCGAGAATCAGGACACCGACCATCTGGACCATGGTGAGCAACCGGAAGATCCAGTCGTCGGTGTCGTAGGCGGAGGCGAACCAGCTGTAGAAGATCCACGCCCACGCGACCGAGAACGCCGCGAACCCGAAGCCGATCAGGCCATCGGTCGTGTGGTGGTCGGCGATCGCGTGGGCCAGCTGGTCGGCCGCGACGCCGAACCCGATCACGAAGGTCAGGTCGAAGAGCAGCTCCAGCGGGGTGGCGGTCCGGTGCTCCTCGTGCGGGTCGCGGCCGCCCATCGGGAGCACGGAGTGCGTGGTGCGCTCGGCCATGGCGCCGAGTGTAGGGAGGAACTCAGGCGGGAGCCGCGATCGACGGCGTGAGCGCCTTGCGTGAGCGGATCTCCAGCTTCCGGTAGACGTTCGAGAGGTGCCACTCGACCGCCTTGACGCTCACCAGGAGGTGCTCGGCGATCTGCCTGTTGGTGAGCCCCTCGGCAGCGAGCGCCGCCACCCGCCGTTCGGCCGCGGTCAGTGCGGCCATCGCCTCGCTGTCGATCTGCTGCGGCGCCTCGCCCAGGTGATCGAGCAGCCGGCGTACTCGGCCCTGCAGCGGCCACAGCTCCTGGCGCCCCGCGTAGCGCTCCGCAGCGCGCAGCATCGCCAGCGCTTCGGTGGTGTCGGCTTTCTGCGAGAGCACCAGCGCGCCCGCGAGGTCGGTGTCGATCTGGGCGAGCAGCCGATCGGCGGGTACGCCGTCCAGGGTCGACCGCGCCTTCCGGAGCATCTCCACGCGCCGGTCTCCGGTGCCGGTCGCGGCCAGGGTTCGGAGCGCGACGGCGATCGCGTACGGCGACCCGGTCGCGAGTGCCTCGGCGTGGTGGCGTTCCGCCAGCACGGCGGCCTCGCGGCCCCGACCGCGGCGGAGCAGAGCCAGGGCGGCGCCGGCGCGCCAGGGCAGCAGCTCGGGGGAGACCGGGTCGTCCGCGGTCTGCTCGCCAACCGCCAAGAAGTGCTCCAGCGCGAGGTCGGGATCGCCGAGCGCCGAGGCGAGCTCGCCGCTGGCCTGGTGCGCGATCGCCGAGGTGAGTCCGGGCGCCTCGAGGAACTCGGCCAGGCCGTGACCCAGCGCCACGGCGCCGGCCAGGTCGCCTCGCGCCAGGCGGCACTCGACCAGCGCGGCGGTGAGCAGGGAGCGTTCGGCCGCGCCGAGCAGCGCCTCGACCGCAGGATCGCCGAGGAGTCCGAGGACGGAGACCGCCTCTCCGATGGCGCCTTCGCGCACCAGGGCGCACGCCGCATCCAGTCGGACGACGGCATGGTCCCGGTCGGCCACGGGGTCGCCCTGCTCGTGCATGGACGAAGGCTAGGAAGCGGCGGCCTCGCCTGCACCGGTATTGCCGGTAATTTGCCGTTGCGATCGCGTCACACCCGTCGGGGGAAGGGCATCACGCCCGAGGAATCCGACCAGCCGGGCATCTGCAGGAGCGTCCGCCGGGACCGGGCGGGGCGCATCGAACTGGGTGCCGCGATCGGACTCGCCGAGCAGCGTCTCCGCGACCGGCAGCAGGCCATGAGCGAGCTGGTCCGGGATCGGCCGGTCGGAGCCGAGCGCCCGGCCGACGTCCCACCCGTGCACGGTGATCTCCAGCGCGGCGGCGAGCGCCACCACCGGGGTCTCGAGGTGGTAGTCGCCGATCCGCACGTGCTCCGGCGTCTCCCGGCTCCAGGCGGCGAGCATGGCGCACGCCTTCTGCTGGAGGCTGTCGACCCGGACCCGGACCGGCACCCGGTCGTCGAGGTCGACCTCACCGTGCGCGCCCTCGGTGAACGCGTCCAGGGCGTCGTCCATGTGCGCGAGAAGCTGGCCGAGGTCCCAGCGCTCGCACGGCGTACGACGGGGCAGGTCGGCGTCGGTCACCTCGGAGAGGATGACCCGGGTGTAGGAGAGTGCGCGGTCGAGGAGCTCGACCGCGTGGTCGAGCGGTGCCATGACGTCAGGCCGCGTCGGGGGCCCAGTCGGCGGGCAGCCGCTCGGGCAGCCCGAACTTCGCGAACAGTGACCTCTCGAAGAACGCGCCGACGTGCTTGACCCGGTCGCCCTCGAGCTCGAGCACCTGCAGGTGGAACGGCCGGAAGTCGCCCTTGCGGGTGCGCATGTAGAGGCCGAACGCCGGCTGCCCGTTGGCCGTGGTCGCGATCATCGGCATGTCGTGCACACCGCCCGGGCACTGCTCGTTGATCAGGTCGCCGATGTTGCGGTCGCCGACGTACCAACCGACGAACGGCGGCATCTCCCAGACGGCGTCGGCCTTGAGCATGCTCACGATGCTGTCGATGTCCTTGGCCCAGAACGCCTCGACGTACCGCTCCAGCAGGCCCTCCTGCTCGGCTGTCAGCTCCGGCTCGACGGTCTCCTCGGTGAGCCCGCGCTCCTGCATGGTGGCGTGCGCGCGCTGGAGGGCGGAGTTGACCGCGGCGGTGGTCGTCTCCAGAGCCTCGGCGACCTCGGCGGCCGACCAGCGGAGTACGTCGCGGAGGATCAGCACCGCGCGCTGCCGGGCGGGGAGGTGCTGCAGCGCGGCGATGAAGGCGAGCCGGATCGAGTCGCGCTCGGCGACCACCACGGAGGCGTCGGGCACCGGCTCGAGCCAGGCGATCTCGTGGTTCTCCTCGAGCGCGTCTCCGGCCATCTGGTCGGAGGTGCCGAGCCCCGCGGGCAGCGGCCGGCGCGGCCGGCCCTCGAGGTTGGTCAGGCAGACGTTCGTGGCGATCCGGTAGAGCCAGGTGCGGACCGAGGAGCGGCCCTGGAAGTCCGCGGACGCCTTCCAGGCGCGCAGGAACGTCTCCTGGACCAGGTCTTCGGCCTCGTGGACCGACCCGCTCATCCGGTAGCAGTGCGCCAGCAGCTCGCGCTGGTAGCGCTCCGTGAGGGTGTCGAAGTCGTTGAGCTCCGCGGTCGTGTCCGAGATCTCCGTGGTCATGGTGTCGGTCCCCGTCGCCGTCGTCATGGTGCCGTTCTCCCGCCGTGCGCTTCAGTCTGCCTCCACCTGTGACCGGCGTCGACGGGAAAACTCATCGGTCACACTGCTGTCACTTCGAATTCTTTGCCCAGGGCGGTCGAAGTTACGAAGGACTAGAGGGCGATCGAAGCGAAACCGCGAGTGCGCGCTCGGCGGCGGGTACGGCGCGGACCCGGTCGTCGGGGACCAGGCCGACCCGGGTGCGCCGGTCGAGCAGGTCGTCGACGTCGGCGGCGCCCTCGTGGGTGACGCCGAAGACCAGCTCGGCCAGCGTGGCGGGGATGCCCTCGGCGATCGGCGCCAGCAGCTCGTCGTCGCCCACCCCGGTGACGGCGCGGGCGTTGTCGAGGACCAGGTCGGCATCGGTGCCGTAGCGCCGGACCAGCCGGGCCGGCGCCTCGCAGGCGGCGAGCACCGGGCGCGGGGCGGCGCCGAGCAGCGGCAGCGTGCGCGTTCGGCAGGCGGAGGCGGTGAGCCCGGCGTGGTGGACCGCCGCGTCGACGGAGTCCTCCGCCATCCGCCGGTACGTCGTCAGCTTGCCGCCCACGATCGTGATCACGCCGGCCCGGCTGGTGAGCACGGCGTGCTTACGGGACAGGTCGGCGGTCTCCCCCTCCGCGGTGTCGAGGAGCGGGCGGAGCCCGGCGTAGGCGCCGACCACGTCGGAGCGGTGCAGGGGCACGTCGAACGCTGCGGACACCACGTCGAGGAGGAAGCCGATCTCGGGCTCACTCGGCTCGGGCACGTCGGGGATCTCACCGCTCACCGGTTCGTCGGTCAGGCCGACGTAGATGGTGCCGTCGGGCTGCGGCAGCACCAGCACGAACCGGTTGCTGGCGCCCGGGATCGGCGCGAACACCGACACGGTCAGCCCGGGCAGGGACTCGGCGCGGAGCACCAGGTGGGTGCCCCGACTGGGCCTGAGGTTGACCTCGTCGACCAGCTGACCCGCCCACACGCCGGCGGCGTTGATCACGACGCGGGCCCGCACCCGGTGGGTCTCGCCGGTGCGCTCGTCGCGGAGCTCGACGGACGTGCCGCTGGCGGTGAGCACCCGGGCGCGGGTGCGGATGTGTGCGCCGTACTCCGCCGCCGTACGGGCGATCGTGGTGACCAGGCGGGCGTCATCCTCGAGCTGGCCGTCCCACGACAGCAGGCCGCCGCGGAGCCCTGCCGGGCGCAGCGGCGGTGCCATCCGGAGCACCTCGGTGCTCGACACCCGGCGCGAGCGGGGCAGGGTCTGCGAGTCGGTACCGGCCGAGCGGCGGAGCACGTCGCCGGCGAGCAGTGCGGCCCGCGACTTCGCGGCCAGCGAGCGCGGGACCGACGAGCTGAACGGGAGCACGATTGGCATCGAGTGGGTCAGGTGCGGCGCGGTCACCGTCATCAGGATGCCGCGCTCGACCGCGCTCTCGTGGGCGACGCCGAACTGGCCGTTGGCCAAGTAGCGCAGCCCGCCGTGGACGAGCTTGGACGACCAGCGCGAGGTGCCGAACGCGAGGTCGTGGGCGTCGACGGCGAGCACCGAGAGACCTCGGGTGACCGCGTCGAGCGCGACGCCGGCACCGGTGACGCCGAGCCCGATGACGACCACGTCGACGTCGCCGGGTGCGCCGTCTGGGCCGGGTGTGATCCGGGTGGCTGTCATGGCGCGAGCATCCGGGTGAGCACGGTGGCGAGCTCGTTGTCGAGCTCGGCCTCGGAGACGTCGTCGTCGACCATCGTGTGCGCCGAGATCACGAAGCCGTGGGCGGTGAGCACCAGCGCGCGGGCCATCGCGGTCGGGTCGCCCTTGCGCACCTCGCGTGCAGTCTGACCCTCGGTGATCGCCTCCTCGGTGAGCGCGAGGATCAGGTCCTGCGAGCGGCCCCGGCGGGACAGCAGGTAGGGAAGGATCAGCTCGGGGTCGAGCTCGATGATCCGCACGAACAGCTCGTTGTCGCGCAGCGCGCGCACCGTGCCGACGATGCCGCCGACCAGCCGGTCGACCGCTGATCGCTCCGCCTGCTGTCCGGCGACCGCGGTCTCGACGACGCCCGACCACTCGCGGGTCATCAGGTCGCCGAGCAGCTGGGGCATGTCCGGCCAGGTGCGGTAGATCGTCATCCGCGAGACGCCGGCCCGTCGGGCCACCTCGGTGAGGGTGGTACGCCGCCAGCCGACGTCGAGGATGCACGCGCGGGCGGCATCCAGGTAGCCGTCGCGCTGGCTCTCCGCGGCAGGCTCGTTCGAACCGACCTTGTGACGAAGTGACGTCATATGTCACACTGTAACACATGACGATCGAGATGCACCCGAGCCGTTGGGGCGACCCGGCCGCCGCGACCGACCTCCCCGACGCCGCGCGCGACCTGATCGAGCTCGTCTTCGGCCTCGAGGAGCGCCCCGCGGCCGCCGAGGTCACGCTGCCCGTTCCGACCATCGCACCCGGTCTGCTCGACGGCCTGCGAGACCTGCTCGGCGCCGAGCACGTGCTCACCGATGACGAGACCCGCCGGCTGCGCACCCGCGGCAAGTCGACCCCCGATCTGCTCCGGCAGCGCGCCGGCGACCTGAGCGACGCCCCGGACGCCGTCGTACGACCTGGCACGCATGAGGAGGTGGCAGCCGTTCTCGCGTACGCCGTGGACCACCACCTCGCCGTGGTGCCCTTCGGCGGCGGCACCTCGGTGACCGGCGGACTGGTCGCCCGCCGAGAGGGGTACGCCGGCCTGGTCTCCCTCGATCTGATCCGGATGAAGCGCCTGCTCGCCGTCGACCACACCTCGATGACCGCCACTCTCGAGCCCGGCCTCCGCGGGCCCGAGGCCGAGGCGCTGCTGGCGGCGGAGGGGCTGACCCTGGGTCACTACCCCCAGTCGTTCGAGTTCGCGAGCATCGGCGGGTTCGCGGCCACCCGGTCCAGCGGCCAGTCCAGTGCCGGCTTCGGCCGCTTCGACTCCCTCGTCGTGCGTCTGCGGGTCGCCACTCCTCGCGGCGAGCTGCGGCTCGGCAGCGCCCCCGCGAACGCCGCCGGCCCCGACCTGCGGCAGCTGATCCTCGGGTCGGAGGGTGCGTTCGGCGTGATCACCGAGGTGACGGTCCGGGTCCGGAAGCTGCCCGCGGAGAAGGTCTACGAAGGCTGGTCCTGGCCGTCGTTCGCGGCCGGTGCCGACGCGATGCGCTCGCTCGCGCAGTCCGGCCTGCTGCCCACCGTGATCCGGCTGTCCGACGAGGCCGAGTCCGCGATCAACCTGGCCCGTCCCGACTCCATCGGTGGCCACAATCTCGATTCTGGGCCAGGCGGCTGCCTGATGATCACCGGCTACGAGGGGGAGCCCAATGCCAACGCCGCGAAGCGGGCCGCGGTCACCGCGCTTCTCGAGTCGCTGGGCGGCACCTGCGGGGGCACCGAGCCGGGCGAGTCCTGGGCGCACGGCCGGTTCAACGCGCCGTACCTCCGCGACTCGATGCTCGACGTCGGCGTCCTGGTCGAGACCCTCGAGACCGCCACCTGGTGGTCCAACCGCGAGGCGCTGTACGCCGGCGTGAAGACCGCCCTCGAGCAGTCGTTCGGCGCGGGGACGCTGGTGCTCTGCCACATCTCGCACGTCTACGAGACCGGGTGCTCGCTCTACTTCACGGTCGCTGCCAAGGAGGGGGACGACCCCCTGACGACGTGGCAGGCGGCCAAGGCCGCTGCGAGCGACGCGATGGTCGCCGCCGGCGCGACGATCACCCATCACCACGCGGTCGGCACCGATCACAAGCCGTGGCTGACCGCGGAGATCGGCGAGCTCGGCGGGTCCGTGCTGCGCGCGGTCAAGGCCGACCTCGACCCGACCGGCGTGCTCAACCCGGGGGTGCTGATCCCGTGAACTCACCCCACGACGTTCTTCGCCTCCCCCGCTTCGCTCCTCCGTCGAACAACGCCGCGGGGACCCCGAAATGACCCGCTCATTCTCGTTCCTGGTCAACCCGTCGTCTGGGGGCGGGGCTGCGCCCGAGGCTGTCGTGCCGGTGGCGCGGCTGCTGCGTGACGCCGGCGCGACCGTCGACGTCACCTACTCGCCCGGCCCGGAGGCGATGGCCGGGCTGGTGTCGTCCGCGCTGGAGCGCGGCGACGTGGTGGTCTCCGTGGGCGGCGACGGGATGCTGTCGTCGCTCGCCGGGTCGGTGTCGATCGCCGGCGGCACCCTCGCGGTGCTCCCCGCCGGCCGCGGCAACGACTTCGCCCGGATGCTGGGGCTGCCGGAGTCGCCCGACGACCTGGCCAAGCTGCTGCTCGAGGCCGACCCCCGCCGGGTAGACCTACTCTCGCTCTCGTTGCCGGGCGCGGGGGAGCGCCGGGTCGCCGGCTCGGTCTACTCCGGCGTCGACGCCCGGGCCTCCGAGATCGTCGACCGCGCGCACTGGCTGCCCCAGCGCCTGCAGTATCCCTACGCCGCGATCCGCTCGCTGGCGACGTACCGTCCCGGTCGCTTCCGGGTCACCGTCGACGGCACGGCCGCGGAGTACACCGCCGCCACGGTGGTCGTCGCCAACTCCGGCTACTACGGCAAGGGCATGAACATCGCCCCCGACGCGACCGTCGACGACGGCGTGCTGGACGTGGTGGTGATCGAGGCCGCGTCCCGCTGGGAGCTGATCCGCTCGCTGCCGAAGGTGTACGACGGCAGGCACGTCGCGTTGCCCGAGGTCACGGTGCTCACCGGGCGCCGGATCGAGGTCGCTGCCGACTCCCGCACCCCCGTGCCGGTCGGCGGCGACGGTGAGCCGCTCGGCGTGCTGCCCTCGCTCAGCGCCGCGCCGGCCGTGGTCGAGGTGCTGCCCGGCGCGCTGTCGATCCTTGCGTGACGGCGTGGATGGATCCCTGGCTACCCAGGGATTCCTGCGCTTCCTGGGTGTTGCAACACCCAGGAACCTCATGAAGAAGCCGGGAACCTCAGGCGAAGGTCCACACCAGCAGCTCGGTCGGCACCCCCGCGGCCACCTCGTGCGCAGCCTCCTCGGTCATCTCGAAGGCGTCCCCTGCGGACAGCGGCTCGGCGAGCGACGACCGAAGCAGGGCGCCGGTGACGACGTAGGCATGCAGCAGGGGCGCGGCCGGTAGCACCAGGGGTACGCCGGCGCCGAGTGCCGCCAGGTACAGCACCGCCCCGGGTTGCGGCTCCGCGATCGGCACCAGAGAGCCTGGCGACGGCGTCACCGGCCGCACGTCGTAGCGCGGCCCGCCCACCGACGTTGACCGCAGCCATACCTGGACGAACCGGCACGGCCCGTCGTCGATCGCGAACTCCGAGTGCTCCACACCGTCACCGGTGGACAGCACGGCGACCGAGCCTGCCGGCACGTCCGTCACCGACCCGGTGGAGTCGGTGTGCCGGAGCGCCCCGGACACGACGTACGTGACGATCTCGAGTCCGCTGTGTCGATGTGTCGGGAAGCCGCGGCCGGGGCCGAGGAGGTGGTCGTCGTGACACACCATCGGCCCGAACTCCAGCCGCGCCGGGTCGTAGTCGGATCCGAAAGCGAACGAATGCCGGGTAACACGGCCGGCTTCCCGTTCAACGAACCGGGTCGAACCGCGTGTGATCTCGGCCGTCACGGGGAAGGACCGTCCATTCTCCAGTGCTGGGTCAGAGACCCAGATCGCGTCGCACCTCGCGGCGGATCTCTCCGAACCGCCTCAGCCGCAACACGTCCTCGCTCGAGCTGAACTCGTCGAACCCCATTGCCGCGATCTCGGCCATTGCGCGCCGAGGCTCCTCGTCGCGTCGATGGCGCCAGAGCACGGTCTGGCCGTGGTTGTTGGTGATGGTCCCGTAGCTCAGGCCGGGCAGAAAGGCCTGAGCGAAGTGCACGACCTTGTAGACGTCCCCCATCCAGGCCTGGTCGCGTACGCCGAGGGCGCGGCGCTCTTCCAGGAAGCGCATGTGGTCGGGGATGGATGCGAGGTACGTCGGCGGCCGGGTGTCGTCGATCACGATGCATCCCCGTGGCTGGAGGTGCGCGAGAGCGTTGAGCAGGTCGCGGAGTGTCTGCTCGAACACGTGCAGCCCGTCGAGGTAGATGACGTCGAACTCCTCGTCCGCGCCGATCATGCGGTTGAAGTACTCGTCGCTGGTCACCTCGTGGTACGTCGACTCAGGGTGCTCGTGCGCCTTCTCCTCCTGGTCGAACCGGAACTCCGGATCGACCGCCACCTTGCGAGCGGCGGGCACCCTGTCAAAGGTCACCCCTTCGCACACGCCGACCTCGAGGTAGCGGGGGTCGCGGTACAGGTTCACCAGCCGGCGGAGCACCTGTGGGCGCGTCACGCGTGGTGCCTCGGGATCGGTCATCACTGCCTCCCGTTCACGCCGAGCTCGCGCAGCGCCCGCAGGATCTCCTCGTCGGCGAGCCGGTCGGGGATGAACGCCACCCGTTGGCCCCTGGCGGCGTTGATGACCTGCTGATGGGGGAAGCTAGCGTCCGGTGTGCGGGTGTCGCCCACCTCGAGGCAACGGGCGTCGCCGTCGGCGAACACCGCAAGGTGGAGCGCGGTGCCGGCCTGACCGGCGAGAACGCTGCTGCCGGCTGCCATGCGGATCTGGTCGCGAACCGGGAGCGTCTCCGGAACGACCAGCCGGAAGCCGGCGTCGGCGAAAAGCGCATCGAGGCGCCGGTCGCGCTCGGGTGTCGACCGCACCTTCCTGCCAGCAGCCCGCCGCCGATCGTTGCTCTCGGCCCGGCTGAACCACACCTTTCCCACGTCGCTCGCGGGTCCACCCGCGGCCGCGACGATGCGTCGCCAGACGTCCACCGCGGGTGGATGGGCCCACGCGTTGACCGTGACCGGGCGGCTTGGCACCCATAGCCGGTCCACCCGGGCCGGACGGCTGGAAACGATGTGGATCGGCAGTTCGCCGTACCCGGCGTACGCCAGAATTTCCAGGTGCCACTCTTCGACCGGGGGATTGGGCTTCAGGTACCGGTGGAACACCAGCCCATCGACGTCTAGGTCCTTGGGCCACAGCGTCGGGACGCACTCGGCGATGAAGTGGCCGAAGTGTTCGGTGAAGTGTCCGCCGTAGAGCCAGGTGCCGGGGAGATGCTCGGCCGGGCCGCGGCGAGGTGCCTTCATGGCATCGGCAGCGACGAGATTCAGCCGGTAGCCGCCGATCTTCTGAGATTCGACGACCAGGCGACCGTGCGCGTCGTGGACCGCTCCCGTCACCCATTTGCTCGGAGCGGTGAAGGTGCGCAGCTCGCCGCGCTTGAACCGGGTCAGCCAGGCATCCTCGACCTCTACCAGCCGTTGCTCATCGAGTGGCTCGGCGGGGAACGTCGCAGCTCGCCAGGTGTACGTCGCCGATCGCAGCGGGGACAGGGCAGGCATCGGTTCAGGCTACGACACCGGGAACGGCCACAAGCGAATGTCGGGTCACCCGGCCGGACTCACGTTCGACGAACCGCGCCGAACCGCGGTCGATGTCCACTCTCACCTGCAAGATTGTCCCCGTGCCCTTTCCCCAGCTTCCACCCGGCTTCAGGTTCGGGACCAGCACGTCGGCGTACCAGATCGAGGGCGCGGCCGACGAGGACGGCAAGGGCCCCAGCATCTGGGACACCTTCGCCGCCCAGCCCGGTCGGATCAACGACGGCTCCACCGGCGCGGTCGCGTGCGACCACTACCACCGGGTGGACGAGGACGTCGAGCTGATGCGTCGCCTCGGCGTCAGCGGCTACCGGTTCTCCATCTCGTGGCCGCGGATCCAGCCGACCGGTCGCGGCACCCCCAGCGGCCCAGGGCTGGACTTCTACGACCGGCTGATCGACCGGTTGCTCGAGGCCGGCGTCCAGCCGATGGTCACGCTGTATCACTGGGACCTTCCCCAGGCTCTCGAGGACGACGGCGGCTGGCTCAACCGCGACACGATCGACTTCTTCGCGGAGTACGCCGCCATCGTGGGCGAGATGTACGCCGACCGGGTCGAGCACTGGGTGCCGATCAACGAGCCCAACGTGGTGACCATGATGGGCTACGCGACCGGCATCCACGCCCCCGGCCGGGCGCTGCTGTTCGAGGCGCTGCCGGTGGCCCACCACACCCTGCTCGCGCACGGCCGCGCCGCGATCGCACTGAGGGCCGCGGGCGCGACCAGTGTCGGCTGCGCCAACAACCACGCGCCGATGTGGCCCGCCAGCGAGGACGCCGCCGATGTCGGCGCGACGAAGCTCTTCGACGCTCTGTGGAACAGCCTGTTCCTCGAGCCTATGCTGCTCGGCCGCTACCCGGCCGACCTGATGCCGGTCCTCGAGCACGTCATCCAGCCCGGCGACATGGCCACCATCCGGCAGCCGCTCGACTTCTACGGCGTCAACTACTACAACCCGATGCGGATCGCCGCCGCCGGCGAGGACGCCGACCTGCCGTTCGACCTCGTGGAGCTGCTCGGCTACCCGACGACGGACTTCGGCTGGCCGGTGGTCCCCGACGCCCTACGCGAGTGGCTGATCATGTTCCGTGCCCGGTTCCGAGCGGCGCTGCCGCCGATCATGATCACCGAGAACGGCGCGTCGTACGGCATGGGCCCGGACGCGGACGGCGTCGTCGACGACCAGCCCCGCATCGACTACCTCGACGCCCACCTGCGGGCTGTGAGCGAGGCGGTGCAGCGCGGGGTCGACGTGCGCGGCTACTACGTGTGGTCGTTGATGGACAACTTCGAGTGGGCCGAGGGCTTCGCCCAGCGGTTCGGCCTGGTGCACGTCGACTTCGAGACCCAGGTGCGCACCCCGAAGCGGTCCTTCGACTGGTACGCCGAACTGATCGCCGCCCAGACCCGCTCGACCGGGTAGTCAGCTCATAACCGGATCTGGCCGAGATGAGAGTGCCTGTCAAACCGATTGACCGTGTCATCCATCCCGGACGCGCCGTTCCGCTTAGGCTGCGACCCTAGACCCCAGAGGCCCCTTCATGCTGCGCGCGATCATCCTTGCCACAACTGTCACCGGTGTCGTGGGCGCGAGTGGTTTCAGCGTGCGGTGCTCGACCGACATCGCCGGATACGAGGTGTCCGACGCCTGCGCGAAGGCGGCCCGCAACACATCGCTGATGGCCCAGGGGAAGGTCCCACGACCAACCGCTGACAACCCTGGTCTTCGCCCGGAAAGCCGACAGTGACGGCGTTCGACAACACCGCTGGTCCGTCGACTACACCGTCAACGGAGCAGCGCGGACGCTGCGCGTCGACTGGAGGATGCGAGCCAGACCACACACCTCAAAGGCGCGCCGTTCTCGGGCGTGGAGTGGCAGTCGGCGATGTAAGCCGAAGGCGGCCTGGCCCGCGCCGATCGCGCACCCTTGCCACGCTTGGTGCCGCACGGTTGGCTGGGGTGTGCTCGCCCGGTGAGCATGGAGCGTCGTGAGCGTGGCGTTCCGGTGGCCACCAGTCCTTCGATCGTGGGAGTGGAGATTGTTCAGCCGAGCTCGTCGTCGCAGGTCACCCGAGGCGACACCCCCGCCACCGGTCCACGTCAGCGGGATGGTCGAGGCGTTCACCGAGCGCGACGTACGCGGGTGGGTGTCGGTTCCGGCCCACAGCCCGCCCACTGAAGTCGAGTTGCGGCTGGGCTCAATGACCGTGAGTAGGACGACCGCGACGCCGGACGGCGCCCTGTCCGCCAGCCGGAAGAACGCCTCGCCGACGCCCTCGTTGCCTCCGCCCAAGGGGGACCGGAGACACAGCAGGCAGCAGATCCGTACGTTCACCTTCGCGGTGTCCCAGCTGTGGGAGTACGCACCCAGGGGGACGCCACTGCGTGTCGTAACCGGTTCGCAGGTTCTCCCCATTCACGGGCACGGCATGTTCCTGCGAGCTCCCCGGTCCGGAGGTCAGACGCCACAGGACCTTCAGAAGCGCTTCGACGAGGGTCATCTCCTGGGGCGCACGGGCCTGGTGCAGGTCTCCAAGAGCCTTGATGAGGTGTGGCAGTCCGCGGTCGGCTCGCTCTATGAGTCCACGCGCGCTCTGCTCGCCGACGAGTTCGGCTACGACCTGTTCATCACCTACGGGACATTGCTGGGGGCGGTTCGCGAAGGCGGCTTCCTTGCGCACGACAACGACTATGACGCGAGCTTCGTGAGCTCGGCGACCACCGGTCCCGAGGCGGCCGACGAGCTGGTGGAGATCGCGAAGGTGCTCATCGCCAAGGGGTACCGCGTGGGCGCGATGGGCGGCGGGCTGCACGTGGTCGACCCGGCTCGGCCTGACCACCGTATCGACGTCTTCCACATCTACTTCGACGCCGACGGCGTGTTGCAACACCCGTTCGGATATGCCGGTGACACGCAGATCACCACCGCGGAGTGGAAGGGCACTCGCGAGATTGAGTTAGTGGGGCGTACGGCGTTGGTCCCTGTCTGCGCAGAGGAGTTGCTGGCCACCTTCTACGGCGACGACTGGCGTCTCCCCAAGACGGCCTTCAGGTGGAGCGTCGAGAAGCGCGGCAACGATCGGACCGGCGTGATGACCCCTGCCCGGCTCACCGACGTCTACTGGGCCGACTACTACGCCCACCATGTTCATGCCGACGCATCGTCGTTCGCACTGTTCGTGAACGACCGCTTGGGTTCGGGCTCAGTCACCGTGGTCGACATCGGTTGTGGCGATGGTCGGGACTCGATCTATTTCGCGACTCGCGGGCGGAAGGTCCTGGGCCTGGACCGTGCGGGCGTCGCGATTGAGCACGCGCGCGAGAAGGTGAACCAGGCGGGTCTGGCCCAAGCGCGCTTCGAGGTGTGCGATCTCGCCGACGGGGCCGCTCTCGCCGAGGTGCTCAGCGAGGAGGACGATCGTCCTCTGGTCTTCTACAGCCGCTTCGTGCTGCACGCCATCGATGCACGGACCCAAGACGCGCTCCAGGACGCGATAGACGCCGAGTCCCGGGCGGATGACCTGTTCGTCGTCGAGTTCCGAACCGACAAGGACAAGGAGCTGGTGAAGGCTCATCCCAAGCATTTCCGCCGCTACCAGAACGCTTCAGGATTCCTGGCCGATCTGCGCGAGCGAGGATGGGTGATCGACTACGACGTCGAGTCGTCCGGCCTGGCGCCGTGGGGCGACGAGGATCCTGTTTTGTGCCGGGTGATCGCTCGTCGGCCCTGATGGGACCAAGGATTCGGAACAGCGGTTCCGTCTCGCGATGGCGGTCCTTGACTCGAGAACGCCGCGAACTGCCGGGGGATCGGACAGCCCGGACGTGTCTCTTCCGTGTCAAGGAAGCGCCACCGCACCTTGCGCTCTGGACGCCTGCGTTGAGGGTTCCCGTCGAGGGTGAAACCGGGTCACGAGTGATCGGGTGTGGACATCAACTACTAGCAATCGAAATGGCAATCCCGACGGATCGAGCCGTGACTGCTAGTCAGGCCCGTCCGGCGGGCCGAGGCGGCCCCCGACGCTCGACCGCGGGACGTAGCACGCGCCTTTCGATCACTAGCTGGCGCCACGACGAACGCTCTTCATCCGCAGCTTCGTCTGCGACGCCCGCTCGCTCTCGGTCAGCAGGGTCTGGTGGTAGCGGAAGAGGTTGTGCACGGCGTCGGCCGCGCTCGTCGTCGCCGGCCCGCTTGCGCAGCCGCCGCACCTTCTCGCGGAGCTGCACGTTCTCCTCGCGGAGCCGCTCGAGCTCGTCGCCACACACGGAGGAGACCGTAGACTCATGCGCACCATGCCGACCGTCCCACCGTCCCTGGTCGCAGCGGTGGTCGACGGGCTGAAGCCGCCGGTGCTCGTGCTCGACGGCACCGTACCGGAGGCGCCGCAGCCACCGCCGCCTTATGGCGCGGTAGTGCTGGTGGCGTCGGACCTGGCCGCGCTTCGGGACGCGCTCGCCGACCTGCCGGACCTCGGCCGGGCCCGGATGATCGGCGTGGTCGTCGCCGAGGCCGGCTCGCCGCTCCCGCTGCGGAGGCGGCCCACGTGGCCCCCGCTGCAGGAACTCGACTCCCGGCTGGAGGAAGGGGCGGCGGTGACGGTGGCCAGGTTCGCATCGCGGCTCGACGTGGCCGACGTGCTCGCGGGGATCGCGTACGCCGAGGGTCGCACCGGCCACGACGGGCTGGTGGTGGCGCGCGACTACGACCCCGACGACAAGGTGCCGCCGGACGTGTTGATCGGGGCGGGCGAGCCGGCGGATAGCCCGGTGCTCGGCCGCCCGCCCGCCGTCGTGAGCGACCCCGGCCCGGCACCGCTCGACGACACGCTGTTCAACCCTCGTGGATTCCGGCGGGAGTGGAGCCGGGGCGTGGTCGACCTGGACCCGGCGTGGACCGCGACCCCCGGCCTGGTCGAGGCGCTGAGAGACGCGCAGGGCGTGCGGGTCCCGCCCGGCGCGGACGAGCGGGTGGTCGCCGCGCTGGCGATGAGCGGCGTGCCTCTGGTGGCACCCGGCGACGACGTCGACCTCGATGATCCGGACCGCCGTGAGGAGCATTCGGTGCGGCAGCGCCGGGCCGCGCTGCTCGAACACTCGACGTTCGCCTGGCGGCAGCGCCTCGCCGAGCGCGCGGGCGTCCCCGGGCCGACGTTCCCCTCGGTCACCGTTGCGCCCGACCTCACCGGCGATCTCGTGCTGGTGGTGCCCACCGACGAGCCTCCGGCGCCGGACCTGGTCACCGACCTGCTGCTCGCCCGCCGCTACTCCGGAGCCGACCTGGTGAGCGCGGGCGACACGGTCCTGGTCGACCGCTCGCTGGTCCGGCGGGTGGGCACCGACCCGGCGCGGCTGCGTGAGACGGTGCGCGCGGCCGGGGGCACCACCCACCGTACGCACGGATAGCCTGAGGTCATGTCGATCGCCGAGGAGCCGCCCGTCCAGCGGCGGGTCGTCTTCGTCGTCGGTTCGGGTCGCAGCGGCACCAGCACGATGGCCGGCGCGCTGCAGACCCTCGGCATGCACGTGCCGCAGCCCGAGGTGGTCGCCGACGAGACCAACCCGAAGGGGTTCGGCGAGCCGCAGTGGGTGGTCGACTTCCACCAGGAGCTGCTCAAGCGCTGCAACGTGCAGGTCTCCGACGCCCGCCCCTCGGCGTGGTACGAGACCGGCAAGCTCGGCACCTTCGGGCCACTGCGGATCCGATTGCACGAGTGGCTGGAGCCGCAGTTCGCCGAAGGGCCCGAGCTGGTGGTCAAGGACCCGCGCCTGGCTTGGTTCGTCGGGCTCTGGCGCTCCGCGGCGCTGCGCTGCGACGCCACCCCGTCGTACGTCACGATGCTCCGGCCGGTCACCGAGGTGGTCGGCAGCAAGCAGCGTCACTACACGACCAAGTTCGGCGAGGTGCAGCGCACCGCGGCGTGGGTGAACATGATGCTGCACACCGAGCGGGCCACCCGCGGCTCGCAGCGCGCGTTCATCCGCTACTCCGACGTGCTCCGCGACTGGACCATCCCCGTGCACCGGGTCGGCCGCGAGTTCGGCATCGCCGCGATCGAGGAGGCCACCGCCAACGAGGTCCGGGCGGTGCACGACTTCATCGACCCGCAGCTGCACCGCGTGCAGCTCACCTGGGACGACATCGAGGTACCGACGCGGCTCCGCGACCTCGCCGAGGAGACCTGGCAGCACCTCGACAAGCTCGCCGACGAGGGCGGCGACACCCCTGACCTGCACGACCGGCTCGACGAGCTGCGGACCGCGTACGGCGAGATGTACGACGAGGCCGAGGCGATCGCCTCCTCCTCCGCGCTGGCCGCGTACCGCGACGGCCTGGCCCAGAAGCCCGCGCCGGACGCGTTGGCGCCGGGCAACGGCAGGCTCGCTGACGGGGTGCGCAAGATGGTCCCGCCCAAGGCTCGGCGCGGGCTGCGGCGCGCGCTCGGCCGGGACCGATGAGCCAACCCGACATTCCCTGCCTCGAGGGCGATCCGGCGTACGACGTCACCTGGCCCTGGCACGACCGCAAGCTCCGGACCGGGCTGACCTGCGTGTTCCGGGTCAAGAACGAGGCCCGCAACCTGCCGTGGGTGCTGCCGCGGATTCTCGACGCGGTGCAGCACGTCGTGCTCGTCGACAACGGCTCCGACGACGGGACACCCGAGGTGGCCATCGAGATCGCCGAGCGTTGCGGCGCCGCGGATCGCTACACCGGGGCGTCGTACCCCTGGAAGGTGAGCCGGGCCGGCGCCGAACATCTCGCCACCCCGCCGGACTCCGTGCACTCGCTCACCCACTTCTACAACTGGTCGTTCGCGCACGTACACACGGCGTACTCGATGAAGTGGGACGGCGACATGGTGCTCAGCCGCGAGGGCGTCGACCTGCTCGCTGACCTGTCCTGGCAGCTGGAGGACTCCGGCGCCGTGGTCGCGATCCCGCGACACCCGCTGTGGATCGAGAGCGACAACGTGGCGTGGATCGACCTGGGCTTCCGGTTCCTCGAGCCGTGGGTCTACCCGATGGGTCCGGAGTTCACGTTCGTGAAGGCCTTCGAGTGGGAGGTGCGGGAGTTCCCGTCGACGTCGGAGCGGATCATCGCGCCGGAGGGGCTGTGCGTCGAGCTCAAGTGGCTGGACAGCGACGAGTTCGCGCACTGGTCGGACGAGGCGGAGTTCGAGGCGACGCGGGTGAGGCGCAAGCGCCGGGAGCGCGAGGTCTACCGGGCGCTGACCGACGGGCTCGTCGACGAGGTGTTCGCACTGGAGCGGATCGAGGCGCCCTCCGGCGTCCACGTGATCGACTACGTCACCGACACCTGGCTCGCGCGGCAGCCGCGTCCCCTGGTTCGTTACTCGGGACGGCTTGAGGTCTGAGGGTGGTCGTCGAGCCCGTTCGTCGCTTCCTCGGCCAGGCACCCGGCTCGTTGCTCCTCGAGCCGGGCTCGGCGCCGGGCGACTACGACCGGGTGGCCGTGGTCGTGCGCGACCGGCTCGCCCTGCGGTCGCTCGCGGTGCGCGACGGCGTGGTGGCGAGCGCGGTCGCGGTGTACGTCGAGCATGGTCGCGGGCCGCTGACCGTGGTGCCGCCGTCGTCCTGGCCGGCGCTGACCCGGCAGCGGGCTCGGCCGGCCGCGGGCGGCTGGCTGACGGTGCTCCGCTTCTCCTCGGACGTCGAGGTGGCCGTCGTGGTCGCCGAGCTCGGGCGGCAGGCCGTCTACCGGGGGAGCGGTGACTTGTGGTCGGTTTCAGCGTCGGAAACCGACCACAGGTCACCGCTCCCCGGCCTCGACCTGCGCGTCCTCAACCCGATCGGCTTCGACCGGACCGCCACCGGCCCGGTCGTCGACGCGGCCACGGTCGACACGAGGGACGGCGCGACCGAGCAGCTGGTCGACGAGCTCCGACCCGCCGCGGGCGTCAGGGTGACGGCCTGGGACGACGCGACAACCCGCTCGGTCCAGGGCCTGGCGATGGCCGGCATACCGGTCACCGCGGCCACCGCCCCGGCCGAGACCCTGGGCGCCGACGTGGCCGCCGCCATCACCGCGCCGGTCGACCTGACCGACCTCCTCGCCCGCGAGGAGCACAGCCTGGTGCTCCGCCGCGCGGCCCTCGACACCTACGTCGCCACGAGACACCCCGCCGTCAGCATCGTCCTCGCCACCCGCCGCCCGGACATGCTCGACTTCGCGGTCGGCCAGGTCGCCCGCCAGCGCGGCGTCGACGACCTCGAGCTGGTCCTCGCGCCACACGGATTCGACGTCGACGAGGCCCGGGTGCGCGACCGGCTCGGCCCGGGCATCGGTCTACGGCTTGCTCCGCAGCCGGCGGACACGCTCTTCGGCGAGGTCCTGGACGCGGCCGCCCGCGCCGCCGACGGCGACGTGATCCTCAAGATGGACGACGACGACTGGTACTCACCCGACGCCGTCGCCGACCTGCTCCGCGCCAGGGCCTACAGCGGAGCCGACCTGGTCGGGATGCCCCCCGAGTTCCACTACCTCGAGGAGCGCGACCTCACCGTCCGCCGCGGCCACCCCAGCGAGCGCTACGCCACGTTCGTGGCCGGCGGCACGATCATGGTCGACCGGTCGATGCTCCGCGAGGTCGGCGGCTTCCGCCCGGTGCGCAAGTTCGTCGATGCCCAGCTGCTCGCCGCGGTGCGGGCCGCCGGCGGCGCGATCTACCGCACCCACGGCCTGGGCTACGTGCTCCGCCGTACCTCGTCGGGGCACACCTGGCAGGTCGACCTCGACTACCTGCTCGACCCGGCCCGGGTCGCCGCGACCCAGGACGGCTTCCGCCCGAGCCGGCTGATGGAGCTCTAGCGGCGCCCGATGCCGCGCGCCTCCCAGCCGGCGGACCGCCAGGCGGCGAGGTCGAGCTTGTTGCGGCCGTCGATCAGCCGGCGGTGGGCAACGCTGTCGCCGAGCTCGGCGAGGTCGATGTCGCGGAACTCCGGCCACTCGGTGAGGTGCAGGATCAGGTCGGCGCCCTGCGCTGCCTCGGCCGCCGAGCCGGCGTACGTGAGCGTGGGGAAGCGGGCCCGGGCGGTCTCACCGGCCTTCGGGTCGTAGACGCAGACCTGCGCACCCATCAGGTGCAGGTTGCCGGCGATCGCCAGCGCCGGCGAGTCGCGAACGTCGTCGCTGTCGGGCTTGAAGGCCGCCCCCCAGATGCAGATCCGCGCGCCGGCCACCGACCCGCCGACCATCTCCTCGGCCATCTGGGTGACCCGCTGCCGCTGCCGCTGGTTGATGTCGTCGACCTGGCGCAGGAACGTCATGGCGTCCTCGACACCGAGCTCGCCGGCTCGGTGCACGAACGCGCGGATGTCCTTGGGCAGGCAGCCGCCGCCGAAGCCCACGCCGGCGTTGAGGAACCGGCGGCCGATGCGCGAGTCGTGTCCGATCGCGTCGGCGAGGTCGACCACGTCCGCACCCGCCGCCTCGCACACCTCGCCCACGGCGTTGATGAACGAGATCTTGGTGGCCAGGAACGCGTTGGCGGAGACCTTCACCAGCTCGGCGGTCGCGTAGTCGGTGACCACGATCGGGATCCCGGTGTCGGTGATCGGCGCGTAGAACTCGCGCATCGCCTTCTCGGCCCGCTCCGAGTCGACGCCCACCACGATCCGGTCGGGGCGCAGGGTGTCCTCGACCGCGAAGCCCTCGCGCAGGAACTCCGGGTTCCACACCAGCGCGGCGTCCGCCCCGGCGGGCGCGTTGGCGGTCAGGTGCGCGGCGAGCCGGGCGGCGGTTCCGACGGGAACGGTCGACTTGCCGACGACGTACGACGGACGGGTGAGGTGCGGGGCCAACGAGGTGATCGCGGCGTCGACGTAGCTGACGTCGGCGCCCATGCTCGACGCCAGCTGGGGGGTGCCGACGCACACGAAGTGCAGGTCGGCGAACGCGCCGGCCTCCTCGTAGGAGTCGGTGAACCGCAGCCTGCCGGCCGCCACCTGCCGGGCCAGCAGGTCCTCGAGGCCGGGCTCGAAGAACGGCACCTTGCCCGCGGCGAGCAACGCCCGCTTGTCGGGGTCGATCTCCACACCCAGGACGTCATGGCCCAGCTCGGCCATGGCGGCCGCATGGGTGGTGCCGAGATAGCCGCACCCGATCACCGTGATGTTCACGGGGAGAACCCTAGGCGGCCGCCGGCACCAACGAGTTGGCGAGTCGGTGAATGATCTCGGTCAGCCGCTCCGGCGAGGTCGCGATGTTGAGCCGAATGTGGCCCTCCAGGCCCGGCTGGTAGTCGTGCCCGGCGGCCACCCGCACCCGTCCCTGGCGCAGAGCCGCGGCGGCCGGGTCGGCCTGGCCGTAGGCGCGCAGGTCGATCCAGACCAGGTACGTCGCCTCCAGCGGGCGCATCCGTGCCTGCGGGAGGTGGGTCGAAAGCAGCTCGCCCAGCAACCGGCGCTGGCCGTCGAGCCGCTCGACCAGGGCGGCCAGCCACTCGTCACCGCGGGTGTACGCCGCCACCGCGGCGACGACGCCGAGCGGCGACCAGGAGTCGTTGAGTGCCTCCGGGGCGGCGAGCAGCCGGTCGCGGGCGGCCTGGTCGGGCACCACGATCTGGGCGCAGCGCAACCCGGCGGTGTTGAACGCCTTCGACGCGGCGACCACGGCCACGGTGTGGTCGGCGGTGCCCTCGAGGGAGAGGTACGGCACGTGCTCGGCCCCCGGGAGCACGAGCGGCGCGTGGATCTCGTCGGTGATCACCCGGGCATGGTGGCGAACGACGACGTCGCGCACACCCTCGAGCTCGGCACGGGTGAACACCCGCCCCCACGGGTTGTGCGGCTGGGTCAGCAGCAGGGTGCGGGCGCCGTCGGCGAACAGCGCGTCCAGCCGGTCCAGGTCGAGCTCGGCGCGCGCGGCGTCGGGGTCGAGCACCAGGTCGACCCGCTCGCGGCCGGTGATCGCGGCAACCGCGAGCTGGGGGGGTACGCCGGCAGCGGCATCACCATCGGCCCGCGCTCGGAGAGCACGTCCAGCACGAACCGCACCCCGGCGGTCACGTCGACGATCGGGATCACGTGGGCGGGGTCGACATCGTGCCCGAAGTGACGGCTCGCGAAGCCGGCGTACGCCGTACCGAGCTCGCCGCCGATGTCGCCGTTCGGGTAGCCGGCCATCTGGGCGTCGATCGCCTCGTGCAGCGCCTCGGTGATCGGCGGCGCCAGGGCGTAGTCCATCTCGGCGACCCAGGCGGGGAGCACGTCGGGGTCGACCTCACCCCACTTGCAGGGGAGGGCCGCGCGGGCTTCGGCGTCGGTGAGGTCGCGGATCACTTTGGCGACGCTACAGCTGCGACCTCAGGCGGAGCGGACCGGCCGGACGTGGCCGGGGTCGACCACGTTGTGCAGGTCGCGGGCGGCGCCGATCAGCTGCCCGGCGCCGACGACGGGCTCGGCGTCGACCACGTCGGCGACCACGCAGGTGACGTTGTCGCGGCCGCCGGCCTCCAACGCGGCCCGTACCAGACCGGTGGCGGCGAAGGACCGGGCATCGGCAGACAGGAGCCGCAGGATCTGCGTGTCGGACACCAGGTCGGTGAGCCCGTCGGAGCAGAGCAGCAGCCGGTCGCCGGCGCGCAGGTCGAGCCAGATGAGGTCGGGCGTGGGGGTCGACTCGGCGTCGATGGCCTGGAGCACCACGCTGCGCATCGGAGAGGCGGCGGCCTCCTCGGCGGTGATCCGGCCGGTGTCGACCATGGCCTGGACGAGGGTGTGGTCGCTGGTGAGCGGCGCCAGCCCGCCGTCGCGGAGCAGGTAGGCACGGGAGTCGCCGACGTGCGCGAGGCCGAACCGCTGGCCGTCGGTGAGGATCGCGGTGAGCGTGGTGGCCATGCCGTGCCGCGCCGGATCGGCTTCGACGCCGGCGTGCACCTGGCCGCGGGCTTCCTCGATGGAGGACTGCAGCAGGGAGAGCGGGTGGGTGCCCGGGTGGGCGAGCGACATCGCGCTGACGACGTACGTCGTGGTGGCGGAGGCGACCTCGCCGGCCGCGTTGCCGCCGACGCCGTCGGCGACCGCGAGCAGGTAGGGACCGGCGAACGCCGAGTCCTCGTTGTTGTCGCGGACCAGGCCGGTGTCGGTCTCTGCCGCGAAGCGGAACTGGAGCATGTCTACGATCATCCGCTGGGATCCTGAGAATCTGCTCTGAGAATCCTCAGAGGGAGGCGACGAGTCTGGTGCCCTGGTCGATCGCGCGCTTGGCGTCCAGCTCGGTGGCAACGTCCGCGCCGCCGATCACGTGCCGGCCCTCCGCCTCGAGGTCGCGCACGGACTCCTGCCCGGCGCACACCACGACGTGGTCGACCTCGAGCACCCGGGGCTCGCCGTCGACGGTGAGATGCAGGCCCGTGTCGTCGACCCGGACGTACTCCGCCCCGCTCACCTGGGCGACTCCCGCCTGCTTCAGCACCGCGCGGTGCGCCCAGCCGGACGTCTTGCCGAGGTCGATGCCGATCGGCGTTGTCTTGCGCTGCACCAACGTGACCTCGCGGACCGGGGTGCGCGGCTTGCGCTCGGTGAGCCCGCCCGGGTGCAGGCTCGGGTCGCCGACGCCCCAGTGCGCCATCCAGTCCTCGGTGGTGTCCTGCGGGTCGTGGGTGAGCCAGTGGCTGACGTCGACGCCGATCCCGCCGGCTCCGATCACCGCCACCCTCGCGCCGGGGACCACCCGGCCGGCCAGCACGTCGGCGTACGTCGTCACCTTCGGGTGGTCGATGCCGTCCAGCTCTGGGATCCGCGGTGTGACGCCGGTGGCGACGACCACCTCGTCGTACGCCTCGAGGTCGGAGTCGGTGGCCTCGGTGCCGAGCCGCACCTCGACGCCAAGGACCTCGAGCCGCCGGGTGTAGT
>CAVSMX010000045.1:0-10846 GCA_963729095.1 uncultured Actinomycetota bacterium | reverse complement strand
GCTGGCCACAACGGTCCGGATCCGCGCCCTGGTGCCATCGCTGGCTCCTGCTGAGCGCCGGGTTGCCGAGCGGGTCCTCGACGATCCGGCAGCGGTGGCGGCCTCCACCATCAGCGCACTGGCCCGGGACTGTGCAACCTCGGAGACGACCGTGATCCGGTTCTGCCGGGCCATCGGGTTCATCGGCTACCCCGCACTCCGGTTGGCCCTGGCCGCCGAGAACGGCCGCAGCGACGCCGGCGAGAGCCCCCAGCTCACCGGCGACATCGCCGCGGACGACGACCTCGACAAGGTGGTCGCCAAGATCGCCTTCGCCGACGCGCGCGCCGTCGAGGAGACCGCCCAGCAGCTGGATCTCGGCGCCTTGCACCTGGTCATCGACGCCCTGGTGGAGGCACCACGGGTGGACATCTACGGCGTCGCCGCCAGCGGCTCCGTCGCGCTGGACTTCCAGCAGAAGCTGCACCGCATCGGCCGGGTCGCATTCGCCTGGACCGACCCGCACATCGCACTCACCAGCGCGGCGCTGCTCACCCCCGGAGACGTCGCGGTGGCGATCTCCCACTCCGGTGCCACCAAGGACACCATCGACGCCCTGGCGCTGGCGAAGAGCAACGGCGCCACCACCGTCGCGTTGACCAACTTCCCGCGCTCTCCGCTCGCCAAGCTCGGCGACCACGTGCTCACGACGGCGGCCCGCGAGACGACGTTCCGCTCGGGTGCCACTGCCAGCCGGCTCGCCCAGCTCACCGTCGTCGACTGCGTCTTCGTCGGCGTCGCCCAACGAACGTTCGACACCACGCAACGGGCGCTCGAGCTCACCCACGACGCCGTGGCCGACCGGCGGGTCGGCCGGAAGTCCGGTCGATGACGGCGGCCCGCGAGCGGATGCCGGTGCAGGCGCCCACCGAGCGTCGGCACCCCGGGTCCGTGGACCTCGACCTGCTCCCCACCCTCGACCTGCTGCGGCTGATCAACCGCGAGGACGCCCTCGTGGCCGCTGCCGTCGAGGCGGCGCTGCCAGAGCTCGCCGTG
This sequence comes from uncultured Actinomycetota bacterium, assembly GCA_963729095.1. Classification (GTDB taxonomy): domain Bacteria; phylum Actinomycetota; class Actinomycetes; order Propionibacteriales; family Nocardioidaceae; genus Nocardioides. Next base: position 9,811 of record CAVSMX010000045.1, on the reverse strand, counting down.
GCAGTCGAGCTCGCGGTCGGCGCGCTGGGCGCGGGCGGCTCTGTGCACTACTTCGGCGCGGGCACCTCCGGCCGGATCGCCGCCATGGACGCGGCCGAGCTGCCGCCGACGTACGGCGTGGCGCCCGGCACGGTGGTCGCCCACCATGCGGGCGGCGCGGAAGCGCTCGAGGCCGCGCTCGAGGGCGTCGAGGACGACGGCGAGTCCGGAGCCGCCGCCGCCCGCACGCTGAGGGCGGGTGACGTCGCGGTGGGGCTGGCCGCCAGCGGCCGCACGCCGTACGTCGCCGGCGCGCTCCGCGAGGCGCGACGAGTCGGCGCCCACACGGTGCTGGTCAGCGCCAACCCGGACGCGGAGCTGGCGGCGCTGGCCGCCGTACACATATGCGTCGAGACCGGCCCGGAGGTGCTGGCCGGCTCCACCCGGATGAAGGCGGGCACCGCCCAGAAGCTGGTGCTCAACGCCTTCTCCACCGCGACCATGGTGCGGCTCGGACACACCTACTCCAACCTGATGACCGGCGTGGTCGCCAAGAACGCGAAGCTGCAGGGCCGGATGGTCGCCATCCTGGCCGAGGCCAGCGGCCGCGACCTCGACACCTGCGCCGACGTGCTCCTCGACTCCGACGGCGACCTCAAGCTCGCACTGGTGCGTCTGCTCGGCGACGTCGACGCCGTACGCGCCCGCACCGCCCTCGACGCGGCCGGTGGCGTCATCCGCACCGCGCTGCGCCACCTCGATCCTGGAAACACAGGCCTACCCACCCGTCCCTGAAGGGACCTTTGAAAGGAAGCAAGATGCGGTCGATTCTCGGGCTCGGGACCGCCGGGCTGGTTGCCGTCCTGCTGGCGGCGTGCGCACCGTCCACCGACGACTCGGGGGATGGAGGTGATGGCGACGGCACCACGATCACCGTGTGGTCCTGGCGGACGGAAGACGTCGACGAGTACGAGAAGATCTTCGACGCCTACGAGGCCAAGCACGACGGCGTCACGGTCGAGTTCAAGCCGTACGTCGCCACCGAGTACGACACCATCCTCTCGACCGGGCTCAGCGCGGAGGGCGGCCCTGACGTCGCCCAGCTGCGGGCGTACGGCGGCCTGCAGCCGCTCTGCGAGGCCGACCGGCTGGTCGAGCTCGAGGCCGAGGACGTCGACACCTCCGGCATCTCCGACGACGTGCTCGAGGGCGCGCGGTGCAAGGGCGACGGCGGCCTGTACGGCGTACCGTTCGCCAGCCAGGCGCTGGTCGTCTACTACAACAAGGCGATCTTCGAGAAGTACGGCCTCGAGGAGCCGAACGACCTGGGACGAGCTGACCGAGATCAGCGAGACCCTGCAGGACGAGGGCGTCACGCCGTACGCCGTCACCGGCAAGGACAACTGGGTGCTGCCGATGCTGCACGACCTGTTCGCCGCGCCGCGGTACGGCGGGCCGGAGTTCGAGAAGGCGGTCCTGGACGGCCAGAAGGACTTCACCGACCCCGACTACGTCGCCTCGATCGAGACGCTGGAGGAGGTCACGCCGTACTTCCCGGACGACGTCGTCGGCGTCGACTACGCCACCGCGCAGACGCTCTTCACCGCCGAGCAGGCCGCGATGTACCCGGGCGGCTCGTTCGAGCTCGCGTTCTTCCAGGACCAGAACCCGGACCTCGACATGGGCGTTTTCCGGGTGCCGCCGCCGCCCGGCGCGCTGACCGACCAGGCGCTCACGCCCGGCTGGGTCGACGCGTCGTTCGGCGTCAACGCCGAGTCTCCCAACAAGGAGGAGGCGCTGGAGCTGGTGAAGTGGATGTCCAGCGCGGAGTTCGGGCAGATGGTCAGCGACGAGCTGAAGCAGCTGAACCCGGTCGAGGGCGTCACCCCCAGTGACCCGCTGCTCGAGGAGATGCTGCAGCTCTACACCGAGTCGCCCACGCCGTACCTGCAGCTGGTCGACTTCCGGTACGGCGAGCCGCGCGGCTCCGACCTGATGGCGGCCGGCCTGCAGGAGATGCTGCTCGGCGACTCCGATCCCGCCGGCGTTGCCGAGGAGGTCCAGAAGGGCGTCTCTCAATGGTTCAAGCCGGGCGCCTGACGTCGACTCGGCGGGGTCGAGCCTCTAGAAGTGGGGGCTCGGCTCCGCCGTTCCGGGTGCTGGCGGTGTTCCTCACGCCAGCCCTGGTGCTGTACTCCGTCTTCGTCGTCTACCCGCTGTTCTCGGCGCTGCAGTACAGCCTGTTCGACTGGGAGGGCACCGCCCGCCGTGGCTTCACCGGCGTACAGAACTTCGTCGACCTGTTCACGACGTTCCCGCTCGACGAGGAGCTGGTCAGCGCCTTCGGGCACAACGTGGTGTTCTTCCTCGGCACGATGCTGATCCAGAACACCCTCGGCCTCACGTTCGCCGTCCTGTTGCACCGCCGCCGGATCACCCGGCGCCTGTTCCAGACGCTCTACACGCTCCCCTACCTCGTCAGTCCGCTGGTCGTCGGCTACCTGTGGGTGCTGATGCTGCGGCCGCAGTTCGGCGCGCTGAACGCGCTGTTCGACGCCGTCGGGCTGGAGTCGATGTCCCAGCCCTGGCTGGCCCAGCCCGACACCGCGCTGCCGGTGCTGATCCTGATCAACGCCTGGCAGTGGATCGGCTTCCCGATGCTCCTGTTCGGCGCCGCGCTCGGCGGCATCCCGCAGGAGTACGACGACGCCGCCCGTGTCGACGGCGCCTCGCCGTGGAAGGCGTTCAGCCGGATCACCCTGCCGCTGCTCACGCCCGCCATCGGCACCGTCACCGTGCTGACCTTCATCGGGTCCTTCAACCTGTTCGCGCTGGCCTACGCCGTCGGCGGCTCCAAGGGCGACCCGGTCGGATCGATCGACGTGCTCGGCCTGGTCTTCTACCGCACCGCCTTCGAGGGCGGCCTGAACGCGATCGGGCACTCCTCCGCGCTCGCGGTGCTGATGTTCATCTTCATCTTCGGCGTCGCGGTGGTCGCGAACCGCTTCCTGCGGCGCAAGGAGGCGGAGCTGACATGACCGCCGTTGCCACCCGCCCCGAGCAGACCGCGTCCGACCCGGCACCGAGCCGCCGGCGGCGGTCCGCGCCGCGGGTGCGGTCGGTCGCGGTCGTTGTGCTCCTGTCCGCCTACGCCCTGATGGCCGTCGGGCCGCTGGTGTTCATGCTGCTCCAGTCGTTCCGACCGAGCCAGGAGATCTTCAACGACCCCCTCGGCCTCCCCCACGAGCTCTACTTCGACAACTACACCGAGGCCTGGCGCGAGGCCCACTTCGCGACGTACTTCACCAACTCGGTGCTGGTCGTGGTCACCGGCGTCGCCCTCTGCACCATCGTCTCGGCGATGGCGGCGTATCCCCTGGCGCGGTACGACTTCCGCGGCGGCGGCGTCCTCACGGCGTACTTCATCGCCGGCCTGACGCTTCCCATCGAGCTCGCCGTGGTCCCGATCTTCTACCTGCTCGGCTCCATGGGCATGGTCGACTCCCGCTTCGGCCTGATGCTCGTCTACGCCGCCACCGGCATCCCGTTCTCGGTCTTCATCCTCGCCGCCTTCTTCCGCAGCCTCCCCCGCGACCTCGAGGAGGCCGCCCGCCTCGACGGAGCCGGCGAGTTCCGCATCTTCCTCCGCGTCATGCTCCCCCTGGTCAAACCGGCCCTGGCCACCGTCGCGATCTTCCAGTTCGTGCAGCTCTGGAACGACTTCTTCTTCCCGCTCATCCTGCTGAGGACGACCGACAAGTACACCCTCCCCGTCGGCCTCACCAACTTCTTCGGCGAGTACCAGACCAACTGGGGCACCGTCTTCGCCGGCCTCACGATCACCACCCTCCCGCTGGTGGTCCTCTTCCTCTTCCTCACCCGCCACATCGTGTCCGGCCTGGTAGCCGGCATGGGCAAGTGACGTCGGTGGTCGAGTAGCCCGGAGCGAGGAACGAGCGACGGGCGACGTCGAGACCACCCAAGGTCAACGACCACGCCCCCGAGATCGGCACGCGGGGTCTCGACGACGCTCGACCACCGGTGACGCCGCCCAAGTGCTCGGGGGTTGAGGAAGACGCGCCAGCGCCGGTCTCGAAACCACCGTCTCCCAACGACGTCAGTCGATGAGCTCGGCGAGCTCGCTCACCCGCGCCAGCCGGCCGTCAGTGGTCAGCATCCGAGTGCCCAACGAGGCGGCCAGCTCGACGTACAACGCATCTGTGACCCGCAGCCGATCGATGCGTGCCCATGCGCCGAGCACGAGCCCGGGCAGCTCGTGGCGGGTGATGGGGGCCTCCCGGAAGCGACCAAGGGCCGCCTTCGCCTGGTCGTCCGTCAGCGTTCCGGCGCGCGACAGACGAGCCAGCGCCGACATCACCTCGACATCGACGTGCGCGGGTGCGTGCATGGCCACACCGACGAGCCGTTCGGCGACCGCTTGCCAGCCACGACGAAGAGTGGCGAGGTCGACGAACACCGAGGCGTCGACCACGCGGGCATCAGTCACCGAGCTCGTCCCGCGCAGCGTCGAGGGCCTCGAGCACATCGACGTGACTGACGTCCGCTTCCTCCGAACCCAGGGACGAGAGCCAGTCATCGGTGGCACGTGCTGCCAGTGCCGACGCGATGGCCTCTCGCGTCAGCGCAGACACGTTGAGCCCCTCCTCGCGGGCTGCGGCCGCCAGGTCGTCGGGGACGTAGACGTTGAGCCGCGCCATACACACATGGTACACACACACGGTTACCACGCGCCGCCCCGCCCTCGACGCACCCAGTTCGCGCACCCCCTGGTTGACCCCCGCCGGACCCCGACACAGATGGGCAACCGTTCAGGTGCTCGCGCTTCACCTGTCTCGTCGCGCTCGAGGTGGTGTTCGGCGAGGGTCATCCCATTCATGAAGATCTCGCAGTCGCAGAAGCCCCCCATCCGCCCGAGCCGCGCCTCGAGAGCGGTAGCGCGCGGGGCACGGAGGTCGCGGTAGTGCCTCGCGAACCGGAGAGTGGTGTCGCAACCGAAGTCGTCGAGCATCCGGGCCACGAAGCACAGCAGGCACTCCCCGTCGCGGCCCGGCACAGTGAGCGAGGCCGCCACCGCTCGGACCAGTTCCTCCGCCTCTTTGTCGATCGTCAGCTCGTTCATGTCTCCCCATTCCCGACCCCACGACCAGTAGTAGCGGTCGGCGCCGACAAGACAGAGCCATCCAGCGCAGGGTGGTTCGGAGGCTCCCTGAGACCCAGGAGCGTCGAGCGCTACTTCGGCGCCTCGCCCAGCTGCGCCTGGACGGCATCGTCGACGCTGGCATGCACCCGGGATGCCGGGATCCGTGGGATGACGCCGCCGCGCTCCAGCGTGGCGCGGACCGCGGCCTTCAGCCGGGCCAGACGCAGGATGACCCCCTCCTCCTCGGTCAGGGTGACCAGCTCGCTCAGCTCCGCCACGCCCTGGGAGTCGACGAAGCTGATCGCCGAGCAGTCCAGGACGATGCAGCCGACGTTCGGCTCGGCCGCGATGACCTCACGGACCCGCTCGTCGAGGGCGTCGGAGGTCGCGAAGAAGAGCCCTCCGTCGAGCCGGACCACGGCGACCCCGGAGAACTGTTCGTCGTCGGGATGCTCGTCGAGCTCGCGGAACACCGTGGTCCCGGCACGACGTCCAAGCGTCGGCATCGCCGGACGTGTGGTGACGGCGACCAGCCAGAGCAGCGAGAGACCGATGCCGAAGACCACTCCGGCCAGGACCCCGAAGGCCAGGGTGCCGAGGATCGCCGCGCTCGCCAGCAAGAAGTCGAACCGATGGACGCGGGCGAGCCGGCGCAGCTCCGGCACGTCCATCATGCCCATCACCACCGCCTCGATGATCAACGCGGCGAGCACCGGCTTGGGCAGGTCGGAGAAGAGCGGTGCCAGGAACAACAGGGTCAGCAGCACGATGACACCGGAGGTGAGCGAAGCAAGGCCGGTCTTCGCGCCGGCGTGGTCGTTCAGCGAGCTCGCCGAGAGGCTGGTCGACACCGGCATCCCCTGGAGCAGACCCGCGCCGGCGTTGGCCACCCCCTGCGCCACCGTTTCCTGGTTGAGATCCACCTGGTAGCGGTGCTTGGTCGCGAACGCCCTGGCGTCGCCCGCGGTCTGCGAGAAGCCGATCAGGACCAGCGCCACCGCGGCCGCGCTGACGCTGCCCGCGTGGTCCCAGAGCAGCGTCGGGTCCGGTACGTCGAGGGCGGGCAGCCCACTGGGGATGTCGCCCACCAGCGCCACGCCGCGCTCGCCGAGGTCGAGCAGCCGCGCCGCCAGAAGCCCGCCGACCACCAGCACCAGCGCCCCTGGGACGGACGGCGCGACGACCCTGAGCCCGAACACCACCACCAGAGCGACCACCCCGACGACCAACGTCGTGCCATTGGTCTCGCCGAGGGTGCCCAGCCAGGACCGGAGCTCCTGGAAGGAGTTGGAGCCGCTCGCGTCGGTCCCGGTGATCTTGGGCAGCTCGCCGATCACGACGTCGATCGCCGCGCCGAACAGGAAGCCGGTCACCACCGCCTGCGGCAGGAAGCGGGCCGCCCAGCCCATCCGCAGGACGGCCAGCAGGATGAACAGCAGCCCGGATACCAGGGTGATGCCCGCGACGTACGTCGCCACGTCGGTCTCGTCGCTGATCCCCGAGGCGACCACGGCGCCGGCGGCCACCGCCGCCAGCCCGGAGCTCGGCCCCATCGAGATCTGTCGACAGGTGCCGAACACGGCGTAGAGGATCGCCGCGGCCGCCGCGGCGTACAGGCCGTGCTCGAGGGGTACGCCGGCGATCCCGGCGTACCCGAGGTTCTTCGGGACGATCAGGGCGGCGACCGCGATCCCGGCGATCAGGTCGCCGCGGAGCCAGCGCCGGTCGTAGGTGCGGACCCAGCCGAGGATGGGCACGAGGCGCACGCTCATCGCTGACCCGACGACCCGTCGCGCATGGCGGGAGCCTAGGGACGACCTGGTGGTCCCGGCCTCACCCGTTGAGGGTGTGGCCGGGCCACCTCTCGGGTCGCAGCATGGCCATCGTGGAGGCGCCGTCGATCACACCGCGCTGGGAGTGGCGGTGCTTCGGTGCAGATTTCGGCGAGGCCGAGGCAACGCTCACCGCGCTCACCCCTGAGCAGGTCGTGGAGAGCACCGAGCTGTACCTGGTCTCGGCCGAGGGGCGCGACGTCGTCAAGGTCCGCGACGGGCTGATGGACATCAAGCAGCTACTGCTCGTCGACGACGACGGACTCGAGCAGTGGGCGCCCCTGCTGAAGGCCAGCTTCCCGATTTCGCCGGACACGGTCGGCGCGGTGGCCGCGGCGCTGGGTGTGCCCGAGCCGCCGTCGCAGACGTACTCGCTCGACACGCTGCTGGTGGAGGTGGTCGCTCCGAACCCGCGGCTGCGCGCGGTCGAGACCCGCAAGCGCCGTACCAGGTACCAGTTCGGCGGATGCATGGCGGAGCTGACGGACGTGCAGACGGACAGGGTCCGGGTGCGCACGATCGTGGTCGAGTCAGAGGACCCACGGCGGGTGGTCGCCGCGCTCCGCGATCTCGGGCTCGCGACCCGGCCGAACGTGCACTTCGGACGCGCCCTGCGGATGCTGGAACGGTTCGGTGCCGAGAGGTTCGCGGTGATCGACGTCGGGACGAACTCGGTGAAGTTCCACCTGGCCGACCGGCGTACCGACGGCTCCTGGCAAACGATGGCCGACCGCGCCGTCGTCACCCGCCTCGGCGAAGGCGCGAGGCAGACCGGCCGACTCGGCTCGGAGCCGATGGAGCGCACGGCGGAGGCCATCGCAGGAATGGCCGAGGAGGCGCGTCGGCACCGCGTCGGCGCGATCGCGGCGGTCGGTACGGCGGGGCTGCGAGCGGCCGCAAACGGCGCGGACCTCGTCGCCGCGGTGGAGGCGCGCTGCGGCGTCCCGATCGAGGTCATCTCGGGCGAGGAGGAGGCACACCTCGCTTACCTCGCCGCGACCACGGCCCTGCCCATGCCCGGCTCCTGCGTCGTGTTCGACACCGGCGGCGGCAGCTCCCAGTTCAGCTTCGGCGAGGAGGGCCGGGTCGAGGAGCGCTTCAGCGTGGAGGTCGGGGCGGCGCGGTTCACCGAGGAGTTCGGCCTGGACGGCGTGACATCCCCGTACCGGCTCGACGAGGCCCGGGCCGCGATCGCCGCGGACCTCGCCCGGCTCGACGGCCGCCCCACTCCCGATGCGCTGCTCGGCATGGGCGGAGCGGTCACGAACCTGGCTGCTGTCCGGCACGGCCTTGCGGAGTACGACTCCGACGTCGTCCAAGGCACGGTGCTCGACCGGGCCGAGATCGACCGCCAGATCGAGCTCTACCGGACCCGCGACTCCGCCGAGCGGCGGTCCATCGTCGGGCTCCAGCCCGCGCGGGCCGAGGTCATCCTGGCCGGTGCCGCCATCGTCCGGACCGTGCTCGACAAGCTCGGGGTCGACTCGCTGACGGTCAGCGACCGCGGCCTCCGGTACGGCGTACTCGCCGAGCGGTTCGGCATCGACGGTGGTTGAGGTGCGAGGAGCGCCAGCGACACCGGTGGTCGAGCAGCGAGCGCTGCCACAGGGCCCCGGATCGACCTCCGCGTGGTCGCGGGTTCACGCCGCCCGGACGCCATACGCTCAAAGGGGCCGGCTCCCGAGGCCGGCGGAGGGAGAAGGGTCTCATGCGCAAGACAGCTTCGATCGTTTCCATCGTGGTCGGCGTCCTGATGGCAATCGCCGGCGTCATCACCTGGGTGGTCGTCTCCACCACCCTGTCGGACCAGAAGATCACCGTCGCCGACGACGCGAACTGCCTGGCCGGCGACGAGGTCAACGGCCCGTTCTCGGCCTACTGCCAGGCCGACGTGATCGACAAGCACACCAAGGACATCACCGGCGGGCTGACCTACGCCGAGCTGGACCGTGAGGACCCGAACCGGGCAACGGCCATGGATTCGGCGTTCCTGCAGGCCTCGCTGTTCACATCGGTGGTCGCATTCGGTGTCGCCTTCATGGCGATTGTGCTCGGCATCGTCATCACCCTGATCGGGTTCGCCCTCCGCACCGCACCGACAGCCGCAGGCGCACCCGAAGTGACGTAGCTCGGGTCACGCCTGTCCGGCACCGGCCGGCGACCAGAAGGCGGGCGTATCGAGACCACTCACCGGATCTCCATACGCCCGGCCTCGCAAGCTCGGCCAGGAACGCATCCCTTGTCGCCTGCCCGACCGGGGCCATATCTTGGCGCAGACAGTGACCTGGATCACAGTCGACCCACGGGAGGCCTCGCATGACGGAGCTCGACAGGAAGGGTCAGGATCCGGTGTCCGTCCCGTGATGGGCGTGTTGTGGAGGAGGGTAGGCGCCGAACTCGACGCCCACCCTTCACCAACTGGATCAGCTGCAGCCGCTGGTGCTGCCGCAGCCCTCGCAGACGTAGCAGGAGCCGGCGGGGCGCATCTTGGTGCCGCAGGTCATGCAGAGCGGGGAGTCGACGGCAGTGCCGGTGATCTGCTCCAGGAGCTCGGCGCTGGTGTGGGCCGTTGTGGATGACTGGGCTGGGACCTCCCGCTGCTCGGTGCCGTGGGTGTCCTTGATCTCCGCATCGACCACGTCTGTACCGAGATCGGCTGGGGAGGTCTCGACGACGCCGGTCGCTCGTTCCTCGCTCCCGGCTGCTCGACCAGCGGAGTCGACCACCGAGTCGTCGATGAGTTCGGAGGCGCTTCCGATTTCCTCGACTGGCTCGTAGGAGCCGGTCTCGAGGTGGCGCTGGCGCTCCTCGGCGGAGTAGATGCCGAGGCCTGAGCGGT
>CAVSMX010000044.1:0-37870 GCA_963729095.1 uncultured Actinomycetota bacterium | reverse complement strand
CGCCCCGGCCGATCAGGAGGCGGAGGAGGAGGCCCGGGCCGCCCCGGAGGGTCCCGATGAGGCCACCAGGCCCGGCTCCGGGCCACCCCCTGACCCCGCCCCGGCACCCGCCGGGGCGGCCGCACCCGCCGGCGCGAATGACTCGCTCGACCTGGGCGCCACGGTGCTGCCGGTCCTGGTGCGGAGCTACTGGAAGCAGGGGCTGGCGGCGGTCGCCGCCATCGTGCTGCTGGTCTGGATACTTCGCCGCGGCTGAGCGCGTTTGGGCCTGTCCCGGGTGACCGACCCCTAGTCTTCGCCCCATGAAGCGGGTCGTGGTCATCGTGATCAGCCTCGGCATCCTGATCGCGGTCATCTTCGCCAACGCACTCTTCTGGAACACCGGCGACGACGCTGGTTCCGAGAGCGAGACCTCCACGATCACGGACTACCAGGCTGACTTCGTGCTCGATGCCGACGGCGACATCCACGTCACGGAGACTCTCACCCTCGACGGCCTGTTCACCAAGCACGGGATCTTCCGGTTCTTCGATCGCGCCGACCCGACCGCACCGAGCACCCGCCGAACGCCGTACGACGTGTCGGTCACCCGGGACGGGGAGGAGGAGCCGTTCGAGGTGCTCAAGGAGAGTCACAACCGCTTCACCAACATCAAGATCGGTTCGGCGTCCGAGACCCTGGGCATGGGCGAGCACGTCTACGTCATCAAGTACTCGATGCACGACGCGATCCAGCCGGGTGAGAACGTCGACGGTGAGAGCCAGTTCTACTGGCAGCTGATCCCGACCGGCTGGCTGCAGGACATCGACAAGGCGACCCTCACCGTGCACCTGCCGGTGGCGTCGGAAGACGACGTGCAGTGTGCCGTCGGACTGGGCGAGACCGACGGTTGCGAGGCCGAGGGCGCCGGCACCGACACCCTCACCGTGACCACCGGCCCGCTCGACGACCACACGCCGGTATCGATCAAGACCGGCCTCGACCTGCCGGTGCCGGACCAGGACAAGGACGTGCCCTGGGCCGCGCGCTGGGACCGCACGCTCAGTACCAGTCCTGTGCTGTTGGGCATCGTGATCCTGCTCGCCCTGCTTGCCGGAGTCCTCGGAGCGGTGCTGGCCCGGATGACCTACGAGCGCAACCCGCAGTTCCCGTTGATGTACGGGCCGCCGGACGGCATCGGCCCCGCCCAGGGGAAGTACGTCCTCACCGAAAGCATCGACAAGGAGGCCTACGTCGCCACCCTGATGCACGCCGCCCAGCACGGCGCGGTCGACCTGCAGAGGGGCCCGGACAGCTGGGTCATCACGGACAAGGGTGGGCCCGACGGGTGGCGCGGCCTGGACGAGGTCTCCAGCGGCGTCGCTCACCTGCTGTCCGGCCCGGGTACGTCGTTCGTCGCGGCGCGCAAGGACGTGAAGGCGGGCGAGCGGCTGAAGACCGAGATCGCGGGCTTCGAGACCAGCACCAAGACCTGGGCGATCGTGTCGGGCAACCTGACGAAGGCCGGTATCGGCGGCCTGGGCGGCCTGCTGGTGCTCCTCGGGCTCCTCGGCGCGATCGCCATCGCCATCTGGAACCCCTTCTCGATGACGATGGTGGCTCTGATCCCGGGTGCCTTCGCGGTGTTCGGGTCACCGATGCTGAAGACCGGCGCCGGCACCAAGCGCACCCGGCAGGGACGCGACCTCTGGTCGCGGATCGGCGGCTTCCACCGGGTGCTGTCCACGCCGTCCAGCCAGGACCGCTTCGACTTCTCCGGCCGCCAGGAGCTCTACACCGCCTACATCCCCTGGGCGGTGGCCTTCGGCTGCGCCGACGAATGGGCGGCGAAGTACCGCACCGAGACCGGCACCGAGCCGCCGGTGCCCCACTACTTCGGCAGCGCGTACGCCGGTGCCGCCGCCGGGTCGTACGTCGACTCGATGGTCAGCGACTTCAACGACACGGTGAGCAGCGCCATCTCGTCGTACCAGGCCACCCAGTCGTCGTCATCGAGCGGTGGCGGGGGTGGCTTCTCCGGCGGTGGCGGCGGAGGCGGCGGGGGCGGCGGCTCCTGGTGATCACCCCTACGCTTCACCCAACTTCGAGAAAGCAGGTAGTCGGATGTTGATCGCGATCATCGTCATCGTCGTTCTGGTGCTCCTGGTGGGCTTCGGGGTGGTCGGCTTCAACAAGCTGCGCACCAGCGACGTCTCCGCCGAGGAGGCGCTGGGCGGCATCGACGTGCAGCTCACGCGGCGCGCCGACCTGATCCCCAACCTGGTCGAGACCGTCAAGGGCTACGCCGCGCACGAGAAGGGGGTCTTCGAGGAGATCACCAAGGCGCGCGCACACCTGCAGACCGCCGCCGCCGGCAACAGCGTCCCGCAGAAGGCCGCCGCGGACGCCGAGATGGCCGGCGCGCTGGTCAACCTGAACGCCGTCGCCGAGGCCTACCCGGACCTCAAGGCGAACGCGAACTTCCAGGACCTGCAGAAGCAGCTGGCCGAGACCGAGAACCAGATCTCCTTCGCCCGGCAGTACTACAACGACGCCGTCGCCACGCTCAACAAGCTCGTGGTGACCATCCCGTGGATGTTCTTCACCGGCATCGCGAAGGTCGAGAAGCGCGAGTTCTACGACGCCCCCGAGGGACAGGAGCACGCTCCCGGCGTGGAGTTCTGACCTCGCAGCAGACCGCGAGGCACGAGCGGGCTGCGTGGGCGAGGTCAGGTCGAGTGCCGCCGCGACTGAGGAACGACGTCGCGACGCGGTGTATCGAGACCCGATGACGTCTGAGGATCGGTGGCGCAGAACAGGTCGCCGAAGTCACGCCCACGGCCGGTCGGCCTCACCGGCGGCGAGCCGTCCCCGGTAGACGCCGATCTTGTGGTCGATGAGCTCGAGGTTGCCCTGCATCTCCTGAGCCTGGCGATCACCTCGGCCCGGTGGACCTCGAGCAGGGCCAGACGTTGCTCCTCGTTGCCGCGCCCGGCGGACACCAGCTCCGCGTACCGACGGATCGTCCGGATGGGCATGCCGGTGGCCCGCAGGCGGGTGCACACGTTGATCCAGTCGAGGTCCAGCTGCCGGTAGCGGCGGCGACCTCCCGAGGTGCGGTCGACGGTGGTGACGACGAGGCCGGCGCGTTCGTAGTAGCGCAGCGTGTGCGCGCTGACGCCGGTCCGGCTGGCGGCCTCGGCGATGCTCACGCCTGACTCGGGCATCGGGGTCCGGGTTGACTTCGAGCACGCTCTAAATCCTAGCGTCGTACTCATGAGAACCCAGGCCCTCCCCGAGACCCCGGACCGGGTGCGCTCGACCGACGCCGCCGGCTCCTGGTGCTGGCGACCTGCTGCGCCAGCATCGTGGTCGTCGTGATGGACATCTCCATCGTGAACGTCGCCCTGCCGGTCCTCCGTCACGACCTCGACGCCTCGGTCTCCGACCTGCAGTGGACGGTCGACGCCTACACCCTCGTGCTGTCCGGTTTCCTGGTGCTGGCCGGCTCCACGGCGGACCGGGTGGGCCGTCGGCGGGTCTTCCGGGTGGGCCTGGTCGTGTTCGGAGCGGGCTCGTTGCTCTGCGCGCTGGCGCCCACCATCGGCTTCCTGATCGCCGCACGGGCGCTGCAGGCCGTCGGAGCGGACCATGCTCAACCCGGTGGCGATGGCGATCGTCGCGGCCACCTTCACCGAGCCGGCAGAGCGGGCCAGGGCGATCGGCGTCTTCGGCTCGATGGCCGGACTGTCCCTGGCGCTGGGTCCGATCCTGGGTGGCGTGCTGGTCGACGGCGTCGGCTGGCGCTGCGGTCTTCTGGATCAATGTGCCGATCGTGGTCTTGGCGCTGGTGGGCACGGCGCTCTTCGTCCCGGAGTCGCGCGCGCCGCGGGCGCGCCGGCCCGACCCGGTGGGGCAGATCCTGGTGGTGCTGGTCCTGGGCAGCGTCGTCTACGCGCTCATCGAGTCACGGAGCCTGGGCTGGTCCTCGCCGATCATCGTCGGGCTGATGGCCGTCCGCGCTGCTCGGCCTGCTCGGCCTGATCGGCTACGAACGGCGTCGTGACGACCCGCTGCTGGAGCTGCGCATGTTCCGGAGCGTGCCGTTCACGTCCGCGATCCTGATGGCGCTGTTCGCCCTGTGCGGGTTCGGCGCGTTCCTGTTCACGACGACGCTGTACCTGCAGGACGTACGCGGCCTGTCGGCGATGGCGACCGGGCTCTGCCTGCTCCCGGTCGGGGTGCTGGTCATCGTGCTCTCGCCCCTCACCGGCGGGCGGGTGGGCGGCCATGGTCCGCGACTCCCGCTGGCCGTCGCCGGGACCGCGATTGGCGCTGGGGGGCGCCGTGGGTGCCGGGCTCGAGACGTCCACCGCCGCTGGCGGTCGTGGTGGCGTCGTACCTGTTCTTCGGCGTCTTCCTGGGCACCGTCAACCCGCCGATCACCTACACGGCCGTCTCCGGCATGCCCACGTCGATGGCCGGTCTCGCGGCGTCGCTGGCCTCGGCCGGCCGGCAGACCGGCACCACCCTGGGCATCGCGATCGCCGGAGCGATCCTGGGCGCGGCCGGAGCCGGCGGCGGGACGGCCTTCGTCGAGGGCGCGCGAGGCGTGTGGTGGATGGTGGTCGGTCTCGGGATCGGCATCCTCGCTCTGGGGTTGCTCAGCACCGGGGCCCGGGCGCGGGCCAGCGCCGCGCGCGCTGCAGCTCTGTTCGAGGATGCCGGACCTGGTCAGAAGACGTTGAACGGGCGGAACTGAACCGAGATCCGCGGGCCGGCGTTCGCCACCTTGGGTACGGCGTGCTCCCAGGTGCGCTGGCAGGAGCCGCCCATCACCAGCAGGTCGCCGTGGCCCATCTCGATGGCGATCGACCCGCCGCCGCCGCGCGGGCGCAGCGCCAGCTTGCGCGGATCGCCGAACGACACGATCGCGACCATCGTGTCGTGGGTGTCGCCCCGCCCGATCCGGTCGCCGTGCCAGGCGACACTGTCGCGGCCGTCGCGGTAGTAGCAGCATCCGGCGGTGCGGAACGGCTCACCGAGCTCGGCCAGGTAGTGGTCGCTGAGGGCGTCACGGGCCTCGGCGAGCACGGGGTGGGGCAGGTCCTCGCCGATCATGTAGGTGTAGACGAGCCGGGGGACGTCGACCAGGCGGTCGTACATCTGCCGCCGCTCGGCACGCCACGGGACCTCGCCCACCAACGTGGCGAAGACGTCGTCGCTGCCGGGCACCCACGAGCGGAGCAGGTCCACCCAGGCGCCGGAGCCGAGCTCGCGCCGCTCGATCCCGGCGAAGCTGCGCACCCCCTTCTCGGGTGCCTCGAAGAGCGTGCTCTGGAAGTCCATGCCTCGAGGATACGCCAGGATCGAACAAATGTTCGAGAGAAATCGGTCATCGGCGGCAGGCCGGAAATCCGACCAGGCGGGTGGTTCCGAACCGTCCGATGTGACGCGTCTCAACCGAGCGCGCACCTACGTTGGGAGGGCCGACATGAGCGACACGAGCAGACGGAAGTTTCTGGCAGCGGCGGGGATCGGGACCGCCGCAGGCACGGTGGGCATCGTGAGTGGCGGGTCGCCGGCCGCCGCGAGGCCCAGTCCGGGGCGGGCGACGGAGCCGGTGCTGGCCGTGGTCGACGACCACCGAGGGTCCGAGGTGCGGTTCCTCGTCGGAGAGCGCGAGGTCGTGGTCGAGGACCGCGACCTGGTGACCAGGATCCTGAACGCGGCGGGAGGGGAGTGAGATGTCCTCACACCGCGAAGCGCCGGAGATCTCGAAGGACCCGGTGGCCGACAGCACCGACGTGTACGCATACGTCAGCCCGACCGACCCCGACATGGTCGTCCTGATCGCGAACTTCATCCCGTTGCAGAAGCCCGACGGTGGACCGAACTTCTACGAGTTCGGCGACGACGTGCGCTACGAGATCCACGTGTCGAACACCAACCGCGCAGAGTCCAACGTCAGCTATCAGTTCAAGTTCACGACCCGGGTCCGCAACCCTCGGTCCTTCCTCTACAACACCGGCCCCATCACCGACATCCGCGACAAGACCTGGAACCGGCCGCAGTTCTACTCCGTGACCCGCGTGATCAACGGCAAGTCCCGGGTGCTGGCGCGCAACCTGCCCTGCCCGCCGGTGAACGTCGGTGTCCGCAGCACACCCGACTACGCCGCGCTGGCCGGGCAGGCGGTGCACACGATCGGCTCGCGCAAGGTCTTCGCGGGCCAGCGGGCGGACGCGTTCCACGTCGACCTCGGCAGCGTCTTCGACCTCGGCGCGCTGCGGCCGTTCAACGAGGCGCACCTGATCTCGATGCCGGCCATGGGCGGCGTGAACGCCGTGCAGTCCTTCAACGTGCACACCATCGCGCTCCAGGTCCCGGCCCGCGAGCTGACCAAGGACGGGCGTCCGCCTTCTGGCGTGCTCGACCGCAGGTCGACGATCGGTGTGTGGGCCACCGCGAGCCGGAGGACGGGCCGCGTCTTCGACCGGAAGCAGGGCAAGTACGTCGGTCGCGGGCCGTGGGTCCAGGTCTCCCGCCTCGGGAACCCGCTGTTCAACGAGGTCATCGTTCCCATGGGCCAGAAGGACCGGTGGAACAACCGGGAACCCAACCGTGACGAGCGGTTCAAGAAGTTCGTCAACCGGCCCGAGCTGGGCAAGCTCCTCCCCGTGCTCTATCCGGGCGTCTTTCCGAACCTCGACGCCTACAAGAAGCCGCGGGCGGACCTCAACGCCATCCTGCTCACCGGCATCCCGGCCGGCGTCGTCCCGGGGTTCACCAACTTCACCGGTCCGGTGCTCGCTGACATGCTGCGGCTCAACATGGCAGTGCCGCCCGCCGAGGACCCGCACCCGCTCGGCCTGGTGGCCGGCGACGCCGCCGGCTTCCCCAACGGCCGGCGGATCGGTGACGACGTCGTGACGATCGAGCTCCGGGCGATCGCCGGGCTGACCATCCCGCTGGTCGACCCGTCGTTCACGCCCGACGGCGCAGCCAGCGCGATCGAGGACGGCACGAGCAACACCAACGCCGACCTACTGGACGAGTTCCCGTACCTGGGGCTTCCCGGCGGTGGGTACCAGACCCAGCCCGGCACGACGCAGGCGTCATGACCGCGCACGAGCACGGCGTACCCGGCCACCATCCGGCTGCCGAGAATCCGCACGCGGGCCAGGGGTCGGTGCTGCTCGACATCGGCGGCGACATCGGGGCGCTCGTCGTCACGATGCCCGCGAGCCGGGTCGGCGACGAGGTCGAGATCGCTGCCCCCGACCAGGCCCACCGCCAACACGTGGCCGTGGTCCCGCGCCCCGTCTTCGGGGACGAGGTGGCGTCGCTGGTGTTCCCCGAGCTGGTGGGCGGCACCTACGACCTCTACGAGAAAGGTGACGCCCGCGCGGTGCTGCGGGTCGAGATCCGGGAGGACGCGTCACCACGGCCGACTGGCCCGGCTAGTGTCGCGCGTTCGAAGTGATCGCCTGCTTGGCGTGTTCAGGTGTGTGCATCGCAAGGCGGCGGAGCGCTGGCATGCCGGGCGCACGTCTAGCGACGCCAACGCCGCGAGGTGCGTGCCAAGAGCGCGCGAAGCGCGCGAAGACTTCGGACGCGTGGCACTGGGGGTGGTGAGGGTCGACTCAGGGCAGATCCGGGTGGCGCCGAGTTGGAGCGGGAGGGAAGGCTGGGGCCATGACGCAGGCCGCCGCAGCCGTCCCGACCCCCGCTGTCCGCGTGACCGGCCTGACGAAGACCTACGGCGTCGGCGCTGCCCTGGTGCGTGCGCTCGACGAGGTGACGCTCGATCTGTTCGCCGGTGAGTTCACCGCGATCATGGGGGCGAGCGGGTCGGGCAAGTCCACGCTGATGCACATCTGCGCCGCCCTGGACACCGCCGACGCCGGGACCGTCATGGTGGGCGAGTGGGAGCTCGGCCGGATGAGCGACCGCCAGCTCACCGCGCTCCGCCGGGACGAGATCGGGTTCGTCTTCCAGTCCTACAACCTGGTGCCGACCCTCACCGCGGCCGAGAACATCGCCCTGCCCCTCGCGATCGCGGGTCGCCGCCCCGAGCAGGAGTGGTACGACGCGGTGGTCGCGACGGTGGGCCTCGGCGACCGGCTCACCCACAAGCCCAACGAGCTCTCCGGCGGCCAGCAGCAGCGGGTGGCGGTGGCGCGCGCCCTGGTCAGCCGACCGCGGGTGGTGTTCGCGGACGAGCCCACCGGCAACCTCGACTCCCGGGCCAGCGCCGAGGTGCTGGACCTGCTGCGGCGCAGCGTCGACGACCACGGGCAGACCGTGGTGATGGTGACCCACGACCCGGTGGCGGCGGCGTACACCGACCGCGTGGTCTTCCTCGCCGACGGTCGGGTGGTCGACGAGATCCGCGACCCCGGCCAGGAGCAGGTCCTGGAGATCATGACCCGGATGACTGCTCCGTGAGGCCGGGTCAGTGATCAGGGCGGCGCTCAAGAGCCTGCTCGGCCGCAAGCTGCGGCTGCTGATGAGCACGTTCGCGATCGTGCTCGGCGTCGCGTTCGTCAGCGGCACCCTGATCTTCACCGACACCCTGGACCGCAGCTTCACCGCGCTGTTCGCCTCGACCGTGGGCGACGTGGTGGTGCGCCCGGGCGAGGGCAACGCGCAGGCCATCACCTCGTCCTCGCTCACGATTCCGGCCGACATGGTCGACCGGCTCGCCGACGTACCCGGTGCCGCGCGGGCCGACGGCAACGTCACGGCGTTCGGCGTCTACGTCGTCAGCACCGAGGGCAAGGTGATCGGCACGTTCGGTCCGCCCGCCCTGGGTGCCAACTGGACCACCGCGCCCGCAGGGCACGGCCTCGAGGGGCTCAGCATCGTCGAGGGCACCGAGCCGCACGGCGGCGACGAGGTGGCACTGGACGCCCGCACCGCCGAGAAGGCCGGGTACGACGTGGGCGACCGGATCCCGATCCTGACGGCCGGCAGCACCGCGCGCCTCGAGCCGACACTGGTCGGCATCGCCGACTTCCGGAAGGGCGGGTCACTCAACGGCGCGACGCTCGCGATCTTCGATACCCGCACGACCCAGGAGCTGTTCCTCGGCGGCGACGACGCGTTCAACGACATCTGGGTGACCGCTGAGGACGGCGTCTCGCAGGAAGACCTGCGCGACCGGGTGGCCGACGTACTTCCCGACGGGTACGAGGCGGTGACGGGCGACAAGGCCGCGGACGAGTCCGCCTCGGAGCTGAAGCAGGCGATCGGGTTCATCCAGACCTTCCTGCTGATCTTCGCCGGGATCGCCCTCGTGGTCGGGGCGTTCCTGATCGTCAACACGTTCTCGATCCTGGTCGCCCAGCGCAGCCGCGAGCTGGCCCTGCTCCGGGCGCTCGGCGCCTCCACCCGCCAGGTGACGGGGTCGGTGCTGTTCGAGGCGTCCGTGGTCGGCCTGATCGGCTCGACCGTCGGCCTCGGCCTCGGGGTGCTGCTCGCGCTCGGCATCCGGACGCTGTTCGGCAGCTTCGGGCTGGACCTGTCGGGGCAGTCGTTGGTGTTCGCGCCGCGCACCGTCGTGGCGGCGTACGCCGTGGGGCTGGTCGTGACGGTTGCCGCAGCGTGGCTTCCGGCGCGGCGTACCTCCCGGATCGCGCCGGTCCAGGCGATGCGCGACGACATCGCGTTGCCCGAGGAGTCCCTGCACCGACGGTTCTGGTTCGGCGTCGTGCTCGTCGGCGTCGGAGTGACAGCGCTGGGCATCGGACTGTTCTCGTCGCTGCCGTACGGCGCGCAGCAGACCGGGGCCGGTGTGCTCGCGATCCTGCTCGGCGTCACCGCGGCAAGCCCGGTCATCAGCCGACCACTGCTGCACGCGGTGCACCGCCTCTACCGGCGCGGGTTCGGCCCGGTCGGCAACCTCGCCGGCCAGAACTCGCTGCGCAACCCCAGGCGTACCGCCGCCACGGCTTCGGCGTTGATGATCGGGCTCACGCTCGCGTGCACGATGGCGATCGTCGGCGCCTCGGCCAAGGCGTCCGTCGACCGCGCGGTCGAGAAGAACTTCGTCGGCGACTACGTCGTCAGCAGCGCCATCGGCGGTCCGTTCTCGACCACGATCGCGGAGCGGCTGGAGCAGGTCGCCGGCGTCGAGAGCGTGATCAGGCAACGGTTCCAGTTCACCGGTGGCCACGGCGACGGGCTGGCGGCCGCCGACCCTGCGACCCTCGATCGACTCGGGCTGGACGTAGTCTCCGGCTCCGAGGACCTCGTCGACGACACGGCGTTGGTGAGCGAGTCATGGGCGGAGGACGAGGGCTACGAGGTCGGCGACCCGGTCGAGGTGGAGGGGCCTGCCGGCAACCCGGACCTCCGGATCGTCGGGCTGTACGACGACACGCCGCTCGTTCCGTTCCCGATCCTCACTACGCTGAACACCCTCGAAGCCCTCGGCTACCCGGCCCAGGACAACACGCTGATCATCGACACCGACGGGTCGCCCGGCGTCGAAGGGCTGCTGGAGAAGGCGGTCCAGGACGAGCCCATCGTGACCGTGAAGGACCAGCAGGAGTTCGCCGACGAGCAGCGGGCGCCGATCGACCAGTTCGTGCTGATCATCTACGCCCTGCTCGGCCTCGCGCTCGTGATCGCCGTCCTGGGCATCGTCAACACCCTGGCCCTGTCGGTGATCGAGCGCACCCGCGAGGTCGGGCTGCTCCGCGCGATCGGCGTCTCCCGGCGACAGCTTCGACGGATGATCACCCTGGAGTCGGTCGTGATCTCGCTGCTCGGCACCGTGCTAGGGGTGCTGCTGGGCATCGGTTTCGGCGTCGCTCTGATGCGTGCGGTGCGCGACGAGGGGCTCGAGGTGATCGCCGTGCCCTACGGGCAGATGGCGCTGTTCCTGGTGCTGTCCGTGCTGGTCGGCGTGCTCGCGGCGGTGTTCCCGGCCCGCCGGGCGGCCCGGCTCGACGTACTCCGGGCGATCGCTGCCGAATGACCAAGAAGGACTAGGTAAAGGTATTTGGCATCGGCAGACTAGACCGGTCTTGCGCCCTAATCTGCCTTTCATGGACGACACACTCCTCACCGACGGACGGGCCCTGAAGCACGTCCAGGTGCGTGAGTACGTCCGGACACTCGTCGCCGGCAACGCCCCAGGTTCACCCGCGCCGTCCGAGCGGGAGCTGGTGCACCGCTTCGGGGTCGCGCGGATGACCGTACGGCAGGCGCTGGACGCGCTGGTGGTCGAGGGGCTGCTCGAGCGGATCCCCGGCCGCGGCACGTTCGTGGCCCGGCCGCGTCGGGTCGCCACCAGGATCACCGGCTACACCGAAGAGATGAACCGCCGCGGCATGCTCGCGGAGTCGCAGACCCTGCTGGCGCGCAGGGAGCAGGCCGGTCCCGGCGTGGCGCGGGCCCTCAACCTGACCGAGGGTGACGCCGTCATCCACTGGCGCCGGCTGCGCCGCGGCGACGGAGTGCCGGTCTGCATCGAGGACGCCTATCTCAACGAGGTGCTCCTCCCCGGGTTCCTGCAGTCCGGGATGCCGACCAGCCTCTACGAGGCACTCAGCGCGCGGGGGCTCCGCCCGACCTGGGTCGAGGACTCGATCAGCGCGGACACCCCCAGCTCCGAAGAGGCCCAGCTCCTCGAGCAGCAGCCGGGCTCGGCGGTGCTGCGGCACTCCCGCCGTGCCCTGTCCGACGACAAGATCGTCGAGGTCTCCCGCAGCGTCTACCGGGCCGACCGGTTCACGATGTGGGTTCAGCTCGGGGGCGACTGAGCTCAAGCGAGCAGCAGGCCGCGAGGGACGAGCGGGCTGCGTCGCGAGACGAGGTTGAGCAAGCCCCGCGACCGACGAAGGAGGTCGCGACGGGCGCGTCGAAACCCGGTGCGCGTACGTGCGCGAGGCTCAGGGTCTGCCCGAGCCCAGGAACCCCAGCGGGGCCGCGATCTCACCGGTCTCCTCGCACACCCACACCGGGTCCGGTCCACCGAGGTCTGGCTGGATGTACAGCGAGTGCACCGGGCCGTCGTCGCACTCCAGGCACATCGGCCACCTGCCGACCTTCTCGAACAAGGCGTCCTGGACGTCCTGGGCCACCAGCCCGGCGACGTACGCCGCGCCCTCCGGCCATTGCTCGGCCCACCACTGGCGCGACTCGCAGGCGTCCTCGAGGGCCGAGACGGCGACCGCGTTCGCCTGGTGTCGGGCCTCGAGATCGGCGAGCACGAGCGCACGCGCCTCGAACAGCAGGCTGTTGTCCACAGTCCCATTGTGCGCACGTTTCAAGCCCGCGCTCAGAGGGGCAACCGGTGAGCACCGGATCCCCGAGCGAGAGGTGGCACCCATGGACGAGACGATCGAGGTGGTCGCGTGGACCGAGCTGCGGAAGCTGCCGGCCGCCATGGACGCGTTCGCGGAGCAGTTCCGCGACATCACCCGACACGCCGTCACCTGGGTGTGCCGGCGTGACGGGTTCGAGGCCAGCCCGGCGTGCGTACTGCGGCCGCTGGCCGAGGCGATGGACCCGCTGCGAGCGGGGGTCGAGGCGGTCGGCCGCTGGTTCGCCGACGACTGGGCCGATCTCCGGGCCGGTGTGACGGTCGCGGCTGCCGATCTCGGCGCGACCGACGACCGAGTGGCCGCCGCAATGCCCGTGGTGGCCTGAGATGGCGCTCCCGGCCCCGCTGCCCACCGACCTGTCCCCGCCCGACGGTGGCGGGCCCGAGCGCGCGCACGACCCCACGTTCGGCGCGTGGGACCGGGGATTCTCCGCGCTCCGCGACACCATCAACCTCGGCATCCGGGCGCTCAACGAGGTGGGAGCCGGGCTGCGACAGCTGCCCGACGGCAGCCTCGAGGAGCTGTTGGTGGTTCCGTTGGCCGGCGATCACGTCGCGATCCGGGGCAACGCCGTCGCCTGCCATCAGGTCGAGGACGCGCTGGCCGGGTACGCCGCCGGCTGCACCGCGCTCTCGGTCGCCGTGGTGTCGCGGTGGCGGGGTCGGGCAGCGGCCGCCTACCTGGTGCGCCTGAACGCACACTCCCTGGCCGCGCGCGGGCTCGGCGACCTGGTCGGGGAGGGCGCCGCGATCTTCGACGAGATCGCCGACTTCTGCGAAGCCCTCGCTGTGCAGGTGGAGGGCCTGGTCGTCGAGCTCGGCGAGGCGATGACCCGGCTGGCCCGCACGCTGCTCACCCGCGTGGCTGGGCCCGCGGGCTGGGCGGCGTTCGGCGCCGAGGTCGCGCTGAAGGGGCTCGACGCGTTCACCGACATCGTCGACGACGTCAGGAAGGTGCTCGCCACCATCGACATGCTGCTCGAGCTGCAGGCGAGCGTGGGCGCGTGGGCCGAGGAACAGCGCGACCGCTTGGACCTGCTGCTCGACCTCCCGGGTTTGCTGCCGGTGGCGGCCTAGGAGGTTGCTGACCAAGACGGGCGAACGCGAGCGTCGCGATGGGCGTGCAATGGCAAGGCGGCGGCGCGAAGGCGCACTTCACGTGCTTCGAGCGCCCGGCAACGCAGCCAGTGCGCGTCCAGCGGGGCGCGTAGCCGCGCGGATTGGTCAGCAGGCTCCTAACCTGGACACATGGCCGATGCAGTGCTCGAGGTCGTCGTGCGCCACGCGCGCGACGTACCCGGCTGCGCCGACGGCGGCGCCGACCGGCTGGCACTGCAGGTCGGCGACGACGAGGCTGGGCGCTCGCCCGACCTGGCCGCCGCCGCTGCCGTGATCCGGTCGACGGAGCTGCCGGTACGGGTGGTGCTGCGGCTCGGCGACACCTTCACGACCAGCGGCGGGGAGATGGCGCGGCTGGTCGGGCTCGCAGAGGAGTACCTCGGCCTCGGCGCCGAGGGCGTCAGCCTCGGGTTCCTCGACGCCGACCTGGAGATCGACGAGGAGACCTGCCTGGCGCTCGTCGGGCAGCTCCCCGGGGTGCCGTGGACGTTCCACCGCGGCTTCGACGCGGCCCTCGACGCGGCCCGGTCCTGGCGCCGGGTCCGCCGCCTCCCGGGTCTGACGGCGGTCTGCTCCGGCGGATCGTCCTCCGGGCTGCAGCGGGGCTACGACGAGCTGCTCGCGCGCGCGGAGGCCGACCCGGAGCTCGCCGGGCTGCTGATGCCCGGCGGTGGCCTCCAGCCGGAGCAGGTCCCGTGGTTCGCGCGGGCCGGGGTCCGGCAGTTCCACGTGGCCGAGCAGGTGCGCCCCGGCGGCACAGCGAAGGCGTACGTCGACGCCGACTACGTACGCTCCTGGCGCCGCATGATCGATGCGGCTGTGGCCCGGGGAGCACGGTCGACGGCCTGATGGCGATCCTGATCGACCCGCCCAATGCCGAGGGCCACGGGCGGCTGTGGTCCCACCTGGCCAGTGACGAGTCCTACGACGAGCTGCACGTCTTCGCCCGCGACCTCGGCATCCCCGAGCGAGGGTTCGACCGCGACCACTACGACGTACCTGCCGAGTGGTACGACCGGGTGGTGGCGCTCGGCGCCGAGCCGGTCACCTCGCGCGAGCTGGTCCGCCGGCTCCACGCCGCAGGCCTGCGCCGGCGCCGCTCACAGCCGCGCTAGCTCGGCCTCCACGTGGGCGCGTGCGGCGTCCTCCCACGCCTCCCGCCCGTACGCCGTGTGGAACAGCTGCGGCTTCGTGAGCAGGTCGCTCAACACGACGCGGCGACCCTTGGCGAACACCTCGTCGGGAAGGTGGGCGTACTCCGCCCGCACGGCCGCGACGTACTCCGTGTAGCGGTCGTCGGGGGACGCCAGGATGCCCAGGTCGGCGTCCGACAGAGCACACCCGTTGGCGTCGTCGTCCGTGGGCCGGTGGGTCTCGGTCAGCCGCACCAGGCGAGCGGTCTCTGCCACGGTGGCGGGGTCGGTATGCGCGGGCAGGGAGTCCTCCGCCCAGGTGGCCGAGCGCTCCTCGGCGTCCCGCTCGCCGTCGTAGATCGCGTCGTGGAACCACGCGGCGAGCACTACCGGCGTCCGGTCGAACGTGGTGCCGTGGTCGGCGAGCTCAACGAGCCGGGTCAGCACCTCGGTCAGGTGTCTGGTGTCGTGGTAGCCGCGGGACGGGTCGCCGTAGGCCCTCAGCAGGTCGTCACGGACGTCGTCGCCCGTGGTCAGTGGCCAATGGTCGGCGGGACTTCCCATCGAGCCATTGAACCTCACCGGACCCAGGAAGTGTCATGTGGTCGAGCAGTCCGGGTACCGGCCCGGGTAAGTCGGGGTTCGACCGACAGGAGGCAACATGGCGCGGCACCTGCTCCACAGGCACGACACCGACGACGTGAACTCGGTGGACACGGCGTACACGGAGGACACGGCGGAGGAGCGCGAGACGTTCCACGAGGACCGGCTCACCATCAGTCACGAGGCGGCCCGCCGGCGGTTCGGCGGGGTCAACGCGGGGGCGGTCTTCTTCGGCTGGCTGGTCGCGATCGGGGTCGCGATCCTGCTCTCCGGCATCCTGGGGGCCGCCGCCGCGGCGATCGGCGAGACCGCCGACCTGACCCGCGACGACCTCGAGGGCCAAGCCGGCGACCTCAGCGTGGGCGCCGCGGTGGCCCTGATGCTGGTGCTGTGCGTCGGCTACTGCTGCGGCGGCTACGTCGCCGGCCGGATGTCCCGCTTCGACGGCGCACGCCAGGGCCTGGCGGTGTGGGTGCTCGGCCTGGTGGTCACCCTGCTCGCGGTGGGGCTGGGCGCGCTGTTCGGGTCGCAGTACGACGCGCTGGACCGGGTCGACCTGCCGCGGATCCCGTTCTCCGACGGTGAGCTCACCGCGGGCGGCGTCATCGCCGGGCTGGTGGTGCTCGTGGTCACTCTGATCGGAGCCATGCTCGGCGGCGCCGTCGGTAACCGCTACCACCACCGCGTCGACCGGGTCGCCTACCCCACCTGACGCCGACCCGGCCGAGCCGGGGTCGACAGGGCGTACCTTCCCATCATGGCCGGGGTACCGCCCGGGGCGGACGCTGACGACTCTCGGCTCTTCACCGCTGCCTTCGTCCTCCTCGCCGTCGCCGACCTGGCCTACTTCGCCGCGGTGGGCGTCGCGATCCACGGGCTTCCGCTCTACGTCACCGGACCGATCGGCTCCGACGAGGCCGGCGCGGGCCTGGCCTTCGGTGTGTTCGGGGTGACCGCGCTGCTGTGCCGACCGTTCGCCGGCCGACTCTCCGACGTACGCGGCCGCCGGCCGGTGATGATCTTCGGCGCCTTGCTCTGCGGGCTGGGCATGCTGCTGCTGCCGTTCGCCGGTTCGCTCGGCGCGGTGGTCGGGATCCGGCTGATGCAGGGCGTCGCGGAGGCCGCGTTCTTCGTGGCCGGCTTCGCTCTGCTGGCCGACCTGGCGCCGCCGTCCAGGATGGGAGAGGCGCTGAGCTACAACTCGCTCGGCCTCTACCTCGGCATCGCGCTGGGGCCGCCCCTGGGCGAGGCGCTGATCGTCTGGTCGGGGTACGACGCGGCGTGGTACGGCGCCACCGCGCTCTCGGTGCTGGCGGCGGTGCTGGTGCTGGGCCTCGCGGAGCCGCCTCGGGACCCGGAGGGTGACGGCCACGGCCGGCTGATCCACCGGCCCGGGATCGCGATCTCGCTCGGGTTCTTCGCCTCGCTGGCCGCGATCAGCGGGTTCCTCGCGTTCGCGTCGCTGTACTCCGAGGACGTGGGGATGGACAACACCAGCCTCGCGCTCCTGACCTACGGCCTGGTGATCGTGTTCTGCCGGATCGCGTTCGCACGGGTGCCCGACCGGCTGCCGTCGCTCCCGCTCGCCGCGGCGTCACTGGCGGCGATCGCGCTGGGCCTGGTCCTGGTCGCGACCTGGCAGGACCCAGCCGGGCTGATGACGGGGGTGGCGGTGATGGCGGTGGGCGTCTCGTTCAGCACGCCGGCGTTCTTCGCCGCGATCTTCGCGACCGCAACGCCGTCCGAGCGGGGTGCGGCCTCCGGAACGGCCAGCGCCTTCATCGACATCGGCCTCGGATTCGGCCCGATCGCACTCGGCCTGGTCGCGGAGTCCCGAGGCATCCCTTGGGCGTTCGGCGCCGGCGCCGGCATCGCGCTGCTGGGCGCCCTCTGGACGCTGCGCCTGGCCAGGGCCGCGGGTCAGGCGGGCAGGTCCTCGGCGTCGAGGATCCGGTACGAGTAGCCCTGCTCAGCGAGGAACCGCTGCCGGTTCTGCGCGAACTCCGCGTCGATCGTGTCCCGCGAGACCACGGTGTAGAACCGCGCGGTCCGGCCGTCGGTCTTGGGGCGCAGCAGCCGCCCGAGTCGTTGCGCCTCCTCCTGACGGGAGCCGAAGGACCCCGACACCTGGATCGCCACCTCGGCCGAGGGCAGGTCGATGGAGAAGTTGGCGACCTTGCTCACCACGAGCAGGTCGAGCCCGCCGGTGCGGAACTCCTCGTAGAGCCGCTGCCGCTCCTTCACCGGGGTCTCGCCCTTGATGACGGGCGCGTCGAGCAGCTCGGCCAGCTCGTCGATCTGGTCGATGTACTGCCCGATCACCAGCGTCGGCTGGCCGCGGTGCTGGGCGACCAGGTCACGGACCACGTCGACCTTGTGGTGGGTGCAGGAGGCGAGCCGATAGCGCTCCTCGGGCTCGGCGGTCGCGTAGACAAGACGCTCGGCGGCCGGCAGGGTCACCCGGACCTCGACGCAGTCGGCTGGCGCGATCCAGCCCTGCGCCTCGATGTCCTTCCACGGCGCGTCATACCGCTTCGGCCCGATCAGCGAGAACACGTCGCCCTCACGGCCGTCCTCGCGCACCAGCGTCGCCGTCAGCCCGATCCGCCGCCGGGCCTGGAGGTCCGCCGTCATCCGGAAGATCGGCGCCGGCAGCAGGTGCACCTCGTCGTAGACGATCAGGCCCCAGTCGCGGGCGTCCAGCAGCTCGAGGTGGGTGTAGACGCCCTTCCGGCGGGTGGTCATCACCTGGTACGTCGCGATGGTGACCGGCCGGATCTCCTTGACGGCGCCGGAGTACTCGCCGATCTCTTCGGCGGTCAGCGACGTACGACGGACCAGCTCGTCCTTCCACTGGCG
Source organism: uncultured Actinomycetota bacterium (assembly GCA_963729095.1). Taxonomy (GTDB): domain Bacteria; phylum Actinomycetota; class Actinomycetes; order Propionibacteriales; family Nocardioidaceae; genus Nocardioides. The sequence continues at coordinate 19,840 of CAVSMX010000044.1, read as the reverse complement.
GGCGCTCACCGTGTTGGTCACCAGGATCAGCGTGGTCGCCTGGGCGCGGGCCATCGCGGCCGCGCCGACCAGGGTCTTCCCCGCTCCGCACGGGAGCACCACGACCCCGGAGCCGCCGTGCCAGAACGACTCGGCGGCCTCACGTTGGTAGTCGCGCAGCGTCCACTCGCGCTCGTCGAGCGACATCGCATGCGCCTCGCCGTCGACGTACCCGGCGTAGTCCTCGGCCGGCCAGCCCAGCTTGAGCAGCGCCTGCTTGAGGTTGCCGCGCTCGGAGGCGTGCACGACCACGCTGTCGTCGTCGATGCGGTTGCCGAGCATGCCGGCCACCTTCTTGGCGCGGACGACCTCCTCCAGCACCGGTCGGTCGGTACTGACCAGCACCAGCCCGTGGATGGGGTGCTTCTCCAGCCGGAGCCTCCCGTAGCGCGCCATCGTCTCGGCCACGTCGACCAGCAGTGCATGCGGCACGGCGTACCGGCTGTACGTGAGCAGGGTGTCGACCACCTGCTCGGCGTCGTGGCCGGCGGCCCGGGCGTTCCAGAGCGCCAGCGGGGAGAGCCTGTAGGTGTGGATGTGCTCCGGGGACCGCTCCAGCTCCGCGAACGGCGCGATCGCCTTCCTGCACTCGGCCGCCATCTCGTGGTCGACCTCGAGCAGCAGTGTCTTGTCCGACTGCACGATCAGGGGTCCGTCGGTCACCGCACGATCCTACGGACTGCCTTGAATCGTGACTGGTGGTCGTCCGAGTCGGTGGTTGTGGTCGGGTGATTCGTGAGTCGTGGTGGAGAGGCCATCACCACAACTCCCGACTCGGTGCGCCACAACCCCCGATTCGACTAGGGGGTGGACTCCAACGGCCGGACCGTGGTGATCCGGTGGATCGCGAACCGGCGCACGTCGTCGGCGCGGTGGTCGTGGGCGGTGAGCTCGCCGCCCTCCACGGACAGCGGGTCGACGACCCGGTCGGTGGCGGTGCCGTGGTTGTCGACGTACCCGATGAGTACGGCGGTGCCGGCCTCGATCGCCTCCCGCAGCGCCGCCAGCGACCCACTCGGGCTCAGCTGGGTCGCGGCCTGTGGGCGGGCCGCGCTCGCGCGCTCTCCGGACCGGATCGCGGTGACCGCCGAGGCGATCCGGACCGACTCGCGGGCGGCGTCGGGGGCGGTCCGGCGTGGCCTGGGGCCGCGGGCCCGGAGCACATCGGGGCGGAGCACGCGGACGGTGCCGTCGGCGGCCTCCACGACCGGCGCGGCGCCGAGCTCACGCAGGCGGGGAAGCAGTACGTCGAGCGGGAGCGTGCTGACCAGCACCGTCGGCGCGATCCGGCGAAGTCCCAGCGTCCCGGACTGCGGGTGGTGAAGCAGCTCCGCCAGCGCGGTCTCGTCGTCGGAGCGCAGGAACGCCTCCGCGTGCCCGACCCGGACGGTGCCGAACCGCCGGACCGTGTCGTCGACGAGGTAGGTCAGCGGCTGTGGGACCGGCGTCCGGGAGACCGTGTCGAGGAAGCCGTGCAGCTCAGCGGCGGACCATCCGACGTCGAGGGCCCGGCGTACGGACCCGGGCGTGAAGCGGTAGACCGTGGCGCCACCGCGCGACTCCACGTCGGCCACGAGCTGGAGCTGCCGGGCCAGAGCCGACTCGAGCGGGCCCGGCGCGACGGCGGTCAGGTCGGCCTGGATCAGCACGTGGTCGACGGGTTCGGGCAGCAGCCGATGGAGCGTGGCGCTCGGGTCGGCGTCGGCGAGCAGCTCTCGCGCGTAGGACGCCAGCCCGCCGAGCCCGGTGAGGCCGAGGACCGCGGCCTCGGTGACTGTCCAGGCGACCTGGTCGTCGCGGATCCGGGGTCGCCGCGGCCGCTCCCACCCGACCCGGGCGACGAGCGACGGGACGCCGGTGCCGGCGGCGAGCACTTCGCCCGGCGGCAGAGCGGCCAGCTGCTCGAGGGTCATCGTGCGGCTCTCGACCATGGTCGGGCCGGCCAGATCGGCGGCCAGCGCATTGCGGGTCTTGCCGTTGTTGTCGCGAGTGCCGACCAGGGACGGCATCCGCGGGTTCTGCAACCAGCCCTGAACGAGCCGGATCCAGCGCTCGGTGAGGCCACGGCCGCTCCACATGTCGAAGCTGTCGGTGGGCACCCACACCGGGTTGCCGTCGGTATCGGCCCGCTCGGCGAGCAGGCCGGCGGCCGCAGCGGTCTCGATCACGAGGGCCGCGGTCGCCTCGTCGACGTGCAATCGGGTTGCCGCGGCGCGCAGCTCGCGAACCGCCAGCCCGCCCCCGCGGAGCACGCCGGGGGGTTCGCCACCCCAGTGGTCGAGGAGCAGCTCGGTACGACGTACCAGCTCGAACGCCGCGCCCGCACCGGCCCGGTCGACCAGCGCGTGGTCCCGCTCGGTGGTGGCGACGACGGGCGGGACGTCCGCGCGCTCGACCGTCGTGCGCCCCCCGCGCAGGACGAGCCCGACCTCGCCCGGCACGATCACGACGCCTCCGGAGCGGGGCACCAGAAGGCGACGGGAGAGCAGCTCCTCGGCGGGAGTGGCGGCCTCCTCCGGCAGCACGGTGTGCCGGGAGTTGCCGGTCGTGGCCTCCCCACCCTGCTCGACGACGTGCTCCAGCAGCGTGCGTGCCTCGGGGCCGAGCTCCCCGAGCCGCTGCTCCACCTCCTCCGGGGTCGGGAGCTCCGGCGAGCATGGGTGCAGACCGCTGGTCCCGGTGCCGCGCGCCGCCGCCAGCCCGTCGGCCACGCCGCTGAGTGGGCGGAGCCCTCCGGTGGCCTCCCAGGCCAACGCGAGGGCGAGCAGGTGGTCGAGGGCGGTGTCGGTCGCGTCGGGCTCGGCGTGGATGATCCGATGCAGTTCCGGCCGTGTGGTTTGACCGAGGACCACGAGGGCATCTAGGACTAGGAGCTCGAGGCGGGTCAGGATGTCCAGAGCGCGCGCGATCGACGCTCGGACGGTGGCTCGTGACGCAAGTTGGCCGAAGTCGTGAGGGGCGGGAGTGGCGAGGTCGGGACGCTCGGTGAGCAACCGGGACAGCCGGTCGTCCGGCCAGCCGCGCAGCTGGTCGGCGAGGGATCGGAAGCCTGCAGCTCCGGAGTCGCCTGTGCTCATCCGACCAACGGTAGGCCGTGCCTCCCTATCCCTCCGCTCCGGAGGATCATGCGGACGATGACGGGAGTCGAGCTGCATCACGGTGCGGCCACCGACGTGGGGGTGGTCCGCGAGGTCAACGAGGACGCCTTCCTCGCCGAGCCACCGGTGTTCGTCGTCGCAGACGGCATGGGCGGGCACGACCGCGGCGACGTCGCCAGCCGGATCGTGGTGGAGGAGTTCGCCCGGCTCGCCGACACGGGCTACAACCCGCAGCAGGGAGCGGACGTGATCGCCACGACCCTGCGGAGCTGCCAGGCCCGGATCGGCGAGTACGACGCGGAGCAGCGGGCCCGCGGCGCCCGCGACTTCCAGGCCGGAACCACCGCGGTGGTGGCGCTGCTGATCGAGCAGAACGGCGAGCCGAAGTGGCTGCTGGCCAACGTCGGCGACTCCCGGATCTACCGCTTCAACCACGGTGAGCTCGAGCAGGTCAGCGTCGACCACAGCGTCGTCCAGGAGCTGGTGGAAGCCGGGATGATCACCGAGCAGGAGGTGGCCACCCACCCGGAGCGGCACATCATCACGCGCGCGCTCGGCGGCCAGGGCGCGGTCGAGGCCGACTACTACGTGCTTCCGCTCTCGGCCGCCGAGCGGTTGATCCTCTGCTCCGACGGTGTCAGCGGCATGATCGACGACGCGATGATCGGCTGGATCATGCGCGAGACCGAGGACCCCCGCGACGCGGCCGACAAGGTCGTCGCGGCGGCGGTGGAGGCCGGTGGGCGCGACAACGCGACCGCCGTAGTCGTCGATGTGGTGGGATTGGCCGAAGACACGCCCTATGACTCCGAGCGACAGCGGATGAGTCTTGAGGAGAAGTTGGGAGCCCTCCCATGAACGACGGCATCATCGGAACCTGGTCCTACCGCCCGGGGGACTGGTACGCCGTGTTCGGCACGAACACCACGCTGCTGCTCCCCGCGAGCGAACGCGAGCGGGTGGCGATGCTCTGGGCTCTGGTCGACGGCGGTGCCGACTTCACCCAGGTCCTCGATGGTCTGCTGGCGTCGGGGCTGAGCACGCTCCAGGGCTTCGTGCTGGTCGGAGCGGACGTCGGGCCGACCCGGATCCTGCTCCGCGGCGACGGCGTACGCGCCTCGCTGACGACCGCCGACGAGACCGTCGAGCTCGAAGGCGCCGGCAGCACCACGTGGGTGGAGCGGACCGTCGACGACGTCACCCTGCTGACGGTCAGTCTGGGTGATGAGCTGGCCGGGCCGGACTTCGCGATAGACGGTGGGTTGGTGCGCGTGTCCCGCATCGACCTGCCCCCGGCCGGCCAGCTGGTGGCGAACCCCGAGGTCGAGACGGTCCTGCCCCCGGGGGTCGAGATCGACACCGAGCCCGACACCGAACCGGACACCGCGCCCCAGGCTGTGGCCGAGCCTGTGGTCGAGGACGAGCCCGCGGCCGACGAGCCGTCGCCGATCATGGCAGCGGCAGAGGAGGAAGTGGTCGAGGAGCCGGTGGCCGAGGAGGACGTCACCGAACCGCCGGAGCCGACCCCGGACTACCTGCAGCCGTGGCCCGAACCCGTCGAACCGACGCCGGCCCCGATGTCCGAGCCCGATCCGGCCACCGCCCAGATCCCGGTGCCGCCGCCTCCCCCGACCTTCGGCGACCTGCCGCCGCCGCCCTCGCCGCAGCCCGGACCCTGGGGCGACGGTGGCTTCGGGTCGGAGGCGCCGCCCCCACCTCCGCCGCCCCCGCCGCCAGGCAACAGCGACCACGACGGGCTGACCCAGACCGGGGTCAACACCGACGAGTTCGCGCGTGAGCAGCCGGGCATCCCGGGGCAGCCGATGGCCCCGAGCGTCACTCGGCCGGTGGCGAAGCTGATCGTCTCCAACGGCGAGACGATCGACGTCGACCGCGTGGTGCTGATCGGCCGGGCCCCCGAGGCCCGGCGGTTCACGTCCACCGAGCAGCCGACCCTGATCACGGTTCCCAGCCCGATGCACGAGATCTCATCGACCCACATCGAGGTCCGTCCCGGGTCTGGTGCCGACCACGGCAGCGCCGTCGTCACCGACATGGGCTCGACCAACGGAACGGTGCTGGTCCAGCCCGGTCTGCCCCCCGAAGACCTCAAGCCGGGCATCGCCGTCCAGTTGATCCCGGGCGCGATCATCAACCTCGGTGACGGCCTGACCATCCAGGTCGCCCGGCCCTGACCTACGCAGAGGAAGTCCGCCACTCGATGACCCAGGCCGTGACGCGCCAGTCCTACCCGGCCGCCGAGCTCGACCGACGCTTCTACGCCTTCGCGATCGACCGGCTGCTGGCCTGGAGCGTGTACGCCGGCGCCGGCTACGCGGCGTACCGGTTCCTCATCGAGCCCGGCGACACCTGGGCCGGCATCGCCGTGATCGCCGGCGTCGTGCTGGTCGTCGGCCTGGCGTTCGCCGTGGTGCTCGGGATCGACGGAGTGTCGCCCGGTAAGGGCATCGTCGGGCTGCGGGTCGTGCGTGAGGAGGACGGTCGGCCGATCGGCATCCCGGCGGCGGTGCTGCGCACGATCGTGCTCGGCATCGCCGGACTGCCGACGTTCGGGCTGGGTGTCGCCACCCTGGCCTGGACCGCGGTGGCCGACCCCAGCGGACGGCGCCGCGGCGCCCACGACCGGATGACGGGGGCGGTGGTCGTCGACGTCCGTCCCCAGCCGGTCGAGGAGGAGCAGGTCGACGAGCGGCCGCGCCAGATCGTCAACCTCACCGCGATGCGGCTGATGCCGTCGCCCCATGAGCAGCGCGTGGAGACGCCGGCGCCCGGCCAGACGCCGGCGTCCACCCCCGCGCCGGCGTCCGCACCGGCGCCCGCACCGGCTCCCGAACCTCAGCAGGTGCCGTCGCAACCGGCACGGGAGCCCGCCCCGGATCCGGCCCATGGCCGGCATGCATCACCCGCACCGGCCACGCCCCCGGCCTCCCCCTCGCCGCCGTCGCCGCGGCCGGTCCACGACTACCCGCCCCCGCCGCCTTCTGCTGTGCCCGGACAGCCGATCGCCACCCAGCGGCGCGTCGACACCACCGCCCCGGCGGCGATCTGGCGGGTCAGCTTCGACACCGGTGAGTCGTTCGTGGTGGAGGGACTGGCGCTCGTCGGCCGGCGTCCCGAGGCCCGCGGCGGTGAGCCGGTCCGGCATCTGGTGCCCTTGCGCTCGACGGACATGTCGCTGTCCAAGACCCATGCCCAGTTCCAGGTGGTCCCCGACGGCGCCCTGGTGGTCATGGATCGAGGCTCGACGAACGGGTCGGTCGTGATCCGCAGAGGGGTGTCCAAGCCGCTGACGGCCGGCCGTCCGGCCACTCTCCTCGACGGTGACACGGTCCGCTTCGGTGACCGCAGCATGACGGTCACTCGCGAGGGCTGACCCGCTGCCCCTCTTACGGGTCGGGGATCTCCTCGAACTCTTCCGGCGTACTGATGAACCTGAAGTGGCCGAGCGGCCAGACCAGCGCGAACACCTTGCCCACGACCAGGTCGACCGGCACGAACGCCGCGTCGGGGTCGCAGCGTTGTTGCTCCTCCTCGCACAGCCTCGCCGAGGAGTCCGCGGACGCGCCGCGGTTGTCGCCCATCACGAACAGGTCGCCCTCGGGCACCTCGACCGCCCAGTTCTTCCGGCACCCGGAGGGCATCGGTCCGTCGCACTCGTTCTGCGGGGCGATGAAGCCGTCCTCGTCGATCGCGACCCCGTTGATCTCCAGACGCCCGTCCTCGTCGCAGCACTGGACGGTGTCGCCGCCCACCCCGATCACTCGCTTCACCAGGTGACCGCCGGTCGGAAACAGGCCGACCTTGGCGAGCAGCTTGGTGAGGTTGTTGGTCGGGCCCGCCTGTTCGCCGTCCAGCCAGCCGCCGGGGTCCTCGAACACCACGATCTCGCCGCGGTCCGGCCCGTCGTCACCCCAGTACGACACCTTCTGCACCATGATCCGGTCGTTGATCACCAGGCCCGGCTTCATCGATCCCGAGGGGATGTAGAACGCCTGGACGAAGAACGTCTTGACCAGTACGGCGAGCACGATCGCCAGCGCCAGCAGCACCACGGTCTCGAGCCAGAGCGGCAGCTTGCGACGGGTGGGTTCGGCCCTGTGCGCATGGCCGTCGGAACTCACGACGTGACCCTACGTCAGCGGTCCACGCCTCGACCTTCCAACGCGACAGGTCGGCGACGTACGTTCGTCGCATGGAGTCGTACGCCGCCGGAGAGACCACGCCCGCGCTGCTCGAGGAGACCATCGGCGCCAACTTCGAGCGCACGGTGGCCGACCATCCCGACCACGAGGCGCTGGTGGAGTTCGCGACCGGCCGGCGCTGGACCTATTCCGAGCTGAACCGCGACGTCAACGAGGTGGCCCGCGGGCTGCTCGCGGCCGGGATCGAGCAGGGCGACCGAGTCGGCATCTGGGCGCCGAACTGCGCCGAGTGGACCATCACCCAGTACGCCACTGCGAAGATCGGCGCGATCCTGGTGAACGTCAACCCGTCGTACCGCACCCACGAGCTCTCGTACGCCGTCAACCAGTCGGGCATGCGGATGCTGGTCAGCGCCACGGAGTTCAAGACCAGCAACTACCGGTCCATGATCGAGGAGACCGCCGGGCAGAACCCGCGGCTGGAGCGGGTGGTGTATCTCGACACCGACGACTGGTCCGACCTGGCCGCGGCCGGTCAGGAGCTGCCCGCCGACGCCGTCAACGAGCGGATGCACGGGCTCGCGGCCACCGACCCGGTCAACATCCAGTACACCTCGGGCACCACCGGCTACCCCAAGGGCGCGACCCTGTCGCACCGCAACATCCTCAACAACGGCTACCTGACCACCGAGCTGATCAACTTCACCGACGCCGACCGGCTGGTGATCCCGGTGCCGTTCTACCACTGCTTCGGGATGGTGATGGCCAACCTCGGCTGCACCTCCCACGGCGCCACCATGATCATCCCGGCACCCGGCTTCGACCCCGAGATCACGCTGCGCTGCATCGCGGCCGAGCGGGCCACCGGTGTGTACGGCGTACCCACGATGTTCATCGCGATGCAGAACCACGCGACGTTCCCCGAGCACGACCTCTCGACCCTGCGGACCGGGATCATGGCGGGGTCGATCTGCCCGGTCGAGGTGATGAAGCGGTGCGTCGACGACATGCACATGGCGGAGGTCTCGATCGCCTACGGCATGACCGAGACCTCGCCGGTCTCGTGCCAGACCCGCGCCGACGACGACCTGGAGCGGCGTACCGCCACGATCGGCCGGGTGCACCCGCACGTCGAGATCAAGGTCGTCGACCCGGTGACCGGTGAGGTGCTGCCGCGCGGCGAGACCGGCGAGTTCTGCACCCGCGGCTACTCCGTGATGATCGGCTATTGGGAGGACGACGAGAAGACGGCGGAGGCGATCGATGCCGACGGTTGGATGCACACCGGCGACCTCGCCGAGATGCGCGAGGACGGCTACTGCACCATCGTCGGCCGGATCAAGGACATGGTCATCCGCGGTGGCGAGAACATCTACCCGCGCGAGATCGAGGAGTTCCTCTACCAGCACCCCGACATCGAGGACGTCCAGGTGGTCGGCGTCCCCGACGAGAAGTACGGCGAGGAGCTCTGCGCCTGGCTCAAGCTGAAGGCCGACGCCACCCCGCTCGACGCCGACGCCGTCCGCGCCTTCGCCACCGGCCGGCTCGCCCACTACAAGATCCCGCGCTACGTGATGGTCGTCGAGGAGTTCCCGATGACCGTCACCGGCAAGATCCGCAAGGTGCAGATGCGGGAGGAGTCGGCCGCCAAGCTCGGCCTCGCCTGACCCTCCGGTGGTCTCGACGACGCCCGTCGCTCGTTCCTCGCTCCGGGCTGCTCGACCACCGGAGGGGCGCCTGTTGGTCGAGCAGCGAGCGCCAGCTGTTCTATGCCGTGAGGTTGGTGACACCGATCGGGGTGCGGGTGACTGGTGGTCGTCCGGCTAGTGCGGTGTGGGGTCGAATGTAGTTGTAGCGGTCGAGGAAGCCGGTAAGGGCGGCGGTGCGTTCGTCGTTGCTGTGCCAGGGGCGTTGGTAGGCCCATTCGCGGGCCAGGGTGCGGTGGTAGCGCTCGACCTTGCCGTTGGTCTGGGGCCGGTAGGGACGGGTGTAGAGGTGGCGGGTCCGGGTCTTGGTCACCGCGGTGTTGAAGACCAGGGACCGGTAACAGGCTCCGTTGTCGGTGAGCACCCGCCGGATCCTGCGGATCCCGTGGCGGCGGAAGAACCTGACCGCGCGGGCCCAGAACGCGGCGGCGGTGGGGCCCTTCTCGTCGAGGAGTTCCTCGGTGTAGGCCAGCCGGGAGTGGTCATCGATCGCGGTGTGCAGGTACACGTAGCCGACCCGGCCACCGGTCTTCTTCCGGGCTCGGTAGTTGGCGTGCCGGGCTCGTTCGCCGGCCCGGTGTGCGGCCGAGCCGCGGGCGTGTACCCGGTGCCCGCCACCGACCGGGATCCGGCCGAGCTTCTTGACATCGACATGCACCAGGTCGCCGGGCTGGTCGTACTCATAGCGCCGCACCGGCTCGCGCAGGTCCTCACCGGTGACGTCGAGGTCGCGTAGCCGGGAGATCCCGTGCCGGACCAGGATCCGGTAGATCGTGGAGGCCGGCACGGTAAGACCTTCCTCGGCCAGCCGGCCGCACAGTTGCACCGGCCCGACCTTCAGCTCCCGACGCAGCTGACAGACCCGGGACTCGACCCGGACCGGTGTCTGGTTCGGCGAGTGGTGCGGTCGACTGGAGCGGTCCTGCAGACCTGCCTCGCCCTCCTGGACCCAGCGGGCGTACCACTTGCCCAGAGTCTGCCGGTGGATCCCGGCCTCGTCGGCAACATGACTGATCGGCCGACGGGCATCGACACGGTCACACAACCGGCGCCGCCCTTCCGGGGTCAGCGGAGCGTTACGGTGGCTCATCAGAGGGCCTTTCTCTTCGGCGTGGTGTCTAGTCGCTTCACACCGAACTAGAGGAAGGCCCTCTGCCTACTCAGCCACGCCGACCAACGTCACCAACCTCCCGAATCAGAACAGCCAGCGAGCGTCGTCGAGACCCCCGCACTAGTGGTCTCGACGACGCCCGTCGCTCGTTCCTCGCTCCGGGCTGCTCGACCAGCGGAACCGGCCCTGATCCGTTGGTCGAGCAGCGAGCGCCAGCGAGCGTCGTCGAGACCCCGTGAGTGCAAGCCTCAGCGCGAGATCTGCACCGAGATGCTGGTGACGGTGCCGGTTGCGCCGCGCCAGACCACTCGGCCGTCGTCGGAGCGAGCGGCCGAGTCGCGCACCGCGATCAGGAACGTCGCCGACTCGCCCGGCCCGAGGCGGACTGCCGCGGGCGTCACCGAGACGTCCCGTCGGAAGCCCACGGCGCTGGAGGAGAAGTAGCGCGCACGACCGAGAACGTTGGTGATCGTCCGCCGCACCCGTCGCTGGCCGTCGGCCAGCAGAACCGAGGGCGTGTTCACCCCTTGCCGCCGGCCCGACAGCCAGGCGCGGTAGTCGTCGGGGTCGACCTCGTAGACCAGGCCCGGACGCACGGCGGCGTCGGGCCGGAGCCGGCCGGAGCCCGAGTGCAGTACGTCGCCCGGCATGGGTGCCGCCGTGGTGCTCAGCGCCGACCGCACCGTGGTGGCCGGCCAGCCGGTGCGTGCCAGCAGCGTGGCCGCCGCGCCCGCGGTGTACGCCGCCGCGGCGGAGGTCCCGGTGACGAAGTCCCAGCCCTCCGGGCCGGGCACCGCGCCGAGAACGCCGGAGGCTGGAGCCACCAGGTCGGGCTTGAGCACCCCGACGAGGGGGCTGCCGGAGCTCGACCAGCGTGCGACCGACCGGGGCTCGCGGACCACGCCGACCGGTCGCAGAGCGACTCGCGCGCCGGGGTGCCGGGCCGCCCAGCGGCGAAGCACCCGGCCCTGGTCGTCGGCGAGGTGCACCGTGGGCACGCTGTGGAAGTCTGCGGTCACGCCGCCGGGGGAGACGTTGACGAGAACCATGCCGGCGCCGTCGGCGAGCCGCACCGCCCGCGACTTGTCCACCCGGCCGACGCTGCCGCGCCGGCACAGCACGATCGCCCCAGCCACCCGCCGGGCATCGAGGTTGCCGGGCGCGCACATCCGTGCGTCATGACGGCTCGCGCCTCTAGCACGCACTCGCTCGCCCACCACCAGGCGCGAGGGACGCACCGACCGGGTCGAGACCATCGCCCCCTCGAGCCGCGGGCCGCCGGTGGCGACGACCCGGCCCAGCCGGGGCCGGCCGGTGGCGCCGCCGACAGTGGTGACCCACGGGCTGGGGTGCGCGGCGTACTCGCGGGTGCCGGTGTTGCCGGCCGCTGCGGCGACCACGATGTCGGCCTCAGCCGCGCCCAGCAGGGCGCGCTCCACCGTGTCGATCTCCGCAGGACCACCGACGGCGAGGCTGATCACGTCGACCCCGTCACCGCTGGCCCGGTCGATCGCGGTCACCAGGTCGGCGGTCGCGCAGCCGTCGTCGGCGGGGTCAGGGGCTCCCCAGCACGCCTTGTAGACCGCGATCCGGGCCTGCGGCGCCATCCCGCCGTAGCGGCCCATCTGTTCGGCACGGACCCGCACCGGCACAGCCGCGTTGCCGGCCGCGATCGAGGCCATCTGGGTGCCGTGGCCGTCGGAGTCGCGCGGGGACAGGTACGCCGTGCTGCGCAGGTTGTCCTCGCCGAACCCATCGACGAACCATCGGGCTGCCAGGACCTTGGCGTCGCAGTCGTCGGCCTCCCAGCCCTCACCGGTCTGGCAGCCGCCGGTGAAGCCGCGTGGCTCCTTGCCGAGCGGGACCGCTGCCGCGAACAGCGCGCTCTCGGGGGAGAGACCGGTGTCGATCACGCCGACGACGGTGCCGGCGCCGCCGCGGTGGGGGCCTTTAAGACCGATCGCTGCCGCGGCCCGCTCGGACCCCGCCAGCCGACGGATACCGTTCGGCTCCACGAGCGCCACGTCGTCGGCGGCTTCCAGCCTGTGCGCCTGGGAGTCGGTGAGTCGGGCGGCGAACCCGTTCAGCGCGGTCGTCCATCGGTACGTCGGCGCCGGGGCGTCGACGAGCTTCAGCAGCCGGTCCTGGCGCAGCCGCATGGCGAGCGCGACCGACGGCTTCGGAAGCATGCCTCGGTAGCCGGCCGTGCCGGCGCCGTCGAGGGTGACCAGGTAGAGCCGCGGGTCCGACTCGGTCGGATCAGGCGCAGCGGCGCCCGGCAACGGTGCCAGGACCGTGCCCACCAGCAGCAGCCCGAGGATCCCTCCCAGGGTGCGACCGATCCGCCGCCGTTGCCTCATCGCCGCCTTCCGTGGGTGCGCAAGTCGTCCATTCTGTCCCGCGACCCCCAACTGTGACAGCGTTATCCACAGGCCACCTACGCTGGGCGGGTGCCTGCACCCTTGGTCGTGGGGTTCGACCTCGACATGACCCTGATCGACACGGTGCCCGGTTTCGGCGCCGTGCTCGATGCGCTGGGGGAGGAGCTGGGGGTCACCTTCCCGGTCGCGGAGATGACCGCGCGGCTCGGCCCGCCGCTGGAGACGATGCTGGCTCCCCACCTCGCCTCCGAGGCGGTCCCGGCCGCCGGCGACCGCTTCCGCGAGCTCTACCCGGAGCACGCGATCAGCCGGGTGCCCGCGCTCGCCGGCGCGGCCGAGGCGCTAGCCGCCGTACGCCGTCACGGCGGCCGGGTGGTGGTGGTCACCGGCAAGTACCCCGACAACGCCCGGCTGCACATCGACCACCTCGGCCTCGACGTCGACGTGCTCGAGGGTTGGGTGTGGGGTGTCGGCAAGGCCGACGTGCTGCGCCGCGAGGGCGCCACGATCTACGTCGGCGACCACGTCCACGACGTCGAGGGCGCCCTGGCGGCGGACACGACCAGCGTGTCGGTGCTGTCCGGTGGCTGCACCCGGGAGGAGCTGATCGCCGCAGGCACCCATGTGGTGCTCGACGACCTGCGGGATTTCCCTTCGTGGTTGGACAGGCACGTCGTCTAGGCTTCGGTCGCGCTCGGAGAGGCCGGGCGGCGGAGCTGGAAGGTTCGAGACCGTGCCCACAGGCAAGGTGAAGTGGTACGACGCCGACAAGGGCTTCGGGTTCCTGTCCCAGGAGGACGGGCCCGACGTCTACGTGCGCTCCGAAGCCCTTCCCGAGGGAGTCACCACGCTCAAGTCCGGCACCCGGGTCGAGTTCGGGATCGCGCAGGGCCGCCGGGGTGACCAGGCGCTCCAGGTGCGGGTGCTCGACGCCCCGGCCTCGGTCACGCGCAACAAGTCGGCCGCGCGCCGCAAGAAGCCCGACGAGATGGCCCCGATCGTGGAAGACCTGATCCGCCTGCTCGACGGCGTCGGCGAGACCTATCGCCACGGACGCCACCCGGAGGCGCGGACCGCGAAGCCGGCGGCGAAGCTGCTGCGCGCGCTGGCCGACGAGCTCGAGCTCTAGGCCGGGCCTGCGGGCGCGACCGGCGACGCCCGGCCCTTCTTGGGAAGGGTGCCGAGCACGAACACCGTCCAGGCCACCAGCACGATCCCGGCGACGCCGAGGCCGAGGCGCGGGATCAGCGGCATCGCGATGCCGACGAACCCGCCGATCACCCAGGCCAGCTGCACCGTGGTGTCGCTGCGGGCGAAGGCGCTGGCCTGGACGTGTCGGGGTACGCCGTCCTGGATGGTCGCGTCCAGGGACAGCTTGGCCAGCGACTGCGCCAGCCCGGCCGTCAGCCCGAGCGCGACCAGCGTGAACAGCCCGTAGAAGGCGGCGGTGAGGATCACCATCGCCGCGTCGAGCAGCAGCATGACGACCACGGTGATCGCGGGGTTGACCTTCTTGGCCATGGAGGCCAGGACGATGGCCAGCCCGTTGCCGGCACCGGCCGCGCCGATCACCAGGGCGACCAGCAGCTCGGGTTTGTCCTCCCACCCGTCGATCGGGTGGTCCCGCAGCAGGAACGCCAGGAACAGGATCAGGAACCCCGACAGCCAGCGCGGTCCGCAGTTGGCGCGGAGCGCGAAGGCGACCGCCGGCGGGATATGGGTGCCGCGCCGCTGATCGCCGTGGTCGCGCAGCGAGATCTGCTGCTCGCCGGCGCTGGAGTCGACCTTCTCCGGCAGCCGGATCGCTGCGATGGTGCCGAGGACGAAGACCAGGAACGCGTAGCGCAGTGCCCACTCCGAGCCCACGGCTGCGGCCAGCCCGGCGATCGGCGCGGAGATCGCCGCGCCGACCATGCCTGCGAGCGAGACCCGGCCGTTGGCCTTCACCAGCGTGAAGCCCGCCGGCAGCAGTCGGGGCACGGCGGCGGCGCGGGTCACGCCGTACGCCTTGGACGCGACGAGTACGCCGAGCGCTGCGGGATAGAGCAGCGCCGAGTCGTCGGCGACCGCGCCCGCGAGCACCCAGCAGAGGAACGCGCGGATCGCGAACGTCGCCCCGATCGCCCAGCGCCGGCCGTGGCTGAACTTGTCGAGGAACGGGCCGATCAGCGGCGCCACGATCGCGAACGGGAGCATCGTCAGGCCGAGGAACAGCGCCACCTGGCCGCGCGCCTCGCTGGTCGCTCCCGCGAAGAAGACCGTGGTCGCCAGCGAGATGGCGACCGCCGCGTCGCCCGCCGCGTTGGCGGCGTGGAGGTAGATGAGCCGGGTCAGCCCGGACTGCTCGGCGCCCTGCGCCTGGGCGGCGCGCTGCGCCTGTCGCACCGTGTAGCGGCTCGCGCGGCCGGTCGCCCGCGCCACCCCACGCATGCCCCGGGCCGTCGCCTTCGCTCCGCTGCCGAGCGGGCCAGCAGGGCGGCCCGGGTCGCCCGCGCCCGGGAGGTGCTGCGTGGGACCGTCGGGCGCCGAGGGCGACTCAGGGCGTTCCGACGTCATGCGCCCATCCTGCCCGCTCGTGCCGACGTGGACACGTTCAACCCCCGACCTGACACGAGCACCCTCGATGGGTCATGCTTTCGCCCGTGAGCACCCTGACCCGCACCAAGAGCGACGCGGTCGCAGCGGCCGCCGTCGACGAGGCGCGCGCCGCTCTCCTCCAGGAGGTGGACGCCGCCGACGTCGGCGACCACCTCGGCCGCGAGGTCGACGGCGACCGGGTGATCACCCACCTCTTCGAGTGCCGGCGGGCCGGCTACATCGGCTGGCGCTGGGCGGTGACCCTGACCCGCGCATCGCGGCAGAAGCGGGTGACGATCGACGAGATCGTGCTGCTCCCGGGAGACGAGTCGATCGTGGCGCCGGAGTGGGTGCCCTACCGCGAGCGCCTCAAGCCCGGCGACCTGTCGCCGGGCGACCTGCTGCCGGTGGCCGACGACGACCCGCGGCTGGTGCCGACGT
The DNA here is from genome assembly GCA_963729095.1 of uncultured Actinomycetota bacterium. Taxonomy (GTDB): domain Bacteria; phylum Actinomycetota; class Actinomycetes; order Propionibacteriales; family Nocardioidaceae; genus Nocardioides. The sequence continues at coordinate 4,324 of CAVSMX010000044.1, read as the reverse complement.
ACTCCTTCGGCGACGACCCGCTCGACGCCGACGACAAGGCCCAGATCCGCGGCGTCGCCAAGGACCTCGGCCTGGGCCGGGTGCGGACCCTCTCCACCGAGGGCCGCGACCTCGCCGCGGAGCGCTGGTACGACGGACCGGGCGGCCCCGATGCGCAGCTGGCCAAGTCCGCCCCGGAGCCGTGCAGCACCTGCGGCTTCCTGGTCCGGATCGCGGGGCCGCTGTCCGAGACGTTCGGGGTGTGCGCCAACGGCGACGCCAACGACGACGGCCGCGTCGTGGCCTTCGGTCACGGGTGCGGCGCGCACTCGGAGGTGCGGCTCGCCAAGAAGCACATCCCGCAGCCGCTGCCCGAGCACGTCTTCGACACGGTCGCGATCGACGAGTTCGAGGTCTTCTAGGGGTCCTCGCCCGTCAGCTCCTCGCGGAACGCGCGCCGGCGGCGGCAGTACTCCAGCCCGAACAGGCCCAGGCCCACCCCGGCCAGGCACATCCACAGCCACCAGGTGTGCCCGTCCTCCTCCAGCCGGCCGTAGAACGGCAGCAGCGCCAGGAAGGCGACGAAGAACACCGCGGTCCCCACCTGCACCGTTCGCACCCCGTCGACGTCGAGCGGCTCGACGTCGGCGACGAAGTAGGTGCGGTCGCCGATCTCGTGCTTCATCGGCTGGTTGTCGCGGAGCTCCACACTCGTAAGGGTAGGCGAGCCGCCCCGGCTCTGCCATGCTGCCGTGCGTGGCAGCCACCTCCCCATCCCGGGCCGGCGGGATCGACGGCTTCTTCCGGATCAGCGAACGGGGGTCGACGGTCGCGCGCGAGCTGCGTGGCGGCATCGTCACCTTCCTCACGATGTCCTACATCATCGTGCTCAACCCCTTGATTCTCGGCTTCGTGCCCGACTCGGAAGGCAACTTCCTCGGCGGGGGAACGGGCGACGGGTCCAACCTGCCCACGATCGCCGCGGCCACCGCGATCGTCGCCGGCGTGATGACCATCCTGATGGGGGCGGTGGCGAACTTCCCGCTCGCGCTGGCGACCGGGCTGGGGCTCAACGCGTTCGTGGCGGTCGCGATCGCGACCCAGTCCACGTGGAGCGATGCGATGGGCCTGGTCGTGCTCGAGGGCATCGCCATCCTCATCCTCGTCCTCACCGGGTTCCGCCAGGCGGTCTTCCATGCGGTGCCGACGCAGCTCAAGGTCGCGATCTCGGTCGGTATCGGCCTCTTCATCGCGCTGATCGGCTTCGTCGACGCAGGGTTCGTGACCCGCATCCCCGACGCGGCGCAGACAACGGTGCCGGTGCAGCTCGGCGAGGGCGGCGAGCTCTCCGGGTGGCCGGTGCTCGTCTTCGCCGCCGGGCTGGCCCTGCTGATCGCCCTGTGGGTGCGCAGCGTCAAGGGCGCGATCCTGATCTCGATCGTTGTCACCGCGATCGTCGCCTTCGTCCTCGAGGCCGCCATCGGCGGGGACGACAACCCGTTGGGCTGGTCGCTCACCACCCCGAGCTTCCCCGACGACCTCGTCGGCGTACCGGACCTGGACACGTTCGGGGAGTTCTCCCTCTTCGGGGCCTTCGACTCGATCGGCGTCCTCGCCGCTCTGCTGCTGGTCTTCACCCTCATGCTGGCGGACTTCTTCGACACGATGGGAACGATGACGGCGATCGGCGCTGAAGCCGGGCTCAACGACGAGAACGGCATCCCGCCGAGCACCCAGCGGATCCTGGTCATCGACTCGGTGGCCGCGATCGCCGGCGGGGCCGGAGGAGTCTCCTCGAACACCTCCTACATCGAGTCGGCTTCGGGAGTGGGCGAGGGCGCTCGAACCGGCCTGGCGTCCATCTTCACCGGGGTGCTGTTCCTGCTCGCCTCCTTCTTCACCGGGATCGTCCAGGCGATCCCCTCGGAGGCCGCGGTGCCGGCCCTGGTCCTCGTCGGCTTCCTGATGATGCAGCAGGTCAAGGGAATCGACTGGGACGACCTCGAGATCGCCATCCCCGCGTTCCTGACCATCGTGCTGATGCCGTTCACCTACTCGATCACCGTAGGCATCGGCGCGGGCTTCCTGGCGTACATCCTGATCAAGGTCGTGCGTGGAAAGGTCGCGCAGGTCCACACCTTGATGTGGATCGTCGGCTCGGCGTTCGTCATCTACTTCTTCATCGACCAGATCACCGACTGGCTGACCTGAGCGGGGCTCCCCAGCACCGGGGAGCCACCGTCACGAACATTTAGTTAGCATAGGTAATGAGTTATGCTAAGGACATGCCGACCATCGAGCAGGCCGTCCGCACCGACAGCGGGCTCGCATCCGAGCTCCGCACGTCGGTGATGCGGCTGCGCCGACGACTGGCCACCGAGCGGCACCCCGACAACGAGCTGGGCATGCCCTCGATGGCCGTCCTCGGCGCGCTCTACGGCCACGGCGACATGACGCCCAGCGAGCTGGCCGCCCACGAGCGCGTGCAGCCGCCGAGCATGACCCGTACCGTCAACTGCCTCGATGAGGGCGGCTACGTCGTACGCCGTCCGCACGACACCGACGGCCGGCAGGTCGTCGTGAGCCTCTCCGAGCAGGGTCGCGCCACGCTGCTGGCCGACCGCGCCCGCCGCGACGCCTGGCTTGCCAAGCGCCTGCGGGAGCTGAGCGCCGACGAGCGCGCGCTCCTCCGCCAGGTCGCCCCCCTCCTCGAACGACTCGCCCAATCTGATTGATCAAAGGACTGACAACCACGTCTCCCACGTTCCGCTCCCTCCACAACCCCAACTACCGCCTGTACGCCACCGGCTCACTGGTGTCGAACGTCGGCACCTGGATGCAGCGCGTCGCCCAGGACTGGCTGGTCCTGCTGCTCGCCGCCAACAGTGCGGCTGCCATCGGCATCACCACCGGTCTGCAGTTCCTCCCGTTCCTGCTCCTCTCCCCGGTCGCCGGCCTGGTCGCCGACCGGGTCCCCAAGCGCCTGCTGCTCCAGATCACGAACGTCGGCATGGCCGTGCCGGCGATCCTGCTCGGCGCGCTGGCGATCACCGGCCTGGCCGAGCTCTGGCACGTCTACGTGCTCGCGTTCGTGCTCGGCGTCGCGTCGGCGTTCGACGCTCCCGCGCGCCAGTCGTTCGTGTCCGAGATCGTCGCCCCCGACGACCTGACCAACGCGGTCGGCCTCAACTCCGCCAGCTTCAACGTCGCCCGCATCGTCGGGCCGGCGGTCGCGGGGTTGTCGATCGCTGCCCTGGGCGCCGGTGCGGTCGCCACCGGCTGGGTGATCCTGATCAACGGGCTCAGCTTCGCCGCACCGATCATGACCCTGCGCCGCCTCGACCAGCGGGCGCTCTCGACACCCGAACCGACCGGCCGGGAGCCCGGTGCGATCCGGGCGGGCGTGGCCTACGTGCGCAGCCGGCCCGACCTGATGCTGATCCTCGGCATCGTCTTCTTCACCGGCACCTTCGGCCTCAACTTCCAGATGACCTCTGCGCTGATGGCCACCCAGGTCTTCGACAAGGGCCCGACCGAGTTCGGGCTTCTCGGCACCTTCCTGGCGGTCGGCTCGCTGGCCGGGTCGCTGCTCGCCGCGCGTCGCACCCGCGTGCGACACCGGCTGGTCGTCGGCGCGGCGCTCACGTTCGGCGCGGTCGAGGTCGTCGCCGGGCTGATGCCGACGTACGTGCTGTTCGCGCTGCTGTGCCCCGTCATGGGCCTGTGCGCGCTGACCATGATCACCAGCGCGAACGCGTTCATGCAGCTGCACACCGAACCGGGAATGCGCGGCCGGGTGATCGCCTTGTACATGATGATCTTCATCGGTGGCACGCCCCTCGGGGCGCCCGCCATCGGCTGGGTCGGGGAGGCGTTCGGGGCGCGCTGGACGCTGATCGCGGGCGGTTTGCTCACGGTCATCGGCGTGGCCGCTTCGGCACTCCTCTACCTGCGCTCGCAGCAGCGGACGATCGCGGAGGTCGAGGCGGTCCCATCGGTCGCCGAGCCCGCCGTTCAGCCGGCCGCGTAAACGGGGGTGCTGGTTTCGAGATGCGTCGCGCAGTCCCTCACAAGTTCGGGTCTGCGCCGACGCTCCTCAACCTTCGCGCCCGAACCTTGTTCTCGCAGGCTCGAACTAGGGGCGCTGGTTTCGAGACGCGTCGCGCAGTCCCTCACAAGTTCGGGTCTGCGCCGACGCTCCTCAACCTTCGCGCCTAATCCCTGTTCTCGCAGGCTCGAACAAGGGGCGCTCAATTTGCCGGTCCCGTGAGCGGCCGGTAACCTCGTTCCTTGTGTCTGGGCCATTCCAGACCGTTGCGTGTGCCCAAAAGCCGATCGGCTCCGG
>CAVSMX010000043.1:0-26635 GCA_963729095.1 uncultured Actinomycetota bacterium | reverse complement strand
CGCTCACGCTAGGAGCCGCTGGTTGGCCGAAGGTTGGGGTCGGGCACGCCCGCATGCGAGGCACGAGCATGCGGCGTAGGCCGTCCCGGTCGAGCGAGCGTCACCGGCCGAGCCTGCGAGGCCGTGACAGCGAGTCGAGACCCGTCGACCCGTCGCATACTTTGCGACGGTCAACCGAGGAGCTCGACCACTTCTCCCGCGCGGCCGTGCTCGACCAGACCGAGCACGACCCGCGTGACCTCGGCGGGTGGGATCAGCGGAGGCAGTCCGGCCCGCTCCTCCTCCGAGAGCGACGCCCACTGGTCGTGCGCCCGCGGGAGCCCGATCCACCCGGGCACGACCGCCATCACCCGCGCCCGCGCGGCGGTGTCCGGGTGGGCCAGCGCCGTGGTCAGCCTGATCAGCCCTGCCTTCGACGCGGCGTACTCCGGAGAGCCGTATCCGGCGCCCCCGACACCGGCACTGGACGCGATGTTGACCACCGCACCGTGGCGCTGTGGACCGCGGCGCCGCTCCAGGTCGTCGAGGAAGAGCTGGGTCAGGAGCATCGGCCCTCGGAGGTTGACGTCGAGCGTGGCCGACCAGGCGGGGTACGGCGCCCGCGGGTATTGAGCGTCGCCCGCCGTCCAGCCTCCCGCGTTGTTGATCAGGATGTCGGCACCGCCGAGGTCCACCGCGCGAGCCGCGAGGGCGCGCAGCTCGGCCTCCTCGGCGACGTCGCAGGTGAACGACCAGCCGCTGACCCGTGCGGACCGCACCAGGTCGGCCGTCTCCGCAGCGGCTGAGGCGTCCCGATCGGCCGCGACCACGGCCACGCCGCGGCGGGCGAACGCGACGGCCAGCTCCCGGCCGAGGCCGGCACCCGCGCCCGTGACGACGGCGAGGCTGAACCGGATCTCCACCGTGTCGAGCTATCGCTGCGCGGCGGCGAGCCTGCCCTTGAGGAGAGGGACGGCCGGGTGGGCGAGGCCGCCCAGGACGGCGAGGCAGCGCTCGACCACCTCCACGTCGTACGGCGCCAGGTCGGCGTAGCGGAGCACTGCGTCGGGCTGCGGGTCGGCGAGCAGCGCCTCGCGGACCGCGACCGCGACGTAGTCGGCGAGCTCGGTCAGCGCCGGGGAGTTGGTGCCGGGCAGCAGGTCGCCGCCGTAGGCCTCGACCGCGGTGCCCACCAGGCCGGCGCGCAGCAGCGCGAGCACGTGGTCGAAGTCGGTGGCGACCGGCATCAGCAGCCGGTAGGGCCGCGAGCCGAGCTGCCCGCCGAGCGCCGACCGGAGGTGGGACACCTCCGCCTTGAGGGTGGAGAACGTGACCGCCTGGTCGCCGTACAGCATCGCGTGCAGCTGGTCGAGCGACAGACCCTCCGGGTGCAGCGCCAGCAGCGCGAGCACCTCGGTCTGCCGGCGGTTGAGCAGCAGCCGCTGCCCGTCGAGCCGGACCTCGGCGGTGCCCAGCAGCGTCATCACCAGCCCGGGGTCCTCGGTGTCGTCGACGCCGATCGCAGAGGGGTGGTACGTCGACAGCGGCATCGCCGACTCGATCAGCCGCGCCATCACCCGCGCCGTCGCCAGGCCGATCGGGTGGGTGCGGTCCCAGGTGGTCGAGAGGTCGATGACGCCGAGCTGGCGGCCGGTGACGGGGTCGTGCACGGGCGCGGCCCAGCAGACCCAGTTGTGCACGATCGGCGCGTAGTGCTCGGCACTGAACACCATCGCCGGCTCGGCCATCCGCTGTGCGAGGTCGAGCGCGTTGGTGCCGACCGACTGGTCGTCCCAGCGCCCGCCCGGCACGAAGTTGACAGTCTCGGCCTTGCGTCGCATCACCCGGCCGCCGTACGTCCACAGGATCCGGGTCTCCGCGTCGGTGACGGCGAGCACCAGGTCGCCGTCCTCGGCGGTCCGCCTGAGCTCCGCCTCCACGTTCTCGACCGCCAGCTGCAGCGGCGAGTCGCGCCACATGGCCGCGGTCTCGCCCTCGTCGGCCAGCGGCGCCTCGCGCACGTCGGTCGAGACCGCCGCCTCCGAGCGCGCCCAGCTGGACAGGATCTCGGGCCGCACCAGGGCGGCCGCGTCGTCACCCGACTCGATGAACGAGGTCCAGGCGCGTAGCGCCTCCAGCTTGCGTTCCCGCAGCCCACTGCGACCCATGCCGATCCCCCTTGCTATTGAGAACGTAGCACCGGGCGATGAGTCTCCCCGTCGACCAGAGTCGGTACTTCTCATGGTCACAACACAGCGCACCTTGGACGTCGAGCTGTACGTCACGCTGGAAGGCTTTGCCTACGGCCGGGAGTCGCCCGCCTACTTCGGGTACGACGGACCGGACCTGATGGCCCGCATCGAGGAGCGGATGGCCCAGGACCACGTGATGGTGATGGGCGCGAACACCTACCGGGAGATGGTGGGCTACGTCGAGGAGGGCGGCGACCCGTCGTTCTCGCGGATGAACGAGCTGCCCAAGCTGGTCTTCTCGAGCACCCTGTCGGGCGAGCCCGAGTGGGTGAACACGACGTTCGTGTCCGAGCCGGTCGAGACAGAGGTGGCGCGGCTCAAGGCCGAGGGCGGCGACCCGCTGCGCGTCATCGGCAGCCTGTCTCTCACTGCGAGCCTGTTCGCGGCCGGGCTGGTGGACCGCGTCATCGTCGTGGTCTTCCCGCTGATCCTCGGGGAGACCGGCGAGCAGCCGATGCTGCGCGGGCTGCCCGACGTCAAGCTCGAGCTCCTCGGCACCCAGGTCCTCGACGACCGCCTGGTGGTCTCGGAGTACCGGCCCGAGAGTTGACTCAGCTCAGCCGACGCCGGAGGAAGTCCACGGTCCGCTCGATCGAGTCCTGCCACTGCGGGATGAACGTGTGGTGCTCACCGCGGTAGACCTCGAGCCGGCTGTCGGCGCCGGCGCGCTCGAGGAGCCGCTGCGTGGTGGTGGCCCACGGGAACGGGCAGGTCTCGTCGGCGCTGCCGTGGTGGATCAGCAGCGGATCGCTGATCCGGTCGAAGAACGTGCGCGACGACAGCTCGCGGTAGAACCGCGGCTCCTCGCCCGGGGTGCCGAACCGCTCGAACATGGCGCGTACGGCGTCCGGCCGGCTGCGCGCGGTGAAGTGCCGCAGGTTGTCGAGGAAGCGCGAGCTCACCGAGGCGTAGATCACCGCCGCCTCGACCAGGTCGGGCTGGGCGACCAGCGCGTTCAGGGTCACCCCGCCACCCATCGACCGGCCGAGCATGGCCATCCGGTCGGGGTCGACGTACGGCTCACGCTCCAGCGCCAGCACCGCGTTGATCGCGTCGCGGGCGTAGCCGAGCCGGGCCTCGCGGTCCAGCGGAAGGGCCGGGTCGGAGCCGGCGTGCCCGCGGTAGTCGGTGTGCAGCACCACGAACCCGGCCCGGGCCAGCCAGTCCTGCTCACGAGCCAGACCCTGACCGGTCACGTAGTAGGAGGGGTCGATGTAGCCGTGGTTGAGCACGATGCCGGGGAACGGCCCACGCCCGTGCGGCCGGAGCAGCACCCCCGAGATGGTCAGGTCGCCGCTGCGGTAGGTGACCTCCGAGCGGGTGTAGGCGTCGGTCTCGGCGACCACCCGCTGCTGCCGGATCCGACTCGCTCGGAAGTCCTCCCGCATCAGCGCCGGCAGGGACACCGGGTGGTGTACCGGCGGCAGCGTGGGCGTCGGCTCGGGCTCCGCGGTCGGTGACGGCGTCGGCGACACAGAGCTCGGCGCCGAGGAGCTCGGGGCAGCGGCGTCGGCCGGCTCGTCGGGCTCGGTGGCGTCGCTGCAGGACGCGAGCAGGACCAGCGTCAGCACCATTCCAGCCGTGCGCATCCGGTCAGACCTGGTGGTGGATCCGGCCGTCGCGGACCGCGAGCGGCTCGCCGGTGCCGCCCCAGCGCCCGGCGATCACCTCGGCGGCGATGCTGATCGCGGTCTCCTCGGGCGTGCGGGCGCCGAGGTCGAGGCCGATCGGGCTGGAGAGCCGCTCCAGCTCGGCGTCGGTGAGTCCGGCTTCCCGAAGGCGCTCCAGCCGGTCGTCGTGGGTGCGCCGCGAGCCCATCGCGCCGACGTACGCGACGTCGGGCAGGCGCAGCGCCACCTCGAGCAGCGGGACGTCGAACTTCGGGTCGTGGGTGAGCACCGTGATCACGGTGCGCCCGTCGATCCGGCCGGCATCTCGCTCGGCCTCGAGGTAGCGGTGCGGCCAGTCGACGACCACCTCGTCGGCGCCGGGGAAGCGGCTGGCGGTGGCGAACACCGGCCGCGCGTCGCACACGGTCACCTGGTAGCCGAGGAACCCGCCGACCCTCGCCACCGCGGCGGCGAAGTCGATCGCGCCGAAGACCAGCAGCCGGGGCCGGGGCGCGAAGGCCCACACGAAGACCCGCATCCCCTCGCCGCGTCGCTCGCCGTCGGACCCGTAGGTGAGCGTCGCGTTGTGGCCCTGCGCCAGCAGCCCGAGCGCGTCGTCGCGCACCGCGTCGTCGGCGCGCGCCGAGCCCAGGGACCCGACGACGTCCTCGTCGGGACGGATGATGAGCCGGCGCCCGAGCCACGCCCCGTCGGGGTGCTCGATCACCGTCGCCAGGGCGACCGGGCGACCGGCCTCTACATCGGCGGCCAGGTCACCCAGCTCGGGGAACGTCTCCTGCGAGACCCTCTCGACGAAGACGTCGAGGATCCCGCCGCAGGTCAGGCCGACCGCGAAGGCGTCGTCGTCGGAGACGCCGTACCTCTCGAGCACCGGCACGCCCGACTCGACCACCGACTGGGCGAGGTCGTAGACCGCGCCCTCGACGCAGCCGCCCGAGACCGAGCCGACCGCGGTGCTGTCGGGGCCGACCAGCATCGAGGCTCCGGGCGGTCGCGGTGCCGACTGGAACGTCGCCACCACGGTCCCGACGCCGACGGTGTCGCCGGCCTCCCACCACTTCATGAGCTCGGGCAGCACGTCACGCACGAGCGACCACCTCCAGGACCTTCGCGTAGGTCGCGAGCGAGTGACCCGCAACGAAGTCGTCGACGTGAGGGAGTACGGCGAGGACGCCCCGCTGCACGGCCTCGTAGCCCTCCTTGCCGCGGTGGGGGTTCACCCAGACCACCCGGTGCGCGACCCGCCGGAGCCGGCGGACCTGCTCGCCGAGCAGCTCGGTGTCACCGCGCTCCCAGCCGTCGCTGAACACGACGACGACCGCTCCGCGGGCCATCCCGCGGCGGCCCCACCGGTCCAGGAACGCACGCAGCGACTCGCCGAGCCGGGTGCCGCCGGACCAGTCGGGCACGGTCTCCCCGGCGGCCACCATGGCCCGCTCGCAGTCGCGGCTGCGGAGCGCCCGGGTCACGTGGGTGAGCCGGGTGCCGACGGTGAACACCTCGGCCCGCGGGTTGGTGGTGACCACCCGGTGGGCGAGGCGCAGCAGCGCGTCGGCGTACCCGCTCATCGACCCGGACACGTCGACCAGCAGCACCACCCGACGCGGCCGGACGGCGCGTCGGCGCCACTCGATGGTCGCCGGCTCACCCATCCGGCGCAGGCTGGCCCGGAGGGTCCGCGAGGCATCGACCTCGCCGCGGTGCCAGCGCTGGTGCCGCGCGGTACGCCGCATCGGGGCGCGAGGGTGCAGGGTCGCGAACATCTCGGCGAGCCGGTGCCGCTCCGCCGGCGACAGGGAGGCGACGTCGCGGTGCCGGAGCACCTCCGTCGAGCTGGCCATCGCTCGCACCGGGTCGGCATCGGACCCACCGGCACCATCGCCCTGGTCGTCGGTCGCAGGCAGGTCGGTCAGGGTCGGCGTGGCCGGTGCCGCCGGGCGGGGCCGGGGCAGTCCTTCGCGGGCGTTGAAGTAGGCCTCGAACACCTGGTCGTAGCGCGCCAGGTCGTCGGGCGAGGAGCACAGCGTCGCTCGTCCGGCGGTGTACGTCGCCCGCTGGTCGTCGAGCCCGACCATCGCGACCGCGGCCAGGAACCCGTGGGCGCGGTCCTGGGTGACCGGGACGCCAGCGGCCCGCAGTGCCCGGGCGAAGCCGAGCAGGATCTCATCGGTCTGGCGGATCATGGGCGGAGCAGCTGGTCGAGGGCCTGACGGACCCGGTCGGCGTCCTCGCGGTACTTCACCAGCGCCCCGAGGGTGCGCGCGGAGGACTCGAGGTCGAGCTCGGTGGTGCCGAGGTGCTGCAGGGCGCGGGCCCAGTCGAGCGTCTCGGCCACGCCCGGCGGCTTCTCGAGGTCGGCGCGCCCGCGCAGCTGCTGCACGACGCCGACGACCTGTCGGGCCAGCGCCGCGGAGACCTCGGGGGCTCGCGAGCGGACGATCTCGACCTCGCGGTCCAGGCCCGGGTGGTCGATCCAGTGGTAGAGGCAGCGCCGCTTGAGGGCGTCGTGCAGCTCGCGGGTGCGGTTGGAGGTGAGCACCACGACCGGCGGTGTGGCCGCCCGGATCGTGCCGAGCTCGGGGATGCTCACCTGGTACGTCGACAGCACCTCGAGCAGGAACGCCTCGAACTCGTCGTCGGCGCGGTCCACCTCGTCGACCAGCAGCACCACCGGGCTCTGTTGCAGCGCGGCGAGCACCGGCCGGGCGAGCAGGAACCGCTCGTCGTACAGGCTCTTCTCGGCCTCCTCGGGATCGGCGCCGCCGGCCGCCTCCAGCGCCCGCAGGTGCAGGATCTGCCGCGGGAAGTCCCAGTCGTAGAGCGCCTGGGTGGCATCGATGCCCTCGTAGCACTGCAGCCGCACCAGCGGTACGCCGAACCCGTCGGCCAGCGCCTCGGCCAGCGCGGTCTTACCGGTGCCGGGCTCTCCCTCGAGCAGCAGCGGACGCTGCATCCGCAGGCCCAGGAAGGTGACCGTGGCCAGGTCGTCGTCGCAGAGGTACCCGGTGTCACCCAGGCGGGCGGCGACGTCGGCCGGCGACGAGGGATCCATGCCTTCGAGCGTACTCAGGGGCGCGTTGGCCTGGGGTTGGTCAGTCGAAGGCGTCCACGTCCCGGCCGGTTGCCAGGTCGCCGCACTCCACCTCGACCAGAGCGTGGTCGGCGAGGTAGTCGCGCGCGCCCCGGTCGCCGATGGCGGCCGCCCGCACGCCGGACCAGTGCTCGCGCCCCAGCACGACCGGGTGCCCGGGCCGGCCGTCGTACGTCGTCCGGATCAGCGCCGCCCTGTCCGCGCCGGCCGCAAGCACGCGGTGGACCACGGCGTCGGTGACATCGGGCAGGTCGACCAGGGACACCAGGGCCGCGTCGGCTTCGGTGTCCTCGAGGAACTCGAGGCCGGCACGTAGGGACGCCGACATGCCCTCGGCCCAGTCGGCGGCCACCACGACCGCGACGCCGTCGGGGACGAAGGCACGCGCCTGGTCGGAGGCCGCCCCCAGCACCACCACGACCACGTCGCACCCGCCGCTCCGGAGCACATCGACCCCGCGAGACAGCCAGGGCGTTCCCTTCTCGTCGACGACGAGTGCCTTGGGCCGGCCCATCCGGGTGCCGGCGCCCGCGGCGAGCAGCAGCCCGGCGGTGTTCACCCGGGGAAGGCCTTGGCGTAGAGCTCGGCCAGCTCCTCGGAGAAGGGTCCGCTGAAGCCACACAGGGTGACCCGGCCGTCGCTGGCCGCCACCAGGTAGCGCTCCCCCTCGCGGAAGTCCACCGCGGCCAGCAGCGCCTGCAGGTCACGGTCGGGGGCCTGCACCACGACCTGTGCGGTCTCCTCGCCGACATAGACGTGGCTCACCTCGAGCGTCGCCTCGCCGCCGGTGACCGACCGCACGACCCCGTCGAACGCAACCGTCTGCAGCCGCAGCACCTCGACGTTGGGGATCATGCAGCGTTCGGTCGATGGTTCGGCGATCAGCTCGGTGGTGGTCGAGGGCCCGGCTCCGGAGGACCCACCGGACGCAGCATCGGGCTCGTCCGCGCCCCGGTTGAGCAGGGCGAACGCCGCCGCCGCGCCGATCAGCAGCACCACGAGAACCGCGACCACCCAGGTGAGCGGGCTGCGATCACGGGTGCCGGTCCGGCGCGACTCGTCGGTCATGGTGTCGTCGTCGGGCACGTGGCCACGGTGCCACATCGGGCCCAGAAGCATGCGTGCCGCCGCCTCTGGGCGCGCCGCTCGGTAACGGTCGGCCCCCTATCGTCCAAGTATGGGTATGCCCGCCCACTACGAACCGCTGACGCGGATCGGACACGAACCGGACGCCTTCGAGGCGTTCTACCGCGACCACGTCGACGACGTGCAGCGCTTCGTGGCCCGCCGCATCGACGACCCGCACCTGGCCGCCGACCTCACCGTGGAAGTCTTCCTCGCCGCGATCGAGGGCGCCCATACCTACCTGCCGACGCGAGGGCCGGTGATCGCCTGGCTGTACGGCGTGGGGCGGAACACGATCGCCGCCGAGGTGCGCCGGCGCAGTCGCGAGCTGCACGCCGTACGCCGGATCAGCGGGCAGCGCCTGCTCGACCCGGCCTCGCTGGCCAGGATCGAGGAGCGCATCGACGCCGAGCGCGAGTCGCGCCGGCTCTATCGGGCGCTCTCCGAGCTCTCCGACGACGACCGCACCCTGCTGGAGCTGGTCGCGCTCGACGGGCTCTCCGTCGCCGACGCGGCCCGGAGCCTGGGGGTGAAGCCGGCCACCGCGCGGGTCCGGCTGCACCGCAGCCGGGCTCGACTCACCGCCATCCTGCGTCGATCGGAGCCCGACCCGGCCCCTCTCGGCGCACTCACAACGGAGGTCACCCCGTGAACACCCCACCCACGCTCGACCGCTTCGAGACCAAGCTCCTGGACGAGCTCCGCGCGCATGTCGCGACCCGTCCCGAGGTCGCGACGCCTCCACCGCCGGAGCGCCGGCCGCACCGACGGGGCCGCTGGGCAGCGGGACTCGCCGCAGCTGCGGCCGCCGCCATGGCGTACGTCGTCGTCTCGCCGGGCGGACCTGCCGTCAGCCCGGCCTACGGCGTCGACCAGCAGGCCGACGGCGACGTCGTCGTGACCATCCACCGGCTCGAGGACGCCGCCGGACTGGAGGCGGCGCTGCGCGAGCTCGGCATCGACGCCAACGTCAGCTTCGACCCGTCGAACAGCGGCGACACGTTCACGTTCCAGGCACCCGACGGAGCGCAGGGCGAGGTGGGCAAGCCTGCGCCGCCGGGCGGCGCCGACGAGCGGCGCCTGGAGGCCCGGAAGGGGCCGAGCATCGAGCATCAGGACGAGTCAGGGATCCCCACCGAGGTCGAGCCCGGCGAGGAGCCCGACCCGGCCGGGTGCGGGATGGGCAGCAGCGAGCCGGCCACGCTGACCCACGAGGGTGACGACTGGGTGCTCCGGATCCCCGCGGACTCGCCGCTGCAGGACCGCCCCGTCCAGATCACGACCGGTGCCGACGGGCAGCTCGGCGCCTTCTACGCCGGCAACGAGCCCGGTTCGTACTGCGGCGTGGTGTCGGTCGGCTGACCCGCACACGCGACAAGGCCCCCGCCGTACAGCGGGGGCCTTCGTCTGTGCTGGAAAAAAGTTGCCGTCCGCATGTGGCGGCACGCAGGTGTCGGGCCATTACCTAGTGTGAGACGGATAGACGAACACGAGCGCCTGACGGCGATCTACGACGAGCATGCGCACCGCGTGTATGCCTACGCCCTGCGACATACCGGCCCCGGCGCCGCCGACGACGTGCTTGCGGAGACGTTCGCGATCGCGTGGCGACGACGCGACCAGCTCCCTGCCGACCCCCTCGGTTGGCTGCTGGTGACCGCCCGCAACGTCATCTCGAGTGCGAGGCGAGCAGAACACCGGCGGCTACGCCTGTCGGAGCTCTTGGCCGAGCAGTCCCCGGGCCACCACAGCTCCGCCGGCGACGTCGTACAGCACCGCCAGGAGCTGCTCCATGCCCTCGACCAGCTCTCCCAGCGGGAGCGCGAGGCGCTCCTGCTCGTGGCCTGGGACGGGCTGGACAACCGCCAGGCCGCCCTGGTCGCGGGCTGCACGCCGCGCGCCTTCCGCGCCCGGCTCGCTCGGGCCCGGGCACGTCTGGCGGCCGCCCTGCTGCCACCGGACCACTCCGACCCGGAACCCTTCACGACCTCAATCAGCAAAGGACCAGTCAATGAACCTCGATCAGCTACTGCATGACTCCGCCCCCGACAGCTCCGAGATGCGCCGCCACGCCGAGCGGATGCGGCCCGACGTGGTGGCCGGCTTCGCTGCCCCGGAGGCGCGCCGGCCGCACTCGCGCCGCCGGTGGGCAGCGGGACTGGCGGCTGCCGCCGCCGCGGCCACGACGTACGTCGTCGTCTCACCGGGCGGCCCCGCCGTCAGCCCGGCGTACGCCGTCGAGCAGCAGGCGGACGGCGACGTCGTCGTCACCATCCATCGGCTCGAGGACGCCGCCGGCCTGGAGGCCGCGCTGCGCGCGAACGGCATCGACGCCTCGGTCAACTTCGACGAGATGGCGGTCGAGAACCAGTTCTCCGTCCAGGAGCCCGACCTCGACGGTCTCCCGCCCAGGGAACCCGGCGTCATCCCCGACTGCGACATCGAAGGCGACCCGGCCACGCTGGGCCGCGAAGGCGACGACTGGGTGCTGCTCATCCCCGCCGAGTCGCCGCTCCAGGATCAGCCGGTGTACATGACCACCAAGTCGCCGGGCGCGCTGGACCTCGCCTATGCGAGCCTCAACGACCCCTGGACCTACTGCGCGGTGCTGAACCCCGCCGGCTGACCGCGGATCCGCTACGCGACAGGGCCCCCGCCTTCCGGCGGGGGCCCTGTTCGTTGCTTTGCCCCTGGTGGTTGGACGCCCAGGTCAGACTGAGGGGTTTCGAGACGCGTCGCGTGCCCCCTCGCTGCGCTCGGGGTCACGCCGACGCTCCTCAACCTGGCGCCTGGGTCCCAGCCCTCGCAAGCTCGGGCTGGGGGCGCTCAGAAGTCCATGCCGCCCATGCCGCCCATGTCGCCACCGCCCGGCATCGCCGGAGCCTTCTCGGGCTTGTCGGCCACGACGGCCTCGGTGGTGAGGAACAGCGCCGCGATGGACGCAGCGTTCTGCAGGGCGGAGCGGGTCACCTTGGCGGGGTCGATGATGCCCTCGGCGATCATGTCGACGTACTCGCCGGTGGCCGCGTTGAGACCGAACCCGGCCTCGAGACCGCGCACCTTCTCCGCGATGACGCCGCCCTCGAGGCCGGCGTTGATCGCGATCTGCTTCAGCGGAGCCTCGGTGGCGTAGCGCACGATCTGGGCGCCAGTGGCCTCGTCGCCCGACAGGTCGAGCTTGGCGAACGCCAGGTCGGCGGCCTGCAGGAGCGCGACGCCGCCGCCGGCGACGATGCCCTCCTCGACGGCCGCCTTCGCGTTGCGAACGGCGTCCTCGATGCGGTGCTTGCGCTCCTTGAGCTCGACCTCGGTGGCCGCGCCGACCTTGATCACCGCGACGCCGCCGGCCAGCTTGGCCAGCCGCTCCTGCAGCTTCTCGCGGTCGTAGTCGGAGTCGGACTTCTCGATCTCGGCGCGGATCTGGTTGACCCGACCCTCGATCTGGGCCGCCTCGCCGGCGCCCTCGACGATCGTGGTCTCGTCCTTGGTGATGACGACCTTGCGGGCCTGGCCCAACAGCTCGACACCGGCGGACTCCAGCTTGAGGCCGACCTCCTCGGAGATCACCTGGCCGCCGGTCAGGATCGCGATGTCCTGCAGCATGGCCTTGCGGCGGTCACCGAAGCCCGGCGCCTTGACGGCGACGGACTTGAAGGTGCCACGGATCTTGTTGACGACCAGCGTGGACAGGGCCTCGCCGTCGACGTCCTCGGCGATGATCACCAGCGGCTTGCCCGACTGCATGACCTTCTCGAGCAGCGGCAGCAGGTCCTTGACGTTGCTGACCTTGGAGTTGGCGATCAGGACGTAGGGGTCCTCGAGCACCGTCTCCATGCGCTCCGGGTCGGTGACGAAGTAGGCCGAGATGTAGCCCTTGTCGAACCGCATGCCCTCGGTGAGCTCGAGGTCGAGCCCGAAGGTGTTGGACTCCTCGACGGTGATGACACCTTCCTTGCCGACCTTGTCCATCGCCTCGGCGATGATCTCGCCGACGCTGGTGTCGGCCGCGGAGATGCTCGCGGTCGACGCGATCTGCTCCTTGGTCTCGATGTCCTTGGCCATGCCGAGCAGCTGCTCGGCAACGGCCTCGGTGGCCGCCTCGATGCCCCGCTTGAGGCCCATCGGGTTGGCACCCGCGGCCACGTTGCGAAGGCCCTCGCGGACCATGGCCTGAGCCAGCACGGTCGCCGTGGTCGTACCGTCACCGGCGACGTCGTCGGTCTTCTTGGCGACCTCCTTGACGAGCTCGGCGCCGATCTTCTCGTACGGCTCCTCGAGCTCGATCTCCTTGGCGATGCTCACACCATCGTTGGTGATGGTGGGCGCGCCCCACTTCTTCTCGAGGACGACGTTGCGGCCCTTGGGACCGAGCGTGACCTTGACGGCGTCCGCGAGCGTGTTCATGCCACGCTCGAGGCCGCGTCGGGCCTCCTCATTGAAAGCAATCAGCTTCGGCATAACTCCTGCGATTCCTCACGCTAGAGCTGGGTGGCCGGTGCGATGGGCTGCCCGCGACGGACGGTCCTGCTCGTCCCGGCGAACCCTTCCCGCCGGCGCTTCTGAACCTCAGCTGACACCGCTCCGGTGTTGTCACTCTCATGGTAAGAGTGCCAGGTTCATGTTTAGCACTCGGGTCCTACGAGTGCAAACGAGCAGCCGAGCGCGAGGAACGAGCGCTCGGCGTCGCGAGTGCAGGTCGAGCAAGCCCCGCGAGTGAGCTTGCGAAGTCGCGACGGGCGGGTCGAGACCACGGAAGGTCAACGGCCGCGCGCGACCGGGATCGGTGCCGGGTCTCGACGACGCTCGCTGGCTGTTCTATGCCGTGAGGTTGGTGACACCGATCGGGGTGCGGGTGACTGGTGGTCGTCCGGCTAGTGCGGTGTGGGGTCGAATGTAGTTGTAGCGGTCGAGGAAGCCGGTAAGGGCGGCGGTGCGTTCGTCGTTGCTGTGCCAGGGGCGTTGGTAGGCCCATTCGCGGGCCAGGGTGCGGTGGTAGCGCTCGACCTTGCCGTTGGTCTGGGGCCGGTAGGGACGGGTGTAGAGGTGGCGGGTCCGGGTCTTGGTCACCGCGGTGTTGAAGACCAGGGACCGGTAACAGGCTCCGTTGTCGGTGAGCACCCGCCGGATCCTGCGGATCCCGTGGCGGCGGAAGAACCTGACCGCGCGGGCCCAGAACGCGGCGGCGGTGGGGCCCTTCTCGTCGAGGAGTTCCTCGGTGTAGGCCAGCCGGGAGTGGTCATCGATCGCGGTGTGCAGGTACACGTAGCCGACCCGGCCACCGGTCTTCTTCCGGGCTCGGTAGTTGGCGTGCCGGGCTCGTTCGCCGGCCCGGTGTGCGGCCGAGCCGCGGGCGTGTACCCGGTGCCCGCCACCGACCGGGATCCGGCCGAGCTTCTTGACATCGACATGCACCAGGTCGCCGGGCTGGTCGTACTCATAGCGCCGCACCGGCTCGCGCAGGTCCTCACCGGTGACGTCGAGGTCGCGTAGCCGGGAGATCCCGTGCCGGACCAGGATCCGGTAGATCGTGGAGGCCGGCACGGTAAGACCTTCCTCGGCCAGCCGGCCGCACAGTTGCACCGGCCCGACCTTCAGCTCCCGACGCAGCTGACAGACCCGGGACTCGACCCGGACCGGTGTCTGGTTCGGCGAGTGGTGCGGTCGACTGGAGCGGTCCTGCAGACCTGCCTCGCCCTCCTGGACCCAGCGGGCGTACCACTTGCCCAGAGTCTGCCGGTGGATCCCGGCCTCGTCGGCAACATGACTGATCGGCCGACGGGCATCGACACGGTCACACAACCGGCGCCGCCCTTCCGGGGTCAGCGGAGCGTTACGGTGGCTCATCAGAGGGCCTTTCTCTTCGGCGTGGTGTCTAGTCGCTTCACACCGAACTAGAGGAAGGCCCTCTGCCTACTCAGCCACGCCGACCAACGTCACCAACCTCCCGAATCAGAACAGCTGGCGCTCGCTGCTCGACCACCAGCATGACGACGCTCGCTGGCGCTCGCTGCTCGACCAGCGTCAGAGTCGGCGGGCGACGGCGTCGGCGAACGGCTCGGCGTTGTCGGGGAGCACGTCGAGGTAGAGGCCGGGCTCGGTGATCTCGACCTCGCTGACCAAGAGCCTGCCCTCGTGGCGCATCAGGTCGATCCGGGCGTAGACAAGGTCGGCGCCGAGGATCGCGGCGCATGCGGCCACGGCGTCCGCGGAGAGGGTGGCGGCCTCCTCGGTAAGCGTCGAGGGGTACGTCGCCCCGCCGTACTCCTCGTGCACCCGGATCTCGCCGTCGGCGGGCTGCTTGCGCACCTGGCTGATCGGACGGCCGTCGATCACGAACACCGACAGCTCCCCCTCGGTGCGGACGCTCTCCACGAGCGGCTGGGCGATCATCGTGCCGGGCCGGGGGGTGGCCGGTTCGCGGTCGGCGGTCACGACGACGACACCGCGACCGCCGGCGCCGATCCGGGGCTTGACCACGCAGTCCCCGAACCGGTCCACGGCGGCCCGCAGGTCCGCGAGGTCGTCGACCGCCATGGTCGGCACCACCGGGACCCGGCCGGACCGGAACAGCTCGACGAGGTAGGCCTTGTCGGTGTTCCACCGGAACACCGTCGCGCCGTGCAGCAGCCGGGGGCCGACCCGCTCGGCCCAACCGAGGAACTCCGGCCGCCGGAGGTCGTAGTCCCATGTCGAGCGGGCCGCCACCAGGCCGGCGGCGGCCCAGTCGACTCCCGGGTCGTCCCACGAGACCCAGCGGCTGGCGATGCCGCGGGCGGCGAGCGCGGCGTCGAGCCGCTCGTGCCCGGGCTCGCCCTGGGGCAGGCTGGTGCAGGTCGCGAGGAGCAGGTCCGCGATCAGAACCGCCACCAGTTCTCGGGCTGGGAGATCACGGGCACGCGGCCGATCCTAGACGCCGCCGCTCGCCCCCGAGACCGGTGGATGGTGCCCGAACGGCACCTCGTCGACGAGCCCGGCCGCGGCGAGCACCGACGGCAGCAGTGCCTTCGCCGTCCGCTGGTAGCCGATCCCGCTCGGGTGGAACCGGTCCAGGCTGAACATCTCGTCGGGGTTGGTGATGAAGAAGGGGCCGACGACGTGCGCGAGCGACACCGCGTGCGCGCCCGCCGCCGACTGCGGCCTCCCGCTGGGCGGCGGCCAGCTGCCGCGACATCCGCGAGCCCAGGGAGCGGAGCGGCTGCGGGACCGGTCGCAGCGCTCCCAGGTCCGGGCAGGTGCCGACGACCACGGCGGTGCCCTGGCTCCGCAGCCGGGCGATCGCCTCCTCGAGGTGCCGCACCGACTCCGGCACCGGCACCCGGTGGGTGACGTCGTTGCCGCCGACGACGATCACCGCGACATCTGCTCGGTACGTCGCCGGCAGCGCGGCCAGCTGCTCGGGCAGCACCGACGACTCAGAACCCACCCGCGCCACCGTCGTCAGCCGGACCGAACGGTGGGCGCGCTTGGCCACCCCTTTGGCAAGGCGCGCGCCCAGGGTGTCCTTCGGCCGTTCCGCGCCGAGACCGGCGGCGATCGAGTCGCCGAGCAGCAGCAGGTCGAGCGGGTCGCCGTACTTCGACTTCCACACCCGGTCGGCGTCCGGGGCCGCCTCGCCCAGGGGCTTGCCGATCACCCGCCTGGCGGCCGCGGCCTGCCGGGTGAGCAGCTCGCGCACGCCGTACGTCGAGAGCGCGGCGGCGCCGGCGGCCACGGCGGCGCCGATCGTCACGCGTCTGCGGCTCACGATCAGGTTCAACCACGTCGGGCTGAATGGCCGGCGAAAAGGCCGTGGACCTGCGATGTCGATTTCGGCCTCCCTCGCCCGTCATCGCGGTGACAGACTCACCCCAACGACCGAAAGGGACCGCCATGACCGAGTACGCCGTCCTCCTGCCCGGCGACGAGAGCGTCTGGGAGAACCAGTCCGCGGAGGCGAAGGCCGCGACCTATGCCCGGCACGAGGAGTTCTCCAAGGCCCTCGAGGCGCGGGGGCACAAGATCACCGGTGGCGCCGAGCTGACGCACTCCCGCACCGCCCGGACCCTGCGCCGCAGCGGTGACCAGATCACCGTGACCGACGGCCCCTACGCCGAGACCGTCGAGCAGCTGTCGGGGTTCTACCTGGTGGAGACCGACGACCTCGACGACCTGGTCGAGGTGACCAAGATCCTCGCGGACGCCGAGGGCGGCATCGAGATCCGCGCCTGTATCGACCACTCGGGGGACGCTTCATGAAGTACGTGCTGACCCTCACCGAGCCCCATCACTACGAGCGCTGGGCAGCGCTGAGCGATGCGGATCGGCAGGCGGTGTTCGCCGCCTTCGAGCGGTTCGATGCGGCGGTCGCCGAGCGTGGCGGGAAGGTGGTGGGCGGTGAGGGCCTGGCTGGCCCCGAGCTGGCCCACACGGTGGGTCCCGGCACCCCCGGTGCCCGGGCCGTCACGGAAGGACCGTTCGCGGAGAGCGCCGAGCAGATCGGTGGCTTCTACGTGATCGACGTCCCGGACCTGGACTCGGCGCTGGAGCTGGCCCAGCAGCTCCCGGAGGCGTTCAGCATCGAGGTCAGGCCGGTCGTCGACGGTTGACCGACCTGGAGGACGCCTGGCGCGAGGAGTGGGGCCGCCTGCTGGCCCTCCTCGTCGCCCAGTTCCGGCGCCTCGACCTCGCCGAGGACGGCCTCGGCGACGCGTTCGCGACGGCCGCTGATCGCTGGCGCCGCGACGGGACCCCCGACAACCCTGCGGCCTGGCTGCTGACCGCTGCCCGACGCCGGATCTACGACCGCCTGCGCTCGGAGGCCATCGCACGTCACAAGCTGCCGCTGCTGCAGGTCGACACGGCACTCACGGAGGAGGCACGCACGGTCATGGCCGACGCGGGAGAGGCGGTGGTGGACGAGCGGCTCCGGCTGGTACTGCTGTGCGCCCACCCGTCGCTCGCGCCCGAGCACGCGGCCGCGCTCACCCTGCGCCTGGTGCTCGGGGTCTCGACCGCGGACATCGCCCGGCTGTTCCTGGTGCCCGCGCCGACCATGGCGGCCCGGCTGACCCGGGCCCGCAAGGCGCTGGTCGATGAGCGCTTCGCGGTGCCGTCCGGCGCCGAGCTCGAGGCGCGGGTGGCGACCGTGGCGGAGGTCGCCTACCTCGCCTTCACCGCGGGGTATGCGCCCGGGTCCGGCCCGGACCTGCTCCGGGCGGACCTGGCCGGGGAGGCGATCCGGCTGGTCCGGGTGCTGCGGTCGGTGCTCCCCGCAGGCTTCGCCGGTACCGCCGACCTGGACGCGCTCCTGGCGCTGATGCTGCTGCAGCACGCGCGCCGCGACGCCCGCACCGACGACGGCCGGCTGGTGTTGCTTCCGGACCAGGACCGGGCGCGCTGGCGACACGACGAGATCGCCGAGGCGCTGGCGCTGCTCGGGCCGCACCTGGGCGCGCGCTCCACGCCGTACCTCCTGCAGGCGCTGATCGCCGCCGAGCACGCGATCGCACCCACCGCGGCCGAGACGGACTGGACCCGGATCGCCGGCTGGTACGCCGAGCTCGAGCGGCTCACCGGGTCACCCGTGGTGCGCCTCAACCGCGCGGTGGCCGTGGCCGAGGCGGACGGTCCCGACGCGGGACTCCGGCTGCTCGACGGTCTGGAGCTGCCGGGTCACCGCCTCCCGGCCGCCCGCGCCGAGCTGCTGGCGAGGGCCGGCCGTCCCGAGGTGGCCCGGACGCAGTACGAGTTGGCGATCGAGCAGTGCGGCAACGAGGTGGAGCGCGCCCACCTCGCCGAGCGCCGACGCCGCTTGTAACACGCCGTCCACCCATCTTCCCGGCCGCTGCAACGGCGTGGTAGTTCGGTCAACAGCGTGTTACATGCACGCGACCGGCCGGCTCAGCAGCCTCCGGCGACGGCTGGGATCACCGAGATCTGCGTGCCGTCGGGGGTCGGGGTCGCCAGGTTGTCGAGGAACCGGACGTCGTCGTTGCCGACGTAGACGTTCACGAACCGCCGAAGCTTGCCCTCGTCGTCGAGGACCCGCGCCTTGATGCCGGTGTAGTTCGCGTCGAGGTCGTCGAGCACCTCGGCCAGGGTGGTGCCGGAGGCACTGACCTCCGACTCGCCACCTGTGTAGCTGCGAAGGATGGTGGGAACGCGGACGGAAACGCTCACTGGTGGTTCTCCTGGAGTCCGGTTGAGGTGAAGGCGGCGTACGTCGGGTCGATGGTCGCAGCCGGACCGACGGAGTCGGCAACGGCGTCCAGCGTCTTGAGCCCCATGCCGGTGTTGATGACCACGGTCTCCAGCGATGGGTCGAGCTGCCCGGTCTCCACCAGCTTCTTCAGTACGCCGACCGTGGTGCCGCCGGCAGTCTCGGTGAAGATGCCCTCGTTGCGGGCCAGCAGCAGGATGCCCTCGCGAACCTCGTCATCGGTGATGTCCTCGACCGCACCGCCCGTACGCCGGCAGATGTCGAGCACGTAGATGCCGTCGGCGGGGTTGCCGATCGCGAGACTCTTGGCGATGGTGTCGGGCTTGACCGGACGGATCGCGTCGACGCCGTCCTTGTAGGCGACGCTCACCGGGGAGCAGCCGGTGGCCTGGGCGCCGTAGACCTTGTAGGGCCTGTCCTCGACGAGGCCGAGCTTGATCAGCTCCTGGAACGCCTTGTCGACCTTGGTCAGCTGCGAGCCAGAGGCGACCGGGATCACGATCTGGTCGGGCAGCCGCCAGCCGAGCTGCTCGGCGATCTCGTAGCCGAGCGTCTTGGAGCCCTCGGCGTAGTAGGGGCGGACGTTGACGTTGACGAACGCCCAACCCTCCTCCTCACCGGCGATCTCGGAGGCGAGCTTGTTGACGTCGTCGTAGTTGCCGTTCACCGCGACCAGCGAGTCGGTGTAGACGGCGGAGTTGACCTGCTTCGGCTTCTCCAGGTTCGCAGGGATGAACACGACGGTCTTGATGCCGGCCCGGGCGCCGGCCGCCGCCACGGCGTTGGCGAGGTTGCCGGTGGAGGGGCAGGCGAAGACCTTGCTGCCGAACTCGCGCGCGGCGCTCAGCGCGCAGGCGACGACCCGGTCCTTGAAGGAGTTGGTGGGGTTCGTGGAGTCGTCCTTGACCCAGAGGTTGTCGATGCCGAGCTCGCGGCCGAGGTTGTGCGCCTTCAGCAACCGGGTGAAGCCGGGCTCGGTGTTCGGGCTCTGCTCGATGTCGGTCGGCACCGGCAGCAGCGCCTTGTAGCGCCAGATGTTGCGGGGCCCGGCCTCGATCTCCTCGCGGGTGACGACCGGGAAGTCGTAGGCGATCTCGAGCGGGCCGAAGCACTCCGGACACGCATAGTGCGGGCCCAGCTCGACCTGGTGGCCGCACTCGCGACAGGACAGGGCCCTGGCGTTCCCGAAGGCGCCCTCCCTGAGTCCGGGTGCGGTCGTCGGGGATGCGGCCTGCTCGGCTACTACGGCGCTCATGGATCCTCCTTCTCATCTTCCCCGGGGCGACTCTCGCGCCGGGCCGGAATTAGCACCGTTTCCACGACTACCGCCCTCGATGGGCAGGCAGGGGGCTCGTGGCGGTTGCCGGGACTTCACTGGGCCGTTCCCTCAGTCCCTCTGGATGAGCTGTCGCAGACTCTACGTGGTGCCGTCTCACGATGTGTACGCCGGTCCCGCCATCCGGACAGCGGATCGGCGGGATAGTCCGCCACGTTGAGCACCCCATTTCGCGCCCAGAGGGGTGCCTAGCGCGGCGGACTATCCCTCAAGCACGCAGATCCCGCGCGTCGGCAGTGAACCGGCGCAACAGGTCGAGGACCCCCTCGGGACCGCGCACCACCACGTCCGAACGGTCCACCAGGACGCTCTCCTCGGCGGAGGCCGAGCAGACCAGCAACGTCGGCAGCCCCCGGTCGGCCAGCGACTCCACGGCCTCGAACGCCTCGAGGTCGCCGAGGTCGTCGCCCGCGAACAGGAAGCCGCCGATCTCCAGCTCCTCGGCGAGCCGTTCGACGACCAGTCCCTTGTGGGTGCCGGGCGAGCGCACCTCGATCACGCTGCGGCCCGGCTCGACCACGAGATCGTTGCGATCGGCCAGCTCCTCGAGGATCGGCAGCAGTCGCCGGAACGCCGCCTCCGCGTCCGGCAGCCGCCGGGTGTGCACGGCCACGGCCAGGCCCTTGTCCTCCACGTAGGCGTCGGCCGCCTCGGCACCCCGCAACGTCTTGGGCAGCTCCCGCTCGAACGACGCCAGTCCGGCGGGCGGCCGCGGACTGACGATCCGGCGGTTGGTCGAGGTCCAGCGCTCGTTGCCGTACTGGCCGAACAGGAGCAGCTCCTTGCCCGCGTCGCCGATCGCGTTGCCGACCTCCTCGAGACCGCCCAGGTCGAGCGCCTGGCGGGCCGGACGGCCGGTGATCACCGCGATCGCGGTCACCTGCGACGCCAGCTCGACGAGTACGTCGCGCGCGTCCGGATGGATCCGGGCCGACTCGGGGTCGTCGACGATCGGCGAGAGCGTGCCGTCGAAGTCCAGCCCGATGACGGTCCCGGCAGCGGCACGGACCAGCGCGGCGTACCGCTGCTCGCCCTCGGCCGACACGAACTCCACGCGTCCAGCCAACCACGCGCGCCGCTCGCGCGGCTTGGGGGCACTAGACCTCGCCGGTGAGGATGACCGTGAGCCGGTCCAGCGCCATCGGGTCGATGGCCGGGGCGGTGCGTTGGATGCCGAGGTCGAGTGCCAGCTGTTCGGCCGCGGCCTTCAGCGGCTTCGGGTAGTAGACGGTGTTGGCCGGGATGGTGCCGTACCAGTTGTCGGAACCGACCACGTTCCAGCCGGCGTCCGCGGCGTCGCCGGCGACCCGTCCGGCCAGGCCGCTGATGCCGGAGTTGTTGAACACCACGACGTAGGTCTCGCCGCGCTTGATCGGCGGCTTCTTCGGCTTCTTCGGCTCCTTGTCGGACGGCGCCGTGGTCGGCTCGTCCTCGGCCCCTGGCTCCTGCGCGACGGTGGTGACCTTGCGCTCGGTCGGCTCATCGCCCCGGGTGGCGACGAACGCGATGCCGGCCATCACCACGGCGATGATGCTCAGCATCACGACCGGGGAGGGGAAGACGGCGCCCCTGTCGTTGCGTGTCATCGGGCGGTCAGACCTCGAAGCCGAGCCGGCGCGCGGAGCGCTGCCGCTGCCGCTGCGAACGAAGCCGGCGGAGCCGCCGGACCAGCAGCGGGTCGGACGCCAGCGCCTCCGGCCGGTCGATCAGGGCGTTGAGCACCTGGTAGTAGCGGGTGGAGCTCATGTCGAACTTCTCGCGGACGGCCGTCTCCTTGGCGCCGGCGTACTTCCACCACTGACGCTCGAACTCGAGGATGTCGCGGTCACGGTCGCTGAGACTCGCGCCGGCCTCCTGGCCGGTCGCGGTCTCCCGCTGTGATTCCATGCGCATCTCCCGCTGGTCGTCGTCTCCACAAGAGTAGACAACGAATCACAGCGATGTCATTCGCCCCGCCGAATTGGCCGAATCGCGCGAAATGCCGAGGTCAGGCGGCAGTGGGGACGCGTACCGAGCCGGTGGCCGCGCGACCGGTGACCCAGGTCTGGTCCGCGCCGCACCAGCACTTGAACGCGACGAGGATGCCGCTGTCCGTGTTGGTCATCGAGGCGACCTGGGTGGGAAAGATCAGCTGGCGCTTGCCGCAGGCGGTGCACTTGTGGTCGAACATCTCGGACCTCCTTGTTTCGTCTGGTGTACCTCCATGGTGACGGAACGGAAGCCATAGGGGTAGCCTGACTTTCCAGAGGGATCCAAAGGAGAAACCTATGTTGTCCCTGCACCAGCTGCGCTGCTTCCTGGCCACCTACGAGCACGGCTCACTGACCGCCGCGGCGGAGGAGCTCGGCTACGCCCAGCCGTCGATCTCCGAGCAGGTCCGGGGGCTGGAGAAGACGATCGGGATGCCGCTGTTCCGCCGGGTCGGGCGCGGGATGGTGCCGACCACGGTGGCCGACACCCTGCGACCGCACGCGGAGCGCACCCTGGCCGAGGCCGCCGAGGCCCTGCGGGTGGCTCGCAGCGTCTCGGCGCTGGAGACCGGCACGATCCGGTTCGGAATGTTCGGCTCGGCGCGGCTCTACACGAGTACGGCGCTGGTCGTCGAGGTGCTCCGCCGGCACCCGGGCGTCCGGGTCGAGCTGGTCGGCCAGAACTCCAGCGACGTGCTAGAGGACATCCGCCGCGGCCGGATCGAGGCGGCCCTGATCGCCCTGCCCCAGGTGACCAGCGAGGGCATCGAGGTGACCCCGGTCGCGCGCGACGAACTGGTCTACGTCAGCGCCGATCCCGAACGAGTGCACGGCTCGGTGTCAGCGGCCCGGATCGGTCAGGCGCGGCTGGTGATGGCCGAGACCACCTGGCGCGACGTGGACTCCACCCGGGTGGTGCTGCGCCAGATGCTCCACGCCGCCGGCCAGAATCCCCGCACCCGGATCGAGGTGGAGGACATCGAGACCGCCATCGAGCTGGTGGGGCTGGGCCTCGCCGACAGCGTGGTCCCCCGGGCGGCCGCCGAGAAGCTCCTCCCTCAGCTGGCGCCGAAGGCCGGCATGGCCTCCCTGCGGCCCCGGCAGTACGACACCATCGGCATCGTGCACCGCGCCGGCGCCAACCTCTCGACCGCCGCCCGGCTGATGATCGAGATCGCCACCCGCGAGATCCGCGCCGTCGCCGAGCCCGTCGGGAGCTAGCCCCGCGCCAGCCGCTCGCGGCCGTTGAGCATCGCGTCCGCCGTACCGGCGTGGAGGACGGCGACCGTCCGCACGATCCAGGGGAGGGTCAGCAGCGCGAACGCTCCGATGCCGAGGTTGAGCCAGATCTCGGCGTCGCGGCCGTCACCGAGGCCGATCAGCTCGGGCAGCGTGGTGCTGGTCTCGCTCTCGGGGATCCACTGCTGCCAGAACCAGTAGGTCAGGCCACCGGCCGCGGCCGCCCACCAGGTGACGGTCACGACGAAACCGATCAGACCGGTCACGAACCCGACGATCCCCCAGAACGTGTCCAGCCACGACTGCGGGTCGCGCAGCGGGGTGAGCAGTCGACGGAGGACGCTGGAACCCTCCTCCGCCTTCAGGTACGCCGGCAGCGGCGCCTCGCGGTCCTGCAGCGAACGCAGCCTGAGCCGCTCGAGGTGCGCGAACGCCCGCGACAGCAGCACCGTGCCGACCAGCACCGGCAGCCCGATCCACACGACCAGCAGCCCGGCACCGGCCGAGAGCCCGGTCACCGCGATCGCGAAGGTGAGGATGCCGATCGGCAGCGCGGTGAGGGTGTACGCCGAGTCGTGCAGCAGCCGCTGCACGAGGCCCGGTCGGGACATGCTCACGCTCGGCGCGTCCGGTCGGTGGCTGGTCGGGATCTGCAGGGTCTCGTTCATGGGTACAACGCTAGGAAGACGGGGTACCGGCGACGATGGTGCTAGCACCACCTTTCCCGTTGGTCCGCCGTCTACCGCACTAGGGTTGCCTCGTGTCCGCTGACCTGGTGATCGTCGCCAACCGACTGCCCGTCGACCGGGTGGAGCTGGCGAACGGAAAGCCGGGCTGGCGAGCCTCGCCCGGCGGCCTCGTGACCGCCGTCGAGCCGGTGATGCGGGACAACGACGGCACCTGGGTCGGCTGGCCGGGCGGCACCGAGTCGGGGCTCAAGCCCTTCGACCACGATGGCATGCACCTGGTGCCGATGAGCTTGAACGCCGAGGAGATCAAGGAGTTCTACGAAGGCTTCTCCAACGCGACGATCTGGCCGATCTACCACGACCTCGTGGCGAAGCCGGAGTTCCACCGGGAGTGGTGGGATGCCTACGTCTCGGTCAACAACCGCTTCGCCGAGAAGGCCGCCGACATCGCGGCCAAGGGCGCCACGGTCTGGGTGCACGACTACCAGCTCCAGCTGGTCCCGCAGATCCTGCGTGAGCTGCGGCCCGACCTCCGGATCGGGTTCTACCTGCACATCCCGTTCCCGCCGGCCGAGCTGTTCCAGCAGCTGCCCTGGCGACGGCAGATCCTCGAGGGGCTGCTCGGGGCCGACCTGGTCGGCTTCCAGATGCCCGGCGCGGCCGCCAACTTCGTGCGCCTGGTGCGGCAGCGGGTCGGCCACAAGACCCACCGCGACCTGATCTACCTGCCCGACGGCCGCACCGTGCATGCGGCGGCGTTCCCGATCTCGATCGATGCGGGCGGTTTCGAGGAGCTGGCCCAGTCCGAGCCGGTCGGCAAGCGCGCCACGGCGATCCGCGAGGCGCTCGGCAACCCCGAGAAGATCTTCCTGGGCATCGACCGGCTCGACTACACCAAGGGCATCTACGCGCGGCTGCGCGCCTACAGCGAGCTGATCCGCGACGGAAAGCTCGATGTCGAGGAGGCCGTGTTCGTCCAGGTGGCGGTGCCGTCGCGGGAGCGGGTCGAGCAGTACAAGATCCTGCGTGACGACATCGACCGGCTGGTGGGCCGGATCAACGGCGACATCGGCCGGATCGGCCGCCCGGCGATCAGCTACCTGCACACGTCCTACCCGCGTGAGGAGATGGCGGCGCTCTACCGCGCCGCCGACATCATGGTGGTCACGCCGTTCCGCGACGGCATGAACCTGGTCGCCAAGGAGTACGTCGCCTGCCGCTTCGAGAACGACGGCGCGCTGGTGCTCTCCGAGTTCGCCGGCGCCGCGGCCGAGCTGCGTCAGGCATGGCTGATCAACCCCTACGACATCAACGGGATGAAGGCGGCGTTGATCGAGGCCTGCCGGGCCGACGAGAAGGAGCTCACCCGGCGGATGAAGGCGATGCGCAAGACGATCAGCCAGCACGACGTGAAGGCGTGGGCCGAGAGCTTCATGACCGAGCTCTCCGGCGACCGCTTCGTCCACGGCAAGAAAGTGCGCCCGGTCAAGAAGGCCTGAGCACCGGTCGATGGCGGTACTTTCGGGTGCATGGACCTGAGACCGCAGCGCCTTCTCCCGAAGGCAGATCAGGTCGTCTCGGCTGTCAGCAACGTGGCGCACAAGATGTTCTACGGCGGGCTCGCCGACCTCCGCCCGATGCCGCGCACTCTCATCGACGAGGGCACCCTGCGCGAGGTCTACCACTACCGGCCGGCCGCGAAGGTGCAGGAGCAGGGCGACCCGGTGCTGCTGGTGACCCCGCTCGCCGCGCCGGCGATCTGCTTCGACCTGCGCCGCGGCTGCTCGCTCGTCGAGCACTTCGTCGGCGCGGGCCGGCCGACGTACCTCGTGGAGTACGGCGAGGTGTCGTTCCGCGACCGCGGCCTCGGCATGGAGCACTGGATCGACGAGGTGGTGCCCACCGCGATCCGCGAGGTCTCCGAGCACGCCGGCGGCCGGCCGGTGCACGTGATCGGCTGGAGCCTGGGCGGGATCTTCGCCCTTCTGACCGCGGCCGACAGCCAGGACCTGCCGATCGCGTCGGTGACCGCGGTCGGCTCGCCCTTCGACGTCAGCCTGGTGCCGCTGGTCGCGCCGCTCCGGCCGTTGCTCAACTTCACCGAAGGGCGCGGCCTGATCACCCGCGGCTACCAGGCGTTCGGAGGGGCCCCGAAGCCGATGGTGAAGTGGGCGTTCCAGCTGTCGTCGTTCCAGAAGCTCGTGACCAGGCCGATCGCGATCGCCACCCACGTCGACGACGCGGACTTCTTGGCCCAGATCGAGGCGGTCGACCGGTTCACCGCGAACATGATCGCCTACCCGGGCCGCACCTTCGGCCAGCTCTACCACCGGTTCGTGAAGGGCAACGTGCTGGTCACCGGCCGGTTCGACCTCGACGACCGGACCATTGCGATCGCCGACATCGAGGCCCCCGTCCTCGTGTTCGGAGGAGCCACCGACGGCATCGCACCGGTGCCGGCGGTCAAGGCGGTGGTGCCGCTGCTATCCGGGTCGCGGGAGGTGCGCTTCGAGATCGTGCCGGGAGGCCATCTCGGCATGCTCACCGGTCGCGGGGCGCGCACCACCACCTGGCGGGTGATGGACGAGTGGATCTCCCGGTGGTCGACCGAGGAGCCCGAGGCCGCCGACGAGCCCGACGCTCGCGCGGAAGAAGAGGAGCCGGGCATCGGCACCAACAAGGTGCGCCGGCACGGCTCGGCGTCGTCGCGCTCGCTGGCGCAGTAGCCGCCCGGTCAGCTGGCGAGCAGGTCGGCGTACTCCTGGTGCCGCTCGATGTAGGAGCGCACGAACGGGCAGGTGGCGATCACGTCGAGTCCGTCGGCGCGCACCTGGTCGAGCGCCTCGCCGACCAGCGTGCTGCCCACGCCCTGGCCCTCGTAGGCGTCGTCGACCAGGGTGTGCGTGAACTCGATCCGGCCCTCGCTGAGACTGAACTCCGAGAATCCGGCGACCTCGCCGTCCACGATGGCCTCGAACCGCTCGCGCTCGTCGTCGCGGGTGACGGTGATGTCGGTACTCATGACGCCGAGCCTAGGTCGCGGTCCGGCAACGGGTCAGCGAGGATGTCGGCGTGAGCGCGCTCTCGGGGCTGGTGGACAAGGGGCTGATGGCCCAGGACTGGGC
>CAVSMX010000042.1:0-22816 GCA_963729095.1 uncultured Actinomycetota bacterium | reverse complement strand
CGTCATGACGCGACTGCTCCTCCGCTGCCGCAGCGAGGTCTAGCCCCAGCCGGACCCCTCGCTGCGGAGTTGTATTGCCCCGGTGACCTTCAGACCACACCCAGCGAGGACCCGAGTGACGATACCTTCCCAGCATCCCAGCGCGATGCCGTTCCAGCGCTACCGCCCGTTCCCCCCGATCGACCTGCCCGACCGCACCTGGCCCCACGCCACCGTCACCGAGGCGCCGCGGTGGCTCTCGACCGACCTGCGCGACGGCAACCAGGCGCTGATCGACCCGATGTCGCCGGCCCGAAGCTGAAGATGTTCGAGCTCCTGGTCCGGATGGGCTACAAGGAGATCGAGGTCGGCTTCCCGGCCGCGAGCGAGACCGACTTCGGCTTCGTCCGCCAGCTGATCGAGAGCGAGCACATCCCCGACGACGTCACGATCTCGGTGCTGACCCAGGCCCGCGAGGACCTGATCGAGCGCAGCGTGCAGTCGCTGGTCGGCGTACCCCGCGCCAACATCCACCTCTACAACGCGCTGGCTCCGTTGTTCCGCCGGGTCGTCTTCCACGCGGGCAAGGACGAGATCAAGGACATCGCGGTCCGCGGCACCGAGCTGGTGATGAAGCACGCCGAGAACTATCTGGACACCACCGTGATCGGGTACGAGTACAGCCCGGAGATCTTCACCGGCACCGAGCTGCCGTTCTCGGTGGAGGTGTGCGAGGCCGTCTCCGATGTCTGGCAGCCCGACGACGGACGGGAGATCATCCTCAACCTGCCCGCCACGGTCGAGATGGCGACACCGAACGTCTACGCCGACCAGATCGAGTGGTTCTCCCGCCAGCTCACGCGGCGACAGAACACCGTGATCAGCCTGCACCCCCACAACGATCGGGGCACGGCCGTGGCCGCCACCGAGCTGGCGATGATGGCCGGGGCCGACCGGGTCGAGGGGTGCCTGTTCGGGCACGGTGAGCGCACCGGCAACGTCTGCCTGGTCACCCTCGGCATGAACCTGTTCAGCCAGGGCGTCGACCCGATGATCGACTTCACCGACATCGACGAGATCCGCCGCACCGTCGAGTACTGCACCCAGCTGCCCGTGCACCCGCGCCACCCCTACGCGGGTGACCTCGTCTACACCGCGTTCTCCGGCTCGCACCAGGACGCCATCAAGAAGGGCCTGGAGGACCTCGACCAGCAGGCCGCGGACCGGGGCGTCCCGGTGCGACAGCTGGACTGGGAGGCGCCGTACCTGCCGATCGACCCGAAGGACGTCGGCCGCACCTACGAAGCGGTGATCAGGGTCAACAGCCAGTCCGGCAAGGGTGGGGTCGCCTACATCCTCAAGGCCGAGCACAAGCTCGACCTGCCGCGCCGCGCGCAGATCGAGTTCAGCCGGGTGATCCAGCAGCGCACCGACGAGGCCGGCGGCGAGATGACGCCCGACGAGATCTGGTCGGTCTTCCGCAGCGAGTACCTCGACCGGGAGACGCCGCTCAAGCTCAACTCTGTGCACACGAGCTCGGCCGCCGGCGAGAAGGACCAGCTCTCGGTCAACGTGTACGTCGACGGTGAGCGCGAGTCGCTCCAGGGGATCGGCAACGGTCCGATCGCGGCGTTCGTCTCGGCCATCAACGAGCTCCCGCAGGGCTTCGACGTGCGGGTGCTCGACTACCACGAGCATGCGTTGTCGTCGGGCGGCGACGCGATCGCCGCGGCGTACGTCGAGTGCTCGGTGGTGAACTCCGGTGGCGACACCGAGGTCCTCTGGGGCGTCGGGCTCGACGCCAACATCGTCACCGCGTCGCTCAGGGCGGTGATCAGCGCGGTGAACCGGTCCCGGGTCTGACACCCTGGTGCGATGGCAGGCATGTTGGTGTCCGAGCGGATCGGGCAGTTCTTCCTCGCGAGCGAGGCCGGTCGCGACCGCCTCGAGTACACCGAGTACGGCGCGGGCGACTCCTGGGTGGTGCTGCTGCACGGCCAGCTGATGCCGCGCCGGATGCACCAGCCGCTGGCCCGGGCGCTCGCCTCGGAGGGGCTCCACGTGGTGACCCTCGACCTGCTCGGGCACGGCCGCTCCGACCGGCCCGCCGACCCGCTGGTCTACTCGATGACCGCGTTCGCCGAGCAGGTCGTGGCCCTGCTCGACCACCTCGGCGCCGAGCAGGCGGTGGTCGGCGGCACGTCACTCGGCGCCAACGTGTCGCTCGAGGTGGCCGCTATCGCACCCGAGCGGGTCCGCGGGCTGATCGTCGAGATGCCCGTGCTCGACAACGCGGTGGAGGCGGGCATCCTGGCGTTCGCGCCGCTGCTGTTCGCCGCCCGGTTCCTGCCGTTCACCGTCAACGGGGTGCGCCTGGTGACCCGGCCCATCCCGCGCGGCATCGTGCCCTTCTGGGCGGGCATCGCCCTGGACACCCTCGACCAGCGCGCCGATTCGGTGGCCGCGATCGTCCACGGGCTGTTCTTCGGCCGGCTCGCGCCGTCGTCGAAGCAGCGCCGGGCGATCGCCGCGCCGGCGCTGATCGTCGGCCATCCGGCCGACCCGATCCACCCGGCCGCCGATGCCGCGATGCTCGCCGACGAGATGCCCGATGCGACGTTCGTGCAGGCCCGGAGCGTCTTCGAGTGGCGGGTCCGACCCGACCGACTGAACCAGGCGGCGACCGAGTTCGCCCTCGGCTGCTGGCAGGCGAAGGCGCGCCGGAGCCGCCGTTCCGGTTCCTGAGGGCGCGCGGGGGAGAATAGGGCCGTGCCTCTCTACCGAGACGAGGCGGTCGTGCTGCGCACCCACAAGCTGGGCGAGGCCGACCGGATCGTCACCCTGCTGACCCGCCACCACGGGCGGGTACGCGCGGTCGCGAAGGGGGTACGCCGTACCACCTCCAAGTTCGGCGCCCGGCTCGAGCCGTTCACCCACGTCGACCTGCAGCTGGCCGAGGGGCGCAACCTCGACGTCATCACCCAGGCCGAGACCCGCACCGCGTTCTCCGCCGAGCTCGGACTCGACTACGAGCGCTACACCTCCGGCACCGTGATGCTCGAGACGGCCGAGCGGCTGGTGGCCGAGGAGAAGGAGCCCTCGCTCCAGCAGTTCGTGCTGCTGGTCGCCGCGCTCCGGGCGATGGCGGGCGGCGAACGGCGACCCGGGCTGGTGCTCGACTCCTACCTGCTCCGCGCGCTGGCCGTCGCGGGCTACGCGCCGTCGTTCGACGACTGCGCCCACTGCGGCCGCAAGGGGCCGCACCGCTGGGTCAACCCGTCCATGGGCGGCGTCCTGTGCACCACCTGCCGGCTGCCGGGCTCGGCCAGTCCGGGCGCCGAGACGATCGCTGTGCTCAGCGCGCTGCTCACCGGGGACTGGGCGACCATCGAGGCCGCGGCTCCGCGGCACCACAAGGAGGCCGCCGGCCTGGTCGCGGCGTTCGTGGCCTGGCACCTGGAGCGCTCGCTGCGGTCGATGGAGTACGTCGAGCGGTGAAGCGCGCCGTACGTCCGCCCACGCCGCACCCGTCGGGCGCCCGCCCGCCGGCCATCCCGCGCGAGTTCGTGCCGCGGCACGTCGCGATCGTGATGGATGGCAACGGGCGGTGGGCGAAGCAGCGCGGCCTCCCGC
Organism: uncultured Actinomycetota bacterium; assembly: GCA_963729095.1. GTDB lineage: Bacteria > Actinomycetota > Actinomycetes > Propionibacteriales > Nocardioidaceae > Nocardioides. The sequence goes on along the minus strand of CAVSMX010000042.1, from coordinate 19,204 downwards.
GCACCAAGGGCCACGAGCGCGGCGAGCACTCGCTCTTCGACGTGGTCGAGGGCGCCATCGAGATCGGGGTGAAGGCGATCTCGGCATACGCCTTCAGCACCGAGAACTGGTCGCGCTCGCCCGACGAGGTGCGCTTCCTGATGGGATTCAACCGCGACGTGATCCGACGGCGCCGCGACGAGATGCACGAGCTCGGGGTCCGGGTGCGCTGGGCCGGCCGAACGCCGCGGCTGTGGAAGTCGGTGATCCGCGAGCTCCAGGTCGCGGAGGAGATGACCCGGCGCAACGACGTACTCACGCTCACGATGTGCGTCAACTACGGCGGCCGGGCGGAGCTCGCCGACACCGCCCGCGCGATCGCTCGCGAGGTCGCCGCCGGCCGGCTCAACCCGGACAAGATCGACGAGCGCACGTTCGCCCGCCACCTCTACGTCCCCGAGGTCGCCGATGCCGACCTGGTGTGGCGCACCTCGGGGGAGCAGCGGCTGTCGAACTTCATGCTCTGGCAGGCGGCCTACAGCGAGCTCGTCTTCACCGACATCCTCTGGCCCGACGTCGACCGTCGGGCGCTGTGGCAGGCGATCGAGACCTATGCCAGCCGGGACCGGCGGTACGGCGGCGCGGACCCGAACCCGGGCTAGTCGCGCCTGACGATCCGTCGCTCGTCGTAGCGGCGCCGGATGCTGGTGCCGACGTCGCTGAGGTCGGCACCGTAGACGTGCAGCGAGATCGCCAGATCGTCACCGGTGTTGTGGACGCGGTGGATGTCCCCGGGTGGCAGCAGGCCGTCCACGTCGCCGACGTGGGCAACGGCGTGCCCGGTCGGGACCAGCGCTCCGTCGGCCCGCAGGCGGTACCGCTCCTCGTGCTCGGCACCCTGATGGATCCCGACCACGCACCACGCCAGGTGGTCGTGGATCGGCGTCGCCTGTCCGGGCAGCCACACGAGCGCGACCAGGGAGAAGAGCCCGTCGGGTGCGACGTGCAGCAGGTGCTGTCGGTACGCCGCGGGGTCTCCGACCGTCTGGTCGGGGCGCAGCAGGCGCGGGTCGCCGAGCGCGGGCCGCAGCGCCTCGGCCACGGCCTCGACCCGGGCGAGACCGGGATCGGTGTATCGCGCGGCGCGGTCGAGGTCGTCCACGAGCAGCGCGAGGGAGCTGCTGACCGCAGGTTGGATGGTGGTCGTCATGGCTTCTTCCTTGGTTGTCGGTTGATCAGACGAGGGACGGCGTGATGACCGGTGCCCGCCCCAGAGCGGTGCGGAGCGCGGTGCGCAGGTCGGCGGTGGAGGCCGAGGACCGCCACGCGATGTGGCCGTCGGGGCGCACCAGCACTGCGTCGGTCTCACCGAGCCGGTAGGCGCGCTCGAGCTCGCACCAGGTGTCGCTGACGTCGCGGCCGACCGTCACGAGGGCCGCGGGGGCGTCGACCGCAGCCAGGTCACGAATCGCCGAGCTCCGATCGACGGCTCGGCCGGTGAGGAGGGTGAGCCGTCCGTCGAACATGTCCAGGGTGGAGACGCCGTGTCCGCCCTGCTGAACCCATGCGTGGGGCGCGCGCGCCCCCGGAACGGCGCCGGGAACGCATTCGACGCTCGAGAAGCGAGCAGGTGGCGCTGTCGCTGCGCCCTCCCGAAGAACCGCGGACGACGTGTACACGACGCCGAAGTCCTGGCTGAGGTCACCGGTGGTGTCGGGCCCCGAGGCTTCCAGGGAGGCCAGGGCGTTGGCCTGCCCCACCGGGTAGCGCTCCTCTGCGTAGCTGTCCAGCAGTCCCTCGCCGGCCCAGCCACGGGCAGCCCAGGCCAGCTTCCAGCCGAGGTTGTGGCCGTCGGCGATCCCGGTGTTCATGCCGGTCGCGCCTCTGGGTGTGGTCCGGTGGGCGGCGTCGCCCACGAGGAAGACGCGATCGGCACGCATGGCGGTGGCCACCGCGGCGCCGAACGACCAGGGGAAGACGCCGAGCAGCTCGACGTCCAGGTCCGGCACCCCGGCGTCCTCGCGGATCGTCTCGATGGCGCGGGCATCGGTCCAGGACTCGAGGGTCTCGCCCAGCTCCGGGTGCCACTGGCGGTCGTGGACCCAGCGACCGGACCCGGACGGCACGAAGATGGCGGGACCCGTCGGGGTCGTCACCATGTGCAGGGCGTAGCGACGACCGATGATCCGTTCCGCCAGGTCGGCCCGGAAGAGCATCGCGAGGTGGTTGCCCTCGGTGCCGAGGTGCCGTACGTCGATACCGGCCAGCCGGCGCACGCTGCTCTCCCCGCCGTCCGCGCCCACGACGTACCGTGCGTGGACGTCGTACGACGAGGCGGGACCTGCACCGACGCCCTGTAGCCGGGCCACCTGGCCGTCGTCGTCCGGCAACATGTCGACGAGCTCGGTCTCGAATCGGACCGTCGCGCCGATCGACAGCAGGTGACCGAGCAGCACCGGCTCCAGCTCGTCCTGGGCCGAGACCGTGAAGGAGCTCGGGCCGACCTGCGCGAGCACTTCGGGCTCAGGGGCGCCCAACGACACCTCCTGCTGGTGCGGGTCGACGAGGCTCATCGAGATCCCCATCGCGACCCGCAGGTCCTGGTGACTCGCGCGGAACCGGTCCTCGAGACCCCAGGTCCGCAGGATCTCCATGCTGCGCGGGCGGACGCCCGTGGCCTTGGGAAACACGGACGTGCCGCGGTGCCGGTCGACGACCAGGACCGAGGCGCCATGGCGGGCTGCCGAGATGGCCGTGGTCAGGCCGGAGGGTCCGGCGCCGACGACCAGGACGTCGTAGGCAACGGGGGTGACGGTGGATGCAGACATGGGGGGTGGATCCTCACTGTGGGTCGAGGCGCTGGCGCCGGAATGACTTCCAGAGTCGGGGCGGCGTGGGCCCCGGCGGATCCGTGGTGACTACGGAGTTACGGGACCTACGCGTCGGAGCCCCACGCACTCAGCTCTTCCCGGTTGGCGGAGCCGGTCCGCCTGAGCAGGTTGGCCACGTGCGTCTCGACGGTCCGGACCGACAGGAACAGCCGCTCGGCGACCTGCGCGTTGGTGGCGCCGTCCGCCACGAGTCTCAGCACGTCCATCTCCCGGCTGGTGACGCCGAGAGCCGCCAGACGCCCAGGTACGTCGGAGGTCCCGCGGCCTCGGCGGGTGGGGGCGCCCGCGCGGCGGAGCAGGTCGCGGCAGGTGCGCGCCAGCAGCAGGTCGTCCTCCTCGACGAGTTCGGCGAGGACCGCGCGGAGCACCGGCACCGGCCGGCCCCACTCGTCGACCACCGCGCACTCGACGGTCAGCAGCTGGAGCACTCGTCGCAGCCAGGGCAGCTCAACGACGAGATCTTGGGCTTGCGCGAAGAGGTCGCCGGCCGTATCCCCGCTGCCGTCCCGTCCGGCCGCGACGGCTTCGGCGCACAACAGCGCCGCCCGGTTGGCCGGCCGCATCACCGCCGGAAGTGCTGCCAGTGCCTCCCGGGCCTCGGCGTCCCGGTCGGCGGTGATGGTGCGCAGCAGAGCCCAGAGTCCGAAATAGTGGATCGGCGCGGCCGAGGCGTGGCCCAGCAGTGGGGTGACGGCCTGGTCCATCAGCTGCGCCGCAGCCGGTAGATCGTGCGACGCGACCGCAGCCATCGACCGGACCGCCGCGGTCAGGGTCGCGGCTTCCGGGCCGGCCTCGGCCGGGAAGGTCCAGGTCGCCAGCTCGTCCTCCAGCGCGCGTCCGCGTCCCGCCATTGCATGATCCAGCGCCAGGAGATGGCGCCCGAACGCATCGGCGACCGGAAGCTGCAGGCGTTGACCCAGGTCGACCAGGAGCAGCGCCTGTGCCTGCGCCGCAGCCGGGCCGCCGGCCAGGTAGTCGTGGTCGGTGAGGAGCATCAGGCTGGCGGTGACCTGCCCCAGCAGACCTGCGCCTTCGGCGAGGTCCCGCGCGTGGGGGAGGCTCTCCGAGGTCTCCCGCTCCATCAGCTCCAGTGAGCCCAGCCCGATCAGAGCCTCGACCCGCCAGCCGGTCAGCCCGTGCTCGGCGGCGACCTGGGCCGCGCGTCGGAAGCTGGATGTCGCGGCCTGCAGGTCCCCGAGCCGGGCCAGCTTGCCCTCGATGACGAGCGCCTCACACAGCTCGTCGTGATGACCGGAGACATCCGCCAGAGACGCGGCGCGCTCCGCGTGCAGCGCTGCCTCCTCGATCAGCCCGGCACCGTGCGCCGCGTCCGCCAGCAACGACGAGGACCGCGGGTCGTCGGGACGACCGGCGCGATCGACGTACGTCCTGGCCTCTGCCCAACGGCCGGCGTCGACCGCCGCCCTGGCCAGGCGCAACGCGAGCTCGGCGTGCTCGTCGCCGGTCGCCACGTCGAGCACCGACGAGCCGAGGGCCAGGGCCTCGACGGGCCGCCCCGCGAGAGAGAGCAGCCGCACCCTCTCGCCGGTGAGCGCGACCACGAGCTGACCGGTCTCCTCGACGCGGTCGAGCAGGGCGCCCGCACTGCGCAGCGCGCCGCGGCGCAGGTCGTAGCGGGCTTGGTCGAGCCAGAGGTCGGCGGCCGCTGCGAAGTCTCCGGCGTCCAGGAGCAGCTCGGCCGCCGCGGCGGTGTCGTCCGCATCCCCCCGCGCCAGCAGAGCCTGCGCCGCCCGTTCGGCCATCAAGGCACGTTCGGGTGGCATCAGGGTGCCGCGGATGACGTCGCGAGTCAGGGCATGACGCCAGCGGAGCTCGGTGCCCGCGGCCACCATCAGTCGCGCCTCGGTCGCGGCACGAAACGCCTCGATCACGACCCCACGGTCCAGCCCGCTCACCCCCGCCAGCAGCGACCAGTCCAGCGTCGGACTCATGACTGCGGCCGCCGCCAGCACCTGCCGATGCGCGGGCTCCAGGGTGGCCCATCGGCCCTCCACGACCGCAGCGAAAGTCGGCGCGGACAGGTCGGGACCCGACTCGCCGGCGAGCTCCTCCACCAGGTACGGAAGACCTTCCGCCAACCGGACGCGCTCCCTGGTCGCGTCGTCGAACGCGTGGCCCGTCTCCTCGGCGATCCGTCGCGCCAGCTCCTCGGACTGCTCTTGGTCGAGACGTCCGATCTGCAGCGAGAGCACGTCAACGGCCCCCCGGAGACGGTCGGTCGTGTCACTGGCCGGTTCGTCGTCGCGGCTCGCCACCACGACCAGGACGGGCAGGTGTCGTACGACGCCGGCCAGGTGGGTCAGGACGGCGAGCGTGTCGCCGTCGGCCCACTGCGCATCCTCGACGAGGAGGACGCAGCCGTGCTCGCGCCCGACCTCGCCCAGCAGTCGCGCGACTGCCTCGCCCAGCACGACCGCGGGATCGGCCACCGACCCGGGCAGGTCCTCGTCCCCCGCCCAGTCGGGCAGTAGCTGTCCGAGCACGGCTCGATAGGGGCCAAGAGCCGCGGCGACGTCAGGTCCGACCGTGCCCCCGCGGAGAAGTCCGAGCAGCGCCTGTGTCAGCGCCCGGTAGGCACCGCCACCATGGACCGCGCGCCCGGCAAGCACGACGACGTCCGCCGCGGTGGCCCGCGCAGAGACCTCGTCGAGGAGCCGCGACTTCCCGATGCCGATCTCGCCGGCCACCAGGACGACTCGCCCGCGACCACCTCGAGCGTCGTCCGCCAACTGACGGAGCAACCCGAGCTCAGTTTCTCGCCCGATCAGGGGTGGTCGGTCCGCGTCCACCTCCGTCATGAGCCAAGGATGCGCCTAGCAGGACGGCTCTGTCGTGCCTTGTCCGGTCGGACGAGGCGTGGCTACTGCTCGCAGGTCGCCTGCACCTGGGCGCGGAACGTGTGCCCGTGGTTGGGGTCGTTGAAGACCTCGAACACCTGCGGTTCACCGACAATCGTGCAGGCGCCGTAGAAGCCCACGGACTGGGCAGTGACCTGCGCGTCCTCGAGGGCGCCCTGGATCGCCACCGCAGCGGTCGGACCACGGCTGGCGCCGTCGAAGACCGGGCTGGCGGCCGCCGTCGAGGCCGGCAGCACCACCAATGCCACCACGCCTGCGGCGGCCCCGAGGGCGGCGCTCGTGGGCCTGCTCCACTTGAGATTCATCGGCCATTCCTTCCCGGAGAGGACATTCCTGCCCGTACTACGCATCGGGGACCGGCACGGTTCAGTCGCCACCGCTCAGGGCTCAGGAGCACGCGGGGCAGGTGCCGAAGATCTCCAGCGAGTGGCTGACGTCGGCGTACCCGTGCTCCTCGGCGATCGCGCGGGTCCACCGCTCGACAGTGGGGCCCTCGACCTCGACGGTGGCGCCGCAGGAACGGCAGACCAGGTGGTGGTGATGGCTGTCGGAGCAGCGGCGGTAGATCGTCTCGCCGCCCTCGGTGCGGAGCAGGTCGACCTCGCCGGCGTCGGCGAGCCGCTGCAGGGTGCGATAGACGGTGGCCAGGCCCACCGCGTCGCCGCGCTGGGTGAGGAGGTCGTGGATCTCCTGGGCGGAGCGGAAGTCGTCGAAGGACGTCATCACTTCGATCACCGCCCGGCGTTGACGAGTCGGCCGCAGCGGGGGAGTCGCGTCAGTGCTCGTCATAGTGATGGTCGTGCGCCGCGTGGCGGTGGCCGTCGTGCACGTAGTCGACATGGTCGCCGTGCGGCACCGCCAGGTGGCCGCATTCGGGACCGTGCTCGTGCGGGTGGTCGGTCGTCTCGTGCTGCTCGGTCGTCAGGCTCGGGAACGGCTCGCGCAGTCGGGCTCGGTGCCGCAGCCAGATCCCCACCGGCCAGGTGACGACGAACCCGGCGAGCGAGAGAAGCACGATCGTGGGGCCAGGCTGGACGTTGGCACGGTAGGACGCGAACGCGGAGAGGACGAGACCGCCGACCGACGCGAGAGTGCCGAGCACCATCGCGGCGCCGAGAGTGGTGCGGAAGCTCCGGGTCAGCTGCTGGGCTGTCGCGACCGGCACCACCATCAGCGCCGACACCAGGAGCAGGCCCACCGTGCGCATCGCGACGGTGACGCTCACCGCCGCCAGTACTGCGATCGCCAGGTTGTAGGCGCGGACGTTGAGCCCGACGACCCTGGCGAACTCCTGGTCCTGGGCCGCGGCGAACAGCTGCGGCGAGAGGCCCACGCACACCACGATCACGAGCGCCGCCAAGCCCATGGTGATGAGTACGTCGGTGGCCGAGATCGTGGTGATTGAGCCGAAGAGGTACTGCTGCAGCTTGGTCGCACTCTGACCGGCGAGGCCGGTGATCAGCACCCCGCCGGCCAGGCCGCCGTAGAACAGCAGGGCGAGGGCGACGTCGCCGTTGGCGTGGCCGCGCTCGCGGATCACCTCGATCAGGACGGCGCCGAGGATCGCGACCACGACCGCGGTCCACGTGGGTGACGCGCCGGTCAGCAGTCCGAGGGCCACGCCGGTCACGGCGACGTGCCCGATGCCGTCGCCCATCAGCGCGAGCCGGCGCTGGACGAGGTAGGTGCCGACGGCGGGCGCGGCGAGGCCCGTGAACAGGGCCGCCAGCAGTGCCCGTTGCATGAACGGCAACGAGAACAGCTCCGCGGGGCTCATCCGGGGTCCCCGCGGCGTTGTTCGGCGGAGGAGCGAAGCGGGGGAGGCGAAGAACGTCGTGGGGTGGTCATGGCCGCCCTCCCGGCCCCAGCCGGATGTCCGGCGCATGGTCCGAGCCGGGTCGTACGACGTGGTGGTGGTGCGTGTGGGGGTCGCCGAGCGCCGGGTCGTGCACCTCGTGGTCGGCCAGCGGCGCCCCGTCGAACGCGACCCGGCCGTCGCGCATCACGACCGCCCGGTCGACCAGCTCGCCGAGCGGCCCGAGCTCGTGGGCCACCAGCAGGATCGTGGCGCCGCGGTGCTTGAGCTCCGCGAGCGCTCCGGCGAGCGCCTGCTGGTTGGGCAGGTCGACGCCCGCCGTCGGCTCGTCGAGGAAGAACAGGTCGGGCTGGCTGGCCAGGGCGCGGGCGATCAGGACCCGCTGCTGCTGTCCGCCGGACAGCTGGGAGACCCGGTCGGCGTACCGGCCGGACAGACCAACGACCTCGAGGGCGTCCCGGATCGCGTCCCGATCGGCCCGCGACAGCGGCCGGAGCAGGCGTCGACGGCTGAGCCGCCCGGAGGCGACCACCTCCCAGACCGAGGCAGGTACGCCGGAGGCGGCCGTGTTGCGCTGCGGGACGAAGCCCACCCGGTGCCAGTCATGGAACCGGTCGAGGGGGGTGCCGAACAGCTCGGCGTGCCCGCCGGTGAGCGGCCGCAGCCCGGTCAAGGCCCGCACCAGGGTCGACTTGCCGGAACCGTTGGCGCCCATCAGTGCGACGAACTCGCCGTCCTCGACGTACAGGTCGATCCCGCGCAGCACCGGACGACCGCCGATCGCGACGGTCAGGCCCCGGGCATCGATCACCGACATCCGTTGGCCCTCTCCAGCGCCCCGAGGTTCCGCTCCATCAGGGAAAGGTAGTCCTCGTCGGCCGTGTCGTCGGTGAGTCCTTCGATCGGGTCGAGGACGGCGGTCGTGACACCCGCGTCGTCGGCGAGGCCCTGGCTGAGCCGCGGCGGAGCGAGGGTCTCGGAGAAGACCGTGGTGATGCCGTCGTGGTCGATCAGCTCGTGGAGCTCGGCCAGGTCGGCCGGCGTCGGCTCGGCCTCGGGGGAGAGGCCCGCGATGGGGGCGATGTGGACGCCGTAGCGGCTGAGGTAGCCGAACGCGTCGTGCGAGACCACGACCGTCTCTCGTTCGCAGTCCGCCAGTCCCGACGTGTACGCCGCGTCGAGGCGCTCGAGGTCGGTCCGGAGGTCCGCGGCGTTGGCGGCGTAGTCGGCGGCGTGGTCGGGGTCCACCTCGGCCAGCGAGTCGGCGATGGCATCGCCGACGTCGGCCATCCGCATCGGGTCCTGCCAGAAGTGCGGGTCCAGGCCCTCGTGGCCGTGGCCGTGCTCGTCCTCCTCGTGATCGTGCTCGCTCTCGAAGGTGACCAGGTCGGCGGGCCCGCTGACGTCGAGCGTGTCGCCCGCGGCGTTCTGGTCGATCGCCTCGTCGACGGCCGGCTGGAAGTCCTTCTCGTGGACGACCAGGTCGGACTGGGCGATCAGCGCCGTCTCCTTGATCGTCAGCTCCACGTCGTGCGGCTCCTTGCCCGGCTGCGTCAGCGCGTCGACCTCGACGTCGGGCACCCCCTCGGTCACGCGCTCCGCGACGAACTGGAGCGGATAGAAGGCCGTGGCCACCTGAACTCCCGGCTGGTCCTCCGCCAGGGCGCTGCACCCCGCGACGGCCAGCGCCAGGGGGAGCACGAGGATGACCGCGGCTCGCATGAGAACGATTCTCAGCGTGTTGAGAATGATTGTCAAACCGCGCCTGGGGCGACGCGTGCCTGTAGAGAGCGAGATGCGGTGCCCGGCCGGCGAGACACCCTGAATGCGTGTCCGCGGCGCGCATGCTCGAGGAGCTCGGTGGCATCGCCACCCGGAAGGCACTCCTGCAGCGTCTCGAACGAGCAGAGGTCGATCACGCTGTTGCCAGCGGAGAGATCGTGGTCGCCGCGCGAGGCCGTTACGCCGTATCTGTGACTGACGAGGCGGTCCGTCAAGCGCATGCGATGTCGGGTGTACTCAGCCTGACCAGTGGTGAGCCTCGTACACCTCCGTCTACGGCTAAGGTCGCGATGTGCTGGTGGTGAACAGGTTCCGCGTCCCCGAGAGTGACGGCGAGTCGTTTCGGGCCGAGGTCGAGGAGGCGCGCGCCGCGCTGGCCGAGCAGCGCGGCTACCTCCAGGGGAACGTCGGCCGCAACGTCGACGACCCGACGCTCTGGGCGTTGGTGACCACCTGGGAGAACGTCGGCGCCTACCGCCGCGCCCTCTCGTCGTACGACGTGAAGCTGCGGGCGGTCGCCGTGCTCGGCCGCGCGATCGAGGAGCCGAGCGCGTTCGAGGTGGTCGAACCAGACACCGTCCTGAACGTGGGTGGAGCGCGCTCGTTAGGCTGATGACTTCGTCCGCCTGACCGGCAGCCAGCCGGCCCAGACCCGCAGGAGCATCCACGTGGCCAAGCCGCCCCCTTCCGTCGTCGACAACGTCGTCTCTCTCGCGAAGCGCAGAGGCTTCGTCTACCCCTGCGGGGAGATCTACGGCGGCACCCGCTCGGCCTGGGATTACGGCCCGCTGGGCGTGGAGCTCAAGGAGAACATCAAGCGCCAGTGGTGGAAGTCCATGGTGCAGATGCGCGACGACATGGTCGGACTGGACTCCTCGATCATCCTGCCCAGGCAGACCTGGGAGGCCAGCGGCCACGTCGCCACGTTCATGGACCCGCTCACCGAGTGCCAGTCCTGCCACAAGCGGTTCCGCGTCGACCATCTCCAGGAGGAGTACGCCGAGAAGAAGGGCATCGACGACCCCGACACCGTGGACCTCGCGACCCTGGCCTGCCCCAACTGCGGCACCCGCGGCGCCTGGACCGAGCCACGGCAGTTCTCCGGCCTGCTGAAGACCTACCTCGGCGTGGTCGAGGACGAGACGGGCCTGCACTACCTGCGCCCCGAGACCGCGCAGGGCATCTTCCTGAACTTCGCCAACGTCGTGACGAGCAGCCGGATGAAGCCGCCGTTCGGTATCGCGCAGATCGGCAAGTCGTTCCGCAACGAGATCACGCCGGGCAACTTCATCTTCCGCACCCGCGAGTTCGAGCAGATGGAGATGGAATTCTTCGTCAAGCCCGGCGAGGACGAGACCTGGCACCAGTACTGGATCGACGAGCGGACCCGTTGGTACGTCGACCTCGGCATCGCCAAGGACAACCTGCGCCTCTACGAGCACCCCAAGGAGAAGCTCTCTCACTACTCCAAGCGCACGGTCGACATCGAGTACCGGTTCGGCTTCGCCGGCTCGGAGTGGGGCGAGCTCGAGGGCATCGCCAACCGCTTCGACTACGACCTGTCCACGCACGCGGAGCACTCGGGCCACGACCTGACCTACTTCGACCAGGCTGCCGGCGACCGCTACACGCCGTACGTGATCGAGCCGGCGGCCGGTCTCAGCCGCAGCCTGATGACGTTCCTGGTCGACGCCTACGAGGAGGACGAGGCGCCGAACACCAAGGGCGGCGTCGACAAGCGCACGGTGCTGCGGATCGACCCGCGGCTCGCGCCGGTGAAGGTCGCGGTGCTGCCGCTGAGCCGCAACGCCGACCTGTCCCCGAAGGCCAAGGACCTCGCCGAGGAGCTGCGTCGCGGGTGGCACGTCGACTTCGACGACTCCGGCGCGATCGGCCGCCGCTATCGGCGTCAGGACGAGATCGGCACTCCCTATTGCGTGACCGTCGACTTCGAGACCCTCGACGACGGCGCGGTCACCGTGCGCGAGCGTGACTCGATGACTCAGGAGCGGATCCCGCTGTCCGGCATCAGCGCCTACTTCGCCGAGCGTTTCGTGGGCTGTTGACGGTGAGGGGGAGGCACAATGGCCCCGTGATCCGTCGCCCGGCCCCGGTTGCGGCCGCGATCCTGCTGGCACTTGGAGTGCTCTCGGGGTGCGGCGGCGGCGGCGACGGGAACGACTCCGACGACGAAGGCGACGGCGCGCCCACGTCGAGCTCGGAGACGACCGCCGCCGACGAGTCCTACCTTCCGGTGCCCGACGGGGTCGAGCTGACCGAGCCCGGCGCCGATCTGGCCGTGGGGGAGCCGGCCTTGATCGCCTGGCAGCCCCGACAGGACCTGGTCGGCGTGCTGGACCTCGCCGTCACTCGCCTGGAGAAGACGTCGTTCGCGGAGTCCTTCGAGGGCTGGGACGTGAAGGCGGAGCAGAAGCAGAAGGTCACGCCGTACTTCGTGCACCTGACCGCGGCGAATCGCGGGGATACCAACCTGAGCCAGCGGCTGGTCCCGTTGTACGCCGTCGACAGCAAGGACACCCTGATCGAACCCACGAAGTTCACCGAGGAGTTCAAGCCGTGCCCTGGTGGCACCCTCCCCAAGGGCTTCTCGACGAACGACACCACCGACTTGTGCATGGTCTACCTGGTGGGTAACGGCCTCAAGCTGACGGGCGTGACGTTCCGGCCCGACGAGAACTTCGATCCGATCACCTGGACCGGTCCGATCGAGCGGATCGAGAAGCCCGAGAAGGACAAGAAGAAAAAGGGCGGCAACAACTCCGGTTGACCCGCATTTGGGCGCCCGGCCGGCGTTCGCGGACAATGGCGGCATGAGCCTGCCCACCTCGCTGACCCTCGGGTCGCTGCGCGTCGAGACCCCCGTGGTGCTCGCGCCGATGGCGGGCATCACCAATGCGGCCTACCGCCGGCTGTGTGCCGAACAGGGGGCCGGGCTCTACGTCTGCGAGATGATCACCTCCCGCGGCCTCGTGGAGCGCGACGACACCACGCTCAAGATGCTGGTCTTCGACGACGCCGAGTCGGTGCGCTCGGTGCAGCTCTACGGCACCGACCCGGTATACGTCGGCAAGGCGGCGGAGATCCTCTGCGGCGAGTACGGCGTCGCACACATCGACCTCAACTTCGGCTGCCCGGTGCCCAAGGTGACCCGCAAGGGCGGAGGCGGCGCGCTGCCGTGGAAGCGCCGGCTGCTCGGCCAGATCCTGGAGCACGCGGTCGCCGCTGCCACGCCGTACGACGTGCCGGTGACGATGAAGACGCGCAAGGGCCTCGACGACGACCACCTGACCTACCTCGACGCCGGACGGATCGCCGAGGACTCGGGGTGCGCCGCGATCGCGCTGCACGGGCGGACTGTGGCTCAGGCCTACTCCGGCGCGGCCGACTGGGATGCCATTGCGTCCCTGGTCGACCACGTGGACATCCCGGTGCTCGGCAACGGCGACATCTGGGAAGCGGCTGACGCCCTGCGGATGGTCGAGCAGACCGGCGCGGCGGGTGTCGTCGTGGGCCGCGGCTGCCTGGGTCGGCCGTGGATCTTCCGCGACCTGGCGGCCGCATTTGCCGGTGAGACGGTGGAGACCTTGCCCAATTTGGGAGATGTGGCAGAAATGATGCGCAGGCACGCCGAGCTGCTCTGCGAGCACATGGGTGAGGAGCGCGGCTGCAAGGAGTTCCGCAAGCACATCTCGTGGTATCTCAAGGGTTTCGCCGCCGGCGGCGAGATGCGGCGCTCGTTGGGTCTGGTCGACAGTCTCGCCTCGTTGGACGCTCTTTTGAGCGTGCTGAACCACGATGAGCCGTTCCCGGCGGCCGAGCTGGGCACGCCCCGCGGCCGCCAGGGGTCGCCCCGAAGCCGGGTCGTGCTTCCCGAGGGCTGGCTCGACGACACCGATGGAACGGGCTGCTCTCAGCGTGAGGATGCGACCGAGCTCACCGGAGGGTGACTCGGAACACGCACAAAAAGGTGGTTGCAGATTCACCAACCCGCCCGGGGATCTGCTTTAGTCGTTGGTCATGTCCGGTCAACACCCATGACCGGCCAGGGACCTGAACGCAACAGCAAAGGAATCAACGCTGTGGCACAACACCGCCACAAGCGGGAAACCAATGCCCGCCGCCTCAACCCATTTCGGGCCAAGGCAGTCTTCATCGCCGCACCCCTCGCACTAGTGGCCACCGGCTCCGCCGTCGGCCTGGGCGTGCTGAGCGCGAGCCCTCAGACCGAGGAGCTGTTCGCGGCGAACCTCACCGCTGCCACCCCCGCTGCTCTCGACGAGGAGTCCCGGGGTGGCGAGTCGCTCTCCCGGAGCGCCCCGGCCCGGATCGAGCGCGAGCCGTCCAAGGCCGAGGAGATGATGGCCGGCCGGAAGGTGAAGGCCGCCATCAAGGCCGCCGACACCAAGAAGTGGACGACCGCCCCGCTCAACCTGTGGGACCAGCCCGGCGACGAAGCCAAGAAGCTCGGAGAGATCGCCGAGGGCGAGCGCGTCCTCGTCACCGGCCGGGCCCTCTACGAGCGGGTCGAGATCGTGGTCGATGGCGAGTCCCGCTGGGTTACCGCTGGCTACCTCTCGACGGAGGAGCCCTTCACCATCGGCGGCGACTGCACCAACGGCAGCACCGTCGAATCCGGGGTCAGCCCGAACATCGTGAAGGTCCACGAGGCCGTCTGCGCCGAGTTCCCGGACATCACCACCTACGGCACGTTCCGCGGTGACGGGGAGCACGCCCAAGGCCTCGCCGTCGACATCATGGTCTCCGGCGCCGAGGGCTACCAGGTCGCGGAGTTCGTCCGGAAGTACTACGCCGAGCTCGGCGTCAGCTACATCATCTACTCCCAGCGCATCTGGTCGGTCGAGCGCTCGTCCGAAGGCTGGCGCGGGATGTCTGACCGTGGCTCGACCACTGCGAACCACTACGACCACGTGCACGTCACCACCTACTGACGTACGGCGCACGGTCCCGGGTGGCGGGCAGTAGCCTCGCCTCGATGGATGTGATCGCCCGGTACGACGACGCCGCCCGCGAGCGGCGGGTCGTGGAGCCGCCGAAGCGGGTGGACGCGCCGGTGCGCACGCCGTTCGAGCGCGACCGGGCCCGGGTCGTGCACGCGGCGGCGTCGCGGCGGTTGGCCGCCAAGACCCAGGTGGTCGGGCCGCAGAGCCACGACTTCGTCCGCAACCGGCTGACCCACAGCCTGGAGGTGGCCCAGGTGGCCCGGGACCTCTCCCGGGCGCTGGGCAGCCAGCCCGACATCGCGGAGACCGCGGCGCTGGCCCACGACCTCGGGCACCCGCCGTTCGGCCACAACGGCGAGCGGGTGCTGGCCGAGCTGAGCGAGTCGTGCGGTGGGTTCGAGGGCAACGCCCAGACGCTCCGGCTGCTCACTCGTCTGGAGGCCAAGACGTTCGATGCCGACGGCGGCTCGGCAGGCCTCAACCTCACCCGGGCCACCCTCGACGCCTGCACGAAGTACCCCTGGCCGCGGGGCGGCGGCCCTGACCCGGCCAAGTTCGGGGTCTACGACGACGACAAGCCGGTGTTCGGCTGGCTCCGCGAGGGCGCCGTTGGCGGACGGCAGTGCCTCGAGGCGCAGATCATGGACCTCGCCGACGATGTCGCCTACTCCGTGCACGACGTCGAGGACGGCACCGTCGCGGGCCGGGTCGACCTGACACGTCTCGATCGACCGGCGGTGTGGGAGGCGGTGCGCGGCTGGTACCTCCCCGACGCCGACGACGGCGTGCTCGACGAGGTGCTCGACGGCCTGGCCCTGGTGGGCAGCTGGCCCACCACGGCGTACGACGGCAGCCGGCGCAGCCTGGCCGCGCTCAAGAACCTCACCAGCGACCTGATCGGGCGGTTCTGCGGGGAGGTGCAGCATGCGACATTCGCGGCGAGCGAGGGTCCGTTCGTGCGCTACGCCGCCGACCTCGTGGTGCCGGAGCAGACGCGGCTGGAGATCGCCGTGCTCAAGGGCGTGGCCGCCCACTACGTCATGCAGGCCGAGGATCGGATGAGTGCCATGGAGGCCCAGCGCGAGCTGGTCGCCGAGCTGGTGGTGGCCCTCGTCGACCAGGCACCCGACGTCCTGGATCGGCCGTTCATGGACGACTGGCTGGCAGCTACAGACGACGCCTCCCGGCTCCGCGTGGTTGTCGACCAGGTGGCCTCGCTCACCGACGCCAGCGCGGCCGCGTGGCACGGGAGGCTGGTGTCCACCGGTGGTTGAGGAAGGCGCGCAGCGCCTGTCTCGAAACCTCGTCTGGCTCCCGTTCGAGCCCGAAGAGCTCGGCGACCCGCCCACCGAACTGCGCTACGAGGTGGCCGACCCGACCAAGCACGTCCCCGACTCGGTGGGCGAGGTGCGCTTCTACGTCGCGCCGTACGCCGTAGGGTCGCGGGTCGCCGACGTGATCGACCGGATGAGCTCGCTCGAGGTCGTGCAGACGCTCACCGCCGGCGTCGACAACATCGCGGCCCGGATTCCCGACGGCGTCACCCTGTGCAGCGGCCGCGGCATCCACGACGCGTCGACCGCCGAGCTCGCCGTCACGCTCACGCTGGCCTCGCTGCGCGGGGTGCCGGAGTTCGTGCGGGCCCAGGACCGGCACGAGTGGACGTTCCAGTGGCGCCCAGCACTGGCCGACAAGCGGGTGCTGCTGGTCGGCCACGGCGCGATCGGCGCCGCCATCGAGGCCCGCTTGTCGCCGTTCGAGGTGGAGGTCGTGCGGGTCGCCCGCAGCGCCCGCGACGGCGTGCACGCCATCGACGAGCTGCCGGGGCTGCTGCCCGACGTCGACGTGGTGATCCTCTGCCTCCCGCTCACCGACGCCAGCCGCGGTCTGGTCAACGCCGACTTCCTGGCCCGGATGCGACCCGATGCCCTGCTGGTCAACGTCGCCCGCGGAGCCGTGGTGGTCACCGACGACCTGGTGGCCGCCCTGCACGAGGGCCGGATCCGCGCGGCCGTCGACGTGACTGAGCACGAGCCGCTCCCCGAGGACAGCCCGCTCTGGTCCGCGCCGGGTCTGCTGATCTCCCCGCATGTCGGCGGCGCGAGCAGCGCGATGTGGCCGCGGGCGCACCGCATCGTCCGCGACCAGCTGCACCGCTACGCCGCCGGTGAGCCCCTGTTGAACATCGTGTCCGGCCCGTCCTAGCCCCAATGTCTCGACCCGGCCGTCGCGCGGGCTGACGCCCGCGCGGGCCTCGCTCGACCTCCTCGCGCAAGGACACCGCGCTCCGCTTGGTGTCCTGGCTCGGACGTAGACTCCGCAACGTGCCAGGCCGGATCCGCGACGACGACATCGCAGCGGTGCGCGAGAAGGCCCGGATCGACGACGTGATCTCCTCCTACGTCACCCTGCGCAAGGCCGGCGGCGGGTCCCTGAAAGGGCTCTGCCCGTTCCACGACGAGAAGTCCCCGTCCTTCCACGTCACCCCCGCACGCCAGTTCTGGCACTGTTTCGGCTGCGGGGAGGGCGGTGACGTCATCAACTTCCTGATGAAGATCGACGGACTCTCGTTCGTCGAGGCCGTCGAGCGGCTGGGGGACAAGTACGGCGTCCAGCTCCGGCGCGAGGACGGCGACATCCGCGAGGACCGCGCCAAGGGGCCGCAGCGACGCCGGCTGATAGAGGCACACGCAGCGGCCCAGGAGTTCTACCGCGGCCAGCTGGGCTCTCCCGACGCGTTGCAGGCCCGGCAGTTCCTCGACGAGCGCGGGTTCGACCAGGACTCCGCCGACACGTTCGGCATCGGCTTCGCCCCGCGCGACGGCGAGGCGCTGACGAAGCACCTCAGGGAGCGCGGCTTCACCCAGGAGGAGGTGGTCGCGGCGGGGCTGGTGGCGATCGGCCGCTCGGCGTACGACCGGTTCCGCGGCCGGCTGTTGTGGCCGATCCGCGACTCCAGCGGCGACACCATCGGCTTCGGCGCCCGGCGGATCTTCGACGACGACAAGATCGAGGCGAAGTACCTCAACACCCCCGAGACGCCGATCTACAAGAAGAGCCAGGTGCTCTACGGCATCGACCTGGCTCGGCGCGACATGGCGCGCTCGTCCCAGGCCGTTGTCGTCGAGGGCTACACCGACGTGATGGCGTGCCACCTCGCCGGCGTGAAGACCGCGGTCGCGACGTGCGGCACCTCCTTCGGCGACGACCACGCCCGGGTGCTGCGGCGGTTCCTGCACGACCACGAGGAGTTCCGCGGCGAGGTGATCTTCACCTTCGACGGCGACGCGGCCGGTCAGAAGGCCGCGCTGCGGGCCTTCGGCGGCGACCAGAACTTCGTCTCCCAGACCTACGTCGCGGTGGAGCCCGACGGCATGGACCCGTGCGACCTGCGGATCAAGCAGGGCGACGCCGCGGTCCGCGAGCTGGTCGCCCGCCGGGTGCCGCTCTACCGGTTCGTGTTGTCCAACGTGGTCTCCCGCTACGACCTCGACCGGGCCGACGGCCGCATCGACGCCCTGCGCGAGGGCGCGCGGCTGGTCTCCAGCATCCGCGACAAGTCCAAGGTCGACGCGTTCGCCCGCGAGATCGCTGGGATGGTCGGTATCGACGTCGAGGAGGCGAGGTCGGAAGTACGCCGCGCCGCGCGCCGCCCGGCCACGGCGCCGGCCACCCACCACCGCGCCGAGGAGCCGGTGCCCGCCGAACAGCCCGCACGCCCCGCCCTACCCGACCCGCGTGAGCCACGGTTCTCGATCGAGCGGGAGACCCTCAAGCTGGTGATCCAGCACCCGATGGCGATCGGCCGGACCACTGCTGACATCGGACCCAACGACTTCACGCATCCCACCTACCGCGCCGTCTGGGACCTGGTGGCCGCGGCAGGCGGTCCGGCGGCCGGCACCGCCGACGCGGGCTGGGCGACCAACCTGCGCGCCTCGGCCACCGACCCCGCGGTGTCGTCGGCGGTCAGCGAGCTCGGCGTCGAGCCGCTGCTCACGGCGAAGGAGCCCGACGCGGCGTACGTCGGCCTGCACGTCTTCCGGCTGCTCGAGCTCACGGCGCTGCGCCGGATCGCCGAGGTGAAGTCGCGGCTGCAGCGGACCAACCCGGTGGAGCAGGCGGCGGAGTACAACAAGATGTTCGGCGAGCTGGCCGCCCTCGAGCAGCACCGTCGCACCCTGCGCGACCGGATCGCGGGGGCCGAGTGAGGCTTCGTCGCCGCCCCGAGCTGGAGGTCGCGCCGGGGGAGCGGCTGCTGGCCTGGACCACCGCGACCGACGGCACCGTCGTCGGCGGCACCCGCGACGCGCTCTACCTCCCCGGAGCGACTGCCCTGGGAGCAGGTCGAGGCCGCCGACTGGGACAGCGACGCCTCGACGTTCCGGGTTCGCGAGGTCGGCACCTGGGGCCGGCCACGCAGCGAGCACGAGTTCACGATCGAGGAGCCCGGCCGACTGATGCAGCTGGTCCGCGAGCGGGTGACCGCCAGCGTGGTGCTGCAGCGCCACGTACCTGTCCGGGGTGTTCGGGGGGTCAGGGTGATCGCCCGCCGCGCACCTGGCCGGCACGACGAGCTCAGCTGGGTCTACGAGTTCGACGAGGGTGTCGACCCCGAGGACCCCGAGGTGCGCCGGATCGCGGCAGAGGCGCTGCTCGCCGCCCGCGAGGAGCTCGGGCAGGCATAGCCCGGTACGACACGACAGTGGAGATTCTCCGGCACGTGGTGCCGAGGAAACTCCAGTGTCAATGGGCTGGCGCCCGTCCCGTATCCCGATTTCGAGCGGAGCGGCCCGCTTGCTAACCTTTCGCCTGCATTGATCCCCTGTAGCTCAACTGGCAGAGCATTCGGCTGTTAACCGGAGGGTTGTTGGT
>CAVSMX010000041.1:0-92594 GCA_963729095.1 uncultured Actinomycetota bacterium | reverse complement strand
AGCTCGCGCAGCGTCGGGTGGTGTTGCGGAGCTCCGGGCACGGGGCAATCCTGCCATCGCTGCCGCGTCGACCCTGCGGCGAACCCGTACCCGGCATAGGCTGGGGTGGGGGTGCGCTGCAGGTCAGGATGGGGAGCACGTGGAACTGAAGGATTATTGGGTCACCATCAGGCGTCGCAGGAGGGTGATCCTGCTGGCCGTGATCGCTCACCGTCGGCGCAGCAGCCTGTTCACCTGGCAAGCGACCCCGATGTACGCCTCCACAGCGCAGTTGTTCGTCGCCACCACCTCGTCCGACACCGCTGACGCCTATCAGGGCGGGCTCTTTGCCTCCCAGCGGGTCACCTCGTACGCCGACCTGGTCGGAACCCGCGAGTTGGCCGAGACCGTTGTCCGACACCTCGGCGGCTCGCTCGACGCGAGCGAGCTGCGCGCATCGGTGAGCGCCGAGGTGGTGCCCGAAACCGTCAACCTCGTCATCACCGCGACCGATGCCGACCCGCAGCCCGCCCGTGACATTGCGCAGGGCTATGCGGAGGCGCTCAAGAATCTGGTGGCCGCATCGAGACCCCGGCGGGGAGGAACGCCGCGCTGATCACTGTCTCGATCGTCGACAATGCGAGTCAAGAGTCGCCGGTCAGCCCGCAGCCGGGCCGCAACCTCGGACTCGGACTGGTCCTGGGGCTCCTGCTCGGCATCGGAGCTCGCCGTGATCCGCGAGCTCTGGATAACACAGTTTCATCTGCGAACGACGTGGCCCAAGTCACCGACGCGCCGATCCTCGGACACATCAACAACGACAAGGCGGCGGTGCGGAAGCCTCCGTCACACGCACTGAGGAGCCCACTCCATGGGCCGAGGCGTTCCGGGTGCTGCGCACGAACATGCAGTACGTCGAGGTCGACCACGACCGCCGGGTCTTCGTAGTGTCGAGCTCGCTGCCCGAAGAGGGAAAGTCCACGACCGCCCTCAACCTCGCGGTTACGCTCTCGATGGCTGGCCAGCGGATGGTGCTGGTCGAGTGTGATCTCCGACGACCGCTGATCGCCCGACGGTTGGGGCTCGATGAGGCGGTAGGGACCACGAGCGTCCTGATCGGCCAGGTGACCCTGAACGATGCCCTACAGACGTACTCCGACACCGACTTGAAGGTGCTCAGCTGCGGTCCCCGGCCGCCCAACCCTCCGAGCTGCTGCAGTCGCACGCGATGCGATTGATGCTTAAGGAGCTGCGCGACCAGTTCGACGTGGTCCTGCTGGACGCGCCGCCGCTGCTTCCGGTCACCGACGCCGCGCTGCTCAGCGCGCAGTCCGACGGGATGATCGCTGTCGTGCGGCACAACCCGACCACCCGCGACCAGCTGCGGCATGCCCTTGAACGCGTCGAGGCCGTCGACGCGAAGTGTGTCGGCGTCGTCATCAACCTCGCGCCCGCGAAGAAGTCCAACAAGTCCTACGGATACGGCTACGGGTACACCTACCGGTACACCGCGACCCCGGCCCACTCCGGCCAGACGCAGCCGGGCGACGGCGGGTCAACCCGGGGCCGGGGTAGACGGGGTGGTCGGCGCGGTCGGGTGGGGAATGACCACACCGAGGGAGTCACCTGACGCCGTTGACGAAGTGACCACGATTACCCGGAAATCCTGCGGGACACCGGGCTCGAAGCGATACTTCGAGCACCCGTTGTCTCGGAAATGGGGGTAGCCCGAACATGTCGGACGTGATCGTCCAGCTTCGTCGATTCCGGGCGCCGATCTCGGTGGCCTTCGACAGTGGCTGCTGGGTGTTCGCCTACTTCGCGTTCGCGTGGCTGCGCTTCGACGCGGAGGCCAGCCACGTCCCGTGGATGGAGGTCGGCGCGGTCGCGCTCGGGAACGCGGTGCTGTACGTGCTGCTGGCCAAGCTGGTGCGCCTCCACGAGGGCCGGGCCAAGGTGGGCAGCCTGGAGGAGATGCTGCTGCTCGGCTCGGTCATGGCAGGCTCCGGGCTGACGGTGTTCGTCGTCAACCTGGCGACCCAGTGGGTGCCTCGGTCCATACCCGCCGGAGCGACGATGCTGGCCCTCGTGCTGGCCGCCTGGGCCCGCGCCAGCTGGCGCAGGTTCGGGGAGATGGACGCGCACAAGCTGGCTGACGACGACGACGCCACCCGGGTCCTCGTCGTCGGCGCGGGAGAGGCCGGCCGCCAGCTGGTCGGCTCCATGCTGGGCGACCCCCGTGGCCAGTGGCGTCCCGTGGCCCTGCTCGACGACGATCCGCAGAAGCGGCACCGACGGGTGCGCAGGGTGCCCGTCCTCGGGACCACCGCACCAGCTCGCCGAGAAGGCCAAGGCGCTCGGCGTGAAGACCGTCGTCCTCGCGCTGCCGAACGCCTCCTCGAAGGTCATCAAGCGGCTCCGGCTCGCGGCCATGGACGCCGACCTCGCGGTCAAGGTGCTGCCGGCGACCACGCAGCTGCTGCGTGACAACGTCGGCATCCGCGACATCCGCGATGTCAACCTCACCGACCTCCTCGGCCGCCACCAGATCGACACCGACGTCGAGGCGATCGCCGACTACCTCACCGGTCGACGGGTCCTGGTCACCGGCGCCGGCGGGTCGATCGGGTCCGAGCTGTGCCGGCAGATCCACCGCGTTCGCGCCCGGCCGAGCTGATGATGCTCGACCGCGACGAGTCCGCGCTGCACGCGGCTCCAGCTGTCGATCCACGGCCGCGCGCTGCTCGACTCCGACGAGGTCATCCTCTGCGACATCCGCGACCGGGCCGCGCTGTGGCGGATCTTCGACGCGCGCCGACCCGAGGTCGTCTTCCACGCCGCGGCGCTCAAGCACCTGCCGCTGCTCGAGCAGTACCCCGGCGAGGCGTGTCAAGACCAACGTCGTCGGCACCCGCAACGTGCTCGATGCCGCCGAGCGCGCCGGCGTCGACCGCTTCGTCAACATCTCCACCGACAAGGCGGCCAACCCGACGCAGCGTGCTCGGCTACTCCAAGCGGATCGCCGAGCGGCTCACCGCGCAGCAGGCCGCCGATGCCGACGGGCGTCTACCTGTCGGTGCGGTTCGGCAACGTGCTCGGCAGCCGGGGCTCGGTGCTCACGTCGTTCGCCAAGCAGATCGCCGCCGGCGGGCCGGTCACGGTCACCGACCCCGACGTGACCCGCTACTTCATGACCATCGAGGAGGCCTGCCAGCTGGTCATCCAGGCCGGCGGCGATCGGGTCAGCCCGGCGAGGTGCTGGTGCTCGACATGGGCGAGCCGGTGCGGATCGTCGACGTGGCCGAGCAGCTGATCGAGCAGTCCGGCGCCCCGGTCGAGATCGAGTACACCGGCCTCCGGCCCGGCGAGAAGCTGCACGAGGAGCTGTTCGCGGACGAGGAGCCTCGGGAGAAGCGCGGTCATCCCCTGGTGGTGCACGTGCCGGTTCCGATCGTCTCGGACGAGCAGGTGGCGGCCCTCCCCTCCTCGGGGGAGCCGGAGCGACTGCGCCAGGCGATGCGCGACCTGTGTGCCACCCCGGCGGTCGCCCCGGCGGCGTTCGGGCGCAGCGCCGCGACGTAGCCTGCGCCCCATGGCAGCACCCGAGATCGTCGCCGACATCGTGCGCTCCGGCTTCGTCGAAGGCCACCACTACGGCTCGGTGCGTGGCGCTCGCCGCCGATGGATCCGTCGACTGGTCCGTGGGCGCCGTCGACGTACCGATCCTGCCCCGGTCGTGCAACAAGCCGATCCAGGCTCTGGCGATGGTCCGGCTCGGCCTGGACCTGCCCGACGAGCTGCTCGCGCTGGTGTGCGCCTCGCACTCCGGGGAGCCCTTCCACCTCGACGGGGTACGCCGGATCCTGGCCGTTGCCGGCATCGAGGAGCGGGCGCTGCAGACGCCGCCCGGCTTCCCGCTGGACGACGAGGCCCGCGAGGCGATGATCCGGGACGGCGTGGCCGAGAACCCGACCGCGATGAACTGCTCGGGCAAGCACGCCGGGATGCTCGTCACCTGCGCGATCAACGGCTGGGACCAGGCGACGTACCGCGAGCCCGACCACCCGCTGCAGCAGGCCATCGCCGAGACCTTCGCCGAGCTGACCGGGGAGCCGGTGGCCGCGGTCGCCGTGGACGGCTGCGGGGCGCCGCTCCTCTCGGCGTCGCTCACCGGGCTGGCCCGAGCCTTCGCCCGGCTCGCGACCGCGCCCGACGGACCCGAGGCCCGGGTGGCCGGCGCGATCCGGCACCACCCGGAGTGGGTGTCGGGCACGCGCCGCGACGAACGTGCCCTGCTGACCGCGCTGCCCGGGGCGATCGGCAAGGCCGGCGCCGAGTCCTGCTACGCCGTAGCACTGCCCGACGGGCGGGCCTTCGCGCTGAAGACCGACGACGGCGCGCCGCGGGTGCGCCCGGTGCTGATGGCGGCGGCCCTGCGCCGCAGCGGGGTGGACGCCGAGCCCGGCGTCGACTCCGCCGCCCTCTGGCGCACCGGCGTGGTCGAGCTGCTCGGCGGGGGCGTGCCGGTGGGCGAGATCCAGGCGACGTTCTGAGCTTCGTTGGTCGAGTAGCGCGAGCGACGAAGGAGTGAGCGCGTATCGAGACCACTTGCCGGTCTCGATACGCCCCGTCCTCGCAAGCTCGGCCTGGGCTACTCGACCAGCGAAGGTGGCGTGTGAACGGGATCACGCTTGCCCAGTTTGCATTTTGCTAACTCTTGTTAGCAAGATGAGGGCATGGCCAAGGGCAAGGTAGGCAAGACCGTCGAGACTCTCGGCGACTACCTGAAGGAGCAGCGTGTCGCCGCACGGCTGTCCCTTCGGCAGCTTGCCGAGCAGGCCGGGGTGTCCAACCCCTACCTGAGCCAGATCGAACGTGGTCTGCGCCGACCCTCGGCCGAGGTACTGCAGCAGATCGCCAAGGCGCTGCGCATCTCCGCGGAGCAGCTCTACATCCGCGCCGGGATTCTCAGCCCCGAGGAAGGGGTGGGCGGCGCCACCGCGCTCACCGTGGAGCTCGCGGTCCTCGTCGGACCCGGGCCTCACCGAGCGGCAGAGGCAGTCGCTCCTCGATGTCTACTCGTCGTTCCTCGCGCTGAACGCAGCGCAGCGGCCGGGAGACGCCGAGGACATCGAGACCCCCTGACCCAGGGACAACACCCACCACCACCACCAGAAACGCAAGGAGTATCGACATGGCCAAGGCCAAGTTCGACATCAAGACGCTGGAGCTGCCCGCCGTGGCCGCCAAGCCCATCTACGCGGGCGTCGGCGCGACCGACCTCGCCGTCGAGTACGTGCGCGAGTACGTCGCCGACGTACAGAAGAAGCTCGCCGAGGTGCAGAAGGACGTGCAGTCCCGCGTCGCCGGCGTGCAGAAGAACGTCAAGGGCTTCGAGTTCGAGCCGAAGGCGCTGCGCGAGCAGACCGTGACCGCCGTGAACAGCCGCGTCTCCGAGCTGCGCTCCGACGCTCTCGCCCAGGCCGAGAAGGTCCAGACCCGGGTGAACGAGAACGTCGCGACCGTGACCGACACCTACGGCGACCTCGCCAAGCGCGGCGAGACGCTGGTGACCCGGATCCGCAAGCAGGAGGCCACCCAGGCCACCGCCGCTTCGGCCAAGACCACCGCCGCCAAGGCGAAGACCACCAAGACGCAGGCCAAGAAGACCACGAAGAAGGCCAGCTCCAGCGCGAAGGCGACCCGGACCTCGGCCAAGAAGACCGCGTCCAACGCGGCCAAGGCCACGTCCACCGGCGCTTCCAAGGTCGGCAACTGAAGGAGTGACGCCGCGGAGCAGCCCGCCTGCTCCGAACGGTGAAGATGCGAGGCCCCGGAGGTATGAGCTTCGGGGCCTCGCTCTGCGTCGTCTAGTCTGGTACCGCCATGAACATTTTCGACGTCGAGAACTACCTGACGCTGCTCATGATGTTCGTGCTGCTCTCGGTCACGATCTTCGCGTTCGTGAACTCACTGCTCTACTCGGCGGAGTCATACACGGCCGCGGGCAAGCTGACCAAGCCGGCGTGGAACATCATCCTGGGGCTCGCCGTGCTGCTGCAGCTGATCCCGGCCGGGCTCCTCCTGGTCCGGATCGCGCTGATCATCGCGGCCTTGGTCTATCTCACCGACGTCCGCCCGGCCCTCGTCGGCCTGCGCCGCCGCTCCCGCTAGTCCAAGTTCCCCGAACTAGCCTCTCGCCCATGTCTGCCGAGTACGTCGAGTCCGCCGAGCGCCCCTGGGGCTCCTGGCACGTCCTCGAAGAAGGCGCCGGATTCAAGGTCAAACGGATCATCGTTCAGCCGCACCAGCGGCTCAGCTACCAGACCCACGCGCACCGCGCGGAGCACTGGTTCGTCGTCGCCGGCAAGGCGACCTGCGTGATCGACGGCGCCGAGGTGCTGCTCGGCCCCGGCGAGTCGGTCGACGTGGCGATCGGGCAGGCGCACCGGATCTGCAACGCGGAGGACGACGTGCTGGTCCTGGTCGAAGTCCAGATCGGCGACTACACCGGCGAGGACGACATCGTCCGCCTCGACGACGACTACGACCGCTGCGGGGCCTGAGCCAGGTACTCCGACAAGGCGTCCCACGCGGGCCGCGGCGTGAACCCGGTGGCCTCGAGCTTCGCCAGGCTCATCGTACTCGAGCGCGGTCGCGGAGCGAGGTCGCGACCGGCGGCGTACTCCTCGGACGAGACCGGCGTGACGTCGTCGGGGTCGCGCCCGGACAGCTCGAAGACCCGGCGCGCCACGTCGGCCCAGGTCGTGGCCGGCCCGGAGCCGGTGCAGTGATAGGTGCCGTACGCCGCGCCGGTGTCGAGCAGGTGCCGGGTCGCCCGGGTGAGGTCGTCGGCGAAGGTGAGCCGACCGACCTGGTCGTCGACCACGGTGGGCGAGACCCCCTCGGCCGCCAGCCGCTGCATGGTGCGCACGAAGTTGCCGCCGTCGCCGATCAGCCACGACGTACGGATCACGTAGTGGCGTTTCGCGGTCCCGACCGCGATGTCGCCGGCCGCCTTGGACTGGGCGTAGACCCCGAGCGGAGAGAGCGGCTCGTCCTCGGTGTGGTCGGTGCGGGAGCCGTCGAAGACGTACTCGCTGGAGAAGTGCACCAGCGTCTGCCGGTGCTGGTCGGCGATCCGGGCCAGGGTTGCCGGAGCCGACGCGTTGGCCGCCCAGGCGGTCCGGCGTCCTTCCTCGGACTCCGCGGCGTCGACGGCGGTGTACGCCGCGGCGTTGAGCACCAGGTCGTAGTCGTGCCAGCGCCACGCCGCTACCGCGGCGGGGTCGGTCAGGTCGAGCTCGTCGATGTCGACGGCGTCGGCGTCCGGGAACGCGGCGACCAGCGCGCGGCCGAGCTGGCCGTGGCAGCCGATGACCAGGGTCTTCCGGGTGGGGAGCGACAGGACGTCGTCGAACAATGGGGTGGTGCGGTCCTTCTCGGAGACGACCGCCTCCTCGATGGGGATCGGCCAGGGGATCGCCACCGTGGGGTCGTCGAGCCGCAGTGCCGGGTAGATGTACGACGCGTCGAAGTGGTCGTTGATCAGGTAGGTGTAGGCGACGTCGTCGTCGAGCGTCTGGTAGCTGTTGCCGACGCCGCGAGGGATGAAGACGGCGGTCGACGGATCGATCTCCAGGTGGAAGGTCGTCCCGTAGCCATCGCCCTCGCGGAAGTCGACCCACGCACCGAACACCCGCCCGGTGACCACCGAGACCAGCTTGTCCCACGGCTCGGTGTGGATCCCCCGGGTGGTGCCGCGCCGGGCGTTGAACGCGAGGTTGTGCTGGACCGGCTCGAAGTCGGGCAGCCCCAGCGCCAGCATCTTCTCCCGCTGCCAGTTCTCCCGGAACCAGCCGCGGTCGTCCGCGTGCAGGTCGAGGCGCAGCACCAGCAGCCCCGGGATCGGCGTGGTCTCCAGATGCACTACTGACCCTTCGCGGCGTACGCCGCCTCGGTGGCTTCCTTGTGCGGCCGCCACCAGTCCTCGTGCTTCTGGTACCACTCGATCGTGCGCGTCAGGCCGGCCTCGAACTCGGGGTACATCGGCCGCCAGCCGAGCTCCTCGCGGATCTTGCTCGCGTCGATGGCGTAGCGCAGGTCGTGGCCGGCCCGGTCGGTGACCAGCTCGTAGTCGTCGGCGGGGCGACCGAAGTGCTGGAGGATCAACCGGACGACGTCGACGTTGTTGCGCTCGCCGTCGGCTCCGATCAGGTAGGTCTCGCCGATCCGGCCCTGCTGCAGGATCAGCCACACCGCGGCGCTGTGGTCCTCGGCGTGGATCCAGTCGCGGACGTTCGCGCCGGTGCCGTAGACCCGCGGCCGGCGGCCGTCGATCACGTTGGTGATCTGACGCGGGATGAATTTCTCGATGTGCTGCCAGGGCCCGTAGTTGTTGGAGCAGTTGCTGATCGTCGCGCGCACCCCGAAGCTGCGCACCCATGCGCGCACCAGGTGGTCGGAGCCCGCCTTGGCTGCGGAGTAGGGGCTGCTCGGGTTGTACGCCGTGGACTCCGTGAACCGCGCCGGGTCGTCGAGCGCCAGGTCGCCGTAGACCTCGTCGGTCGAGATGTGGTGCAGCCGCACGTCGTGGCGGCGGCAGGCCTCGAGGATCTGGAAGGTGCCGATCAGGTTGGTCTGGATGAACGGTCCCGGCTCGGTCAGCGAGTTGTCGTTGTGCGACTCGGCCGCGAAGTGCACGACGGCGTCGTGGGTGCGCACCAGGTCGTCGACCAGCGCGCCGTCGGCGACGTCGCCGACGACCAGCGAGACCCGGTCGTCCGGGAGGCCGGCGAGCGACTCCTTCGACGCGGCGTAGGTGAGCTTGTCGAGCACCGTCATCGTCGCGTCGGTGCTCGTCACCAGGTGGTGGACGAAGTTGGAGCCGATGAACCCGGCGCCACCGGTGACAAGGATTCGCTGCACGTGCGGCAGTCTAGATACATGCGCGGCATCATCCTGGCAGGTGGTACAGGCACCCGACTGCACCCGATCACCCACGCTGTCAGCAAGCAGCTGGTGCCGGTCTACGACAAGCCGATGATCCACTACCCCCTGTCGACGCTGATGCTGGCCGGCATCCGGGAGATCCTGGTGATCACCACGCCCCACGAGGCGGAGCAGTTCGTGCGCCTGCTCGGCGACGGCTCGCAGCTCGGGATCTCGATCAGCTTTGCGGTGCAGCCGTCGCCCGACGGGCTGGCCCAGGCGTTCCTGATCGGTGAGGAGCACATCGGCGACCAGTCGGTGGCGCTGATCCTGGGCGACAACATCTTCTACGGCGCCGGCCTCGGCACCCACCTCCGCAGCTTCACCGACCTCGACGGCGCGGCGGTCTTCGGCTACCGGGTGGCCGACCCGACGGCGTACGGCGTGGTGGAGTTCGACGAGGACGGCCGCGCCCTGTCACTGGAGGAGAAGCCGGAGCGGCCGCGCAGCAACTACGCCGTGCCCGGCCTCTACTTCTACGACAACGAGGTGGTCGCGCTCGCCAAGGGCCTGAAGCCGTCCGCGCGCGGCGAGCTCGAGATCACCGACCTGAACCGGATCTACCTCGAGCAGGGCCGGCTCCAGGTGCAGGTGCTGCCGCGCGGCTCCGCCTGGCTCGACACCGGCACGTTCGACGCCCTGAACGACGCCGGCAACTTCGTCCGCGCGATCGAGGCCCGGCAGGGCACCAAGGTCGGCGCTCCCGAGGAGGTCGCCTGGCGGATGGGCTTCATCGACGACGCCCAGCTACGCAAGCTCGGCGAGGCACTCGGCAAAAGCGGCTACGGCTCCTACCTGCTCGACCTGCTCGAGGAGTCCGCCCTTCCACAGCCCTGAGCTCGGGTCGAGTCGGGCTCGTCTGTTGCACCTGTGAGTCAAGATCCGGTTCTCACTGGATGTGTCCGCATTGGGACCGAAGTGCACTCACCTGGCGATATCCGGTGCCACAAGTCAATGACGCGTGCCATTGACATACGAAGACCGCTCGGCGCACCGTTGGCGGCAGTGGGGATTGGTGCATGCGACCCGGCACCCGAAGTGTCAGCATGGAGGTGCCCAGTGATCCACGCTCGCGGAGTCATCGTCGCCGCAGCGACGTGCCTTGCGGCCACCGTGGCTGTCGTACCGGCCGCATCTGCCGAGGAACTCGTGCACCAGGACTTCCGGCACGACGTCCGCTGGGGAGAGGATGACATGGCCCCGCACATGCGAGACCCGGACATCCTCCGGGTGAGGGTCGGCCACCGTGACCGCGCAGTCGTGGTCCGGGTTATTTTCGACGAGCTTCGTCGTCCCAAGCCAAAGCTGTCCTGGTCGATCCGAGTCCCCGTGAAGACTCCCCGATCATGCACGGCGGGCCCGCTCGTCTGTGAGTACCAGGTGTACGTGCAACGCTATCGCGGCAGGACCTCCTCCTCGTTCGACTATCAGGCGACAGAGAGTGAGGAGGAGTGTGCGGGGATGGCGTTCAGGATCGACTGGCGGCGGGACTTCTTCCGGGTCCGCATCCCTCGTAGTTGCCTAGGCACCCCACGGTGGGTTCGGGCCGGGGCAGCGGTGTACAGGGGCCCGATCTCAGACGACGGCTTCAGTAGATGGGGCATGATCTACGGATTTGAGGTCTCCTCCAAGTCCAAGCGCGTTTACAGCGGGCCTACGCCCGTCAACAAGGTGTGATTAGCCGCGCGCACAGCCCGTATAAGCACTCGGTTTGGGCCCCGCTCCGCGCTCTGCGGCCTTGCTCTCACTTGGTATCCCTATTCGGATGATGTGCACTCACATGCCGAATTGAGTGCGTCGCCAAAGTACTGAACGAAGTCGGGTGTCTCTGGCTCCTGTGAGCGTGAGGCAACTTCGGCGAACTGCCTTTGCTCAGTACTTCGGCTTGTGTCGCGGCCATCCGGACATGCCGCTGATGGTGCGCGAATCTGCCGATGAGCGTGCGTCCGCGTCAGACGAGAAGCGTGCCCGCAATGCGCGAGATCAGCGCGACGACGATGGCCGCCAGCGACTCCTGCGTCTTCAGCGCCAGACGACGTGGTTTTCGTTGTAGCTGGGGTCGTCAAAGACCTGCTCTACTTCGGTTCCGTCGGCGTTCATGACGCAGATGTCTTCGGTCGTGCGGTGGTCGAGGCCGCAGGCGAAGACGACGCGACTGCCGTCGGATGAGTAGTCGGGCTTGAAACCGTGCAGGTCGTCGGTCGACCCGAGCAGCAGAACCGGCTTTCCACCGGAGGCGGGCACCGTCCAGATCCCCTCGCCCCTATTGCTCGGCGCGTCGTCGTCGTTCTCGATGTTGTAGATGATCGTGCGGCCGTCGGGCGACCATCGCGCGTGCTCGACTATGTGCTGCCAAGGTGTCACCCGGCGGACGTCAGAACCGTCGGCGGCTGCGACGTGGATGGCCCTGGTGTCGTTCGCGTCGTGTCGGTACCTGACGAACACGATCTGCGCTCCATCTGGTGAGTACTCGGCCTCGGTGTCGTCCCCACCGCCGTCGGCGAGCCGGAGCGGATGCTTCCCGGAGCCGTCGCTGTTCATCAGCCACAGGCCCGTTCCGAAGCCGGGGTCGCCGTCGTGGAGGTCGGAGTGGGAGTAGATGATGCTCCCGCCGTCGGGAGAGTAGTCGGGGGCTTCGTTGTACCCATCTCCCTCGGTGAGGAGAGTGAGGTCGCTCCCGTCGGGTCGGATGGTGGCGATCTGCTCGTCACCGTGCTCGTCGGTGAAGTCGAAGAGAAGCAGCCTGCGGTCCGGGCTCCAGTCCGGGAACCAGGCCTCCTGGTCACCAACAGGCGTGGGGTCGCTCCCGTCGATGTTGGCCGTCCACAGGAGCGGGTGGGTGTTGTCGGTGGCCCATCGCGTGAACGCGATCCGATCCGGTCCGGCGGCAGTTGAGGTGTCTGCTGAGGAGGCTGTCGGCGCAGGCGAATCGGAACTCGAAGACGAGCTGCAGCCGGCCAAGCCCGTCAGGCCGATGACCAATATTGCCGTCAGCCGCGTCCAGGCTCCCGGTCCCACGCCACGGACCTCCCTCTCCCGCAGGACCCGAGACCGTTCGATTGTGGCGGTGCGGCCGGCTGCCTGAACATGACCCAATCGGAGCATTTCCAGCTGTGGCGAAACATCCGCATCTGCCGCTGATCGGTCATGCCGAGGTCCGGGCGTCGGCCCGGCCTGGACGAGTTGCGGCCTATTCCTCGGTGGGCAACCACGCGCCGTGCAGGCCCAGTGGGACACGGTGTGGGAGGTGCACGGCGGCGACCGGGCCCGCCTTCGGATCCGCTGCGGCGATGATCAGCAGTCTGCTGGTCATGTCCGCGCGGTCGGTGGCATAGGCGACCCACCAGCCATGGGTCGGATCGGGGTCACCCGGGGATGGCACGAAGGTCTGTTCGCCGACCGCGAGTGAACCGCCGGACCACACCTCGAAGGTTCCGCTGTGGGTGTCGTACCAGCCGAGTGAGTCGGCGTCGCCGCTCGGCAGCTCGGCAGGTCCCGTCTTCAAGGAGGTCCCGATGATCCGATGGTTCGTCGTCAACGCACGGTCATCGACCCGCGGGAACTCCATGTTCTGGTCCACCAGGGTCTCGTGGATCAGCCCGCCCGTCTGCGGGTTCAGTCGCACCCGGGCCAGCGAACCAGTGTTGCGTACGCCAGGAACCAGGCCGCCAGGAGCATCCCAGCGGACGTAGTCGAGAACGATCTCGACGCCACCATCGGGGAGGACTTCGTCGTGGGCGTTCGCGGTGTGCCACATCCAGAAGGCCTCGGTCGAGAGCCAGGTCGTGGCTCCGTTCTCCCGAGCAATCAGCGCGATGCGGGTGCCGCGATCGGGTTGCCAGGACATCAGGGAGCCGCCGCTCATGGCGGCCATCAGGTCGAAGTAAAGCGGCCCGACCACCAGCACGACGTAGGTATCGGTGAGCGCCATGTCGTGGATCATGCTCGGCTCGTCGATGCCGTCGACCGGGGTCGCGGCGCGGACGGTGTCGCCGTCCCTACCGATGACGGACCAGGTCAGATACGGCGCATCGATGTTGTAGCAGAACGCGACCATCTCACCCGTCCGCGGATCGATCTTCGGGTGAGCCGTGATACCGATCGGCAGCGTGTCACCGAACGTCTCACGTCCGATGGTCGCCAGGTCGGGCGACATCAGGAACGGGTTGCACGATTCCCCCAACGCAAGCAGCTTGCCGCCGTGCCGGACGACATTGATGTCGGGCAGATCCTTGAAGGTGCCAGCCAGGGTCGGACCCACCAAGTCCTCCCCGGGGAGCATGTTCCAGTTCGAGATGCCACCCCACAGTGCACGCCCAACCTTCTCCTCAGCGACCATCGCGGGGGTCCGCACGAATCGGTTGGTGTAGCGGGCCCTGCCCTCACCAAGATTGACTCGGTGAAGCATCCCGTCCCCGTCGAGGGGGTAGATGAAGTCACCGATGGGGGAGAACCGCGGGTTCGGGCCATTGCGCAGGTACTGGCCATCGATGTCGGCGGGCAGCTCGCCCTCGACCCGCAGATCTGATGCGTCGATCTCGTCAACGATCGGTGCGAAGACTCCAGTCAGGTGAGGGTCCGTCGTCGGTGATGGAGGGTCGACGGTGGTCATGGTCGCGTTCTCCCTCTTGATGAGGCCAGATGGCGCTTGCGATGATCTCTTTACACTCCACCTCACTCACGGCACGCGCAATGCTGGGCGTGGTGCCTCCTCCAACTGGTCTGCACAGGCAGCTCGGGGCATCCGCTGGGCATGGCCGCGATCCGCGCGGTCGCTATGCCGCCAAAGGATCGCCAACCGGGACTGCAACGCCCAGGGCACGGCTCTTCGGTCCGCGACCTCGTGCGTGCTCCACGACCTCTAACGACGCTCACGGCCCCGGGGTGTGCAGGGGTGTGCCACGTTCGAGGGGTGGAAGGCGACGGTTACGGTCCGGACTCGGAGCTGGCCGCCTCCTCAGCGGCCCAGCGGTCCAGTTCCTCCTGGGTGTACGCCCGGAGGACGCAGAACTCGTTGCCGTCGGGATCCGCCATGACCACGAAGGTCTGGTCGGAGCGCTGACCGACGTCTATTTGGGTGGCGCCGAGCGCCTCGAGCCGGGCAACCTCCGCGGCTTGGTCCTTCGGCCGTAGGTCGGGATGCCAGCGGTTCTTGACTTCCTTTCCTTCCGGCACCCTGAGGAAGAGCAGATCGGGCGCGACACCGTCCAGCGGACTACCCGCCGGTGGCTCGAGGACGACCTCGTCGCCGGTCTCATGGGTCCGGCGCCAGCCCAACGCCTCCTGCCAGAAGCCGGCGGCGCGCTGCGGATCGTTCGAGTCGAGATTGAAGCACTGGATCTGGAGGTCCGTCATGGCTGGCAGCGTGTCAGCCCATGCGCGGTCCTTCACGCCATTTTCCATCGCCGGAGCCTGCTCCAACCACGGATCCGTCGTTGTCAGGTCGCGGGCCGCAGGCGGGTTGAGTGTCCACCTTGGTCGAGCGAGATGGAGCCGTCGGCCTCGATCAACACCCGGAGGTCGAGGTGTTCCGTCGACAGGGTCGTGGGGTCGTCGAAGCGGAGCCGGATCGGGAGCTGGTGGGGGATGGTGAGCTCGACCTCGCCGTCGTCGTCCGCCAGTTCGATGACCAGGCCCTCGTCGGTGCCGTAGGTGCCTGCGTGAGCCTCCAGGCTCGTCGCGCGCTTTCGTGGCGCGTCGCTGTCAAGCGCGATGTCGCTCCACCGATGGCTACTCGCAATCGACTGGAGCAGGGTCTTGACGACCGGCGCCCCGTCGTCGCTGTTGGTCATCACGATGGCACCGTGCCGGCCCGAGACGCTGGCCATGGAAGCGCAGACGAAGCCGACGTTCGAGCCCGTGTGACCGAACCAGGTCGGTTCGCCGTCGTGGACGGCGACGAAGAAGCCGAGGCCGATGTGGGTCATCCCCGTCATGTCGCGGCCCGACGGCAGAGCGGCGAGCGGCCTCAGCATCTCCCGGGCCGTCGAAGGCGCCAGGATCGCACCGGCCTCGCCGGCGTACGCACGCTGAACCCCTGCCAGGAATCGAAGGTAGTCGGCAGCCGTGGTCCACAGGCCGGCGGCGCACTGCTCCGGGTGCACACGCCAGGCGCCTGGCACCGGCCTGCCGCCGGGCAGGTGGCCATGAGCGCGCGCGGGGTCATCGAGATCCTGGATGAAGGTGCTGTCGCGCATGTCCAGCGGCTCCAGGACGAGCTGGGAAAGCAGCTCGGTCGTGCTGGTACCTGTCACCTCCTCCATCAGCAGCTGGATGAGGGTCGTGCCTGCGCCCGAGTAGCGGAACTGAAGTCCCGGCACCAGGTCGACGCGCGCACCGGGCGCGTTCGCAGGGTGAGTGCCACACAGCACCTCGACCAGCGACGGCACGACGTCCCCCTGCCGGTAACCGGGGAACCCGGCGTGGGACGTGAGTCCG
This sequence comes from uncultured Actinomycetota bacterium, assembly GCA_963729095.1. Taxonomy (GTDB): domain Bacteria; phylum Actinomycetota; class Actinomycetes; order Propionibacteriales; family Nocardioidaceae; genus Nocardioides. The sequence goes on along the minus strand of CAVSMX010000041.1, from coordinate 77,186 downwards.
GCGGTATGGCTGGCAAGTTGCCGCAGCGTGAGCCGGGGTCGCCAGTCCCCGCTGGCCGGCAGCGTCCACCGAGTGAGGTACTCCGACACGTCGGCGTCGAGGTCCAGCAGGCCCTGCTCGACGAGCCGCAGGGCGGCCACCACGGCGACTGGCTTGCTCATCGAGCATGCCTGCATGCGGGTCGTCGGGCTGTTCGGGTCACCTGAGGTGACGCGGCTCGTCCCGAAGCCTCGGTCGAGCACGATCTCGCCCGTGTCCAGTACTGCCACCGAGCAGCCGGGTACGGCGTACTCGCCGAGCACGGCCTCGGCATCGAGGTACATCGAGGCCGAGTCCGGCCCGTCCGCGCGCTGGCTCATGTGCCTCCTTGTCGGTGCCACCCTAGGCATGAGGGCTCCGGATCGCTGCTGGCAACAGCCGTCTAGACGTGGCCGCTCCTGCGGTCGCCATCGGAGTAGGGTCCGTCCGTGTCCACTACCCCTCACTACGTGCGGGCGCCACGGTCACGACCGTGCTCGCAGCGCTAGCTCTCGGGTACGCGGCGGCCCCGGCCAACGCTGAAACCATTACTCGGTCCGGCACGTTGGAGTCCACCGACTCGGTCATGGACGTCGTCAGCATCAACGGCGACGATACGTGCGGCTCGCAGGGCACGTTCGACGTTCACTACGAGGTCATTCCGTGGACAGCGCCGGTTGGAGGCACGGTGGCCTTCCGGCTCACCAGCACTCCGACCAACATGGCCTCGTTCTATGTCTACGACGGCCCCTTCGACCCGGCCAACGGCGCACAGAACTGCGCCGCCGGCGACAACTCCGTAGACAACCCGGGCAACGAGAAGATCGTCACGCTGAATGTTCAGGACGAGAAGACGTACCGGTTGGTGGTCTTCGACGACACCTTCACGCAGACTGGTGGGTCCTACCAGTTCTCGATCGAGATCCCTGGCGGGAAGGCCATCGACCCCGCGAACGGCGCGGGAGCGAAGTACGTCGCGTTGCCGAAGACTTTCTCCTGCAACGATCTGACAGCGACGATCAAGTGGAAGGCCAAGGCCAACAAGGTGAAGTCCGCCGTCTTCAAGGCCGGGCGCCGCACCGTAGCCACGTTCGGAGACCCGAAGATCCGGCCCGGCAGGTCGATGACGTTGAAGAACCTGCCCGGGGATACCAGGAAGCTCATCGCCACTCTCCAGCTCAAGGGTGGTGGCGGGAAGGCCGTGGTCGCGCGGAAGTACACGCGCTGCTGACGTGAAGGCGCTTCGCGCATAGGGCGACCCCGAGCACCGCGATCGCGGTGCCCAGCTGGACCAGGGGTACGGCGACCGGGACGTGGGGGTGCCGGTGAGGTACGTCGTGGACAGCCCCGACACCCCGAACCGCTGGACCGCGCTGCTCTGCAGACCGAGCGCGTCGCCCGACGGGTCGGAGCCGAGCGCCCACCAGCACTCGGGGCGGGGCTGGACATGGCTCGATCCTGGCAAGCAGGCGCTCCTGCGCGTCGTACCTCCTGCACCAAATCCGTCCCCGAACGTGTGCAAGTCGTCCATAGGTTCCGAGGACCGCCCGCGCCTACTGTCGCCGTACCCCACACGAGCACAGGAAGGTGAAGTCGCATGACCGAGCTTCTCTCGCACGACGAGTTCCGGGCGGCCCTCGAGGACGCCATCAAGGGCCGGGAGGCGTCGAACGCCTCGTTCAGCAAGGCCTGGGCCGACGGCGAGCTCAAGCGCCACCACTTCGCCCGCTGGGCGGAGAACCACTACCACTACGTCGGCCCGTTCGCCGACTACCTCGGCTACATCTACGGCGCCACGCCGGACCACCAGACCGAGGCCAAGGACTTCCTGCTCCAGAACATGTACGAGGAGGAGCTCGCGGACATCCGGCACACCGACCTGCTGATCCGCTTCGGCGAGGCCTGCGGCACGACCCGCGCCGCCATCGAGAACCCCAACAACGCGAACGCCGTGACCCGCGGGCTGCAGGCCTGGTGCTACGCGACCTCGATGCGTGAGCACCCGGCGGTGGCCACCGCGGCGCTGGTGGTCGGCCTGGAGTCGCAGGTCCCGCAGATCTACAAGAAGCAGATCGTGCCGCTGCGCGAGGTCTACGGCTTCACCGAGGACGAGATCGAGTTCTTCGACCTGCACATCACCTCCGACGAGGTGCACGGTGAGCGCGGCTACCAGATCGTGCTCGAGACGGCGGACACGCCAGCGCTGCAGCAGCGCTGCCTCCAGTTCGTCCGCTGGGGTGCCGAGATGCGGTTCAGCTACACGCGCGCTCTCTACGACACCTACGTCGCCCCGGACCTGGCGAAGACCAGCGCCGCCTGATCGACGTCCCGCCGGGAGGACCCTGCCATGACGGACTGGCACGCAGTGGGCACGGTCAAGGACCTGGAGGCCCGGAAGAAGAAGGCCGTGGAGGTCGGCGGCACGACGATCGCCCTGTTCAACATCAAGGGCACGATCTACGCGCTCGCCGACACCTGCATCCACGAGCAGCGTCAGCTCAGCAAGGGCGCGGTCCTGTTCGGGAAGATCATCTGCCCGGGTCACCAGTGGAAGTTCGACCCGGCCACCGGTGAGCCAGAGGGCCAGGAGGGCTGCCAGCCGACGTACCCGGTCCGGGTCGAGGACGACGGCACCGTCTCCGTCAGCCTCGAGCGGGCGGAGGTGACGTCATGACCATCGAGCGGATCGTGCTCGTGGGAGGCGGCCAGGCCTCGGCGGTGGCCGCCCGAACGCTGCGCCGGAAGGGGTACGACGGCCGGCTGACCCTGGTCGGTCAGGAGGCCGAGCGCCCTTACCAGCGGCCCCCGCTGTCGAAGGAGTACCTCGGCGGCCAGGACGAGGAGACCTGCGGGCTGTACCTGCTCCCCGAGGCGTGGACCGAGGCGCAGGACGTCGAGGTCCGCACCGGGGTGACCGCGCTGAAGGTGAGCGCGGCCGATGGCGGCGTCCTGCTCGACGACGGCACCACGCTCGAGGCCGACCGCGTGCTGATCGCCACCGGCGGCCGGCCGCGCCGGCTGCCGGACGCCGTCGGGAGCCGGGTGCGCTACCTGCGCAGCAAGGCGGACGCCGACAAGCTGCGCCGCGACCTGGGTCCGGGCGTCCGGCTGACCGTGATCGGTGCCGGGTTCATCGGCGCGGAGGTGGCCTCGACCGGCCGCGACCTCGGCGCCGAAGTGACCGTGCTCGAGGCCGGCTCGGCCCCGCTCGCGCGGGCGCTCGGCGACCGGATCGGCGCCGCCTGCGCCCGGCTGCACACGGCGGCCGGCGTCGACCTGCGGCTGGACGTGGAGGTCGGAGCGGTGACCCAGGACGGTGACGAGGTCACCGTTGCCACGTCCGGTGGACCCGTCGTGAGTGACCTGGTCGTGGTGGGCATCGGGATGGTGCCGAACGACGAGATCGCCCGGGACTCGGGGATCGAGTGCGACAACGGCGTACTCGTCGACGAGTTCTGCCGGACCAACCTCGAGAACGTCTACGCCGCGGGCGACGTGGCCAACCACCTGCACCCGCTGTACGGCGAGCGGATCCGCGTCGAGCACTTCGACAACGCCAGCAAGCAGGGCGCGGTGGCCGCGCAGAACATGCTCGGCCAGTCCCGGCCGTTCGACGACCCGCACTGGTTCTGGTCCGACCAGTTCGGCGCCGACCTGCAGCAGGTCGGGCACTCGGGACCCGGCGACGACCTGGTCGTCCGCGGCGACTTGGACGGCGACAGCTGGACCGCGTTCCACCTGCACGACGGCGCGATCCGCGCCGCCTTCGCCGTCAACCGGCCCGAGGACGTCATGGTCGCCCGCGAGCTGATCGCCTTCGGGGCCAGCGTGCCCGCCGAGGTGCTCGCAGACGAAAGCACCGACCTCACCGAGATCGTGGAGGACATGTGAGCACGGAACTTCGAGGCAACTTCGTCGGCGGCACCTGGACCGGAGCCGGCTCCGGCCGGACGTTCGACCGCCGCAACCCTGCCCACATCGACGAGGTGGTGTCGGTCGCTCCCGACAGCGACGCCACCGATGTGGACGAGGCGATCGGGCACGTCGCCGAGCATCGTCACGAGTGGGGGAGCCTCGCGCCCGACGTACGCGCGGATGTGCTGTCCCGAGCCGCGTCGATCCTCGAGAGCACCCGGGACACGCTCGTCGAGGAGCTGGTGCGCGAGGAGGGCAAGACCCGCGCCGAGGCGATGATGGAGGTGCGACGTACGCCGCAGAACCTCCGCTACTACGCGAGCGAGGCGCTGCGGACGACCGGCGAGACGTTCCCCACCGGTGACGGCAGCCTGGTCTTCACCGCCCGCGAGCCGGTCGGCGTGGTCGCCGCGATCACGCCGTGGAACTTCCCGCTCAACATCCCCTCCCGCAAGCTCGGGCCGGCGCTCGCCGCCGGCAACGGGGTGATCTTCAAGCCCAGCGAGCTCACGCCCCTGATCGGCCAGCGGCTCGTCGAGGCGCTGCAGGAGGCCGGGGTGCCGAGCGGTGCGCTGGCGCTCGTCCACGGCCACGCCGAGGTGGGCAAGGCGATCGTGTCCGACACCCGCGTCGACGCGGTGACGTTCACCGGCTCGACCGGGGTCGGCGAGGCCATCTACTCCAACGTGGCGCCGTGGGTGCGCACCCAGCTCGAGATGGGCGGCAAGAACGCGCTGGTCGTGTGGTCCGACGCCGACCTCGACAAGGCGGCCGACATCGTGGCCAAGGGTGCCTTCGGGCTCTCCGGTCAGGCCTGCACGGGCACCTCGCGCGTGGTCGTGCATGAATCCGCGTTCAACGGTCTACTGGACCGGGTGATGGAGCGTGCGCGCGAGGTGGTGCTGGGCGACGGCCTCGAGCCGGGGGTCACCATGGGCCCGCTGGCCAGCGCCGCGCAGCTCGAGAAGTACCAGGCCTACCTCGACATCGGCCGGCAGGGCGCCGCGTTGGAGACGCCGCAGTTCGGCTGTGCTCCCGAGGGCGGCTACTTCGTGCGGCCCGCGATCTTCACCGGCGTCGACCCGGACAGCCGGCTGGCGCAGGAGGAGGTCTTCGCACCGATCCTGGCGTTCCTGACAGTGAGCTCGTACGACGAGGCGGTCGAGGTCGTCAACAACAGCTCCTACGGCCTCTCGGCGGGCATCGTGACCGGGGACATGGCGACCGCGACCGCGTTCGCGCGGGACGTGAAGTCCGGGCTGGTGAAGATCAACCAGGCCACGAACGGCATGGCCATGAACGCACCGTTCGGGGGGATGCGCCGGTCGAGCACGCAGACGTTCAAGGAGCAGGCCGGCGGCTCGATGATGCAGTTCTACACGCACGACAAGACCGTCTACTACTCGTCCTGAAGGAGACCCCCGTGACCGAGTCATCCCCCGAGGCCGCGACCTCCGAAGCCGGCAGCGATGAGCTGGTGTTCCACCGCGTGGCGAGGTCGGGCCAGGTGCCCGAGGGCTACGTCCGCCGGTTCTACGTCGACGAGCTTGAGTGCGCCGTCGCCCGCCTGGGCGGCAGGGCCTACGCGACCAGCAACTACTGCACGCACCTCGACTGCCTGCTCAGCAGCGGCAAGCTCCAGGACGACGGCATCCGCTGCTCGTGCCACGGCAGCGTGTTCGACCTGGACACCGGCGAGCCGATCTACCCGCCCGCCACCGAGCCGATCCAGACCTACCCCGTGCGCGAGGAGGACGGCGAGGTGTACGTCGGCGTGAGTCGCGCAGACATCGACCACGGTGGTCCGCGGCGCCGGAAGCTGCGGCGCGACTGACGTGGTCGCCCCGGAGCCCCTGGCGACGCCGCGCACCGAGGCCCTCGGGGCCCGGGCCGCGGTCAGCTCCAGCCACCCGGCGATCTCGCTGGCGGGCGCCCGGGTGCTCGCCGACGGCGGCAACGCCATCGACGCGACGCTCGCGATGGCCGCGAAGGCCTGGCTGGTGCTGCCCGGGCAGTGCGGCGTCGGCGGCGACGCGTTCGCGATCGTCCGCGAGCCGGACGGCCGGGTGTGGACGGTCAACGGGAGCGGCTACGGCCCCGATGGCGGTGAGCTCGGGTTCTACCGCGAGCGTGGCCTCGACGCGGTGCCGCTGACCGGGCCGCTCGCTGTCGCCGTACCCGGTGCGCCCGCGGCCCTGGCCACGCTGAGCGAGGGGGCGACCCGGTCGCTCGCCGACCTGTGGGCACCGGCGGTGCGGGACGCCCGGACCGGCGTACCGTGCCCGGCCAAGACCCGGCGCGACGTCTCCGAGTACGCCGTCGAGCTGGCCGCCGACTCCGGCGCCGCCGGTGTCTTCCTCCCGGACGGCGACCTGCCGCCGGTGGGTGCCCGGCTGCCGCAGCCGGACCTCGCGCACCAGATGGAGCTCCTCGCGGGCGACCCGCTGGCCTTCTACACAGGTGAGTTCGCCGAGCGGGCTGTCTCGTTCCTGCGCACCGGCGGTGCGCCGTTCAGCGGCGACGAGTGGGCCGCGGGTGTCGAAGCCCCGGCGCAGCCCGCGATCTCCGGCCAGTACGGACCGGCGCTGGTGCACCAGACGCCGATGCCCTCAGCGGGCTGGATGGTGCTGCAGCAGGCCGCGATCTGCGACGGCCGGGTGGGCGGCGCCGAGCAGCTGGGCGTCGACGCGGTGCACTGGATGGCCTCGGCCGCGCGGCACGCCTTCGCCGACCGGTTCGCCGGCTGCGGCTCCGACAACGACGCGTGGATCGCGACCCTCACCCCGCAGGCGGTCGCCGACGCCCGGGCCGCCATCGAGGCCGGCGCCCCCACCACGAGCCCGGCCGGGCTGGCGGTCGGCGGGGACACCACGTCCACGGTCTGCGTCGACGGCGAGGGCCGGGCGGTCAGCTTCATCCACTCGCTGGCGTTCACGTTCGGCGCCCGTTGCACGGTCCCCGGCACCGGGGTGCTGCTGAACAACCGGCTCGGTCGCGGCGCCTACCTGATCGAGGGGCACCCGAACGCCGTACGACCCCGGCGCAAGCCGCTGCACACGCTGAACGCCTGGATCGCCGACCACCCGGAGCGCGGGCTCCTGCACGCCGGCAACTGCCCGGGAGGCGACGGCCAGGTGCAGTGGAACATGCAGGTACTCAGTCATCTGGTCGACCACGGCGACGACCCCCAGCGCGCGGTGTCGCTGCCCCGGTTCAGCGTGTTCCCCGGCTCGGACGCCGACGTCGTCGGGCACCCGCCGGAGCTGCGCTGCGAGGAGGGGATGCCCGCCGCGACGCTGGCCGGGCTGACCGACCGCGGCCACCAGGTACGCCGTACCCCGCCGCAGACCGGAGGCCCGGGCGGCTCGGCGCTGGCGATCTCGCTCGACCACGACCGGGGAGTGCTGCGCGCCGGCGCCGACCCCCGCATGGAAGGAGTACCCCTTGCCTTCTGATCAGCGCACTGACCTGCCCGGACGGCCGCAGCCCCAGGGCCGCTACGTCGCGGCCACCGCCACGGACGCGCTCGTGATGACCGCCGGGATGACCCCGCGGGTCGACGGGGTGCTGCAGCACGTCGGGCGGGTCGGCCTGGAGGTCTCGCTGGACGACGCGCGGGACGCGGCCCGGATCGCGGTGTCGAACGCGCTGGCCGCAGCCGGCGACGAGATCGGCTCCCTGGACGGCATCGCTCGCGCGCTGCGGCTGGTGGTGTTCGTGAACGCCGCCGACGGCTTCACCCAGCACTCGCTGGTGGCGGACGCGGCGTCCGAACGGCTGGTCGAGGTGCTCGGGAACCGCGGCGTCGTGGTGCGTACGGCGGTCGGGGTGGCCTCGCTTCCCGGCGGCGCCTGCCTCGAGGTGGAGCTCACCTGCCTCCGCAGGTGAGCCGGCGCTCACTGCGGCGGGTTGGCCCGCACGTGCTCCTCGAAGGCCGCGAGCGCGGCCGCGCCGACCGCCTTGTCCTGCTCGCCGTTGCCGCCCGAGACCCCGACCGCGCCGACGATCTGTCCGTCGTACTCGATCGGGAACCCGCCCACGAAGATCGCGAACTTCCCCGGCAGCATGTGGCTGATCCCGAACGCCTCGTTGCCCGGCAGCGCGGGCCCGTTGGGCGGCTCGTTGAACTTGTGGGTGGCCCGCTCGTGGCCGGCGGCGGTGAACGCCTTCGCGATCGCGATGTCCACCCCGGTGAGCCTGGCTCCCGGGAGCCGGTGCAGGGCAATCACCTGACCGCTCTCGTCGACCACGCAGATCGTCTGCTTCACGCCGATCTCCTCGGCCTTCGCCCGGGCCCCCGCCAGAACCGGCAGCGCGTCGTCCAGGGTGATCCGGAAGATCCGGTGCATGCGGGGGCTCCTCGAGTGGGTGGGGGACGGTGTGGGTCCCAGCCTTTCGCGCGCGAGCAGCGGGGAACAAGGGTCAACCTGCCCCGGCCTGGACGGGAAATCGGGGTAACCTGCACAACCATCGACGCAGCGGGGTGGGACCAGTGGTGCTGACCGACCAGGTGACGGTCGGTCGGCTCCTGGAGGAACGCCTGCTGCGCCCGGCCACGGTGCTGCGGGGCTCGGCACTCGACGCTCAGGTGCAGTGGTGCCACTCGCTGCACGACCTGGAACGTCCCTACCAGGATCTGGCGGGCGTCGCCGTGGCGGCCACGGAGGACGAGCTCAACGCGACGGTGGTGGCGGCGCTCGCGAAGGCGGGTACGCCGGCGCTGTTCGTCCTCGACGCGACCGAGGAACGCTGGGCCGGCGACGCCGACGATGCACCCGTAGTGCTCCAGGTGCCCGAGTCGGTGACGGTGCGGGCGCTCTCCGAGATGGTGGCCCGGCTCGCGCTGGCGCACGAGAGCCACGTGCTGCTGTACGCCCAGCAGGTGCACACCGCCCTGGCCCACCAGCTGCACCGCGGCGCCGGGGTGGACGCACTGTGCACCCGGATGTCCCGGCTCAGCGACTGCGCGGTCGCGATCGTGGCCACCGACCTCCGGCTGATCGCGTTCGACGAGGGTCCGGACCACTGGCTGGACCCGACCGCGCTCGGTGCCGCGCTGCGTCCGGTCTACGAGGAGATGGCCGAGCAGCGGGAGGGCGCCGACGACCCGCACCAGGGCGTCACCTTCACCGTCGAGATCGACGAGCACCGGGTCACCGCGGTCGTGGCGCCGATCGAGCTGGCCGAGCGCCGGGACGGCTGGGTGGTGCTGGTCGACAGCAACGACCCGCCGCACGAGCACGACCTCGCCGCCCACCGGGTGGTGGTGGAGCAGGCGGCCACCATCGTCGGCACCGAGCTGCTCCGGGTGCGCGGCATGGAGCGGGCGGAGGAGCGGGCCCGGGGCAACTTCGTGCACGCGCTCCTGCACAACAGGTTCTCCAACCATGCGGACCTGGTCGCCCGGGCGGCGTACCACGACTTCCCGCTGGAGTTCCGGTACGCCGTGGTGGTCGCGCGCAGCGCAGGGCTGATCGCCGACGGCGACTCCCCGACCCGCCTCGCCGAGATGGCCCGCGAGGCCGGGCGGATCATGCCGGTCGAGGGTGTCCAGACGCTGGCGGCGGTCACCGGCGACGTGCTCGGCGTGGTCCGGCCGATCGTGACGCCCAACCGTGCCCACCGCGACACCAACCCCGAGGAGCTCCGGACGTACGCCGTCACGCTGGAGAAGCGCCTTGCCCGGATCAGCGGCCGGGAGGTGCGGGTAGCGTTCGGCCGCCCACGGCGCGGCGCCGAGAAGATCATGGAGAGCTATCGGGAGGCCCGGGTGGCCCTCGACCTCCGCGAGCGCCTCGACCTCGACGAGGCCTGCGGCTTCGACGACCTTCGGGTCGACTCGGTGCTCCTGGACCTGTCGCAGGACCATGCCGGGCGGCTGTTCGCCGACGACATCCTCCGCCCCCTGCAGGGCGACTCGGGCGGTGGTCTGCTCGAGGTCGCGCAGACGTACGTCGAGGCCGGCGGCAACCTCAACGAGGCCGCTCGGCGGATCAACGTGCACCGCAACACGATGCTCTACAAGCTCAACCGGATCTCCCGGCTGCTGCAGCGCGACATCCGCGACGCCGACACCCAGTTCACCGTGTGGCTGGCCATCCGGCTGGCGAACCTCGCCGCGACCGCGGAGATGGTGGACCGCGACCTCAGCTCGGGGTGAGCCTCAAGCGTTCGTGACGACGGCGTCGTCCGCCACGATCGGGGTGTATCTGACCGGGTCCGGTCCGAAGAAGCTGGAGACCAGGCCGAGCAGCCCGACCAGCGAGCAGCCGAGGAACAGCACCAGGAACCATCCGTGCGGGTAGATCAGTGCCACCCACGCCGCGGCCGCCGTCGAGCCGGAGAAGCGGAGCATGCTGAACAGCCCGAGCGCCGCGCCGTACTGACCGGCGGGTGAGCGGGTCGCGCCCGCGGCGGCCGGGGTCTGCACCATCGCCATCCCGCCGCCGAGCACCATCATCATCACGACCAGCAGCACGGTGGTGAGGTGACCGGACTCGTTGGCCGCGATCACGCCGGTGACGGCGGCGCCGCCGATGATCACGCAGAGACCACTGCGCAGCACGATCCGCGGGGAGGTCAGGTCGGCGAGGCGGCTCACCAGCGGGGCGGCGACGGCCATCACCGCGGGCAGCGTGAAGAAGATGACGCCGGCCCGGCCGACGCTGAGGTCCAGCGGCCCGGTGAAGTAGAGCGGCAGGGCGACCAGCACGGCGCCGAGCGTGAACATCTGCGCGAACGCCGCCAGCGAGCTGCGCAGGAAGCGGCTCTCCACGATCAGCCGCACCGGGATCATCGCCGTGGCGCGGCCCCGCGAGACCACGCCGTACCCCACGAGCGAGACAGCGCCGGAGACCGCGACCACGCCCACCAGCCACAACGGCGTCCCGGGCTGGCTCACTGCGGTGGTCGCCACCAGCAGCATCCCCATGCCGACGGTCAGCAGGATCGCGCCCGGCATGTGCAGTGCAGTGACCCGGGCCGGCCTTGCGGGCACGAACCGCCACATCAGGGTCACGACGACCGCGCACGCGACGGCGATGGTGACGAAGATGAACCGCCACCCGATCCAGTCACTGATCAGCCCACCGACCGGCGGGCCCACCGCCTGGCCGATGCCGTTGGCTGCCGCCCAGGCGCCCATCACCCGGGTGTGCTGGCTGGGGTAGAACCCGGACAGCAGACCCATCACCATCGGCGGGATCGCTGCGCAGGCGAGCCCCTGGACGCCGCGGAGCACGATCAGCTGGCCGAGGTTCGTGACCAGCGCCGCCGCGGCCTGGGCAACCAGCATCAGCAGCAGCGACAACACCAGCGTCTGCTTCTGCCCGAACCGGTCGCCGAGCCAGCCGACCAGCGGCATCGCCACCGCGAGCGTCAGCACGAAGGCACTCACGCACAGCACGGAGGAGGCGACCGAGGCGTCCAGGTCGGCGGCGATCGAGCGGAGCGGGACGTTGACGATGTTGTTGCACATCGTGCCCAGTACGGTCACTGCGAGGAGTGTGTAGCGGACCAGGCGCCCAGGGGTGGCGGTGCGTCCCGTCCCGCTCAACGATCCCCCTCCGGTGCGATTCGGACGGCGTCCGCCGTCCCCTCAATTCTCGCGCAGGATGGGGTCGTACCCCACGGGCACGATGCACAACAACCTTGCGTCATGTTGGGCAGAGTGGACGTAGCGATCGTCACACGGCCCGGAGCAGGCTACTGAGCACGCAAGCCGTAGGAGACCGGGAGGCCTCATGAACGATCTCACCGCAGCATCTTGGGTTTACCTTGTCGGGGTCATCGTGATCCTGGTGACGATGCTGACCCGCAAGAACATCATCGTCCCAGCAGTCACCTTCACGTTCCTCACCGCGCTCGTCTTCAGCAAGAGCATCGTCACCGGCCTGACCGCCGTGTTCAACGCCAGCCTGGTCGCTGCCCAGGAGCTGTTCAGCATCTTCCTGATCATCGCCCTGGTCACCGGCATGCTCGGAGCACTACGAGCGCTCGGGGCCGACAAGAAGATGGTGGCGCCGTTCCGTCCGGTGATGCGCAACGGTCACCTGGCGTTCTGGACGCTTGCAGCGGTCACCTACATGATCTCCCTCTTCTTCTGGCCGACGCCGGCCGTGCCGCTGATCGGCGCGGTGCTGATCCCGGTCGCCATCGCTGCCGGGCTGCGGCCGATGGCGGTGGCGTTCACGATCGCCGTCGCCGGGCAAGGCATGGCGCTCTCCAGCGACTTCGTGATCCGGGTGGCCCCGGGGCTGTCGGCCACGGCCGCCGGCGCCGATCCCGACGTCGTCGCCAACCGGGCGATGGTGCTCTCCCTGATCACCGGCATCCTCGCCCTCGTCATCGGCTACATCCTGGAGATCCGCCGGATGCGGACCCCGTCGCAGGACCTGCTCGAGGAGTGGGAGACCTCGACGGTCGGGCCTACGGACGGCGACGTGGACCTCGGCTCCGCGCCCACCATCGGGCACGGTGTTGCGCTGCGCCGCGAGGCCGACGCAGCTGCAGCGCAGACCGACGAGCGCCACGACTACGCGGGCTCCGCGATGCAGGAGGCCGAGGCCCGGCCGGCTGCGGCGGGAGCACCCGCGGACCATGGAGCCGTGGCCGTGGCGGAGGTCGAGACCGCGGAGGAGACCAAGGTCGCCCCCTGGATCAGCAACGGCTTCGCGATCGCCGTCCCGTTGGCCTACCTCGCGCTGATCGTCTACCTGATCATCGACGTGGCCACCTCGGGCACCGAGGAGGGGCTCAAGGGCGGCGACGCCGCGGCGCTCGTCGGAGGCATCGCGGCGATGACGATCTTCCTGGCCTCGTTCGCCGAGGGACGTCGTACGTTCCTGGAGCGCTCCGCGGAGCACGTGGTCGACGGCCTGGTCTTCGCGTTCAAGGCGATGGGCGTCGTGCTGCCGATCGCCGGGTTCTTCTTCATCGGCAACGGGGAGTTCTCCGGTCGGATCCTCGGGATCCCGCCGAACGCGGACGGCACGCCGGCGGGCCCTGCGTTCCTGTTCGACCTGGTGCTGCACGCGGAGTCGCACCTGCCGGAGAACGCGTTCCTCACCGCGTTCGCCGTGCTGGTCATCGGGATGATCGCTGGCCTTGAGGGGTCCGGGTTCTCCGGTCTGCCGCTGACCGGATCGCTGGCCGGGACACTCGGGCCGGCCACCGGCGTCGAGCCGGCGACTCTCGCCGCGATCGGGCAGATGGGCAACATCTGGTCCGGCGGCGGCACCCTGGTCGCGTGGAGCTCGCTGATCGCGGTTGCCGGGTTCGCCCGGGTCTCGGTGATCGAGCTGGCCCGGATGTGTTTCCTCCCGGTGGTTGCCGGATTGATCGTCTCGACGATCGCCGCGGTGGTCATCTTCGGCTAGCGCGTCGTCCCCTTGCACCGGCCGTTGTCAACCTTGAGGTTGACAACGGTCGGTGTCGTTGCGTAGGTTTCTTCTCAACCAATCAGTTGAGCAAGGAGCGACGCATGGCCGACCAGCTGTCCCGGGTCTTCCAGGCACTCGCGGACCCGACGAGGCGCGACATGGTGGCCAGGCTGGCCACCGCCGACGCCACCGTCGGTGAGCTCGCGGCGCCGTACGACGTCAGCCTGCAGGCCGTCTCGAAGCACCTCAAGGTGCTCGAGGGGGCCGGGCTGGTGACCCGGTCGCGAGACGCCCAGCGTCGCCCCGTGCACCTCGAGGCGGAGGTGTTCGACCTGATGACCAAGTGGATCGAGCGGTACCAGCACGAGGCAGAGGAGCGGTTCCAGCGGCTCGACGCCCTGCTGGCCCGGATGGACGACGAAGAGAACGACCGAGCCGACGACGAAGGAGCAGCATCATGAGCGCCACCACGAAGCACCAGACCGAGATCATCGTGCCCGAGGGGCTGCCGATCATCGAGCTCAAGCGCGAGTTCGACGCTCCGGTGGACCGGCTTTTCCGCGCCTGGGTCGACCCCGACCTGTTCGCGCAGTGGGTCGGCCCGCGCAGTCTCGACACCCGTGTCGACGAGTGGGAGTGCAGCACCGGCGGCCGCTACCGCTACGCGTCGCTGCGCGGGGACGACGAGTTCGGGTTCTACGGGTCCTTCCACGAGGTGCGCGAGAACGAGCGGATCGTGCAGACGTTCACCTTCGACGGTGAGCCGGACGGCGTGGCGCTGGAGATCATGAGCTTCGAGGCGCTGCCCGACGGCCGCTCACGGATCCACTCGGTCTCGATCGGCGAGTCGGTCGAGGGCCGCGACGCGATGGTGGCGTCCGGCATGGAGACCGGCATCGTCGAGGGCTTCGAGAAGCTCGACGAGCTGCTCGCCCGATGACACCGGCCGAGGAGCACCGCCGGGTTGCCGACGTCTTCACCGCGCGCGTCGTCGGCACCACGGACTGGGACGCGCCGGCGCCGGTCGAGGGCTGGAAGGCGCGCGACGTCGTGCGTCACCTGGTGGAGTGGTTCCCGTCGTTCCTAGAGGCCGGAGCCGGGGTCACCCTCGAGCACGGACCGTCGGTCGACGACGACCCGGTGAAGGCGTGGCAGGTGCACTCTGACGCCGTACAACTGCTGCTCGACGATCCTGCGACGGCGTCCAAGGTGCTCACCAACCCGCACATCGGCGAGGTGCCGCTGGACGAGGCGGTCGACCGGTTCTACACCAGCGACGTCTTCATGCACACCTGGGACCTGGCGCGGGCGACCGGCCAGGACGAGAGCCTCGACCCCGAGAAGTGTGCGGTCCTGCTCGCCGGGATGGAGCCGATCGAGGAACTGTTGCGCGCCAGTGGTCAGTACGGCGCGCGCGTCGAGGTGCCCGACGACGCAGATGTGCAGACGCGCATGCTCGGATTCATCGGGAGGAACCCGTTGTCCGTAGGGTGACGGGCATGAAGGTTCTGGTCACCGGCGGCGCCGGCTACATCGGATCGACGACGGCGAAGGCGCTCGAGCAGGCCGGGCACACCCCGGTCATCCTCGACTCGCTGCTGAGTGGGCCCAAGGTCTTCGTCCGCGGCCGGATCTTCTACGAGGGCGACATCGCCGACCGGGCGCTGATCCAGCGGGTCGCCGAGGAGCACCCGGACATCGACGCGACGATCCACATGGCTGCCCGGATCGTGGTGCCCGAGTCCGTGGCCCTGCCCTACGAGTACTACCGCGACAACGTCGCCAAGTCGCTCGAGCTCTTCGACGAGCTCAACAACGTCGGGCTGAGCCGGGTCCTCTTCTCCAGCTCCGCGAGCCTCTACGCCACCAAGGACGGCTTCGAGGTCGACGAGTCCGACCCGCTCGACCCGCCGTCGCCGTACGCACGGACCAAGCGGATGATGGAGGAGATCCTCGAGGACATGGCGGGGGCCACCGACCTGCGCGCGATCGTGCTTCGCTACTTCAACCCGATCGGCTCCGATCCGGATCTCGAGTCCGGCATCTACGTCCGCGAGCCCACCCACGTGCTGGGTCAGCTGGTGATGGCCGCGCGCGGGCAGAAGGACAGCTTCTCGATCACCGGCACCGAGCACCCCACCCGCGACGGCACCGGCATCCGCGACTACATCCACGTCTGGGACCTGGCGCGCGCCCACGTGCGGGCCGTCGAGCGTTTCGACGACGTCTTGGCCGCGGTCGAGGCCCCGAGCACGATCATCAACGTCGGCACCGGCGAGGGTGTCACCGTGCGCGAGCTGGTGGCGTCCTTCGAGCGGGTCTTCGGGCGTGAGGTGCCGATCACCGAGGCCCCACCCCGCCCCGGCGACAGCGTCGGGTCGTTCGCCAACGTGGACCTGGCCGCGGAGCTGCTCGACTGGCGCACCGAGCTGACCATCGACGACGCGATCGCCTCGGCCCTGGCCTGGGGCGAGAAGCGCCAGGAGATCCTGGGGTACCAGTGAGGTCGGTCCTCGGGCTCGTTCTCACGGTCGCGCTGTTGCTGGCGGGCGCCGGTGTGGCGAGCGCCGACCCGCAGCCGTACCCCGTCCCCCCTTCGGCAAGGACCGGCGAGGGTCCGCTCGCCGGGCGGGTGATCGTGATCGACCCCGGACACCAGCTCGGCAACTCGCGGTTCCCCGCACGGATCAACCGGGGGGTGCCGGCGGGCGGGTTCAAGAAGCCCTGCAACACCACCGGTACGTCGACCAACGGCGGCTTCCCCGAGGCGACGTTCACCTGGCGGGTGGCCCGGATGCTGCGGGTCCGCCTGGAGAACCGCGGCGCCCGAGTGATCCTGACCCGCTCCTCCAACAGCCTTCGCAAGTGGGGCCCCTGCGTCGATCGCCGTGGCCGGGCCGGCAACCGGGTGGGCGCAGACCTCAAGATCAGCATCCACGGCGACGGTGCGTACGGCGGCGGCCCCGGCTTCCACGTCATCGCCCCGCCCGACCGCCGGCCGTGGACCCACGACATCTACAAGCCCTCGCTCCGGGCAGCGAAGGTGGTCCGACACCGGCTCCGCTCGGCCCACCTCCCGGTGGCGCACTACACAGCGGGCGGCGACGGCCTCGACATCCGCTCCGACCTCGGCACCCTCAACCTCTCCAACGTCCCCACGGTGATGGTCGAGCTCGGCAACATGCGCGACCGCCGCGACGCCCGCCGGATGACGTCCCGTCGCGGTCAGCAGACGTACGCACAGGCGCTCGCCGCCGCGGCGTACCGCTTCCTCCGCTGACGCCCTTCCGCCGGTCGAGCAGCGAGCGCCGGCGAGGCCGGGTCGGGTGGTCTCGACGACTCCCGTCGCTCGTTCCTCGCTCCGGGCTGCTCGACCATCGAGGCCCGCTGGTCGAGCAGCGAGCGTTGTCGAGGCCGGGTCGGGTGGTCTCGACGACGCCCGTCGCTCGTTCCTCGCTCCGGGCTGCTCGACCAACGAGGCCCGCTGGTCGAGCAGCGAGCGTTGTCGAGGCCGGGTCGGGTGGTCTCGACGACGCCCGTCGCTCGTTCCTCGCTCCGGGCTGCTCGACCAACGAGGCCCGCTGGTCGAGCAGCGAGCGTTGTCGAGGCCGGGTCGGGTGGTCTCGACGACGCCCGTCGCTCGTTCCTCGCTCCGGGCTGCTCGACCATCGAGGGCCGCTGGTCGAGCAGCGAGCGCCAGCGAGCGTCGTCGAGACCCCGCAAGTCGGGAATCCGGCTCAACCACGGGCTATCCGCCGTTGAACGGCGGGCCGAACATGACAACGGCTCGCATCAGGACGTCGATCGCGCCCTCCTCGGGACGGGTGGTCACCACGACTGAGGAGCCCTTTGTGTCGGCGTCCTCCACCTCGAGGTGGTCGCCCACGGGATCCAGGTCGAACCGCTCGCGCAGCTCGTCGACGCTGTCGCGCGCCGCATCCTCGGACTCGAAGTGGAATGCCGCGGAGACCAGCGGTGCGTCGTCGTCCTCCGACCAGCCGATGCCGACCAGGTCGTAGGACTCCTCGCTCGCGGTCATCGGAAGCAACACGGCGGAGTACGCGTCCTCGTCGTCGAGCGCCTTGGCCACGTCGGCGTACGCGTCGTCGTCGGCGAGTGACTCCTCGTCGTCCAGCCACCCCCGGACGGCGTCGGTTTCCGAGGACGCCGCGATCCTGCCGTCGTCATGGGCGAACCGCGTGGGCGCGCCGTCGTAGTCGAATGCGGTCGGCTGATCCGGACGCTCTTCGTGGTCCTCGCCTTCGACGTCGGTCACGATCTCGCCATCGACCTCGGCCAGGTGCTCGTTGAGGGTGTCGTCGTCGAACTCGCCGGAGGCGACCAGGAAGTCGTTCGTGGCCGCGAACGACTCGACGTCGACAACCGAGAAGCCGACCTGCTCCTCCATCTCGGTCGCCGGCCCGCCGGTCAGCGTCGGAGGCATCGGCACGTAGGCCAGTGCCGGGTCGTCGCCAACGGTCCTACCGTTGAGGCCGAGCACCCAGTCGCCGGCGGCCTCGTCGTCGGGATCACTCGGCGGCTCCAGGTCCGCAATCTCACCGGCCCGGGCCAGGTCAGCGGTGAAGACCGGGCCGTCGTCTTCTCCCACGGACGACGGCAGCTCGCCGAGCGCGTCGTAGACCGAGTAGTCGTCGCCGCTTTCCAGCGGGTCAGGCCCGTTGCTGCATCCGGCAACGAGGAAGCCGACGGCCAGAAGGCCGGAGCCGAGCAGAGAGGTCGTGGCGCGGTCCATGAGGAGCGACCGTGCCCACCGGACAGTACGTTGAAACACATGCCCCTGGACCCCGGGACCGCAGCCCTGCTCGAGCTGATCGCGAACTCCGGCTACCCGCCGATGTACGAAGGGACCCCGGAGGCGGCGCGCAAAGGGTTGCGGGCGATGACGTGTGACTGGGTGACGCCTGAGACCCGCATCGAGGTCGGCAGGGTCGAGGAGCTCACGGTCGCGGGCGGCCCCGCGCGGCTGTACCGGCCGGCGGGCGCGGGGGAGTGGCCGACGCTCGTCTACTTCCACGGCGGTGGATTCGTGATCGGAGATCTGGACACGATCGACCAGACCTGCCGGCTGATCTGCCGGGACGCCGAGGTGGCAGTCCTCTCCGTCGACTACCGGCTCGCGCCCGAGCACCCGTTCCCGGCCGCGGTGGACGACGCGCTGGCCGCGGTGCGGTGGGCGGCCGAGCACCGAGACGACCTCGGCGGGAGCGACGTGCTCGCGGTCGGTGGCGACAGTGCCGGCGGCAACCTCGCGGCGGTAGCCGCGCAGGCACTGCCGGATCTCGTCGACGCCCAGGTCCTGATCTGCCCGCCGACCCACATGCTCGGCGACTACGCGTCGAGGACCGAGAACGCCGAGGGCTACTTCCTGGAGTGGGCGACCTGCGAGTGGTTCGCGGCGCACTACGCCGGCAACGCGGACGACCTCGACGACCCACGGCTCTCGCCGTACCTCGGCACGGTGGAGGGGGTGGCCCCGGCGCTCGTGGTCACCACGGAGTTCGACCCGCTGCGCGACGAGGGTGAGGCGTACGCCGCTCGGCTCGAGGCGGCCGGTGTCCGCGTCGACACCGTTCGGTACGACGGGCTCGTGCACGGCTTCATCGACATGGGGCCGATGAGCCCGGCCGCCGGGTCCGCCCTGGCCGACACCGTGGCGCGGATCCGGAAGCTCCTGCACGGGTAGCCTCGCCACCATGGACCTCACCCTGAGCCCAGAGGAGCGCGAGATCCGGGAGTGGGTCCGCACGTTCGTCACCAAGGAGATCGTCCCGCTCGAGCAGACCGTGCTGGAGCGGGAGCGCCGCAACGAGCCTGGCCTGACCCTCGACGAGATCCGCGCCCTCCAGAACAAGGCCCGCGAGTCGGGCTTCTTCGGCGTCCAGACCCCCGAGGAGTACGGCGGCATGGGCCTCGGCGCGGTGATGGCGGCGCTGATCGAGATCGAGCTCGGCCGGTCGTTCGTGCAGTTCAAGTTCGGCGGCGACGCCGACAACATCCTGTTCCACGCCAACGAGGAGCAGCGCGCGGCGTACCTGGTGCCGACCATCGAGGGCGAGAAGATCAGCTGCTTCGCGATCACCGAGCCCGGTGCCGGGTCGGACGCCCGCAACCTGCGCACCAACGCCGTACGCGATGGCGACGAGTGGGTGATCAACGGCGAGAAGACGTTCATCACCGGAGGCGACATCGCCGACTTCTGCCTGGTGTTCGCGGTCACCGACAAGGAGAAGGGCGCCAACGGCGGCGTCACCTGCTTCGTGGCCGACCGGGAGGCCGGCTGGACCTCCGCGGAGATCCCGACCATGGGGCAGTGGGGTCCGGCGTCACTGTCCTTCCAGGACGTGCGGGTCCCGCACTCGGCGATCCTGGGTGAGGAGGGCCGCGGCTTCGAGCTCGCGATGAAGTGGATCGGCAAGGGCCGCTACCTGCTGCCGGCGCGGGCCCTGGGCGCGTGCGAGCACCTGGTCGAGATGGGAATGGACCACGCCCGCAACCGGGTCACGTTCGGCGCCCCGATCGCCGAGCGGCAGGCGATCCAGTGGATGATCGCCGACTCAGCGGTCGAGATCGAGGCGCTGCGCTGGCTGGTGCTCAGCGCCGCCTGGCTCGTCGACCAGGGCGACGACTCCCGGCAGGCGCAGTCGATGGCCAAGCTGTACGGCGGCGTCAAGGCCAACGAGATCGTCGACCGGGTGCTGCAGATGCACGGCGGCATGGGCTACACCCGCGAGCTGCCGGTCGAGCGTTGGTACCGCGAGCTCCGGGTGCTGCGGATCTACGAGGGCACCGACGAGATCCAGCGCCGTACCATCGCCCGCAACCTGCTGGCCGGGCACGCCAGCGTCCGCGGCCACCTCGGCTGACGGTCGTCAGTCGACGGAGAGCGCCCTCATCGCGGCCAGTACGGCGCGCACGTGCGCGACCTCGTGGGTGCGGAACAGGTGGGTGCCGCCCAACGACGCCAGCACCGCGAAGAACCCCTCCGCCTTGCGGAACTCGTCCTCGAAGAGGTCGAAGGCGTGGGGCAGCGCGTTGCAGACGGGTACACCCAGCGTCCGGAGCCGGAACGAGTGCGCCAGCACCCGGGCCTGGTGGCGCGCGCGGGTGAGCGGGTCGGTCAGGTTGTCGTAATAGAAGCCCATGCCCGGGTCGATGATCACGTCGCGGACGCCGAGCCGCCGGGCCTGCGCGAGCCGCTCGCCGAAGTGGTCGACCAGCGCCGGGATCGGGTCGGCGTCGAGGTCGAGGCGGGCGAGCTCCCGCACGTTCGCGAGCTCGCAGAAGCACAGCACCACGGCCGCGTCGTACTCCGCCGCGAGCGAGAGCATCTCCTCCTCGTGCTCTCGACCGGTCATGTTCAGCACCCGGGCGCCGGACTTCAGGCACGCCTCGACGACACGCGGCTCGTAGGTCTCGACGGACACGACCGTCTCGACGGCGATCTCGGTCACCACCGGCACCAGCCGGGCGATCTGCTCGTCGGCGCCGACCCGCGCGGCCCGAGCGGTGCTCGACTCCGCGCCGACGTCGACGACGTCCGCGCCCTGGGCGATCTGCACGCGCGCCTTGCGGATCGCGGCCCGGGTCGAGACCGCGACACTCTCGCGGTACGTCGAGTCGCGCGACAGGTTGAGGGTGCCCATCACCACCGCCTCGTCGCCGCCGACGACCAGGTCGCCGATCCGCGCGGGCGTGATCGGCAGGCGGGCCTCCTCGGCGTACGTCGCGTGGAGCGCGGCGAGGTCGGCGAGAGAGAGCACCCGACAAGTCTAGGTGGACCGGGGTTGGCACCATGGGGACATGAGCACCCCACGACGTTCCTCGTCTCCTCCGCTTCGCTCCTCCGACGAACAACGCCGCGGGGACCCCGCGTGACCTCGCTTCCGCAGCTCTCCGACCTCGACGACGCGGCGCTCCGGGCCCACTACGCCCCGCTCCGGGTGCCGTGGTTCCGGCTCAACTTCGTCGCCACCACCGACGGTGCCGTGCAGGGTCCGGACGGGCTGAGCGGCAGCATCAACAACGCCGCCGACAACCGGGTCTTCCACGCCCTCCGGGACGTCGCGGACGTCATCATCGTTGGTGCCGGCACCGCGCGGGCCGAGGGCTACCGGCCCAACCCGAAGCCGATGGTGGTGGTGTCCCGGTCCGGCCAGATCCCGCCGTCATTGCTGGAGCGCCGCGGCGGCGACCTGCTGATGGCCACCCGCGGCCAGGCCCCTTACCTCGAGGAGACGCGGTCGCACCTGGGCGCCGACCACGTGCTGATCCTGGGCGAGTACGGACCCGACCTCCCCAGGCTGCGCAGCGAGCTGGTGGCCCGCGGCTTCCAGGACCTGCTCTGCGAGGGCGGCCCGCACCTGACCCGCGACCTGCTCGCGAGCGGCGTCGTCGACGAGCTGTGCCTCACCACGGTCCCGCGCCTGATCGCCGACCAGCACCTCCGGATCGCGGCGGGCCCGCCCATCGATGTCCGGCTCCGGTTGCGCGCGCTCCTCGAGGACGACGGCACCCTGCTGGCCAGGTACACCGTCCCGGCGCTCTAGGCCTCTAGGCAAGCCGACACCCGCGGCTTAGGGTGCTGCCACACCTGCTCCCATCTGCTCCCACCCCTCTCAACGCGCCCGATGGAGATCCCATGTCGCGAACCGCTCGTCTCGTCGCCGCCGCGGTGCTGGCCGCCGCGCTCCTCCCTGCTGTCGGAGGGGGCACCACCGGGGCGACGGCCGCGGATCCGCTCTATCGTCCGCTGTCCGACTTCAAGGCCAGCGGCGAGAAGGTCAGGATCACCCCGGAGCACTACTCCGCGGTGCGAGTCGACCTCGGTCGCGCCCGGTCAGAGCTGAGCGAGGCACCCCGGGCCGGCGCCCGCTCCGGCATGGTGTTCTCGGTGCCGACGCCCACCGGCGGCACGGAGCGGTTCGCCGTGCACAGCACCCGGACGATGGAGTCGAAGCTCGCGGCGGCCCACCCGGAGATCGCGACGTACGCCGGCCGCTCGCTCGAGAACCCAGGCACCACGATCGCGCTCGACATCACCCAGATGGGCCTGCACGCCGCGGTCCGGGGACCGCAGGGCCAGCGCGCGTGGTACGTCGACCCGGCGTACGACCGACCCGGAACCAGCGTCCACGTGAGCTACTACGGCGGGGCGGTGCCGCGGGCCGAGGACGAGTTCATCGAGCGTGAGGCGCCGGAGATCCGCACGGCGATGCGCGACCGGCAGCCGAAGGCCGCTCCGGGCGGTTTGGTCACGCAGAAGGTCTACCGGCTCGCGTTCGCGACCGACCCGACCTACGCCACGTACTTCGGGACAGCGAACGTGCTGGCCGAGAAGGTCACGCTGATCAACCGGGTCAACCAGATCTACAACGACGACCTCGCGATCAAGATGGTCCTGATCGACGAGACCGAGGAGCTCAACCTCGACACCGACGCCAAGGCCACCGGTGTGAACGGGCCGTGCGGCTCGCACCCCTGCTTCGACCCACGGGTCGGCGACCCCGACAACGGCACCGGCACCTACGGCCAGCTCGAGTTCTGCGACGGCCCGACCCTCGGTCGCAACCGGGTGGTGCTGGGCCAGCTGGTCGGCGCCTCCAACTACGACGTCGGCCACATCGGGCTCGGCGTCAACGGCGGCGGCATCGCCTACCTCGGCGTCGTCGGCTGGGACTACAAGGGCGGCGGCTGCACCGGCCTCCCCGAGCCCAAGGGTGACTTCTTCGCGATCGACTACGTCGCCCACGAGCTCGGCCACCAGTACGCCGGCAACCACACCTTCAACGGTGACCAGTGGAACTGCGGCCCCGGCAACCGCGAGCGGAGCACGTCGGTGGAGCCGGGGTCCGGCTCGTCGGTGATGGCCTATGCCGGCATCTGCAGGCAGGACAACCTCCAGCCGCACAGCGACCCCTACTTCTCCGCCAAGTCGCAGGACGAGATCAACACCTACACCAACAACTCCACGTTGCCAGTGGTCGAGGTGCAGACGGTGTCCCTGACCGGATTCGGTGCCGGCGACACGCTGACGCTCGGGTTCGGCAGCTCCACCGTTGACATCCCGTTCGCCGACTACGACGCCGATGAACTCGAGACCCAGGTCGAGACGCTGACCGGTGAGGACGTCACGATCGCCGAGTGGGGCTACGACCCGTCCTTCGCCCCGCCGGAGAACGACCCCGTGGAACCCGACGCGACCGGTTTCCAGGTGATCTTCGCGTCGCAGCCCTACCCCGACGACCCTGGGACCGCGACCTTCGAGGACTTCCCGTCCCTGAGCGTCTCGGGTGTCGGCGTGAGCGGCTTCGTGGGCGAGACCGCCCAGGGCGGTGACGCGGCCAACGGCGGCGACGAGCAGGTCCCCACCACCAACCACTCCCCGACCGTCAACGGGCCTGCGAACAAGACCATCCCGCTGCAGACGCCGTTCACGCTCAAGGGCTCGGGCAAGGACGCCGACGGCAACCAGCTGATGTACCTGTGGGAGCAGATGGACATCGGTGGCGCCAACGGCACCGAGCTGGTCTCTAACACGAAGCGCAACGGCCCACTGTTCCGGGTGTTCGGCACGGCTGCCAACGTCACGGACGAGGGGACGCTCCTGTCGCCTTCGCCCGGCGAGAACCTCGCTGACGGAAACCCGTCGCGCACGTTCCCGGACATGGCTCAGATCCTTGCCGGTCACACGAACGCCAAGACGGGCAAGTGCCCGGCGGCGCCGCCACTTCCTCCCAACGACGCGCCCCCGCCGCCGGTGGCCAAGAGGATCGTCAACTGCTTCTCGGAGTTCCTGCCGATCAAGGGGTACGTCGGCACGGCCGGCTCGTCTCGTGCGGCCATGCACTTCCGGCTCACCGCCCGTGACGGCGTCGCCGAAGGCGGCGGAGTCGGGCACGACCAGGTCACCCTCCGGATCGCCCAGTACGCCGGCCCGTTCCTGGTGACGTCGTTCGCCAAGGGCGGCAGCGTCAAGGGCGGCAAGACCAGGGTCATCGAGTGGAAGGTCAACGGCACCAAGACGCTGGCCAAGAAGGTCCGCATCCTGCTGTCGACCAACGGTGGCAAGACCTGGACGAAGACGCTGGCCAGGTCCACCGCCAACGACGGCAGGACGACGGTGAGGATCCCGCGCGGGAAGACAGGCAAGGCGCGGATCATGATCGCCGCCAACGGCAACTACTTCTTCGACGTCAACGACAAGGACTTCCGGATCAAGTAGGCCCGACCAGCGCAGCCCTCCGCCAGTTGGATGCGGTCGCACAATTGGTGGCATGAGCCTGCAACGCGACGTCGACCGTCCCGCCACCTGGGTCCAGGCCGCCGTCGGGAGCATCGCCTTCGTCGTCCTGCTCTGGGTGATCGAGATCGTCGACACCGCGATGAACAACGAGCTGGACCAGTACGGCGTCCAGCCGCGTGAGGCCGAGGGCCTGCTCGGAATCCTGTTCGCGCCGGTACTGCACGGCGGCTGGGACCACCTGAGCGCGAACACCCTGCCCGCCCTGGTCCTCGGCTTCCTGGTGCTGTTCTCCGGCATCGTCCGCGGCCTGGAGGTGACCGCGGTGATCTGGGTCGTCGGCGGGCTCGGCGTCTGGCTGGTGGCGCCGTCCGACACCGTGCACCTCGGTGCCTCAGTGCTGATCTTCGGCTGGCTGGTCTACCTGATGGTCCGCGGCATCTTCACCCGCCGGGCCGGGGAGATCATCCTCGGGATGGTGCTGTTCTTCATGTACGGCGGCCTGCTGCTCGGCGTGCTGCCGGGCCAGCCGGGCATCTCCTGGCAGGGGCACCTGTTCGGCGCGATCGGCGGTGCGCTCGCCGCCTGGCTGGTCAGTGCCACGGGGGAGCGGACGGAGAGGGCCAGCGTGATCTGATCCCTCGGCGCTGGTCAGGCGCTCGCGCGCCGGACCAGCGACGGCGGGAAGATCACCCGCATCGCCCGCATCCGGCCCTCTCCGTCCATCTGCTCAAGGAGCAGTCTGGTGGCCTGTTCCGCCATCTCGCCGATCGGGTTGCGCACCGTTGTCAGCGGCGGGTTGGTCCGCTCGGCGACGCCGAGGTCGTCGTACCCCACGACGGCGACGTCGTCGGGGATCCGGCGGCCGGCGGCCTGGAGCACCCGCAGCGCCCCCGCGGCCATCAGGTCCGAGGCGCAGATCAGCCCGTCGATGTCGGGGTGCTGCTCGAGCAGCTCGGTGGTGGCGGTCTCGCCGCCGGCCTCGGTGAAGTCTCCGTAGGCGACGGCATCCGGTGCCATGCCGGTATCGCGCATCGCGGCCCGCCAGCCGTCCAGCCGGTCCACGCCGGCGGTCATGTCAGCCGGACCGGCGATCGTGCCGATCCGCTTGCAGCCGCGGTTCATCAACACCCGGGTGGCCTCGCGCTCGCCGGCCACGTTGTCGGTGTCGACGTACGCCACCTTGTCGGCGCTGGTCCACGGCCGGCCCACGAACGCGCACGGCAGGTCGAGCGCAGCGAGGTGGTCGGCCAGGTTGTCGCTGCGGTGGTGGGACACGACGAGTGCGCCGTCGATGTGCCGGTTGCGCAGGTAGCGCAGCATCCGGTGCTCCTGCTCGCCGGGTCGGGCGAGGAGCAGCACCAGCTGCAGGTCGCGTTCGCCCAGCACCCGGCTGACCCCGCGCAGGGTGTGCGCGAAGAAGGGGTCGGTGAACAGCCGGTCGTCCGGCTCCGGCACGACCAGCGCCACCGAGTCGGTACGCCGGGTGACCAGGCTCCGGGCCGCGGGGTTGGGTGCGTACCCGAGCGTGCGTACGGCGGCGTCCACCGCGTCCCTCGCCCTCTGGCTGACCCGGTTGTGACCGTTGATCGCCCGGGACGCGGTCGCCCGTGAGACGCCGGCCAGCCGGGCGACCTCCTCGAGCGTGGGAGACCCGCCCGGGCCGCTGCCTGCGTCGGTCACCCGGCTCACGCTAGCCACCCCTCCGCGTCGTCAGCGGGGAGCACGCCGGTCGCGGCGACCGCCGCGTAGTAGCGCGCGCTGGTCTTGGGGATGCGGCGCTGGGTCTCGTAGTCGACGTACACGATCCCGAACCGCTGTCCGTAGCCGTAGGCCCACTCGAAGTTGTCGAGGAGCGACCACTGGTAGAAGCCGCGAACGTCGACGCCGGCCGCGAGCGCGGCGTGCGTGGCGCGCAGGTGCGCCTCGACGTAGGCGCGCCGGTCTGGGTCGTGGACCCGGTCCTCGACCACCGCGTCCGCGTAGGCGGCGCCGTTCTCGGTGACGTACATCGGCGGCGGGGAGTACTCCTCATGGATCCGGACCAGCAGCCGGGTCAGCCCGTCGGGCTGCACCTCCCAGCCCAATCCGGTCAGCGGCAGCCCGCGGCGCGGCATCTCGATCGTCGCCGCCCCGGGGAACGGCGACCCGACGTCCCGCCCGGGGTGTCGGACCTCGTCGACGGGCCGCGGATGTGGCCGCCCGGACACCGCGTCGCCGTGGTAGTAGTTCACGCCGAGCACGTCGATCGGGCTGCCGATGACGGCCAGGTCGCCGTCGCGTACGACGTCGTGCCATGGCAGGCCCTCGAAGGTCAGCGCGGCGGTGTCGCGGAGCACGTCGGCCGGGTAGCGACCGCGCAGCACCGCGTCGAGGAACAGCCGGTTGTGCAGCCCGTCGACCCGGCGCGCGGCGTCTCGGTCGGCCGGGTCGTCGGGGTCGTGGGGATCGGCGACCGTGAAGTTCAGGGTGATCCCGAGGTCCGCGGCGGCGCCCTGCTCGCGCAGCGCCTGCACGACCATCCCGTGCCCGAGCAGGAGGTGGTGCGCGGCGACCAGGCCCGCAGCCCCTTCCTGTCGACCCGGCGCGTGCTGTCCGCCGGTGTGGCCGAGGAAGGCCGAGCACCACGGCTCGTTGAGGGTGGTGATCGTCGGCACCCGGTCGCCGACGGCGTCGTACACGCTCTGGGCGTAGTCGAGGAACCGGTGGGCGGTGTCGCGGTTGGTCCACCCGCCGGCATCCTCGAGGGCCTGCGGGAGGTCCCAGTGGTAGAGCGTCAGCCAGGGCGTGATGTCGGCGGCCAGCAGCTCGTCGACCAGACGGCGGTAGAAGTCCAGGCCGGCCTGGTTGACCGCGCCGCCGTCGGGGCGCACGCGCGGCCAGGCCACCGAGAACCGGTAGGAGTCCAGCCCGAGCTCGCGCATCAACGCGACATCCGCGGGCATCCGCCGGTAGTGGTCGCAGGCGACGTCACCGGTGTCGCCGTCCACGACGGCGCCGGGGATCCGCGCGAACGTGTCCCAGATCGAGGGGGTGCGACCGTCGAGGGCGACCCCGCCCTCGATCTGGTACGCCGCGGTGGCGGCGCCCCACACGAAGCCCTCCGGGAAGCGCAGGTTGCCGGTGGCGGCCTGCGACGTGGTGTTCTCGAGCTGGGTCATCCCTTGACGGCTCCTTGCATGATGCCGGAGACGAGCTGCCGGCCGGCGACGACGAACAGGACGAGGAGCGGGACCGTGGCCAGGGTCGCTCCGGTGAGCACCAGGCTGTAGTCCTTGAAGAAGCCGCTCTGCAGCTGGTTGAGCGCGACCTGGATGGTGGGGTTGTCCGCCGGCAGCGCGATCAGCGGCCAGAAGAAGTCGGTCCACACCATCATGAACGTGAACAGCCACAGGATCGCGGCGCCAGGGCGGGCCGCGGGCACCGCGACCGTCCAGAACGTGCGGAACATCGAGCACCCGTCCATCCGGGCGGCCTCGATCAGCTCGTCGGGGACGGCGTTGAGGAGGTACTGCCTCATGAAGAAGACACCGAACGCCGTGACCAGCCACGGCAGGATGACCGCCCAGACGCTGCCTACCCAGCCGAGCTTGGCCATCACCACGAACATCGGCACCACGCCGAGCTGGGTCGGCACCGCCATGGTCGCGATGATGAACGCCATCAGAGCGGCGTTGCCGCGGAACCGCAGCTTGGCGAAGGCGTAGCCGGCCAGCGTGGAGAAGCACACCACCGAGGTCGCCGTGATCGTCGAGACGAGCACGCTGTTGCCCAGCGCCTTCCAGAACGGCACGGTGTCGAACACTCGCTGGGCGTTGTCGATGAAGTGCCCGCCGGGCAACAGCGGCGGCGTACCCTGCGCGGCGATCGCCGCGGTGTGCGAGCCGAGCAGGAAGGACCAGTAGAACGGCGCGGCGGAGCCGAGAACGAACGCCACCAGCAGCCCGTAGACGAGGAACCCGGGCCGGCGGCTCACTGGGAGCCCCCTCGTGCGAAGCGGCGGGTGGCCAGGAAGTTCGCGAGTGCGAAGACCACGATGATGAGGAACAGCATCCAGGCGGTGGCCGATGCCTGGCCGAGGTCGCGACCGCGGCCCCAGCCGTAGTTGTAGATCAGCATCGTCATCGTCGTCCACTGGTGGTTGGGTCCGCCTTCGCGGGTGGCGGTGATGTCGTCGAAGATCCGCGGCTCGGCGAAGATCTGCAGGCCGCCGATGGTCGAGGTGATGACGACGAAGATCAGCGTCGGCTTGATCATCGGCAGGGTCACGGAGATGAACTGACGGACCCGGCCGGCACCGTCCATGGCGGCGGACTCGTACAGGTCGCGCGGAACCGCCTGCATCGCAGCCAGGAAGATCAGGGCGTTGTAGCCCGTCCACCGCCAGTTGACCATCGTCGCGATCGCGACGTGGCTGGCGAACCGGTCGGTGTGCCAGTCGATGGGGCCGATGCCCAGAGCGCCGAGCACGTTGTTGACCAGGCCGTACTCGTCGCCGAACAGGTTGCCGAAGATGATCGCGACCGCCACTGGCGCGACCACGAACGGCAGCAGGATGCTCATCCGCCACAGCGTGCGGCCCCGGAGCCTGGTGTCCAGCAACCCCGCCAGGATCAGCGCGATGATCACCTGCGGCACCGAGGAGAGCAGGAAGATGCTGAACGTGTTGACCAGCGCCTTGGCGAAGGTCGGGTCCTCCAGGACCGACGTGTAGTTGTCCAGGCCGATGAACTCGCCCTTGCCCGACAGCAGGCCCCAGTCGAACACCGAGACGTACGCCGTGTAGACGAGCGGGAACATGCCGACGAGCAGGAAGAGCGCGAAGAACGGCGAGATGTAGAGGTACGGCGACAGCCGCAGGTCCCATCGGGACAGCCGCTGGCGCCGGGTGAGCTGGGGGCCGTGGGTCCGCTTCCGGACGCGACGGCCCTCCGGGGGCACCGCGGTGGCGGTGTCCCCGGAGGACACGTCGACGTCGCTCGTCATCGGGTTGAGGCTGTCCGGGTCAGTTCAGGGACTCGACGTCGGACAGGAAGGTGTCCCAGGACTCCTCGGGTGTGGCCGAGCCGTCGTCCACCCGGAGCAGCGCGTTCTGGAACGCCTGCAGGATGTCGGAGTACTTCGCACCCTTGAACGGCTGAACGGTGATCGCCTTCGCCCGGTTGGACAGGATCTCGCCGGTCGGCGCGTCGTTGAAGAACGCGTTGCTCGTTCCGAGCAGCTCCGGCGCATCGAGCGCGTCGACCTGGCTCGGGAACGTGCCCTTGGCCTCGAACGCCTTGAGCTGCTGCTCAGGCGCGGTGATCCAGGCCGCGAACTCCTTGGCCTCCTCGGGGTGCTCGGACTGGGTCGGAACCGTCAGGTAGGAGCCACCCCAGTTGCCGCCACCGCCGGGGAACGCGTCGGCGATGTCCCAGCCCTTGACGCCCTCGGCGTTCCCCTCGATGACGCCGAGCATCCAGCCCGGGCACGGCATCGTGGCGAAGCCGTCGTTCTGGAAGGCCGCCACCCAGTCGTCGCTCCACTGGGCGTTCGTCGTGGACAGGCCCTTCTCGATGTTGCTCGTGATGGTCGCGTAGAGCTCCTCGAGCTCGGGGTTCTCGACGTTCACGGTCCCGTCGGACTCCTCGAAGGGGTACTCGACCTGGTTGAGCATCGCCTGGGCGAGTCCGCCGGTGGAGTCGTACCACGCGGTGTCGGGCACCTCCGCGACGAACTCCTCGCCGAGGGCGAAGTAGTCATCCCAGGTGGCCATCAGCGCGGCGACCTCGGCACGGTCGGTGGGCAGGCCGGCCTTCTTGAACAGGTCGGAGCGATAGCAGATCCCCTCCGGTCCGGCGTCCGTCGCGTAGCCGATCATCTTGCCGTCGGAGTTGACGCCGCCCTCGGCCTTGAAGTCCAGCCACCGGCCGTCGAGGTCGGGGTCGGACAGGTCGACGAAGGCGTCGGACTCGGCCAGGATCGCTGGCATCGCGTCGCCCTCGATCGCCTCGATGTCGGAGAGGCCGGAGTTGGCGGCCAGCTTCGTGTAGAGGTTCTCCTTGGCCTCGTCCCAGGTGCCGAGCTTCTTCTGCGTCACCTGGATGTCGGGGTTGTCGGCGTTCCATTCCTCGATGAGGTCTTCGTAGCCGAACTCGTTGAAGGTGGCGATGGACAGCTCGACGACGCCGTCGGCCTCGTCGGAGTCGTCGCCGCATGCGCTCAGGACGGCCAGGCTCAGGGCGCCTGCGGCGCCGAGTGCGAGTAGCCGACGAAGGCGACCCGGACGCCTGCGCCGCCCGGGGGCCGTGGGGCGAGGTGTGTGCTGCACGGTGTTGCTCCTGCCACTAGGTGCTGGTTCCTCCCGGGCCGGGCGGTCCGGGCGAATGAAACGCGTGTGAGAGCGCTTCCACAATGCGGGCACTCGAAACATGACACGCGTCACCTTGCCTGTCAAGATGCGCCTGGATCACGGATCGATATCGACCGTGAGATGTGAGAGCGCTTCCACTAGACGCCGGACTCGTGGACGTCGTACGGTGACGTCCACCCCAACGACCGAAGGGACGACCCAGATGGCGGTGGTCACCTACGACCAGGCCGAGCGCACCTACCCGGGCGCGTCGGAGCCGGCCGTGAAGGGGCTCGACCTCGAGATCGGCGACGGCGAGTTCATGGTGCTGGTCGGGCCCTCGGGCTGCGGCAAGTCGACCTCCCTGCGGATGCTGGCCGGACTCGAGGAGGTCACCTCGGGATCCATCCGGATCGACGACCGCGACGTGACCCGGCTGCCGCCCAAGGACCGCGACATCGCGATGGTCTTCCAGAACTACGCGCTCTACCCCCACATGACGGTGGGGGAGAACATGGCCTTCGCGCTGCGGATGGCCAGGATGCCCAAGGCCGAGCGTCAGCAGCGGGTACAGGAAGCCGCGGCCATCCTCGATCTCACCGAGCTGCTCGACCGCAAGCCCAAGGCGCTCTCGGGCGGCCAGCGGCAGCGGGTCGCGATGGGCCGCGCGATCGTCCGGCAGCCGCAGGTGTTCTGCATGGACGAGCCGCTGTCGAACCTCGACGCCAAGCTCCGGGTGGCAACGCGGACGCAGATCGCCGCACTCCAGCAACGCCTCGGTGTGACCACCGTCTACGTCACCCACGACCAGGTCGAGGCGATGACCATGGGTGACCGGGTCGCGGTGCTGAACGACGGTGTCCTGTTGCAGGTCGACACGCCGCTGGCGCTCTACGACCGGCCGGCGAACCTGTTCGTCGCGGGCTTCATCGGTTCGCCGGCGATGAACCTCCTCGACGCCACCACTCCGGGTGACGGTACCGCCGAGGTCGACGGCTTCGAGTTCCTCATCGACCGGACCGCGGCGGCGGCGTCGACCGGCAAGGTCACGCTCGGCGTACGCCCCGAGTCGTGGCAGGTCGCCGCCGAGGGCGAGCCCGGCTACCCCGTCAAGGTCGCGGTCGTCGAGGAGCTGGGCGCCGACTCCTATCTCTACGGCACCCCGCGCGACGCCGCGCTCGACCTCGAGGGCGGCGTGATCCGGCAGGTCATCGCGCGGGTGCCTGGCCGCGGGTCCCTGGAGCGCGGCGAGGTGGTGCGCCTGCGGGTGCCGCCGGAGGACGTGCACGTCTTCGACACCGTCACCGGCGCGCGGCTCACCCCCTAGGCGTCGAATCGGGCCTTGCGGCGCACCGAATCGGGGGTTGTGGTGCCGCGGCGAGCGGTATGGCAGGAAATCAATTGCCTGCGGCAGTCAGGTAAAATAGACTGTGCCGATGGCACGCGTGGAGAACCTTCTCGGAGCTCTTTCGCTCACGATGTCCGACCGGTTTCGCGAGGTCGGCGCGGCGTACCGGATGTCGGCATCGGAGCAGGCGTCCCTGGTCACACTGCAGGCCCATCCGGACCAACCGGTCTCGTGGCTGGGTGAGGTGCTCGGGCTGACCAGCTCGGGTGTGACCCGGCTGGTGGACCGGTTGGTCGCCCGGGGGTGGGTGACCCGTACGCCGGGCACGGACGCGCGGCACCGCCGGTTGCGGCTGACCTCCGCGGGCACCAAGCGGGCGCGGTTGCTCAACCGGGACCGGGAGGCGGTGCTGACCGATGCGGTGGCCGGGTTGTCGGCCGCGGATCGGGTGGAGCTCGAGCGCCTGCTCGACAGCCTGGTCGGAGCCCTCCATGACGACCTGATGTCGACCATCCACACCTGTCGGCTGTGCGACCGCAACGTCTGTCGCTCCAGCGGACTTCCGTGCCCCCTCGACCACACCGTGCCGGCCGATGTCTGAGCAGGCGACGGCGATGCGCCCCTCGCGCACGGTGCTCCCCGGGGTGGCGATGATCGCCGTCAGCTTCGGGCTGGCGCGCTACGGCTACGGACTCCTGCTCCCGGAGATGCGGGCCGAGTTCGGGATGGGCGCGGACGCGGCCGGGCTGATCTCCTCGGGTGCCTACCTCTCCTACCTGGTCGCGAACGCCGCCGTGGTGTGGGTGACCGCGCAGTACGGCGCCCGGGTGGCGGTCGGGCTCGCCGCAGCGCTTGCCGCGGTCGGCATGGCGGTGATCGCGGCCGCGGGGTCGGTGCCAACCCTGGCGATCGGTGTGATCGTGGCCGGCGCGGCCGCGGGGCTGGCGTACCCGCCGTACGCCGAGCTCGTCGACCGCCAGGTCGCGGCGCCGAAGCGCAATGCCGCCTGGTCGACGATCAGCTCGGGCACCGGATGGGGCGTGGCCGTGGCGGGTCCGATCGCGGTGGTGGCCGGTGACCAGTGGCGGCTGGCATGGGCCGGTTTCGTGGTGCTCGCGGTGCTTGCCGGAGTGGTGGCAGTACGCCTCGCCCCGGCCCACGACCACCGGCGGCTGTCGCGGCCGCAGCTCAGCTGGACCTGGTTCTTCTGCCCGCGATCCCGACCGTTGCTCCTCTCGGCGGTGATCGTCGGGGTGTCCAGCTCGGTGTGGTGGGCTTTCGGGGTGGACGCGATGCGCGCCAGCGGAATCGACCCGACCGCCGCCAGTGTCGTGTACGCCGCGTGCGGCGTCGCCAGCGTGCTCGCGTCGTTCAGCGGCGCGGCGTACGACCGGCTCGGCCTACGCACCGGCTACCTGGTCACCTGCGCGCTGCTCGCCGGGTCGATCGCGGTCTTCGGCCTCGCGACGGAGCGGGTGCCGGCGGCGCTGCTGGGTGCGGTGGCGTTCGGCGTCTTCTACTGCGCGATCATCGCGTGCCAGGGCATCTGGAGCGCGCGGGTTTTCGCCGACCACCCGGCCGCCGGTCTGGCCGCGGTCAACACGGCGCTCACCGTGGGCACGCTGCTCGGCCCGACGCTCGCCGGCGTCGCGCTGGAGCAGCTCGGCTACGGCAAGACCCTGGTCGGCGCCGCGCTGCTGACCGTGGTCGCGCTGCCGTTCTGCCCGCCGAGCCCGAAGCGGGCCGAGGAGCTGGCCGCGCACGAGTGCACCGCCGCGCACGTGAAGGTCTAGCGAGCCTTGCGAGCCCTGGATGCCATCTTCGCGCGTTCGTTCTGGTCGAGGGCGACCTTGCGCAGCCGGACCGTCTCGGGGGTGACCTCGACGCACTCGTCCTCGCGGCAGAACTCCAGGCACTGCTCGAGCGACAGCCTGCGCGGCGGGATCAGCTTCTCGAAGCTGTCAGAGGTGGAGGAGCGGATGTTGGTCTGCTGCTTCTCCTTGGTGATGTTGACGTCCATGTCGTCGGCGCGGGAGTTCTCGCCGACGATCATGCCCTCGTAGACCTCGGTGGTCGGTTCGACGAACAGCACGCCGCGCTCCTGCAGGCTGGTCATCGCGTACGCCGTGGCGGCACCCGAGCGATCGGCGACCAGCGACCCGGAGTTGCGGGACCGGATCTCGCCGGCCCACGGCTCGTACCGCTCGAACACGTGGTGGGCGATGCCGGTGCCGCGGGTCTCGGTGAGGAAGTCGGTACGGAAGCCGATCAGCCCGCGGGCCGGCACCAGGAACTCCATCCGCACCCAGCCGGTGCCGTGGTTGGTCATCTGCTCCATCCGGCCCTTGCGGGTGGCGAGCAGCTCGGTGATGGTGCCGAGGTACTCCTCGGGAGCGTCGATCGTCAGCCGCTCGACCGGCTCGTGCACCTTGCCGTCGACCTCCTGGGTCACCACCTGGGGCTTGCCCACGGTGAGCTCGTAGCCCTCGCGGCGCATCTGCTCCACCAGGATGGCCAGCGCCAGCTCGCCGCGGCCCTGGACCTCCCACGTGTCCGGCCGCTCGGTGGGCAGTACCCGCAGCGAGACGTTGCCGACCAGCTCGGAGTCGAGGCGGTCCTTGACCAGCCGGGCGGTCACCTTCGCGCCCTTGACCCGGCCGACCAGCGGCGAACTGTTGGTGCCGATCGTCATCGAGATCGCGGGCTCGTCGACGTGGATCAGCGGCAGCGCCTTGGGGTTCTCCGCGTCGGCGAGGGTCTCGCCGATGGTGATCTCCGGGATCCCGGCGACCGCGCAGATGTCGCCGGGGCCCGCGGACTCGCCGGGCTTGCGCTCCAGCCCCTCCGTGACCAGCAGCTCGGTGACCTTCACGTTCTTGATGGTGCCGTCGCGCCGGATCCAGGCGACCTGCTGGCCCTTGCGCAGCACACCCTCCTTGACCCGGAGCAGCGCGAGGCGGCCCAGGAACGGCGAGGCGTCCAGGTTGGTGACGTGGGCCTGCAACGGCGCGCCCTCGTCGTACTCGGGGGCCGGGATGGTCTCCAGGATCGTCTTGAACAGCGGCTCGAGATCCGTGCCGTCGGGGAGCGTCCCGTCGGCGGGCTGCTCCATGCTGGCGATGCCCGCCTTGCCCGAGGCGTAGACGACCGGGAAGTCCAGCGCGTCCTGGCTGTGGCTGTCGTCGAGCAGGTCCATGAACAGCTCGTAGGTCTCGTCGACGACCTCAGAGATCCGGGCGTCGCTGCGGTCGACCTTGTTGACGACCAGGACCACCGGCATGTCGGCGTTGAGCGCCTTGCGGAGGACGAACCTGGTCTGGGGGAGGGGACCCTCGGACGCGTCGACCAGGAGCACGATCCCGTCGACCATCGACAGCCCGCGCTCGACCTCGCCGCCGAAGTCGGCGTGACCGGGGGTGTCGATGATGTTGATCGTCATCGGCTGGCCGCCGCCGGCGGGACCGGCGTAGTGGACGGCGGTGTTCTTCGCGAGGATGGTGATCCCCTTCTCGCGCTCGAGGTCGCCGGAGTCCATCACCCGCTCCGCGAGGCCCTCGGCCTGGTGGGCGGTGAACGCTCCCGCCTGGTGCAGCATCGCGTCGACGAGCGTCGTCTTGCCGTGGTCGACGTGCGCGACGATCGCGACGTTGCGGAGGTCGGAACGGGTGGGCATGGGGGAGCCAGCGTCTTTCGCGAGGGAAATGGGTGGGCCGAAGCCACCCGAGGGTACTTCCTCCGGGTCGCTGTGGAGGATTCCGGAAGGTAACCCGAAGGGGCGCTGCCCAGGGTGTGACCAGTCATTCCCTGAGCAGAAGGAGAAACCCATGCGTACCACCCGAGTCCCGTGGCTGCCGCTGATGCTGGCCCTGGTCATCGCCTTTGCCGGCACCGTCGTCCTCTTCAGCAAGTCGTCGGCGCAGGCGGTCACGGCTGGCGACGTCGCCCTGCACAAGGCAGCGAAGAAGAAGATCGTGAACCTCGCCAAGAATTCCCAGAAGCTCGGCGGCAAGCCGCCGTCGGCGTACCTCGACCGCGTGGCCTTCAAGTCCGTCGCGGGCATCACGGCGGTGCCGGCCGCCGCCACCGAGCTCGTCGGGGGGACAAACATCACCGTGCCGGGCGCGATCAAGTTCGTCCGGGTCACCGGTAACTCCACGTTCTTCGGAGGAGCGGCGAACTACATTCTGTGGTTCGAGGTTGACGACAACTGCAACCTCAACGGCGTCGGCTTCGACAACCGTGCGTTCGGCAACACCACTCAGCAGGAGAACAGCACGGTCGACTTCGTGGTCCCCGTGACTCCCGGTGTCCACACGT
Source organism: uncultured Actinomycetota bacterium (assembly GCA_963729095.1). GTDB lineage: Bacteria > Actinomycetota > Actinomycetes > Propionibacteriales > Nocardioidaceae > Nocardioides. Next base: position 40,617 of record CAVSMX010000041.1, on the reverse strand, counting down.
TCCGGCTCTGCGGCCTCGGCGCAGCGGGCGTCAGCACCATCAGCAAGTCCCTCGTGGTCGAGACGATCGCGAAGGGCGCGACGGGCGGCAACACCCTTGCCAAGGCACCCTCCAAGCCGGCCCCGAACCGGGACTCCAACCCGGTCACGCCCAACTAAGGAACACCACACCTCGGCGCTGTCCGACGTCGACCCCGCGGGGTCCCGGTTAGGGTGAGATTCCCACCAGGACATTCCTCTCTCGCGGGGTCGACGATGCCCGATCGTCTTGCGGCGGCGATCGCCGGCAAGGACAGCGCCGAGGTCGTGCGCGCTCTCGGCGAGGACACCGCCGCGATCCTTCGCGACGGTGACATCGGGCAGCTTCTGCGGGCAGCGGCGGTGATCGCGCCGGAGCTCGATGACGACCTCGACCGGACGGCGCCGCTGCGGGCTCTGGTGTGCCTCAGCCGCTCCGAGACCCTGATGGGACTCGGGCGGGTCGACGAGGCCGTCTCGGAGCTGGACCAGGCCCGCTCGTTCGCGCGGGCCGCGGATTCTCCGCTGCTCGGGTTGATCTTCCTCTGGCTCGGCGAGGCACATCGCATCCGCGGCAACGCCAGCCAGGCGAGCGCCGCCTACCGGGAAGCCATCGAGCGGGCCGAGGCGTCGGAGCAGGCGCAGGTGCTGGTGCTCGCGCTCGCCGGCCTCGCGCGTTCGGTCCTGGGCGAGGACCTGGAGCAGGCTCTCGAGCTGGCCCAGCAGGCGCTCGACCAGCCGGCGGCCCTGGGGCAGGTGGCCCCCCTGCTGGCGGCGGGGTGGCTGCGGTCGGCCGCGGGGGAGCGGGAGCGGGCGATCGAGCACGGGCAGGCGGCCGCGCGCGAGGCCGGCCAGCAGCACGACGCCCGCGGACTCGCCGAGTCTCTGGAGCTGCAGGCACTTGCCGGTCCGCCCGAGCAGGCGCTCGACCTGCTGCGTGAAGCCGCCACGTTGTGGGACGTCAGCGAGGACCGCATCGGCGCCGGCATCAACGATGTGCTGATCGCCCGGATCACCTCCGACGCGCGCGCCGAGCACCGGGCTCGCCGCGAGCTCCGGTCCATCGGGGTGCGCGACGACGCCCACCGCACAGCCGGTGCGCTGCAGGTCATCGGACCGATCGAGACCAGCCAGGTGACGATCCGGGCGCTGGGTCCGTTCGCGGTGTTCCGGGCGGGGCAACCGATCCCGGGCTCCGAGTGGCAGTCGAAGAAGGCCAGGCTCGCGCTCAAGATCATGGTCGGGCGCGGCGGCCGGGGCATCAGCCGCGACGCGTTGTGCGAGCTGCTCTGGCCCGGGCAGGTCGACTCCGGATCCCGTTTGTCCGTGGTCCTCTCAACGCTGCGGTCGGTGCTGGACCCGGACCGCGAGCACGCCGCCGACTTCTACGTCGAGGCGGACCGCGAGAGCGTGCGACTCAGGTCAGCGACGGTGGAGATCGACGCCTCGCTGTTCGCCGCCGCCGCGGCCGAGGCACTCCGGCTCGCCCGGACGGGCGACGCGGGTGCGGTCGAGGCGCTGGAGCTCGCGTCCGCGGCGTACACCGGTGAGTTCCTCGAGGACGATCCCTACCATCCCTGGGCCGCCGACGTGCGCGACGAGCTGCACGGCCTCGCGGGGGAGGTGCGTCGCGAGCTGGTCCGGGCGCTGGCGGTCGACGATCCCGAGCGCGCGGTGCCGTGGCTGCTCGGGCTGCTCTCCGACGACTCCTACGACGAGTCGTCGCACCAGCTGCTGATCCAGATCCTGCACGCGGCCGGACGCCACGGGGAGGCCCGCCGAGCGCACCGTCGCTACCTGATCAACATGGCCGAGATCGCCGTCCCGACACTCACGTTCGCGGAGCTCGTCGGCGGAGAGCGGTAGAACTGGCTCATGACTCGGGCCCGTTGCACGTTCGTCCCCCCGTACCTGCTCCAGCGACTGGCCGAGACCGACCCCGCGGCCGCGCGGACCCTCGAGCTGGACGAGCAGCTCCGCGCGGCGCGCGGCGCCGGTCGCGGCGACCCCACCGCGGTGGCCGCCGGGCCGGCGTGGACGGTGCACACGGCCGGCAACTCCGAGACGCTGCCCGGGCAGAAGGCACGCGCGGCCGGCGAGCCGGAGGTGGGAGACCCGGCCGTCGACGAGGCCGCTGCGGGGGTGACCGCGACGCTGGCGTTGTACGACGAGGTCTACGGCCGCGACTCCTACGACGACAAGGGCCACCCGGTGAGCCTGACCGTCCACTACGGGCGCGACTACACCAACGCGTTCTGGGACGGCACCCAGCTGGTCTTCGGCGACGGTGACGGGCGGGTCTTCGAGCGGTTCACCAAGCCGGTCGACGTACTCGCCCACGAGCTGACGCACGCGGTCACCGAGCACACCGCGGGCCTGGTCTACGAAGGCCAGTCGGGTGCGCTCAACGAGTCCGTCAGCGATGTCTTCGCCGCCTGCCTCAAGCAGCGACTGCTCGGGCAGGACGCGGCCGCCGCCGACTGGCTGATCGGCGCGGGCCTGTTCCGGCCCGGCATCGAGGCGCGCGCGCTGCGCGACATGGCCGCGCCCGGCACGGCCTACGACGACCCGCTCCTGGGCAAGGATCCGCAGGTCGGACACCTCGACGACTACGTCGAGACCACCGAAGACAACGGCGGCGTGCACCTCAATTCCGGGATCCCCAACCGGGCCTTCCAGCTGGCGGCCATGGCGATCGGCGACGCGAGCTGGGACGGCGCCGGCCGGGTCTGGTACGCCGCCCTCACCGGCAGCCGGGTGCAGCCCGACACCGACTTCGTCGGGTTCGCCGGCGCCACGGTGGCCGCCGCGGGCGACCACGCCGACGCGGTCCGAGAGGCCTGGCAGAACGTGGGCATCGCCGCCGCGCGGGGCCGGCGTCCGGGTCCGGGTCCGGCGCACCGGCGGCTTCATCGGCCGTCCCGTCGAGTCCACGCTGGAGCTGGCCGACGACGATCCCCGCTCGACGGAGATCGCGGCCCTGCTCGACCGGGTCGACCCGGCAGGCCTGCGCGAGACGCCGCAGCAGCCGGACCGGTTCAGCTACGAGTTCGAGCTCGACGACGGCCGAACCCTCAACGTGCGCGAACAGGACCTGACCGACGATCTCCGCCGGATCGCCGATCTGGTCCTGCGCGCGTAGCCTCCCTGAGTGGTCAGCCGCCGCCGTACGGCACCGTGATGATCTCGAGCCAGTGCCCGTCCGGCCCCTCCCAGTAGAGACCGCGCCCACCGTCGTTGGTGTTGATCTGGCCCGGGTTCCGGCGGAACGGGTCGGCCCACCACTGACGACCTGAATCCTTCAGCCGCTGATGGATGCGGTCGAACTCCTCGTCGCCGACCAGGAACGCATAGTGCTGGCTCTGGATCTCGCCGGCCTCGTCCATGAAGTCGAGATTGACGCCGTTGGCCATCTTGACCTCCATGAACGGCCCGTACGCCGTGGGCTCGTCGAGGCCGAGGGTGTCCGCGACCTCGCGAGCCGCGGCGTCCCGGTCGCGTACGTGGACGATGGTGTGGTTGAGCTCGATGGTCATCGGTTCGCTCCCGTCTGCCTGCCCTCGACCGTAGCCGGGGTTGGCCGCAGCCCGAACGCAACGACGACGGCGGTGACCAGCAGTGCAACGGCTGCTCCGGCCGTGGCGGTGGCCGAGCCGTGCACCATCGCCTCGATCGGCGTGCCGGCGTAGCGACTGGCCGACGCGACCGCAACGGTGTTCAGCACTGCGATGCCGACGCTGCCGCCGACCTGCATGGCGGTGTTGGCAGTGGCCGCGGCGATGCCCGCCTGCCGCGGGTCGATGCCGCTGGTCGCCACCCCGATCGACGGGGTGAAGATGCAGCCGACGCCCGCGCCCACGAGGATCTCGGCGGGCAGGATCAGGGTCAGGTAGCCGCTGCCCGGCTCCAGCTGGGTGAGCAACCCCAGACCAGCCGCGGCGACGACCAGGGCCGGCGTCACCATCGCCCGCGCGGAGACCCGGTCCATGAGCCGGCTGCCGAGTCCGTAGGAGCTGGCGACGACCGCGATGTTCAGGGGCAGGAACGCCAGCCCGGTCTGCAGCGGCGTGTATCCCAGGACCACCTGGAAGTGGTAGGTCAGCATCAGGAACATCCCGAACGTGCCGACCACGGAGATGGCCGTCGCGAGGTAGGCAGTGGCCCGGCGGCGGTCGGCGATGATCGACAGCGGCAGCAGCGGGTTCGGGGTGCGCGTCTGGCGCAGCACGAACGCGGCGCCGGCGACCAGGCTGATCACGGCGGGCACGAGCACCTCGGCCGAGGTCCATCCGTGGGCAGCGGCCTGGTTGCAGGCCAGGACCAGTGCGGCCAGCGCGCCGGTGGCCAGTACGCCGGAGGCTGCGTCGATCGTCGTGGGGTGACCGTCGCCCTTCGGCAGCGCCCGCCGGCCGACCGCGATGGCTCCAGCGGCGACGACGACGTTGACGTAGAGGCACCAGCGCCAGCCGGCGTACTCGGTGAGCACGCCGCCGAGCAGCAGCCCGGTCACGGCGCCGCTGCTCGCGATGGCGCCGAAGATCCCGAACGCCTTGCCGCGCTCCTTGGGCTCGGTGAACGTCACCGCGATCAGGGACAGCGCCGCGGGTGCCATCATCGCGGCGCTCGCGCCCTGGAGCGCGCGGCCGACGACGAGCATCTCGAAGCTGGAGGCCGCGCCGGCGATCGCCGAGCTGACGGCGAACCCGGTCAGGCCGACGAGCATCGCGCGGCGCCGGCCGAACCGGTCGGCCACCCGGCCGCCGAGCAGCAGCAGCCCGGCGAGCGACAGGGTGTACGCCGTGATCACCCAGGCCCGCTGGGTGTCGTCGAAGCCGAGCGCGCTCTGGGCGGTCGGCAGCGCGACGTTCACGATCGTCGCGTCGAGCGCGACCATCAGCTGAGCCACCGCGATCACGGCGAGCGCGACCCAGCGGCTGGATGACGCGGTGGAGTCCGGGGCGGTCGGCGCCCGGGGTGTGCTGTCGGTGGTCATCTCGATCTCCTCGGTTGAAGTGGAGGGTTTCTCTCCGTTTTACCGTGGCACCGCGTCAGCCCGAAGTCAAGAGATATGGAGGAATTTTCTCCGCTTCTTGCTAGACTGGGGTCATGACCATGCGAGCCGACGCCCGGCGCAACCAGGAGCGGCTGCTCGCCGCGGCCCGTGAGCTGATCGCTGAGCGCGGCGCAGGCGTACCGCTCGAGGACGTCGCGAAGCGGGCCGGAGTCGGCATCGCCACGCTCTACCGGCGGTTCCCCGACCGTGACGCGTTGCTGCGCGCGGTGGTGCTCGACGCGCTCACCCGCACCCGGCTCGCGGCCGAGCGGGCGGCGGAGCTCGACGACCCGTTCGAGGCGCTGGCGACCTACCTCCGTATCGCCCTGGAGCTCCGGGTCTCGGCCGTGATGCCCCAGGTGCTCGACGTCATGGACCTCGACGACCCGGAGATCGCGGCGGCGCGGGACGCCTCCGTCGTCGAGCGGCTCGTCGACGCCGCCCGCGACGCCGGTGACCTGCCGGCCGACATCAGGTTCGCCGACGTCGCGATGATGCTGGTCCGGATCGCCCGGCCGCTGCCGGGTCCGCTGCCGATGGAGGCCAAGGACGAGCTCGCCCGTCGACACCTCGAGCTGTTCATCCGCGGTCTCCGGGCGCCGGCAACATCCGAGCTCGAAGGGCCGGCGCTGTCGCTGGGCGAGCTCCAGGACATGGTCGCCGAGCTCGGCCGCTCGTAGGTCAGGTCAGCGCGCGGTCCAGCGCCGCCTCGACGTGCAGCGTCGTGCACGGGAAGACCGGCAGCTCGGAGTCGGCCTGGTGGACGAGCAGCTCCAGCTCAGTGCAGCCCAGGATCAGCCCGCCCGCGCCTTGGTCCCACAGCTCCTCGATCATCCCGACGATGGTGCGCCGGGAGTTGTCGAGCACCTTCCCGTGCACCAGCTCGTCGTAGATGATCCGGTTGATCGTGTCGTGGTGCCGGGCGTCGGGCACGTGCACCTCGAGGCCGTGGCTGGCGATCCGGTCGGTGAAGAAGGACCGCGACATCGCGAACGTCGTGCCGATCAGCGCCACGGTGTCGAGCCGCTGCGCCTTGCAGGCCTCGGCGACCACGTCGGCGAGATGCAGCAGTGGGATGTCGATCGCCGCCTCCACCTGCTCGGCGACCCGATGGAACGTCGTGGTGCACAGCATCAGGAAGTCGGCGCCCGCGCGCTCGACACCCTGCGCGGCTCCAGCCAGGATCTCCGCGACGTCGTCCCAGCGCTCCTGGTCCTCCAGCGCGGTGACCTCCGCGAAATCGACCGAGGTCATCACGGTCTTCGCCGAGCTGAACCCGCCGACCCGGCTCTCGACACCGACGTTGAGCGCCTGGTAATAGGCGGCGCTGCTCTCCCAGCTCATCCCGCCGATCAGTCCGATGGTCTGCACGGCGGCAGTCTGCCACGCGGCCCCGCCCGGTGGGGCGGGCTACTCGGTGACCCGGTGCACCTTGTGCTGGGCCGCCTGCGCCCGAGGCCGGATCACCAGGCTGTCGATGTTCACGTGCGCCGGCCGGGTGACCATCCAGGTGATCGCGTCGGCAACGTCCTCGGCCACCAGCGGTTCGGCCACTCCCTCGTAGACCCGGTCCGCCTTCTCCTGGTCGCCGTCGAACCGGACCAGCGCGAACTCGTCGGTCCGCACCATGCCCGGCGCGATCTCGCAGACCCGGACCGGCTGGTCGTAGAGCTCCAGGCGCAAGGTCTCGGTGACGACCTGGGTGCCGTGCTTGGCGGCGGTGTAGCCGCCCCCGCCCTCGTAGGCGACCCGGCCGGCGGTCGAGCCGACGTTCAGGATCACGCCCGCGCCGGTGGCGACCAGGGCGGGCAGCAGGGCCTGGGTGACCCGCACCAGGCCGAGCACGTTGACGTCGTACATCCGCCGCCAGTCGTCGGTGTCGGCCTCGGCCACCGTCGTGGCGCCGAACGCGCCCCCCGCGTTGTTCACGAGTACGTCGAGCCTGGGGCCGACGAGGCTCGCGAGGGCGGCGACGTCGGCCTCGGAGGTCACGTCGCAGGTGACCGGCGTACCCCCGATCTCGGCGGCCAGTGCCTCGACCCGCTCGGAGCGCCGCGCGGCGCAATAGACCTGGAACCCGGCCTCGGCCAGGCTCCGGGCGGTCGCGGCGCCGATCCCGCTGCTTGCTCCGGTGACAACGGCGGTGCGGAGGGTACCGATGGACGTGCTCGTCATTCGTACAGTCTGGCCGGGTCTGCTCAAGGCTGGCACACTGCCTCCCCATGAGCCTGCGATCCGTCGCAACCGCATTCGGACTGGTCGGCGGCCTGTGTTGGGTCGCCCGAGCGTTCACCGAGCACGAGGTGCTGGAGTGGGCCGGGTTCGTCATGATCGGTATCGCCGCGGCCGCCGCTGGCGCGACGCTGGTGAACAGCAGTGCGCTTCCGCTTCGCATTTTCGTCGCGGTGGCGTTCCCGCTGTTGGTCTGGTCGGTCCTGGAGCTGCTCCGCGACGCGGGTCCGGACCGGACCGTCGACGCCGTCTTCGGCGCCGTGGCGGCGGTCACGGCCGTGGTGGCGTTCACCCGTCGCCCGGTGCGTGGTCAGCACACCGGGAGCCACTCCCGGAGCCACGCCGGGAATCACTGACCGCTCTCCGCGGTTGGAGTGGGGTGGAGCCCGTACACCGACCCGCGGGACACGTCTGACATGGGACCCATCCGCCGCTTGGCCATGATCAGCCTGCACACGTCCCCGCTCGACCAGCCCGGCATCGGGGATGCGGGCGGTATGAACGTCTATGTCGTGGAGCTGGCGCGGCGCCTGGCGATGCGCGGCATCGAGGTGGACATCTTCACCCGGTCGACCAACTCGGCGCTGCTGCCGATGGTCGCGCTGGACGACGGCGTGTCCGTGCGGCACATCCACGCGGGTCCGTTCGAGGGCCTCACCAAGAACGAGCTGCCCGCACAGCTGTGTGTCTTCGCCCGCGAGGTGCTGCGCGCCGAGGCGGCGCAGCCGGTCGGCCACTACGACGCGGTGCACTCCCACTACTGGCTCTCCGGTCAGGTGGGCGCCCTGGCCCGCGACCGGTGGGGGGTGCCGCTGGTGCACACCATGCACACCATGGCCCGGGTCAAGAACGACGCGCTCGCCGACGGCGACGCCCCCGAGCCGGACGCCCGGATCATCGGTGAGGACCAGGTGGTCGAGGCGGCCGACATGCTGATCGCCAACACCGATGTCGAGGCCAAGCAGCTGATCAACCTCTACGGCGCCCACCCGGGACGCGTCGAGGTGGTCCACCCCGGCGTCGACCTGGCCACCTTCCGCCCGCTGGACCGGACCGCCGTACGCCGCGAGCTGGGGCTGCCGCCCGAGGCGCTGGTGCTGATGTTCGCCGGCCGGATCCAGCCGTTGAAGGCTCCCGACGTCCTGCTCCGCGCGGTCGCGGTGCTGCTCGAACGCGCGCCCGAGCTGCGCTCGCGGGTCGTGGTGCCGGTCGTCGGCGGCCCGTCCGGCTCCGGTCTCGAACGACCCACCGCGCTGGCCGGCCTGGCGCGGCACCTCGGCATCGACGACGTGGTGCGCTTCGTGCCGCCGGTCGCCCAGCACGAGCTCGCCAAGTGGTACGCCGCGGCGACCGTGGTCGCCGTACCGTCCTACAACGAGTCGTTCGGCCTGGTGGCCGTCGAGGCCCAGGCCTGCGCCACGCCGGTGGTCGCGGCCGCCGTCGGCGGGCTGACCACCGTGGTCAGCGACGGTGTCAGCGGCCTGCTCCTCGACGACCACGCTCCCGAGAGCTGGGCCGGGGCCCTCCGCCGGATCGTCGACGACCCCGCTCTGCTCGACCGCCTCCGCGTGGGCGCGCTCGCCCACGCCAAGGAGTTCTCGTGGGAGGCCACGGCCGCCGGGACCCTCGATGTCTACCAGCGGGCCCGCAGCAACATGGTTGAGTCTGCTGCGTGACCGTTCCGGAGACGATCCGCGACTACCTCGACAGCAACGAGATCGAGTACGACGAGGCCGACGGGCTCTTCTCGTTCTCGCTGCCGGGTGAGAAGAAGCTCCAGACGGCGGTGCGGCTGGACGTCGGCCCGCACGCGCTGGGCGTGCACGCGTTCGTGTGCCGGAAGCCCGACGAGAACCACGAGCAGGTCTACCGCTGGCTGCTCGAGCGCAACCTGCGGATGTACGCCGTCGCGTTCGGCGTCGACCCCCTCGGCGACATCTACCTCGACGCCCGGCTGCCGCTTGCCGGCGTCACCACCGATGAGCTGGACCGGTTGCTCGGCTCCGTGCTGGCCTACGCCGACGAGTCGTTCAACACGATCCTCGAGCTCGGGTTCGCGTCGTCGATCCGCAAGGAGTGGGAGTGGCGCCGGGACCGCGGCGAGCCGACCCACAACCTGGAGGCGTTCCGCGGCTGGCTCGAGGCCGAGGAGTCAACCGGAGACTGACCGGGCGGTGAGCCTGGGTCGGTTTCCGGTCGGCCGAACGACCCTGGCTCACCGCTCCCGGAGGCCGGCCCGGTCGGGCGGTGGGGTGTGGTCGGTCTCCGGCGTCGCAACCGACCCAGGCTCACCGCCGACCGGCACCGTGGCCACGACCCGCGGCTTCTTGCGGATGAGCAGTACGCCGGCGATGCACAGGGCGCCGCCGACGAACGCCAGGCCCGGGGGGACCTCGCCGAGGAACAGCCAGGCCATCAGCGTGGTGATGAACGGCACCAGGAACGTGGAGAGTGCGAACTTGCCGGCGTCGGAGCGGTTGAGGGCGTAGGCCCAGGTCACGAATGCCAGCGCGCTCGGGACGATGCCGAGGTAGAAGATCCAGCCCAGGTCGGCGGTGCTCGAGTCGCCGACGACCCCGACCAGCTGGAACGCCCAGGGCAGGCACGCCACCGTGCCCACGACGTAGAACCAGAACGTCATCTCGAGGGCGGTCATCCCGCTGCCGAGCAGCTTCTTCTGGCTGATCACGCCGACCGCGAAGGTCACCGCTGCCAGCGCCGAGAGGAGTACGCCGACCGTGTCTCCGTTGCCGCCGCTGGACGACGCGCGGCCGATGATGACCACGCCCGCGAAGCCCACGCCCAGGCCGATCAGCAGCCACTTGGTGAGCCGCTCCTGGAAGAAGAACGTGGCCAGCAGCGCCACGATGATCGGGCCGATCTGGATGATCAGCGCGGCGGTGCCTGCGTCGATCCGCTGCTCCGACTCGTTCAGGGCGACGTTGTAGATGCCGATCCAGGACACCCCGCCGAGCGCGATCAGCGGCCACTCCCGCCGCGTCGGCAGCCGGCGCCGGTCGGCGGGGACCGAGACGAGGACCATGACGCCGAGCGCGACGACCGCGACGAGCAACCGCCCCAGACTGAGCGAGCCGGGGGGCACGTCCTTGAGGTGCCGGATCGCCACGAACGCCGACGACCAGGCGACGAGCGTGAACGCCACCGCGGCGATGGGGAGCCAGGGGCGGGGCGTCGTCACGGTAGAACGCTACGGTGGCAGGCGATCGACGGCTAGCGATTTTCGGCCATGGCGCCACGAGATCCGGCCGACTCGGCGCGTCAGGCGGTGTCGCCCCGGGCCCACTCCAGCACCGTGCTCGCGAGCGGCCGCCACTCCGGCGCCGCGCTGCTGCCGTCGTGCAGCATGCTCCAGCCATGGCCGTCGGGAGCGGAGATGAACCGCTTCGGGGTGGCCGGCGACCCCTCGACGGCGCGCTGGAGGACGTCGTGGTCGACCCCTGGGTCGCCCGAGGCGGTGACCACGAGCAGGGGGATGTCGGTGCCGGCCGCGGCCTCCTCCGCGCCAGGCACGTCCTGCCAGGTCTCCGGTCCGGACAGGTCCACCACGGCGTCCGCGCCCGCCGGGTCGGCGACTCCCAGGGCTACGGCGCCGCCCATCGATGCGCCGACGACCGTCACCCGCTCCGCGCCCTGCTCGCGTGCCCAGTCGACCATCAGCCGGACCTGGGCCTCCGGGTCCGAGGTGAGTTCCTCGGAGCACACCGCGCTGCCCCAGCCGCACAGGTCGACGAGTACGGCGCGGACGCCCTGCTCGGCCGCCCAGTCGGCGTACGGCACCCAGCCGCAGTAGCCGGTCGGGCTGGTCTGGTGGAGGAGGATCATCACCCGGTCGCCCTCACCGGCCGTCGCAGCCGTGAGCACGCTGCCGTCCGGCGCCTCGATGTCACTGACCTCGGCGGTGCTCTCGACGCCGCACTTGTCGGTCACCGAGGTCGGCAGGTCGGTCGGCGCAGGCGCCGCCCGCGATCCACTGTCGGGGTCGTCCCCGTCGGAGCCGCAGGCGGTCAGGGACAGGAGGCACAGGAGGGCGGCCAGGGCACCGCGTCCCGAGAGGCGTGGACTCACAGGTCCAACTTGTACCCCAGACCGCGGACGGTGACGAGGAACTTCGGCTCACTGGGCTCCGGCTCGAGCTTCGCGCGCAGCCGTTTCACGTGGACATCGAGGGTCTTGGTGTCGCCGACGTAGTCCGAGCCCCAGACCCGGTCGATCAGCTGGCCGCGGGTGAGCACCCGGCCGGGGTTGCGCAGGAACATCTCCAGGAGCTCGAACTCCTTGAGCGGCAACCGCTGCTCCGTCCCGTCGACGGTGACGACGTGGCGCTCCACGTCCATCCGCACCGGCCCGGCCTCGAGCGTGTCGGGGAGCAGGTCGGGGTCCGAGCCGCGCCGCAGCACCGCCCGGATCCGGGCCACCAGCTCGCGGGGGGAGTAGGGCTTGGTGACGTAGTCGTCGGCGCCCAGCTCGAGCCCGACGACCTTGTCGATCTCGTCGTCCTTGGCGCTGACCATGATCACCGGCACGTTCGAGCTCTGCCGGATGGTGCGGCACACCTCGGTGCCGGGGATGCCCGGGAGCATCAGGTCCAGCAGCACGATGTCGGCGCCACGCCGCTCGAACTCCTCGAGCGCGGTGTTGCCGTCGGCCGCGATCGCGACCTCGAAGCCCTCCTTGCGGAGCATGTAGGCGAGTGCCTCGCTGTAGCTCTCTTCGTCCTCTACGACGAGTACCCGGGTCACGGGAGATCCTCCTGGCTGGGGGTGGACGGTCGCGGCAGGGTCAGCGTGAACGTGGACCCCTGCCCCTCGACGGACCAGACGCGGACTTCGCCACCATGCGTGGCGGCGACGTGCTTGACGATGGACAGGCCGAGGCCGGTGCCACCGGTGGAACGGTGCCGGGCCGGGTCGACGCGGTAGAAACGCTCGAAGATCCGGTCGATCTCCTCGTTCGGAATGCCGATGCCCTGGTCGACCACGGCGATCTCGATGGTGTGCTCCTCGGCCTTCGTGGTGACAAGCACCGTCGAGCCCGGCTCCGAGTAGGCGACGGCGTTGGCGACCAGGTTGGCGACCGCCGCGGTCACCTGCTCCTCGTTGCCGTGCACCTTGAGGCCCTTGGTGCCCCCGGCGACGACGGAGATGCCCATGTCGCCGGCGTCGATCGCGCTCGTATCGACCGCGATCGCGACGACGTCGTCGAGCGAGACCAGCGTCGGCGACTCCAGCGGCTCGTCGCCCTGCAGGCGGGACAGCTCGATCACCTGCTGAACCAGCCGGGTGAGCCGGTCGCTCTCGGTGACCATCCGCTCGGCGAACCGGATGACCGCCTCGGGGTCATCCGAGGCGTCCCGGACCGCCTCGGCCAGCAGCCGGATCGCACCGACCGGGGTCTTGAGCTCGTGGCTGACGTTGGCGACGAAGTCGCGGCGTACGGCCTCGACCCGGCGTTCGCGGGTGCGGTCCTCGACCAGGGCCAGCACCAGTCGTGAGCCGAGCGGAGCCACCCGCGCCGTGACGTGCCGGGCCGGGGCGCCGGATCGGTGGATGAGCAGCTCGGTCTCGCGGATCTGGCCGTCGCGCCGCACCTCGCGGACCACGGCGGCGAGCTCCTCGGAGACCAGCGCCGTGCCGCGGACCAGGCCCATCGCGTACGCCGGCGCGGAGGCCTTCAGCACGACCTCGGCGTCGTCGACGACGACCGCGCTGCTGCGCAGCACCGAGAGCACGCCGGCGACGCCGGGAGGGACCACGGGTTCGGTGATGGTGGCCGCCTGGGTCTGCTGCCGGTCGCTGATGTGCCAGGCGAGGACCGCGCCGCCTGCCACGAGGGCACCGATCAGCGCCGCGAGGAACGCTTGCGTCGTCGGCTCCACACTCAAGATCGTACGGTGGTTGACGGCTTTCGCCCTGCTCAGGCCGGGGTTACTCGCGCGATGTTCACCGCGCGTTCACGCTCTCACCCCGACTCGTCACCTGGCCCGCCTACCTTGGTGGTCATGCGCGAAGTATTCGACGAACAGCTCGAGGGTGTCTTCGGCGATCTGGCGAAAATCAGCCAGAGCGTCCAGATCGCCGTCTCGAAGGCGACCGAGGCCCTGATGACCGGCGATGTGGCGACTGCGGAGCAGGTGATCAGCGCCGACATCGAGATCGACCTGGCGCGCGAACGCGTCGAGGACTCGGCGTTCGAGCTGTTGTCGCTCCAGGCACCCGTCGCGGGCGACCTGCGGACCGTCGTGGCCGCGCTGCGGATGGTCAGCGAGCTGGAGCGGATGGGCGACCTCTCCGTGCACGTCGCCAAGATCGCCCGGCTCCGAGTGCCCGACCTCGCCGTGCCGGCCCAGGTGCAGCCGACCATGTCGCGGATGGCCCACGTGGCCGAGGACATGGTCTCGCGAGTCACCCAGATCATCGTCGCCCGTGACGTCGAGGCCGCGATCGCGCTCGGCCGCGACGACGAGGAGATGGACCGGCTGCGGCGCACCAGCTTCACCGAGCTGTTGTCACCCGGCTGGGAGCACGGCGTCGAGGCGGCCGTCGACATCGCGCTGCTCGGTCGCTACTACGAGCGGATCGCCGACCACGCCGTCTCCGTGGCCAACCGCGTCGTCTTCGTGGTGACCGGCCAGAACCCGACCTCGATCGGCGCCTAGCGCCCCTGGTTCGCAACGGCCGCGGCGGCCTCTGCTGCGGCGTCCGGGTCGAGGTAGCGACCCCCGGCGACCGTCGGCGCGAGCGCGTCGTCGAGCTCGTAGACCAGCGGCATTCCGGTGGGGATGTTGAGGCCCGCGATGTCGTCGTCACTGATGCCGTCGAGGTGCTTGACCAGCGCGCGCAGGCTGTTGCCGTGGGCCGCGACGAGCACCGTGTGGCCGGCCCGGAGGTCGGGCACGATCGAGGCCTCCCAGTAGGGCAGAAACCGTGCGATCACGTCCTTGAGGCACTCCGTGCGGGGCATCTCTTCACCGAGGTCGGCGTACTGGGGCTGGCCGACCTGGGAGTACTGGTCGTCGTCGTCCAGCGGCGGCGGCGGTACGTCGAACGAGCGGCGCCAGAGCATGAACTGCTCCTCGCCGTACTGCTCGAGGGTCTGCTTCTTGTCCTTGCCCTGCAGCGCGCCGTAGTGGCGCTCGTTGAGCCGCCAGGAGCGGCGTACCGGGATCCAGTGCCGATCGGCGGCGTCCAGGGCCAGGTAGGCGGTGTTGATCGCGCGTCGCTGGAGCGAGGTGTGGACGACGGTCGGGTCGAGTCCGTCGGCCCGCATCTGCTCGCCGCCACGAACCGCCTCGGCGCGACCCTTGTCGGTCAGGCCGACGTCGACCCAACCGGTGAAGAGGTTCTTGGCGTTCCACTCGCTCTCGCCGTGGCGGAGCAGGACCAGGGTGTGCGCCATCAGTGCTCCGCGGGCTCCTCGGGCTCGACCTCACACGCGTACCGTGGGTCGTCGGGGTCGACGGACCCGTCGATGTCTTCGTACTCGTAGCAGGGCTTCATCACCGGGACGTCGATCGAGATCGACTGGTCGTTGTCGAAGTTGAACGTGACGGTCACGAAGTCACCGGCCACGAAGGAGCCGGAGACGGCCAGGCCCTCGTCGTCCTCGGCCAGGGTCCTGAGGTTGACGTGACCACGGCCCGGGACGTCGACAGGCTCGAACTCGTCGACCTCGACCCCGCCCTCCTCGCCGGTCACGGAGACCAGGCTGATTGGCTCCGCGGAGGTGTTGGAGAGCGCTCCGATGAGGGTGCCGCTGTCGGGCTGCGCCGACACGACCAACGACCCTCCGATGTCGACGGTGCCCTCTCGGTTGGTCACCCCCGCACCCACCGTGTTGACCCGTTCGGTGGGGTAGTCGAAGCCGCAGGAGGCCAGGGCGGGCACGGCAAGGAGCAGCCCGCCGGCGGCGAGCGCGAGTCGCAGGTTTGGCATCGGCAGAGGCCCTCGCTGAGGTGGTCAGGACGTCGATGGTCGAGCGGCCCACAGCCTAGCGGGACGGGCGCCCGTCGGAGCCCACGGCCCCTACTGGGAGAGGCCCGTCATGCTGCCGGCGACGGCAAGAGCCACCAGCACCGCGACGAGGTACGTCGAGGTGAGGGCCAGCAGCCGGGTGGCGCCGAGCCGCAGCCCGAGGCGCAGCGGCAGGTAGGTCCAGCCGTCCTCGTTGTCGGCGACCAGGCCCCAGATCGAGCGGAGGAAGTGCACCCCGATGCCGAGCAGGGCGAACAGCAGGGTCATCACCACCTCGGGGGCCGGTCCCTCGGCCTCGCCGCCCCAGCCGCCGTACGAGATGTAGGCGGGGTAGAGCGCGAAGGACAGCGCCCACGGCACCCACGAGAACAGCCCCTGCCTCAGGACGACGTTCGCGAGCAGGCCGATGATCACGCTGATCAGGTAGTTGATGCCGGCGATCACGCCGGTCGAGATCGAGAGCGGGACCAGGAGCAGCACCGCGATCGTGAGCGCGTACCAGACCATGCCGGGGTCGAGCCGGCCGTCGGCGACCGGTTTGCGCGGGGTGTCGTGGCGTGCGTCGCGCTCCCGGTCGACGAGGTCGTTGTGCCAGCCCAGGATGGTCTGGCCGACCAGCACGGTGAGCATCACCACGCCCACCTCCCGGGTGGGCCGGCCTGCGAGCGCCGCCACGGCCCCGACGCCCACCGCAGTCGCCACCGCCTGCCGCGGGTGGGCGGCCTGGATCATCAGCAGCGGCCAGAAGTCGCGCACGCGACGTACCGGCGGGCGCGGCGGGCGCGGCTGGGCGCGCGTGGGCTCGCCGACGTCAGCGACCGTCGTGGCGGTCCCCTCCCCGGCGGAGCTGCGTCGCCTCCTCCGCTGCAACCTCCGCATGCCGAGCAGTATCGACCACGACCCCGAGCGGCCGGACACCCCCGGCCCGAATTCCGGCACGACCGCGATCCCCGGGGGTCCCGCTCACCACAGGAATGCCGTCCTGTCAAGCCCGCAATGTAGGGGCTGACCTGCACAAACGCGGCCGGAGGTGAATTCTGGACGTGATAGAATGAACACCTAGGAAGGGGTTCATCACATATGACTTTCACCGTCGGCGAAACGGTTGTTTACCCCAATCACGGGGCCGCAGTCATCGAAGACATCGAGATGCGGAAGATCAAGGGAGAAGACCGGGAGTACCTCGTTCTGAGGATCGTCGCCCAGCAGGACCTCGTGGTGAGGGTGCCGGCGTGCAACCTCGATCTCGTGGGTGTGCGGGACGTCGTCGACAAGGAGGGCCTCGACCGTGTGTTCGACGTGCTCCGTGCCGAGCACGTCGAGGAGCCGACCAACTGGTCGCGCCGCTACAAGGCCAACCTGGAGAAGCTGCACAGCGGCGACGTCATGAAGGTCGCGGAGGTAGTCCGCGACCTGTGGCGCCGCGAGCGTGACCGCGGGCTCTCCGCCGGCGAGAAGCGCATGCTCGCGAAGGCGCGGCAGATCCTGGTGTCCGAGCTCGCTCTTGCCGAGCACACCAACGAGGACAAGGCCGAGGCGATCCTCGACGAAGTCCTCGCCAGCTGAACGACCGAACGGTGGGCCCCCGGGACGCGCTCCCGGGGGCCTTCCGCACTTCAAGGACCCGTCTCGAGATCAACGGCATCCGGTGAGGTCGCCATGACCACCCCCGCGTACGACGTCCCGCCACCCGCCCTCGGCGCCGTGATCGAGGAGGGCCGTGGCAGCCTGCCGTTCGCGCTGATCCACGGCGAGGCCCTGGTGACCGCCGCGGTCTGGGGGTTGGGTGACTCCGGCGTGACCCCGGTTGACTTCAGCACGGAGTGGGCGGGCCTCCAGGCCTCTGAGGAGCCGTTCGTGCTGCACGATGCTCTCTGCCCGATGACGCCACCGGGATTCATCGCGGAGTGCCTCGCCCAGGCGGTGGCGACCGGCGCGGTGGTGGTCGGCGTACGCCCGGTGACCGACACCGTCAAGGAGCTCGAGGGCGACCGGCTCGGGGCCACCGTCGACCGCGAAGGCGTGGTGACGGTCTGCTCGCCGGTGGTGCTGCCGGCCGCCGTGGTGGCCGAGCTCGATGGCCTGCCGTCCACCGACTTCGCGGCGCTGGTCGAGGCCCTGGAGGGCCGGTTCCCCGTGGAGCGGGTCGAGGCGCCCACCGAGGCGCGCCGGGTCTCCTCGGTCGACGACGTCGCCGTGCTAGCCGCGCTGACCAAGCCGATCCGCTAGCGCGACGTCCTCGGGGTAGGTCACCTTGACGTTGCGGGCGCTGCCGGCGACCGCGGCGATGGTGACATCCGGGGCGTAGCGCTCCACGCAGCTCGCCGTGTCGGTCCCCTCGAAGCCGTCCGCGTCCGCCTGCTCGTACGCCGCGAGCAGGGTCCGCGCCTCGAACGCCTGAGGTGTCTGCACCCCCACCAGCTCGCCCGCGGGCCGCGGCAGCAGGCCGTCCAGGCGGGTGACGGGCAGCGCCCCACCGTGCTCCCGTGCGGCCTCGACGACGGCGTCGAAGAGGCCGACCCCGGCCAGCGGGCGGGCGCCGTCGTGGATCGCGACCACGTCGAGGTCCCCGGCGCCGATCTCGTCCGCCAACACCCGGAGGGCCGCCCGCTCCGAGGCGTGCCGGGTGGTCCCGCCCGGCACCAGCAGCACCTCGGCAGCGCCCAGGTACGGGGCCAGGGCGGCGGACACCGCGTCCTCCTCGCCCGGGCGCACCACGACGACGACCCGGCGTACGTCGGCGGCGGCGAGCGCGTCGGCCACCGACCAGGCAAGTACGGGTCGGCCACGCAGGGGCAGCAGCACCTTGTTGACGCCGGCCCCGACCCGCGCGCCGGCGCCGGCGGCGACGATCACCACGGCCACGGACACGTCGCGGAGCATACGGCGCGGTCGGGGTGCCTCAGAACGGGTCGCCGCGCAGGCTGGGGAAGGCACTGAGCGGTGGCAGGCCGGACACCGGCTCGATGTCGATGTCGTTGGCCGCGGCGTTGAGCACGAGGTTCTGGCCCGCGATCGGGTTGCCCGCGGCGTCGAGGTAGGTGATCCGCTTCAGCGGGGTGAAGCGAGGGAAGGCGCGGTCGAAGTCCAGTGCAGGGAGCGCACGGGGCAGGTCGCCGATGTATTGGAACGCGTAGTAGCCGTCGTCGGTCTCCACCGTGGTGACCTCGTCGTCGCCGGTCCGGAACTGCACGGCCGCGACCGTCGGGGGCACCCGATCGGCGACGGAGACCTCGAACTCCGGGCACACCTCGTTCCCGCGGCATCCGCGGAACACGTCGGGTCCGGACTTGAACTGCGAGGTGAGGGAGAGAACCGGCCACTCGGTGGTGCGTTCCGTCGGGTCGAAGGCCACCAGCATGGTGTCGAGCGACGGGTCGGAGCCGGCCTGGTTCTGCGGGTAGCCGGCGGTCGGGTGCAGGTCGCACCAGGCCCAGTGCGCACCGTCCGCCGACTCGAGCGTCACCAGGGTGCTCCACTGCGTCCGGGACTCGGACTTCACGACCGGCGTGCCGGGACCGAAGATGGCCGCATAGGCATGCTTCTGTCCCGGGGCGCCGGTCCGGCAGGCGCGGAGGACGCTGGCCTCGTCGAAGGTGCGGGCGCCGGGAGCGTCGCTGACGGTGGCCGTCGGGTCGTCGCCTTGGCTCGTGGCCAGGCCGAGGCCGCTCGCCAGCAGCGCCACCGCAGCAGCTGCGCCGAGCACGGTCACGCCGCGTCGGCGCCGGAGCAGCCTGCGGCCGAGGGCGATGTCGGCCTCGACCGCGCCGCCGAGGGCAGGGTCACGCGGCCCCCGCAGTACCTCGTCGAGCCGGTCATGAAACTCCGTCGGGGTCATCTGCGTGCTCATCGAAAGGTTCCTTCCGCGCTCATCAGGTGGTGCAGCCGTTCCAGCGCTCGTGAGGTGTGGCTCTTGACGGTCCCTTCGGAGATCTGCAGGTCCTCGGCGGTCTCGGCCACCGACAGGCCGAGCCAGTGGCGGAGCACGACGGTGCGCCGCTGCATCTCCGGCAGCCGCAGCAACGCCGCGACCAGGTCGTGCCGGTCATCGGGATCGATGCCCGCGGTGGCCGGGTGGTCGAACCCGTCGAGCCCGGCCCGTTCCCGCCGCCAGGGTCGGCGCGACTCGTCGATCGCCGCCCGGGTGATCGCGCGCCGTACGTAGGCGTCCTCCGCGGCGCTCCGCCGGACCCGCGGCCAGGCGACGTACAGCCGGGCGAAGGCGTTCTGCACGATGTCTTCGGCCGCGTGCCAGTCGCCGCACAGCGCGTAGGCCAGTCGCCGGTAGTGCGCGCGACGCGCGGTGGCGAACTCGGTGAAGTCGCCGCGCCGGTGGTTGGGCACATCTGCTCCCATGTCTGTGGATGTCCCGAGAGAGACGGACGCCCGGCGAGGTTCGTTGTCATCGATGACTCGTTTTCCTGCCCGTTACGCGCGCGAGACATGCCGAGAACACTGTGGGCCTAGCGTCCGGCGCATGCCACCCCGTTCCCCGCACCCGGACGAGTGGCACCCCGTGTGCCGGCTCGCCGACCTGGAGGTACGCCGGGGCGTGGCGGCGCTCGTGCACGGCCAGGCGGTGGCGATCTTCCGCACCGACGACGATCAGGTCTACGCGGTGGGCAACCACGACCCGTACGCGCGTGCCTCGGTGCTGGCCCGCGGCATCGTGGGGCTCCGTGGCAACGTGCCGTTCGTGGCCCCCGTCGCCCACGGCCATGCGTTCGACCTGCGCACCGGCCGGTGCCTCGAGGACGACCAGGTGTCGGTGCCCGCCTACGACGTCAAGGTCGTCGAAGGGGTTGTGCTGGTGGGTCACCGCAAGGCGGTGGCCGCCTGACGCTTCGCGCTCCCGGTGGCCATCTCGACCAGCGCGATCAGCTCGTCCGAGACCAGCCGGGGCCGCTCGAGCGGCAGCATGTGCCCCGCGTCCGGCGCCACGGCGAACCGGGCGCCCCGGATGTGGGTGGCGATCCGACGGCCGTGCCGCGGCGGGGTCAGCAGGTCGGCGCTGCCCACCAGGACGGTGGTCGGGATGCCGTCGTACGCGGACAACGCGTCGGTGCGCTCGTGCTTCATCATGTCGGCGTAGTAGCCCGAGAACGTCTGCGGGCAGCAGTTGATGATCTGGTCGACGACCAGGCCGATGTCGCGGGAGCGCGCTCCCCGCCCGAACAGGAACCGTTGCGCGACCTGTCGCTCGAGCCGCGGTGAGCCGCGTCGGCTGCGCCGGGACATCATCCGGGCCCGGGTGGCGAGGATCCGGGGGATCTGTCCGCGGACGAGCCTGCCCATCTCGGGCAGCCCGAGCGTGACGGTGTCGAGCCGGCCCGAGGAGGTCGCGACGAACAGCAGCCCGGCGATCCGCTCCAGCAGGTCCGGCCGAGACGTCGGCAGCGCGCACATCGTCATCCCGCCGATGGAGTGACCGGCCAGGACCAGCCGGCCGGCGGGCGCGTAGTGGTCGATCACGTCACCCATGTCGCGGGCCAGGTTGTCGATCGTGCAGTCGGTGGTGCCACAGGCCTCGGAACGGCCGTGGCCGCGGTGGTCCCAGGTGACGATCCGGACGTCGTGGCCGAAGCGGGTGAGCAGGTCGCGCACCTGGTAGTGCCAGTCGGCCTCGTCGGCGGTCCAGCAGTGCGCGAGCACCACGGTGACGGCGGAGTCCTCGGGCCCGTACGTCGTGACGTGCAGCTCGAGCCCGTCGTACGTCCTCATCGGGGGTCCCCTCCCTCGATCGGGACGACCAGGGCGGTGGCGATCGCGGCGATCCCCTCACCGCGACCGGTCAGCCCGAGGCCGTCCGTGGTGGTCGCGGACACCGACACCGGGGCGCCCACCGCCGCCGAGAGCGCCGCCTCGGCCTCCGCCCGACGGGGCCCGACGCGGGGTCGGTTGCCGATGATCTGCACGGCGACGTTGCCCACGGCGAAGCCGGCCTCCCCGACCAGGCGCGCGGTCTCGGCGAGCAGGGCGCTGCCTGAGGCCCCCTCCCACTGCGGGTCGTCCGTGCCGAACCGGGACCCGAGGTCGCCCAGCCCGGCGGCGGACAGCAGTGCGTCGCAGGCGGCGTGCGCGGCGACGTCCGCGTCGGAATGACCCTCCAGGCCCTGGGGCTCGTCGGGCCAGCTCAGCCCGGCCAGGTGCAGGGGAGCGCCGTCGACCAGCCGGTGGACGTCGGTCCCGACCCCGATCCGGGGCGTTAGCAGTCCGTCATGCACGTGCTGATGATGCCTGAGACACAATCGGTGGTGTGAGGACGTCCAACGCCACGTGGTCGCTGGCCGGTCTGGTGGCCGGTGGTGCCGGGCTTGCGACCAGCTATCTCACCGCGAACGTGATGAACATCCGGGAGTCGCCGGTGGTCGCGGTCGCGGAGCTGGTGATCCGGCACACCCCGGGGCAGGTGGCCGAACGCGCCATCGACGTCCTCGGGCACAGGGACAAGCCGGTCCTGGTGGCGGGCATCCTGGTTCTGCTCGGTGGCCTGTTCCTCCTGGTCGGCTGGCTCGCCCGCAAGCGGTGGTGGGTGGCGGTCGCCGTGCTCGGGCTGCTCGCGGCCTTCGGGGCGATCGCGGTGCTGTCCAAGCGGGGGGCGTCGGCCTCCGACGCGCTGCCGGTGCTGGTGGGACTGGCCACCTGGCTGATCGTGCTGGCCCTGCTCACGGAGCGCCTCCGCCGCATCGACCTGCTGGCCGATGCCGAGGACGCGTCGACGGACGAGCCGGCGCTCGACGAGCCCCGGCCGATGCTCACCGAGGAGCAGCGTTCCAACCGGCGTGGGTTCCTGATCGGCGCCGGCGTGATCGCCGTGCTTGCCGGCGTCATCGGCGTCGTCGGCCGGATCGCGGGCAGCGGACGGCGCCGGGTGGAGGAGGCGCGGCGGCTGCTCCGCCTCGACGGCGTGTCCTTGCCGGCGGTGCCTCCCGACACCAAGGTGGGCGTCGACGGCGTTTCGTCGTGGATGACGCCCGCCGACGAGTTCTACCTGATCGACACCGCGGTGATCGTCCCGACCATCGAGCCCAAGGACTGGACGCTCCGGATCCACGGCATGGTCGAGAACGAGATCGAGCTGTCCTACGACGAGCTGGTCTCGCGCCAGATCACCGAGAGCTGGGTGACGCTCAACTGCGTCTCGAACGAGGTGGGCGGAGACCTGATCGGCAACGCCTGGTGGAGCGGGGTGCGGCTCGCCGACATCCTCGCCCAGATCGGCGTCGATCCGGAGGCCGATGCCGTCCTGCAGACCTCCGACGACGGCTGGACCTGCGGCACGCCGCTCACGGCGCTCACCGACGACCGCAATGCGATGCTCGCCGTGGCGATGAACGGCAAGCCGCTGCCGATCGAGCACGGCTTCCCGGTGCGCACCCTGGTGCCTGGCCTCTACGGCTACGTGTCCGCGTGCAAGTGGGTGGTCGACATGGAGGTCACCAAGTTCGACCGGATCAGCGCGTTCTGGACCGAGAAGGGCTGGGGCGAGATGGGTCCGGTGAAGATGTCGTCGCGGATCGACGTGCCCCGGTCGGGCGACGAGGTGCCCTCGGGTGAGGTGACGTTCGCCGGGATGGCCTGGTCGCAGCACACCGGGATCGCGGCCGTGGAGGTCGCCGTCGACGGCGGCGCGTGGGAGAGCGCGGAGCTGGCCGGGGTGCCGAACGACGACACGTGGGTGCAGTGGAAGGCCGTCGTCGACGTCGACCCCGGCGATCACATGGTGAAGGTGCGGGCGACCGACAAGGACGGCGAGGTCCAGACCGGGGTGGAGGCGGACGTGCTGCCCGACGGTGCCACCGGCTGGCACTCGGTCGACTTCTCGGTGCACGAATGACGCCGGACTTCGCGGGCCGCACCGGTGCGGCCCTGGTCGTGGGCGGCAGCGGTGGCCTCGGCCGGGCGATCGCCGACCTGCTGGCGGCGCGCGGCGCGACGGTCGCGGTCACCTACCGGTCCCGCGCCGCCGGACGACGCGGCGTCGGCGTACCGGCTGGACCTGACGGAGGCCGGCGCCCCGGCCGAGGTCGTCGGGCAGGTCGTGGCCGATCACGCCGGGCTGCACACGCTGGTGTACGCCGCCGGCCCGCACGTCCCGATGACCCACCTGTCGCGGGTCCCACCCGCGGACATGGCCGGCCAGCTCGCCGCCGATGCCGCGGGGTTCTTCGCGATCGCGCACGCCGCGCTCCCGCACCTCAGGGACTCACGCGGCTCGATCGTCGCGGTCACCACCGCGGCCACCTCGCGGTTCCCGGTGCGCGACGGACTGTCGTCCGCGCCCAAGGCCGCGGTCGAGGCGATGGTGCGCGGCCTGGCCGTCGAGGAGGGCCGGTTCGGCGTACGGGTCAACGCGGTCGGTCCCGGGATGCTGACCGACGGGATGGCCGAGCGGCTGATCTCCTCCGGCGAGCTGTCCGACGCCGACCTTGCGGCCGCGAACCGCAACATCCCGCTGCGTCGGTTCGGCGACGCGAACGACGTCGCCGAGGCGGTCTGCTTCCTCGCCTCCGACCGCGCCGACTTCATCACCGGGCAGAAGCTCGACGTCGACGGCGGCTACGGCGCCTGACGCCGGGTCACCAGTTGGAGTGCCTGCCGGCCGGCAGCGGGTGCTTCGCGTCGTGGATGACGTACGTCGTGCCGCCCGAGCCGCCCAGCCAGGCCCGCTCGAGCTGGCCTCGCTGGTAGACCCGCCGCACCCCGGACGCGCGGGAGGCGGCCGGGTCGTTGACGACGACGTCGCCGCCCCTCGTGAAGCCGACGATGACCAGGAGATGCCCGTTGGTCGCGGAGATCGGCGCGCCGTCGAGCTCGCCGCGGCCGAACGAGATCGAGGCGACCACGGGGATGCCCGCCAGGATGAAGCGCTCGGCCTCGCGCAGCGACCGCAGCCGGGTGACGAACGCCTTCCCGGCCAGCCGGGCGGCGTACGCGGTGTTGAAGGGCCAGTTGCCGGCCCCGTCGTAGTCGTAGTCGTAGGTCATCCGGGCGGCGTGGTCGACCCAGGGGGCGGGGTGGCTGCCTGCCCACCCAGGCGTAGGCCTTCGGACCGGGCAGGGCGTCGTAGTAGGCCAGCACCATCGAGGTCGAGGTCGGCGAGCACCAGGCCTGCCCGCCACCGCCCCAGCGGGGGAAGTGGCCGCTGTGGGCCATCTGCGAGTAGCGGGGCACGTTGAGGGTGGTGCCGGCGGCCGGGCCGGGCTTCGACGTGGCGCCGGCGCCCGCCGGCACTCGCGACGCCATCGCGCCGACGGCGTCGAGCGCAGGGGTGTACGACGCGCCGGACCGGCGCAGCAGCGTCACCCGCAGCTGGTGGGACCGCAGCCCCCGGGTCTCCCAGGTGTCGACGTTGACGCTGGCGAGGTCGTCGCCCTGGCCGGAGATCGTGCGCCGCTTCAGGTGCCGGTCGCCGGAGGTCCACCGGCCCAGCACGTCCCAGCTCGAGGTCCGGCCGGCCGCGTTGCGCCCGCGGACCCGGATCTCGACCCAGCTGTCGCCGGGCGTGGCCGCCGACCACGACGCGATCAGGCGGGTGAGGTCGAAGCCTGGGGTGACCCACGGGGAGTCCCAGTGCGCCGCGTCGTAGCTGCGGCCGTCGACGTGGCGGCGGCCGTCGGGCCGCTTGATCAGCAGTCGTCCCTTGCCGACCCGGACGCCCGACAGCGTGCCCTTCCGCCACTGCTCGCCGGTGTCCCACTGGGTGAAGGTGATCTGCCGCGCGGCACGCGTGGGCGGCTCGGCCGCGGCGGACGGGGCGACGGGGACGGCGGCCAGCGAGGCCGCCACGACGGCGGCGAGCGAGACGATCGCGGGGAAGCGCATCGACCCACGATAAGTCACACCAGTCCCATGCGTCACATATCGCTTGGCGCGCGCTTTGGGGCGGGAGGCGGCTCCGCTCCTAGACTCACCCTGTGACATTCCGGCTCTACGACACCGCGACCCGTGAGGTCCGCGACTTCGTCCCGCTCGAGGCAGGTCGCGCGGGCATCTACGTCTGCGGGCTGACGGTGCAGGCCGAGCCGCACGTCGGGCACGTCCGCTCGGCGGTGAACTTCGACGTCCTCCGGCGCTGGCTCACCCGCGACGGCTACGACGTGACGTTCATCCGCAACGTCACCGACATCGACGACAAGATCCTGACCAAGGCCGAGGAGCAGGGCCGTCCCTGGTTCAACCTCGCCTACGACATGCATCGCGCACTCGAGCGGGCGCTGGCGTCGATCAACGTGCTGCCGCCGACGTACGAGCCCGGGGCGACCGGCCACATCCCGGAGATGCTCGAGCTGATCGGCGAGCTCGTCGCCAACGGTCACGCGTACGTCGCGGAGGACGGCTCGGGTGACGTCTACTTCGACGTCCGCTCCTGGCCGGCGTACGGCGAGCTCAGCGGGCAGCGCGTCGACGACATGCAGGAGGCCGGTGACGCCGACCCTCGCGGCAAGCGCGATCCGCGCGACTTCGCGCTCTGGAAGGGGTGGAAGAAGGACTCGGAGCCTGAGACCGCCGCGTGGCCGTCGCCCTACGGGCCGGGCCGCCCGGGCTGGCACATCGAGTGCTCGGCGATGGCCGGCAAGTACCTCGGCGCCGCGTTCGACATCCACGGCGGCGGCATCGACCTGCAGTTCCCGCACCACGAGAACGAGCAGGCGCAGTCGCGCGCCGCCGGTCACCCGTTCGCGACGTACTGGATGCACAACGCCTGGATCACCACCGCCGGCGAGAAGATGTCGAAGTCGCTCGGCAACTCCCTGCTCGTGCCGGCGGTGCTGCAGCGGGTGCGCGGAATCGAGCTGCGCTTCTACATGGTCTCGGCCCACTACCGCTCGCACGTGGAGTTCTCGTTCGAGGCGCTCGACGAGGCGGCCGCCGGGTTCCGCCGGATCGAGAACTTCCTCGACCGCGCCGGCACCACGGAGCCGACGACCGAGCTGCCGCAGGCGTTCGTCGACGCGATGGACGACGACCTCGGCACCCCGGCCGCGATCGCCGTCGTGCACGACACCGCGCGCGAGGGCAACCGGCTGCTCGCCGCGGGCGAGGACGCCGGCGCTGAGGCGGCCTCGGTGCTCGCGATGCTCGACACGCTCGGCCTGCACCCGAACGACCCGGCATGGGCCGGCGACGACCGCGCCGACGCCCGGCTCACCGCGGCCGTCGACGCACTGGTCGCGGGGCTGCTCGAGCAGCGCGCCCGGGCCAGAGCCGAGAAGGACTTCGCGACCGCCGATGCGATCCGCGACCAGATCAAGGCCGCCGGCATCGAGGTCGAGGACACCCCGGCCGGCCCGAAGTGGAGCCTCGCCTGATGGCCGGCAACTCGCAGCGCAAGGGTTCGGTGCGCAAGCAGAGCAAGAAGCCGGCCGCCGGTTCCGGCGGCCGGGTCAAGCGCGGCCTCGAGGGCAAGGGGCCGACGCCCAGGGCCAAGGACCGGCCCTACCACAAGGCCCACAAGCAGCAGCAGCAAGCCCAGAAGAAGGCCGCGACCCGACCCCGCAAGGCCAAGGGCGACGACGTCGAGTGGGTGGCCGGCCGCAACGCGGTCGTCGAGCTGCTCCGCGAGGGTGCTCCGGTGACCGGCGTCTACGTCGCCGAGGGAGCCGAGCGCGACGGTCGGCTGCGTGAGGCGTTCCAGCTGGCCGCGGACCGTGGGATCAGCCTGCTCGAGGTGAGCAAGGGCGAGCTGGACCGGATGACCAGCGCGGCGGTGCACCAGGGCCTGGCGGCGCGGATCCCGGCGTACGAGTACGCCCACCCCGACGACCTGCTCGAGCGGGCCGAGGAGCAGGCGGAGCCGCCGCTGCTCGTCGCGCTCGACTCGGTCACCGACCCGCGCAACCTCGGGGCCGTCGTGCGCAGCGCCGCCGGGTTCGGTGCCCACGGCGTCGTCGTACCCGAACGCCGGGCCGCGGGCATGACCGCCGCCGCCTGGAAGACCTCGGCCGGCGCCGCGGCCCGGATCCCGGTCGCCAGGACCGTCAACCTGGTCCGCCAGCTGAAGGCCTACCAGGAGGCGGGGTGCACCGTGGTCGGCCTGGCCGCCGACGGCGACCTGTCTCTGCCGGAGCTGGCCGCTGACGACGACTACGCCCGGGGCGGCCTGGTCGTGGTGGTCGGCTCGGAGGGCAAGGGCCTGTCGCGGCTGGTCGCGGAGACCTGCGACCGGCTGGTGTCCATCCCGATGGCCGGTGGCCTCGAGTCCCTGAACGCCGGGGTCGCCGCGTCCGTGGCGCTCTACGCGATCTCCGAGGCACGCCGGTAGGAATGCCTCCACGGGTCCTTAGAGTGGATCCATGGCAACTGATGTGGAACGGCTGCTGCCCGACGATGAGGCGCGGGCACTGCTGGGCCTGGCTCGGGACATCGCCACCAAGGAGCTCGCTCCGCAGGTGGCCGAGATGGAGCAGCGCGAGGAGTTTCCAGAGGCGGCGTACCGCCTTCTCGGCAAGACCGGGCTGCTGACCCTCCCGTTCCCCGAGCAGTACGGCGGCGGCGGCCAGACCTACGAGGTCTACCTCCAGGTGCTGGAGGAGATCGCCACGGCGTGGCCGAGCGTCGGGGTCGGGGTCAGCGTGCACGCGCTCACCGCGACGGTCGTCGAGGCCAACGGCACCGAGGCGCAGAAGGACGAGTGGTTGCCCCGGATGCTCAGCGGCGACTGGCTCGGGGCCTACTGCCTCAGCGAGCCCCAGGCCGGCTCCGACGTGAGCGCCATCCGGACCAAGGCGGTGCGCGAGGGTGACGAGTACGTCATCAGCGGCACCAAACAGTGGATCAGCAACGGCTCGTACGCCGACTACTACATCCTCTTCGCCCGCACGAGCGACGAGCCGAAGCACGGCCTCTCGGCGTTCATCGTCCCGGCCGGCACGCCCGGCATGACGTTCGGCCGGCCCGAGAAGAAGCTCGGCCTGCACTGCGACATCACCACGCAGGTGATGTTCGACGGCGCCCGGATCCCGGCGGCCAACCTGATCGGTGACGAGGGCGCCGGCATGCGCGTCGCGCTCTCCGCGCTCGACGTCGGCCGACTCGGCATCGCGGCGGTCGCGACCGGCATCGCCCAGGCGGGCTTGGCGCATGCCGTTGCGTACGCCGGCGAGCGCGAGCAGTTCGGCCAGCTGATCGGGCAGTTCCAGGGCCTGCAGTTCATGCTCGCCGACATGGCCGCCGCCGTGGAACGGGGCCGGGCGACGTACCTCTATGCGGCGCGGCGCAAGGACGCCGGCATGTCGATCAGCCGCCTCGCCAGCATCGCCAAGCTGACCGCCACAGACGCCGCGATGACCGTGACCACCGACGCCATCCAAGTGTTCGGCGGCAACGGTTACATCCAGGAGTACCCCGTCGAGCGGCTGTTCCGCGACGCCAAGGTCACCCAGATCTTCGAGGGCACCAACCAGATCCAGCGGATGGTGATCGGCCGCGACCTGCTGCGCTGAAACGTCGAATCGGGCGTTGTGGTCGCGCGAATCGGGCGTTGTGGTGGGGTGATTCGTTGGTTGTGGTGGGGCGACGCGCCTCCAAAATGCCGGATTGGTCACGCCACAACCCCCGATTCACCGCGCCATAACTCCCGATTCAACGCGGTATGACGGTCAGGTCGCGAGGGCCTCGTCGGGGCGGTGGGGCAGCACGTTGCGGATGTAGTCGTCGGCGGTGTCGAAGATGTTGACCTCGTGGCCGGCCCGCTCGGAGAGCAACCAGCGGTGCTCGAGGATCTCGTGGAAGATCTCGGCCGGCTCGAGCTTGCCACGCACCTCCGGGGGGAGCCGCCGCATGATCGGGTCGTAGATCTCGGTGAGCCAGCGGTTGGCGACCAGGCTGCGGTCCTCCCGGCCCAGGTCGTGGTGGGCCGTGAAGGCGGCCAGGTCGTTGAGCATGCGTCGGGCCTGGGCGTCCTCGACATTGAGTCCGGTCAGCGCCTGCAGCTCGCGGCAGTGGTGGCCGAGCTCGACCACCTTCGGCTGGATCCGGATCCGGTCGCCGTCGATGTCGGTGACGATGTCGAGCTCGTCGACGTCGAAGCCGAGGTCGTTGAGGCGCTCGATCCGCTGCTCGATCCGCCACATCTCGTCGGAGCCGAACTCCTCGACGTCGGTGAGCTCCGACCACAGCGCGTGGTAGCGCTCGTCGAGCATCTCGACGATCTCGTGCGCGGCGATCTCCTGGTCCAGCGACTCGCTGGCCTGCAGGTCGAGCAGCTCGGCGAAGACGTTCTCGGTGGCGATGGTCAGGTCGTGCTCGCGCATCCGACTGGACAGCGTGGGCTGCAGCTCGCCGGTCTCGGCATCGACGAGGTACGCCGCGAAGCCGCCCGCGCTGCGTCGGAACAGCACGTTGGAGAGGGACACGTCGCCCCAGAAGAAGTCGGCCAGGTGCAGCCGCACGAGCAGCACCACGAGCGCGTCGACCAGTGACGGCAGGTTGTCGGCGGTGAGGCCGTGGCTGAACAGGCTGCGGTAGGGCAGCGAGAAGCGCAGGTGCTCGGTGAGCAGCGCGGCGGGCAGCTCCTCCCCGTCGGCGTCGGTCCGGCCGGTCACGACGCCCTGGGGCAGCACCGCGGGGAGGCCCATCCGTTGCAGGTCGCGAAGCAGGCGGTACTCCCGGAACGCGATCGGCTCCTGCGTCTCCTTCACCGCGTAGACCCGGTCGCGGAGCCGGACGATGCGGACGACGTGCCGGGACAGGCCGCGGGGGAGGGGTACGACGTGTTCCTCGCCCCACTCCTCCAGCGGAGTCGACCAGGGCAGCGTCAGCAGAGCCGGGTCCGGCCTGCTGGCGACGACGTGGAGCGCCATGCCGATCAGGCTATGGGGTCCTCCACGGAACTGGCGGTGTCTCGTGCCCTCGCGGAGGTCATCGCTACCTCTGCACCGGGACCTGCGAAGGCGCGTGAGCGCCCGCGCCGGTGAGGTCGTCGCAGCGGACCAGTTGGCTCCCGATGCGCTCCAGCGGGCAGTTCTTCTGTGCGTTCGGAGCGTCGGTGCTCGGCCGGACGGGGCCGGGCTCGGGAATCGCCGACGCCGCGCCCGAGGCGGCCAGCAGGAGAGCGAGCAGCGCTGCCGAGGCGGCGCCGCGAATGGTGTTGTTCATGGTCTTTCTCCTTGTGTGGTGGACGTCCTTCCACGGTCCGCCGCAGCGCGGTCGCGCACATCCGAAGCGACCCCTCATCTATCTGCCGGCATCCCCTCAGATCGGCGCCCGCAGCCCCTCGCCTCCGGCCCGCCCCGCACGCGATCGCGTGGGACGATGGGGCATGGCGCCCGGAGTCGACAGGGACGTGGTGGGTCGTAGGCCCGGAACTGGACGCCGTTCGCACCGCCCTCCTCGAAGCGGCGCAGGGATCGTCCCGCGCTCTCGTGGTCACCGGAGGGGCCGGCGTCGGGAAGACCGCACTGGTGGAGGCGGTCCTTGCGGAGCAGCAGACCACTGTCGTCCTCGCCGGCCTCTGTCTGCCGCTGCAGCAGCTGAGCGTCCCGCTCCAGCCGCTGCGATCGGCGCTGCGAGCGGCCGCACCGCCCGGTCACGAGGCCTGCCTGGCGGCCATGGACGCCACCGACCGGGCACCCCGCGCGCTCGACGCCTACCTGGACAGCCTCACCGCGGCCGGACCGGTCCTCCTGGTTGTCGACGACCTGCAGTGGGCGGACCGAAGCACGCTCGATGTCCTGCTCTACCTCGTCGCAGGGCCCGCCGACCGGCCGCTCGGCCTCGTGCTGGTGGCCCGCGACGACGCGCTGCCCGACGGGCATACCCTGCACGGCTGGCTCGCCGACGTGCTCCGGTTGCCGCGAGTCGGACGCCTTCGCCTCGGGCCGCTGGACCGCCCCGGCACCGAGGCACAGATCGCCGCGGTCCTGGGTGGCGCTCCCCACCAGAGCCTGGTCGACGACGTGTTCGCCAGGGCCGGCGGCAACCCGTACTCCACCAACCTGCTGGTTCGTGGGCTGCCGCCCACCGCCCGGGCGCTGCCGGGCGACCTTCCCGCGGACCTGACAGCTGCGGTCAAGCGGGACTGGCACCAGCTCGGCGTGCCAGCACGCGACGTGACCAGTCTGGTGGCGGTCGCGGGTCGACCGGTGGCCCTCGATCTCCTGGAGGCGGTCGCCCGCGACCTGCGGATCGAGGGGGTGCTCCCTGCGCTCGAGGAGGCAGTCGAACGACGCGTCCTCCGCCTTGAGGACCCCGACGGTTACTGGTTCCACCACCCGCTGCAGGCCGAGGTGCTGGAAGCCGACCTGACTGCCGCGCGCCGTCGTGCCTGGCACGAGGTCTACGCCCGGGTGCTGGAGTCCGGAACGACTCCGGCCGAGACGTCGCTGTCCACCGCGATGGCCCTCAGCGACCACAACGACCGCGCCGGGAACGCGCCGGCGGCGTACTCCTGGGCACTGCGGTCGTGGGAGGCGGCCGGGGCGGCGCGCGGGTCGCCCGAGCTGCGGCGCCTGCTGCGGCGGGCGATCGAGCTACGGCCACGCGTCCCCGAGGCTGCCGAGTCGCGCGAGGAGCTGCTCGAGCTGCTGCGGGCCACCGCGGAGGCGGCGGGCGCCTTCGACGAGCAGCTGGCTGCGGTCGAGGCCCTGCTCGAGTCGGTCGACGAGCAGGAGCTGCCGCTGCAGGTCGGTTGGCTGTGCGTGCAACGCAGCCGCCTGCAGACCCTCACGGGTGCCGGCACACCGGGATCTGCGGAGGCCCGGGTCGCGGTGGAGCTCACCGCGGCCGCGCCCACCTCCTGGCAGCACGCGTACGCGCTGGCCGAGCAGGCCCGGACCGCAGCCTGGGCCGGCGACCCCGCCGCAGGTGAGCACGCACACCGGGCGGTCATCGTCGCCAGGACTGCCGGTCACCCAGGAGCGCTCGCTTTCGCCCTGTCGACCCGCGCCATGGTCTCTCTCATGCAGGGCGACCCTGCGGTTGTGACGACGTACGTCAAGGAGGCGAGCAGCGTCGCCCTGGAGGCTCGTGACTGGCACGGTTACGTGTACGCCACCTCCTGGGAGGTCAACGCCGCCACTCCCGCCGTGAGCGAGGCCGTGGCCGAGCTGCTGCGAAACCGGCGCGAGGCGCTCACTGCCGCCGATGCCCCCCACGTGTTCGTCGCGATGCTGGCGGGGTTCGAGGCCGAGGCGCGGCTGCTGATCGGCGACTGGCGGGCCTGCCGCGACCTGCTGCGCATCTCGCAGGGCTCCGACCTCGGCGCGTTCGTCGACATCCGGACGCGGCTCACCGCGGCCTTGCTCGACGCATTGCAGGGTCGGACGACGCAGGCCGAGATGCAGATCGAGCGGGCCGCCGAGCTGCTGACGGGCACGGGCGGCCGGGCCAACCTGCCGCTGCCGACGGTGCGCACCCTGGTCGCCCTGGCCGACGGCCGTCCGGACCAGGCAGTCCGGGCGGCACTGGAGGGCGCCCGGGCTCAGGGTGTCTCGCCACACCTGGGGGAGTGGCTGCTCCCCTTGGCGGCGCGCGCGCTCGCCGACCTGTCCGAGGCCGGTGCGGCCGGCGGCTCCATGGACGAGGGCGTCGACGCACTGGTCGAGGAGTTCCCGCACATCCCGCCGGACACCGGGCTGGACGCTCCGCAGATGCATGCGATGCAGGCGTGGTACGACGCAGAGGTGGCGCGGGCGCGGCGGAGCGAGGACGGCGGACGCCACTGGTGGGACGTGGCCGAGGCGAGCGAGGGAGCCCGGCTCCCCTGGGTTGCCGTCTACGCGTGGTGGCGGGCCGCCGAGTCACTCCTCTCGCAGCAGGGCCCCACCCAGCGCCGCAGGGGCATCGACGCGTGGCGCCGCGCCGAGGTGATGGCGAGGGACCTGGACGCCACCCCGATCGTCGACGAGATCGTGACTCTCGGCCGGATCGCCCGGGTGAAGCGGGCCCGGGACGTGGCCGAGCCGGAAGAGACGGCCGGCTCCCTGCCCGGCCTCACCCGCCGGGAGCGCGAGGTCCTGGCGCACGTGGTCGCCGGCGCGACGTACGCCGATATCGCCGCGGCGCTGGTGATCAGCGAGAAGACCGTGTCGTCGCACGTGTCCAACCTGCTCCGCAAGACCGGCACCTCCAGCCGCGTGGAGCTGTCGCGCCTGGTCACCCGTCTGTCGGGCCCGTCCGGTAGACCGTGAGCCCGGTCGCCAGCGGATCTTCGGCGGTGGCGACCACGGTGTCGCCCACCGCGATCGGGAGGTCGAGTGCTGGGCCGGGCGCCCGGCGGGCGACGACCAGCAGCGTCTCCTCGGGGTGCTCGCGCAGGAACGCCAGGGTGTCGTCGCTGACGTGCGCCCACCGGAGGCCGCCGCGTCGCAGCGCGACGTGGTCGCGACGGGCGGCCGCGAGGGCGGCGTACACCTCCAGCGTCTCGTGGTCCCAGGCCTCCGGCCGGTGCCACGGCATCGGACGACGTGCGTCCTCGCCGTTGACGCCCTCCAGCCCGATCTCGTCGCCGGCGAACACCATCGGCACCCCGGGCAGCGTGAACTGCAGGCCCACGGCCACCCGGTGTGCCTCGGCCGATCCGACGACGGTGCGGATCCGGGCGCTGTCGTGGGAGCCGAGGATGTTCCACGACGAGGCTGAGGCGAGCCAGCCGTTGCGTGCGGTCCACTCCCGCATCGCCCGGACCACGGCCGGCCCACCGCGACGCGGCACCGGCACCGGCCGGCCGAACGGGCGCGCGGGCGAGGCCGGGTCGCGGAGCCACGACCACACCGGCCAGGAGAAGCCGGAGTAGTCCATGGTGCCGTGCCAGCCGTCGCCGTCGAGGTCGCCCGAGGCGTCGTGGTTGTGCTCACCGATCACCAGTGCGTCCGGCCGCTCGGCTTCGGCGGTGCGTCGTACGGCGCGGGCCACCTCGTGGTTGACGTCGACACCGCCGAGCCGCCCCGTCATGTTGGCCACGTCGATCCGCCAGCCGTCCACGTCGTACGGCGGCCGCAGCCACCGCGCGACCACGCTGTCGGTGCCTTCCACCATGGCCCGTCGAAGGGCGGGAACGGCGTGGTTGAGCTTGGGCAGCGTGGTGTGCCCCATCCAGCACTCGTAGCCGCCGTCGGCGCGGAAGTAGAACCAGTCCCGGCCGGGCGAGGTCGGCGAGGAGGCGGCGGCGACGAACCACTCGTGGGTGTCGCCGGTGTGGTTGGTGGTCAGGTCGCCGAGGATCCGCCAGCCCCGGGCGTGCACCGCCGCGCTGAGCCGGGCGTACGCGTCATCGCCGCCGAGCAGTGGGTCGACGGCGTCGAACGTCGACGCGTTGTAGCGATGGTTGCTCTCGCCGGGGAACACCGGCGTCGTGTACACGACCGTCGCGCCGACCCGCTCGAGGTGGTCGAGGTGCTCGACGATCCCGTCGAGGTCGCCGCCGAAGAGCTGGGTGGGGGTCCGCGGGTCGGTGCCCTCGAACACCACCTCGTCGTCCCAGCCGGCCGGCGCCGCCCAGGCCGGCGTCGGCCGGTCGTCGGCGGCGCGCGACCGGGCGAACCGGTCCGGGAAGACCTGGTAGACGACCCCGTCGCGGCCCCAGTCGGGGGCGGGCTTGAAGACGCTGAGCCGGAAGTCGAACGTGTCCGGCCCGTCGTGGTCGGCCACGCCGGCGGCGGTCAGCCACCGCTGGCGGCCACCGCCGTCCAGCAGGAACCGATAGTGCGTGACCGGGTTGTGCACCGGCAGACGCCCCGCCCACCAGACCGCCGCCTCGTCCCGATGCTCTATGGCGCACGGGTGGTAGACCGGCTCCGCGTCGTACGTCGTCCGGAGCCAGACCGCCTCCACGAGGTCGGCGGGGTCGGTGCGGAGCCGCACCACGACCTCGCTCTCCTGGGCCGGCGCCTCGTCGGACAGGTAGAGGGGCGATCCGTCGTGGTGCGGCTCGTGCAGGAGGTGGCCGGTCACGGCTCGAGCCGGACGGCGCCGGGCCCGACCGCGGCGAGCTCGTCGCCGGGGTTCATCAACGCGCAGCTCTTCAGGCTGAGACAGCCGCAGCCGATGCAGCCGTCGAGGTTCTCCCGGAGCAGCTCGATCCTGCGGATCTGCTGGTCGAGCCGCGGCCGCCAGGCCCGGCTGAGCCGGTGCCAGTCCGACTTCGTCGGTGTCCGGTTGTCAGGCAGGGTCGCGAGCGCCGAACCGATCTCGTCCAGGCTCAGTCCGACCCGCTGCGCGGTGCGGATGAACGCGACCCGACGAAGGGTCGACTGGAGGTAGCGGCGCTGGTTGCCGGTGGTGCGCTCGGCCGAGATCAGCCCCCGCGACTCGTAGAACCGGAGCGCGCTGGTCGCCACCCCAGAGCGCTCGGAGAGCTGTCCGATGGTCAGAGTCATGCGGCCAAGCCTGCCCGGAGTTCAAGTTCGCTTCAAGGTGGTCTCGACGACGGCTCGCCCGGGGACGCCGGTGTGCGCTGGTCGAGCAGCGAGCGCCAGCGAGCGTCGTCGAGACCTGGTGACCGTTCTCGGGTACCTGGCCGTTGACGTTCCGTGGTCTCGACGACGGCTCGCCCAGGGGCTCGCCTGCTCGACCACCGGAGGCGACGGCTCGCCCGGGGGCTCGCCTGCTCGACCAACGGGGGTGCCGGTGTGCGCTGGTCGAGCAGCGAGCGCCAGCGAGCGTCGTCGAGACCTGGTGACCGTTCTCGGGTACCTGGCCGTTGACGTTCCGTGGTCTCGACGACGGCTCGCCCAGGGGCTCGCCTGCTCGACCAACGGGGGTGCCGGTGTGCGTTGGTCGAGCAGCGAGCGCCAGCGAGCGTCGTCGAGACCTGGTGACCGATCTCGCGTACCTGGCCGTTGACGTTCCGTGGTCTCGACGACGGCTCGCCCAGGGGCTCGCCTGCTCGACCAACGGGACGAGAACGCGTTCTAGTTGTTGGTAGGGTCCGCTCGTTCTGCATCGATCCCGGAGGTTCCTGATGGCCGATCCCCGTGTCGTCGTGATCACCGGTGCCGCTTCCGGCATCGGGTTCGCGACCGCCGAGCTGTTCCGCGACGCCGGCGCGACGGTGTACGGCGTCGACATCGCGCCGACCGTCCCGGACGGGGTCACCTACGTCGAGTGCAACGTCGGCGACAAGGCGGCGGTCGACGCGGCCATCGCGACCTGTGCCGAGCACGGCCGGATCGACGTGCTCGCGAACGTCGCCGGGATCGTGCAGTTCGGCAGGTTCGAGCAGATCAGCGAGGCCGAGTGGGACCGGGTGCACGCGGTCGACCTGAAGGGCCCGTTCTTCGTGATGCAGGCGGCCATGCCGCACCTCAAGGCGTGCGGCGGCAACATCGTCAACGTCTCCTCGGTGGCCGGCAACGTGTCCCAGCCCTATGCGACGGCGTACGCCGCGGCGAAGGGCGGCCTGACCCAGCTGACCAAGGCGCTCGCCCTGGAGCTCTCGCCGGACGGCATCAGGGTCAACGCGATCTGCCCGGGCACGGTGGACACGCCGATCGTGTCGCACGTCGCGGAGATCATGCCGACGGACCTCGACCGGCGGGTGGCCGACCGGCTGATGATGATGCTTCCCGGGCCTGCGATCACCCCCGCCGAGATCGGCTCGGCCATCGTGTACCTGGCTTCACCAGAGGCGCGGATGATCACCGGCGCGGTGCTCGCCTTCGACGGTGGCATGAGCTGACCATCCGCTGTCCCGTTCATCGGCTCGGTGTGTGAGCCTTTCCGGGTGACCACCGACGACGAGCTGGGCCGGGCCGAGGCGGAGATCAAGAAGTACTCGAGCGACGTCACCTACCGACGTCCGCGCACCGAGTGCGACATGGTGATGAAGGGCGGCATCTCGTCGGGTGTCGTCTACCCGTTGACCGTCTGCAAGCTGGCGACGGCGTACCGCCTGAAGAGCATCGGCGGGACGTCCGCCGGCGCGATCGCCGCGGTGCTCGCTGCCGCCGCGGAGTACCGGCGTCGCGAGGACGCCGCATCGCCGGGCGCCGGTTTCCAGGCCCTGGCGGCGATGCCCAACGAGATCGCGACCGCACTCCCCACGCTCTTCCAGCCCCATCCCGACGCGAAGCGGGTCTTCGCGGTTCTGAACGCCATGATCGATCCCGCCCACTCGAAGAAGGGACGGGTCCCGAGGGCCGCTGGGCGCATCGTGTTCGCGAAGAAGGGCTACTTCCTGGCCGGCCTGGTGCTGACCGTGCTCCTGGCCGTTCCGGGGTTGCTGCCGCTCCGCGAAGAGGCGGGCAAGCTCGTGATCGCTCTGCTGTTCCCGGTGCTGGTCGGCCTGGTCGTCGGCTTCGTGTGTGCGGGAGTCGCGTTCGGACGCGCCGCGCTGCGCCTGCTGCCGCGGCTCGACTACGGGCTCACCGACGGGGCGACGCATCAGAACGATCCGGCGCTGACCCAGTGGTTGGCCGAGCGGATCCAGCAGGTGGCCGGTCTCGAGAGGGAGGGCCGCCCGCTGACCCTGGGCGACCTGTGGGGGCCGGCGGCCGCCGGAGAGCGGCCGTCCGACGGCCAGCGGAGAGTCCCGGCCGGCGAGGTCCGGCGGCAGCGCGACATCGAGCTGCAGGTGATGACCACGAACCTCACCCTCGGCCGGCCGTTCCGGCTGCCGTTCGCCGAGCGCACCTTCATGTTCGACGAGGACGAGATGAGCCGGCTGTTCCCGACCCCGGTGGTCGAGGCGATGAAGGTCAGTGCGGCGCAGCACGCGCACCCCACGACGGGCGGGCAGCTGTGGCACTTCCCCGACCCGGCCGACCTGCCGCTGGTGGTGATGGCCCGGATGAGCCTGAGCTTCCCCGGCCTGATCGCGGCGGTCCCCCTGTACGCCGTGGACCACGGCGGCGACGGCGGCGTCGTGCGGCACCTGTTCTCCGATGGTGGGATCAGCAGCAACTTCCCGATGCACTTCTTCGACTCCCTGCTGCCGTCGCGGCCGACGTTCGGCGTCGACCTCACGCCACCGCACCCGCATCACCCGGAGAAGACCTGGCGTCCCGACTTCGACGCGGGCACCAACCCGCGGGTCCGCGTCATCGACGGGGTCGGGACGTTCGCCGGCGCGCTGCGAGACGCGGTGCAGAACTGGCAGGACAACCGACAGGTCGCCCAGCGCGGTTACGCCGATCGCGTCGTGTCGATCCGGCTGGACGGCAACGAGGGCGGCATGAACCTGCGGATGCCCGAGGAGGTCGTGCTGCGGCTGGTCGCCCGGGGAGCCGAGGCAGGAGACAAGCTGCTCGAGTTCGACTGGGACACCCACCGACGGGTCCGCTACCGCATCGCGCTCGGTCGGCTCACGGACGCGCTGGAACAGCTCGACCACGCGTACGCCGCCGCGCGGTACGAGCTCATGCTCAACCCCGAGCGTGACATCGAGGGCGGCGGCGTCACCTACTTCAAGAGCCGGACCTGGCGGCTCAGGGACTGGCAGGCCACGCGGCAGCTGCTGGGCCTGGTCGACGGCTGGAGGGAAGCGTCCTGGCCGGCGCTCGAGAGCCCGCGTCCGTCACCGGCGCCGAGCATCCGGATGTCCCCCGAGTGACCTCCCACTTGACTTGAAGTTTACTTGAAGTTCCATTCTGGGGTGCATGAGCCGAACAGAGCAACTGATGACCCGGCTGACCGGCGACGAGAAGCACTCGGCGGCGGCCACGTCCACCCTCGACGTCCTGCGCGTTCTGTACGAGCGGGTGCTGAAGGTCTCGCCGGAGAGCGTCGGTGATCCCGCACGCGACCGGTTCTACCTGTCCAAGGGGCACGGGCCGATGGCCTACTACGCGGTCCTCGCGGAGCAGGGCTACTTCCCGGAGTCGTGGCTCACCGACTGGGGCTCCTACGACAGTCCGCTCGGTTTCCACCCCGACCGCAACCTGGTGCCGGGGGTGGAGATCGGGTCCGGGTCGCTCGGTCACGGGCTGCCGCTGGCGGTCGGTACGGCGCTGGGCCTGCGCGCCCAGGGCCTGTCGTCACGGGTGGTCGTGCTGGTCGGCGACGCGGAGCTCGACGAGGGCAGCAACCACGAGGCCATCGAGCTGGCCGCCGCCTACTTCCTGGACGCGCTCACCGTCGTGGTGATCGACAACCGCTCGTCGTCGTACGCCGTCCCGGGCCGGATCGAGCGGCGCTTCGCCACCGAGGGGTGGCACGCGGTCACCGTCGACGGCCGCGACCACGACGTACTCGAGAAGGCGCTGTCGCACCGCGAGTTCGGCCGTCCCAACGTCGTCGTCGCCAACGTGGAGGAGAAGTACTGATGGACGCACGCACCCAGTTCGCCCGGACCGCCGCCGACCTGGTCGCGACCGACGAGTCGGTCGCGCTGGTCTACGCCGAGATCTCGGGCCAGTTCTTCGGGGACGTCGAGCGCTTGCACCCCGACCGGGTGATCAACGTCGGCATCCGCGAGCAGCTGATGGTCAACGTCGGCGCCGGCCTCGCGCTCACCGGGCTGCGGCCGATCGTGCACACCTTCGGGTCGTTCCTGGTCGAGCGCGCCTTCGAGCAGGTCAAGCTCGGGTTCGGCCACCAGGACGTCGGC
This sequence comes from uncultured Actinomycetota bacterium, assembly GCA_963729095.1. Taxonomy (GTDB): domain Bacteria; phylum Actinomycetota; class Actinomycetes; order Propionibacteriales; family Nocardioidaceae; genus Nocardioides. The sequence goes on along the minus strand of CAVSMX010000041.1, from coordinate 837 downwards.
GGGGTGCTCGTCGGTTCCGGCGGCTCCTTCGACATCTCCTCGGCCGGCCGCACCCACCAGGTGCCGGGCGACGTGGCCCTGCTCGACACGCTGCCCGGCATCTCGATCCACGCGCCGGGCAACGCGAGCGAGGTCGACGCCGCGCTGCGCGCCACGGTGAGCGGTTCCGGGCTCCACTACGTCCGCGTGGTCGGCCAGGCCAACGAGGCGGTGCACCCGTTCACCCCGGGCCGGTTCCACGTGGTCCGGCGCGGCTCGGGCGCGACGGTGGTCGCGGTCGGCCCGGTGCTGGACGCGGTCATCGAGGCCACCCGTGACCGGGACGTGACCGTGCTCTACGCCAACACGGTCCGCCCCTTCGACACCGAGGGGCTGCGCGCGGTGCTCGGCACGCCGGACGTCGTACTCGTCGAGCCGTGGCTGGCCGGTACGTCGGCCCGGCACGTCTCCGAGGCGCTGCAGGACCGCCCGCACCGGCTGCTCGCGCTCGGCGTACCCCGGGTCGAGCACCGTCACTACGGTGAACCCGAGGAGCACATCGCCGCCCACGGGCTCGACGCGGCGGGCATCGCACACTCGTTGGAGGCGTTCCTCCGCCCGGCCGCGGCGTAGGTCCGGCGCCAACTAGGCTTTGCCGCACTGCCGGTGTAGCTCAGTTGGTAGAGCGTTCGCCTTGTAAGCGAAATGTCGCGGGTTCGACTCCTGTCACCGGCTCCATGCGGCCGACCCCCGGCCCTAGCCGTACCTCAGGGTGGGGCTATCCCCACCGCGACCGGCGGGCAACCGTGCGGGCCGCCTCCCAGCGAGTGCGGGCTGCGCGATGTCGTCTGGCGCCTG
>CAVSMX010000040.1:0-11993 GCA_963729095.1 uncultured Actinomycetota bacterium | reverse complement strand
TGTGCGTCGCCATCGGATGTCCCATCGATCGCGGCGATGCGGCCGTCGTCGAGGAGGACATCAGCGGGACCTTCCGCGCCCCACATGGTGCCGCCGACCAGAAGGACGGCGGCGGCACCCCGGGTGTTGGCTTGCTCGACCATCGGGACAGGGTACGAGCGCTCAGTTGGACAGGCGACCTTCAGGGCAGAGATCGATGGGCTGATGGCGCCGACACCCCAAGCTGGCGGGCGCGCACCTCGGCAACCTCCCAGAGGTGACGTCGCACCCTGTCCGGCCGGTGCATCACGTCCTCCCAGACGAACCGGATGACGACCCAGCCGAGGCGGGCGAACTCGGTGTAGCGGCGCACGTCTCGCCGGAACAGGTCGGGGGCGCCGTGGTGTTCGAACGAGTCGGCCTCGATGGCGATCAGCAGGCGCTCGTCGACCAGGTCGGCCCGCCCGGCTCTGCCCACCCAGCCCTGAGGCCGGACGTCGAGCCCTGGTACGTCGAGCGCGATGTCGCGGAGCACGGACTCGAAGGGGTTCGCCGCGAGCTCGGAGGCATGCGCCCACCCAGACCGCCCTGCCACGGCCGGTGCGGGGCGAGGCCTCGGCCGCTTCATTGAGCTCCATTCGTGTCACCAGGCCCGAACGGAGCGCCGAGTCGGCGACGCAAAGGGCGACGTCGCGGGCGTAGGCGCGAGAGCAGTCCGTCACCGTTCGCACCGGCGTCGTCACGGCGTTCCGGATCTCCTCCGGTGGAAGCCCGGCCCAGTACAGCTGCGTCGCGGGCATCGCCACCGGAGGCCGACGGTTGCGCGGCACCGTCACCGTCGGCCGGTCCGGCGCCTTCTTGACCTTCCACCCGTGGTGCAGCGCAGCGCTCAGGTGAGAGACGACGCCTCCAACAGCCGCGGCACAGCGCAGCGCCTCCTCGAGGTCGGGCAGGCCGACTTGTTTCCGAGGCAGCAGCACCACGTAGCCGTCATCGAGTGCCGCCCGCGCGGCTGCATCTGAGCCGAGACTCCGTCGCCACTCCTTGCGAGGTGCGACGCCGCCGAGCTGCGCCAGGGCCGTGACCGGGTCCACGCGCCCACCCTGACCGGTAGGCGGCGATCGGGTCGGGTGCTATCCACAGGCGCGGAACGAAGGAAGTTCGCCCTTCTTGTTTGATCCCGGTCGCTGACCCCCGAGTGTCGACCGTCGAACTGCCTTCGATGCGTGCCCTCGGTCTTGGATGAATCCCTGGCCACCCAGGGATTCATCCACCCAGTCCCAGCCGCCCCGCGAGCCGGTCGAGGTAGGCGAGCACCTCGTCGGCGGACTTGTCGGGGACGCCCCAGATCAGCTCGGTCGTGCCGGCCGCGGCCCAGGCGGCCAGGTCGTCGGGGGAGGGTTTGGCGGCGATCAGGACGTGGATGTCGGGGCTGCCCTCGCGACCTGCGTCCGCCCACGCCTTGCGCAGTGCGTCGGCCTTGCCGGAGATGTCCTGCTCGACGGGGGTGGTCATCCAACCGTCGGCGGTGCGCGTGATCCACGCGAACGTCTTCGGGCCGCCGCCGGCCCCGATGATCAGCGGGATGTGCGCCTGCACCGGCTTGGGGTAGGCCCAGGACGGCTTGAACGACACGAACTCCCCGTCGTACGCCGCCTCGTCCTGGGTCCACAGCGCCCGCATCGCCTCGACGTACTCGCGGAGCACGGTGCGGCGCTTCGCGGCCGGGACGTGGTGGTCCTCGAGCTCGTCGGTGTTCCAGCCGAAGCCGGCTCCGATCGTGACCCGGCCACCGGAGAGGTGGTCGAGGGTGGCGATCGTCTTGGCGAGCGTGATCGGGTCGGACTCCACCGGCAGCGCGACCGCGGTCGACAGGCGGATCCGCGAGGTCACCGCCGCTGCCGTCGCGAGGGACACCCATGGGTCGAGCGTGCGCAGGTAGCGGTCGTCCGGCAGGTCCTCGCCGCCGGTCGGGTGGGCGGCGTCCCGCCGCACCGGGATGTGGGTGTGCTCGGGCACGTAGATGGTGTCGAACCCCCGCTCCTCGGCGGCGCGAGCCAGCTCGGCCGGCGTGATGCCGCGGTCGGACGAGAACAGGACGACTCCGTTGCGCATTCCCCCAGACTAGAACGTGTTTCAGTTCTGCGGGAAGTCCTTGGCCGATGCTTGGATGGCGAGATGAGTACGACGTGGTACTGCCTCTGCCTCGACGTCAACGGTCCGGAGCCCGCCGAGTTCTGGGCCAGGGCCCTGCGGTTCAAGCACCAGCCGGGCGACGACCCCGACGATCCCGGGGCGCTGATCGGTCCCGAGGGGCTGTTCATGGAGCTCGAGCCCGTGCCCGAGCCCAAGGTCACCAAGAACCGCGTGCACCTCGATCTGCACGTCTCCTCGCTCGCGGAGGTCACCGACCTCGGCGCCACCGTGGTCATCCCCGCCGAGACCTCCGGGTTCCCGTGGACGGTGCTCGAGGACCCGGCGGGCAACGACTTCTGTGCGTTCCTCCGCGACGACCCCCCGGCCAACCGCGTCTACGACGTGGTGGTCGACTCCGCCCACCCCGAGGCGATCGCGGGCTGGTGGGCGGACCGCTTCGGCGTCGAAGCCCAAACCGGCGGCGAGGACTTCGGCGAGGTGTGGGGGATGGACAAGGTCCCCGGCATGCCGTTCGAGAACCTCATCTTCGTGCCCGTGCCCGAGCCGAAGACGGTCAAGAACCGGGTCCACTGGGACGTCCGCGGCGACGTCGCCGAGCTCGAGCGCGCCGGCGCGCGGGTGCTGGCCGAGAAGTCGCGCTGGACGGTCATGGCCGACCCCGAGGGCAACGAGTTCTGCGTCTTCCCGCCCGACTGATTGACTACGGGCATGGTGCTCGATCTGACCTCCGACGTGGTCACGCTGACCCGTCAGCTCGTCGACATCGAGTCCGTCAGCCTCAATGAGCGGGTGATCGCCAACGAGATCGAGGTCGCCCTGCGCGGGCTCGACCACCTCGAGGTGAGCAGGCACGGCCACACCCTGGTGGCGCGCACCGAGCTGGGTCGCGGCGAACGGGTCGTGATCGCCGGACACATCGACACCGTGCCGGTCAACGCCAACCTTCCGGCTCGGCTCGACGGGCCGCTGCTCCACGGGCTCGGCAGCTGCGACATGAAGGGCGGCGATGCCGTCATCCTGCGACTCGCCGCGACCGTGCCCGAGCCCAACCGCGACCTCACCTTCATCCTCTACGAAGGCGAGGAGATCGAGGCGGAGCACAACGGGCTCTCTCAGCTCAGCCGGTCGGCCCCCGAGCTGATGACCGCCGACTTCGCGATCCTGATGGAGCCGTCGAACGCCGTGGTCGAGGCGGGCTGCCAGGGCACCCTCCGGGCCGAGGTGCGTACTACCGGGGAGCGCGCCCACAGCGCCCGCTCCTGGAAGGGTGTGAACGCGATCCATCGGGCCGGCGAGATCCTGATCCGGCTGAACGCCTACCAGGCGCGGAAGCCGATGATCGACGGGCTGGAGTACCACGAGGGGCTGAACGCGGTGTTCGTCCGCGGCGGCGTCGCCGGCAACGTGCTGCCCGACGAGTGCGTGGTCGAGGTCAACTACCGGTTCGCCCCGGACCGCTCGGAGGCCGAGGCGGAGGCGTTTGTGCGGCACTACTTCGACGGCTTCGAGGTGACCCTCACCGACCTCGCCCCCGGTGCGCTGCCGGGCCTGGACCGCCCGGCCGCGAAGGAGTTCGTCGAGGCCGTCGGCGGCCGGGTGAACCCCAAGTTCGGCTGGACCGACGTCTCGCGTTTCAGTGGTCTCGGCGTGCCGGCGGTCAACTTCGGCCCGGGCGACCCGATGCTGGCCCACAAGCAGGAGGAGCACGTGCCGATAGAGCAGATCACCAGCTGCGAGGCGCAGCTGCGGACGTGGTTGGGAGTCGCCGGATGAAGGCCAAGCGCAAGGGGCCGGTGCTGATGCGCCGCGACCAGGTCGACGGCTCCACCACCGACCAGCGGCTGCTCGACTCCCGCGGTCCGACTGACTGGGTGCACACCGACCCGTGGCGGGTGCTGCGGATCCAGGCCGAGTTCGTGGAGGGCTTCGGGGCGCTCGCCGAGCTGGGCCCGGCGATCGCGGTCTTCGGCTCCGCGCGCACCCCGCCCGACCATCCGTCGTACGCACAGGCGGAGGAGGTCGGCCGCAAGCTCGCCGAGGCCGGCTTCGCGGTGATCACCGGCGGCGGCCCCGGCGCCATGGTGGCGGCCAACAAAGGCGCCAGCGAGGGCGGGGGGGTGAGCGTCGGGCTCGGCATCGAGCTGCCCTTCGAGCAGGGCCTCAACGAATGGGTCGACGTCGGCATCAACTTCCGCTACTTCTTCGTGCGCAAGACGATGTTCGTGAAGTACTCGCAGGGCTTCGTGGTGCTGCCGGGCGGCCTCGGCACCCTCGACGAGACGTTCGAGGCCCTGACCCTCTCCCAGACCCAGAAGATCACCACGTTCCCGGTGGTGCTCATCGGTACGACCTACTGGTCCGGGCTGATCGACTGGCTCCGCGGCACCGTGCTCGCCGACGGCAAGATCGCCGAGGCCGACCTCGAGCGGCTGACCCTCACCGACGACATCGACGAGGCCGTCGAGCTGATGGTGAAGGGACGAGACCTCAGATGATGAACACCCCACGACGTTCTTCGTCTCCCCCGCTTCGCTCCTCCGCCGAACAACGCCGCGGGGACCCCAAATGATGTGGGTGTTCGCGGTCCTCGTGGTGCTGGCGATGGGCGGGGTCGCGATGTTCGCGGCCGGCCGGGGCGCGCCGATGGTCCGGGTCTACGACGACCGGCCCGACGCGCTGGTGCCGTCCGACCGCCCGATCGGCGCCGACGACCTGCGCCGGATCCGCTTCTCGATCGCCTTCCGGGGCTACCGGATGTCGGAGGTGGACGCCCTCCTCGACCGGCTCGCCAGTGAGCGTGGCAGCGACGCCGACGCGCCGACGCCCCCGGACGGTCGTGGCGACGACGCATCGCCTTAGGGCAGACTGCCGGGCGTGTCGACCGAGCTGATCGTCTACGTGCTGACCGGTCTGGCGGCCGTGGTCATCTTGTTGACCCGGCTTCGACTCGGGAACGACGAAGGTGGTGCCGGTCGCGCAGACGTCGGCCGGATGACACTCAACGTTCACACCGTCGCGGGGGTGCTGGCGCTCGCTGCGTGGCTGGTGTTCCTGTTCGCTGACGACCAGCTGACTGACGACCGTTCCGCGCTGGTGGGCATCATCGCGATCAGCCTCTGGTGGATCGTGGTGATCGCCGGGCTGCTCATCCTGGTCCGGTGGATGCCCACGCACGGCAAGCACGCTGCGACCGCCTCCGAGGACTCCTGGTCCGAAGGTCCGGGGCTCTCGGTACTCGCCCACGTCGGGATGCTCGTCGGGGTGTGCGTGTTCACCTACGCCTACCTCACGTCCGCCGTCTGACATGCGCCGGATCTCGGGCCCGCTGGCACTGCTGACGATGCTGCCGCTGCTCCTGCTCACGCCCCTGTGGGCCGAGGGCACCGCGGCCGAGCAGGAGCCGGCGGTCAACGGCCGCCGTGTCGTCGGTGAGTCCGTCAACGGCCGCGCCATCGTCGCTTACCACCTCGGCGAGCCGGGCCGGGTCGGCGTACCCACCGTGGTGCTGATGTCGACGATGCACGGCAACGAGCCGGACACGCGGCACATCCTGTTCGGCCTCAAGGACGGCCGACCCCTGGTGGGGATCGACCTGTGGATCGTGCCGACGTACAACCCCGACGGGCTGGCAGCCGGCACCCGGAAGAACGCGCACGGTGTCGACCTCAACCGCAACTTCCCCTACCGGTGGAAGGACCTCGACGGCAGCTACGAGTCCGGGCCGAAGCCGGCGTCGGAGCCGGAGACCAAGGCGATGATGCGATTCCTTCGTGCGATCCGCCCCGACTACATCCTGAGCTTCCACCAGCCGCTGCGCGGCGTGGACACCGACACCAAGCGGCCGAAGTTCGCCCGCCGGGTGGCCGACAAGCTGAACCTGCCCGCGAAGACGCTCGACTGCGGATCGGTGTGCCACGGCACGATGACGATGTGGTTCAACCATCGGTTCCGCGGCACTGCGCTGACCGTCGAGTACGGCGCCCACCCGAAGCGGCGCCACCTGCGCGGCACCGCACCCCGGCAGGTGTTGTCGATCTTCAATGCCGGCTACGGCACCATCAAGTTCGACCCCGCCGGGCCGTAGCCACTCACCGGCCCTCGAAGACCGGCTTCTCCTTCGCCACGAACGCCGCGACGGCGGCCGGGTGGTCGGCGGTGGCGCCGGTGCGCTGCATCATCGCGCTCTCGAACTGCAGCGCCTCCTCGAACGAATGACCGGCGGCGTACGCCACCGCCTGCCGCATCGCGCCCAGGGCCACCGTCGGTCCGGCCGCGAGCCGGCCCGCCAGCGTCGCGACCTCGTCGGCCAGCGCGTCGGCCGGCACCACCTTGGTCGCCAGTCCTAGGGCCAGCGCCTCTTCGGCGCGGATCGTGCTGGGGAAGTAGAGAAGCTCCATCGCCTTGGCGCGGCCCACCAGCCGCGGCAGGTGATAGCTGGCTCCGGTGTCGCAGGAGAGCGCCACGTTGGCGAACGCGAGATTGAATCCGGCCGTGTCGGCGACGATCCGCAGGTCGCACGCGAAGGCAAGGCTGGCTCCTGCGCCCGCCGCGACACCATTGATCGCGGCTATCACAGGCTTGGCCATCCCGGCCAGCGCGCTGACGATCGGGTTGTAGTGATCGTCGACGGTGGTGAACAGCTGCTCGCTGCCGCCGGACTCGAGCAGCTGAACGTGCTCCTTGAGGTCCTGCCCGGTGCAGAAGGCGCGCCCGGTGCCGGTCAGCACCACGCACCGGGCAGCGGGATCCTCCGCCACGGTGCGGACGATCTCGAGCAGCGAGACCTTGGTCGCCACGTCGAGGCTGTTCATGGCGTCCGGCCGGTTGAGAGTGATGGTGGCGACGCCGTCGGTCAGGTCGAGAAGCACGGGTGCATCGGACATGCCCCGCAGTCTGTCAGCAGCCGTCACGAAGCGTCGTCCAGGCAGCGCGCGACGAACCGGTGCGCACCCGGCCCCAGTCGCGTCGCCTCCTTCTGGAACAGCTCCGCGGCGGCGCGGCCCGGCCAGTCCGGGGGCAACAGCTGCTCGGGCAGACCCGGGTCCGCGAACAGGAACTTCCGCCACTCGTGCACGAGGTGGAAGCGTCCGGCGAACGCCGCCTCGTCGTCGTCACCGTGCTCCTCGAGGTGCCCGGCGAGCAGGCCGTCGGCGTTGGCCAGCCAGCCGTCGTACGCCGCTCGGAGCTCGTCGAGATCCCAGGCCTCCGTGGGCGCTGGGTCGACGTCGACGGCGCGCGCGGTGCGCGCGGACGCGTCGGCGCGCTCGAGCACCGAGTCGAGCTCACCCCGCTCGAACGGGCTCACCCACACGTTGTCGGCGAGCTCGGCGTACCCCAGGAACGCGAGGTCGGCGCGGAGCCGGCCGCGGGCGCTCCGGGTGGCGGGCGGATCGACGAACGCCAGGTGCCAGGCGCCGTCCCAGTGCGGGTGGTGCCGCCCGTAGATCCGGTCGCCGGCCTCGTCGAGGCGGCGGTTGGCGCGCGCCGTGGCGCGGTAGCCGCGGCCACCCTCGAGGGTGACCGGCTCGAGCCAGCCCTGCATCACCATCCGCGAGATCGCGGTCCGTACCGCCGGCGCGGCGATGCCGACGGGCGCGAGCAGGCGCACGATCGCGGCCACCGGCGCCTGGCTTTCCCGGCCACGCAGGTGGTCGCCGTACAGGTCGAAGAGGGCCGACCGGGCGTGCATGCGCGTGAGTCTGCCAGCCAGTGGTGCGGGTCACGTGGCCGATAGGGGATAATGGCTCCGCACGTGAGAGCGGTTGCACGCCGCTCTCGTTCTTGAATCAGGAAGAGGTGCCGGATGGCGGCGATGAAGCCGCGGACGGGCGACGGTCCGCTGGAGGTCACCAAGGAGGGGCGCGGCATCGTGATGCGCGTGCCGCTCGAAGGTGGTGGCCGGCTCGTGGTCGAGCTCAACGCCGAGGAGGCCGGCGCCCTGGGTGACGCCCTCAAGAACGTCGTAGGGTGATCGACCCGACACTCCCTGTCCAAGTCGCACCGCCGGAGTTCGCGGTCAGCGGGCTGTTGCCTCACGCGGTCGCCGGCGCCGAGGTCGTCGCGCTCCCCGTCCTACCTGGGACGGATGACGACGGCCAGCTCCTGCTCGGGCCGGGTGCGGACCAGCTCGCCGAAGCCCTCGGCGTCGACCTGCTCGGCGCGCTCGAGGTCCACCGGGCGGCCGGCAAGACCGGTGAGATCGTCCAGATCCCCGCGCCTCTGGGGGTCCCTGGCAACCCGCAGCTACGGCTGGTGCTGCTGGTCGGCGTCGGCGACCAGCGTCCCACCGACTTCCGCAGGGCCGGGGCGGCTCTTGCCCGCGCGGTCCGCGACCGCGCAACCCTGACCACCAGCATCCCGGCGCTGAGCCCCACCGACGGTCTGGAGGCGTTCGTCGTCGGCGTCATGCTCGGTTCGTTCGGGTTCCACATGCGCTCGGCGGAGCCCGAGCATCGGCCGGTCACCAAGGTCGTCCTCGCCGAGCTCGGCGGCGAAGATCGCGAGGTGCTGGATCGCGCCGTCGCGCTGGGCACGGCGGGCTGGCGGGCCAGGGCGCTCGCGACCGTGCCGTCCAACCTCAAGACTCCGGCGTGGCTCGCCGAGCAGGCCCAGACCCTCGCCGCCGACCACGGTCTGAAGTGCCGGGTCTGGGACGAGAAGCAGCTCGAGGCCGAGGGGTTCGGCGGGATCATCGGCGTCGGCCAGGGCTCCGCCAACCCGCCGCGACTGGTCCGGCTCGACTACACGCCCAAGAAGGCCCGCCGCTCCACCCCCACCGTCGCGTTCGTGGGCAAGGGCATCACCTTCGACACCGGCGGCCTGACCATCAAGCCCGGCGCGGCGATGATCAACATGAAGCGCGACATGACCGGCGGTGCGGTGGTGATGGCGACGATGGCGGCGCTCGCCGACGTCGGCTGTCCGGTGCGCGTGATCGGACTGGTCGCGGCCGCGGAGAACGCCATCTCCGGATCGGCGACCCGCCCCGGCGACGTACTCCGTCACTACGGCGGACGCACCAGCGAGGTCACCAACACCGACGCCGAGGGTCGGCTGGTGCTCGCCGACGCGATGGCGTACGCCGTCGACAAGCTCGACCCCGACGTGCTCGTCGACGTCGCCACTCTCACCGGCGGCATCAAGGTGGCCCTCGGCCAGCAGGTCGGCGGGCTGTTCGCCAACAGCGACGCGCTCGCCGACGCGCTGCTGGCAGCGGGCGAGACCGCGGGCGAGCCGCTGTGGCGGTTCCCGCTCTTCGCGGGTTATCAGGACAACCTCTCCTCGAAGATCGCCGATGCCGACAACGGCCCGAAGGGACCACAGGCCATCGTCGCCGCGCTGTTCCTCCAGCACTTCGCCGGCAACGTTCCGTGGGCCCATCTCGACCTCGCGTCGGTCGGTGACGTGCCGGAGGAGAGCTTCGAGTGGACGGTCGGACCCTCCGGGTTCGGCGCTCGCGTGCTCCTCGACTGGCTCGGCTCCGACCACCCCCTGGAAGGAGTCCTGTAGTGCTGGGTCTGACCGTCCGCTGGTCCCTGGCGAGCGCCCCCGACGGTGTCGAGGAGAAGCTGGCGGCGTACGTCGCGGAGACGTCGCACTCGAAGTTCACCGGCATGCAGGGCCTGGCCTTCAAGACCTGGCGGGTGCGCCCGGGCGAGTGGTTCGAGGGCTGCTACGTGTTCGCCACCGCCGCCGCCCGCGCGGAGTTCCAGGCAACGTTCACCGAGAACGCCGCGGAGTCGCCGGGCTCGCAGATCATCGGCAGCGCGCCGGTCCTGATAGAGGAGTGCGACATCGTCGCCGTCGCAGAGGGCTGGGAGGGCTTCACTGCGGCCCGCAGCTTCGCCGACCCGCCGCAAACCTAGCGACTGGTCACTCGGGCTCGGCGACCCATACCTTCTTCGCGACGAGCAGGCCGTCTCCGACGGGAAGGAGGGCGGCGACCAGGTCCTCGCTGTCGGCGATCTCCCGACCGAGGTCGCGGATCGCGACGGTGTCGTCGTCGCGCTGGGAGGGGTCGGCCACCCGGTCGTGCCACAGCGCGTTGTCGAAGGCCACCACGCCACCGGGGCGCAGCAGCCGCATCGCCTCCTTGAGATAGGCGGAGTACTCCGCCTTGTCGCCGTCGGCGAAGACCAGGTCGTAGTGGCCGTCGGTCAGCCGGGGGAGTACGTCGAGGGCCGCCCCGGCGATGGTTCGCACCCGCTGCGCGGGGATGCCGGCCTCGTTGAACGTCTCCCGGGCCAGCCGTTGGTGCTCGGTCTCGATGTCGACCGTGGTCAGCACGCCATCGGGCCGCATGCCGCGCATCAGCCACAGTCCGGAGACCCCGGTGCCCGTGCCGATCTCGACGACGGCGCGGGCCTCGATCAGGGCGGCGAGCATGCGCAGTGCGGCCCCGCCGCCGGAGCCGATCGCGACGACGCCCACCTCCTCGGCGCGGGCCCGGGCGGCGGCGAGGAGGTCGTCCTCGCGGATGTAGTCCTCGGCGTAAGTCCAGGTGGCGGGCTGGGGCGGCTTCACCAGGCCACCGTATCTCCCCGTCGGCAAGGGGAGCGGTGACTGACGGTCGGTTTCGCGAGCCGGAAACGACCACAGGTCACCACCCTCGGGAACACAGCCACCATCCGCCTCGTTGTCAGGATCAGGACCCCACCAACTTCACAGGGTTCTTTCAGCAGCGTCACCTAGCGTGAGGAGCCACCACCAGCCGTGCGGATCAGGAGACCGACGATGGAGCAGCCCCAGACGACCGGCGACCCCGCCGTCGTACCCACCTGGGACGAGATCGTCGAGCAGCACTCCGACCGGGTCTACCGGTTGGCCTACCGGCTCACCGGCAACCGTCCGGACGCCGAGGACCTCACCCAGGAGGTGTTCGTGCGGGTGTTCCGCTCGCTGGACACCTACACCCCGGGCACGTTCGAGGGCTGGCTGCACCGGATCACCACCAACCTCTTCCTCGACCAGGCGCGGCGCAAGCAGCGGATCCGCTTCGACGCGCTGTCCGACGAGCGCGCGGCCCGACTGTCCAGCCCGGCCCCCGGACCCGACACGGCGTACGCCGACCGCACGTTCGACGACGACATCGAGCGCGCCCTGGCCACCCTGCCGCCGGACTTCCGGGCGGCGGTGGTGCTCTGTGACGTCGAGGGACTCAGCTACGAGGAGATCGCCGAGATCCTCGGCGCCAAGCTCGGCACGGTGCGGTCCCGCATCCACCGCGGCCGCGCGATGCTCCGCAAGGCGCTGGCGCACCGCGCGCCGGCGTCCGGTCGCAAGCGCTACTCGGGCCCGTCCCTGCCGGTGATGACGCCCGCGTGGGACGTGGGCTGATGGCTCATCTCGGCACCCGGATCAGTGCCCTGCTCGATGGTCAGCTGTCTCCGGAGGAGGCGGAGCGGGCCTGGGGGCACGTCCACGCCTGTCATTTCTGCCGCGACGCAGTGGAGCGCGAGGGGTGGGTGAAGACCCGCCTGGCCGGGCTCTCCTACGACGCCGGGGGGGCGCCCGACGGACTGAAGGGGTCGTTGCTCGGCATGCCGCCGGGCGCAGCGCTCCTGGCGTTCGCGGGCGCCCGCCCGGACCATCGGATGCGCCGTAACGTGGGCCTGGCGGCGATCGGTGGCGGGGCCGTCGGCGCGGCCGTGATGGGCGTGCTCGCTCTCGGCGCTGCGCCCGCCGACGCGCCCACGATCGAGCGGCGGCCCCCCGTCACGCACCTGGTCACCCAGACCCCGGCTCCGGGCACCTCGCCGCTCCGGCACAACCTCCGCTGATCGCCCTGACTGTCCGGTTTTCCCACCCCCGGGGGATGATGGTCCCGTGAACGACCACGACGAGCAGCCAGGCCGGGA
>CAVSMX010000039.1:0-25843 GCA_963729095.1 uncultured Actinomycetota bacterium | reverse complement strand
TCCTCTCTGGTGCCTTCGAGGCCGTCTGGGCTGTTGCGCTCGGCAAGTCCGAGGGCTTCTCCCGGCTCCCCCCTTCCTTGGTCTTCCTGGTCGGGCTCGTGCTCAGCATGGGCGGGCTGGCCTATGCGTTGCGCACGCTCCCCATCGGAACGGGATACGCGGTTTGGGTCGGCATCGGGGCTGCACTCACCGTCACGTACGGGATGGTCACTGGAGCGGAGTCCATGACCGCCGCGAAGGTGTTGCTGTTGGTCGGCCTGGTCGGCTGCGTCATCGGTCTCAAGCTGGCGCACTGACCTGACCCCGAGCCCCTCACGTTCGTCGGTGGAACCCGACCTTGCCGTCGGGGAGCTTGGTGGTCGTGTAGGTGGTCGTGGGCGGGGCGTAGTGGCGGGGACAGGCCTTTCGCCCGTGGTTGAGATGGATTCTCCGGTTGCGGGGTCTCGACGACGCTCGCTGGCTGTTCTGATTCGGGAGGTTGGTGACGTTGGTCGGCGTGGCTGAGTAGGCAGAGGGCCTTCCTCTAGTTCGGTGTGAAGCGACTAGACACCACGCCGAAGAGAAAGGCCCTCTGATGAGCCACCGTAACGCTCCGCTGACCCCGGAAGGGCGGCGCCGGTTGTGTGACCGTGTCGATGCCCGTCGGCCGATCAGTCATGTTGCCGACGAGGCCGGGATCCACCGGCAGACTCTGGGCAAGTGGTACGCCCGCTGGGTCCAGGAGGGCGAGGCAGGTCTGCAGGACCGCTCCAGTCGACCGCACCACTCGCCGAACCAGACACCGGTCCGGGTCGAGTCCCGGGTCTGTCAGCTGCGTCGGGAGCTGAAGGTCGGGCCGGTGCAACTGTGCGGCCGGCTGGCCGAGGAAGGTCTTACCGTGCCGGCCTCCACGATCTACCGGATCCTGGTCCGGCACGGGATCTCCCGGCTACGCGACCTCGACGTCACCGGTGAGGACCTGCGCGAGCCGGTGCGGCGCTATGAGTACGACCAGCCCGGCGACCTGGTGCATGTCGATGTCAAGAAGCTCGGCCGGATCCCGGTCGGTGGCGGGCACCGGGTACACGCCCGCGGCTCGGCCGCACACCGGGCCGGCGAACGAGCCCGGCACGCCAACTACCGAGCCCGGAAGAAGACCGGTGGCCGGGTCGGCTACGTGTACCTGCACACCGCGATCGATGACCACTCCCGGCTGGCCTACACCGAGGAACTCCTCGACGAGAAGGGCCCCACCGCCGCCGCGTTCTGGGCCCGCGCGGTCAGGTTCTTCCGCCGCCACGGGATCCGCAGGATCCGGCGGGTGCTCACCGACAACGGAGCCTGTTACCGGTCCCTGGTCTTCAACACCGCGGTGACCAAGACCCGGACCCGCCACCTCTACACCCGTCCCTACCGGCCCCAGACCAACGGCAAGGTCGAGCGCTACCACCGCACCCTGGCCCGCGAATGGGCCTACCAACGCCCCTGGCACAGCAACGACGAACGCACCGCCGCCCTTACCGGCTTCCTCGACCGCTACAACTACATTCGACCCCACACCGCACTAGCCGGACGACCACCAGTCACCCGCACCCCGATCGGTGTCACCAACCTCACGGCATAGAACAGCTGGCGCTCGCTGCTCGACCAGCGTGGGCTACTTCTTGGGGATCGTGGTCCCGCGGCCGTGCAGCATCGTGATCATCGTGGCGAGCTGCTCCTCGGCCTTCTCGGTGCGGGCGAACGTGGTGAGGGCGAGCATCGGCTTGAAGCGCTGGCGGGAGATCGCCTTGGGGTACGTGAACTCGCGCAGGCCGTCGGGGCCGTGGATCCGGCCGAAGCCGGAGTCGCCGACGCCTCCGAACGGGAGGCTCGGGATGCCGGCGAAGGTGATGACGCCGTTGATCGCGGTCATCCCGGTGCGCAGCCGCTCGGCGATCTCCATCCCGCGTTCTTTGGCGAACACCGTCGAGCCGAGGGCGTACCGCGTGCCGTTGGCCAGCCTCACCGCCTCGTCCATGTCGCGCACCTTGGCGACAGTGACCGTCGGGCCGAACGTCTCCTCCTGCACCGCCCGCGAGTCCTCAGGTACGTCGACCAGGATCGTCGGCTGCACGAACCGCTCCCCCACCGCGTCGACACCACCGACCACCGCCCGGCCGCCGCGGTCCAATGCGTCCTGGATGTGCGAGCGGATGATGTCCAGCTGCTTGGGCATCGTGATCGGGCCGAGGTGCGAACCCGGGCCGTCGTCGGCGCGCAGCTCCCGCGACTTGTCCACCAGCACGTCGAGGAACTCGTCGTACACCCGCTCGTGCACGTAGACCCGCTCCACGCCGGCGCAGGTCTGGCCCGCGTTGGCACAGGCGCCCCACAGCGTCGCGTCGGCCGCGGCCTCGATGTCGGCGTCCGCGTCGACGATCAGCGCGTCCTTGCCGCCGGCCTCGATCACCACCGGGGTGAGCGTCTCGGCGCAGGCCGCCATCACCCGCTTGCCGGTCTCGGTCGAGCCGGTGAACGCCACCTTGTCGACGCCGGCCCGGCAGAGGGCTGCCCCCGTCTCCCCCATACCGGTGACCACCTGCAGCACCGGGCGCCCCACGGTCTCGACGAACGTCCGGGCCAGCCACTCCCCGACACCGGGGGTGTACTCCGACGGCTTGAAGACCACCGCGTTGCCCGCGGCCAGTGCGTAGGAGATCGAGCCCATCGGCGTGAAGACCGGGTAGTTCCAGGGGCCGATCACACCGACGACGCCGAGGGGCAGGTACGCGACGCTCGCCGCCTGGTTGGCCATCACCAGACCCGAGGGGACCCGGCGCCGCTTGAGGAACTTCTCGGCGTGCCCCGCCGCCCACGCGAGGTGGTCGATCGCCAGCGCCGCCTCGAGCATCGCGTCGCTGTGCGGCTTGCCGGTCTCCTGGTGCATCACCTCGGCGAGCTGCGCGAGCCGGCGCGTGACGACGCCCTTCCAAGCCGTGAGGTGGGTCTTGCGCTCGTCGTACGTCAGCGCCGACCACCAGGCCGCGGCCTCCTTCGCGCGCAGAACGGCCGCTCGCACCTCCTCCTCGCCGTGCACCGGGTGCGTCGCGACGACGTCGCCGTTGATCGGGTCGAGGGAGTCGAACGTCGCTCGGGTGTCGGTGACCGTCATGGAGCACTCCTGATCAGATCGGCCGCCCGCTCGGCGACCATGATGGTGGGGGCGTTCGTGTTGCCGCGGGGTACGGCGGGCATCACCGAGGCGTCCGCGACGCGCAGCCCCTCGACACCGCGCACCCGGAGCTCCGCGTCGACGACCGCGTCATCACCCGATCCCATCGCGCAGGTCGACGTCGGGTGGTAGAGCGTCTGCGCCCAGGTCCGGATGTGCTCGACGAGATCGTCGTCGGACGGGTGGTCCGGCAGCTGCCAGGGTCGGTCGAGGAAGCGGCCCAGCTCGCCCTGCGTGCAGATCTCCCAGGTACGACGCAGGCCGGCCAGCAGCGCGTCGAGGTCGGTCTGGTCCTCGAGGTACGCCGCGTCGATGGCCGGGTGCCACGAAGGATCAGCCGACCGCAGCCGGATCGATCCCCTGCTCGCCACGGACACCAGCGTCGGCGCCGCGGTGACCATCCGGCTGGTCGGCTCGTGCAGGCCGTTGTCGTAGAAGCCGGTCGGGGCGACGTGGATCTGCAGGTCGGGAGCCGGGAGCCCTTCGCGGGTCGCGAAGAACGCACCCGCCTCGCCGATGTTCGAGGAGAGCGGGCCCCGGCCCCGCGCCTTCCACATGCCGTACGTGCGCAGGTTGTTGAGCTGGGCGAGGTCGCCGACGCCGCGGGTGTACCAGAGCATCGGCGCCACCGGGTGGTCCTGGAGGTTCGCACCCACCCCCGCGAGGTCGACCCGCGCGTCGATGCCGTGCTCCGCGAGGTGCGCGGCCGGGCCGATGCCGGACAGCATCAACAGCTGCGGGGAGTTGATCGCGCCACCGCAGAGCAGCACCTCCCGCCGGGCGCGAACGGCGTGCGTGCCACCGCCCTGCCGAAACGTCACGCCGACCGCTCGCTCGCCCTCCACGACAACGGACGTGGCCAGCGCGCCGGTGGCGACCGTGAGGTTGCGTCGGGACCGCGCAGGCTTGAGAAACGCCTCGTTGGTCGACCAGCGCCGGCCCCGCCGGCAGGTGACCTGGTAGAGCCCGGCACCCTCCTGCTCCGCGCCGTTGAAGTCGTCGGTGGGCTTGAGCCCGGCGCTCACCGCGCTGGCCACGAACGCGTGGCTCAGCGGATGCGTGTAGCTGCGGTCCTCGACGTGCAGCGGCCCGGTCCGTCCGTGCAGCGGGGTGCCGAGCCGGGTGTTGCTCTCCGACCGCACGAAGTACGGCAGCAGGTCGTCGAAGCCCCACCCCGCGGCGCCGTACTGGTCGCGCCAGGAGTCGTAGTCGACCCGGTTGCCCCGGATGTAGATCATCGCGTTCATCGAGGAGCAGCCGCCGAGGG
This sequence comes from uncultured Actinomycetota bacterium, assembly GCA_963729095.1. Taxonomy (GTDB): domain Bacteria; phylum Actinomycetota; class Actinomycetes; order Propionibacteriales; family Nocardioidaceae; genus Nocardioides. The sequence continues at coordinate 21,383 of CAVSMX010000039.1, read as the reverse complement.
CCTTCATCCGGGGCCAATAGGCCCGCCGGCCGTTCAGCTGCTTCTGCTCGGTGGTCTGGTAGTTCCAGTCCCACCGGGTCTTGAAGAGAGAGGGAAACGCCGCCGGGATCATCACCTCGTCGGCGTCGGCCTCGCCGCCCGCCTCGAGCAGCAGTACCGAGCTGACGGCGTCCTCTGACAGCCGCGCGGCCAGGACCGCACCGGCGCTGCCGGCCCCGACGATGACGTAGTCGTAGGTGTCCTCGTTCACGGATGCGAACCTACTCGCGTCAACGTGTCGCGGTCAGCGCCCTGTCCAGCTCCGCGATCTCCGTGACCGGCCGTTCGCACACGAACCCACGACAGACGTACGCGGCCGGGCGGCCCTCGACCGGAGTCCGGTAGGCCAGGAGCGGGATGCCGTCGACCGGACCCTCCGCGACCACCACCACGGCGGTGGGGTGCGCCCGGGCCCGGGCGGCGAGCTCGTCCCGCTCCGCGCCCGGCGCTCCGACGACGGCCACCTCGAGCGGACCCTCCAGCATCGCGACCGCGGCCGCCGCGCTCCAGCCCGCGAACCGCGGCACCCGCTGGAGCAGCTGGTGAACGGTGGCCAGCGCCTCCTCCGCGGCGGCGCGGTGCCGGGTCTCCCCGGTGAGTGCCGTGTAGGTCGTGAGCGCGTGCAGCATCGCGGAGAAGCCCGACGGGCTGGCGTTGTCACTGGGGTCGCGGGGCCGGACCACCAGCGCCTCGGCGTCGTCGGCGGTGTCGAAGAAACCGCCGTCGTCGGCCCGGAACTGGGTGAGAGCGGTGTCGAGCAGCGCCCCGGCGCGCTCGAGCCAGACCGGGTCGCCGGTGGCCTGGAGGAGGTCGAGGAACCCGGAGGCCACACAGCCGTAGTCCTCCAGCACTCCTGCGGGCTCGCCGACGACGCCGTCGCGGGACACCCGCCGCAGCCGACCGCCATCGAGGTGCAACCGCGCCAGCAGGTCACCGGCCGCGACCGCGGCCTCGAGATGGGTCGGCTGCCCGAGCCATCCCCACAGCCGGACCAGCCCGCTGATCGCCAGCCCGTTCCAGGCCGCCACGACCTTTTCGTCGCGGGCCGGGCGCACCCGCTCGGCGCGGGCATCCCGCAGCCGCCGCTGTACGTCGAACCAGCGCTCCAGGTCGTCGGGATCCGCGCGCAGCTGCAGCGTCGACGAGCCGTGCTCGAACGTGCCGGCGTCGGTGACCGACAGCAACTGCGCGGCCCACGCGCCGTCATCGGGGCCGAGCGCCTCGACCAGCTGGGTCGGCGTCCAGGCATAGAACTTGCCCTCGACGCCCTCGCTGTCGGCGTCGAGCGCCGATGCGAACCCGCCCTCGGAGGTGCGGAGCTCGCCGAGCAGGAAGTCGGCGATCCCCTCGGCCGCCCATGCGCCCACGTGGCTGCGGGTGCCGGCGTACACGCTCAGCAGCAGCGCGTTGTCGTAGAGCATCTTCTCGAAGTGCGGCACGACCCAGTCGGCGTCGACGCTGTACCTCGCGAACCCGCCGGCCAGCTGGTCGTGGATGCCGCCGCGCGCCATCGCCTCCAGGGTGCCGCCGAGCATCCGCTCCTCCCCCATCCGGAGCAGGAACTCCAGCACCATCGACGGCGGGAACTTGGGCGCGCCCCCGAAGCCGCCGCGCTCCGCGTCGTACTCACCCTGCAGCGTGGTCAGCGCCTGCGCGAGGAGCTCGCGGTCCACCGGGCCGGCAGCCAACGCGGCGCCCCCGCTGGTCGAGCTTGTCGAGGCCAGGTGCTCGCGCATCGTCCCGGCGACCCTGCGGACGTCGTCGCCCTTGTTGCTCCAGGCGTCGACCAGCGCCTCCAGCACCTGCCGGAACGCCGGCTGGCCGTGCCGCGGTTGGTCGGGGTAGTAGGTGCCCGCGAAGAATGGGTTGCCGTCGTGGTCGAGCACGACCGTCATCGGCCAGCCGCCGTGCCCGGTCATCGCCGTGGTGGCCTGCATGTAGACGGCATCCACGTCGGGCCGTTCCTCGCGGTCGACCTTGATGCTGACGAAGTGCTCGTTGAGGTACGCCGCGGTGGCGTCGTCCTCGAACGACTCGTGCGCCATCACATGGCACCAGTGGCAGGCGGCGTACCCGACGCTCAGCAGCACCGGCACATCCCGACGACGCGCCTCCTCGAACGCCGCCGGCTCCCACTCCCACCAGTGGACGGGGTTGTCCTTGTGCTGGAGTAGGTACGGCGATGTCGCGGATGCCAGCCGATTGGCCACTACTGCCACCTCCGGGGTCACGGGGCGTACCTATGTTCACCCGATCTGGATGATGCGTCACACCCACCCTCGCGCTGGAATCGAGGAGCCCCAAAGAAATGGAGACCAGATGGGACTGCGAGACCGGCGCGAGCAGCGCCGCGAGGAGCGTGACACGTTCGGCCGCGGAGGCGACGCGCACCGGTACCAGATGCGACAGAAGCTGGTCTCGATAGGCGACGACTACTGGATCGAGGACGAATCCGGAAACCGGGTCTTCCGCGTCGACGGCAAGGCCCTACGACTGCGCGACACCCTCGACATCGAGGACACCCAGGGCAACAAGGTCTGCCGGATCCAGACCCGGGTGCTGCACATCCGGGACTCCATGGCCATCGAGGATCCGAACGGTGAACGCCTGGCGCTGGTCCACAAGGCCCTCATCTCCCCGCTGCGAGAGCGGTGGAAGGTCGACCTGGCGGGCGATCAGGAATGGAAGGTGCAGGGCAACATCGTGGACCACGAGTACGAGATCGAGGACGACGGACGCAAGATCGCCGAGGTCTCCAAGAAGTGGTTCCGGGTCCGCGACACCTACGGCGTCGAGATCGCCCCGGAGCAGAACCCGGTGCTCGTGCTGGCCGTGACCGTTGCCGTGGACACGATGGCGCACCCCAAGAGATAGGACGCTCACCCCACGACGCTGCCCAACCGATCGGCTCGCGGTCGCCGCCGCCGGCCTGGCTCGGCCAGCCAGGGCAGGGGGAAGGCGCCGTTGGGGTCGTAGACGTTCGTGCCCGGCGGCACGATCTCGTCGATCCGATCCAGGATGTCGTCGTCGAGCTCGAGGGCGGCGCCGGCGAGCGATGCCTCGAGCTGCGGCAGGGTGCGCGGTCCGAGGATCACCGACGTGACCGCGGGGTGAGCCAGTGGAAACGCCATGGCGAGCTCGGGGAGGGTGCAGCCGAGGTCGTCGGCGACACCCATGAGCGACTCCACCAGATCGAGCTTGCGGGCCACGGCCGGTTCGTCGGGGTCGAACCAGGCCGGCCGTAGCGCCACCCGGCCGGTCTGCGTCGGGGTCGCGCCCTTGCGGTGCCGGCCGGTGAGGAAGCCGAACCCCAGCGGGCTCCAGGTGAGGACGCCCATCCCCCACCGCTCCGTGACCGGCAGGACGTCGCGTTCGATGCCCCTGGCGAGCAGGTTGTACGGCGGCTGCTCGGTGCGCGGGCGCATCAACCCGCGGGCCTCGGCGACCCGATGCGCCTCGACGATCTCGTGGGCGGGGTACGTCGACAGGCCGAACGCGCGAATCTTGCCGGCCCGGACCAGGTCGGTGAGCACCCACAGGGTCTCCTCGATGTCCATCGTCCAGTCCGGCCGGTGGACCTGGTAGAGGTCGAGGTAATCGGTGCCGAGCCGCCCCAGGCTCGCCTCCACGGCCCGGGTCAGGTGCAGCCGTGAGTTCCCGCTGCGGTTGAGGCCCTCCTCGAGCGGGAAGTGCCCCTTGCTGGCCAGGATCACCTCGTCGCGTCTGCCCTGGAGGGCCTTGCCGACGATCACCTCCGACTCGCCCGTGGAGTACATGTCCGCGGTGTCGATCAGGTTGATCCCGTGGTCGAGCGCGACCTGCACGATGCGGATGCACTCGTCGTGGTCGGTGTTGCCGGCGGCGCCGAACATCATCGTGCCCAGGGCGTAGGGCGAGACGGTCAGTCCGGTGCGTCCGAGGGGTCGGTACTGCATCGTCGTACTCATCCCACCGACCATAGGTTCGCAACCAGATTTGCGCAAATACTCTTGCTGAAAGGGCTACGATCGCGGCATGAGGGACGGCGAGCCAGGAGACGTGCGGCCTCTCGACGACGCTCGAGCGCTCGGGGCGCTGGCCCATCGGGACCGGTCGCGGCTGATGGACGCCCTGGCCGTGCACGGCCCGTCCACGACCAGCACCCTCGCCACCACGCTCGGGCTGGCCACCGGCAGCGTCTCGCACCACCTCAAGGTGCTGGCCGAGGCGGGCCTGGTCGCTCCGGCGCCGGAGGCGGCAGCCGACCGGCGCGAGCGCCGCTGGAAGCTGGTCAGCCGCGGCATGCGCTGGTCGCCGAGCCGGTTCCGCGACGATGCCGCGGGCGAGGCAGCGGCAACGGCGGCGCAGGGAGTGCTGCTGGCCAGGGACTTCGAGAGGGCCCGCGAGTTCCTCGCGACCGCGGCCGAGCCGTGGGACGAGGCCGGGTCCTCCACGCATGTGTGGGTCCGGGCCACCCCGGCCGAGCTGGCCGAGCTGGTCGGGCAGTTGGAGGAGCTGCTCCTCTCGTGGCGGCGCCGGGAGATCCCCGACGACGGCGCAGAGCGCCAGACGGTGCGGGCCGTGGCGATGGCGTTCCCCAGCGAACCCTGACCCGCTACGTCGCCGCGGGCGCTCGCACCCGGTACCGCAGGTCCACCTCTCGAGTGGGGTCGTCGGAGTTGACCAGATCGAGCAGCAGCGGCGCACCGCCGGGATTGTCGAACAGCCGGATCCCGTCGCCGAGCAGGACCGGCGCGATGTGCAGGTCGATCTCGTCGATGAGCCCGAGCTCGAGCAGCTGCCGCCCGATGTTCGCCGAGAACACCTCGAGGTTCTTGCCACCGGCTGCCTCGAGTCCGATCCGCACCGCCTCGGCGACGTCGCAGCTCAGGATCGTGATGCCCTCGGCGGGCCGCGCGTCCTCGGGGTGGTGGGTGAGCATGAAGATCGAGCCCTTCCAGTCGTCGCTGTAGGGGCGGCTGTCACCCATCGCGCTGTCGAACGCGTCGCGCCCGCAGAGAACGGCTCCGGTGGTCTGGATGTACTCCTCCTCGATGCCGGGCCGCCCCGTGAAGCCGGTCATCCAGTCGAAGGAGTGCTCGGGTCCTGCGATGAACCCGTCCAGGGTCATGGAGAAGTGCCACAGCACCTTGCCGGAAGCGGTCTGGGGCTCGGGGTCGCGCAGCATCGGGTCCTCCGTTGGTCTTCGGGTCGGTAGGCAGAGGGACCTGGCGCACCGGCAGAAATCATCGGCGGGACCCACAGGTGGGGCACAGGTCACGCACAGGTTGGCCGGGCACAGTGGGACCATGGAGCTCACCCGTCCCGACGGCACGCCGTTGCGCCTGCTGATCGTGGACGACGAGGTCAACCTCGCCGAGCTGATCGCCCGGGCGTTGCGCTACGAGGGCTGGGAGACGACCCAGGCACACTCCGGACGACGGGCGGTGGCGGCGGCCAAGGAAGTCCGGCCGGACGCGATCGTGCTCGACGTGATGCTGCCCGACTTCGACGGGCTGGAGGTGCTGCGCCAGGTGCGCGGCCACGACCCCGACGTACCCATCCTGTTCCTGACCGCCCGCGACGACGTCGACGACCGGATCGCCGGGCTGACCGCGGGCGGCGACGACTACGTCACCAAGCCCTTCTCGCTCGAGGAACTGGTGGCCCGGCTCCGTGCGTTGATGCGGCGCAGCGGCGCGCGGCGCGCGGAGACGTCGTCGGTGCTCGTCGTGGGTGACCTGACGCTGGACGAGGACAGCCATGAGGTGCACCGGGCCGGCGAGGAGATCGTGCTGACTGCCACGGAGTTCGAGCTGTTGCGGTACCTGATGCGCAACCCGCGCAAGGTCCTCAGCAAGACGCAGATGCTGGACCGGGTCTGGAACTACGACTTCGGTGGCCAGGCCAACGTCGTGGAGCTCTACATCTCCTACCTGCGCAAGAAGATCGACGCCGGGCGCGCCCCGATGATCCACACCAGGCGCGGGGCCGGCTACGTGCTCAAGCCCGCGGACTGACATGGCCGGCCCACGCACGCTCACGGCTCGGCTCGTGGTGACCTCGGTGGTGCTGGTCGCGATCGTGGTGGCGCTGATCGCGGTCGTCACCACCTTCGCCACGCGGTCGTTCCTCACCGGGCAGCTGGACGACGACGTGCGCGGGAGCGTGGACCGTGCGAGCCACGCCGCACCAGGGCCGGACCTCCCCGTGGATCCACCCGGCGAGCCGGGTCCTGACGTGCGGGGCCAGGGGGTCGGCACGGTCACGGCGTTCTTCTCCGACGCCGGCGACGGCAGGGGCGACGTGATCGTCGGAGCGCGGGGCCTTCCCGACCGGCAGCAGCTCGGCCAGGCGGCGCTGGACGCGCTGCGCGACGTGCCTCGGGACGGCGAGGTGCACGAGGTGGACCTGCCCGGGCTGGGCGAGTACCGGGTCCAGGCCAGCTCGGGTGACACGTGGGTCGTTTCGGGGCTGCCGACCGACGACGTCGAGGACGCGATCGCGTCGCTGGTCCGCTGGGAGTTGCTGCTGGGCCTGCTCGGCGTCTTGGCCGCTGCCCTGGCCGGGACCGTCGTCGTACGCCGTCAGCTGCGGCCGCTTCGCGACGTGGCTGCGACCGCGCACTCGGTGGCCACGCTGCCGCTCGCCTCCGGCGACATCGCGCTGGACGAGCGGGTGCCGGAACGGCTGACCGACGAGCGCACCGAGGTGGGCCAGGTCGGCTCGGCCCTCAACACGTTGCTGTCGCACGTCGAGGCCGCGCTGTCCGCGCGGCAGCGCAGCGAGGCGCAGGCGCGGCAGTTCGTGGCCGACGCCTCGCACGAGCTGCGCACCCCGCTCGCGACCGTCCAGGGGTACGCCGAGCTCGCCCGCACCCGCCCCGACGACACAGAGGGGATGCGGGCGGCCCTGGCCAAGGTCGAGTCCGCCTCCCATCGGATGACCGACCTCGTCGAGGACCTGCTGCTGCTGGCCCGGCTCGACTCTGGCCGGCCGCTGGAGCGGCGACCGGTCGACCTCACCAGGCTGGTCCTCGAGGCGGTGGCCGACGCCCGGATGCTGGCACCGGACCACCGCTGGCGGCTCGACCTCCCTGACGAGCCGCTGGCGGTGACCGGTGACGAGCAGCGCCTGCACCAGGTGGTCACCAACCTCCTCACCAACGCCCGCAGGCACACCCCGCCGGGGACCGCGGTCACGGTCAGCGCGCGACCCGGTGAGGTGTGCGTCCACGACGACGGCCCGGGCTTCCCACCCGGACTCGTCGACACCGCCTTCGAGCGGTTCACCCGCGGCGACGACGCGCGCTCACGCTCCGGAGAACCAGGCGGCGCGGGCCTCGGCCTCTCCCTCGTGCAGGCCGTCGTCGAGGCGCACGGGGGCGAGGTCGCGCTGGACTCCCGGCCCGGCGACACCACCGTGACCGTGCGGCTGCCGGCCTAGGAGTCCTGGGGGTTGGCAGGTGCCTCGGGCTCCTGCTCCTCGGGCGCCGCCGGGGGCTCCGCCGGCGGCATCATCCCCGGCCCGCCAGGACCACGGTCGTCGAACCGCTGGCCGTGTCCGGGCCCGTCGGGTCGATCGCTATCGTCCGCGGTGGTTCTCCCGATCGCGAACCCGCCGGTGCCGACCGCCAGCACGGTCACCAGCGCTCCGGCCGCCACCAGGAGCTGCCCCTTCGAGGGGCGCCGGCGGGGCTCGTTCGCCGGTGCGGATTCCGCGGCCGGCTCTTCCTCCTGCGGCGCGGGCGAGTTCTCTGTCTGGTCGCTCATCAATCCTCCTGGCTGGGTGTGCGGCCGAGGATGCGTCGCTTGCCTGGGAGGAAACCGTCGCCCTCCTGTGCGGCGCCTGTGAAGGCGCTACGAGACCGCACCCGCGAGCGGTGCGCACCGGGCCTGGGTGGTCCGGTAGTGCGACGGGCTGACGCCGTACCGGCTCTGGAAGGCCTGGCGCAGCGTCTCGGGGGTCCCGAAGCCGCAGCGAGAAGCGACGGCCTCCATGGTCAGGTCGGTGGTCGTGAGCAGGTGCGCGGCGGCCTCGGTGCGGGCCCGGCGTACGAACCGGCCGGGCGTGACCTCGACCTCGCGGAGGAAGAGCCGAGTGAGGTGCCGCTCGCTGACCCCCGCCCGCTCGGCCAGGACGGCTGCGGAGAGGTCGTCTGCGAGATGGCCAGCGACGTGGTCGATCGTGGCCTGCACCAAGGAGTTCCGCGCGGCCGGGGCGGCGGTGAACATGCTCATCTGCGCCTGGTTGCCGGGCCGCTGGAGATAGGTGACCAGCTGCCGGGCCACCTCACGGGCGACGTCGGCGCCGACGTCGGACTCGATGAAGGAGAGCGTGAGGTCGAGTGCGGACGTCACCCCGGCGGAGGTGCAGAACGGACCGTCGGTGATGAAGATCGGGTCGCCGTCCCACCTGACCCTGGGGAAGCGAGCGGTCAACAGCGTCGCGTGGTCCCAGTGGGTGGCAGCGCGGCGGCCGTCGAGCAGCCCGGCAGCGGCCAGGAGGCCGGCACCGGTGCACACCGCCGCCACCCGGCGCGACTCCCCGGCCAGGCGGCGTACGTGTGCGACCAGGCGCCGGTCGTCCATCGCCTTGACGTAGCCGATGCCTCCGGAGACGACGAGCGTGTCGAGCGGCCCCGTGACCCGCTCGAGCTTGTCCTGGGCCTGCAGCACCAGGCCGCTGCCGGTATGGATCGGCCGGCCGCCCGGCGTAGCGAGCACGACCCGGTAGATCTCCTCGCCGTGCAGGTAGTTGGCCACCGTCAGCGCCGTCGTCACGCACGCGATGTCCAGCAGCTCGGCGGCGTGGTAGCCGACGACGAGTACCCGGCGTGGTTCGGACATGACACCACCGTACGGCGGTCCGGCCCGCCTGGCTGCATGTCCGTCAGACTGGCACCCCAAGTTTTCGGACCTACTCGACCAGCACCCTCGCCAGCCCCGCCGGCGCCGCGCAGGCTGCTGCGCATGACCACCACCCAGACCCACGAGACCGTCGAGCGGAACGCCTCGAGATGGCGACCGCTCGCCCGCCACTACGTCGAGATGGTCGTCGCCATGTTCGCCGGGATGCTCGTCCTCGGCGGGCTGCGTGCGCTGCTCGGCCTGACCGTGCCGTTCGAGGACCAGCCGGGGACGGCGTACCTCCTGATGGCGATCGACATGTCGGTCGGCATGGCCGCCTGGATGCGCTACCGCGGCCACGGCTGGGCGAGCACATTGGAGATGTGCGCGGCGATGTTCGTGCCGCTCCTTCTGGTGCCGCTGGTGTGGGCCGGGGCGATGGCCGCGATGACGTTCATGGGCGTGGCGCACGTGGTGATGCTGGTCGCGATGCTCGCCGTACTGCTGGGCCGCCGGGCCGAGTACTCCCACTGCTGACATGACCTCTGTAGCGATCGCCCTGTACGACGGGTTCACCGCGCTCGACGTGGTCGGGCCGTACCAGATGCTGGCCATGACGCCGGGCGTCTCCGTGACGCTCGTGGCCGAGACTGTCGGGCCGGTGCGTGACGACCGGAGGTCACTGACCCTGAACGCCGATGCCGCCTTCGCCGACGTACTCGCTCCCGACGTGATCGTGGTGCCGGGTGGTCCTGGCAGCGAGCACGTGCTGACCGGTCCGCTGCCCGAGTGGATCGCCGCGGTGCACCCGACAACCACGTGGACGACGTCGGTCTGCTCGGGGTCGCTGATCCTCGCGGCTGCCGGAGTGCTGAAGGGTGTGCCGGCGACCTGCCACTACGTGCATCTCGAGACCCTGAGCCTGTTCGGGGTCGAGACACGCTCGGAGCGGGTCGTCGAGGTGCCCGAAGCCCGGATCATCACCGCCGGTGGCGTCTCCAGCGGGATCGACATGGCACTGCGGCTGGTCGAGATCCTCACCGACCGCACCATGGCGGAGACGATCCAGCTCTGGACGGAGTACGACCCACGGCCACCCTTCGACAGCGGCGCCCCGCACAAGGCGACCGAAGAGGTGCGCGAGCGCGCTGCCGCGTACGAGCTCGCGGCCCGCCTGCCGGCGCCGACTGCCTAGTCGGGCCGGCCGGTGAGGGCGATGCCGACGCCCAGCCCGATCATCGAGACCCCGCCCACGGTGCCCAGCGCCCGGCCGCGCCTCGGAGAGGCGTTGAACCAGTCGCGCAACCGGCTCGCCGTGGTCGCCCACACGGCGTCGGAGGCGAGGCCGAGGAGTACGGCGACCGAGCCCAGCACGAACATCTGCATCGGCACGTCACCCTGGCTGCGCTCCACGAACTGCGGGAGCAGCGCCGCGAAGATCATGAAGCCCTTGGGGTTGCTGATGCCGACGACGAACCCCTGGCGCATCGCGACGGAAGAGCTGACCGGGAGCCGCGCCGCACCTCCCTCGACGTGCAGGCCGCGTCGATGCCGCAGGGCCTGGACGCCGAGCCAGACCAGGTAGGCGGCACCGGCGAGCTTCAGCACCATGAACACGACGATCGACTCGGCCACCACGGCACCGAGGCCGAACGCCACCAGGCCCATCACCACGAACAGGCCGAGGCTGTTGCCGACCACGCTGGCCAGGGCGACACCTTGGCCGTAGGCGAGCGCGCGGCCGATCACGAACACCACGCTCGGGCCCGGGATCACGATCAGGATGAACGCCGCCAGCCCGAAGGCCAGCACCTGGTCGGCGGTGACGACACCCATGGCCGCCCTACTCCTCGCCGGCGTCCTCGGCCGGCTTGGCCTGCTGCTTCTTCTTCCGGTCGGACGGGTCGTAGAGGCCGGCCTCCTCGGCCTGGTCGACCTTCCGCAGCTGCTTGGCGAGGCTGAAACCCAGGAAGATCACCGCCACGATCAGCAGGCCGAACAACGCGAACGCGGTCCATCCGGCGACGACGTCGTCGTCGTCGGGCGCCTGTTCGACGACCCACACGACGAGCGGAACGAAAGTCATGAGGGGAGTCTTTCAGGTGGGGTCGGAGATGCCGGCGAAGAGGTCGTTCTCGGGGGTCTTGCTCGCGACGTGGCTCACGACCAGCTCGTAGTCCTCCGTCGGTGCGACCTCGACCTGAATCTGGTGAGGGATGGCGAACCAGAAGCCATCCGGGTCGATCTGGGTGGCGTGGGCAAGCAGCGCCTGGTCGCGAACACCGAAGTAGTCCGCGCACGGCACCCGGGTGGTGATCCGGGCGTCCCACTCGGGCTCGGGCTCCCACTCCTTGAGCCGTTCTTCCCAAGGCGAGTCCAGGCCGTGGGCGATCATCGCGTCGTGCAGCGCCTGCATGCGCGGCCGGTTGAACGAGTGGTGGTAGTAGAGCTTGAGCACCTGCCACGGCTCGCCCAGCTCGGGGTAGCGCTCCGGGTCGGCGGCTGCCTCGAACGCCTCCATGGAGATCTCGTGGCACTTGATGTGGTCGGGGTGCGGGTAGCCGCCGCGCTCGTCGTACGTCGTCAGGACGTGCGGCCGGAACTCGCGGATCAGTCGGACCAGCGGCGCGGTCGCCTCCTCGAGCGGCACCAGGCCGAAGCACCCCTCGGGCAGCGGCGGCTTCGGGTCCCCCTCGGGCCAGCCGGAGTCGACGAAGCCGAGCCAGTCCTGGCGCACGCCCAGGATGTCGCGGGCTCGCTCCATCTCCTGGCGGCGGATCTCGGAGATGTTCTCGAGCACATCGGGCCGGTCCATCTTCGGATTGAGGATCGAGCCACGTTCACCGCCCGTACAGGTCACGACATGGACGTCGACCCCCTCCGCGACGTACATCGCGGTCGAGGCGGCCCCCTTGCTGGACTCGTCGTCGGGGTGGGCGTGCACGTGCATCAGCCGGTAGCCCGATCGGGGCGCGGCCTGAGGGCGCTGCGACATGGGAGAAGCCTAGGTGTCACCCTTTACCCGTGAGCTCCGAGGTCACCCTCTCCGACCGGTACGGCGCCCCGGCACCCTGGCGCCGCCGCGCCGTGGTGGCCGGCTGCGTGGTGGTCGCGCTGGCTTTCGGGGTCTGGCTCGGGTGGAGCACGCTGAGCCATTCCACGCCCGACGTGGAGTCGGAGCTGGTCGGCTTCGACACCGTCGACGAGCACACCAGCACCGCCGTCGTGGAGGTGGACTTCGGCTCCGACGACGTGGTCGCCAGCTGCCTGCTGCGCGCCCTCGCGGAGGACCACACCGTGGTGGGTGAGCTGTCGTTCACCGCGACGCCCGACGACGGCACCCGCTACGAGGAATCCGTACGCACCGAGCGACTGGCCACGTCGGTGGATCTGGTGGGCTGCACCACGCCGGACCAGCGTCGGCCGCGCTAGCACCGGCCGGCGCCGCGCTGTTCGATCTGCTTTGTCGGCGCGTCCTTGTTAGACTGCTTCGACTGAGTCTCCCGAGTAGAGACACCGTCCCGCAGGGCCGCCGGCCGATCCGGACCGCCCGCCCCTTCTCCATCCGGGACCCACGCACGACACCCGTAGTACCTATTCAGTTCAGGAGTACCCGATGTCCCAGTCGACCGAGCCGAGCACGATCTGGCTGACCCAGGACGCCCACGACAAGCTCCAGGCGGAGCTGGAGAACCTCAAGGGCCCCGTGCGTCAGGAGATCATCGCCCGGATCAGCGCCGCGCGTGACGAGGGTGACCTGAAGGAGAACGGCGGCTACCACGCCGCCAAGGACGAGCAGGGCAAGATCGAGGCCCGGATCCGCCAGCTCGAAGACATGCTGCGCCGCGCCGAGGTCGGCGACACCCCGCCGGACGACGGCATCGTCGAGCCGGGCATGGTGGTGACCTACAAGTTCGTCGGCGATGACGACGACGAGGCCGAGAAGTTCCTGCTCGGCGCCCGCGAGATCGACCCCGCAGGGCTCACGGTCTACTCCCCGCAGTCCGCCATGGGCTCGGCGATCAACGGCAAGCGCAAGGGCGACACCGTGACCTACGAGACCGAGGCCGGCAAGACCTTCCAGGTCGAGATCCTCGACGCGAAGCCCTTCACCGGCTGAGCATTTCGGTGGTCGAGTAGCGCGAGCGAGGGACGAGCGAGCGCGTATCGAGACCTATTCGTGGATGCGGTAGCCGCATTCGCGGAGCCGGACCATCAGCCGCTCGGCGTGCTCGGCGCCACGGGTCTCGAGCTGGAGGTGCACCTCGACCCGGTCCAGGTCGAGCGAGGGTGAGATCCGCTCGTGCACGACCTCGAGCACGTTGGCGCCGGCCCGGCCGACCTCGGTGAGCAGCTCGGCGAGCCCGCCCGGCACATCGGGGATGTTGACGTGCAGGCTGACATAGCGGCCGGCCGCGGCCATGCCGTGCCGGATCACCTTGCCGAGCAGCAGCGGGTCGATGTTGCCGCCGGACAGCACCGCCACCGAAGGCGTCGGGTACGCCGCCGGCGCGTCCAGGATCGCCGCGACCGCCGCCGCTCCGGCCGGCTCGACGACCATCTTGGCCCGCTCGACCAGGGCGAGCAGCGCGCGTGACATCGACTCCTCGGAGACGGTGATGACGTCGTCGACGTACTCGCGAACCGCTGCGAACGTGACTTCCCCCGGCAGCCCCACGGCGATCCCGTCGGCCATCGTGTTCATCGCCTCCAGCGGCACCGGGCAGCCCTGCCGCAGCGACTCCGGATAGGCCGCGGCGTCCTTGGCCTGCACCCCGATCACGCGTACGTCGGGGCGCAGCGCCTTCACCGCGATCGCGATCCCGGAGAGCAGGCCGCCGCCACCGCACGGCACCAGCACGCTCTCGAGGTCCGGCGCCTGCTCCACGATCTCCAGCCCGGCCGTGCCCTGACCGGCCACGATGTCGACGTGGTCGAAGGGGTGGATCAGCACCGCCCCGGTATCGGCCTCGAACGCGCGGGCCGCGACCAGGGCGTCCTCGAGGTAGCGGCCGACGAAGACGACGTCCGCGCCGTACGCCCGGGTCGCCCGCTCCTTGGGGATCGGCGCGCCCTCGGGCATGAACACGGTGGCCTTGATCCCGAGCAGCTGGGCCGCCAGCGCGACCCCCTGGGCGTGGTTGCCGGCCGATGCCGCCACCACGCCGCGGGCGCGCTCCTCCTCGCTGAGCCGCGAGATCCGGGTGTAGGCCCCGCGGGCCTTGAACGACCCGGTGCGCTGGAGGTTCTCGCACTTGAGCAGCACCGGACCGCCGGCCAGCTCGGACAGCCAGCGGGAGTCCTCCATCGGCGTACGGATCGCGACCCCGGTCAGCAGCTCGCGAGCGGCCTCGATGTCGGCCAGCGTCACGTCACTCAACGTCGTCCCTGTCCTCGACGCGGTCGGTCGCACCGATCTCCTCGTAGTCCTCGGCCAGCTGTTCCTGCGGATCATCGCCCGGCGCGGTGTGCGAAGCCAGGTGCTGCACCACTGCGTTCAGAGCCGCCGCCACTGGTACGGCGACCAGCGCCCCCGCCACGCCACCGACGATGACGCCGAGCCCGATCGCGACGATGACCCCGAGCGGGTGCAACGACACCCAGCGGCCCATCAGGAACGGCTGCAGGATGTGGCCCTCGAGCTGCTGAACGCCGATCACCACCGCAAGCATCGCCAGCGCGGCCAGCGGTCCCTGGTCGACGAGAGCGACCAGCACCGCGACCGAGCCGGCCACGGTGGCTCCGACCAACGGGACGAACGCGCCGAGGAAGACCAGCACGCCGATCGCCAGCACGAACGGCACGCCGATGATCGCGGCGCCGATCATGATCCCTAGAGCGTCGACGAGTGCGACGATCACGGTCGCGCGGACGAACTGCGTGAGCGAGATCCAGGCGACCCGGCCCGAGCTGTCGACCCGCTCCCGAGCGGCACGCGGGGCCAGCCGCACGGCCCACGACCAGATCCGCTCGCCGTCGGAGAGGAAGAAGAACGTCGAGAACAGCACGATGAAGAACCCGGCCACGACGTGGCCGAGCGTGGCGCCGAGCTCTGTGACCTGGGTGAGCACCTCGCCGTCCTTGGACCGCTCGCTGATCGCGTCCTGGATCTGCTCGATGTAGCTGTCGATCTGGGAGTCGCTGGCGTGCAGGGGTCCGTCCTTGAGCCAGTCCTTGATCTCGCCGAGACCCTCCACCGTGGAGTCGGCGAGGTCGGAGGCGCCGCCGGCGACCTGCTGGCCGACGAACGTCAGCAGCACCGCCACCGCGGCCAGACCGCCGAGGACGACGATGAGCGACGCCAGACCCCGCGGGAGCCCGGCCCGGTGCATCACGTCGACCAGCGGGATGACCAGGGCGCTGATCAGCAGCGCGACAACCAGCGGCAGGGTGATCACCGCGAAGTAGCCGAGCAGCCAGAAGACCACGTAGCCCGCGCCGGCGATGACCAACACCCGCCAGGCCCACGCCGCGGCGAGGTCGAGACCCCACGGCACCTGGGCCCGGCTGAAGTTGGAAGCGCCCCCGGTGATCGGTGCCGGCTCGTGGCGGCGCTCATCGCGGATCTGCGCCCACTGGTGGGCAAGCCGGTGCGCGAAGCTCTCGTCGTCCTCGTCGCCGTGTCGGCGCAGCGGCCACCGGCGCCGGTGGTCATCGCTGTCGTGCGCGGCCCCGGTCTCGGTCTCGGCCTCGGCCTCCGGCTCGTCCGTCGGGGTCTCGACGGACGGGTTCGGCTCGGGTGGGTCGGCGTCGTTGCTCACGGGCGTCAGGCTCCGGGGTCGAGGAGGGTCAGGGCAAGACGGTACGCCGCATCGGGGCTCGCCTCGGCGAGCAGCCCAACCGCGGCGAGCACGTAGTCGGTGTCGACCACGACAGACGGGTTCTCGGGCAGCTGCCATCCACCCTCGAGGTCGAGGCCGGTGCTCGCGCCGAGCACCCGCTCGATGACACCGGGCCGCCCGTGCCGGAGCACGCCACCCGACCCGACGAGCAGGCGCACCTCGCGCAGGTCCTTGCCGCTGCGCTCGACGACTCGGCCCTCCGGGCTGACCACCACCCGGGACCGGCCGGCGTGCCGCCGCAGCGCGAGGCCGGTGGCGGCCCGGGCGAGCCGCTCGTCCTCCTCGTGCTCCTGATCTGTGCTGGGCACGAAGGCCGGGTCGGCGGCGCGCCGTGCGGCGGCTTCGCCCAGGTCATCGAGCTCGGCAGCGGTGGCGGTCGACACGGCGGACCAGCGCATGCCGAGGTCGCCCTCGACGGTGCGTGTGACCGGCGTCGTGGCGACGACCTCGCGGGACAGCCCGGCGTCTTCGGGGTCCAGCCGGACCACCGAGTGCACGTCGGTGGTCGCGCCGCCGACGTCGACCACGACGACGTCGCCGACCGCCTGGGCCAGCACCTCCACGCCGGTGAGCACGACGTCGGGCGTCGCACCGCGGACCATCGTCGTGAAGTCGGCGCGGGCACTGAGGTGCTTGCCGCCGATCACGTGCGCGAGGAACATCTCGCGGATCGCGGACCGGGCGCTCTCGGGCGCGAGCTCGCCGATCCGGGGCATCACGTTGTCGGCGAGCACGTGCGGCACCCCGGCCAGCGCGACGGCCACCTCCTCGCGGGCTTCGACGTTGCCGGCCACCACGACGGGGCCGGTCCAGCCGCCGGCGACCAGCTGGCGAGCAGCCGCCGTCAGAACCTCGGCGTTGCCGCCGTCGGTGCCACCGGTCAGCAGTACGACGTCCGGGTCATCCAGCTGCTGCAGGCCGACGCCACCGGCCACCGCCTGCACCGAGACCACCCGTCCGCCGCTGCTGAGCGCCACCCGGCGGCCCGCCTCGGCGGTGACCAGCTCCTCGTTGCCGATCACGGCGATCCTCAGCCCGCCGCCGGCGCTGGAACACGCGAGCACCTCGGCCCCGGCCGCTCGCGGGTCGGCGCGGGTCAGCTCTGCCAGGCACGCGTCGTACCCGTCCAGCAGGTCGGTGTCGATGGTCGTCGGGTGCTCGGCGCGCGCGACGATCCGCCCGGCGCGCAGGTCGACCAGCGAGGCCTTGGTGAACGTGGAGCCGAAGTCGACGCAGACCGCAACGTGGTTTCGAGACAGGCGCGGCGCGCCTTCCTCAACCACCGGAGAGAGCGGCGTCGAGGTCCGCGAGCAGGTCGTCGGCGGTCTCGATGCCTACGCTCAGCCGGATCAGGTCGGCCGGCACCTCGAGGTCGGTGCCGGACACCGAGGCGTGGGTCATCAGCCCCGGGTGCTCGATCAGCGACTCGACGCCGCCGAGCGACTCACCGAGGGTGAAGACCTCGGCGCGCTCGCAGATCCGCAGCGCCTGCTCCTCGCCGCCGGTGACCCGGAACGACACCATCCCGCCGAAGCGTCGCATCTGCCGGGCAGCGACCGCGTGCCCGGGATGGGTCTCCAGACCGGGGAAGAACACCTCGGACACCGCGGCGTGGCCGCTCAGGAACTCGACGACCCGCTCGGCGTTGTCGCAGTGCCGGTCCATCCGCACGCCGAGGGTCTTCAGGCCGCGGTGGGTGAGGAAGCAGTCGAACGGCCCGGCGACCGCACCGATCGCGTTCTGGTGGAACGTGAGCCGCTCGGCGAGCTCGAGGTCGCGCACGACCAGGGCACCGCCGACCACGTCGGAGTGGCCGCCGGCGTACTTGGTCGTCGAGTGCACGACGACGTCGGCGCCCAGCGTCAGCGGCTGCTGGAGATACGGCGAGGCGAAGGTGTTGTCGACGACGAGCAGCGCGCCCGCGTCATGGGCGACCGACGCGAGCGCCTCGATGTCGCCGATGTTGAGCAGCGGGTTGGTCGGGGTCTCCAGCCAGACCAGCTTGGTCTGCCCGGGGCGGATCGCGGCGCGCACCCCGTCGACGTCGGAGACCGCGGCGGAGGTGTGCTCGATGCCCCACGGCTCCTCGACCTTGGCGAACAGCCGGAACGTGCCGCCGTACGCGTCGTCGGGCAGCACCACGTGGTCGCCGGGCCGGCAGGTCGCGCGCACCAGGGTGTCCTCCGCGGCCAGCCCGGAGGCGAACGCATACCCGCGCTCCCCCTCCTCGAGCGCCGCGAGCGCGCCCTCCAGCGCGGTCCGGGTGGGGTTGGCCGAGCGGCTGTACTCGTAGCCGCCGCGCAGCCCGCCGACGCCGTCCTGCTTGTAAGTCGAGGTGGCGTAGATCGGCGGGATCACCGCGCCGGTGGTGGGGTCCGGCTCGTAGCCCGCATGGATCGCCCGCGTCTCGAACCCGGCCTTGTGTCGGTGCTGCTGTTCGGTCACCGGGCGAGCGTACTCGGGTCTCTCGGAGGCATTTCGACCGGGAAAACAGCGCCAACCTCTGGCCTTCCTGCAGTTGCCTGGCTTAGGGTCGGCACCACGCTGAAACCGCTCATATGTGAGCAGTATTGGCACAAATCACTCACTTTCGGGCAAGGAGTGCACATCATGGATTTGGCTTCGACCTCGCGCAGAGGTCTTCTCGGGGGAGCAGCTCTGGCGGCGGGCGGTCTGGTCGCCGCACCTGCCCTCAGCCAGGCAGCGACGGCGGTGGCGCCGCAGCGGCGACGCGGGCAACGGTCGATGATCGGGGTGCCGTTCGAGGGGTACGACGTGGTCCGGGTCGGGATGATCGGCCTCGGCAACCGCGGCGGGGGGATGGCAAGCGGCTGGGCGGCGGTCCCTGGTGCTCAGGTCACCGCGGTGTGCGACATCCGCGCCGACCGCGCCACCCGGGTCGCGGACGAGCTCGAGAGCGACGGTCACCCACGCCCGGCCACGCACGGCGGCTCCGAGTCGTCGTTCGAAGAGCTGCTGGACCGTGACGACGTCGACCTCGTCTACATCGCGACCCCGTGGGAGTTCCACTACCCGCAGGGCCGGGCCGCCCTGCGGGCCGGCAAGCACGTGGGGGTGGAGCTGCCGATCGCGCTGGATCTCGAGGACCTGTGGGATCTCGTCGACACCTCGGAGCGGACCCGCAAGCACCTGTGGCTGATGGAGAACTGCAGCTACGGCCGCAACGAGCTGGCGATGCTGAAGATGGCCCACGAGGGCGTCTTCGGCGACATCACGAACGGACACGGCGGCTACGAGCACGACCTCAGGGCGCTGCTGTTCTCCGACACCTACTACACCGACGCCTGGCGCCGGAAGTGGCACACCCGCAGGGACGCCAGCTTCTACCCGATGCACGGCCTCGCTCCGATCGCCGCGTGCATGGACATCAACCGGGGCGACCGGATGCTCACCCTCGCCGCCACGTCGTCCGCGCCCCGGGGGCTCGACGACTACCGGGAGCGGTTCATCCCGCCCGGACATCCGTCGTGGCAGGAGACCTACGTCAAGGGCGACCACACCACCTGCATGATCACGACCCACGGCGGACGGATCATCCGGGCCGAGCACGACGTCTCGTCGCCTCGGCCCTACAGCCGGATCAACTCCCTGGTCGGGAGCCGCGGTCTGGTCGAGGACTACGTGCCGGTCGGAGACGCCGGGGCGCGGATCTACGTCGAGCCGGACCACGGCGGCGACACCTGGCGGGACTTCACGCCGTACCGCGACGAGTTCGACCACTGGCTGTGGAAGGAGGTCGGCTCCAACCCCGACAACCCGGGCGGGCACGGCGGTATCGACTACATCCTGCAGTGGCGGGTCGTCCAGCAGATGCGGGCCGGCCTGGTGCCGGACTTCGACGTCTACGACTCCGCCACCTGGTGCTCGCCGGTGCCGCTGAGCACGGCCTCGCTCAAGCGCGGCGGCCGACCGGTCGACATCCCGGACTTCACGCGCGGGCGGTGGGCGGAGCTCCGGCCCGGCCTCGACTCGCGGCAGACCGAGATGCCCCCAGTGCCCACCCGCTCCGGCCGACGCCGGAACGCCGCGTGAGCGCCGGCCGATGAGCACCCGCATCATGCTGCGGCTCCTGGTCGCGCTCCTGGCGGGGCTGCTCCCCGCGGCCGTTGCCGTCGCCCCCGCGTCGGCGGCAGCCGACGCCGTCGAGGTGACGATCTCCGAGGTCGACCTCGACGGCCCGACGATCGCCGACGTCACGGTCACGGTCGCCAACAACAGCGACGACCGGATGTCGCGGGTGGCGGTCGCGTTCACCGGACCGAAGGCCTGGACCGTCTACCCGGAGGAGCGCACGCTCCAGGGATCGATCCGTCCGGGTCAGTCGGTCCAGGTGGCGTTCCAGATCCGGGTGCCGGAGCCGCGACCAGGCTTCCGGGTCCGAACCTTCCGGGCGACCGTCTCGTACCGCGGCGGCGACGGCGCCGGGACCGCAGTCGGGCAGCGCGTCCAACAGACCGGGCAGCCGCTGCCCGACCTGGCCGCGGCCTACGACAACGTCGGTGTGACCAGCGAGTCGGACACCACCCCGGGTGACTTCGACGGAGACGGCAACAGCTTCTCCGCGGAGAAGCTCGCCGAGCAGGGCGTCACCCCGGGCGGCACCGTCTCCGCTCTCGGCGCGACGTTCACCTGGCCGGACGTAGCGCCCGGCGTCGCGAACAACGCGACGGCAGGCGGGCAGGCGATCGAGCTCGACGGCACCGGCAGCCGGTTGGCATTCCTCGGCTCCGGCTCGAGCTACGCCGCCAACGGCACGGCGACCGTCTACTACACCGACGGTACGACGAGCACGGGCAGCTTCGGCTTCCCCAACTGGTCGTTCCAGGAGGGCGACGCGCACGGCGCGACGCTCGTGGTGGCCACCAAGGGTCGCAACCGACCGGACGGCTACGGCGACGCGGCGTACGACTACCGGATCTTCGCGAACTCGATCCCGGTCGATCCCGCCAAGACGGTTGACCTCGTGGTGCTGCCGGGCTCGCCCTCGCTGCACGTGTTCGACCTGCAGCTCGTCGACTGACGCATCTTCACCCTGACGCGAAGCGCCCCACCGGCTCGGGCGATGGGGCGCTTCGTTCTGTTCTTGAGTCAGGCGCTGAGCCGGGCGCGGGCGATCTCACCGCGTCTAGGGCGCGCGATCCGCGTCGTTGCCGGCGGGCTCGTACGTCGTGATCTCGATGACGTAGCCGTCGGGATCAGGGAGATAGATCGACCAGGCGACGGCGTAGTCGCCCTCCTCGTAGTCGACGCCCCTTGCGGTCAACTCCTTCTTCGCCGAGTCGAGACCAGGACGCGAGGTGCGGAAGCCCACGTGACGTACCGGGTCCTCGGATCGCGCCTCGAAGCCGTCCGTTCGTGAGAACAAGGCGACCCCAGAACCGTTCGCCTCGAAGACTGCCGGATAGTCGCCCCACGTCGCCTCATGAGCTCGCGTCAGACCGAGGACGCCTTCATAGAACTCGATCGAGGCGGCCATGTCCGAGACGGCCAGGCCCACGTGGTCAAGCGCGTCCAGCTTCATCGCGATCACTGCCTTCTCCGACCGAATGCTCAACGAGCGCTGCCCCTTCAAGTGAACTTGAAGTCAAGGTGCTTTGGCCCACGACGCTTCTGACCGCAGACGCCAGTGGCACGCCAGCCTCGGCGCCGAGGC
>CAVSMX010000038.1:0-13746 GCA_963729095.1 uncultured Actinomycetota bacterium | reverse complement strand
ATCACGCTGTAGCACTCCACGAGCACGTGCACCGGCACCTGGTTGACAGCTCGCAGGGCGGCGCGACAGCTGTCGTGATCGGGATGCCAGGCCAGGAGCGCCGGCACCAGGACGCTCGTATCGCAGGTGCGGGTCACCGACGGGTGGCTTCGAGCGCGTCACGCACCTGCTGGTCGGTCAGCTCCGGCTGGTCGGACGTGGCTACCAGTCGTGGCAACCGCCCCTTGGACTCCAGCTCGACCTCGATGGGAGCCAACTCGATCTCGATCCGTCCGTCGGTGAACACCATGTCGATCTTCCTCCCGGCGGCGAGTCCCATCGCGTCGCGCAGCGCCTTGGGCACGACGATGCGTCCAGCCGCGTCGATGGTGGTGCGCATACCATCAATCTACCATTGAGAATGCCATCTGACGTCGGGCATGCACCGCCGGCGAAGACGAGAGTGACTGAGGGTGGCTGGCCATCCGCTTCCCGAGATCAGCGGATGGCCCCCGTCCCCCCGTCTGTTGGCCACGACCGGGGCCGACACGCTCGCCGGCTCCTCGAGGAGACATGAGATGAACCCCTCGCCGCGCCGTCGCCGGCGCTGCGGGGCCCCGGTCGTGGCACGTTGACGGTATGACGAGAGGGCGTATTACAGGTCCCCAAAATTAGGGATAGGTCATCCCAAATGGGGGATCACCCAGGCGCTGAACACCGGCACGCCGCGCCACGCCTCCGGTCCCTCGTGGAGCGCCGCGCAGGCGAGCACGGCGTACGGACGGTCGAAGCGGAGCTCGACCCGGCGCACCAGCGTGTCGTGGAAGGCCGCCATCCCCGCGGCTCGCATGCCGACGGCAGTGACGGCCGCCGCCTTGAACCCGGTCCGGGTGTACGCCGCCACCGCCGCCTGCCGCGCCTCGAAGCTGACCGGCTGGTCCTCGGGCCGGGCGAACCCGCTCAGCGTCGCGAACACCTCGGCCATCCCCGGCGCGTTCCTCAGGTCGTGGTCGCTCTCCGCCGACCACGCGGGAAGGTAGGTCTGCCACTCCGCTTGCACCGACGGGCCGGACCGCTGCTCGCGTCGCTCGGTGACAGTCCACGCATGCCCATCGGCGAGCTCCTCGACCGGCAGCCGCCGCGCGCTCCCCTGGTCGCCGGCCAGCATCGCCGCTACCTGGTGCGCGGCGGCGTCCACCCGGTCCGCCGGCACGTCTGGCGCCGCGATCACGCTGAGCACGTCCAGCGCCGACGACGACGGCGGCGCGGCCACCGCCACCGGCCCCGCCGCCCCGGTGTCGGCGACCAGCTGGATCCCGTCGCGGAACGTGAGCAGCCCGTCGGTCTCTTCCAGCGGCTGCATCCAGCTGATGTCGGTCGCCAGCGCCGAGGCCAGGATCAAGCGGGTCAGGTCGTCGATCTCGAGCGGGAACTCCTCGATCATCCCCAGCGTCCGCTCCCGGGCCCACGCGTCCGCCTCCGCCTGGCTCGGCACCGGGCCACGCTCGATGACCGCCGGAAGGTCGCGCGCCCAGTCCTCGAACGTCGGGCCCAGCATCCGGTCCCACACCGCCGCCGCGGCGGACACGGCCGGGTGCGGATCGCTGAGCAGCGCTGCTGCCCGCGCCGCCGCGTCGTCGGCCGGGGCGCCGAGGACCGTCTCCAGCCCGTCGCGATCACCGCCTCGGCCGGCCGGTGCCACCAGTGCGAGCAACAGCCAGACACCCAGCGGCGACGTCACTGCCTGGCCGGTGAGCAGTGCGGGGTTGAGCCGGCCGGCGTACTCCGTGATCAGCTCGCGGTTGGTCCGCGGCATCTCTAGCCGCAGTTGTCGCAGACGCCGGTCGCCGGCAGGGCCATGTTGCACGACGGACAGACGTCGGCCGGTCGGGCGTCGTTCGCCGCCTTGCGCGCGCGGGTCCGCGAGGCCGCGAGCCGGTCGGTCAGCTGGGGCCGGCCACCGTCGGCGGGCATCTCGGCTCCGAAGTGGCGATAACAGGCGAGCCGCTCATTGGCGGCGTGGTCGTCGGGATCACCGACCTTGGCGCCCGTCAGCTCCTTCACGATCTGCGCGTAGCCGTCGCCGACACTGCCGTCGGCGTTGACACAGAGGGCAGACAGCATCGGCTCCTCCCGCTCCGCGCAGTCGCGGGCGACGCGCGCCAGCACGTCGCCGATCCAGTAGTGCGTGAGCTGCTCCGTGCGGATGTGCGTCTTCGTCTGCACCATCGCCGACAGCTGCTTGGTCGTCACCGTCGCCCCGTAGGAGCGAGCGGGCTCGATCAGCACCCCCCGAGCCGACTCGGCCCAGGCCGAACGCGCGGCCTCATCACCGACGGTCGACGCCTCCTGCCACGAGCCATCGTCTTGGTCAGGGGTGATCGCGTCGAGGGTGCCCATCTTGTGAGGCTAGACCCCCGCCGACACCCGGTCAGCGTTGGTACCGCCCCGCCACCAGGTCCTGCTGGTCCACGGGCTCGCCCCGCTGGATCGTCCAGGCGAGGCGGATCAGGTTGCCGTGCGACCAGGTGAGCGGGGTCGCCGCGCGGGTGCCCTCGCCTGCCGGGCAGCACGGCTCGCCGGTGGGCGGTCGGCCGTCCCAGACCTGCTCGGAGATCAGCCCGCTGTCGTTGGCGGCGGCGGCCATCGCGGCGAGGTACGGCGTCGCGTCCTGGCCGGCCGAGACGGCGTACTCGCCCCTCTCGCCGGTCAGGATCGGCCAGCCTCGACCGAGGGTGGTCCCCGTGCCGGGGTCGGTGATCTCCCACTCGCCGCCGGTGCGGGTCTCGCCGTACCCGTCGTGGCTGAAGCGCCGCCAGAACGGGCCGTTCGGGGTGTCGACCTTCAGGTTCGCGTCGACCACGTCGAGCGAGTTCGTGATCGCGGGGTCGTCGGCCGGGCGCAGCCCGAACCGCACCAGGGTCAGGAAGCTCGGGTCGACGACTTCGCGCTGGTCGATGCTCTTCGGGCCCCCGTCGCCCATCTCGTACGGCGACGCGGTGTCCGGCTCGCCGTTCTTGGTCAGCCGCAGGTAGTACGGCGCGTCGCTGAGTGGCCCGTTGGGCGTGACCGTCCAGTCGTCGACCTTGCGCTGCCAGCGGTCGGCGATCCTCAGCCACTTCTGCGCGAGGTCCTTGCGCCCGTGCTTGCGCGCGATGTCGGCGGCGCACACCAGGCCGGAGATCTGCGCAGCGATGGAGTTGGGTGAGTAGCCGGACTGGTTCTCCCAGCGTTCCTGCGGTGAGTACGGCGCCCGGCGCCCGGTCTCCTCGTCGCGGAAGCCGGTGAGGAACCGGGCCGCCTTGCGCACTCCGGGCCAGGTCTTCGCGCCCGTGCGGCCGACCAGCCGGGCGAGCACGATCGGCAGCGCCACCTCGTCGAGCTGCAGCTCGCCCCAGACCGGCGTGCCCTGGACGTCGGAGTTCTGCGGGAACGAGCCGTCCGCCTTCTGCTGCACCTCGAACAGCCAGTCCACGATCCGCCGCGCGGCCGCCTTGTCGCCGGCGGCCCAGAGCGCCGTGGCGAACTCGTAGGAGTCGCGCGACCACACCAGGTGGTAGGCGCCGGAGGGCGAGCTGAGATCCGGGACCTCGTTGCCCCACACCCACGGCGCCGACGGAGAAGCCACCACGGCGCCGGGGTTGAGCTTGTCCTCGGCGGCCGCGACCACCAGCACCGATGCGAGGTACTCGTCCTCGACCGATGCCGCGCTCGCCGGCGCGTCCTTCAGCCTGTTGAGATAGCCGTGCCAGCCGCGGTCGTAGCGGCCGGCGCTGCTGCCGAACGGCGCCTTCTTGCTCCGCTGCGCGGTCTTCAGTGCCTCCGCGGGGCTGCCCCCGAAGCCCAGGACGAGCGTCGCCCGGTTCCCCGTGACGTTCGCCGTCTGTACGACGTTGCCCGGGCCCGCGTCGGTCTGGAGCTCGGTCAGTGCCGGCCGCCCGACGAGCGCCGTGCTCACCCGACCGTCGGTCGCAAGCAGCGCGCTCCCCTTGGCCCGGCCGCTGTCGTCCATCCCGCTGTTGTCGAGCGCCGGGTCGTAGTCGACCCGCACCTGGTACTTCCCGCCGTCCAGCGACTCCAGCCGCAGCTTCACGACGTACGCGTCCCGGCGGGGGTCGGTGACGTGCTGCTCGGTCAGCCGGTACTTCCCGTCCGTGTCCTCGTGGACCTGGGTGAACCTCACGCTCCGCGGGTCCGGCCGACTGACGGTGGTCGTCATGTCCGTCGAGGCGCTGTCGGTGAACGTCGCACCGTCGGTGACCAGCAGCTCGAGGCTGCTCACGCTCGGCGTGGACAGGTCGGGGTAGAAGACCTCACTGGTCCGCCCGTCCTGCAGGGTGAACCACACGTTGCTC
Organism: uncultured Actinomycetota bacterium; assembly: GCA_963729095.1. GTDB lineage: Bacteria > Actinomycetota > Actinomycetes > Propionibacteriales > Nocardioidaceae > Nocardioides. The sequence goes on along the minus strand of CAVSMX010000038.1, from coordinate 9,412 downwards.
TTCCGCTCCCGCGCGGTCCCGAACCCGGTCTTGTCCGCCTCGGCCCAGGTCTGCTTCTCGCCAGGCTCCGCCGATGGCGGCGCCGCGTCCGACACGGGCAGGGCGACGAGTGCGCCGGTGACGGCGACTCCGAGGGCGACGGTTCCGGCGAGCAGGCGCAGACGCATGGGGGCTGGGGTACCCGGCCCGCTGCGCCACAAACGCTCATCGCGACCGGGGCCGTCGGGGAGGCGGGAAGCGACAAGGAGTCATGCGACGTACTCCTTGTAAGTGCCACCGCGTCGCCGACAGCCACCGGCCGTGACGTGGAGAACGCTAGGTCGTGCGCCTCCGGGACGGATCCCTCAGGGTGGGGATAAAGACGCGCAGCCTCAGCCGAAGAGCCAGTCGACCAGCGGTCGACCGAGCCACAGCCAGAGCAGGATCAGCGGCAGGATGGTGACCATCCAGACCACGACCTTGCGGGTCCTGCTCTGCTGCTGCGTCGCGCTCACGTCGTCGTCTTCGTCGGGCGCGCTCACTTGAACCATTTGTCCAGGAACATGGCCCAGAGGCAGAGCCCGCCACCGGAGCCGGCACCCCAGGCACCGCCGCCCTTCTGGAAGCCGATCACCGCCGAGGCGCCGCAGTAGAGGATGACCCGGTCGGTGCTCCTCATGATCCGGTTGACCGATCGCTGGCCCTCGTCACACACCCCGCGGTTGGTCCCGGAGGGATTGGTGACCAGGCAGGCGGTGGACTTCAGCGGATCGGTGATCCAGTCGCAGCACCCGTCCGCCATCTGCCGGCCGTGCATCCTCCTCCACTTCTTCTTGATCCGCTTCTGCATGAACTTGGGGATCGTGATCCCCTTCGCGTTGCCCAGCTTGTGCTTGCGGAACTGCCGCGCCTTCTTCTTGGCGGCGCCCGGGCAGATCGGGGCGTCGGTGCCCGCCGCCGGCTTCGGCATCAGGCACATCTCGGTCATGTGAGAGTCGGCCCTGATCGCCTGTCCGATCGGCTGTACGGCGTGCGACGCGTTGCTCACCGACTGCCAGCCGAACGTCGCCACGGCCCCGATGATCAGCACCGCGATCGCCTTGGTCCAGGTCGCAACTCGAGCCTCTGTCCCAGGCTCGACGTGTTCTTGCATATGCACCCTCCCGAGGGGTTGGTTGATGGGAGTGGCGACGGTAACGAATATTCGAACACCTGTGCGAACGTCATCCACAGGCCTATGGCAGGCTCGTTCCGTGGAGGTCGTTCAACTGGGGTTCGCGCCGGTCAAGGGCACCCGGCACCTGCCCCGCGACGAGGTCGCCCTCGACCAGCACGGTCCGGTCGGCGACCGCGCGTTCTGCGTTGTCGACGTCGAGCGCAGCAAGGTGCTCCGCACCCTGTCGAACCGCACCCTGGTCGGCGTACGCGCCGAGTGGGACAGCGAGACGCTCACCCTGACGTCGCCGTCGGGCGACCGCGTCTCCGGCCCGGCACCTCTCACCCGCGACACTGTGACCTGCACCTACTGGAACCGCACGGTCACCCACGCCCTGACCTCGGGCCCGCACTCGGAGCTTCTCTCCGACCACCTCGGCAAGCCGGTCCGCCTCGCCGCGTCACCCCGCAACGGAGTCGTGTACGGCGCCCCGGTCAGCATCCTGACCACCGCTTCGCTGCGCGACCTCGGCGAGCGCACCGGCCGCGACGACCTGCTGGACACCGTCTCCCGCTTCCGGATGACGATGGTCGTCGACGCGGGCGACGAGCCGTACGCCGAGGACACCTGGTTCGGCCGCGAGCTGAAGCTCGGCGATGCCGTCGTCCGGGTCCGCACCGCCGTTGCCCGCTGCGGCCAGATCGACATGGCCCCCGCCACCGGCGAGAAGGACGGCTCGCTGCTCAAGGCCCTTTCCGGCTACCGCCCGAACACCGACGGGGAGCCGTGGTTCGGCGTCGACGCCGAGGTGCTGGAACCCGGCACCGTGCGCCTCGGGGACGCTGTGACGGCCCGCTCGACGGACTTCGTCTGACCAGCCGTTCACCGTCCCACGGGGCGGTAGCTGAGGACTAAGACGCCGTTTCCGAATCGGCGCTCATCGAGCAGCTCGAGGTCGACGCGCAGGTCGGTCGGCAGCGCCGGCTTGCCCCCACCAACGGCAGTGGGCCAGACGTACAGCTGGCACTCGTCAACCAGCCCGGCCTTGAAGGCCTGCGCCGCGAGGTTCGCACCTCCAACAAGGAGATCGCTGGTGGCCGCGGCCTTCAGTTCGCGCACTGCGGTGGGGTCGAAGTGGCGTTCGATTCGGGTGTTGGCGGTCGACGCCGCGGCAAGGGTCGTGGAGTAGACGACCTTGCCCGCCGCCTGCCAGGTGGTCGCGAAGTCGGCCATGGGGTTGGACTGTGCCGCTAGCGTGGCGTCGGTCTCCCAGACGGCCATGCTTTCGTATAGGCGCCGCCCGTAGAGATAGGTGCCCGCGGACCGCATGAGGTCGGTGATGGACGCGAACACGTCAGCGTCCACCGGGCCGAAGTCGAAGGCGCCGCGTTCGTCCTCGATGAAACCGTCGAGAGACGCGTTCGTCGCGTAGATCAGTTTGGCCATGCCGCACCAGCCTGGACATCGATCAGCGCGGCGTCCAGCTTGGCGAACGCCTCGAGCCAACCGTTCTCGCTCGGGGCCGACAGGTCCTCGGGGAGCCATTGGTGGATCTCGAGTCGCGTCCGTCCGTCGGCCTCGTCGTGGAACTCGAACCGGAATCTCGTCTCGAACGGCTGGAAGCCCCCAGGCAGCCGCCCGGTGACGTGCATGACGCCCTCGAGCAGCTCGCCGTCCGCGACGTCGGTGAGGTCGATGTGGATGTGAACGCGAAGGCCGGGTTCGGCCGGGAAGACCTCCGTCCACCGTTGATAGCCTCCGGGGCGTACGTCGAACTCGATCTCGTCGCGCGGCAGTGAGTTGCCGATCGGGCCCCACCACGCAGCCAGGTGGTCCGGATCAGTGAAGGCTCGGTAGACGAGCTCCCGTGGCGCGTCGAACACGCGCGAAACAGCAAGGTCCGGGGTTTCGGGTTTCATCAGAGCTCCTGGTCCGGGATCCCGGCGGCCTGCACGGCGGCCAGGTGGGCATCGAGGCGGGTGAGGGACGAGTCCCAGAACCGCCGGTAGCGCTCGATCCAGTCGGCCGCGTCGCGCAGCGGGGCGGGTTCGAGGTGGCTCGCGAGCCATTTGCCCGACCGTGTCCGCGAGATGAGCGCGGCCTGCTCGAGCACCTTCAGGTGCCGCGACACCGCTGGCATCGAGATGGGGAGGGGCGCGGTGAGCTCGGTGACCGTGGCGTCGCGTTCGGCCAGCTCGGCGAGGATCGTCCGTCGCGTTGGGTCAGCGAGCGCGGAGAACACCGCGCTGAGCTGATCGGTGCCGGCCATCCAGGTCCCCCTCACTTAACCGATACGTTAAATGTAATGGGAAGCGAGCGATGTCGTCAATGGGTGCGTTCGCCGGAGGAGCGACCCGCCTGTGGATAGCGGCCGCAGCCCCGTGACGATCTCGGCCATGGTGTCGGCATGACCAACGACACCCCTCCCCTCAAGCGCCCAGAAGACATGCCACTGATCCGCTCGCAGGCCGATCTCCACCAACACTGGCGAGCCCTGATGGGCGAGCTCGGGTTCGCGGCGCCGCAGCTGTGGATGGTCCTGCTCGACGCCGAAGGGAGGTGCACCCCGGTGATCCAGAAGATCGAGGACATCCCCGAAGTGCCAGATCCGCAGGCGTTGGACGGCCTGATGACGGTGTGTTCGGGCATCCTCGACGAGGTCCTCGTCGGCGGCAGCGTTGCGTTTCTCCTCGCCCGCCCCGGCCCCGCCGGCGTCACCGCCTCCGACCGGGCATGGGCGGCCGGTCTCTCTGCCGCCGCCCGGGATCGTGGTGTGGCGTGCCATCCGGTGCACCTGGCCAACGACCAGGAGATCCAGGCGTTCACGCCGGACGACGAGATCGCCAGCGCCTGAACGGGTTGGCGGAAGGCATTGACCTCGGGCAGGGGACGGTAGGAAACTCACCACAGAAGCGGCCAAGTAGTAACTCATTTACGTCTCGATCGGCTCCTGCTCGGGAGGACCCATGCGACTCGGTGTGCGCGACCCGTCACGACGCAGTACGGCGGGGGTGATCCTCGCGGTCGCGGCCCTGGCGCTCTCGGCGCTGACCGTCCGCGCCTCCGACGCCGCCGCCGGCCCTCCGGCCGCCGCGGAAGACGACTGGGTCGAGACCACGCTCGCCTCGATGACGCTCGAGGAGAAGGTCGGCCAGCTGTTCATGACCAACGTCTACGGCAGCACCGCCGACACCCAGGTGCCGGCGGACGTGGCGGCCAACCAGGCGCTGTACGGCGTGGACAACGCCGAGCAGCTCATCGACGAGTACCACCCGGGCGGCATCATCTACTTCGCCTGGACCAACAGCGTGCAGAACCCACCCCAGATCGCCGGGCTCTCCAACGGCATCCAGGACGCCGCGCTCAGCCAGCCGGGGGCCATCCCGTCGTTGATCGGCATCGACCAGGAGGGCGGCATCGTCGCCCGGATCGGGCCGCCGGCGACCCAGCTGCCGGGCAACATGGCGCTCGGTGCGGGCCGCAGCACCGCCGACGCGCAGACCGCCGCCGCGATCAACGGCGACGAGCTCGCGGCGATGGGCATCAACTGGAACTTCGCCCCCGTCGCCGACGTCAACGTCAACCCCGCCAACCCGGTGATCGGGGTCCGCTCGTTCGCCGAGAACCCGCGGCTGGCCGCCAACCTCACCGCAGCGCAGACGCGCGGCTACACCGCCTCCGGCGTGGCCGGCGCGGCGAAGCACTTCCCCGGCCACGGCGACACCGCCGATGACAGCCACTTCGGCCTCCCGATCATCCACCACACCCGCGAGGAGTGGCAGCGGCTGGACCGGCCGCCGTTCCAGGCCGCCATCGACGCTGGCGTGCCCGCGATCATGACCGCGCACATCGCGGTTCCGGCCCTCGACCCCTCCGAGGACCCGGCGACCCTGTCCGAGCCGATCATGACCGGCATCCTCCGCGAGGAGATGGGCTACGACGGGGTCGTCATCACCGACGCCCTCGACATGGCCGGGGCCAGCGAGGAGTACGGCAACGACCGGGTCCCGGTGCTGGCGCTCAAGGCGGGCGTCGACATGCTCCTGATGCCGCCCGAGCCCGCCGTCGCGTTCAACGCCGTCCTCGGCGCGGTCGAGTCGGGCGAGCTCACCGAGGAGCGCATCGACACCTCGGTACGCCGGATCCTCACCCTCAAGCAGAGCCTCGGCATCGTCGACGACCCGTACGTCGACCCGGCCGACCTGCCCGCCCACGTCGGCACCCCCGACCACCTCGCCACCCTGCAGGAGATCACCGACCGCTCGACCACGCTGGTCCGCAACAAGCGCCACCTGCTGCCGCTGGAGGTCGACCCTGGTGAGGACGCCCTCGTCACAGGCTGGGGCGTCACCACCACCGCCACGGTCGCCGCGAAGCTGGACGAGCGAGACGTCGACGCCGACGTGCTCGAGACCGGCGTCAACCCGACCCCGGAGACCATCACGACCGCCGCTCAGCAGGCCAAGCACTACGACAACGTCGTCGTGATCACCACCCGCGCGGGCCTCGAGGGTCAGACCAACCAGGCGCTGTTGGTGAAGCGTCTGCTCAAGGCCAACAAGCACGTGGTGGCGGTCGCGGTGCGCGACCCCTACGACATCAACCAGTTCCCGCAGGTGCCGGCCTACCTCGCGACGTACTCCTACACCGCGGCCGCCCTCGACTCGATGGTGCGGGTGCTGTTCGGCGAGCTCGACCCCACGGGGCGGCTCCCGGTGACCATCCCCAAGAAGAAGGGCAAGCAGGTGCTCTACCCCTACGGCCACGGACTGGAGTACTGACATGCGCCGACGCACGCTCCTGCAGACCGCCGCCGGCACGGCAGGCGTGGCGGCGCTCGCCCCGACCGCCGCGGCTGCCCGGGCCGCCCAGCGCCAGCACGGCCGCGGGGTGCTCACCGGCTTCGACGTGCTCGCCCGCGACGGCTACCGCTTGGTGGCCGGTGAGCGAGTGGGGCTGATCTCCAACCCCACCGGCGTGGTCACCGACCTGCGGCACGAGGTCGACGTGATGGCCGCAGACGACCGGGTCGACCTGGTCGCCGCGTTCGGTCCCGAGCACGGCTTTCGCGGCAGCGCCGAGGCCGGTGGGTCGGAGGGCGACTACGTCGACCCGCGCACCGGGATCGCCGTCTACGACACCTACACCAAGACCCCCGCGCAGATCGCCGGCTTCTTCGAGGAGGCCGGCCTCGAGACGGTGATGTTCGACATCCAGGACGTCGGCGCACGGTTCTACACCTACGTCTGGACGATGTACGACTGCATGGTCGCCGCCTCGCTGGCCGGAGTGCGGTTCGTCGTGCTCGACCGGCCGAACCCGATCACGGCCACCAGGGCCCTCGGCCCGGTGCTGCATCCCGAGCACTCCACCTTCGTCGGCCGCAGGGCGATCTCACAGCAGCACGGGATGACCGTGGGCGAGCTCGCCGGCCTGTTCAACGCCGAGTTCCTGCCCGAGGACCAGGACGCCGACGGCCCGGTCGACCTGGCGGTGTCGCGGGTGAAGAACTGGCGGCGCGACATGTACGCCGAGGCCACCGGGCAGCCGTGGGTGATGCCCTCGCCGAACATGCCGCGGGTCGAGACCGCCGTGGTCTACCCCGGCACCTGCCTGTTCGAGGCGACCAACCTCTCCGAGGGGCGCGGCACGACGCGGCCGTTCGAGCTGATCGGCGCGCCGTACGTCGACCACCAGTGGGCCGAGTCCCTCAACGCACTCGACCTGCCCGGCGTCGACTTCCGGGAGGCCTACTTCACGCCGTCGTTCTCCAAGCACGCCGGTGTCGCCTGCGCGGGCGTCCAGCTGCACGTCACCGACCGCGACGACTTCGGGGCGATCCGCACTGCGATCGCGATGATCGTCACGGCCCGGGGTCTGTACGACGAGTTCGCCTGGCGCGAGACCGCGCCGCCGTACTGGATGGACAAGCTCTCCGGCAACGAGCAGGTCCGGCTGGCGATCGACGCCGGTGCCGGGTTCGACGAGGTCGTGGCGGTCTGGCACGACGAGCTGGCGGAGTTCCGAGCGATCCGGGCAGAGCACCTGCTCTACCCGGGGGGCCGGTCGTGAGGCGGCTGGCCGTGATCATGCTGACGTTCGCGGTCGCGCTTCTCGGGGCGACCGCGACGTCAGCGTGGTCGGTGGCCGACCGGGGCCGCCCGAGCGTCGACAAGGAGGGCAAGCGCGTCCGGCCCGCGCCACACCGGTACGACGTCACGCCCGCCGACCTGCGCTTCGAGAACCACCGGCTGCGGTACGGCTCGGCCCGGCAGGCGCACCTGCTGGACGCGCCGCTGGACCAGATGTCGACGGACCTGCGGTCGTTCCTCGACCCGTCGCCCACCCATCCGCTGTACGCCGGCGGCGTGGTGCTCGCCTCACGGCACGGAGTGGTCCCGGTGCACGACGCCGCCGGCCAGGCACTGAAGTACACCGGCATCGACACCCCCCTCCCGCCCGACCAGCAGGTGCCGATGCGGCGGGACACCATCTTCGACCTGGCGTCGGTGACCAAGACGTTCACCACGATCGCGGTGATGCAGCAGGTCGAGGCCGGCCGGGTCGACCTCGACGAGCCGGTCGCGACGTACCTCCCGGACTTCGCGCAGAACGGCAAGGACGACGTCACGATCCGGCACCTGCTCACCCACACCGGCGGGCTGCCGGCCTGGCTGCCGCTCTACAGCGACTACGAGACCGTCGAGGAGCGCCTGGCCGCCGTACTGGCCGTCGAACCCGACGCCGAGCCCGGCGAGGCCTACGTCTACTCCGACCTCTCGCTGATCACCCTGGGTCTGGTGGTCGAGGAGGTCACCGGCCGGCCGCTGGACCACGTGATCGCCCACGGCATCACCCGCCCGCTGCGGATGTCGGACACGATGTTCAACCCGCCGGCGCGGCTGGTCGACCGGATCGCGGCCACCGAGGCGCAGCCGTGGGCCGGGCGGCCGATGATCCGCGGCGAGGTGCACGACGAGAACGCCTGGTCGCTCGGCGGCGTCGCCGGCCACGCCGGGCTGTTCTCCACCGCCCACGACATGGCGATCCTGGCCCGGACCCTGCTCAACGGCGGCCGCTACGGCCACGCCCGGATCCTCGACGCCGACACGGTCCGCCTGATGCTGGTCAACGAGAACGCCGAGTTCCCCGGCGACTCCCACGGCCTTGGGTTCGAGCTCGACCAGCGGTGGTACATGGACGGCCTCTCCACCCCCGTCACCTTCGGGCACACCGGTTACACCGGCACCTCGGTGGTGATCGACCCGCTGTCCGACTCGTTCGTGATCCTGCTGACCAACCGGGTGCATCCGTCCCGCGACTGGGGCAGCAACAACCCGGCCCGGCGGGCGGTCGCGCGCGACCTCGGCCGGGCGATCGCGGTGCGCCCGATCGATGGCCGCGAGTCGTGGTTCTCCGGGATCGGCGACGCGCGCACGGTCACCCTGACCGCCCCGGCGACGCCGGGCGGCGAGCTGATGTTCGGGCTCTGGTACGACACCGAGGCCGGCTACGACGTACTCACCCTCGAGGCCTCCACCGACGGTGGGTCGACCTGGGCTCAGGTGCCGTTCGCCCTGCGCTCGGGTCCCACCACCGACGGCACCATCTCCGGGTTCGGCGGGCGTCGCTGGCACCACGCCAGCGCGATGTTGCCCGAGGGCGACGACGTACTCGTGCGCTGGCGGTACACCAACGACGCGGCCAACCAGGGCCGGGGCGTGTACGTCGACCGGGTGCGCGTCGACGGCAAGCGGATCCCCGACTACCTCTACGCCGCCGACGGATGGACGCGCTCGCCGAACTAGGTTGGTTATTGCCGTCAATGCGAATTCGAAGGTAACTTTCCTACATGCCCGATCCCGCGCTGGCCACAACGGTCCGGATCCGCGCCCTGGTGCCATCGCTGGCTCCTGCTGAGCGCCGGGTTGCCGAGCGGGTCCTCGACGATCCGGCAGCGGTGGCGGCCTCCACCATCAGCGCACTGGCCCGGGACTGTGCAACCTCGGAGACGACCGTGATCCGGTTCTGCCGGGCCATCGGGTTCATCGGCTACCCCGCACTCCGGTTGGCCCTGGCCGCCGAGAACGGCCGCAGCGACGCCGGCGAGAGCCCCCAGCTCACCGGCGACATCGCCGCGGACGACGACCTCGACAAGGTGGTCGCCAAGATCGCCTTCGCCGACGCGCGCGCCGTCGAGGAGACCGCCCAGCAGCTGGATCTCGGCGCCTTGCACCTGGTCATCGACGCCCTGGTGGAGGCACCACGGGTGGACAT
>CAVSMX010000037.1:0-15589 GCA_963729095.1 uncultured Actinomycetota bacterium | reverse complement strand
TGCCGCAGCCCTCGCAGACGTAGCAGGAGCCGGCGGGGCGCATCTTGGTGCCGCAGGTCATGCAGAGCGGGGAGTCGACGGCAGTGCCGGTGATCTGCTCCAGGAGCTCGGCGCTGGTGTGGGCCGTTGTGGATGACTGGGCTGGGACCTCCCGCTCTCGCTCGGTGCCGTGGGTGCCTCCTTGATCTCCGCATCTCCGACCACGTCTCAGTATCCGAGATCGGCTGCGGAGGTCTCGACGACGCCGGTCGCTCGTTCCTCGCTCCCGGCTGCTCGACCAGCGGAGTCGACCACCGAGTCGTCGATGAGTTCGGAGGCGCTTCCGATTTCCTCGACTGGCTCGTAGGAGCCGGTCTCGAGGTGGCGCTGGCGCTCCTCGGCGGAGTAGATGCCGAGGCCTGAGCGGTCCTCGAAGGACATGTAGTCGAGGGCCAGGCGGCGGAAGATGTAGTCCATGATCGACTGGCTCATCCGGACGTCGGGGTCGTCGGTGAGGCCGGCCGGCTCGAAGCGGAGGTTGGTGAATTTCGAGACGTAGGTCTCCAGCGGGACGCCGTACTGCAGACCGATGCTGACCGCGATCGAGAAGGCGTCCATCACGCCGGCCAGGGTGGAGCCCTGCTTGCCGAGCTTGAGGAAGATCTCGCCCAGCTCGCCGTCGTCGTGGGCGCCGGAGGTCATGTAGCCCTCGGCGCCGCCGACCGTGAACGACGTGGTGCGGGAGGCGCGGGACTTCGGGAGGCGCTTGCGGGTCGGGGCGTAGACGACCTTCTCGACCACCTTGGTCTCGCCGGCCTCCTCAACCACCGGGCGCGTTGCTGTCCTCGCCCTTGTTGTCGCCCTTGCCGCCGGAGAGCGGCTGGCCGACCTTGCAGTTGTCACGGTAGACAGCCGTGGCTTTGAGGCCGAGCTTCCAGGACTGGAGGTAGATGTCCTCGATCTCCTCGACCGTCGCCGTCTCCGGCAGGTTGACGGTCTTGGAGATCGCGCCGGAGAGGAACGGCTGGGCCGCGGCCATCATCCGGACGTGGCCCATCGGCTTGAGCGCCCGGGCGCCCATCGCGCAGTCGAAGACCTCGTAGTGCTCCTGGCGCAGGCCGGGGGCGTCGATCACGTGGCCGTGCTCGGCGATGTAGTCGACGATCGCCTCGACCTGCTCGGGCTGGTAGCCCATCTTGCGCAGCGCCCGCGGCACGGTCTGGTTGACGATCTGCATCGAGCCGCCGCCGACCAGCTTCTTGAACTTGACCAGCGAGAAGTCCGGCTCGATGCCGGTGGTGTCGCAGTCCATCATGAAGCCGATGGTGCCGGTGGGCGCGAGCACCGAGGCCTGCGCGTTGCGGAAGCCGTTCTTGGCGCCGACCTTCACCACGTCGGACCAGGCCTTCGTGGCCAGCTTGTGTACGGCGAGGTCCTCGGTGTGCATCGTGCGCACGGTGTCGTTGGCGGCCTGGTGCTTGCGCATCACCCGCTGGTGGGCCTCGGCGTTGCGGGCGTAGCCGGCGTAGGGGCCGACGATCGCGGCCAGCTCCGCGCTCCGCTTGTACGACGTGCCGGTCATCAGCGAGGTGATCGCGGCCGCCATCGACCGGCCGCCGTCGGAGTCGTAGCCCAGGCCCATCGCCATCAGCAGCGCGCCGAGGTTGGCGTAGCCGATGCCGAGCTGGCGGTAGTCGCGGGTGGTCTCGCCGATCGCCTCGGTCGGGAAGTCGGCGAAGCAGATGGAGATGTCCATCGCGGTGATGATGAACTCCACCGCCTTCGCGAACAGCGCGGCGTCGAAGGTGTCGTCGTCCTTGAGGAACTTCATCAGGTTCAGCGACGCCAGGTTGCAGGACGAGTTGTCGAGCGACATGTACTCGGAGCACGGGTTGGATGCGGTGATCCGGCCCGGTCTCGGGGTTGGTGTGCCAGTCGTTGATGGTGTCGTCGTACTGCAGGCCCGGGTCGGCGCACTCCCAGGCGGCCTTGCTGATCTTGCGGAACAGGTCGCGGGCGTCGACGGTCTCGATGACCTCGCCGGTCTTGCGGCCGCGCAGCCCGAACTCGGTGCCGTCCTCGACCGCGCGCATGAACGCGTCGCTGACCCGCACGGAGTTGTTGGCGTTCTGGTACTGCACCGAGGTGATGTCGGCGCCGCCGAGGTCCATGTCGAAGCCGGCGTCGCGGAGCGCGCGGATCTTGTCTTCCTCGCGGGCCTTGGTCTCGACGAACTCGACGATGTCGGGGTGGTCGACGTCGAGCACGACCATCTTCGCCGCGCGGCGGGTGGCGCCGCCGGACTTGATGGTGCCGGCCGAGGCGTCGGCGCCGCGCATGAAGGAGACCGGGCCGGACGCCGTACCGCCGCTGGACAGCAGCTCCTTGGAGCTGCGGATGCGAGAGAGGTTGAGGCCGGCGCCGGAGCCGCCCTTGAAGATGAAGCCCTCTTCCTTGTACCAGTTCAGGATGGAGTCCATCGAGTCGTCGACCGCGAGGATGAAGCAGGCGCTGACCTGCTGCGGCGACGGGGTGCCGACGTTGAACCAGACCGGGGAGTTGAAGGAGAAGTACTGGTGCACGAGCAGCCAGGTGAGCTCGTGCTCGAAGACCTCGGCGTCGGCCGGGGTGACGAAGTAGCCGTGGTCGAGGCCGGCCTTGGTGTAGGTCTTCACCACCCGGTCGATCAGCTGCTTGAGGCTCCACTCGCGGGCGTCGGTGCCGACCGCGCCGCGGAAGTACTTCGTCGTGACGATGGTGCTGGCGTTGATCGACCAGATGTCGGGGAACTCCACGCCCTTCTGCTCGAAGACGGTGTCGCCGGTCTTCCAGTTGGTCTGGACGACGTCGCGCCGCTCCCAGGTGAGCTCGTCATAGGGATGCGTGCCCTCGGTGCTGAAGACGCGCTCCAGCTTGAGCCCGGTGCGCTTCCGCCTGGCACCGGTCGAGGGGTTCACCGTCTCGGTCATGAAATCTCCTTCGATCTCTGTCCCATTGTTGCTATGACCTCCGACAGTGGCGCGGGGCTGTCGGACCCCTCAGTTGGTGCGCCCGGCGCGAGCTGCTTCCCCACAACTCACGCCGGGCGGTCTGTGTCAGCCGCTCGGGGCTGAGGCGAGCTCCGGTTCGGTGGTTTCGAGGCTCGCTGGCGCTCGCACCTCAACCACCGTCGGGTCCGGTTTGTTCGCTCGGAGGAGGGCGATCTCCTCCTCGAAGTCGTCGGCGGACTCGAAGGAGCGGTAGACGCTCGCGAAGCGCAGATAGGCGACCTCGTCGAGCTCGCGGAGGGGGCCCAGGATCGCCTTGCCCACCTCGAATGCGGGCACCTCGGCGGCGCCCTCGAGCCGAAGCGCGTCCTCGACCTCCTGGCCGAGGCAGGCGAGCTGGTCCTCGGTGACCGGGCGGCCCTTGCAGGCCTTCCGGACGCCGGCGATCGCCTTCTCGCGGGTGAACGGCTCGGTGGCCCCCGACCGCTTCAGCACGGTGAGCTGCATCTGCTCGATCGTGGTGAAGCGCTTGCCGCAGCCGCCGTTGTCCTCGTTGCAGGTGCGGCGCCGGCGGATCGAGCCGCCGTCGTCGGCGACCCGGGAGTCGAGCACCCGGGTGTCGGTGTTCCGGCAGTACGGACAGTGCATCTCGGGGCTCCTTCCTGGGTCGTCTCGGGCACGCCAACAACGCCCTCTCATCAGGGCGTCTGTCTGTGGATATCGGGGCTTCCACTGTGTACAACCAGCAGACATCTGTGAGGCTTCCGCATCTGGTCTGTGAACTAGATGTGGATAACTACACCGTTGTAACTACTAGATGTAGTGGTGACAGTACGCCGCTGTGAGGCACGGCGCAACCGCTTCCGGGAAAAGCTCTGCCGGCACGGTGTTTCCGCAGGTCAGGGCCTGTCTGGACCGGGGTTCGACCGGCGTGTCGGGGGTCTGGCTCCAGGTCCGCGCCGAGACGCCTTTACCGAGCGAAGGCCATTCCCCCGCGGGTGTTGGTTCGATCAGCGAGAATGACGCGGTGGCACGGGGGAAACGGGCCGGAGACCGGCAACAGCGACGGTTCCGGCCTGCTCTCCTGCTGCTCGCGCTCGGCATCACCGCATGCGTGGTGGCCTGGGGCTATCTCGTGTACGCCGCCGTCGACTTCGGCGGCGAGGCCCGCGACGGGCGTGATGAGGCGTGGTCGTACCTCGCGGTCGCAGCGGTGGGCGCCGCGGCGTGCCTGTTCATCGCGCTGATGCTGATCGCCCGGCTCTCCCGGGCGATCGGGCTGACCCGTCCCCCGGAGCCGAAGGCGCCCAAGCCGCCCAAGATGCCGAAGGGCCCGAAGCCGCCCAAGCCGGTGAAGGGGTCGTCCTCCTCGCACCATGGTGGGCATCGCGCAGCGCGCTGAGCCCGTTGAATCCGGGGTTGTGGTTGCCCGAGTCGGTGCTTGTGGCAAACAGTCGTCGCCACAAGGACCGAATGGGTGCGCCACAACCCCCGATTCGACGCGCCAGAACCCCCGATTCGACGTTCAACGGTGTCGCGCGGCGTGGGCGCGGACCTTGGCCCGGTTGCCGCAGCTCTCCATGCTGCACCAGCGCCGCCGCCCGGACCGGTCCAGGAACAACCAGCCGCACTCGTCGCCGGGACAGGCCTTGACCCGGTCGAGCTCGCCCGAGGTCAGCAGCTCGCCGGCCGCCCAGGCGACCCGGAGCAGCGGCAGCTCGAGCCGGCGGGCGGCGTCAACCCGCCAGGCCGGACGGGCGCCCGGCTCGAGCCGCAGGCCCTCCGCGGCGGTGCGGACGGCCGCGCCGACGTCGGCGATCGCGCGGGCGTGGGAGGGATCGAGTACGGCGGTGCGGATGCGGCCCCGCAGGCGGCGGGCGTCGTCCAGCACCGCCTTCGCTCGAGCGCCGGATCGGCCGCGGAGGCCCGTCTCCTCCTCGGCGTCGAGCAGGTCGGCGTACCCGGCCCAGCCGACGAACACGTCGTACGTCCGCAGCCATTCGCCCCTCGGCACGGGCGGGCCGCCCCAGCCGGCCAGCGTGTTGCAGAAGTCGAGCGCGGGGTGGCCACTGATGCGTCGTGGGAGCTGCTGCCCATCGCGGTCGACCCAGTGCATGCGCCAGATTGTGCCTTGAATCGTTACCTTCTGTCGTGATGCGGTGCTAACCGGTAATAAATAGTCAATCGGTTAGGAGCCGTATCAATGTTCTCTCGGATCGCCAGCATCACCGCAGTCCTCGCCGCGACCGCCGCCCTCGTCGGTGCGGCACCTTCGAACGCGGTGGCCGGCGAGAAGCACAACGGATGGATCCCCTACCAACAGGAGGACGTGCACTACGACGCCGGCTTCCGGTGCGAGTTCGCGGTGGACGGCGCCGTCCTGCGCGACCGCGAGGAGTACAAGGACGTGTCGCACTGGCCCAACGGCCAGGTGCAGACCCAGCTGTGGCGCGGGGCGCTGGTGATGCGCTGGACCAACGCGGCCACGGGCGAGTCGGTGGTGCGCGACCAGTCGGCCAGCGGGATCATGGTCTACAACTCGGACGGGTCGTTCGAGAGCCTGACCTCGACGGGTGGCGCGTTCAGCGCAGGGCTCCCCGAGGGCAGCCCCCAGGGCAAGGGCCTCTACGTCATCGACGGCCGCTGGAGCGCGGTGGTCAGCGACAGCGACGGCACCCGTGCCATCGTCCTCGGGCCGCGCGGCTCGATGGAGAACCTCTGCGAGACGCTGGGCTGATCGGGGCTGACGTCAGCGGTCGGCGAGCCGGCGGACGAACTTCAGTCCGGACCAGGTCTCGTCGACCGCTGCCACCTTCACGTCGACGAAGCCGAGCTCGAGGCCGAGGTCGCGGACCTTGTTCTCGTCCAGGTCGGAGGTCAGGCCGAGCGCCTTCTGCGCCGACTTCTTCGGCCAGCAGACCCAGACCATGCCGGCGGTCTCGGTGCGGTCGAACAGCTGCGGGAGTCGGCGCTCGAGCCCGGCGAGGGTGGTGTGGAAGGTGAGGGTGACGTCGGCCTGCCGCGGCAGCCGTCGTACGACGTGCACACCGGCCAGGTCACCGAGGTCGAGGTCGGCGGGCGCGTCGTCGAGGAACAGCGTGCGGCCGGGCTTGATGCCGATCTTGGTCGCCAGCGGGGTGCCTGAGTAGCCGGCCATGGGTGGCAGCGTAGATCGCTGCGGTGGTTTCGAGACAGGCGCTGCGCGCCTTCCTCAACCACCGGAGCGCCGGGGTCAGGCGCGGTTCGCCCACTCACTCCAGCCGGTGTGGTCGACGGTTCCGGCCTCGTCGTCCCACGACTCCGTGCGCACGCGCAGGCGGTTGGGCGTGCTGAGGCAGTCGACGGGGACGGAGAACGTGACGTCCTTCGTCGTCAGCTCACGGGCGCTGCGCAGCTTGCACTTCGACCGGCCGAAGGTGCGGAACTGTTTCCGGTTCTGCACCGACACCCGGTGCGGCGTGTACGCCGACCACAGCACGGCGTACCTCCACGGCTTGCCGCCCGGTGTGTCGACGAAGACGTGGTAGCCGTACGGCGTCCGGTCGTGGGCGTTGATGGTGAACCGCACCCGCTCCTCGCGATGCTGGACGGTCACTGTCTCGATGTCGTAGAAGTCCGCGTCCTTCGGGTCGTGCACGGTGACCTTCTCGGCGTGGGCCGGGGTCGCGGTCAAGAGAGTCGCCGCCGCGAGGAGGGCGACCATCGCGGTCACGACGCGGCGAACGGGAACGTGCGGACGGGATCCGTTGGGAGTCATGTCGGTGACACGCAGCGAGTGGGCAGAAAGTTGTCGCGGTTTCGAGACAGGCGCTGCGCGCCTTCCTCAACCACCGTCTTGAAAAGCGTCGAGGGGCGAGGCTGCTCGAGCCTCGCCCCTCGTCTTCCCCTGCTCGCCGGTCGCGGGGTCGAAGCGCGCCGGCGATGTCTGTGTCAGTCGGTCGGGACCCGGAGCCGCTGGCCCGCGGTGACCATGCCGGAGTCGAGGGCGTTCAGGCTCTTGATCCGGTCGACCATCTCCCGGACGTCGCCATCGCCCGCTGCGTCGGCGGCGATGTCCCAGAGGGTGTCGCCGGTGCCGACCATCACGGTCTGGGTGGGCTCGGGGGTGCCGGACTCCCGGGTGCCGACCGCCCCGGAGGCGAGCACGAAGCCGACGGCCAGGATCGCGAACAGTGCGAAGGCCACGACCACCAGACGGCCGCGCCGGGTCAGGCGGTAGCTGGGCTGGTGGGCGATCGTCATGGTGCTCATCGGGGCTCCTGGGGAAGTCGGTGCCTGTAGTTCTAGTGGTGACCGCCGACAGTGCTTGTGGAGGTCAGTCGATCAGACGTTCGATCGAACACATGTACGAGAGTAGAGCAGGTGTTCGAACGAAATCAAGGGCCGAAGCGAACAATTGTTCGATTGGTCGCTCAGCGCGGCCGGTACTCCGTGATCAGGACCGAGACGGTGATCGGACCGCCGCATGGACCGGCGGAAGGCGCCGCACGGCCTGGGTGTCGAGCAGTGGGGGTCATGTCCATCAGGTCCTGCGTTTGCTGGCCACTCAGGGGTACGCAGTACTCGACCAGCTCGGTGGCAACCGATGCGAAGACCGGGCTCAGCGCTCGGTGGAGCCGCTGCTCCTTCGACGGATCGACGGACACCATCGAAGGCGCCTGGCGACGGAGCTCCGCGAGGTGTCTGTCGGTGGGGCGGGCCACGACCAAGCGGCCCTCCGGTCGGAGGATCCGGCGAAACTCCGCGGGGTTGCGCGGCGCGAACACATCGAGGATCAGGTCGGCGGCCGCGGTCGCCAGCGGGAACGGGCGGAAGACGTCCCAGCTCGCCGCGGCGGCACGGTCGTGGACCTGCGCCGCCATCCGCAGAGCGGGCGCGGAGGAGTCAAGGCCGAGCCCCCAGAACCCGGGCAGACGATCCAGCAGACCGGCCAGGTAGTGCCCGGTTCCGCATCCGACGTCCACCACCGTGCCCCGTTCCGGAGCACCAGCAGCCGCAATGCCGGCGACCGCCCCTCGCAGCCGATCGAAGCATTCGCTGCGCAGGAACCGGGCGCGGGCCGCGACCATCGTCGAGTCGTCCCCACTAGTAGCACGCGTGCCCGTGAGGAGGCTGACGTAGCCCTGGCGCGCGACATCGAACGTGTGGCGGTGCCGGCACCGAAGGGCCCCCTCGGCCGCGCAAAGACGCCCACCGCACGCAGGACAGCGCAGCAGCTCCAAGACATGCCCGTTGAGCGCCCGAGACAGGTGCACGGGTCTACCGTGGACCTTCGTGGCCGAGTACGTCGAGGTGCCGACGCCTGACGGGCGCCTGCTCGAGGTGCTGGCGGCCGAGAACAGCGACGGCCATCCGTTGCTCTTCCACCACGGCACGCCCGGGGCCGCGGTCCCGTTCCCGCTGCTGGAGCGCGTCGCCGCGGCGCACGGGTTCCGGGTGCTCGCCTACTCCCGGCCCGGCTATGGCGCGTCGACGCCGTGGCCGTTCTCCGAGCGCGGCCCGCGGATCGTCGACGACGCGGTCGACGCCCTGATCGTGCTGCACCACCTCGGAGTCGAGGAGTTCGCGACGCTGGGCTGGTCCGGCGGCGGGCCGCGGGCGCTGGCGTGCGCCGCCCTCGCCCTGGAACGCTGCCGGGCGGTCGCGACGCTCGCGAGCGTGGCGCCGTACCACGCTGCCGGTCTCGACTGGACCCACGGCATGGCCGAGGAGAACGTCGAGGAGTTCGCCGCGGCGGTGCGGGGCGCGACGGCGTACCACCAGTTCCTGCGGGCGCTGCCCGAGCCGGAGGGCGACCGCACCCCGGAGCAGATGGCCGAGGACCTCGGCGGCCTGCTGACGCCGGTGGACGCGGCCTTCGTCACCGGCGAGTTCGCGGCCTACATGGATGCCTTCGGGCGCCGGGGCCGGCAGCAGGGTGTGGTCGGCTGGCGCGACGACGGCCTGGCAATAGTCCGCGAGTGGGGGTTCGACCCCACGGCGATCGCGGCGGACGTCGCGGTGTGGCACGGCAGGCACGACGCGATGGTGCCGTTCGACCACGGTGAGTGGCTTGCCGGGCAGCTCCCCTCCGCCGAGGCGCACTTCCTCGACGACGCGGGGCACCTCTCGATGTGGGATCGCGGCGACGAGATGCTGCGCGGGCTCGCCGCGACCTACGGCCAGGTCTGAGCAGGTCACGCCCGACAACCTGACCCAATTTGGGCATGCCCACGCGTGCCGCCTCGATAAAGGATCGCGGAATCCTCCCGAGCGGGCGGTGTGTGCGATCGACGGGGTGAATGCGGATGGCAGCAGCAACGCGGGGTCCACGAGACGGAGCCCCCGGGCTGCTGCGCCTGCTGCTGGCGGTCGTCCCTCTGGTGGCGGCGGTGCTCGCCGTACCGATGCTTGCGGCGCCGGGTGCGTCGGCGTTGCCGGCGGCGCCGGCCGCCGCGGCGCTCTCGCCCGAGACGGGCACGATCTCCTTCGTCGCCTCCGCACGATCGGCAGGGAACCGGACCAGCCACACGGTCAAGGTGCCCGCCAAGGTCCGCAAGGGCGACGTCCTGCTGCTCAGCATCGCCACGAACTCGAAGACCTCGATCTCCGGCCCCGCCGGCTGGACCCAGAAGGGTGCCCGGAGCGGCAAGGGGATCGGTGCGCGGCTGTGGACCCGAACCGCGTCGGACAAGCTCGCCGGCACGACGTTGCGGGTGCGAACCGGCGCAAAGACGAAGGCAGTGCTGACGATCGCGGCCTACCGCAGCAGCGTGAAGCCGACGGTCACGGCGTCTGCGGTCCGTGGCGTCAACAGCGGCCACGCCCGACACGCGACGCCGGCGGTGAAGGTCACCCAGGACAAGTCGTGGCTGGTCAGCATCTGGTCGGGGCAGTCCTCGAAGGCGCCCGGGTGGCGGCTGCCGTCGTCGGTGAGGAACCGGAGTGCCGCCACCACGCCCGGCGCCAACAAGGTCAGCTCGATCTTGGGTGACTCCGGCGGGTCAGTAGCCAAGGGCACAAGTACGGCGAGGACGGCCACCAGCAAGAAGCCTGTCGCCCGCACCGCGATGTTCTCGGTCGTGATCGCGCCCGGCGTGAGGCCCAACGCGGCCCCGGTCGCGAACTTCACTCACGAGTGCAACCTGCTCGAGTGCGACTTCGACGCGTCGACCACGAGCGACGACGCGGACACCGCCGGCCTCACCTACGCCTGGGACTTCGGCGACGGCGGCACCGCGACCCAGGTCGACCCCGATCACACCTACGCGAAGGGCGGCAAGCGCCCGGTCACGCTGACCGTGACCGACGCGGACGGCGCGGTCGGCAAGGTCACCAAGGAGGTCGACGCCTGGGACCCGAACGCGTCCGGCGACGTCACGTTCGTGGACTCCGCCAACACCACGGGCAACCGGACCAGCCATGCGGTGACCGTGCCCACCACGGTGCGCGCCGGCGACCGGCTGGTGCTGTTCCTGGTCACCAACTCGACCACCTCGACCGTCGACGACGACATCCCGGGGTGGACCCCGCTGGAGTCGCGTGATGGCAACGGCATCCGCGGCCGAGCCTGGACCCGCAGTGCCACACCGGCCGACGCCGGCCGCGAGGTCAGCGTGTCGAGCAGTGACTTCGCCAAGTCGGTGATGACCGTGGCCGCCTACCGCAGCACCGGGCCGGCCGAGGTGTCGGCGTCCGCGGTCGGCGGCACCGACGGCTCGGGAACCCAGCACACCACGCCCGCGACCAGCGCCGACCGGGACGGCTCGTGGCTGGTCAACCTCTGGAGCGAGAAGTCGACGGGAAGTCCGGCCTGGGACCTGCCCGACGGCGTCACCGAGCGCGACCGGGCTGAGGCCTTCGGCGCCGGCAAGGTCGGCGCGGTGCTCGCGGACTCGGCCGCCCCTGTGCCGGCCGGCAACCTGCCAGGCCTCACCGCCACCACCAACCCCGCGGTCACCCGGACCGTGCTGTTCTCCGTGGTGATCGACCCCGGCGTCGACGCGACCCGGACCAACGAGGCGCCGACGGCGGACTTCACCACCGGGTGCTCGGGATTCACGTGTGAGTTCGACGCCGGCCTCTCCTTCGACCCCGACGAGGACGACGACCTCACCTACCTGTGGAACTTCGGCGACGGCCAGACCGGCACCGGGGTGAACCCGGAGCACACCTACGCCGACTTCGGCACCCGGACCGTCACGCTCACCGTCGACGACGGCTACGTTCCCGCGCACCCCGCCACGGCGACCCACACCGCGACGCCCTCACCGGGGACCGAGCCGCCGGGCCACGAGTCGCTGGTGCCCGACACCCCGCGGACCGACCAGCCCGAGATCACCGACGGCGAGATCTGGGACATCGAGGTCGTCGGCACCCGCGTCTACGTCGCCGGTGACTTCACCTCGATCCGACAGCCCAACAACGGCGCGGTCGTCGACCAGGCCGGGCTGGCGGCGTACGACTGGAACACCGGGGAGGTCGACACCGACTTCCGGCCCGTGTTCGGCAACGGCGGTGTCGACGCCATCGAGGCCACGCCCGACGGCAGCAAGCTGTTCGTCGCCGGCGACTTCGGCACGATCAACGGGGTGACCCGTAGGGCGATCGCCCAGATCGACGACCGACGGGCGCCCCGGTCGACTCGTGGCAGGCCAACGCGAACGGCAAGATCTTCGAGCTGGCGGTGACGAACTCGACGGTGTACGCCGGCGGCAGGTTCACCACGATCGGCAACGTGCCGCGTGGCGCGCTGGCCGCGCTCGACGCGGAGACCGGCGCCGTTCGGACGGACTTCGTCAACAACATCACCGGCGGTATCGGCACCAACGGCGCGACGGCCGTGCAGCGGCTGAAGCTCACCCATGACGAGGGCCGCCTGCTCGTGGTTCACACCGGCCGGCAGGTCAACGGCCAGAACCGGTACGGCGTGGCGATCATCAACACCCGCACCAACAAGCTGACGCCGTTCAAGACCACGCTGTGGGAGGACAACCTGCAGTTCGTCGGCGGCATCCAGCGGATCTTCGGCGGCGACGTGTCGCCCGACGGCTCCAAGTTCGTCGTGTCCAGCGGCTCCGGCGGCGACCGGCCGCCGATCAACGACACCGTGATCATGTTCAACCTCGACAACGACAGCGACGCGAAACCGGTCTGGATCTCCCGGCACTTCGACTCGGTCTACTCCGCCACCTGGACCGAGGCCGGGATCTACGTCGGCGGCCACTTCCAGTGGGCCGAGGACGTCAGCGCGCCGAAGCCGTGGCCGGGCCTGGACGACGTCGGGCTACGGCACCGGCCAGGGCCTCTCGGCGTACGCCCTGGGTGACGTCGTGGTCAAGCGGTTCCACCTCGCCGCCCTCGACCCCGCGGACGGGCACGCGCTGGAGTGGTTCCCGACGTCGAACTCCTACGAGGGCGACAAGGCACATCGAGGCGACGCCGCGTGGCCTGTTCGTCGGCGGCGACGGCAACACCAAGGGCGGCTCCAACGTCGGCCGGATCGCCTTCTTCGACTTCGACGAGGTGCCGGCGCAGAACGGCACCCAGACCGTGATCACCGACCCGATCGAAGGCCGCGTCAAGCCGGCCCGAGGAGGAGTTCGAGATCAAGGGCACCGCGAGCGCGGCCGGCGGCATCCAGCGGGTCGAGGTCTACCGTCCAGGACCGCAACAACAACCGCTACCTCGACGACGACGGCACCACGTGGGGCACGACGACGCGCAACACGATCAACGCGGTCCTCGCGGGCACCGGCGGCCCAACGCACCTGGCGGCTCCCGGTGACGATCAGCGGCAACCGCGAGCTGGTGGTCCGCGCACCGCGCGGTCGCGACCAACGGCACCAGCCGACAACACCGACGCGAGCAAGAGGTTCGAGACGTTCGGGCTCACCGACCAGCCGCCCAACACCAGCGTCAGCGGCCCCGGCAGCCCGGTGGGCACGCCGCACGTTCACGATCACCGGCTCCGCGACCGACGACGTGGGCGTCAACGGCGTGAGCTTCACGCTGCGGGACACCCAGGGCCGCTACCTGCAGGACGACGGCACCGTCTCCGGGACCTACAGCACGTTCCAGGTCGTGCCGGACGTGGTCGGCGCCACCAGCACCACCTGGTCCTACGAGATCACCGTGCCCGTTCGAGGACGAGTGGCTGGGCCCAGGCGCGGGCACGGGACACCGCGGGCCAGTCCGACCTCGACACCGCCGACCGGACCTGGCTCGTCACCGAGAACGGCCAGCCGCCGACGGTGTCCATCTCCGCGCCGGCGGTCATGGTGCCGCCCACCGCGGCGCAGCCGATCACGGTGGCGCCGGGCAGCCCGATCACGTTCGCCGGCTCGGCCAACGACGACGAGGCGCTGAGCGAGGTGTCGATCTCGCTGCGCAACAACACCACCGGCGAGCGGCTCGCTCCCGACGGCAGCTGGGGGATGGACTCGAGCTTCGGCTCCTTCGTGGTCTCACCGCCGAACCTGAACCAGCCCAGCTACAACTGGAGCTACACCCTTCTTCCGTTCAACGTGAAGCCGGGCAACTACTCGTTCAGCGTGAGCGCGTCCGACAACATCGGCCTGAGCACGTCCTCGTCCAACCAGGGCCGACTCACGATCAACGTGCAGGTCGCGGGCGACGCGCCGCCCGACGGGCTGCTCGACGTGACCGGCACGGTGCCGGGCGGCCAGGTGCTGCACCTCGACCTGACCGGCACCGCGACCGACGACAAGGGGGTCGCGCAGGTGAAGGTCGCGCTGGAGGAGAGCGACAGCAGCCGCTACCTGCAGCCGAACGGCACGCTGTCGGCGACGTTCAACACGCTCAACGCCATCGCTCGCGACGCCGGGGCGACCAGCACGGCCTGGACCCTGCCGATCGACCTGCCGGTGCAGGGCGACTGGCGGGTGACGGCGTACGCCGTCGACTCGGCCGGTCAGCAGGACCTCTCGACCTCCGGCGCGACCGCGAGGTATCCGATCTACCCGGGCGACCAGCCGCCCGGTGCTCAACGAGGCGCTGCTGCACCCGTCGAGGGCACCGAGTTCCCCGACGGCAAGATCTTCGTCAGCGGGCGGGCCGAGGACGACCAGGCGATGGACGAGGTCGAGATCGCGATCGTCAACGCCGCGGGCCAGTACATGAGCTCCTCGGGTGGGTTCACCAGCACCAACGAGAGCTGGCGGACCGCGTTCCTCAACAGCCCGGGCACTCCGGGGTCGAACTTCTCCTACACGACACCGGTGATCCCGCCGGGCGCCTACACGGTGCGGGTGCGGGCGATCGACCGGCACGGCTTCGAGAGCGTGATCTACGAGCGGCACGCGACGGTGACCCAGCCGCCGAACGAGCCGCCGGTGGCCAGCTTCACCACCTCGTGCGTCGCGAACGTCTGCAGCTTCGACGCCCGCGGGTCGACCGACGAGAACGCGACGACGTTGACCTACTCGTGGAACTTCGGCAACGGCTCGGGCTCGGGCCCGGTGCCGACCCGGACCTACACCGGCCGCGAACACCTACACGGTGACGCTGACCGCGCGGGACGAGTGGGGCGCCACGGCGACCGCCACCCAGACGGTGACGATCGTCAAGCCACCGGGCAACCAGCCACCGAGCGCGGTGCTGAACCCGCCGGCCTGCGCCGGGCTGTCGTGCAACTTCTCGGCGGTCGGCTCCAAGGATCCCGACATCGGCGACAGCATCACCTACCGCTGGGACTGGGGCGACGGCACCGCCGTGAGCACCTCCACCTCGGCGTCGCACGCCTTCCCCGCAGCGGGCACCTACACGGTCACCCTCACGGTGACGGACGGTTGGCTGAACGCGACCACGGTGACGCGCCAGGTCACGGTCGTCGCGCCCTGAGAAGCCGGCCCCTGAGCCGGAGGTCTCGACACGCCCATTCGAACAGATGTTTGAACTCGGGCGCCAGTGGTGGCACGCTTCGGTCATGGCCGACAAGCGCGCATCGAAGACCGTCACCGAGCTGCCCGACGGTCCGCCCGACGCCACCGGGCTGACGCCGCGGCAGCAGCGGGTGCTGGCGCACATCAAGGACAGCATCGAGAAGCGCGGCTACCCGCCCAGCATGCGCGAGATCGGCCAGGCGGTCGGCCTGACCAGCTCCTCCAGCGTCGCCCACCAGCTGAAGGTGCTGGAGCAGAAGGGCTACCTCAAGCGCGACCCCAACCGGCCCCGCGCCCTCGAGGTGTTCCTGCCCGAGGTGATGGCGGCCCGGCGCTCGATGTCCAGCGCCGACGAGTCCTCCTTTGACGAGACCGGCATCGGCGACGCCGCCCCGGTGCCCACCAACGTGCCGGTCGTCGGCCGGATCGCGGCCGGTGGCCCGATCCTCGCCGAGGAGCGGATCGAAGACGTCTTCCCGCTGCCCAAGCAGCTCGTCGGCGACGGCCAGCTGTTCCTGCTCGAGGTCTCCGGCGACTCGATGATCGACGCGGCGATCTGCAACGGCGACTACGTCGTGATCCGCCAGCAGCCCTCGGCCGACAACGGCGACATCGTGGCCGCGATGATCGACGGCGAGGCGACCGTGAAGACCTTCCAGAAGAAGGCCGGCCAGGTCTGGCTGCTGCCGCACAACGCGGCGTACGACCCGATCGACGGCACCAACGCGACGATCCTCGGCA
>CAVSMX010000036.1:0-403388 GCA_963729095.1 uncultured Actinomycetota bacterium | reverse complement strand
TCATCGTGCACCCGGACAAGGTGGCCAGCTGGGACCACAGAAAGATGGTGTGAGACATGAAGATCAAGGTCGACTTCGACCTGTGTGAGTCCAACGCGCTCTGCGAGGCGATCGCGCCCGACGTGTTCGAGCTCGACGACGACGACTATCTCCAGCTGAAGACCGACGAGACCACGCCGGAGAACCTCGAAGATGTACGCCGCGCGGTGGCGTCGTGTCCGCGGGCCGCGATCTCCATCGAGGGTGATTCGTGACCGACCTGTCCCTGGACGGCAGGGTCGCGATCGTCACCGGGGCGGGCGCCGGACTCGGCCGCGCGGAGGCGCTGGCGCTCGCCGACGCTGGAGCCGCTGTCGTGCTCAACGACCTACCGGGCGCCGCCGACGAGGCGGCTGACGAGATCCGCGCGCGCGGCGGCCGAGTGGCGGTCGTGGCGGGTGACGTGGGGGA
Organism: uncultured Actinomycetota bacterium; assembly: GCA_963729095.1. GTDB lineage: Bacteria > Actinomycetota > Actinomycetes > Propionibacteriales > Nocardioidaceae > Nocardioides. The sequence goes on along the minus strand of CAVSMX010000036.1, from coordinate 402,938 downwards.
GCGGGCGACCGCCGACGCGATGGTGGCCGCCGCCGTCGACGACCTCGGATCGCTCGACATCGTGGTCAACAACGCCGGGGTGACCCGCGACCGGATGCTCTTCAACCTCTCCGACGAGGAGTGGGACGACGTCATCCGGGTACACCTCCGCGGCCACTTCCTGCTCTCGCGCAACGCCGCGTCGTACTGGCGGGGGCGCTCGAAGGAGACCGGAGAGCCGGTGTACGGCCGGGTGGTCAACACCGCGTCCGAGGCGTTCCTCGGCGGCTCCCCGGGCCAGGCCAACTACGCGGCGGCGAAGGCCGGGATCGCGGCGCTCACGCTGTCCACCGCCAGAGGACTGGAGCGGGTCGGCGTACGCGCCAACGCGATCTGTCCACGGGCCCGCACGGCGATGACGGCGCAGGTCTTCGGCGAGGATGAGTCGGGCCTCGAGGTCGACCCGTACTCACCCGACCACGTGGCACCGCTGGTCGCCTACCTGGCCTCCCCGGCCGCGGAGTCCATCACCGGGCAGGTCTTCGTGGTCTACGGCGGCATGGTCGCCCTGGTGGCGGCGCCCGTGGTCGAGCAGCGCTTCGACAAGTCCGGCACCACCTGGACCCTCGACGACCTCGACAAGCAGCTCGGCGGCTACTTCGACGGCCGCGACCCGGGCCGTGGCTTCGCGGCCGACTCGATCATGCAGCTCACCATCTGAAGGACCACACACTCATGGGCAGACTCGACAAGAAGATCGCGATCGTCACCGGCGGCGCGCAGGGACAGGGCGCCGGCATCGTCCGGGCGTTCGTCGCCGAGGGAGCGAAGGTCGCGATCGCCGACGTCGCCAAGGAGCCCGGCCAGGCGCTCGCCGAGGAGCTGGGCGAGAAGGCAGTCTTCGTGCACCACGACGTGAGCGACGAGGGGTCGTGGGCCTCGCTGGTCGAGGGGACCAAGCAGCGCTGGGGGCCGGTCAACGTGCTGGCCAACAACGCGGGGATCCTGCGCTTCGGCGAGATCGGCAGCACCCCGCTCGAGGACGTCGAGGCGCTCTTCCGGGTCAACCAGCTCGGCTGTTTCCTCGGCATGCAAGCGGTGACCCCGACGATGAAGGCGAACGGTGGCGGATCGATCATCAACGCCTCCTCCGTGGAGGGGTTGGCCGGGATGGCCAACTGCACGGCGTACGCCGCCACCAAGTGGGCGATCCGCGGGATGACCAAGTGCGCCGCCCACGAGCTGGGGCGCAAGCAGATCCGGGTCAACTCCGTGCACCCCGGCATGATCGACACCCCGATGACCAGGGTGCACGGCGGCGACCTCGCGATGGAGTACGGCGCCACCAAGATCCCGCTGCGCAGGGTCGGCCACCCCGAGGACGTCGCCCCGCTCTATGTCTTCCTGGCCTCCGACGAGTCGTCGTACATCACCGGCGCCGAGATCGCTGTCGACGGCGGGGTGACCGCCACGCACGCCTTCGGCGGCTGACCGTCGAGTCGGCGCATCTTCATCGGCAGGAGGCGTCGAGTGGGCGCAGCTTCGTCGGTGAGGAACGTCGAGTCGGCGCGTGGTCATGCGCCCGGCGTGAGAACGCGCCGACTCGAGCCGTTTTCGAGATGAGTTCGCGCCGAGTCGGCGGTTAGTCGCGAAGCAGGAGTCGAACCGCGGTCTCCATGTGCTGAGCGGTGTCGGCGGCGGTGCTGCGGCCGGTGACCCAGGCGACCAGGGAGGACAGCCAGACGTCGCCGATGACCCGAGCGATCGCGATGTCGTCGTCGGTGACCTCGCCGCCGCGCTCGGGGTCCATCGCGTGGGTGAGCATGCTGGTCATCAGCATCCCGACGTCGTGGATCTCGGCCGCCACCGACGCGTCGGCGAACATGAACGCGCGGGTGAGCGCCTCGGTGAGGTGCGGATCACCCTGGAGGCCCCGCGTCGTCTTCTTGAGGACGCTGATCACCCGGTCGGCGGAGGTGTCACCCGGGACCGGACGGCCGCGCATCGCGGCCTCGGCCTGCTCGAAGGTGCGGCCGAGAGCGGAGACGAGCAGGTGGATCTTGGACGGGAAGTAGCGGTAGAGCGTGCCGAGCGCGACGTCGGCGCGGTCCGCGACCGCCCGCATCTGGACGGCGTCGAAGCCGCCGTCGCGCGCCAGCTGGTACGTCGCGTCGAGGATCCTCTTGCGACGATCGCGCTGGGCCGCGGACCCCAGGTCCTCGACCGCCAGCGAGTTGGCGCTGCTCACAAGTACTCCCAAGTTTTCAGACTGCGTCGCTAGGCTATCAATCAGTGGGACATAATAGGAACACGTTCCACTTCGTCCGGCCCGGCGTGTCATCGCATCCGGGAAGTGTCCGGATGCCGACGAGCAGCAAGAAGGGCCCCCCGTTGAAGATCGCGATGCTGTCCTATCGCAGCAAGCCACACTGCGGCGGCCAGGGCATCTACATCCGCCACCTCAGTCGTGAGCTCACCAAGCTCGGCCACCAGGTCGAGGTGTTCTCCGGTCAGCCCTACCCGGAGCTCGACGAGGGCGTCCGGCTGACGAAGGTGCCGAGCCTCGACCTCTACCGCGAGCCGGACCCGTTCCGGGTGCCGAAGCTCCGCGAGTTCCGCGACCTGATCGACGTCGAGGAGTTCGCCACCATGTGCCTGGCCGGGTTCCCCGAGCCGAAGACTTTCTCCCGGCGGGTCTCCCGCGTCCTGAAGGAGCGCGCGAGCGAGTTCGACGTCGCCCACGACAACCAGGTGCTCGGCACCGGGATGCTCGACATCGAGGGCTACGGGCTCCCGCTGATCACCACGCTGCACCACCCGATCACCTTCGACCGCCGGATCGACCTCAGCCAGACCCGCAACCCGTGGCGCAAGCTCACCCTGCGCCGCTGGTACGGCTTCCTCCGGATGCAGGGCCGAGTGGCCCGGCGGGCGCGCCTGATCATGACGCCCTCGGAGGCCTCGAAGCGCGACATCGCCAAGGACTTCGGCGTCGACCCGGCCCGGATGCAGGTGATCCTGCTGGGGGTCGACGACGGGTTCGTCCCGCCCAGCGAACCGCGAGTGCCCGGCCGGATCATGGCGATGGCCAGCGCCGACGCGCCGATGAAGGGCATCGCGACCCTGCTGGAGTCGTTCGCCAAGCTGCGCACCGAGCGCGACGTCGAGCTGATCCTGGTGACCAAGCCGCAGCCCGGCGGCCGCACCGAGCGGCTGATCGACAAGCTCGCGATCGGCGACAGTGTCCGGTTCGCCCACGGCCTCAGCGAGGCCGACCTGGTCGGCCTGATGGGCTCGGCCGAGGTGGCGTGCGTGCCGTCATTGTACGAAGGTTTCTCGCTGCCGACCGCGGAGCTGATGGCCTGCGCCACGCCACTGGTCGTGTCCCGGGCCGGCGCGATCCCCGAGGTCGTTGGTCCCGACGGGCTGTGCGCGGACCTGGTCACCCCGGGCGACGTCGGCGAGCTCAAGCACGCGCTGGAGCGGATGCTCGACGACCCGGATCGCCGGGAGCGGATGGGTGCCGCCGGGCGGCAACGGGTCGAGGAGCTGTTCAGCTGGCGCGCGGTGGCCCAGAAGGTCGCCCGCGCGTACGAGGAAGTGATCGAGGCTTACCACGAGGAGCAGGGCCATGTTGACCGTTGAATTCGACCGGCTCGGGCTGCGCCCGGGCGACCGGGTGCTCGACATGGGATGCGGGGCAGGCCGGCACGCGTTCGAGATGTACCGCCGCGGCGGCGACGTGATCGCGTTCGACCAGGACGCCGACGAGCTGGCCGGTGTGCTCGAGCTGTTCGGCGCGATGAAGGAGGCCGGTGAGGTCCCCGAGGGCGCCGCGGCCGACATCAAGGAGGGCGACGCGCTGGAGCTGCCGTTCGCGGACGGTGAGTTCGACAGGGTCGTCGCTGCCGAGATCCTCGAGCACATCCCGGCCGACATCCAGGCGATCGGCGAGCTGGTCCGGGTGCTTCGTCCCGGCGGCACCATCGCGGTCTCGGTGCCGCGCTGGCTCCCCGAGATCATCAACTGGAAGCTCTCCGACGACTACCACAACGTCGAGGGCGGCCACATCCGGATCTACACCGACAAGGAACTGATCGACAAGCTCACCAAGGCCGGTCTGGAGTTCCAGGGCAAGGACTACGCCCACGGTCTGCACGCGCCGTACTGGTGGATCAAGTGCGCGGTCGGAGTCACCAACGACGAGCACCCGCTCGCGAAGGCGTACCACCGGCTGCTGGTGTGGGAGATCATGAAGCAGCCGCGGGTCCTGCGGCTCGCGGGCAAGGTGCTGGACCCGCTGATCGGCAAGAGCATGGTCCTCTACCTGCGCAAGCCCGAAACGTTTGAGCACGGCCGAGATGCCTGAGCTGCACCCGGTCGACCTCGCCCGCATCCCGTACGTCGACGGCATCCTCACCGCGGACCAGGTGGCGGAGAGCGCCGCCGCGATCGCGGCGATGCAGGAGCCGTCCGGCGCCGTTCCGTGGACCGTCGGCGAGCACGTCGACGTCTGGAACCACGTCGAGGCCGCGATGGCGATGCTGGTCGGCGGCCAGGTCGAGGCGGCCGAGCGGGCCTTGGCCTGGATCCCCACGATCCAGCGGGCCGACGGCTCCTGGCCGATGAAGATCGTGGCGGGCGAGGTCGACGACCCCCGCGGCGAGGTCAACATGTCGGCGTACTTCGCGGTCGGCCTGTGGCACCACTGGCTGGTGCGCCGGGACATCGCGTTCGTGCGGCGCTTCTGGCCCTCGGTCCGGGCCGGGCTCGACTGGGTGGTCTCCCAGCAGACGCCGTTCGGCGGGATCAACTGGACGCCCACGGAGTCGTTCTCACTGCTGGCGGGGTCGTCGAGCATCTACCAGTCGCTGCGGGCGGGTGTGGCCCTGGCCGACCTCCTCGACGACCCGCAGGTCGAGTGGGAGCTGGCCGGCGGCCGGCTGGGCCACGCGGTGAGGGAGCACCGCGACCTGTTCGCGGACAAGTCGACGTACTCCATGGACTGGTACTACCCCGTGCTCGGCGGTGCGGTCCGGGGCCGCGCTGCGTTCGAGCTGCTCGACTCGCGCTGGGACGCCTTCGTGGTGCCCGGACTCGGCATCCACTGCGTCGACACCAACCCGTGGGTGACCGGCGCCGAGACGTGCGAGCTGGCAATGGCGCTGGACCTCCTGGGTGATCACCGACGGGCGCTGCAGCTGCTCACGGACATGCAGCACCTGCGTGCCGAGGAGGGCAAGTACTGGACCGGCTGGGTCTACGGCGACGACGTGAACTGGCCGGTCGAGCACACGACGTACACCGCCGCCGCGGTGATCCTCGCGGTTGACGCGCTGGGGGAGACCCACGGGCACAGCTCACCCGGGTCGGGCATCATGCGCGGCACCTCCCTGGCGCCACAATTCCGCGAGATCGCGCTGGAGTGCGGCTGTCCCTCAGCCGACGACGTCTCCCGCTTCGCCGGTCGTACGTCGTAGCACCCGCATCGAGCCCAGGGCCTCGACCTCTTCGAAGCTGCCGGAGTCGAGCGCCCGCAGGAACACGTGGTACGGCGGCTGGCCGCCCTCCGCGGGGTCCGCGAACACGTCGTGGATCACCAGCAGGCCGTCGGGCATGAGCCACCTGGCCCAGCCGGTGTAGTCGTTCTGGGCGTGCTCCTCGGCGTGCCCGCCGTCGATGAACAGCATGCTGAGCGGCGTGCTCCACAGCGCGGCGACGGTCGTGCTCCGGCCGACCACCGCGACCACGTGCTGCTCGAGGCCGGCGCGCGCGAGGGTGCTGCGAAAGACGGGGAGGGTGTCCATCAGCCCGAGCTCGGGGTCCACCAGCGTGGGGTCGTGGTGCTCCCATCCGGCCTGGTTCTCCTCGGACCCCCGGTGGTGGTCGACGGTCACGACCGTGCCGCCCACCTGCTGTGCGGCCGCCCCCAGGTAGATCGCCGACTTCCCGCAGTAGGTGCCCACCTCGAGGATCGGCCCGTGGGGGAGCCGCTCTCGGGCGTAGCGGTGCAGCAGCAGGCCCTCGGCGTCTGGCATGAACCCCTTCGCCGCGCGGGCGTGGGTCAGCAGGTCGGCAGGCATGTCGCTCACCCGCCCAGTCTAGTAAGATTGGAACACGTTCTAGTTTCGAGGCTCGCTGCGCTCGCACCTCAACTACCGAAAGGGTGAGCATGTCCATCGGGATCTCCGACGAGCACGCCGAGCTGGCGGCCAGCCTGCGCAAGTGGGCGGCCGGGCTCGGTGGCGCCGAGCTGGTGCGGAATGCCGAGGGTGACCCTGCCGCGCGCTTCGACGAGGTGTGGAAGGCCGTCGGCGAGATGGGCGCCGCGACGATCGGTGCGGACGGGGGGAGCCCCCTCGACCAGGCGGTCGCCCTCGAGGCCTGCGCACACGAGCTGGTTCCTGGCCCGCTGCTCGGGCCGGTGGTTGCCGGCGCCCTCGTCGAGGACCTGCCCGAGGGTGCCGTCGTCGGACTCGCCCTCGACCCAGCCCTCGACGTCGTCTGGGACGCCCCGTCGGCCACTCACCTGCTGGCCGGGGACGCCGAGGACCGCTGGTTCCTGGTGCCGACCGAGGCGGCGACCCTGACAGCGGCACAGGCGGTCGACCTGTCGCGCCGGTTCGGAGCGGCCGAGGTCGACCTCTCGACCGGCACCCCGGTGCCCGGCCTGACCCGCGACCTCGTGCGTCGTACGGCGGTGACGTTCGGGGCCGCGGAGGCGTCAGGCGTGGCCCGCTGGTGCCTGCACACCGCCGTCGAGTACGCCAAGGTGCGCGAGCAGTTCGGGAAGCCGATCGGCGGATTCCAGGCGGTGAAGCACCTGTGCGCCGAGATGCTGGAGACCGCCGAGGCAGTGACCGCGTCTGCCTGGGACGCCGCCGGAGCGGCGTCGGGTGACGCCGAGCAGTGGGCGTACGCCGCCGACGTCGCCGCGGCCACCGCGTTCGACGGCGCGGTCGAGGTGGCGAAGGCCTGCATCCAGGTGCTCGGCGGGATCGGGTTCACCTATGAGCATGACGCGCACCTCTACCTCCGCCGGGCGCTCGCCCTGCGCGCGCTGCTCAGCGACGGCGACGCGGCCGCCGAGCGGCTGCTGGGCCGCGCCGTCTCCGGGGTACGCCGGCGGGTCGAGGTCGACCTGGAGGGCCGCGACGAGCCGATCCGCGACGGGGTCCGGGAGACCGTGGCCCGGATCTCGGCCGCGGACGACCGGCGCACCGCGCTGGTCGACGCCGGCTACCTGACCCCGCACTGGCCCGCGCCGTACGGCCTCGGTGCCGATCCGGTCACCCAGATCGTCATCGACCAGGAGCTGGCCGCGGCGGGGGTGACCCGGCCGGACATCGTGATCGCCGGCTGGGCGCTCCCGACGATCCTCGAGCACGGCACCGAAGAGCAGCGTGAGCGGTTCGTGCGGACGGCGCTGCTCGGCGATCTCGTGTGGTGTCAGCTGTTCTCCGAGCCCGGCTCCGGCTCCGACCTCGCCTCGCTGCGCACCAAGGCCGAGCGCGTGGACGGCGGCTGGAAGCTCACCGGCCAGAAGGTGTGGACCTCGGTGGCTCAGCGCGCCGACTGGGGGATCTGCCTGGCCCGCACCGATCCGGACGCTCCGCAGCACAAGGGGATCAGCTACTTCCTGGTCGACATGAAGAGCCCCGGCATCGAGGTTCGCCCGTTGCGCGAGATCACCGGCGAGGCGCTGTTCAACGAGGTCTTCCTCGACGAGGTGTTCGTGCCCGACGACTGCCTGGTGGCCGGGCTCGGCGACGGCTGGAAGCTGGCTCGCACCACCCTCGCCAACGAACGCGTCGCGATGGCAACCAGCAAACTGGACAAGAGCACCGAGCGTGCCGTGACACTGGCGGCCGCCGGCGGCCTGAGCACCGCGCAGCAGGTCGCCGTGGGCCACGCGGTGGCGCTCTCCACCGTCTGCACCCTGCTCGGCGTTCGCTCGACGCTCCGCTCGCTGAGTGGACAGGGGCCGGGCGCGGAGTCGAGCGTGGCCAAGCTGCTCGGCGTCCGCAACCGCCAGGACAGTGCCGAGCTCGTCGTCACCTTGTACGGCGACCGGGTCCTCGCGCCGGACGCCGAGGTCGAGGCGGCCGTGTGGGAGCTGCTGAACACACGGTGCCTGTCCATCGCCGGCGGCACCACGCAGATCCTCCGCAACGTGGCGGGGGAGCGGATCCTCGGGCTGCCGCGGTAGCGCTCAGCCGGTTTCGCGGGTCGCCGACACCCAGTCCGGGTCGTCGCGGTCGGATCGCGAGCCGACGGCTGCCTCGGCCAACCCGTCGAGCGCCGCCAGGGCGTCGTGGTCCAGGCTCAGCGCCAGCGAGCCGAGGTTCTCGTCGACCCGGGCCGGCCGCCTGGTGCCCGGGATCGGCACCACGCCAAGCCCGAGCGCGGCTCCGCGGTGCCGCAGCCAGGCCAGCGCGACCTGAGCGGGCGTGGCCTCCAGGTCGCGGGCGATGCCGCGGACGACCTCCACCAGGGCCAGGTTGGCGTCGCGAGCGGTACCGGTGAAGCGGGACAGCCCGCCCCTCCAGTCGTCGCTCAGGTCCGTGTCCTCGGTGATCGAACCGGTCAGGAACCCACGCCCGAGCGGCGCGTACGGCACGAAGCCGACGCCGAGCTCGGCGGCCGCGGGAACCACCCGACGCTCGACGTCCCGGCTCCACAGCGACCACTCGCTCTGGACTGCCGAGATGGGGTGGACGGCGTGGGCCGCCCGGAGCTCGTCGGCGGTGACCTCGGAGAGGCCCAGGTGGCGCACCTTGCCCGCCTGCACGAGACCGGCCATCGCGCCGACGACATCCTCGATCGGCACCCCCACCTCTCGGCGGTGGAGGTAGTAGAGGTCGATCACGTCGGTGCCGAGGCGGCCCAGGCTGGCGTCGCACGCCTCCGCGACGTAGGCGGGGTCGTTACGGGCGCGCATGGTGTCGTAGTCGCCGGCCGAGGTCACGATGCCGAACTTCGTGGCGAGGATGACCTCCGCACGTCGGTCCGCGAGCAGGCGGCCGATCAGGCGCTCGTTGGAACCGGCTCCGTACACGTCGGAGGTGTCGATCAGGTCGATGCCGGCGTCGACGACATGGTGCAGGGTCGCCAGCGCGTCCGCCTCGTCGACCGGACCGTAGACCTCGGCCAGACCCATGGCGCCGTAGCCGATCGCCGAGGTCGTGAGCCCGGCACCGAGCGTCGCGCGGACGGGCAGGGAATCGTTCACGAGACATCCTTCCGAGAGAGGTGGCCTGTCATCGACCGTAGGCGTTGGAGTGGACTCCAACGCAAACGCTTTGTCAGGCTCGTTCGCGCCGGTACCCGTTCCAGTGCCAGTTCAGGTAGCGGTCGATCGCACGCACCACGTGCGCGGAACGGATGGACGGGAACACGTCGAAGGCGTGCTGGGCGCCGGGCAGCTCGGCGTAGACCACGGTCCGCTTCGAGACCTCGCGGAGCTTCGCCACGAACCGGCGGGCCTGGTCGACCGGGACCAGGGTGTCGCGGACTCCGTGCAGCACGAAGAAGTCCGGCGCGTCCGGAGTGACCCGGAGGATCGGGGACGCGGCCTCGAAGATCTCCGGGTCCTTCTGCCAGGTGGTCCTGAAGATGCGTGGCGCCAGGAACCGGTCGCGCAGCTGGATCGAGGCCCGGGTTCCGGTGGCCCCGGCGAAGTCGTAGACGCCGTAGTGGGGGATGGCCGCCTGCACCGAGGTGTCCGCGTCCTCGAACCCCGGTTGCCACTCGCGGTCGTTGGGCGTGACCGCGGCCAGCGCGACCAGGTGCCCCCCGGCCGAGCCGCCGGTGATCGCGATGTAGTCCGGGTCGCCGCCGTACTCGCCGATGTGCTCACGGATCCAGGCGATCGACTGCTTGACGTCGACGATGTGTGCGGGCCACCGGTTGCGCGGCGACAGGCGGTAGTTGGGGGCAACACAGATCCAACCCTTGGCGGCCATGTGCTGCATGAGCGGGATGCCCTGCTGGTCCTTGGTGCCGATCGTCCAGCCACCCCCGTGCACCTGGAGGAGCACCGGCGCCCCCTCGATCGGGGTGTCGGCCGGGACGTAGATGTCGAGCATCCCGCGCCGGCCGTAGGCCTCGTTGTACGGAACGTTCTTCTCGACCCGGACCCGCGGCTCGCGCATCCGGAACGGGTTGACCAGGCTGCGCCATGGCGTGGCGAGCTCCGCGGGCGTCGGCTTCGCATCGAGCTGCTCGAGGTAGTCGATCCCGAGGCCCTCGACCAGGCTCTCCTCGGCGCGCACCTGCACGTCCCGGCTCTGCTTGATCAGGTACGCCAGCCCGGCGGCGCTCGCGCCGGCAAGCAGCAGTCCGGCCGGATCGCGCCGGCGGCCGGTGGCATGGGTCGCGGCGTCGGCCGCGGTCAGCGCAAGGAGATGGGGCGCCAGTTCCCCGGTCAGCCAGCCCGCAGCGAACGACGGCACCCCCAGGTCGAATCCCGGCAGCGGTCGGATCGCGTTGGCGGTCAGCGCAGCTGTGATCACCTGCCGGCGGAGAAATCCCATGGCAGGAATCCTACGGTGGAGCGGTAGAACACGTTCCAACGGATCGTCCTACGATGACCCCCATGGACCGACTCTCCGGCCTGGACGCCAGCTTCCTCTACCTCGAGACGCCCGCCCAGCTGATGCACGTGTGCGGCCTGATCGTGCTCGACCCGAGCACCATGCCGTCGCCGTACACCTTCGAGCTGATGCAGTCCGAGATCGACCGCCGGGTCAAGGACGTCCCGGCGTTCACGCGCAAGCTGCGTCGGGTGCCGCTCGGGCTCGACCACCCGATCTGGGTCCGCGACAAGCAGTTCGACATCGAGCGCCACGTGCACCGGCTGGCCCTCCCGCAGCCGGGCGGCTACCGCGAGCTCGCCTCCCTGACCGCGCACCTCGCAGCGCTGCCGCTGGACCGGTCCCGGCCGTTGTGGGAGATGTGGATCATCGAGGGGTACGACGACGACAAGATCGTCTGTTTCTCGAAGATGCACCACGCGACCGTCGACGGCGTGTCCGGCTCGAACCTGATCTCGCACCTTTGCGCGCTCGAGCCCGACGCGGAGCCGCTGGCGCTCGGCGACGACCGGGAGCACGGCCGCGACGCGGGCTCCCGAGAGCTGCTCGGCCGCGGCCTGGTGAGCATGGGGACCCGTCCGCTCAACGCGTTCCGGCTGCTCGCGCCGTCCGCCCAGCTGGTCACGAAGACCGTCGGCCGGGCCCGCGAGGGTACGGCGATGGCCGCGCCCTTCTCCGCACCCCGGACGTCCTTCAACGGGACCATCACCGGGCACCGCAGCATCGGCCTCGCCGACATCAGCCTCGACGACATCAAGGCGATCAAGAAGGCCACCGGCACCACCGTCAACGACGTGGTGCTTGCGGTGTCCGGCGGCGCCCTCCGCGCCTACCTCGACGAGCGCGGCGAGCTGCCGGACTCCTCGCTGCTGGCGACGGTGCCGGTCAGCGTCCGAGAGAGCTCGCAGCGCTCGGGTGGCGCCAACAAGGTGTCCGCGCTGTTCGCGAAGCTGGGCACCGATGTCGAGGACCCGCTGGAGCGCCTACGGGAGATGTCGGAGGCCAACAAGAACGCCAAGGACCACCACAACGCGATCAGTGCCGACTCGCTGCAGGACTGGGCCGAGTTCGCCGCGCCGCGCACCTTCGGCCTGGCCGTGCGCGCCTACGCCGGGCTGCGGATGGCGGAGAAGCATCCAGTGGTCCACAACCTGGTGATCTCGAACGTCCCGGGCCCGCCGGTGCCGCTGTACTTCATGGGCGCCCGCATCGACGCGCTCTACCCGCTCGGCCCGGTCTTCCACGGTGCCGGCCTGAACATCACCGTGATGTCGAACGACGGCGCGGTCCACGTCGGCGCGATCGCGTGCCGCGAGTCGATGCCGGACCCCGACGCGCTGGTGCGGCACTTCCCCGAGGAGCTGGCGCGGCTCAAGAAGGCGGTCGAGAACGCCGATTCCTAGCGTCTAGGGCCCGAACGCCTCACTCTGCCGCCGCATGATCTCCCGCATCGAGGTGCCCCGAGGCACGCCGTACATGGTGCCCGGGAAGTCCATCGGCTCCTGGACCGCCCAGAGCTCGTCGTGGCGATCGGGCGAGAACAGCTGCGCGGGGTCGCCGGCCGCGATCCAGCCGATCGGCAGAGTGGTCCCGGGCTCCAGCCGGGAGTTCACGTGCAGCACGCTGTTGATCCGCAGCTCCGAGCCGGTGCCGGCCACCGAGCCCGGGAACATCGAGACCCCGGTGGCCACGAACACCTCGTCCTCGACGGTGGTGCCGTTGAGGTGGGTGTGCGGACCGACCAGTACGGCGTCGCCGATGTGCACGGGCTGGTCCGGGCGGCCCCGTAGCAGGGCGTGCTCCATGACCACGACGTCCGACCCGAGCACGACTGGCCCGCGGTCACCGTTGAGGACCGCCCCGTAGAGCACCCGGGACCCCGCACCGATGGTCACGTCACCGGTGACGACGGCGTTCGGAGCGATCCATGCCGAGGGATGGATTTCCATCCCGTCAGGCTATGCCGTCCTCCGCGGACTGCCCGCGCCCGAAGTCGCGTCGACGTGCGTTCACCGTGTTGACCGCCTCGACCACGATCGGCACGAACTTCTCCGCCTCGAGCACGCACATCGCGTGCCCGCCGTCGACGTCGTGGACGGTGGCTCCCGGGATGGCCTTCGCGAGCGAGAACTGTCGGGCCGGCGCGATCACCCGGTCGCGCGTCCCCACCACGACGGCGGTGGGGACGTCGATCCTGCCGATCCACGGCCGTGAGTGGTGCTGGCCGAGGGCGGCCAGCGCCTGCCCGACCGCCCAGGGACTGGTGGAGCGGAACTCGCGCATTGCCCACTCGTGGATGTCCGACGGCTCGAGGTCGAGCGCCCGGGCCGTCGCGCGCGCGGCGGTGAGCGCGGTCCGCGACCGCGAGATCCCGCGGGCGCCGAACATCGCGACGCCCATGCCGGTGAAGAACACGCGCTCGCTCGGGGTGAGCGCGAAGCGGTCGGTGGTGGCGCAGAGCACCAACCCCTGCACGAGGTCGGGGTGCTGTCGCCAGACCCGCTGCGCGACGATCGAGCCGAGGGAGTAGCCGCAGACGATCACGTCATCGAGCTCGAGCGCGTCGATCAGCGCGGCCACGTCGTCGGCGCAGTCGTAGAGCGAGAACTCGTCGCTCCGGATGCCCTGGCCGTGCCAGCGCTGGTCCAGCGTGACCACGCGGTAGCGCCGGGAGAACGGCTCGATCGTGGGGTACCAGGTGAGCAGGCCGGTGCAGCCCAGCGCGTGCAGCAGCACCAGGGTGGGGGAGTCCGGGGAGGGGCCGGGAGTGTCGGTGACGTACGTCGCCCCGCCGCGACCGGGCAGCTCCAGCATCCGGCCCTGCGGGATCCTCGCCCAGGGCATGTAGACCTGGCGGCGGATCAGATCACGTGGCGCCCACATGCGGTCAACATTAGAACACGTTACAGTTTGTCCGTGGATTCTGAGTCGATCGAGGCGGTCCGGTCCGTCGTCACCGAGGTGCTCAACCGCGCCGGTGACACCACGGACGACTGGGCGGCCCTGGCCTCCGCGGGTCTGTTGGCCCTGGCCGTCCCCGAGGAGTACGGCGGTGAGGGCCTCGGCCTGGACGAGGTCGGCGTGCTGCTCCGCGAGACCGGCGCCCGCGCGGTGGACCTGCCCGTCTGGGAGACGCTGTGCTGCGGCGCGCTCCCGCTCGCGGCCACCGGCACCGAGGAGCAGCGGCAGACGTGGCTCCCCGGCGTGGCCACCGGCGAGACGCTGCTGACCCCGGCGCTGCGCGAGGTCGGGACCGGCATCACCGGCCGCCCCGGCACGACGTACACCGACGGCACGGTGACGGGTCGCAAGATCGGCGTCACCCGCGCCGACGAGGCATCCCGCCTCCTGGTGACCGCCCGGTCCGGTGACGACGCGGTGGTCCTGCTCGTCGACCCGCAGGGCGCGGGAGTCCAGCTGCTGCCCTCGCCGTCCTCGAGCGGCCGCACCCAGCACACGGTGGTCCTCGACGGCGCCCCGGCCGAGCCGCTCGGTGAGGGCGCAGCGGAGGTCCTGACCCAGCACGCGGTCGCCGGCCTGGCACTGACCGCTGCCGGCCTGGTCGCGGGGGCCCGTGACCTCACCGCCGACTACATCAAGAGCCGCACCCAGTTCGGCCGCGCGCTGGCGGAGTTCCAGGCCGTCGCGATGCAGATCGCCGACGTCTACATCGCCTCACGCACGACCGACCTGGCCGCCGCCAACGCCGCCTGGCGGATCCGCGAGGGCCTCGACGTCAGCGACGACCTGGCCGTGGCGGCGTACTGGATCTGCCGGGAGGCACCGAAGGCACTGCGGACCTGCCACCACCTCCACGGCGGCATGGGACTCGACGTGACCTACCCGCTGCCCCGCTACTTCTCCTGGGTCACCGATATCGCCCACGCGCTGGGGGCGCTGCCCGGCGACGTGCGGATCGAGGACCCGACGGCGAAGAACCTCGAGCTGACCCCCGAGCAGCGAGCGCTCAAGACGGAGCTCCGGGACTACTTCACCGGTCTGGCCGGACGCGACGAGCACGGCGACCCGGGTCCCGAGGGCTCACGCGACCGGCACGGTCCGACGTACCAGCGGCTGATCCGACAGATGGGCACCGACGGCTGGATGGGCGTCGGCTGGCCCGAGGAGTACGGCGGCCACGGGCTCGGCGAGATCGAGCAGACGATCTTCGCCAACGAGGCCCAGCGTGCCGACGTGCACCTGCCGGCGGTCACCCTGCAGACGGTGGGGCCGACGCTGATCAAGTACGGCACCCAGCACCAGAAGGACCTGTTCCTGAAGCGGATCCTCGAGGGCGACGTGCACTTCGCGATCGGCTACTCCGAGCCCGACGCCGGCACCGACCTGGCCTCGCTGCGCACCACCGCCATTTGATTCAGGGCGACGGCGACCCGACTACCTCGTCAACGGGCAGAAGCTCTGGACCACCGGCGGGCACCAGGCCGACTACATCTGGCTCGCGGTGCGCACCGACCCGGACGCCCCGAAGCACAAGGGCATCTCGATCCTGATCGTGGACACCGCGGACCCGGGCTACTCCTGGACGCCGATCATCACCGCCGACGGCTCCCACCACGTCAACGCGACGTACTACAACGACGTACGGGTGCCGGTCGAGATGCTGGTCGGCGAGGAGAACCAGGGCTGGAAGCTGATCACCACCCAGCTCAACCACGAGCGGGTGATGCTCGGCCCGGCCGGCCGGCTGGAAGGGCTGCGCGACCGGGTGGCCGAGTGGGCGACCAAGGCGGGGGTGATCGACCACCCTGACGTGCAGGACGTGATCGGCCGGGTGACCGCGACCTTCCGGGTCAACGAGCTGCTCAACTGGGAGGTCGCCCGGGCCGCAGCGGTCGGCGACATCTCCGTGGGCGACGCGTCGTCGTCGAAGGTCTTCGCGGCCGACGAGGTGCAGCACCTCTCCGCCGACCTGGTCGCGGTCGTGCACCGGTACGGCGACCCCGCGGACGAGGAGACCGGTCGGCTGATGAGCTACCTGGACGCCCAGGCGAAGCGCAACCTCGTCCTCACGTTCGGCGGCGGCGTGCAGGAGGTGCAGCGCGAGCTGATCGCGATGTTCGGGCTGGGGCTGCCCCGGGTGCCCCGATGAACACCCCACGACGTTCTTCGCTCCCCCGCTTCGCTCCTCCGCGAACAACGCCGCGGGGACCCCGAAAATGAGCGACGAGGCGCGGCACGAGCGGATCATGGCCGAGGCCGAGAGCATCAAGGCGCTCGGCGAGGCGTCGGAGTCGATCGCGCCGTACCCGGTCAACCAGGCGACCATCGGCACCTGGATGGACGCCATGGGCTACCACAACGAGCGATTCACGTCCGGTGAGGCGCCACCCTCGATGGCCCAGGTGTGGACGATGCCGGGGCTCGGCAGACGGCGGCCTCCCGAGGACCCGCTGTCCCGGATGACGGAGTTCCTCACCAAGGAGGGCTACACCGCGGTGCTCGGCACCAACTGCGAGCAGACCTACGAGCGCTACGTCCGGGTCGGCGAGCAGCTCCGGGTCACGAGCGCCCTCGACTCGGTCGCCGGCCCGAAGAACACGGCGATGGGCGAGGGCTACTTCGTCACGTCTCGCAACCGGTGGTACGTGGATGACGAGGTCGTGGCGACAATGCTGTTCAGGGTGCTCAAGTTCGTCCCCAAGGAGCGCCCATGATCCGCCCGATGGTCAACCGCGACTCGGCGTACTTCTGGGAGGGCACCGCCGCCGGCGAGCTGCGCATCCAGTGCTGCCAGAAGTGCGGCGCGCTGCGTCACCCTCCGGGTCCGGCCTGCCCCGAGTGCGGGGCGCTGGACCGCGGCCACACGGTCGCCTCAGGGCGGGGCACGGTCTTCTCGTACGTCGTGCACCGCCATCCGCCGGTGCCCGGCAAGGAGCTGCCGATCGTGATCGCGCTGATCGACCTCGAGGAGGGCGTCCGGATGGTCGGCGAGGTGACGGATGTGGCGGACGACGAGATCGAGATCGGGATGCCGCTGCAGGTCGACTTCAACCGGGTCGACGACGAGCTCACGCTGCCGGTCTGGAGGAGGGTCCAGTGAAGGCAGGCGACGTCATCCCGCCGTGGGCGCTGCCGCTCACGCCGACCACGATCGTGAGCACCGCGATCGCCACCCGGGACTGGCAGGACGTCCACCACGACCGCGACGTCGCGCAGGCCGCCGGGTCCAAGGACATCTTCATGAACATCCTGACCACCAACGGCCTGGTCGAGAGGTTCGTCGCGGACTGGGCCGGTCACGACGTCGAGATCAAGGGGATCGCGATCCGTCTCGGTGCACCCGCGCATCCCTACGACACCCTCACCTTCACCGGGAGTGTCTCGTCGGTCGAGAACGGCATCGCCACCATCGACGTGACCGGGACGGTGTCGCTCGGCGACCACGTCACCGGCACGGTCAAGGTGGCGGTGTGAGCACCCTCAGCGGTGCGGCCGCGATCGCTGGGATCGGGGCCACCGAGTTCTCCAAGGACTCCGGACGTTCCGAGCTGCAGCTGTCCGTGGAGGCGGTCCAGCACGCCCTCGGCGACTGCGGGCTCACCGCGGCCGACGTCGACGGGCTCACGACGTTCACGATGGATACCTCCAGCGAGATCGCCGTGGCCCGCGAGCTGGGCATCCCCGAGCTGCGGTTCTTCAGCCGGATCAACTACGGCGGTGGCGCCGCCTGCGCGACCGTGCAGCAGGCCGCTATGGCGGTCGCCACCGGCGTGGCGGATGTCGTCGTCGCCTACCGCGGCTTCAACGAGCGATCCGGCGCGCGGTTCGGCCAGGTCTCCGTCGCCGCGGCCACCCAGGTCAACACCAACGGGCTCGACAACGCGTGGACCTACCCGCTCGGCCTGAGCACGCCCGCGGCCACCGTGGCCATGCAGGCCCGCCGCTACATGCACGAGTACGCCGCGACCTCCGAGGACTTCGGCCGGGTCGCGGTCGCCGACCGTCGGCACGCCGCGACGAACCCCCATGCGTTCTTCCACGAGAAGCCGATCACTCTGGAGGACCATCAGGCCTCGCGGATGATCGTCGACCCGCTGCACCTGCTCGACTGCTGCCAGGAGAGCGACGGGGCGGTGGCACTGGTGATCGTCTCCGCACAGCGGGCGAACGACCTGATGCACCCGCCGGCGTACATCATCGCCGCGGCGCAGGGCAGTGCCCGGGACCAGTTCGTGATGACGTCCTACTACCGCGACGACATCGGCATCCCCGAGATGGGCGTCGTCGGCCGCGAGCTCTGGCGGCAGTCCGGGCTCCGGCCCGACGAGATGCCGATGGCGATCCTCTACGACCACTTCACGCCGTACGTGCTCATGCAGCTCGAGGAGCTCGGCTTCTGCGGCCGCGGGGAGGCGCCGGGCTTCATCGCCGACGGCGCGATCGAGATGGGCGGGCGGCTCCCGCTCAACACCCACGGCGGCCAGCTCGGCGAGGCCTACATCCACGGCATGAATGGCATCGCCGAGGCGGTCCGCCAGGTGCGCGGCACCTCGGTCAACCAGCTCGCCGACGTGCCGCACGTGCTCGTCACCGCGGGCACGGGCGTCCCCACCAGCGGCCTGATCCTCTCCGCCTAGCTCGGCCCGGGGTCGCGCAGCTTCTCCGCGAAGAAGCCCAGCACCCGGTCGACCCCAGCCTGCTGGCGGTGCAGCGTGACCGTCGAGTGCTTGCGCCCGGGGAAGTCCACCCGGATGAAGGCGTCGCCGATCTCCCGCCCGAGGGTGTCGAACCGGGACCCGGTGGCCGGGTCCTTGTCGTACTGGAGCCCCAGCACCTGACAGCCGGCCCCGGCCCGCTGCTTGACCGCCTGGAGGTCGGCGGGGGAGAGGTTGAGGTCGGCCGCCCGACGCCGCCCGATGGCGAACGGCAGCGACGGCTGGCACACGACCGGCGCGGCGACGGACTCGTCGACCATCATCGCCAGCGCGAAGCCGCCGGTGAAGCACATGCCCAGCGCGCCGACTCCAGGGCCGCCGAGCTCGGCGTGCAGGTCCCGGGCGAGGCTGCGCAGCCACCCCGCCACGGGTGACGTCTCGCGGGTCGCGAGCTTGGTGAACTCCCGGCGTACGCAGACCTGGCGCAGCGTCTTCGCAATGGCGATCGGGCCCTTGGACTCCTCCGGCCGGCCGAACAGCCGCGGCAGCACGACGGTGAACCCGGCCGCCACGACCTCCTCGCCGAACTCGATCACCTCCGGGATCAGCCCGGGGATCTCGTGGATCACGATGACGCCGGGCCCCGCACCCTTGCGATAGGTCGGGAAGGTCAGGCTGTCGCCGTCCAGGGAGTCACCGGTGTGCTCGCCACGGGTCCATTTTTCGAGGAGGGACATCCGGCGAGTATGGCGTGGATAGGGTCGGGACATGCCCGACGTCCCGCTCCTCGACGCCGCCGAGCAACGCCTCCTTGGCAGCCTGATGGAGAAGCAGGTCACCGTCCCCGCGAGCTATCCCCTCACCCTCAACTCGCTGCGCACGGCGTGCAACCAGTCCAGCAGCCGCGACCCGGTCACCGACTACGACGAGCAGGAGGTCGAGCGGGTCGCGCGCGGCCTCAAGGACCGCGGCCTGGTCCGGATCGTCTGGGCCGACACCGGCCGTCGCACGCTGAAGTACCACCAGACCCTGGCCGAGCTCCTGGAGCTGGGGGCGGAGGAGCATGCACTGCTCGCCGTCCTGCTCCTCCGCGGCGAGCAGCCCGCGGGTGCTCTCAAGACCCGGAGCGAGCGGCTCTTCGCGTTCACCGATCGTGAGCAGGTGGAGGAGGTGCTGGCCAGGATGGCCGCGCGGCCCGAGCCGTTGGTGCGCGAGCTGCCCCGACAGGCGGGGCAGCACGACAACCGCTGGACCCACCTGCTGGGGACGGTTCAGGAGGCCGCCGGGCCGGCACCGGACCCGGAGCCGGTGTTCGACGGCGCGGTCCGGGACGAACGGGTCCGGACGTCGTACGGCGCCGTCTCGAGCGCGTACGCCGACCATCTGGCCGACGAGCTCGACCACCTGCCGTTCGAGTCCTGGCTGCTGCGCCGCGTCGTCGAGCTGGCCGGCGACCATCCCGTGGTCGAGGTGGGCTGCGGCCCGGGCCACGTCACCCACTTCCTCGCGCAGGCCGGCGCCAGGGCCACCGGGATGGACCTCACCCCGGCGATGGTGGAGGAGGCCCGACGCCGCTTCCCCGACGGGGACTACGTCGTCGGTGACCTGCGGTCGCTGATGCGCCCCGCGGTCGACGCCGGGTGGGGCGCGGTCCTCGCGTGGTACTCCCTGATCCACCTGGCGCCCTCGGAGCTCGCCGACGCCTTCGCGGCGCTCACCCGGCCGTTGCTCCCCGGGGGCTGGCTGGTCGTCGCCGTGCACGCCGGCGCTGGCACGCTCGAACCCGACAGCTGGTTCGACGTCGAGATCGACGTGACCTTCGTGCTGCATGACCCCGCCCGGCTACGCACCCTCGCGGAGGCGGCCGGCCTGGTCGACGTGGAGTGGTACCACCGCGGGCCGAACACCGGTCGCGGGGAGTCCACCGAGCGGTTCTACCTGTTGGCCCGGAAGCCGGGCTGATGCCGTTCACCCTCGCCCACCCGGCGGTGGTGCTCCCGCTGCGCGGGCTCGGTGTGCCGATGGCCGCCCTGGTGGCGGGCGCGATGGCGCCCGACCTGCCGCAGATGCTGGGCTTCTCGGGACCCACGGAGGCACGGGCCTGGTCGCACTCCGCGAAGGGCGTGGTGACGGTCGACCTCGTCGTCGGCATGGTGGCTGTCGTGCTCTGGTACGCCCTCTACCGCCGGCCGCTGGTCGACCTGGCGCCCGATCGCTGGCGCCGGCGGCTCCCGGAGAAGGCTCGGCTGGGCGCGCTTGCGTGGCTGCTGTGCGTGCCCGCCGTGGTCCTGGGAGCGGCCACGCACGTGGCCTGGGACTCGTTCACCCACGACGACGCCTGGGGCACCGAGCACGTGGCGCTGCTCCGTGACTCCTACCTGGGAGCGGCGGGCTACGACTGGGCGCAGCACCTCTCCAGCGTTCTCGGGCTGGTCATTGTGACCGTGGCCGCACTGAGGTACCTGGCGCGGCTGCCCGAGCAACCTCCGCGGCCCGGCCCGCTGGTGGCTCGCTGGGCGCTGGTCGTGGCCCTGGCCTGGGGTGGGCTGCTGGGCATGGGCATCGCCGTGCTCGTGTGGCCGTGGGGGCTCGAGGCAATGGCCTACTACGGCGTGATCACCACCATGCTGGTCGCCGGGTTCGGCGCCACCTGCGTGTGCCTGTGGTGGCAGGTCAAGTGCCGATGGCGGACACGTCGCGGGGCGGCCAGCGCGAGCACGTCGCCTCAGGCGAGGTGAAGCACGCAGTCGGCGAGTACCGGCGCGCCGTCGCGCTCGCCGTCCCCGACGATGCCCGCAGAGGCGACGATCCGTCCGTCCTCGCGCCAGCCCCGCACTCGGATCGTCTCGCCCGGGAACACCACACCCGCGAACCTCGCCGAGAAGCCGCCGACCGCGGTGGCGTCGCCGCCCAGCAGCGAGTCGGTGAGCTCGCGCAGCACGATGCCGTAGGAGCACAGCCCGTGCAGGATCGGCGCGGGGAAACCGGCCGCCTTGGCGAAGTCGGGGTCGGCGTGCAGCGGGTTGCGGTCGCCGCACAGCCGGTAGAGCAGGGCCTGCTGAGGCGTGACGGCGTACGTCGTGTCGGTGTCGGGCTCGCGGTCGGGGAGCTCGACTGCCTGCGAGGCGCCGCGCTCGCCGCCCCAGCCGCCCTCGCCCTTGACGAAGATCGAGGACCGCACCCGCCAGAGCTCCTCACCCGAGGGCGCTGTGGCCACGCCCTCCTGCCAGATCACGCTGGCCTTGCCTTTGTCCCAGATGTCGGTGAGTGTCGTCGACACGGTCGCTGAGCCGGACGTCGGCAGTGGCGCGGTCACCGAGATCGACTGCGAGCCGTGCACGACCTGGGCCAGGTTGATGTCGCAGCCGGGAAGGTCGAGCGGCGGCGGGTCGGTCGCGTGGAACGTCGGCACCACCACGCCGAAGGACGGGAGCACCTGGAGCGCGGGGCCGTCGACGGTGTAGCGCAGCGCGTCGGGGTCCAGGTTGTCGCCCGGGCGGGACCCGGCGCCGATGCCGAGATGGTAGAGCAGCACGTCGCTGGAGCTCCAGGAGAACTCCGTGGTGCCGACGTGGGCGCCGATGGCAGCCTGCGGGTCGATGGGCACTATGCCTCCTCGGCGAGGTCTTCGGCTGCGAGGTAGCCGAACGTCAGGGCCGGGCCGATCGTGGCGCCGGGGCCGGCATAGGTGTGGCCCATCACCGCGGACGACACGTTGCCGGCGGCGTACAGGCCGGGGATCACGGAGCCGTCGGCGCGCAGCACCCGGGCCTTCTCGTCGGTGACGAGGCCGCCCTTGGTGCCCAGGTCGCCGGGCACGATCTTCACGGCGTAGAACGGCGCCCGGTCGATGGCGTGCAGCGAGGGGTTCGGCTTCACCCGTGGGTCGGAGTAGTACTTGTCGTACGCCGACTCGCCGCGGCGGAAGTCCTCATCGGCTCCGGAGGCAGCGAAGCCGTTGAAGCGGCTCACGGTCTCCTCGAGCGCGTCGGCCGGGACCTCGATCTCGGCCGCGAGCTCGGCCAGGGTCGCGGCCTTCTTGACCGTGCCGTGCTTGTACCAGCGGCCCGGAAACGGCTGGCGGGGCGTGAGCCCGGCGAACAGGTATCGGTTGCGGTAGCGCTGGTCGATGACCATCCAGGCCGGCACGTGCCGGACGCCGGTGGCCTCGCCCCTGTAGATCTCGTGCACCGCCTCGACGTACGGCAGCGCCTCGTTCATGAACCGCTGCCCGGCGGCGTTGACGATGATCGAGCCGGGCAGGTTGCGCTCTGCCAGGCAGAACCACGGGCCCGAGGGCAGCGGGATGGTCGGGCCCCACCAGGCGTCGTCGAGGAGGTCGGTGTCGGCACCTGCAGCGATGCCGGCGAGCACGCCGCCGCCGGTGTTGAACTCCGAGCCGGTGGTCCACTCGATCGACGTGGGCTGCGGCTGGTACTTCTCCCGGAGCTCCAGGTTGCGCTCGAAGCCGCCGCTGCCCAGGATCACGCCACGGCGGGCCCGGACCACGCGTTCCGAGCCGTCGTGGGCGACGCGGACGCCGACGACCCGGCCGTCTTCGATGACCAGGTCGGTCAGCTCGGTCTCGTAGTGCACCGGTACGCCGGCGTCGATCAGGCCCTTGCGAAGCCCGATCGAGAGGGCGTTGCCCATGGCGTACATCTTCCGGCGCAGGGCGATGCTGACCAGCCGGTTGAGCATGACCTTGAGCATCGTCAGCGGGCCGCGCAGGGAGCGGAGCCCCAGGCTGATCTTGCGGTAGTCGGCCTGGGTGACGATCAGGTTGGCCGGCGCCTTGGTGTACTGCGGGTGCAACCGGTCCAGCTCGTCGCCGAGGAACGTGGCGTTCATCGGCACCGGCTCGACGCTGCGCCCGCGGGCACGCCCGCCGGGCTGCTCGGGGTGGTAGTCGGCGTACTCGGGCACCCAGGCGAAGCGGAGCGGGGTGGTGGCCTTGATGAAGTCCATCACCTCGGGGCCGCGGTCGACGTATGTATCACGGCGGACTTTCGGCACCACGTCGCCGACGATCGCGTCGAGGTAGCGCTTGGACTCCTCGGGCGCGTCGGCCTGGTCGGCGTCGCGGAGGGCGTAGTTGCCCGGGATCCAGACGCCGCCGCCGCTGCGCGCCGTGGAGCCGCCGAAGTAGGCGCTCTTCTCGAGCAGCACCGTCTCCAGGCCGCGTTTCGCGGCCGCCAGCGCGGCGGTCATCCCGGTCCCTCCGGCGCCCACGACGACGACGTCGACCTCGTCCGGGAGGGGGCTGCTCATGGCGCAAAACTGTAACAGGTTCTAGCATGGGCGCCATGCTCTCCGAAGACGCGCGACGTGAGGCTGCCCACGCCCTGGTGGCCGCCGAGCGGGACCGCGCTCCGATTCCTCCGCTGCGGGAGACCTACCCCGAGCTGGACGCCGCCGACGCCTACGAGATCCAGCTGTTGAACATCCGGCAGCGTCTCGCGGCCGGGGTGACCGTGCACGGCCACAAGGTCGGCCTCTCGTCGAAGGCGATGCAGGAGATGATGGGCGTCGACGAGCCTGACTACGGTCACCTGCTCTCCGACATGGAGGTGTTCGAGGACCGGCCGGTCAGCGCCGGTCGCTACTGCTACCCGCGGGTGGAGGTCGAGGTCGGGTTCGTCCTGGGCGCGACGCTGCCGGGGGAGGGCTGCACCGAGGACGACGTGATCGCGGCGACCGAGGCGGTGGCACCGGCGATCGAGCTGATCGACAGCCGGATCGCCGACTGGAACATCCAAATCGGCGACACCATCGCCGACAACGCGTCGTCCGCGGGGTACGTGCTCGGCCCGGACCGGGTCAAGCCCACCGACATCGACCTGCTGACCATCGACGCGCGTCTCGTCAAGAACGGCGAGCAGGTGGCCGAGGGACGTTCCGACGCCGTGCTCGGCAACCCGGTCACAGCGGTGGCCTGGTTGGCGCGCAAGGTGGCGACGTTCGGCGTGACGCTGGAGGCGGGGCACGTGATCCTGCCCGGGAGCGTGCACCGCGCGATCGACGTGGTGCCCGGAGACGACTTCGAGGCGGTCTTCGACGGCCTCGGGACTGTTCGACTGTCCTTCACCTAGCGGTGGTTGAGGTGCGAGGTTTCGAGACAGGCGCTTCGCGCCTTCCTCAACCGACGTCTCCGCGAGCCTCGAAACCACCCGAGAGGAAAGAGTGATGAGCAAACTGAGCGCCGCCATCGTCGGCCCCGGCAACATCGGGACCGACCTGATGTACAAGCTGCTGCGGTCGGAGGTGATCGAGCCGCGCTGGATGATCGGGGTCGACCCGACCAGCGAGGGCCTCAAGCTCGCGGCCGACAAGGGCCTGGAGTCGACCCACGAGGGCGTCGACTGGCTGCTCAAGCAGGACGAGCTGCCGGACCTGATCTTCGAGGCAACGTCGGCATACGTGCACCGTGAGTACGCACCGCGCTACGAGGAGGCCGGTATCCGGGCGGTCGACCTGACCCCGGCCGCCGTCGGACCCGCCGTGATCCCGCCGGTCAACGGCGAGGAGCACGTGGCCGCGAAGAACGTCAACATGATCACTTGTGGCGGCCAGGCCACGATCCCGATGGTGGCCGCGGTCTCTCGCGTCACCCCGGTGTCGTACGCCGAGATCGTGGCCTCGGTGTCCTCGGTCTCCGCCGGCCCGGGCACCCGCGCGAACATCGACGAGTTCACCCGGACCACGGCGGCCGGCGTGGAGTCGATCGGCGGCGCCGAGCGGGGCAAGGCCATCATCGTCCTCAACCCGGCCGAGCCGCCGATGATCATGCGCGACACGATCTTCTGCGCGATCTCCCCGGACGCCGACACCGACGCCGTGGTGCAGTCGATCGTGGCGATGGAGAAGGCCGTGCAGGAGTACGTCCCCGGCTACCGCCTGCTTCAGGAGCCGCAGATCGACGAGCCGTCCGCCGCGACCCAGGGCCAGGCCCGGGTGGCGGTCTTCGTCGAGGTCGAGGGTGCGGGCGACTACCTGCCGCCGTACTCCGGCAACCTCGACATCATGACCGCCGCCGCCACGCAGGTCGGCGAGAACATCGCGAGGAGCATGCTGTGAACGATCTCAACACGCTCAGCCGGACCTGGTCCGGCGCCCATGGCGACGAGCCCTGGGGCGACCTGGACCTCCGGCTCACCGACACCTGCCTGCGCGACGGGTCGCACCACAAGCGGCACCAGTTCACCGCCCAGGAGGTGCACGACATCGTCGAGGCGCTCGACACCTCCGGTATCCCGGTGATCGAGGTGACCCACGGCGACGGGCTCGGTGGCTCGTCGTTCAACTACGGCTTCTCCAAGACACCGGAGCAGGAGCTGATCAGGATCGCGGCCGAGACCGCGAAGCGCGCCAAGATCGCGTTCCTCATGCTCCCCGGCGTCGGCACCAAGGACGACATCCGCGCCGCGCAGGACAACGGCGGCCAGATCTGCCGAATCGCCACCCACTGCACCGAGGCCGACGTCTCTATCCAGCACTTCGGTCTGGCGCGCGAGCTCGGGCTCGAGACGGTCGGCTTCCTGATGATGAGCCACAACCAGCCGCCCGAGGTGCTCGCCAAGCAGGCTCGGATCATGGTCGACGCCGGCTGCCAGTGCGTCTACGTCGTCGACTCGGCCGGCGCGCTGATCATGGAGCAGACCGCGGACCGGGTGTCCGCCCTCGTGGCCGAGATCGGGTCTCAGGCCGACGTCGGCTTCCACGGCCACGAGAACCTCGGCCTCGGCGTCGCCAACACCGTGATCGCCGCCCGCGCCGGCGCGACCCAGATCGACGGCTCCGTGCGTCGCTTCGGTGCCGGCGCCGGCAACACGCCCCTGGAGGCGTTCATCGGCGTCTGCGACAAGGTCGGCTGGACCACCGGCGTCGACTTCCTGCAGATCGTCGACGCCTCCGAGGACGTCATCAAGCCCGCGATGCCCGAGGAGTGCCAGCTGGACCGGATGACCCTGATGATGGGGTACGCCGGGGTCTACAGCTCGTTCCTCAAGCACGCCGGCAACGCCGCGGAGCGATACGGCGTCAGCGGCGCCAAGATCCTGCTGGAAGCCGGGAACCGAAAGCTGATCGGCGGCCAGGAGGACCAGCTGATCGACATCGCGCTGATGCTGAAGGCCGAGGCGGAGAAGGAAGCGGCCAACGGCTGACGCAACTCATCGCCGGTCGAGCAGCGAGCGCCAGCGAGATCGGGTCGGGGGTCTCGACGACGCCCGTCGCTCGTCCCTCGCTCCGGGCTGCTCGACCACCGGGACCATCCGCCGGTCGAGCAGCGGCCGTCGTACTCCGCTGGTCGAGCAGCGAGCGCCAGCGAGCGTCGTCGAGACCCCGAAAGGGAGAATCCGTCTCAACCACGGGCGAAGAGCCCATCAGGGCCCTTCATGTAGTACTCCGTGAACTCCCGACACCGACCGGCATCGCTGAACCGCATCACGAAGCAGTTGTGGTACATCCGCACCACCGGCCCGTCGGGGGAGTCGCGGTAGCTCGAGGTGCCGGTGGCGACGACGACGTCACCATCGACTGCGACGGGTGAGTACGTCGCGTCGTACGTCCCGGGATCGTCCCGGGTCGACGCGTCGTCCGAGGTGGACTCGCCGAGCCAGGACGCCACCACCGCATCCCGGCCCACGATGGGCTCGTCGTACGGGTGGTAGCGGTACACGACGTCCTCGCTGAAGAGGTCAGCGATCGCGACTCGGTCGTAAGACTCCCAGGCGGCGACGTAGCGAGCGAGCCAGCCCTTGGCAGCGGCGTGGTCCATGTGGTCACGATAGGGGCCGACAACGCCCTTCGAGGGCGGAGGTGAGATGAGAATGTCCGACAACATCGAGGACCTGACCAGCGTTCGATACATGGTCGACGATGTCGAGAGCTCGATCGACTTCTACACCCGGCACCTCGGGTTCGCGCTCCGGATGAGTGCGGCGCCGGCGTTCGCGGACGTGGTCCGCGGCAACCTGCGGCTCCTGCTGAGCGGGCCGAAGAGCTCGGCAGGCCGACCGATGCCCGACGGTGCCCAGCCGGGGCCCGGGGGATGGAACCGCATCCACCTCATCGTCGACGACATCGCGGCGGAGGTGGATCGGCTGCGCGCAGCGGGCCTCACGTTCCGCAACGACATCGTCTCCGGGCCCGGGGGACAGCAGATCCTGCTGGAGGACCCGTCCGGCAACGTGGTCGAGCTGTTCCAGCCCGCGCCCAAAGGTTGAGTACGAGGGCTCATCCGCCGGCGGCGCTTCGTCGACAGATTTGGGCCCATGGAATCCAACAACCGCCGGCAGGGGCTCGCCGCCGTCGAGCTGATCGCGTCCTTCGTCGCCATCGGGGCGATCGGAGCGGTCTTCCTCAACTACGTCGGGGCCCATCTCGCGTTCTTCGGCGAGGAGGTCGTCATCGACGACGAGGAGGTCCGGTACTACAGGATCGGTGTCGCCGTGCTCGGCGTCAGCGTCATCGCCACGCTTGTCGCGGCAGCGCTGCGGGGCGCGAAGCGCGCGTACTTCTGGCATCTGCCGGTGGCGTTCGTTGCCGTCATCTCGGCGATCCTCTTCGCGGTCACCAAGGCCGGTCCGGTCCGGTGACGCGATCGGCCGGTGCCTCACGGAGCCGGTCGACGAGAGCGCCCGCGGTGCGCCCGATGGCTGCGTCGATGACTGAAGGCTCGGTCGGATCCCCGGGCGTGCGCCTGGTGAACACGGCGACGGCGTACGCCGCCCCGTCCGGGAAGGTCACCACGCCCGCCTCGTTGCGGACGACCCCCAGCAGGCCGCCGCTCTTCGCGGCCACCGCGACGTCCGACCCGAAGCCGGAGGCGATGCGATGCCGGGTCAGCTGCTGGCCCATGAGCCGGCGGACGGCCGCGCACGCGTCGATCGACCCGGCGGCGTCGGTCCAGACGGCCTGGAGCAAGCCCACGGTCTCGCGCGGGGTGGTCCTGGTGCCACGTTGCGGATCGAGGGCGGCGGTGCCCGCGATGGCGGTCCGCACCTGCTCGTCCGACGGCGGGCCGCCCAGCTTCGGATCGTGCGCGACCAGCGCGGCGTAGTCGCGGAAACCCACCTCGGCCGCCAGGTCGTCGAGCATGGTCCTGAGGTCGGTGGTGATCTCCGTGCTTGTCATCCCGAGCTCGTGGGTGGTGCGGTTGACCTGCTCGAGGCCGGCGACTGCGATCAGCTCGTCGGTCGCGACGTTGTCGCTGATCGTGAGCATCAGGGCCACGAGGTCGCGCACCGTCATGGACACGTCGTCGTCCATGAGGGAGATCCCGACCGGTCCCGGGGTGCGGTTGGTGGGGGTCAGCACCCGTCGTTCCGCCCCGTCGATGGCGCCGCTGGAGATGGCGTTCTCGATGGTGAGCGCGACCTGGACCTTCATCACCGACGCCGGTGTCACCAGGTCGTCGGCCTGGAACCCGACCCCCGGACCACCGGACACCGGTGCCGCATAGGCGAACCAATGGAGCCCGAGGTCGTTGAGCATCCGACTAGAGATCGCGCTCGTAGTAGAGCATCGACGGCCCGCCCGCCCCGAACTCCTCGTTTGTGAAGCCGCACTTCTCGTAGAGCGCACGCGCCACTTGGTCGGTGACCGAGGTGTTCAGGTCAATACGCGTGGCACCGTGGTCGCGGGCGAGGTCCATGGCGGCCTCCAGGAGTGCGCGGCCGAGGCCGGTGCCGCGGGCGTGGGGGCGGACCCAGAGCTCCTCGAGGCAGGCGTCGGGCCCGGCGTCGTACAGCGAGAGCCGGTAGCGGAGCTGCGCGAAGCCGGCGGGTGGGTCCCCCGGGCCGAACAGCACGGCGACTTCACCGCTGGCCAGCTGCGGGCCTGCGAGCGCGCCCATCTGGGCCGCGGGCGGCTCCGTCTGGTCGAACTCCGCGTTGAAGTCGTACAGCATCCGTCCAAGCAGCTCGGCGTCGCCGGGCCCGCCGACGCGGAGGTCGTGCCGGGTCACGGGGTGGGGGAGGGGGCGACGCTCGGCTCGATGGTCGCCTCTGGCGACGGGGTCTCGCTCGGATGGGTCGGATCGCTCGGCGACTCCGGGGGGTCGCTGGGCGTTGACTGAGGCGACGCCTCCGGCGATGTCTCCGGTGCCGTCGGAGCAGATGGGGTCTGCGACGTCTCGGGTGCCTCCGGCGCCTCCTCGCGTCGCGGCTGCCCGACCTCGACCCGGAACTGCGACGAGACGCTGCCGGTGGCCAACGGCCGGTCGGCGAACCGCCACCGGTAGACGGTCGACTCCGTCGGTGCCACGGTCACGCTGGGGTCGGTCCCCGCGGCGTCGACGACCCGCACGGGCAGGAAACTGGCGGCGCCCACCGGCTTGGCCTCGAGAATCATCGTGCCGCGCACCAGCCGCCGACCGGCGCCGTCACGGACCGAACCTCGGATGGTGACCTCGTCACCGGGATCGATCGAGTGGGACGAGCCGTTCATCGTCAGGTGCGAGGTCAGCGCCTCGAGGTCGTACGTCGTGGTGCTGCCGGGGGCCCCGACGCGCCAGCCGTCCATGTAGAACGGCGCTCCGTCGCAGCCGAAGCCGACCATGTAGAAGCCAGCCCCGTCGCCGCCGTTTGCGGCCGCGAAAGCAGCGACTGTCGCCGCGTCTGCGGTCTCTCCGGTCGGCGCCCCGGTCTGCATGTCGAACTCCGCCCAGGAGTAGCTCAGGCCCGTGGCGTCGAACTGCTGCCAGGAGCCGGTGGCGGACAGCGAGGCCCGGCCGACCCACAGCTGGTAGCCGTCGGCGTCGGGGCTCTGGAAACCGGCGTACGCGACTCCCTGGGCACCCGGACGCGCGTAGACCTGGAGCCCGGCGGAGGTGGTTCCGGCCATCGAGTCGACGTACGACAACGTGCCGATCGCGTTGCCGCCGGCCAGGTCGTACTTGAGGCTCCGGGTGCCGAGCGCGGGCCGGCCGGGACCGCGGGAGATGTAGGGCTGGAGGAACTCGGTGCTCCGCTCGTAGAGCGACCCGCAGCCGACCAGGGTCAGCTGGGCCGCACGCTGGTCAGGGAAGGCGGTTCCGTGCACGGTGACCGTGTCGTCCGCGAGCGCGGGCAGCTGCCCGAGACCCACCATCGCGACTGCCGTCGCGAGGACCACACCAACCTGCCGTCGCACTGTTCTCTCTCCTGCCCGCCGTGCCTCCACCACGACTCTAGGCCGCGAAGTAAAAAACGTCTGCAACTCCAGGCAAACCCTTATGACAGTCTCAGGTACATGTCTGAGACCCACAAGGAGACGCTCGTCCGCTACCTGCAGACCCTGCACGATGCGGTGCTGTGGAAGCTCGACGGCCTGAGCGAGTACGACGCGCGCCGACCAGTCACGCCCACCGGCACGAACGTGCTGGGCGTCATCAAGCACCTCGCCTACGTGGAGGCGGGGTACTTCGGGGACACGTTCGGCCGGCCGTTTCCCGAGCCGCTGCCGGCGTTCGCCGACGACGCGGAGTACAACGCGGACCTCTGGGCCGCTCCTGACGAGTCGCGCGAGTACGTCGTGGGGCTCTACGAGAAGGCCTGGGCGCACGCGCAGGAGACGTTCGCTGAGCAGGGTCTGGACTCGGTGGGGCGGGTGCCGTGGTGGCCGGAGGAGCGCGCCGAGGTCACGCTGCACCAGATCCTGGTGCACATGACGGTGGAGACCGCGCGGCACGCCGGGCACATCGACATCGTGCGCGAGACGATCGACGACTTCGTCGGCATGCGGCCCGAGGCGACCAACCTGCCCGAGGAGGACTTCGACTGGCCGTCCTACGTCGCCAAGGTCGAGGCGGCAGCCCGCGCCGCGAGCGATTGAGTCGGGCTCACCCTTCCTCTGCTGCGGCGACCGGTTTCGACGCGCCGTCGCGAGCTCGCGGGCTTGCTCAACCTGCGCTCGCCCATCCAGCGCGCTCGTGCCTCGCGCGCTGCCGCTCGCTTGCTGGTCGAAAACGAGAACGTGTTCTAGTATTGCTGCTGTCCGTTCCAGACAGGAGCTCCCCATGTCACACACCGCCTCACAGGCCGTCCTCGACGGCGTCCGTGACCTGCTGCCCACGTTTCGCGAGCGGGCCGACGACGCCGAGCGGCTCCGGGTGGTGCCCGAGGCCTCGATCAAGGAGCTCGAGGAGACCGGGTTCTTCCGGCTCCTCCAGCCCCGGCGGTTCGACGGGCTCGAGGCGGACCCCATCGACTTCTACACCGCCGTGCGCGACATCGCCTCGGCGTGCGGCTCGACCGGCTGGGTCTCCAGCGTGGTCGGCGTGCACCCATGGCAGGTGGGGCTGTTCGCCGACGAGGCGCAGCAGGCGGTCTGGGGCGAGGACACCGGCACCCGGCTGAGCTCGTCGTACGCACCCACCGGCAAGGCGAAGGTCTCCGAGGGAGGCTTCACGCTGTCGGGCAAGTGGAGCTTCAGCTCCGGCTGCGACCACTGCTCCTGGGTGCTGCTGGGCGGGCTCGTGTTCAACGAGGACAACCAGGTCATCGACTTCCGCACCTTCATGGTCCCGCGGGAGAAGTACCAGATCGTCGACGTGTGGAACGTCGTCGGCCTGCGCGGCACCGGCTCCAACGACATCGTCGTGGAGGAGACGTTCATCCCCGAGGAGTTCACCCTCTCGATGGGGGAGACCGGCCAGTGCAAGGGGCCGGGCCAGGCGGTCAACACCTCCGACCTCTACAAGCTCCCCTTCCACTCGATCTTCACCACCACGATCAGTACGCCGATCATCGGCATGGCGCAGGGTGCGTACGCCGAGCACGTCGACATGCAGCAGAAACGGGTCCGCGCGGCGTACCTCGGCGAGAAGGCGTCGCTCGACCCGTTCGCCGCGGTCCGGATCGCGCGGGCTTCGTCCGAGATCGACGCAGCGTGGGCGCTCACCATGAACAACATCCGCGAGGAGCAGGCGCTGGTCGCCAAGGGCGAGCAGATCCCGTTGGGCCTGCGGCTGAGGGTGCGCCGCGACCAGGTGCTCGGCACCCAGCGGGCGATCGACGCCATCGACACGCTGTTCGAGGCCTCGGGCGGCCGGGCGCTCGCCGAGGGCACCTACCTCCAGCGGGCCTGGCGCGACGCGCACGCCGGCCGGGTGCACGCGGCCAACGACCCGGAGCGGGCACTGCAGATGTACGGCGCCCACGAGTTCGGGCACAAGGTCGACCCGGGGATGTACTGAACCCATGACGCTGACGAAGGAGTCGGTCCAGCACTCGGCGAAGGCCGGCGACCTGACGCTGAACTACTACGAGGCCGGTGAGCCGGTCGGCGGCGGGCTGCCGCTCGTCATGCTGCACGGCGGCGGCCCCGGTGCCTCGGCCTGGTCGAACTTCGGCTCGGCGCTCCCGACGTTTGCCGCCAGCTTCCGGACCCTGCTCGTCGACCAGCCGGGCTTCGGCGGCTCCGACAAGCCGCCCGTGGTCGGCAACTACTACCGCCACTCCGCGGAGTACGTCGTCCGGCTCCTCGACGAGCTCGGCATCGACCGGGTGCACCTGCTCGGCAACAGCCTGGGCGGCGGTACGGCGATGCGGCTTGCGCTCAGCCACCCCGACCGGGTCGGCCGGCTGGTGCTGATGGGCCCGGGCGGACTCTCCCTCAACCTCTTCCACGCCGACCCCACCGAGGGCGTCAAGCGGCTGATGGAGTTCAGCGCGAACCCGAGCCGGGAGGCGCTGCGGGCCTTCATCTCGACGATGGTCGTCAACCAGGACCTCGTGACCGACGAGCTGGTCGAGGAGCGGTTCGCCGATGCCACTGCGCCCGGCGCCCAGGAGGCGATGGCCTCGATGGGGATGTCGTTCTGGAACCCCGAGACCGCCGAGGACGGGATGCTCTGGCGCGAGGCGCACCGGCTGCGGAAGCACACCCTGCTCACCTGGGGCCGCGAGGACCGGGTCAACCCGCTCGACGGCGCCATGGTCGCGCTGAAGCTGATCCCGAAAGCACAGCTGCACGTGTTCCCGAACTGCGGGCACTGGGCGCAGATCGAGGCCGCCGACGAGTTCGCCGAGGTCACCACTGCGTTCCTGGCCCGCCACGTCGAACGGAGCAAGTCGTGACGATCGACATCAAGTCGATGGGCTATGTCCGGGTGGCCTCGACCGACCTGGACCAGTGGAAGACGTTTGCCGGCAAGGTGCTCGGTCTGGCCGAGGGCCGCGGGCCCCACCCCGAGCACCAGTACTGGCGGATCGACCAGGTCTCTGCCCGGCTCGTGGTGTTCCCCTCCGACGTCGACCAGCTCGCCGCCACGGGTTGGGAGCTCGCCGACCACGCGGCTCTGCAGGAGGCCAGGGAGCACCTTCAGAAGGCCGGGGTCGCGTTCGAGGAGGGCACCAAGGAGGAGCTCGACGAGCGCCGGGTGCAGGAGCTGGTCCGGTTCTCCGACCCGTGGGACAACGTCTTCGAGCTCTTCCACGGCATCACCTACGAGTCGCGGCCGGTGGTCACGCCGTACGCCGCCACCTTCGTGACCGGCGACCAGGGGATGGGCCACATCGTGCTGCCGGTGCTCGACGACGTGGAGGCGCTGCGCTTCTACACCGATGTGCTCGGCTTCCGGCTCCGCGACTCGATGAGCATGCCGGGGGAGTTCGTCGGCAAGGAGCCCGGCTCCAAGGTGTGGCTGCGGTTCCTCGGGGTCAACCCGCGGCACCACTCGCTCGCGTTCCTGCCGATGCCAAACCCCGCGAAGTGCGTGCACATCATGCTCGAGGTCGACGAGCTCGACCACGTGGGCCGGGCGCTGGAACGCGTCCGCAAGCACCAGGTCAAGCTCTCTGCCACCCTCGGTCGGCACATGAACGACGAGATGATCTCGTTCTACGTTCGCTCGCCGGGCGGTTTCGACGTCGAGTTCGGCACCGACGGCCTGACCGTCGACGACGACCGCTGGGTCGCGCGCGAGTCGACCGCGGTCTCGTACTGGGGCCACGACTTCAGCGGAGGTCAGTGATCGCTAGCGTTGACGCCATGTCCAGCTCGGAGGCCGCCGCCCCGCCCCCGCAGGGAGAGCACGGCATCCCGGAGGGGATGAACCCCGACGCGCGTGAGACCTGGCCCAGTCCAGAGCTGATCAGCTCCTGGCTGGGGGACGTCGACTTCGACATCGAGTGGCGCCCGGGCGAGGGCAGCGCCGTACCCGCGGACGATCCGGAGGCGGTCGCCGCCGCTCGCCGGTTCCGCGACGTGCTCGGCCGGTTCGCCTCGGGTGTGACCGTGGTGACCTCGATGAGCAACGGTGCGCCGGTCGGTCTGACCTGCCAGTCGTTCGCCAGTGTCTCCCTGGACCCCCCGCTGGTGCTGTTCATCCCTGCCAAGACGTCTCGCGCGTGGCCGCTCATCCAGCGGGCCGGGCGGTTCTGCGTGAACTTCTTGCGCCACGACCAGGCCGAGCTCTCCAACACGATGGCCAGCCGGGGCGTGGACAAGTTCGAGGCGGTGCCGTGGCAGCCGTCCGGGGCCACCGGATCGCCGTTGTTCGACGACACCCTCGGGTACGTCGACTGCAGCATCCACGCCGTCCACGAGGCCGGCGACCACTTCGTCGTGATCGGCAAGGTCCTCGACCTGCACGCCAGCGACGCCGAGGGGCCGTTGCTCTTCTTCCAGGGTCAGTACCGCACGACCGACCGTTGACCGTCTGGCAGGCTCCACGGGTGCGCAGCCTGGAACCCGCCGAGGACCTCGCGATCACGCTGGTCCGGCGCTTCCTTCTCCTGTGCGAGAGCCCGCGCACCCGGCGGGCCATGCACCGGATGGTGCGCGGCTCGACCGGCAACGCGCGGGCCGGGCGGAGGTTCTACCGGGTCGTGAACCGGGCGGTGCTCAGCCCGGTGATGCGCACGCGTGGAGTGCAGGCCTCAGCGATGAAGAGCGAGTTGATCGCCTCGCAGCTGATCGGGATCGCGACGCTCAGGTACGTCGTGAAGGTGGAGCCGATGGCCTCGGCTAGCGTCGATGAGGTGATCGAGCTGGCAGCCCCGTCCATCCGAGCCACCCTGCGGGCATGACCCCCACGCATCCGCTCTGGCAGCCCTACGAACCGCCCACCGAGGAGGAGATCGCGCAGGCCCGGGTGGCGCCGGTGGCCCCGGCCCGGGTGGAGGTCGTCCCGCCGGACCCTGGCTGGGCCGACGACTACGAGCGGGTCCGGGCCCAGGTGGTGGACGCGTTGGGAGCGCGGGCGTTGTCGGTTCAGCACGTCGGGTCCACGGCCGTACCCGGACTGTGGGCCAAGCCGGTGATCGACGTCGACGTGACGGTGGCGGACTCGGGCGACGAGGCGTCGTACCTCCCGGACCTGGAGGCGGCCGGCTTCGTGCTGACGGTCCGCGAGCCCGAATGGCAACAGCACCGCTGCCTGCGCGGCAAGGCTCCGGCCGCCAACGTGCACGTCTGGTCGCCGGGGTCGGTCGAGCCGCAGCGGCACGCGGCGTTCCGCGACTGGCTGATCGAGCACGAGGACGACCGAGCGGTGTACGGCGAGCTCAAGGCCCGGCTGGCCGACCAGGGCTTCACCGACGTGATGGACTACAACACCGCCAAGGGTGGAGTCATCTACGACATGTACGAGCGGATCTTCGCCGCCGACCCGGCGCACCCGCACACGCCGCGGCCGCGCGGCTAGGAGCTGCCGGATCCCTCCGGGCGGCATCGGGCCCAGGAATCAACCTGCCAGCCGACGTCGCCGTTCTCGTCGTCCGTGCGCGCGGCGATAACGGCGATCTCGGCACGCCCGTTCGCGTCGTGGGTGAACAGCACTGTGCCGACCTCCTCGACCGCGACGTGGTACCCGTCGAGCGGGATGTCGGCAGATCGCCGAGCCCGCTTCGCCCACGCTTGTACGGCGCCGAGTGCGTCCTCGCTCCCCGGCCGGCTCTCGGACGACACCGACTTCTCCTCCACCTCGGAGCCGGTGGGGCACTCGAGGGCATCCGCGGCGGTGGTGATCCGGGTCCCGGCGTCGATGACTTCCTCAGGCTCCTCGCTGCACGCGGTGAGCAGTGCCGCCACGGCCGCGGCCCCAGCGATCAAGCGCGCGGTGCGTGACATGGCGCGAGCGTAGTCAGTCGTGGGGCCGGTGCGGCCGACGGCATCTCCTCAAGAGATTTCCCTCACCCAGGGGAAGTCGCCGGCGTCCTGCCGGGAGTTCACTACCCCGGGGAAAAAGCCGATGGCCCCCTGCGGGAGTTCACTAACCCGGGGGACGGGGTCACTCACTCGCAGGGGGCCTTGAAGTCGGCTTCCCCGACAAAGCATGACTCTACTGCAACTTGCCTCATGATGTTGACAGAATGTGCCAAGATCTTGGAAGTTTAGTTAACACAACGACGGAGGAACGTCATGAACCGTGGGACGCGACTGGCAGTAGCAGCACTGGTAACGGCGTTTGCTGCCGCCATTGGGGGCGTGGCAGCGGCTGATGACGGGGCCGTAGCGCAGGCACGCCCAACGCACTGCTGCTGAACCAGACGTCGAAAGTTTCTCCGACGGCGGTCTAGACGACGATAGACGCGCCGGCGGTGCTGGGCTGACGCACATCGAGCTTCCGGCCCGATTGCAGACCGCTTGCCCTGGCCGCGGTGCGGAGCGCCGTGGTGGCATGGTCGGCCATGCCCGCTTGGTCCAGCAGCTCGGCCAGGTCGTACCACAGCTGGGCGGTATAACGGTCCTCGCCGCACTCGGTGAGGAGGTCGATGGCGACCTGGTAGGCCTCCATCGCCTCGGCGGTCCGCTGCAACGCCCAAGCCGCCTGCCCGCGGATCATCGCCGCCTCCGCGCGCTCGGGCAACGCGTCCGGAGCGTCCATGGCCTCAACCTCGGCGGCCATCTGCAACGCCTGCTCCGCATCACCCGACCGCAGATGGGCATCGGCCAGCGCCATGCCGCTCTGCGCCACGTCGATGACCCCGGCACTGGAGCCCTTGAGCTCGTCCCGCGCGCGGCTGAGATGGGCGAGCGCGTCGGGCACGGCTCCCTGATCCATGCGCAGCTCGAGGCGACCGAGCGATAGCCGCAGCCTGGCCAGGTTGCGAGTGTCGTTGCCCTCGCCCTGAAGCGCCAGAGCCCGCGTCGCCAGGGCCACCGCGTCCTGGACCTGTCCGCGTTCGGAGAGCGCCACGCTCGCGCTCCAGTACGCCGCGCTCCGGGCGGCGGGAGACGCCCACTCCTCGGCGAGGCGCACGACCTCCGCGCACAGGCGCGCCGCCTTACCGAGGTCGCCACGGTCGATGTATCCGCTGGCGACCGTCATGGCGAGCTGCACGGCCTCGTCGGTCCGGTCGAGGCCGAGCGCGGGCAGCGTGGCCTGGATCCGCTCGCCGACCTCGATGGCCAGGGTCAGGTCGCCCACGTTGCGGTGACAGCGGGTCACCGCGATGCCCGCCCGGATTGCCAGGACCGTGGAGTCGGAGGCGACCGCGTGCTCGAGCTCGCGGATCGCGTCCTCGAGGCGCCCGAGGGACTCGTAGGCCCGGCCGAGCAGGTAGTGACCGCGGGACTGGAGCTGTTCGAGCGATGCCAGCTCGGCCCGAGTGAGGGCGTCGCGCGCATGCCGCTCGGCTTCCTCCCACTCGCCGTTCTCGAGGGCGAGCTCCGCGTAGTCGAGGCTGAGTCGGATCTCGTCGTACTCGGTGCTGGAGACACCACGGAGCAGCTGGTCGACGGGCTTGTCCAGGCGACGTGCGAGCTCGGTGAGCACCTTCAGCGTGGGGCGGCGGGCGCCGCTCTCGATGCGCGACACGTAGCCGGTGGAGATGCCGTCGCCGGCCAGTGCTGACTGGGTAAGTCCGCGGGCCACGCGGGCCGCCTTGAGGCGCGCTCCGAGAGCGCGCGGATCAACCGCGCGCAGGAGCTCCGCATTACCCTCGTGCATCAGAATATTGTGCCTGAATATGACAAGTGCGTCACGCGCTTGACAGGATGAGCGGTTATTCGGTGGCTCGGGTTGACAAGCGGACCCGAGTCCGATGCTCGTACGGCGACCCGTACAGCTGCCCGAGCGCGTGCGCCCGCTTGAACACCAAGTGCGCGTCGTGCTCCCACGTGATCGCGATACCGCCGTGCAGCTGGATGGTCTCGCCGGCTATCCGGGCCAGCGCGTCGCCGCAGTACGACTTGGCGACGTGCGCGAGCTCGGCCGCGTTGTCGGTGGACCGGGAAACGGCGTATGACGCCTGCCACGAGGCTGAACGGCTCATCTCGAGGAGCACCAGCATGTCGGCCATCCGGTGCTTCAAGGCCTGGAACGAGCCGATCGGCCGGCCGAACTGCACCCGCTCCTTGCTGTACGCGACCGTCATGTCGAGTGCCCGCGCGGCGAGCCCGGCCTGCATGGCGGTGACCGCAACGGCGCCGACCAGGTCGGCTCGATCGACGGCCGCGGACGCGTCCCCGATGGGGGTTTTCGACGCAGCGGAGAGGTCGACGTGGGCTAGACGAATGGTCTGGTCCATCGACTCGGCCCAGGTCCGACTCGCCGTGTCTGGATGCACCTCGACCAAGCCCTGGTCCGTCGCCGCGACGAGGATCGTGGCCCGATCGCCGTCGAGCACCGGGCCACCCCCGGTGACGAACGCCGCGGGCTCGCCGGCGGCGATCCGGGGGAGCAGGCGGCGCTTGGCCGCGTCGTCCGCGCCCGCAAGTAGGGCCTCCGCGGTGATCAGGGAGGAGAGCAACGGGGACGGTGCAAGGGACCGGCCGACCTCCTCGAGCACGATCAGGGACTCGAACAGGGTGAAGCCGGCACCGTCGTACTCCTCGGGGATGCCGAGCGCCGCGGCGCCGATCTGCTCGCAGAGCGTCTGCCAGAGCGCTTCGTCGTAGCCGGCGTCGGACTCGACGGCCCTCCGCACAGCAGCGGAGTCCGCGCGCTTCGTCAGGAGTGACCGCACCGTGGCGGCGAGCTCCTGCTGCTCCTCGGAGAACGCGAACTCCATCAGCCGACGAGCCCCTCGAGGACCCGCGAACGGTGGTGTGCCGGCGTGCCCCAGGCCGTGACCAGGGCACGCACCTTGGTGATCCAGATGCTCAGGTCGAACTCCTGGGTGTAGCCGATCGCCCCGTGCACCTGCAGCGCGGTGCGCGACGCGAGGTACGCCGCATCGGAGCAGGCCACCTTCGCGGCCGACGCGCTGATCTCGTCCAACGCGGCTCCGTGGACGAGGGGGCGCGCGAAGTCGAGCGCGATCCGCACGTCGGCGAGCCGGTGCTTGATCGCCTGGTAGGACCCGATCTCCCGACCGAACTGGCGGCGCTGCTTCACGTAGGTGACCGAGTCGGCGAGCAGCCGTTCCCCGGCGCCGAGCAGCTGCGCCGATGTCGCGAGCACCGCGAGCTCGAACGCCTCCGGGTGTGTCTCGCCGGCGCCAGTGACCTCGAAGAGGTGCCGGGTCCGGTCGACGGAGTCGAGTCGAGCGCCCACCGCCTCGGCGGGCGAGGAGCCGACGTAGACGTGGTCCGCGACGTCGGCGTCGAGGGCGTACGGCACGTGCGGCGGCACGGCGACGGTGGCAACGCCCTCCACCTCGTGGCCCAGCGCGACGGGGAGGTACGCCGCGGACTCGACCCACGGACCGGGTACGGCGTGCCGCCCGAGCGCCTCGAAGGCGACGCACAGCTCCACGGGGGTGGCCTCGGTCGCGAGCATGGTCAGGCCCTGGTCGGCCAGCCGCTTCCACAGGGCCAGCCCCGGAGCCGTATCGCCCTCGGCCCAGGCCCGGGCGACCGCCGGCGTGTCGGACGCGGCGAGCAGCGAGTCCAGCGAGGCCGCGAAGTCACGCTGGTCGGAGGTGAGCTCGAACCTCACTTCCCACCTCCTGGTTCCTGAGGTGCGAGCTTGCGAGCCTCGAAGGGCTTGGGCTCGCGGGGCAGACCGAGGATCCGCTCGGCCACGATGTTGCGCTGGATCTCGTTGGTGCCGGCGTAGATCGGCCCGGACAGCGAGAACACGTAGCCGTCGAGCCAGCGCGACTCGAGCTCCGCCTCCGTCCCGAGCAGGTCGAGGGCGGTCTCGTGCAGGGCGATGTCGAGCTCGGACCAGAACACCTTGTTGACCGACCCGGCCGCGCCCATCTCGCCGCCCTCGGCCAGGCGGGTCACCGTGCCCCAGGTGTAGAGCCGGTAGGCCTGGGCCTTGATCCACGCGTCGACGACGCCGTCCGACGCGCCGCGCTTCTCGCGGTACAGGTCGACGAGGCGGTCGGCGGCCGCACAGAACCGGCCGGGGGAGCGCAGCGACAGGCCGCGCTCGTTGCCGGCGGTGCTCATCGCCACCCGCCAGCCGTCGCCGGGTGCGCCGAGCACGTCGGCGTCCGGCACGAAGGCGTCATCGAAGAACACCTCCGCGAAGCCGGGCTCACCGTCGAGCTGGGCGATCGGGCGGACCGTGATGCCCTCGGCATCGAGCGGGAACAGGAAGTAGGTGAGCCCTTGGTGCCGCTCCGCCTCCGGGTCGGAGCGGAACAGCCCGAAGCCCCAGTGCGCGAACGCCGCGCGGGAGCACCAGGTCTTCTGCCCGTTGAGCACCCAGCCACCGCGCTCCTCGTCGCGCCGGGCGGTGGACTTGAGCGAGGCCAGGTCGGAGCCGGCCTCGGGCTCGGACCAGCACTGCGCCCACACCTTCTCGCCGGTCGCCATCGTCGGCAGGAACCGGTCCTGCTGCTCGGGCGTGCCGTGGTCGAAGACGATCGGCGCGAGCAGGAAGATGCCGTTCTGGGAGACCCGGCCGGGAGCGCCGGCGCGGTAGTACTCCTCCTCGAAGATCACCCACTCGACCAGCGACGCGTCGCGGCCGTGGTACTTCTCGGGCCACGACACCACCGACCAGCGCGCGGCGGAGAGCTTCGCCTCCCACTCCTGATGGGCCGTCCAGCCCTCGGCCGTGTCCATCGACGGCAGCGGCTCGGCCGGCACGTTCGCCGCCAGCCATTGCCGGGCCTCGGCCTGGAAGGCCAGCTCGGACGCGGACAGGGACAGATCCATCAGGTCGCCTTTCGGGTTCCGGGGTCTCGACGACGCTCGCTGGCGCTCGCTGCTCGACCACCGGATCTCAGCTCCGTTTTCAGGACCTTGCCGGACAGGTTGCGGGGGAGCGCGTCGGCGAACTCCACCAGCCTGGGCGCCTTGAAGTTGGCCAACCGCTCGCGGGCGAACGCGATGACGTCGTCCTCGGTGAGCGTCGCAGCGTCCGCGCGGACGACGTACGCCTTGCCGACCTCGCCCATCCGCTCGTCGGGTACGCCGACCACGGCGACGTCGGCGACCCCGTCGAGTCGGGCCAGCGCCTGCTCGACCTCGGCCGGATAGACGTTGAAGCCACCGGAGATGTACATGTCCTTCAGCCGGTCGGTGATCGCCAGGTTGCCGGCCCCGTCGAGGGTCCCGATGTCTCCGGTGTGCAACCAGCCATCGGAGTCGATCGCCTCGGCGGTGGCCGCGGGGTCGTCGAGGTAGCCGAGCATCACGTAGTCGCCGCGTAGCAACAGCTCACCGTTGTCGTCGGCGATCCGGGTCTCCATGCCGGGGATCGCCCTGCCGCAGGTGGTGGCCACGGTCTCGGCGGAGTCGTCCTCGCGGCACATCGTGGCGACCACCGCCTCGGTCATCCCGAACGCGGTGACGACGTGGTCGATGCCGAGGTCCTCTACGCATCCGCTCGATCAGCACCACGGGTACGACGGCTGCTCCGGTGACCGCGAGCCGCAGCGAGGAGAGGTCGAAGTCGCCGCGGTTCGGGGCGTTGAGCAACGACTGGTAGATCGTTGGCGCGCCCGGGAGCAGGGTGATTCGCTCGGACTCGATCAGCGCCATGGTCTCGTCCAGGTCGAAGGTCGCGACCGGGTAGAGGGTGGCGCCGGTGAGCAGGCCGACCACGATGCCGATCTTGTAGCCGAAGGAGTGGAAGAACGGGTTGACCACCAGGTAACGGTCTTCCGCGCGGACCCCGCCGAGATCCGCCCACGCGCGTGCGACGCCGATCGTCTGCCGGTGCGCCGACATCGCACCCTTCGAGCGTCCGGTGGTGCCGGACGTGAAGAGGATGTCCGCGACGTCGTCTGGGGTGACCGCATCGGCCCGCGCCTCGACCTCCTCGGTCGTGACGTCGGTGCGCAGCGCCCGCTCCTCGCCGCGATGGTCGAGGGTGAGCTCGTCGAGGTTGCCCAGGGACTCCACCGTGGGCAGGTCGCTGGCGGCACGCAGGTCGGCCAGCTGGGTGCGGCCCAGAAACCCGTCGGCGACGAGCACGATCCGCGCCGAGGTCCGCTCGACCAGGTCGGCGACCTCGTGCGCGGTGTAGCGGGAGTTCGCCGGGACGACGACGCCGCCGGCGTAGGTGACGGCGAGCGCCGCGACCGCCCAGTTGAGGCTGTTCGGCCCCCACAGCACGACCCGGTCCCCGGGCTGCAGGCGGTGCTCCAGGTAGCGGTAGGCGATGGTCCGGACCCGGTCGAGCAACCCGGCGTACGAGAGCGTCGCCTCGCCGGTGACGTACGCGGGATGGTCGCCGAAGCGCTCCGCGGCGGCACGCAGCGCGCCGGGGATCGTGTCCTGCACTCGCCCCTCCTCGACTCCACCAACCAAGCAATTGCTTGGTATGGTAGCAAACGTGGACCTGAGCTACTCGGCCGAGGACGAGGCCTTCCGTGCCGAGATCCGCGGCTGGCTGGAGCAGCATGTGACCGGCCGCTGGGCCGAGCTGCGCGGGTTGGGCGGCGCCGGTCGTGACCACGAGCGGTTCGAGGACCGGCTCGAGTGGAACCGGCTGCTGGCCGAGCACGGCTGGACCTGCGTCGGCTGGCCCGAGGTGTACGGCGGCCGCGGGCTCACCCTGTGGCAGCAGGTGATCTTCCACGAGGAGTACGCGCGAGCGGACGCACCCGCCCGGGTCAACCATCTGGGCGAGGAGCTGCTCGGCCCGACCCTGATCGCCTTCGGAACCGAGGAGCAGAAGGCTCGTTTCCTGCCGAAGATCGCGGCCGTCGAGGAGCTCTGGGCCCAGGGCTACTCCGAGCCGAACGCCGGCTCCGACCTCGCCAACGTGCAGACCAAGGCGCGCCTCGAGGGCGGGCCCGAAGATCAGCACTGGGTCATCGACGGGCAGAAGGTCTGGACGTCCAACGCCCACCTTTCCCAGTGGGTCTTCGTGATCGCGCGCACCGAGCCGGGTTCGGCGCGGCACCAGGGACTGTCGTTCCTGCTGGTGCCGCTGGAGCAGGACGGCGTCGACATCCGGCCGATCGAGCAGCTGACCGGCGGCTCGGAGTTCAACGAGGTGTTCTTCACCGGTGCGCGCACCGACGCCGAGCTGGTCGTGGGCGAGCCAGGCCAGGGCTGGGCGGTCGCGATGGGGCTGCTCGGCTTCGAGCGCGGAGTCTCCACGCTCGCCCAGACCGTCGACTACGGCCGTGAGCTCGCCGACCTGGTCGCTGCCGCCGAGCAGAACGGCACGATCGACGACCCGCTGCTCCGCGACCGGCTCGCGCAGCTCAAGGTCGAGCTCGCGGTGATCCGGGCACAGGCGATGCGCGGCCTCTCCGCCGTCGGTCTCGGCGACGACTCCGCCGCCGGCGGGGGCGCGGGCTCGATCTTCAAGCTGGTCTGGGCAAACTGGCACAAGCGTCTGGGCGAGGTCGCGATGGACGTCGCTGGACCCGCCGGGCTGCTCGCCCGGCCGAGCGGCACGCCGTACGACCTCGACGAGTGGCAGCGACTGTTCCTGTTCTCGCGATCGGACACCATCTACGGCGGCAGCGACGAGGTGCAGAAGAACATCCTGGCCGAGCGGGTGCTCGGCCTTCCGAGAGAGGCGCGTGGATGACGACGGTCCGACCCGAGCAGGCGATCCCCGACTACGTGCCGGGCCACGACCTGCTGGCCGGCAAGGTCGTCGTGGTCACCGCCGCGGCGGGAGCGGGCATCGGTGCCGCCGCCGTACGACGTGCGCTCGAGGAGGGCGCCCGCGCGGTGGTCTTCAGCGACACCCACGAACGCCGGCTCGCCGAGGCGGAGGCGGCGCTCGGCGAGGAGTTCGGCGCCGACCGGGTCCGCCAGCTGGTCTGCGACGTCACCGACCAGGCGCAGGTCGAGGCCCTGCTCGACGCGGCCGACGAGCTGGGCGGCGTCGACGTGATGATCAACAACGCCGGCCTGGGCGGCACTGCCGGCGTGCTGGAGATGACCGACGACCAGTGGATGACGGTCCTCGACATCACCCTGACCGGCACCTTCCGCTGCGTCCGCGCCGCCGGCCAGCGGTTCGTCGACGCGGGTACGAAGGGCGTGATCGTCAACAACGCCTCGGTGATCGGCTGGCGGGCGCAGGAGGGGC
The DNA here is from genome assembly GCA_963729095.1 of uncultured Actinomycetota bacterium. Lineage (GTDB taxonomy): Bacteria > Actinomycetota > Actinomycetes > Propionibacteriales > Nocardioidaceae > Nocardioides. The sequence goes on along the minus strand of CAVSMX010000036.1, from coordinate 358,416 downwards.
AGGCCCACTACGCGGCCGCCAAGGCGGGCGTGATGGCGCTGACCCGGTGCGCCGCCCTCGACCTCGCGCCGCACGGCATCCGGGTCAACGCGGTGAGCCCCAGCCTCGCGATGCACCCGTTCCTCGCCAAGGTCACCTCCGACGAGCTGCTCCACGAGCTGAAGCAGCGCGAGGCCTTCGGGCGTGCCGCCGAACCCTGGGAGGTCGCCAACGTGATGGTGTTCCTGGCCAGCGACTACTCCTCCTACCTCACCGGTGAGGTCGTCTCCGTGAGCTCGCAACATGCCTGACCTGACCACGCCCACCCGCCGCGGCGAGCTGCTCCGGATCGCCGCAGAGCTGTTCGCGACCAAGGGGTTCAAGAACACCACCGTCCGCGACATCGCCGAGGCGTCGGGGATCCTCTCCGGCAGCCTCTATCACCACTTCGACTCCAAGGAGTCGATGATCGACGAGGTGCTGTCGACGTTCCAGGAGGAGCTCTTCGGCAAGTACGACGAGATCCTCTCGGGTGACGAGGACGCCCGGGCCAAGCTCGAGCGTGCCGTCCGGGTGTCGTTCGAGGCGATCGACCAGCACCCGCACGAGGTGGCGATCTTCCAGAACGAGGCCGACTACCTCGGGGGCTTCGATCGGTTCGGCTACCTCGCCGAGCGGAACGCGCAGTCGCGCAACGTCTGGACGACGCTGCTCACCGAGGGCGTGGAGACCGGCGTGCTACGGCCCGATCTCAACATCGAGCTCACCTACCGGTTCATCCGCGACACGGTCTGGGTCGCGGTCCGGTGGTACCGCCCCGGCAAGGGGCTGAGCCACGATGACATCGCCGACCAGTACCTGCACATTCTCCTGGATGGGATCTCCAATGCCTGAGGCCTTCATCGTCGACGCCGTCCGCACCCCCGTGGGCAAGCGCGGAGGCGCGCTCGCGGAGGTGCACTCCGCGGATCTCGGCGCCCACACCCTGGCGGCGCTGATGCGGCGTACCGGCGTGGATCCGGCCGCGGTCGACGACGTGATCCTCGGCTGCTGCGACACGATCGGCTCGCAGGCCGGCGACATCGCCCGGTCCGCCTGGCTGGTCGCGGGCCTGCCCGACCAGGTGCCGGGCGTGACCATCGACCGGCAGTGCGGCTCGTCGCAGCAGGCGGTCCACTTCGCGGCGCAGGGGGTGATGTCGGGCACCCAGGACCTGGTCGTGGCGGGCGGCGTACAGAACATGAGCGCGATCCCCATCTCCGCGGCGATGATCGTCGGTCAGCAGTACGGATTCTCGACGCCCTTCGCGGAGTCCCCCGGCTGGTTGAAGCGGTACGGCGACCAGGAGGTCAGCCAGTTCCGCAGCGCCGAGATGATCGCCGAGAAGTGGAGCATCTCCCGTGAGGAGATGGAGGAGTTCGCCCTGGCATCGCACGACCGGGCCCGGGCCGCGATAGCCGAGGGCAGGTTCGACAACGAGATCGAGCCGGTCGACCTGCCCGACGGCGGCAGCTTCGCCGTCGACCAGTGCCCGCGCGAGACCTCGTTGGAGAAGATGGCCGGACTCGAGCCGCTCTCTCCGGGCGGCCGGATCACCGCCGCCGTCTCGAGCCAGATCTGCGACGCCTCCTCGGCGATGCTGGTCGCCTCCGAGGACGCACTCCGCACCCACGCGTTGACACCGCGGGCGCGGGTGCACCACCTCTCAGTGCGCGGCGACGACCCGGTCTGGATGCTCACCGGCCCGATCCGGGCCACCCAGCACGCGCTCGAGAAGACCGGGCTCGGCATCGACGACATCGACCTGTTCGAGTGCAACGAGGCATTCGCGTCCGTGGTGCTCGCCTGGATGAAGGAGACCGGGGCGCCGCACGAGAAGGTCAACGCGAACGGCGGCGGGATCGCCCTCGGCCACCCGATCGGCGCCACCGGCACCCGGCTGATGACCACGCTCCTCAACGAGCTCGAGCGCACCGGCGGGCGCTACGGCCTGCAGGCGATGTGTGAGGGCGGCGGTCAGGCGAACGTCACGATCGTCGAGCGGCTCTAGGCGGCGAGAAGCCGCAGGTGTTGCGCGACGACCTCGGACGTCGGAGCCTCAGGTCGTGCTGAGGCTGGCGGTCACGGCGAGGTGGTCGACGAAGTCGTTCATCTCGTGACCTGAGTGCCCCTTCACCCAGTGGAATGCCACGTCGCCTCGTTCATTCACGGCTCGAATGAGCGGCTCCCATAGATCTCGGTTGGCGACCGGCTTCTTCTGCGAGTTGACCCACCCGCGCTTCAACCAGCCGTCCCACCACCGGTCGCGGAAGCAGTTGACGACATAGGTGGAGTCGCTGACCACGAGTAAGGGCCCGTCGAGAGCAGTGACCGCCTCGAGCGCCGCCCTGATCTCCATGCGCTGGTTCGTGCTGGTGGTCTCAGAACCGGAGGCCCAGGTGTCGAGATCGAGCGCCCAGGCCCATCCGCCGGGACCCGGGTTCCCCGAGCACGCACCATCGGTGAAGACCGATACAGCATCGTCAGGAACGACCATCGGCGCCTTGGGAGGACGGATGGGGCGCTCGGACTTCCGGGCGACCACCGGTGCGGACTGCGGATCCTCGGCCACAGCTGCGGCCGCTCCCTCGATGGTGGGATCGCAGTCGGCGTGCACCCAGGTACTGGAGTCGTCGCTCCGGCTCGCGATGCTGTCTCCCGGGCGGATCGGCTCGAGGCAGATCGCGCACAGCCCGGAGTACTTCGCCTGCACCTGTCTTCCAGTCCCTAGTCGACGACTTCTGCGCAGCTCCGAGAATGTCTCGTCGGCGCCGCCGCGCGATCAAGACTAGATGGCGGGGCGAGGCCGGGAACTGGCAGCCGTGTATCACCACCGGCTCGCCGGGCTCCTTCAGGGAAAGGGCAATTCCTGAGGAGGACCCGTCATGGCCAAAGCCAAGAAGCAGATCAAATCCGGTCTCACCACCAAGTCGTCCGCCGCGGACGTCAACGCAGTCCAGGACTACCTCAAGCGTTTCGGCTACCTCGAGGACTCCGAGGTGAGCGGCTTCGGAGCCCCCGAGCCCCCGCTCGGGGACGGTGACGACGCGGCGGCGGTCGCCGGGCGGGTCTCGGGCGCCAAGAAGGGCAAGCTGGACGCGCCCACGAAGGAGGCGATCCAGAAGTTCCAGAAGTTCGCGAACCTGCCGCAGACCGGCGTCGTCGACGAAGCGACGGCCAAGAAGATGAACATGCCGCGCTGCGCGAACCTCGACTCCCCGGAGATCGCCGAGTTCTCGACGTCCGGCCGCAAGTGGGCGACGAACAACCTCCGCTACGCGTTCGAGAACTTCACCCCGGACCTCACCGACGGCGAGATCATGCTCGCTGTGGAACAGGCCTTCGCGCTCTGGGCGGCGTACACCCCGCTGCGGTTCAGCCGGGTGCCGATGTCGGCCGGGCCGGAGATCATCATCCGGTTCGCGCCCGGTGACCACGGTGACGGCTTCCCGTTCGACGGAGCGGGCAGCGTCCTGGCGCACGCCTTCTTCCCGTCCGTGCCACCGACGCCGCCGTCGGCGATCATGGGCGACGCGCACTTCGACGAGGCCGAGACCTGGACGGTCAACGTGCCGCCCGGCGCAGGAGGGATCGACCTGGTGACCGTGGCGGCCCACGAGTTCGGCCACTCCCTGGGTCTGGGACACAGCGAGCGTGTCCGGCGCCCTGATGGCGCCGTTCTACGGCGGCCCGTTCCGCAAGGTCGCCAACGACGACATCGCCGGCATCACCAGCCTCTACGGCGGGTACCCGATCGAGCAGGCCAGCTGGGCGCATGGCACCGACCTGCAGATCGAGCTCGAGGCCAACGTGGCGTCGGTACGCCGCTATGGGTTCTTCACCCGAGTGGTCGGCAAGCCGAACACCACGAACTGGTACCACCTGCCGATCCCGACTCCGGTCATCACCCATGGGAACCGACTCGCGATCGCCCGAGCGATGCTGCGGTTCGTGACCGGCGGCCCGAGCGCGACGGTGCGCGACGTGCACGTATACGACGGGGAGGCCAGGATCGCGGCGCACCAGTTCGTCAACCTGTCCGGCAGCCAGCCGTTCGCGGTGTTCGGTGTCGCTCACAAGCCCGATGTGTTCTGGGGGACCGGGATCTCGATCGGCGTCACCACCGGGACCGGCACCGCCGCCGAGCGGCGGATCGACGTGATCTCGGGCGGCATCGACTTCCTGCCCTGACCGGGGTGGAATACATCGATGAGTGAGATCCGCGTACGCAACGACACGGGGGAGTCGCTGGACGACGTACGCGTGACCCCGACGGGAGGGGATCCGGTGTCGCTGGGTTCCCTCCCGCCCGGGGCGTCCTCGGACTGGAAGGAGTTCGGCATCGTCCCGCGGTATCCGTCGATCGACGCCTCCGGTCCCGGACGCGAGCTGGTGCACCGGCCGATCGAGTCCGGCCAGGAGCTGCCAGAGGGTCGCTACACCTTGGCGCTCCGGATCGAGTTCGACCGGCTGGTCGTCGACGTGCACGCGGAGGGCTGACCCCAGGCCGGCGAACTCGCGGCCGAAAGGACAGCCGGACAACGAGGCAGCCGCGTGAGACGCTGGCGCGATGGCTCCCGACGGTGACCCGATCAGCAACTGGTTGGACCGGGGAACGAGTGACCCTGGCGAGGTCGCCGACCGGTACGACGAGTGGGCGAATGGCTACGACGACGACCTGGTCTCGTGGTCCTACCAGGCTCCCACGGTGGTGGCGGAGACCGTGGTCTCCCGCAAACACGGGGCGGGTTCGGTGCTGGACGTCGGATGCGGAACCGGACTCGTTGGCCGAGCGCTTCGTGCACAAGGCTTCGCGGGACAGATCCTGGGCCTGGACATCTCGCACGCGTCTCTCGAGATTGCTCGGCAGAGCGGAGCGTATGGCTCGGTCGAGCACGCGGACCTCCAGCAGCGACTCCCGTTGCAGGATGACAGCGTCGACGCGCTGGTCTGCGTGGGGGTGATGACCTATCTCCCGGAAGTCGAGATGGTGTGGCGGGATTTCGCGAGAGTGGTCCGGGCGGGGGGACTTGTTGTCGTGACGCAGCGCGAGGACCTGTGGGACGCACGCAGGTGCCCAGCCATCGTCGACCAACTACAGAACGAGGCCGTGTGGAAGCCGCTGGAGATCACGGGGCCGGCGCCGTACCTGCCAGAAGGCTACGGAGGGACTCCGGAGGTCAGCTGCTACTACCTGACCGCGCTCGTCAGCTGACCGCGGCAGTGTGACGGCAGACGGCCGCCAGCCACGTTTGTACGCAGGTCAGGGTCGGTGGGCAGTGCCACTATGGCTACGTGACATCGGACTCCCGCATGGTGGCATTGGGCTTCGGCAAGTTCGCGCGTGCCGACCGCATCTTCGCCCTGGAGCGAATCACCGGGGAGGAACGCGGCGATGGCCACCGCACTCGAGTCTGGATCGACGGGGTCGCCGATCCCTTGATCGCCTCCAGGACAGAGGTCACGATTCTTCGCGACATGGGGCAGGAGTCCGCCGTCGCTGCGCCCGTGCTCGATGAGGCAATGGACCTCGCCGCGCGTCTGGCGGCCGCGGCCGAGGAGGGTCGGGTGGACCTGAGCGACCTGGGTCGTCGAGCGCGACGCCTTCTCGCCACGACAACCTCATCGGCATAGGGTGTCCGAGGACTCCGACAACCAGCCGCTTCGGGGAGCGACACCGTCGTCCTACAGATGATCAGGCACGGTCAGGGCATCGGGATCGCGACGTGGCGGCACGTGGCTCAGTGCCGACTGCACCAGTGCGGTGCGCGCCTTGACGACGACCGCACGGCGCAGTTTGCCGGGGCCCTCTCCGAGGAGCGCATCGACGGTGTCGCGCACCTGACGGTCGGTGTACGTCGGCCGCGTACCCGGGGCGACCTGGATGTCCGGCAGGGCGACCAGGACGGGCAGGATCTGAGTGCCGAGTTGATCGAGCAGCTGGAACCGTTGGTAACGGTCCAGCTCGTCCCAGACGGTGTCGACGTCGGCTCGGCCTCGGCGAACATCCTTGCGTTGGGCCTTCAGCACCACCTTGGCGGCTCCCGTGAGCGCCGCCGTGAGTTCTGGCTCGGTGAATCGCACGAGACCAGCATGTCGGATGCTGTCGCTGCCGCATGACCCGCGGCCGGGTGTCGTCCCTAAACGCGCAGCACCGTGACAGCGCCCGGGACGGCGGTGGAGACTGACCTGCGGGCGCGACCTCGACCGATGCGAGCACGCCTACCCGCCGGCTTAGGACGAAAGGACACGTCGTGACGACCAAGAGCGACTTTTCCGAGGAGGAGTGGACCCGGATCGTCCGGGCACCGTTTGTGGCCGGCATGGCCATCTCACTGGCCGATCCAGGTGGTCCGATCGAGGTCGCGAAGGAGTCGATGGCGATGATCAAGTCCGCCACGAATCCGTCCAGCCGCGAACAGCTGGTCGCCGAGGTGGCGCTCGACATTCAGGCTGAGGTCCAGCAGAAGAGGAACCCACTGAAGGGTTACCGTCCCACCGCACCCGGAACCGCGCCGGCGGGGGAGCAGGTGCTGGTCGAGCTCGGGGCGGTCCAGGCGATCGTCGCGGAGCGGGCAACCCCCGAAGAGACGGCTGCCTTCGGCCAATGGCTGGTTGATTCGGCGCAAGCCGCCGCCAACGCTGCCAAGGAAGGTGGCTTCATGGGGTTCGGTGCGGAGCAGGTCAGCAAGGGTGAGCTGCACATGCTTGACCGGGTCCGCGCGGTGGTCTCACCTTCCTGACTGAGACCGAACGCCACCCTCACTGAAGGCCGCAGCCAGAACCCTCCGGGGTGCGTGCGAGAGTGGGGCCATGAGCACGGCGATGCCGTTCGACGAGGACCTGACCCGTCGAATCGTCGAGGTCTACACGACGCCCGATGTCGTCGCGCAACGCGATGCCACGCTCGAGATCCTGGACCTGCAGCCGGGCGAGCGCGTGCTCGACATCGGCTCGGGGCCAGGCTTCCTGGCCGCTGGGATTGCCAGCCGCGTGGGAGAGTCCGGCGCCGTCTCCGGCATCGACCTGAGCGAGCCGATGATCGCGCACGCGAGCGGTCTCGAGGCGGCACCAGGCGCCGCGCAGATCACCTTCGCGCTAGGCGACGCAACGGCGCTCGGCTTCTCCGATCAGAGCTTCGACGCGGTGGTCTCGACCCAGGTCTACGAGTACGTGCCGGAGATCGGGACCGCGATCGCCGAGGTGCGCCGGGTGCTCGTCCCTGGTGGGCGGGTGCTGATCCTCGACACGGACTGGGACACGGTCGTGTGGCACACGAGCGACCGCGAACGTCACGCGCGGGTGATGAACGCGTGGCAGGAGCACCTTGCCGATCCATGGCTGCCAAGAACACTCACCGGGCGACTCGAGTCCGCCGGGTTGGCGGTTGAGCGCCAGAAGGTCCTCGTGCTCCTCAACCCGGCGTTCGACCCGCGCACGTACAGCGCCGGCATGATGCAGTTGATCGCCAACTTCGTCCCGGGCCGCCGCGGCGTCACCGGTGAGGAGGCGGCCGCATGGCTCGCCGACCTCCGAGACCTGGGGGCGCGTGGGGAGTACTTCTTCTCGATCAACCGATACCTGTTCCTCGCCCGCCGCATCGACCCATCGTGAGATCAGCCGCTACCGCGCGCCCCGGAGCTCTCAGGGTCAACCGAACGCCGGGGACCAGCCCGACGATGCCGCAGAGGCGACGACGCCGGCGAGCACACAGAGCCCGATGTGCACACCCTGGTTGACGTCCGGACTGTCGTCGGTGGAGGCGCGGCGCGTCGATCCCTGACCGGCGGGGGTCCGCTCTGGCAGTATCTGCACAGGTCTACAACCCGGAGGTGGCGCCATGCGCATCCGATCCAGTCTCGCCGCCCTGATGGTGGCACCCCTCGTCCTGACGCTGGCTGCCTGCGGAGGTGACGGGGACGACGACGACGAGGCGAGTGGCCCGTCCAATGAAGGCGCGTGCGCGGGCGACCCCACCGACCTGCTCGCAGAGGTCTGCGAGAAGGGCACCCTCACGGTCTCGACCGACCCGGCGTACCCGCCTCAGTCCAAGCTCAACGAGCAGACGGGTGAGTACGAAGGTTTCGACATCGACGTCGCCACCGAGATCGCCAAGCGGCTGGGCGTCGAGGTCGCCTGGGAGGCGCCCACCTGGGACGTGATCACCGCCGGCAGCTGGAACGGCCGCTGGGACACCACGGTGGGCTCGATGACGCCGACCAACGAGCGTCAGGAGGTCCTGTACTTCACCGAGCCCTACAACTACACGCCCGCCGTCGTCGTGGTCGGGGCCGACAACGACGAGGTCACCGACCTCAGCACCGATCTCGACGGCAAGAAGGTAGGCAGCTGCTCGCCGTGCACCTACTCGGACTTCCTCGAGAAGAAGCTTGAGATCGAGGGATACGAGTTCGACTTCATCATCGACGACGCCGAGATCTCCGGCTACGACACGGACACGACCGCGCTGGAGGACCTCGTCAACGGCCGGCTCGACGCGGTCATCACGTCGGTGACGACGGCCCAGGGCTACATCGATGCCGGCAACCCGGTGAAGATCGTGGGCGACCCCGTGTTCTACGAGCCGCTCTCAGTGGGCTTCGACAAGAGCTCGGACCCGTCGTCGGAGAGCCTCTACGAGGCGGTGGACGAGATCGTGGCGGAGATGCACGAGGACGGCACTCTCACCTCGCTGTCGGAGGAGTGGTACGGCCTGGACCTCACCACGCAGCAGTGACGCGCCGGTGACACGTAGCAATGGGTGACAGGTGGGAGCGGGTCCAGCTCACCTCGGCGCGGGTGCCGTTCCGACTGAAGGTCGCGATGGTGTGGGTGGTGCTGTTCGCGCTGCTCGCGTTCTTCGGCAACGCCGCCGGCTTCGACACCCAGTGGATACGCGACAACATCCGCTACATCCTCGGCGGGCTGCAGTACACGATGCTGATCGCCGTCAGCGGGATCGTGCTGGCCATCGTGCTGGCCCTGCTGGGTGCCCTGGCGCGCATCTCACGCAACCCGGTGGCGTACGGCGTCGCGGGGTTCTACGTCTCGTTCTTCCGCGGCACCCCGCTTATCGTGCAGATGTTCCTGCTGTACCTGGCGCTGCCGCCGGTGGGAAGGAACCTCGCCGCCGAGTACGCCTGGCTGCCCGAGGGGTTCGACCAGGCGCTGATCCTCGAGGCAGCGACCGCCGGCATCATCGCCCTCGGCCTCAACTATGGCGCGTACATGACCGAGATCTTCCGGGCCGGCATCCAGTCCGTGGCGGGCGGCCAGGGCGAGGCCGCCGACGCGCTCGGCATGACCTACGGCCAGAAGATGCGCAAGGTGGTGCTGCCCCAGGCGTTCCGCGTCATCATCCCGCCGACGGGCAACGAGTTCATCGCGATGATGAAGGACACCGCGCTGGTTTCGTTCCTGGGGGTCAACATCGCCAGCGCGGAGATCTTCCGCCGCGCCCAGCTGGTCGGCAAGTCCGACTTCAAGAACCTCGAGGCGTACGTCGCCGCAGCCCTCGTCTACTGGGGACTCACCGTCCTGTTCACCTTCTTCCAGGCCCGGCTCGAGAAGAGGGTCGGGCGCGGATACGACCGCGCACACGTCGCGCGGGCCATGGCTGCCGCGTCGGAGCAGGGCCAGCCACACGCCGGAGGTCACGCCGGATGAGCGACGACGTGGTGGTCCGCATCGACGGGCTGCACAAGACCTTCGGGCGCCTGGAGGTGGTCCGTGGGGTCGACGTGGAGGTCCGCCGCGGCGAGGTGGTGGTGATCTTCGGGCGCTCCGGCTCCGGCAAGTCCACGGTGCTGCGCTGCGTGAACTTCATCGAGGACCCGACCAAGGGCTCGATCGAGGTCTCCGGTATCCGGCTCGAGGGCGGGCACCGCACCCGGCGCAAGCGCGCGCAGATCCGTCAGCTGCGGCTGCGCGTGGGCATGGTCTTCCAGCAGTTCAACCTGTTCCCCAACATGACGGTGCTCGACAACGTCCTGTGCGCCCCCCGTTGTGCTGGGGCGAGCACCGCCGAGGTCACCAAGCGAGCCCAGGACCTCCTCGACCGGGTCGGCCTGGCCGACAAGGCGGGGGAGCACCCCATCCGACTCTCGGGCGGTCAGCAGCAGCGCGTCGCCATCGCCCGCGCGCTCGCGATGGAGCCCGACGTGATGCTCTTCGACGAGCCGACCTCGGCGCTCGACCCGGAGCTCACCGGCGAGGTGCTCTCGGTCATGAAGACGCTCTCCACCGAGATGCACATGACGATGATGGTGGTCACCCACGAGATGGGCTTCGCCCGCGAGGTCGCCGACCGGATGGCGTTCTTCCACGACGGCCGGATCCTCGAGGAGGGCCCGCCTGACCAGCTGATCACCTCACCGGAGCACCCCGAGACTCGGGCGTTCCTCGACGCGGTGCTGTAGCCCCTGAAGCCAGACGACGAATTGCGGCCAGATCGCCGCATGAAGGCCTAACCGAACGCCAGGACCAGCCCGACGACGCCGGGGGTGAGCCCGATCAACAACCAGATGGTGAGCGGCGACCTCTGGTGGATCGCGAAGCCCGCGGCAACGGCGACGACGCCGGTGACGCCGGCGAGCACACAGAGCCCGATCTGCGCACCCTGGTTGTCGTCAGTGATGAGCAGCGCCGCGAGCACCAGGCCCACGGCCAGGTGGCCGATCGTGGTGACCGCGAGCACCGACAGCACCCATCTCTGGACCCGGGCCAGGCGAGCCAGGTCCTCGGGGCTCGTGGGCGGGCGCGGCTTGCTCGGGTCCATCAGGTGCCGGGCCCGGCGCGGCTGCTCGCTCACGAAAGAACGGTAGCCGCCGCCCCTCGTAGTGCCGCCGCCGCCTGGGTCACCACCCGGTCGATCAGCTCCTCGCAGCTGGGCAGGTCGTCGATGACCCCGACCACCTGGCCGCTGGCGAGGACGCCGGCGCCGGTGTCGCCCTCGACCAGCCCGGCGCGCAGCATCATCGGGGTGTTCGCGGCAAGGGTCATCTGGGCGAGGGTCCGGCCCTGCTGCTTCTTCATCTCCCGACCGTCCTTGGCGAGCTGCCACCACGACATTCCGCTGGTGCTCCGGAACTCCAGGGTCCGCCGTAGCGTCGGTCCGATCCGGCGTACGGCGCTCGACCCCTCGAGCTCATCCACCAGGTCGGTGCGCAGCATCCGGTGCGGCATGCCGTCGACCTTGGTGGTGACCACGGTGCCGGTCAGGTCGGTGCCGAGGTAACGCTGCTTCACGGCGTCGGGCACGGCGCTGTCGCGGGTGAGCAGGAAGCGGGTGCCCATCCCAACGCCGGCCGCGCCGTACGACAGGGCCGCGGCGAGCCCGCGGCCGTCGAAGAAGCCGCCCGCGGCGACGACCGGGATGTCGACGGCGTCGAGCACCGTGGGCAGCAACAGCGTGGTGGGCACCGGACCGGTGTGGCCGCCGCCCTCACCGCCCTGGATCATCACCGCGTCGGCCCCCCAGGCAGCGACCTTCTCCGCGTGTCGTGCCGCGCCGATCGACGGCATCACCACGACGCCGTGGTCCTTGAGGCGAGCGATCAGCTCCTGCTTCGGGGCGAGGGCGAACGACGCCACTTTCACGCCGTGCTTGATCAGCAGGTCGCAGCGGTCCTGCGCGTCGCCCGCGTCGGCCCGCAGGTTGACGCCGAACGGCTGGTCGGTGCGCTCCTTGACCTCGACGATCGCCTTCTCGAGCTCCTCGAAAGTCATCGTCGCGCCGGCCAGGATGCCGAGCCCGCCCGCGTTGGCCGTACCGGTGACCAGGCGCGGGCCGGACACCCAGCCCATCCCGGTCTGCACGACCGGGTGCCGGACGCCGGTGAGCTCGGTGAGCGGGGTGCGGATCAGCTGGTCGATCATGCCGGGACTTCCTTGTTGCGTAGCTCCCTCGGGTCGAGGACCTCGCGGACGATCACCAGCTCCTCGATCGTCGGCAGCCGGGTCTCCGGTACGTCGTCGGGCGCGGCGAGGTCGAACCCGGTCGCCTCCTGCACCTCCTCGACGGTCACGCCGGGGTGCACGCTGAGCAGCCGCACGGTGTCGTCGGGGCCGCCGACGTCGAGGACGGCCAGGTTGGTGACGATCCGGTGGATGTCGTTGAACCTGGCGGCGGCCGGCCCGGCCGCACGGGCCCGCCGCGGGCCGACCCCAGAGACCACGTCGACGCTCTCGACGAACACCCGGGGGGAGTGCTTCGGAACCCAGTACGACGTGCGGTTGTTGACCGTGTTGCCCGGGGCGCCGCGCGACCCGAGCAGCTGTCGCTTCGGCTGCGCGAAGTCACCGATCGCCGAGATGTTCTGGTTGCCCTCGCGGTCGACCTGGGTGGCGCCCATCATCACGTGCCGCTTGCCGTAGGCCACCACGTCGAAGACCTTGCGGAACGGGATCCAGCCCTCGACCACGTCGGCCTTGGCGAACAGCGGCGGCACCCCGGCGAGGAACAGCGACTCGCCGTCGGAGATCAGCAGGTCGGGGTTGCTGGTGAGCTTGGCCAGCCGGACGCCGAGCATCGGCATCAGGCCCATCGGGCTGGCGAAGATCTCGCCGTCGTCCTTGAACGCGTCGGCGACGGCGGCGGCGCAGATCTCGGCGCGGGTGGCGTCGGTCATGCCTGCCCCTCCTGGAACGCCGCGACTGCGGCCTGGTAGGCCGCCTCGTCTCCGGACAGGAAGCGCTCCTCGAACGCTGCCCACTCCTCTTCGGTGCCGGACGCGGCCGCGGCGTACGCCCTCTGGAACCTCTCGTCGCGCTCGTAGTCGGGCGAGCAGGTCGTGAAGTGCGCGCCGTTGGGCGTCTCAACGACACCGCTCACCATCATCCGACTGAGCAACAGCCGCTGCACCGGGGTGTCGACCGTCAGCCCGGCGGTGTCCACGACCTGCTCGCAGCTCACGTAGGTCCGGTCCGCGGCCATCGCGAACAGGTCGTCGAAGTAGGGGTCCGGGCCGAGGTAGGTGGCGTTGCCGTGCCGGTCGGCGCGGTTGAGGTGGACCAGCGCGACGTCGAGCTCGATGGCGGGTACGGCGACCAGCTCCTCGCCATGGTCGTACGGGCTGGTCACCGTGCGCAGCGACGGGTTGTTGACCATCACGTCGGAGCCGAGGCCGGCGCGCATGGGCAGGAACGGGAGGCGCTGCGCGGCGGCGCGCAGGCCGGTCTGGAACATCCCCTCGTCGAGCTCGACGATCTCGGGGATGGTGCCTTCCTGCCGGGCCTTCTGGAAGTTCGGCTCGAGCGGGATCGAGTCGAGGCTGACGAACGCGTAGACCACCTTGCGGAGCTTTCCGGCCCGGGCCAGCAGGCCGACGTCGGCGCCGCCCCAGCTGACCAGGGTGAGGTCCTTGAGTTCGGAGCGCAGGATGGCGCGGACCAGGGCCATCGGCTTGCGGCGGGGTCCCCACCCGCCGACGCCGATCGTCATCCCGTCCTTCAGCTCGCCGACGACCTGGTCGACGGTCACCGTCTTGTCGCGAGGTCCCTTGGTCACTTCGTCGCCTTGTCCGTCCCCGCGAACTGGTCGCGCAGCTCGTCGCTCACCCCGGACAGGTTGAGCTCCATCGTGAACCCCTGCTCGAACCGATAGCTCTTGTTGACGTCGATCGGGTCGATGCCGTTGAGCGCCTCCTTGGCCGCCCTGATCACCCGGGTGTCCTTCTCGGCGATGTCGGCCGCGAGCGCGAGCGCGGTCTCGTCGAGCCGGTCGCGGCGGACCACCTCGAACACCGAGCCGTGCTGGACCAGGTCGCCGGCCTTGATCGTGCGGGCCGTGAAGTAGAGCGTGCGCATCAGGTGCTGGGGGACCAGCCGGGCCATGTGGGTGGCCGCGCCCAGCGCGCCCTGCTTCACCTCGGGAACGCCGAAGTAGGCGTCGTCGCTGGCGACCACGACGTCGGCGTTGCCGACCAGGCCGACCCCGCCGCCCAGGCAGAACCCGTGCACCGCGGCGATCACGGGGACACTGCACTCGTAGACCGCCTTGAAGGCCGCGTAGCACCCCTTGTTGGCGCCGATCAGGGCGTCGAAGCCGGTGCTGTGCTGCATCTCCTTGATGTCGACGCCCGCGTTGAAGCCGCGGCCCTCGGCGCGCAGCACCACCACGTGGGTGTCCGGGTCGGCGGAGGCCTCGTCGAGCGCCGCCGCGACATCGAACCAGCCCTGCACGGTCAGCGCGTTGACCGGCGGGTGCTCCATCGTGATCACCCGGACGTGGTCGTCGCGGAGGTCTGAGGTGACGGACATGCGGCTCCTGTCGGTACCAACCAAGCAATTGCTTGGTATGGTAGCAGCCATGGCCATCCCGATCGATCTGTCCGGCCGCGTGGTGCTGGTCACCGGCGGCACGCAGGGCATCGGTCTCGGGATCACCCGCACGTTCATCCAGGCCGGCGCCGCAGTGGTGACCTGCGCCCGCTCGGAGGTCACCCCCATCCAGGGGACCACCCACCGAGTGTGCGACGTGCGCGACCCGGAGGCGGTGCGTGCGCTCGTCGACGACGTGGCGTCTGCGCACGGGACGCTCGACGTACTGGTCAACAACGCCGGTGGCGCGCCGTACGCGGAAGCGGCGACGGCGTCGACGCGGTTCCACGACGCGGTCGTCGGACTCAACCTGATGGCGCCGCTGGCGTGCGCCCAGGCCGCGAACGCGGTGATGCAGACCCAGGAGACCGGCGGCGCGATCGTGAACATCTCGTCGGTCTCGGCGACCCGGCCCTCGCCGGGCACCGCGGCCTACGGCGCGGCCAAGGCCGGCGTCGACTCGCTCACCCGGTCGCTCGCGGTGGAGTGGGCGCCGAAGGTGCGCGTGAACGCCATCGACGTGGGTCTGTGCCGCACCGAGAACACCGACGACCACTACGGCGGCGACGCGGGCATCACGGCCATTGAGAGCACCATCCCGCTGGGCCGGATGGCCCGGCCCGAGGAGGTGGGCGGGGTGGCGGTCTTCCTGGCGAGCGACCTGGCGTCGTACGTGTCCGGAGCGCGGATCGAGTGCCACGGCGGGGGAGAGCCGCCGGTCTTCCTCAGTGCTGCGAAGGGTGTGGGATGAGTCGTCTTCTGGAGGGTCGCGTCGCGATCGTCACCGGTGCGGGCCGCGGGATCGGCCGCGCGCACGCGCTGGAGCTGGCCGCGCACGGCGCGAAGGTCGTGGTCAACGACTACGGCGTCTCCTTGGCCGGCGAGGGGACTGGCGAGTCGCCGGCCGACGAGGTCGTCGATCTGATCCGGTCCTCGGGCGGTGAGGCCGTGGCCAGCGGCGCGGACGTCGCCGACTTCGAGGCGGCCGCGGCGATGGTGCGGCAGGCGATCGACACATTCGGCGGGCTGGACATCCTGGTCAACAACGCCGGGTTCGTCCGCGACCGGATGCTCGTGAACACCTCCGAGGAGGAGTGGGACGCGGTGATCCGGGTGCACCTCAAGGGCCACTTCGCGCCGCTCCGGCATGCAGGCGCCTACTGGCGCGCCGAGTCCAAGGACGGGCGGCAGCGCGCGGCCCGGGTGATCAACACCTCGTCCGGCGCCGGGCTGCAGGGCTCGGTGGGGCAGGCGACGTACTCCGCGGCCAAAGCGGGGATCGCCGGCCTGACGCTGGTCGCGGCCCAGGAGCTGGGCCGGTACGGCGTCACGGTCAACGCGATCGCACCGGTCGCCCGCACCCGGATGACCGAGGGTGCCTTCGACACCTCGGCGATGGCGGTGCCCGAGGACAACTCACCGCTGGTCGCCTGGCTGGCCTCCGAGGAGGCCGGCGACGTCAGCGGCCGGGTGATCGAGATCGACGGCGGCACGATCACCATCGAGAACGGCTGGGCGCACGGCCCCTCCCGTGACGCCGGCGCCCGCTGGGATGCGGAGAAGGTCGGGCCCGCACTGCGTGACCTGCTCGCCGAGGCACCCGATCCGGAGCGCGTCTACGGCGCCTGAGCCCCCCCGAGGCCCAGGCGTTTGTGGCCACGGCCGGGGGGTACCGCCGCGCGGAGACCGGGATTGGGAGTTCCTGGGTGGGACGGGGGCTTGCCCCCGAGGGAGGGGTTTCGGCATGTCTGGCAGCACACGTGCGGGTACGACGGTCGATGCGGGTCAGGACGGCAATGACCTGGAGCTCGTCGACCTCGTGGACCGATTGACGGAAGGTGGCCTTCAGGTACACGGCGATGTCGTCGTGCTACCGCGATGACGCTGCTGCTGTATGCCGTGGTGCCTGTGGATGCGCGCGTTCCCGACGGGTTCGACGCACTGCACGGGGCCCGGGCAGCGGTCGTCCACGCCGAACCGGAGGTCGGGTACACCGCGGACCGCGACGCCGTCGTCGCGTTCGGCCGGACGATCGAGCGCATCGCGCGGGACGGTCCCGTCCTGCCGATGCGGTTCGGGGCCTCCGTCGCGGACCTCGAGGAGCTGCGTGTCCTCATCGCCGAGAACGAGGAGGCATGGGCGGCGCGGCTCGAGGCGGTCGCAGGATGCTGCGAGCTGATCGTGCACCTCGTTCACCCACCATCGGCCGAGCCGAGGGTGGTCGGGGCGCAAGGCGTCGAGGCTCACGACGCCGTGCGGGACGAGCTGCGGGCGGCGCTGAGACCGTGGTTGCGCGAGGCCAGGAGTCTCACCGTCGCCGCATCGGACCGGATCGCGGTGCTGGTGCCGCTCGCCCAGGCAGACCATGCACGCACGCGCCTGGAACGCTGGGCAGCCGACCACCACGGCCTGGAGATCGAGATCACCGGCCCGTGGCCGCCGTTCAGCTTCTGCGACCCCGCGGCGTAGCGACGATCAGATCCGCTCGAGGACCGTGCCGGTGGCCATCGCGCCGCCGGCGCACATGGAGATCAGCGCAGTGGAGGCGTCGCGGCGCTCGAGCTCGTGCAGCGCGGTGGTGATCAGGCGAGTGCCGGTCGAGCCGACCGGGTGGCCGAGGGCGATCGCGCCGCCGTTGACGTTGACCCTGTCCATGTCCACGCCGTGCTGCCCGGCCCAGGACAGGACGACGGACGCGAAGGCCTCGTTGACCTCGAACAGGTCGAAGTCGGAGATCGCCATCCCGGTGCGGTCGAGGAGTCGCTGGGTCGCCTCGATCGGCCCGTCGAGGTGGTAGTAGGGGTCGGAGCCGACCAGGCAGTGGGTCTTGATCCGCGCCCGAGGGGTGAGGTCGAGCGACCGGGCGAGGGCCTCGTCCATGATCAGCACCGCGGAGGCGCCGTCGGAGATCTGCGAGGACGTGCCCGCCGTGTGCAGCCCGTCCGGGAGCACCGGTTTGAGGCCGGCCAGTCCCTCGAGAGTGGTGTCGCGCAGGCCCTGGTCGGTGTCGACGAGACGGGACTCACCGGTCGGCGCGCCCTCGTCGTCGAGCACCGGTGCCTCGATCGCGGCGATCTCGCGCTTGAACCGGCCCTCGTCGACCGCCCCTCTCGCCTTCTGCTGGGACGCCAGTCCGAACGCCTCGAGATCGTCGCGGCCGAGCCCGCGGTTGCGGGCGATCCGGTCGGCCGCCTCGAACTGGTTGGGCAGGTCGATCGTCCAGTCGTCCGGACGCGGGTCGCCGAGCCCGGGTGGGACGTTGCCGCCGAGCGGGATGCGGGACATCGCCTCCACACCGCACGCGACACCGACGTCGATCGTGCCCGCGGCCACCATGTCGTGCACCAGGTGCGCGCTCTGCTGGCCGGAGCCGCACTGCGCGTCGATCGCGGTGCCGCCGGTGTGCTGCGGCAGCCCGGCGTGCAGCCAGGCGCGCCGCACCATGTCGTTGGACTGCTCACCGGCCTGGGTGACGCACCCGCCCACGACCTGCTCGACGAGGTTGGGGTCGAGACCGGAGCGCTCGAGCACCTGGCGCTGCGCGAACCCGAGGAGTACGGCGGGGTGCACACCCGCGAGCCAGCCCTTCCGCTTGCCGAGGGGAGTGCGGACGGCATCGACGATCACGGGGGTACCCATGGAGAAAAACTAGAACACGTTCTCGTGCACCACAAGCGACCTGGGTCACCACCTCCGAAAACGCCACATGAAACTCTTTCCCAAGAACCCGAGACTATGTAGTGTCCCTCTAGAACACGTTCCAATTGGCCACCGCAGAACCTGGTCAACGAAGAGAGGTCATACGCACGTGACGAGTACCGCCATCCCCGAGGGCTTCGACTTCACCGACCCGTTCCTGAACGAGAAGGCGATCCCTCACGACGAGTTCCGACAGTGTCGGGAGACCTCGCCGATCACCTGGGTCGAACAGGAGAGCGGTGCCTTCGACGGCATGGCGGAGGAGTCGGGCAGCGGCTACTTCGCCATCACGAAGCACGCCGACGTGGCGGCGATCTCGAAGAACAGCAAGGACTGGTCGAACGCCGAGAACGGCGCGATCATCCGGTTCTCCGAGGGCATGCTGCGCGAGCAGGTCGAGATGCAGCGCGTGATCATGATCAACCAGGACAACCCCGAGCACAGCACCACCCGCCAGATCATCTCCCGGGGCTTCACTCCCCGGTCGATCAGCGAGCTCGAGGAGATCATGACGACGCGGGCGCGAGAGATCGTGCAGGCTGCGGTCCGGCTCGGCTCGGGCAACTTCGTCGAGGAGGTGGCCGCCGAGCTGCCCCTGCAGGCGATCGCCGACCTGATCGGCGTACCCCAGGAGGACCGGCGCAAGCTGTTCGACTGGTCGAACCAGATGCTCGCCTCCGACGACCCGGAGATCGAGGGGGAGCCGGACATCGCCGCGGCCGAGATCCTCGGGTACTCGATGATGATGTCCGCAGAGCGACAGGCGAACCCCCGCGACGACCTGGTCACGAAGCTGATCAATGCCCACCTGGGCGATCGGGGTCTCACCGACGACGAGTTCGGCTACTTCGTGATCCTGCTGACCGTGGCCGGCAACGAGACCACGCGGAATGCGATCTCGCACGGCATGAACGCATTCCTCGACAACCCCCAGCAGTGGGAGCTCTGGAAGCGCGAGCGCCCGGCGACCATGGTCGACGAGGTCGTGCGCTGGGCCACGCCGGTGTCGGTCTTCCAGCGGACCGCGCTCGACGACGTCGTGATCAGTGACGTGGAGATCAAGAAGGGCCAGCGGGCGGCGTTGTTCTACTCGAGCGCGAACTTCGACGAGGACGTCTTCGAGGATCCGTTCCGGTTCGACATCACCCGCGACCCGAACCCGCACGTCGGGTTCGGCGGGCACGGTGCGCACTACTGCATCGGCGCCAACCTGGCCCGCCAGGAGATCCGGCTGATCTTCGAGGCGCTGGCCGACCACGCCCCCGACATCACCAAGCTCGAGGAGCCCCGTCGCCTCCGGCACGCCTGGATCAACGGCATCAAGGACCTCCAGGTCAAGTACGCCTAGGCCCGCGCGGTCAGCACCTGCGGGCCGTCGTCGGTGATCGCCACGGTGTGCTCCATGTGCGCGCCCCGGGACCCGTCGGCGCTGCGGATCGTCCAGCCGTCGGCGTCGAAGTAGATGTCGTCCGTGGTGTGCATGAACCACGGCTCGATGGCGATCACCAGGCCGGCCTTGAGCTTCAGTCCGCGTCCCGGCGCGCCGTCGTTCGTGATGTGCGGGTCGCCGTGCATCGTCCGGCCGACGCCGTGGCCGCCGAACCGGAGGTTCACGCCGAGGCCGGACGCGCGGGCCGTCGAGCCGATGGCGTGCGAGATGTCGCCGAGGCGGTTGCCGACCCGGGCTGCGTCGATGCCTGCCGCGAGCGCGCGGTCGGTGATCTCGATCAGCTTGAGGTCCTCCTCGCGCGGCGTGCCGACGACGAGGGAGTACGCCGAGTCGGCCACCCAGCCGTCGACCGACGCCGCGAAGTCGACGCTGAGCAGGTCGCCGTCGACCAGGATGTAGTCGTGCGGCAGCCCGTGCAGCACCGCGTCGTTGACGGACGTGCACAGCACCTTGCCGAAGGGCGAGGCACCGAACGACGGGTGGTAGTCGATGTAGCACGACTCGGCGCCACGGTCCTTGATCATCCGGTGGGCGAGGGCGTCCAGGTCGAGCAGGTTCACGCCCACGTCGGCGGCCTCCGCGAGCGCGGTGATCACCGACGCCACGAACTCGCCGGCGGGGCGCATCTGCTCGACCTGCGCGGGAGTCCGGAGCTCGATCATCCTGGGGTCCCTGCGGCGTTGTGTGGCGGAGGAGCGAAGCGGGGGAGCCGCAGAGCGCCGTGGGGAAAGGTCATGTGCTGGAGCCTACGGCTCGGCCATCGGGATCGTGCTGGGGGAGGGTGCCTCCTGGAGCGTCATCGCCGCGCCGACCAGGGCCAGGTGGGAGAACGCCTGCGGGAAGTTCCCGGCCATCCGCCCGTTGCGCACGTCGTACTCCTCGCTGAGGAGGCCGACGTCGTTGGTCAGCGACAGCAGCCGCTCCATCAGCTCCTCCGCGTCGTCCGTGCGGCCGGCATGGGCGTACGCCGAAACCAGCCAGAACGAGCAGGCGATGAACGCGTTCTCGTCGCCGGCCAGCCCATCGACGCCGGTCTCGGTGCGGTAGCGCAGCAGCATCCCGTCTCGCAGCAGGTCCTCCTCGATCGCCGCGATCGTCCCGAGGACGCGGGGATCGTCGCCCGGCAGGAAGCCGACCTGAGGGATCATCAACAGCGATGCGTCCACCTCGGTCGTGTCGTAGTGCTGGGTGAACGTTCCCCTGCCCGGGTCGAAGCCCTTGTCGAGCACCTCCTCGCGCACCCGGTCCCGGACCGCGCGCCACTCGTCCTCGGGGCCCTCGAGTCCGTGCCGCTCCACCGCGCGGACCGCCCGGTCGAACGCGACCCAGGCCATCACCCGGCTGTGCGTGAAGTGCCGCTGCGGGCCACGGATCTCCCACAGGCCGTGGTCGGGCCTGGTCCAGCTCCGGGCGAGATCGTTGACCAGGGTGCGCTGCAGGGACCAGGTGTCATTGGACTCCTCCAGCCCCGCTTCGCGGGCCAGGTCGAGGGCCTGCAGAACCTCGCCCAGAACGTCGCCCTGCCGCTGCCGGGCCGCGCCGTTGCCGATCCGCACCGGCCGCGACTCGGCGTAGCCGGGGAGGTGAGGCAGCTCCATCTCGGGCATGAACCTCCCGCCATCGACCGTGTACATGATCTGCAGGTCCTCGGGGTCACCGGCGACCGCGCGCAGCAGCCAGTCGCGCCACAACCGGGCCTCGTCGGAGCGCTTCGCGGCGAGCAGTGCCTCGATGGTCAGTGCCGCGTCGCGCAGCCAGCAGTAGCGGTAGTCCCAGTTGCGTTCACCGCCGAAGTCCTCGGGCAGGCTGGTGGTCGGCGCGGCGACGATGCCGCCGGTCTCGGAGTGCGTGAGGGCGCGCAGTGTGATAAGGCTGCGTACCACCTGTTGGCGCCACGGACCGTCGTACTGGCAGGCGTCGGCCCAGGCCTGCTCCAGCTCGATGGTCGAGCTGATCCGGTCCTCGAAGGCCAGCAGTCGCGGGATCTGGCGGTACGAGTGCACCCAGGTGGTCGAGAAGGTCAGCTCCTCACCGGCGGCCACGTCGAACTCGTCGGTGTGGAAGCCCTCCTCGGCCACGGGCAGTCGGGGGCCGCGGAGCACGATCTTGTCGGGGCCCGCCACGGCCACGATCAGCTCGGCTCCTTCGTGTTCCTCGCGGTGTACCCAGGGACGGATCTTGCCGTAGCCCAGCCTCACCGCCCACTCGTGGATGATCCGGACGGAGCCCGACACTCCGCGGATCCTGCGCACCACATCGTGTCGATCGTCGTAGACCGGCATCAGGTCGGTGATCTCGACGACGCCTGTGCTCGTCGTGTACGTGGTCTCGAGGACCCCGGAGTCGCCGACGTACCGGCGCTCCGACGAGTGATCGCCGGCAGGCCCGATCAGCCAGCGACCGTTCCGCTCGTCGCCGAGCAGCGCCGCGAAGCAGGCGGGAGAGTCGTAGCGCGGCAGGCAGAGCCAGTCGATCGAGCCGTCCCGACCCACCAGCGCCACTGAGCCGCCGTCGCCGATGGCGGCGTAGTCCTCGATCGGTAGGGGCATGCAGGCGAGGTTAGCCACCACCTCCCTCCTCAGCCCTGCCGATCTGCTCAGGGCAGATCCGCTTGCGGCGGAAAGCCTTGGGAGCGCGGCCTCCGCGGCACAGGCTGGTGACATGACCCAGACCACGCCCGAACGACCGGTGGGCTCGCTCGACGACCAGCTCACCGCCCGCCTGCTGCACCAGCGCATCATCGTCCTCGGCCAGGAGGTCGACGACACGATCGCGAACCGGCTGTGCGCCGAGCTCCTGCTCCTCTCCGCAGAGGACTCGCACCGCGACATCAGCCTCTACATCAACTCGCCGGGAGGCTCGGTGTCCGCCGGCCTCGCGATCTACGACACGATGCGGCTGATCCCCAACGACGTCAGCACCCTGGCAGTGGGACTGGCCGCGAGCATGGGCCAGTTCCTGCTCTCGGCCGGCACTCCCGGAAAGCGGTACGCGCTGCCGCACGCGCGGGTGCTCCTGCACCAGGGGTCGGCCGGCATCGGCGGCACCGCCATCGACATCGAGATCCAGGCCGAGAACCTCGAGTACACGAAGAACGTGATGATCGGGCTGATCGCCGAGCACACCGGCCAGCCGGTCGAGAAGGTGGAGAAGGACGCGCTGCGAGACCGCTGGTTCACCGCCGAGGAGGCGGTCGGCTACGGCTTCGTCGACCAGGTGCTCTCCGACGTCAGCGACGTGACCCCGGTCCGGCCCGGCCGGCAGCTTCGGGATCCGGTGACGACGATGAGCCAGTACACGATCCCCTCCGTGGTCGAGAAGACCGTGCGCGGCGAGCGCGCCGTCGACATCTACAGCCGGCTGCTGACCGACCGGATCATCTACCTCGGCACCGAGATCGACGACGGCGTCGCCAACGTCGTGATCGCCCAGCTGCTGCACCTCGAGGCCGACAGCCCGGACTCGCCGATCAGCATCTACCTGAACTCGCCGGGTGGCTCGGTGACCGCGACCCTCGCGATCTACGACACCATCCAGTTCATCCGCCCCGAGGTGGGTACGACGTGCGTGGGGCAGGCCGCCTCCTCGGCCGCCGTGCTGCTGGCCGCCGGCGCGGCCGGGCAGCGCACCGTGCTGCCCCGGGCCCGGGTCGTGCTGCACCAGCCCTCGGGCGGCGGCCAGGGCACGCTGCCCGACCTGGCCCTGCAGGCCAAGGAGATCGTCCGCCTGCGCGCCGAGATGGAGGAGATCCTGTCCCGGCACACCGGGCAGACCCTCGAACAGCTGCGCGCCGACACCGACCGCGACCTGATCCTGACCGCCAAGGAGGCGGTGGACTACGGGCTGGCGGACACCGTGCTCGACAGCCGGAAGGCGGTGCCGGTCTAGGGCTACGCCGCGAGCGCCAGCGGACCCGAGGGCCGGGTCAGCGAGCGCGCCACGCGCGTGGTGAGGTCGACCAGGCGCAGCCCCAGGGCGCCGGCCACCGCGGTCAGCACCTCCGAGCTGGGCTCCTTGAGCCCGCGCTCGACCTCGGACAGGTACTGCATGGAGACGCCCGCCTCCTCGGCCACGTCGGCCAGGGTGCGCTGGGTGGCCTTGCGCTCGGACCGGAGCTCGTGACCCACGGCCTCCCGCCACAGCGGCTCCGGTTCGGGCGCGGGCTCGGGCGATGGCTGGACCGGGAATGCGACGACGTCACCCATGACCCGACGATAGGCCGGGTTGCGCGCCGGATGGCGCGTGTTCGCGACGGGCGAACTAGTTGGTCGGCTTCTCCGACCCGACGACCCACATCGAGAAGAACTGCGAGCCGCCGCCGTAGGCATGGCCGAGCGCGCGGCGTACGCCGTCGACCTGGTGGTCACCGGCCGCGCCGCGGACCTGCAGCGCCGCCTCGCCGAAGCGGAGCATGCCGGAGGCGCCGATCGGGTTGGAGGAGAGCACGCCGCCGGAGCAGTTGATCGGGAGCTTGCCGTCCATGCCGGTCTCGCCGGCCTCGGTGAGCTTCCAGCCCTCGCCCTCGGGGGTGAAGCCGAGGTTCTCGATCCACATCGGCTCGAACCACGAGAACGGCACGTAGATCTCGGCCGCGTCGATCTCCTCGAGCGGGTTGGTGATCCCGGCCTGCCTCCAGAGCTGGGCGACGGCCTCGCGGCCGGCCTGCGGGTTGACCTGGTCGCGCTCGGCCGCCGTGGTCGGCTCGGAGCGCATCGCGGTGCCGTGGATCCAGGCCGGGTTCGGGGAGGACGCCGCGGTGTCCTCGTCGACGATCACCAGCGCGCAGGCGCCGTCCGAGGAGGGGCAGGTCTCGTCGTACCGGATCGGGTCCCAGAGCATCTGCGAGTCCAGCACCTGCTCGACGGTCTTCTTCTCGCGCAGGTGGGCGTAGGGGTTGTTCAGCGCGTTGGTGCGGTCCTTGGCGGCGACGATCGCGCCCACGTGGGTGGGGGCGTTCGAGCGCCGGATGTAGGAGCGCACGTGCGGTGCGAAGTAGCCGCCGGCCCCGGCGTGCACCGGCATGATGAACGGCAGCGGTACCGACAGCGCCCACATGGCGTTGGACTCCGACTGCTTCTCGAAGGCGACGGTGAGCACCCGCTTGTGCACGCCGGCCTGCACGAGTGACGAGGCGACGATCGCGGTGGAGCCGCCGACCGAGCCCGCGGTGTGCACCCGGAGCAGCGGCTTGCCGGCGGCGCCGAGCGCCTCGGCCAGGTAGAGCTCGGGCATCATCACGCCCTCGAACAGGTCGGGGGCCTTGCCGACGACGATTGCGTCGACGTCGTCCAGGGTCGAGGTTGGCGTCCACGAGAGCTCGATCCATCGCCTCGCGGCAGAGTCCCGCCATCGAGACGTCCTCGCGCTTGGCCCGGTGGTGGGTCTGGCCCACGCCGATCACGGCGGCCGGCTGCTTCGCCATCTCAGCGTCCTTCCATCGTGCACACGAGGTTCTGCTGCAGGGCGGGCCCGCTGGTCGCGTGGCCCAGCACCTTCGAGGCACTGCCGTCCCAGATCCGCCTCGCGGCCTCGCCGATCCGGATCGCGCCACCGGTGAACATCGGATTGCCGGTCAGCGCGCCGCCCGACGGGTTGATCCGTACGTCGTCCGCGAGCGCCAGCTCGCTGGCCAGGATGAGCTCCTGGTGGCTGAACGGCGCGTGCAGCTCGGCGACCTCGATCCCGGCTGTCCCGCCGACCGCCTCGCCGGCCCGTCGCGCCGAGCCCGACCCGGTCAGGTCGCGGGTGCCGAGCTGGAGCCCGTCGGTGGAGTGCGCGATGCCGCTGATCCAGGCCGGCCGCTCGCAGGCGTCGTTGGCGCGGTCGCCCGCGGCCAGCACCAGCGCCGCGGCGCCGTCGGTCACCGGCGCGCAGTCGTGCTTGCGCAGCGGGTCGGCGTACAGCGGGCGGGCGAGCAGCTCCTGCACCGACGAGCCGCCCTTGCGGATGGCGTACTCGTTCTTCTCGGCGTCGGTGAGGGAGCGGTTCGCCACCTCGGCCATCGCCGACTCGTCCCAGAGTCCGGCCTCGAGCCCGAGGCGGGCCTGGAGCGCGGCGATCGAGACGGTGTCCGGCCAGAGCGGCGTCAGCGTGTAGGGGTCGAGCTGCAGCGCCAGGACGCGCCGAAGGGTGCCGGCCGAGGACTTGCCGAACCCGAAGACCAGCGCGGTGTCGACCTCACCGGTCTGGATCTTGATCCAGGCTTCGTACAGCGCCCACGCCGCGTCCATCTCCACGTGCGACTCGTTGACCGGGGGGATCACCCCGATCGCGTCGATCGCCGAGACGAACGAGAACGAGCGTCCGGCCAGGTAGTCCGAGGACCCCGAGCACCAGAAGCCGATGTCCTTGCGGGTCCAGCCGGTCTGCTCGTAGCACTCCGCGAGCAGCGGCACCAGCAGCTCCACGCACGTGGGGGAGCCGTCGAACTCCGCCATCTGTCGCTGGGCGAACCCGACGACTGCTACGTCTCTCATCGCCCGCCCCTCACAGGTGCTGCTTGTAGGTGTCGTAGTCCGCGTCCGGCTCGCCGGTCGGACGGAAGTGGCTGATGTTCTCGATCGAGGTGACCCACTCCTCGCGCGGCTTCCAGACCGCCTCCACGCGCAGGCCCATCCGGACCTCCTCGGCGGGGATGTCCAGGATCAGGTGCTGCAGCGCGATGTCGGCGCCGTCGAGGAGCACGTACGCCGAGACGTACGGCGGGGTGATCTTCTGCCCCAGGAACGGCACGTTGACGATGCAGAACGTCGTCACCGTGCCCTGGTCGGACAGCTGCACCTCGTCGGTCGTCGGCACGCCGTCGACGGGGCACGCGCTGCGCGGCGGGACGTAGACCTTGTGGCAGGCCGGGCAGCGCTGGCCGAGGATCTTGCCCTCCGCCAGGCCGCGGAAGAACGCCGACTCCTCCGGAGAGGCGGCGTACAGGTAGTCGAGGCTGATGGGGGAGACGAACCCGGTGACGGGCTCAGCCGCGGTGGTTTCGAGGCTCGCTGGCGCTCGCACCTCAACCACCGAGTCTGACGGCTCGAAACACGCGATGTCGTTGATGGAGCCGACCCGCTCCTGCGCCCAGCGGACCTGCACCCGCATCCCGGTCTCGATCTCGTCGGGGGAGGCCACGTCGACCGCGTGCAGGAACGGCGCATCCGCGCCGTCGAGGGTTACCAGGGCGAACGCGAAGGGTCGGTCGAGCGGCTGGCCCGGCACCGGCTCGGGCACCCACGTCCAGGACGTGACCGTGCCGGTCGGTGGGAGGTCGACGAAGTCGGTGGTGGCGTTGTGCGTGACCGGGTCGAACTCGGGCGGCGGCACGACCACCTTCCCGTCGGACGTGCGGGCTCCAACGACCTGCCCGTCGCGCAGTCCGGTGAGGAACCGGCCGATCACCGGACCCACGGATCGGGTGTAGTCGAAGCTCACCGTCACCGGTGCCTGCAAGGTACGGCTCATGACGCGAAAGTGAAACACGTTCTATTATTGCGAGCAAGCGTCTGCGAGGGTGATCACCATGAAACTTGGACTTCAGCTGGGCTACTGGGGAGCCGGTCCGCCGGCCGGCACGGCGGAGCTGGTCGCGGCGGCGGAGGACGCCGGTTTCGATGCCATCTTCACCGCCGAGGCCTGGGGTTCCGACGCCTTCACACCGCTGGCCTGGTGGGGCCGGGAGACCTCGCGGCTCCGCCTCGGCACCTCGATCGTGCAGATGTCCGGACGCAGCCCGACCTCGATCGCGATGCACGCGTTGACGCTCGACCACCTCACCGGTGGCCGTGTCGTGCTCGGCATGGGCGTCAGCGGACCCCAGGTCGTGGAGGGCTGGTACGGCCAGCCGTTCGCCAAGCCGCTGGCGCGCACTCGCGAGGTGGTCGACATCATCCGTCAGGTGCTCGCCCGCGAGGCCCCGGTGACCAACGACGGCCCGCACTACCCGCTGCCCTACTCCGGCGAGGGGTCTGTCGGGCTCGGCAAGCCGCTCAAGCCGATCGTGCACCCGCTGCGCGCAGACATCCCGATCTGGCTCGGCGCCGAGGGACCGAAGAACGTCGCGCAGACCGCCGAGATCGCCGACGGCTGGATCCCGATCTTCTACACGCCGAGCAGCGCCGGCATGTACCAGCCCTGGCTCGACGAGGGGTTCGCGCGGCCTGGCGCTCGTCGTACCCGTGCCGACTTCGAGATCGCGGCCACGTGTCACCTCCAGATCACCGATGACAAGCCAGCGGTTATCGAAGCGATGAAGCCCTTCGTGTCGCTCTACATGGGCGGCATGGGCGCCAAGGAGCAGAACTTCCACAAGCAGGTCTTCGAGCGGATGGGGTACGCCGAGCTCGCCGACGAGGTCCAGAAGCTCTACATGTCGGGGGAGAAGGATCGGGCGACGGCTCTGATCCCCGACGAGCTCGTCGAAGACATGCACATCATCGGCAGTGAGTCCGAGGTCAAGGAGCGGGTGGCGCAGTGGGAGGAGACCGGGGTGACGACGCTGCTGCTCAGCCTGGGATCCGCCGAGGAGGTACGCCGGATCGCGGCGGTGCTCGCCTGACGTCTCAGCTCAGCTCTGCTGCTCGTCTCCCGAGGGCGTGCCGGTGGCGAGCCAGCGGGTCTCTGCCGGGCTCGGATCGGTGTTGCCGGCGGAGTCCACGGCGCGCACGGCGAAGGTGTGCCACCCCGGATGCAGGTCCGAGTAGAGGTGCGGAGAGTCACAGGGGGCGTAGAGCCCTTCGTCGAGGCTGCAGATGAACGACGCGCCCTCGGTGGCGCTGAGATGGAACCGTGCAGCGTCAGGGTCGGGGTACTCCTCGGACAGGCTCGTGTCCGGTGGTGTGTCGTCCTTCTTGGGTCTGGGCCGGTCCGGGCTCGGCTGGGACTCCGGGGGGCTGGGCGAGGGCGTCGGGGTCTCGGTACGGGTTGAGTCTGTCGCGTCATCCGGGTCGGTGCCGGCGGGCGGAGTCAGGTCGCTCGTCGGCGGAGGAGGCGCCTGCGGTTGCCCTGAAGCAGAAGAGCCCGGTCCGGCACCGCGAGAGTCGTCCCGCGCGGGCGCCTGAGAGGTGGGAGGCGGCTCCTCGGCGTCGGTGGCCTGGTCCACAGCCACCTCGCTCTGTCCTGTCGAAGGCCCGCCCATCACCGGCGAGAGGGCGACGTAGCCACCGATCCCCAGGCTCGTCACCACTGCCAGGGTGATCAGCGCCCGGACCGGAAGACCCTCGGCCGCCGCTTCGAGCCGGATGGCCGCCGCGCGGGACAGGCGATGCACGAAGTCGGCGAAGGGGCCTGAGGCTTTGTGTCGCATGCAGACATCTCCCGAGTAGTCCACGGGGAGCATGCGAGGTCGATCCCTCGGCCGTGACGAACACGAAGCACGTCACGCTAGCACTCGGCGTCGCAAGTCCTGGGACATCGGCCCTGGGCGACGGCAGCTCGGTGTGCACCTACGGACTATCGCGCTCCGCACGGCGTGGTTACCCTGCGTGACATGACCTCGGTCGTCATGGGGAAAGGCCGATGAGCGAGCCCCCGCAGGACCCCTCGCAGCCGCCTGCTCCCGGCTGGTGGCGCGCCTCCGACGGCAACTGGTACCCGCCGCAGCCTCTGGCTCAGGCCCCGGGCGCACCCGGGCAACCGTCCGGAGCGCCGCCCCCGGCCCCGTCGAGCAACAAGGGCTGCCTGATCGCCCTGGTCATTGTGGGCGCCATCCTGGTGGTCCTCGGCTCGCTCGCCGCGTTCGTGGTCTGGAAGATCGCCGATACCGTGAAGGAGGTGACCGAAGGGGTCACCGTCGGTGACGTCGAGTGTCCGACCGCGGACGACGTCTCCGACATCGTCGGCTACAACGTCGACCTGGCGACCTCCGGGAACATCGTCGTGGCCTCGGGCTGCACCTACACCTCCGCCGAGGCGAACGGTGCCGCCGGCGTGGCGGTCGTCAGTGGACAGGGACTGGTCGCCGACGACGTACTGGACGAGCTGGAGACCGAGGCACAGGCGAACGGTGCCGAGACCTCCTCCATAGACGTAGGCGACGACGGGAGGGCCTTCGGTTCGGCCACGCGCAGCGAAGCCGCGACCAAGGCGGGTGGCCACATCGTGCAGGTCGAGATCTTCGCCGAGGGCGCCCAACCCATTGGCGACAAGAAGGACGAGGCCGTGGAGATCCTCGAGATCTTCATTGACCTGAACTATTGAACTTTGTGCGACGCCGAAGAGAGCGTCACCCACGTTGGGGATGGAGGTTTCGCTCCAATCCGTCCAGGATGCACATGGGGCACCACCACCGACGTTGGGAGCACGTCATGCGGGTCAGGAACCGAAACAAGGGCATGGCGGGCGTCGCAGCCGGACTGCTGGTCGCCGGACTTCTCGCCGCCGTGAGCGTGGATCCGGCCGGAGCGTCCGGCGAGGCACGACCCGCGGCAGGGAAGGCACAGCCTCCCGACCGTCCGACCCGGGTGGTGCAGATCGTGCTCGACCAGCTCCGGCCGGAGTTCATCGACGCGTTCCACATGAAGAACGTCAAACGGCTGATGCGCAACGGCGCGGCGTACCCGAACGCCTACCTCGGGCACATGGCCTCGGAGACCGTGGTGTCCCACAACGTGATGACCAGCGGCATGCTGCCCAAGCACATGGGCTGGTCCGACGAGTGGTTCCCCGACGACCGCAACCTGCTCACTCCGCCGGCCGACCGCTTCGTCACCGGCTCCATGAACTTCTCGCAGTTCGACACCCTGATCAACGACAAGGGCTATCCCAAGCTCGCCGACTACCTGCATGCGAAGTTCCCGGACAAGGTCGTGGCCGCGATCGGGGAGAAGAACTACGCCGTGCACACGATGGGCGGACCCGGGGCCGACATGCGGATCACGTTCGGCAGCCGCACGGCCGACTGCGACGACGTCCCGAACGAGCCCACCGACCTGACCTGGCGCGGCCCGGCCGGCGACGGTGTGCCGACGTACATCTCCAACCCCGTGTGCGGCCGCTACTACGTCGACGCCGATCGTTCCACCGCCCTCGACTACGGGACGCTCGACACCTCGCCGGCCTGGATGTACCCCGTGGAGGGCAACCGCGACGTGCCGGGCTTCGACGAGGCCCACAAGGGCGGCGACGTGTGGGTCACCGACGTCGCGTTCGACGTGATGGACAACGAGGACTGGAGCGGCCTGCTGCTGACCTACGGCGGCATCGACAAGGCAGGGCACATGTGGGGCGGCCTGAACGACCGGCCGCCGTACGAGGGCGGGGACCCGCACGTGCACATGGCCGAGCTGGCCCGCATCGCCGACGAGCAGGTGGGCCGAGTGGTGCAGAAGCTGAAGGACGAGAAGCTGCTCGACGACACGCTGATCGTGCTGACCACCGACCACGGGCAGCAGACCAGCAAGCACTTCTTCGGCCAGGACGGGCTCGGGCGCGGCAATCTCAACTGGTACTACGGCGCCGACGCCGACGAGACCTACCTGACCCCCCAGCCGGAGATCGCCGGGTTCGTGGAGGCGCTGGAGGGCAACGTCGAGATGAGCATGCAGGACTCCGCGATCCGCACCTGGCTCGTCGACGACTCGTGGCAGCCCAAGCTGCGACGCGGCCCGCGAGATGTCGACCCTGGGCGGGGTCCGGGCGACGTACGTGCTCAAGGGTGATCGCTACCAGCTGGTCTGGAACGCACACCGGTCCAAGTGGACGTCGTCCGAGTGGAACTGGTGGCGCGAGCACGGCCAGGAGATCGTGAACACCGCCGCGAACTCCGAGTACGGGGCGGACGTGATCGGGCTGCTCCGTGACGACGCGAGCTACGGGGTGAAGGGCGACCACGGCGGCGCACAGGAGAAGGTGCAGCGGATCCCGATCGTCTTCTCCGGCCCGGGTGTGGACCCCGGTGTCCCGCCCACGCGACGCATCCGTTCCGTCGACATCATGCCGACGGTGCTCCGTGCGCTCGGCATCCCCGAGACGCACTGGAATGACGGGCACGCCTATCGGCTGCCCTGATCAGGTCGGCCCGGCGAGCACCATCACGGTCACGTCGGGCCCCTCCGTCACCCACCGACGGACGTGAGCCACTCGGGGCGCACCCGCATCACGTCGCGCCATCCCGTGGAGGAGTAGAGCGCCAGGGCGGCGGGGTGGACCGGCAGCACTTCCAGGCAGGGATGCAGCCCGGCGCGATGGATGTCGTCGACCGCTGTGCTCAGCAGCCGGCGCCCGACCCCGCGTCCGCGCAGCTCCAGGGCTACGAACAGCGTGGAGATCCACGCCAGCCGTTCGACGTCACAACCGTGGGCCAGGGCGCAGGTGCGGTTCATCTCTGCCGCGTCCGGGAAGCCGTCGGGCGGTCCGGTGTGGCAGACGTGGCCCAC
This sequence comes from uncultured Actinomycetota bacterium, assembly GCA_963729095.1. Classification (GTDB taxonomy): domain Bacteria; phylum Actinomycetota; class Actinomycetes; order Propionibacteriales; family Nocardioidaceae; genus Nocardioides. The sequence continues at coordinate 326,568 of CAVSMX010000036.1, read as the reverse complement.
CGGACGCCCGTCGAGCTCGGCGGTCCACGCACCGACCGCGTCGTCGGTGTGGAAGAACCGCTCCACCGGGATCGGCAGCGGGTCGCGGAACGGGTAGCGGCTGGTCGGCTGCTGCTCGCGGAGTACGTCGACGAGTGCCGGGACGTCGGCCGGACGCCGAGGCCGGACGGTGACCTGCCCGAGCTGGGGGCGTGACTCACTCACGCGTCCGGCACGCCGCGTTCGGTGACCAGCATCCCGATGCCGTCGAGCATCCGGGCCAGGCCGAACTCGAACTGCGCCACGGGGTCGTCGTCCTCGTCGAACTCGCCGGTGTCGATCATCGCGTGCACGAACGGGTACGTGCCGGGGGAGCCGAGCTCGCGCACCCGCCGCGCCCAGGAGCCGGACACGGAGTCCTCGGGGTCGGTCGGGAGGCTGCCGTTGAGCGCCACGTCGCCGCGCACGTAGACGTTGACCTGCAGCAGCACCTGGCTGGTCTCCTGCGGCGTGAGGCCCATGCCGTCCATGGCCCGCAGCGAGGCCTCCATCCAGGCCAGTAGGTCCGGCGTCTCGGGGGGACCGCTGAGAGGGACCTGGAGCATCCACGGGTGGCGAACGAGGAGCGCGCGGTAGCCGCGGCACCACGCCTCCAGTCCGGCCCGCCACCCGTCCGGGATCTCCGGCGGCGGCCCGGTGCCGACCTCCTGCATCACGGTGAACAGGTCGGCCTTCGTATCGACGTAGCGGTAGAGGGCCATCGTGGAGACGCCGCAGGCCTCCGCCACCCGCTTCATCGAGACCGCGTCGAGACCCTCGGCATCGGCGAGGGCGATCGCCGCCCGGCCGATCTGCTCCACGGTGAGCGTCGGGCGGGGCCCTCGCCGGGCCGGCTCGGGGTGTCCCCAGAGCAGGGTCAGCACCCGCGGAGTCTCGATCGTGCTGTCGGCCATGCCATCTCCTGGACGTTCTGGCGAATAACTGTTTACAAGATACGCGGATTGTACCTATCCTCTGCGTGTCAGGTAAACAGCGTACCGCATAAGCAGATAAATGGAGTCGCCATGAACAGCTTGTCACCGTCCCAGTCCGAGACCGTGGAGGCCGGCACCGCCGCGGCCGCGGTTGCGGGCCGCCGCGAGTGGCTGGCTCTGGCGGTCCTGATGCTGCCGCTGCTCCTGGTCTCCATGGACGTGTCCGTCCTGTACTTCGCGGTGCCGTTCATCGCCCGCGAGCTCGAGCCCTCGGCCACCCAGCAGCTCTGGATCTTCGACGTCTACGGCTTCGTGCTGGCGGGCCTGCTCATCACGATGGGGTCGCTGGGTGACCGGATCGGGCGTCGGCGGCTGCTGCTGATCGGCGCCGCCGGGTTCGGCGCGGCGTCTGTCGTCGCGGCGTACTCAACTTCCGCGGAGATGCTGATCGCGGCGCGCGCCGTGCTCGGCATCAGCGGAGCCACCCTGATGCCCTCGACCCTGGCGCTGATCCGCAACCTCTTCCACGACGAGCGCCAGCGCGGCACGGCCGTCTCGATCTGGACCGCGGTCATGGGTGGCGGCGTGGCCCTCGGTCCGGTGCTGTCCGGCGTCCTGCTCGCCCACTTCTGGTGGGGCTCGGTCTTTCTCGTCAACGTCCCCGCGATGGTGCTGCTGCTCGTGCTCGTGCCCATCCTGGTTCCGGAGTTCCGGGGTCCTCGCGCCGGTCGGTTCGACGCGCTCGGCTCGCTTCTGTCCCTCGCCGCCCTGCTGCCCACCATCTGGGCGGTCAAGGAGCTCGCGACCCACGGCGTCGACCCGGTGTACGTCGTGGTGCTGGTGATGGGCCTCGCCTTCGGTGCGCTCTTCGTGAGGGCACAACGTCGCGGCACCCACCCGCTCGTCGACCTGACACTGCTCCGCGAGCGCCGGTACGCCGGCTGCCTGGGCGCCAACCTGCTCGCGATGTTTGCGCTGGTCGGCAACGCCATCTTCACCACGCAGTTCCTCCAGTCGGTGCTGGGCATGTCGCCGCTGCGCGCCGCCTTGTGGAGCGTGGCTCCCAGCATCGCGGTGATGGCCGCGGCCCCCGCCGCAATGGTGCTGGCACAGCGGCTGGGCCGGGCGAGGGTGATCGCGCTCGGGTTCGCCGTCGCATCGGTGGGGTTCGCGGTGCTCGTGCTGCTGCAGCGCCAGCACGGCCTGGTGACGATCCTGGTCGGGGCAGGAGTGCTTGCGGTGGGCCTGGTGTTCGTGATGACGGTCGCGGGGGAGGCCGCGATCGGGGTGGCGCCTCCCGAGCGGGCGGGCTCTGCGGCCTCGGTGATGGAGACGAGCAGCGAGCTCGGCGGAGCCCTGGGCATGGCGGTGCTCGGCACCATCGGCGCCGCGGTCTACCGGGCCCACGTCGAGACCGGCTCGCTGCCCGGCGGGACAGCAGACACGGCCCGCGAGACGCTCGGCGGGGCACTGGCCGTGGCCGGTGAGATGCCGGGCGGGCTCGGTGCGGGGCTGGTCGCGACCGCCCGTGACGCCTTCGTGTCCGGGGTGCATGTCGAGGCGGCCTGCGGCGCCGTCCTGATGCTGGCGGCGGCCATCGCCTGCCTCGCGGCAGCCCGTCCGTCCCGCCGCGCCTGATTGCCCGTTTCTGAAACACGTTCTAGTCTCGGCCTCATGACCGACGACATGCGGACGGGCATCCATAACGGCAACCTGATGGTGGCCGCCCTCAAGCGGCATCGGGAGCGGCCGGTCATGCACCTCGGTGACGTGACACTCACGGGGGGCCAGGTCGCCGAGCGGATCAGCCAGTACGTCCAGGCGTTCGAGGCGCTCGGAGCGGGCTCGGGCACCTCCGCGGCGCTGCTCGCGCTCAACCGGCCCGAGGTGCTCTTCATCCTCGGCGCGGGTCAGACGCAGGGCTACCGGCGTACCTCCCTGCATCCGCTCGGCTCGGCCGACGACCACGCCTACGTGATCAACGACGCCGGCATCACCACGCTGGTGATCGACCCGGCCTTCACCGAGCGGGCTCTGGCGCTGCTCGACAAGTGCCCCGGGCTCACCCAGGTGCTGACGATCGGCCCGGTGCCCGACGAGCTGAAGGAGGTCGGCAAGGACCTCGTCGAGGTTGCCGCGTCGTACGCCCCGCAGCGGCTGGCCGCGAAGGTGCTCCCGCCGGACCACATCGTCTCGATCACCTACACGGGCGGCACCACCGGCAAGCCGAAGGGCGTGATCGGCACCGCCCAGGCGATGGCCACGATGAGCCAGATCCAGCTCGCCGAGTGGGAGTGGCCGGAGAACCCGAAGTTCCTGATGTGTACGCCGCTGTCGCACGCCGGCGCGGCGTTCTTCGTGCCGACCGTCATCAAGGGCGGCGAGCTGCACGTGCTGGCGAAGTTCGACCCGGCCGAGGTGCTGCGCACCATCGAGGAGCAGAGGATCACGGCCACCATGCTGGTGCCGTCGATGCTCTACGCGCTGATGGACCACCCCGACTCGCGCACCCGCGACCTGAGCTCGCTGGAGACCGTCTACTACGGCGCCTCGGCGATCAACCCGGTGCGCCTGCAGGAGGCGATCGACCGGTTCGGCCCGATCTTCGCGCAGTACTACGGGCAGTCGGAGGCGCCGATGGTGATCACCTACCTGCCCAAGGCCGACCACGACGCGAAGCGGTTGTCGTCGTGCGGACGCCCGTCGGCGTTCCTCCGCACCGCCCTCCTGGGTGAGGACGGGCAGCCGGTCCCGGTCGGCGAGCCCGGTGAGATCTGCGTGTCCGGCAGCCTGCTGGCCGGCGGCTACTGGAACCTTCCCGACGAGACCGCGGAGACGTTCCGCGACGGCTGGATGCACACCGGCGACGTGGCCCGCGAGGACGAGGACGGCTTCTGGTTCATCGTCGACCGGACCAAGGACATGATCGTGACCGGCGGGTTCAACGTGTTCCCGCGTGAGGTCGAGGACGTCGTCGCCGAGCACCCCGCCGTCGCCCAGGTCGGCGTGATCGGCACCCCGCACGAGAAGTTCGGGGAGGCGGTGACCGCGATCGTGGTGCCTCGCGATGGCCACGAGCTCACCGACGAGGTGGTCGCCGAGATCCAGCGGATGGTCAAGGAGCGCAAGGGTTCGGTGCAGGTGCCGAAGGAGATCATCGCCACCGACGCGCTGCCGCTGACCGGCCTGGGCAAGCCGGACAAGAAGGCGCTCCGCGCCAAGTACTGGACGGGTGAACGCAGTGTTGGATGAGATGCGTGTTGGCTAGTTCTTACGCCGAACTCACTCGGGCCGAGCTGGCGGGGCTCGTGCCCGAGCTGCTGCTGATCGGGCATCTCATCGACCGCTCCGGCATGGCGTGGTGCATCGAGGCGCTGGGGCGTGAGGGGATGGCAGAGGTCGCCATCGACGAGTGGATGGCGGCGTCGCCGATCTACACGCCGCGGATGCAGCAGGCGCTCCGCTACCAGGGCGACGACGTCGTCACGATCTTCAAGGGGCTGCAGCTCGACATCGGGGCGCCACCGCAGTTCATGGACTTCCGCTACACCGTGCACGACAGGTGGCACGGCGAGTTCCACCTCGACCACTGCGGCGCGCTGATGGACGTCGAGCCGATGGGGGAGGACTTCGTCGTCTCGATGTGCCACGACATCGAGGACCCGACGTTCGACGCGACCGCGGTCGCGACCAACCCGAAGGCGCAGATCCGCCCGATCCACCGGCCGCCCCGAACCCCCGCGGACCGGCACCCGCACTGTGCGTGGACGGTGATCATCGACGAGTCGCACCCGCCGGTGACCGACTCCGAAGGCTGCCGGGAGGTACGTCGATCGATCGCTGCCAGGGTCGAGCTGGACCCGATCGACCCCGCCGACGTAGGTGCCGCGGACTACGCCGGCCCGCTGCTCTCCGACGTCGACTTCGGCGCGTTCTCGCACGCAGCACTGGTCAGGATGGCCGACGAGGTGTGCCTGCAGATGCACCTGCTCAACCTCGGGTTCCTTTACGGCCTCCGGCGCCGGCTTCCGGAGGACGACGTCCGCCGGATCTCGCGCAAGCAGCTGGTCGGCATCGCCGGGCTGGCGGCCGACCGGCTCCGCGCGGCCCTCGACATCCCACGCTCCGATGCCGGCAACGAGCGTCTCCTCGCCCTCCACCCGGTGCGCAACCCCAGCGCCTACGTCGAGGCCGGCGGTGCCGCCGACGGCGGCTGGCTGTCGCTCGCCGACGAGCCTGCCGTCGTACATGCGATCACGAACCTGGACCCTGCGGCCGAGCCCGAGGAGGTGCAGGTGACCCGGATGAGCACCGGCGCCGGCTTCACGTTCGCACCGCGGCGCTCGCTCCCCATCTCCCCGGTGTAACTCCGGGTACCGTCCGCCAATGCCCCTCCGCAACGGCGAGCACGGCTATGGCCTGGTCACCAAGACCGTGCACTGGGGGACGCTGCTGCTGATGGCGGTGCAGTTCACGGTCGGCTACGGGATGGACGCAGACGCGGAGACCGACCGTGCCGACGACCGGCTCGACGCACTGGAGGACGCGTGCGAGTCGGAGAACGACGCGGCTGAGGACCGCTGCGAGGACGCGGTCGACCGGCAGGAGGACGCGGTCAAGGACGACGACTACGCGGTTTTCGACGGGGACTTCGACCTCCGTCGACCTGCATGTGGTGCTCGGCCTGGCAATCCTCGCTCTCGCGGTGGTGCGCACGCTCTGGCGGATCGGCACGCCGCTGCCGCCGTGGGACGAACGGCTCACTCCCGCTCGATCGGCGGCTCGCCACCGCCACCGAGATCACCCTGATCGCCGCGACGTACGTCATCCCGCTGAGCGGACTGTGGCTTGTCCTGGCCGATGACGACTCGGTGCTGCCGCTGCACATCGCGGCGCACCTCGCGTTCTTCGTGGCCCTCGTGGTCCACGTCGGCCTGGTGCTGCGGCGCGGCCTGCTTGCCCGGATGCTCTGAACCCTCGGACGTGGCCTATACGGGCTACAGACACGGCTCGTCTGGCGGGCGCACGATGACCGGGGGCCCCGCGCGGGGGCCGGAAGGCGTGACCGACATGTCACAGGCTGAAGAGAACATCGAGCGATGCAAGAAGGCGTACGCAGCATTCGGCGCTGGCGACGTGGAGGCCGCGTCGGCGGACATCGATGACAGCATCGAGTGGGTGGTGCCGGGCAACAGCACCATGAGCGGCACCTACCGTGGCAAGGACGAGGTGATCGGCTTCTGGATGAAGCTGGCCGAGAAGGGGTTCACCACCACCCCGGAGCACTTCTTCGGCGACGACGAGCGGGTGGTGGTGCTGCCCAGAGTCAGCGCCGCCGGGAGAGTCGGCCGACTCGGCCGATGTCCTGACGTTCCGGGACGGCAAGGTCGTCCACTTCAAGGACTATCGGCGACACGGCGATGCAGGAGCGGATCTGGGGCAGCAAGTAGCCATCACCCCGGCGAGGCCGAGATTTCACTGGGTGGAACGCACCCCGACAGGGCGGCACCTGCCGGGGCTAGCGTCGCACCAAAACATGCCTTTGCTCGAGCCGGACGGCTGGGACCGCAGCATCTATCTCGACGGATTCAGCAAGGGCGGTGGCGGCGACTACGCCGTGGTCGAGCCGGCAACGGGAGCCGAGCTCGGACGCGTCGGCATGGCCGCGCCGGACGACGTGGACCGCGCCGCGCGACGCGGGGCTGAGGTCCAGCGGGCGTGGGCGGCCGCGCCGTACGCCGAGCGATCGGCGGTGCTGCGCCGTGCCGGTGACCTCTTCACGCAGCACGCGGACGAGATCCGCGACTGGCTCGTGCGCGAGGCCGGGAGCACGCAGCCCAAGGGCGACTTCGAGCTGCACGTCGTTGCCGGGGAGTGCTACGAGGCGGCGGCCCTGGCCTCCGCCCCGTTCGGCGAGGTACTGCGGACGGAGCAGCCGCGGCTGAGCCTGTCGCGGCAGGTGCCGGTGGGGATCGTGGGCGTCATCGCTCCGTTCAACTTCCCGCTCATCCTGTCCGTCCGCGCCGTCGCCGCGGCGCTCGCGCTCGGCAATGCCGTCGTCCTCAAGCCCGATCCGCGCACGGCCGTCTGCGGCGGGATCGTGATCGCGCGGGTCTTGGAGGAGGCCGGACTGCCGGCCGGCCTGTTCAGCGTGCTGCCCGGCGCGGCCGACGTCGGCGAGGCGCTCGTCACTCATCCGTTGGTGCGAGTGATCGCGTTCACCGGCTCGAGCCGAGCGGGTCGCGCCGTCGGTGCCCTCGCCGGCCAGCACCTCAAGCGCGCTCACCTCGAGCTCGGCGGCAACTCCGCGCTGATCGTGATGGACGACGTCGACGTCGAGCGTGCGGCGTCCCTGGGTGCGTTCGGCTCGTTCCTGCACCAGGGGCAGATCTGCATGACCACCGGTCGGCACATCGTGTCGGACCGGATCGTCGACGACTACGTCGCCGAGCTGGCAGCCCGCGCCGACCGGCTGGTCGTGGGTGACCCGATGAAGGGCCAGGTCCATCTCGGGCCGATCATCGACGACGGTCAGCGCGACAAGATCCACGAGCTGGTCACGACGACGGTCGGTGGCGGGGCGACGCTCGCCGCCGGAGGTACGTACGACGAGCGCTTCTACCGCCCGACCGTGCTGTCCGGTGTCACCCCCGACTCCCCGGCATACGCCGAGGAGGTCTTCGGACCAGTGGCCCCGGTGATCGGGTACGGCGATCTGGAGGAGGCCGTGGCTCTGGCTGCCGGTTCGGACTACGGCTTGTCCCTTGGGATCCTGACCGGCGACGGGCTGCGCGCCCTCGAGCTGGCCGAGCGCATCCCGACGGGGGCCATCCACATCAACGACCAGACCGTGGGTGACGAACCGGTGATCCCGTTCGGCGGGGTCGGTCTGTCCGGAGCCGGCTCTCGGACCGGTGGCACCCGGGCCAATCTCGACGCCTACACCGAGACCCAGTGGGTCACCGCGCAGAGTCGGCTCCCCGAGTCCCCGTTCTGACGGTCCCGGCGACCGGACTACTTTCCGAGGAACTCAGGCTTCCGCTTCTCGGCGAACGCCCGCGGCCCCTCCTTGGCGTCGTCGGAGGCGAAGACTGCCGCGCCCACTCGCGCGTCGTCCTTCCAGCACTCGTCCTCGTGCCTGCCCTCTGAGTCGCGCATCGTCTTCAGGATCGCCTGCACGGCCAGCGGGCCGTTGGCGGCGATCAGCTCGGCCAGCTCGTGCGCCTTCGCCAGCGCCTCCCCGTCGGCTACGACGTGCCCGATCAGGCCGAGCTCCTTGGCCTCAGGGGCGAGGATGTGCCGGCCGGTGAGCAGCAGGTCGGCGGCCACTGTGTACGGGATCTGGCGCACCAGCCGGACGGCGGAGCCGCCCATGGGATAGAGGCTCCAGCGGGCCTCCGAGACGCCGAACTTGGCCGACTCGCCGGCGACCCGGATGTCGGTGCCTTGCAGGATCTCGGTGCCGCCCGCGATCGCCGGCCCCTCGACCGCCGCGATCAGCGGCTTGGTCAGCCGGAACCCCTTGAGCAGCCCCTTGATCACCGACGGGTCGTACTCGCCGGACTCGAAGCTCTCGGACGGCGGCCGCTTGGACATCGACTTCAGGTCCGCCCCGGCGCAGAAGTAGCCGCCGGCGCCGGTGAGGATGCACACCCGGACCGAGTCGTCGGTGTTCACCCGGTCCCAGGCCTCGCTCATGATCGCGAGCATCTCCCCGGAGAGGGCGTTGCGGGCCTCGGGGCGGTTCATGGTGACCACCAGGGTGTGGCCCACCTGCTCCACGAGGCAGTGCGGGGCGGAGACATCGTCGCTGCTCATGGGGGTGACGCTAGCGAAAAACGAGAACGTGTTCTAGTCTCGGGCCGTGGCCCTGAACATCGCCGACCTCTTCGAGCACGCCGTCGACGCCGTCCCGGACAACCCCGCTGTAAAGGTGGGAGACCGCACGGTGACCTACGCCGAGCTCGAGGCCGACGCCAACCGGCTCGCCCACTTCCTCGCCTCGCGGGGGGTGGGGCCGGGCGACCACGTCGGCATCTATGCCAAGAACAGCATCGAGCACGTGGTGGCGGTGCTGGCGGTGGTGAAGATCCGCGCGGTCAACATCAACGTCAACTACCGCTACGTCGAGGGCGAGCTCAACTACCTCTTCGACAACTCCGACGTGGTGGCGCTGATCCACGAGCGGCCCTACGCGCCGCTGGTGGCGAAGACCTTCCCCAAGCACGACGGGCTCCGGACCGTCGTGGTGATGCCGGACGCGATCGAGCCGGACGACCTGTCCGACGTGTCGGCGTACGACGGGGTGCTGTGGGAGGACGCGCTGGGCTCACAGAACGCCGAGCGCGACTTCGGGGAGCGCAGCAACGACGACCTCCACATCATCTACACCGGCGGCACCACCGGGTTCCCCAAGGGAGTGATGTGGCGGCACGAGGACTTCTGGAGGGTCCTCGGAGGGGGGATCGACTTCTACACGGGGGAGCCGCTGGAGGAGTACGACCAGTCCAAGCAGGCCACCGACCCGCGGATGGTCACGTTCCCGCTCAGCCCGCTGATGCACGGCGGCGCCCAGGCCGGCCTGCTGATGCACCTGTTCGCCGGGCACCTGACGATCCTCGAGCCGAAGTTCGACCCGGTGCGCACCTGGGAGATCATCGAGGCCGACAAGATCCAGCTGATCTTCATGACCGGCGACGCGATGGCCCGGCCGCTGATCGAGGAGTTCGAGCGCAAGGCGGCCACCGGCACGCCGTACGACGGATCCAGCCTGTTCGCGATCTCCAGCAGTGCCGCGATCTTCAGCCCGCAGGTCAAGGAGCGCTGGATGGCGGCGTTCCCGAACAGCATCTTCACCGACTCCGTGGGCGCGTCCGAGACCGGTTTCCAGGGCATGGGCATGCAGGACAAGGACCACATCAGCAGCGACGGACCGGTCGTCGGGCTCGGGCCCAGCAGCGTGGTTCTCGACGACGACAACAACGTGCTCGACATGGCGACGAACGTCGGCAAGATCGGCCGGCTGGGCCGCGCCGGCTCCGTGCCCGTCGGCTACTACAGGGACCCGGAGAAGTCGGCGAAGACGTTCCTCGAGATCGACGGCCAGCGCTACTCCGTGCCCGGCGACTTCGCGCGGATCGAGCCCGACAACAAGGTGACCCTGCTCGGCCGCGGGTCCAACTGCGTCAACACCGGCGGGGAGAAGGTCTACCCCGAAGAGGTCGAGATGGCGATCAAGGCGCACCCCGCCGTCTATGACTGCCTGGTCGTCGGGCTTCCCGACGAGAAGTACGGGCAGGCCGTCGCCGCCGTCGTTCAGTGCCGTGAGGGTGAGTCCGTCGAGCTCGAGGGGCTGCGCGAGTTCCTGCGCGCCTCGCTGTCCGGCTACAAGCTCCCGCGGGCGCTCACGCTGGTGCCCGAGATCCCTCGCAACGCGACCGGGAAGGCGCAGTACCCCCGGGCCAAGGAGATGGCGCTCGCGAACCAGCCCAGCCAGACCGGGGCGGGGGCGCCGGCCTGATGCGCACGCCGTTGTGTGACGAGTTCGGGATCGAGTACCCGATCTTCGCGTTCACGCCGTCCGAGCACGTCGCCGCCGCGGTCTCCCGCGCGGGCGGGCTCGGGGTCCTCGGCTGCGTCCGGTTCAACGAGACCGACGAGCTCGAGGCTGCGCTGTCCTGGCTCGACGACAACACCGACGGCAAGCCGTACGGCGTCGACATCGTGATGCCGATGAAGATCCCCACCGAGGGCACCCAGGTGGATCTTCAGGCGATGATCCCCGAGGAGCACGTCTCGTTCGTCGAGCGGACCCTCCAGAAGCTCGGCGTACCGCCGCTGCCGGAGGGAGAGGGCAGGGACGCCGTCCTGGGCTGGCTGCACTCCGTGGCCCGCTCGCACCTCGACGTGGCGCTCAACCACCGGCCGGTGCTGATCGCGAACGCGCTCGGGTCGCCGCCCAAGGACGTGATCGACACCTGCCACGAGCACGGCATCAAGGTGGCCGCGCTCGCCGGCGCGGCCAAGCACGCGCTCAGTCACGTCGACAACGGCGTGGACATCATCGTGGCCCAGGGCTTCGAGGCGGGTGGGCACACCGGTGAGGTCACCAGCATGGTGCTCACGCCCGAGATCGTGGACGCCGTCGGACCCGACGTACCCGTGCTCGGCGCTGGCGGCATCGGCTCGGGCCGGCAGGTCGCCGCCTCGCTGGCGATGGGCTCCCAGGGCGTGTGGACCGGGTCGATCTGGCTCGGCACCGAGGAGTACCAGCAGCTCCAGTCCAATGCCGGATGGACCACGGCGTTCACGCGGGCCACCTCCAGCGACACCGTCCGCACCCGCATCTACACCGGCAAGCCGGCCCGTCTGCTGAAGACGAAGTGGACGGAGGCCTGGGCGGAGGAGGACGCGCCCGCACCGCTGCCGATGCCGCTGCAGAACATCCTGGTGAGTGAGGCGCACAACCGGATCAACGCGTCCGGCGACCCCGACGTGATCTCCATGCCGATCGGGCAGATCGTCGGCCGGATGAACGACGTACGCCCGGTCGCCGAGGTGATGGCCGACCTGGTCGCCGACTTCGAAGGGGCCGTGAAGCGCCTCGGTGAGATCGCGGGCTGATCCGTCCGCCACAGTTCTAAAGGTGACGATTCATGGTGCTCCGCAGTAGTTCTCGGCCCGCTGCGCGCCGGCTGGCCGTCGTCCTTGCCGTCCTCCTGATGGGCGGCGTCGGCTGGGCCGCGGGAGTCGGGTCGCCCGGCGCCACGGCCCCGAAACCGGTGCAGGAGGCCGACTGCGGACCCGGCTCACGGCCCGAGACCTCGATCCAGGGGCGGGTGCCCAAGGCCGACTATCTCTCTGGAAGAGCCGAGCGCGGCTACCTGTGCAACACCCGCCAGGTGGCGCACCAGGGGAGCTCCGGCGGCTTCAAGACCCTCCGCTACACCGACCGCAAGGGCAATACCTGCGCGTTCTACGACTCCACGCTGCTGGTCGGGCGCGACGTCGTGTCGAACCTGCTCTCCGGTGACGGGCTCGGCGTCGTCGTGCTGGACATGAACAACCCCCGGAAGCCTCGCCGGACCGACACCCTGGTCACGCCGACGATGCTCACGCCGCACGAGTCACTACTGGTCAACAAGCGGCGGGGACTCCTGGTCGCCGAGATGGGCACCGCCGCGACGCTGCCGGGCGTGCTCGAGATCTACGACGTGAAGACCGACTGCCGGCACCCGAAGCGGCTGTCGACGACGCTGTCGAGCCTGTTCGGTCACGAAAGCGGGTTCGCACCGGATGGCAAGACTTTCTACACCTCCGGCACGGCGGCCGGCTTCGCGGCCGTCGACATCTCGAACCCGCGCAGTCCGAAGACGATCTTCCAGCAGCTCGCCGTCCAGTACCACGGCATGCGGCTGTCCGACGACGGCCGGACCCTGTACGCCGCCCACATCGGCGAGCCCGGGCCGGGCGGGCTCACCGGCGGGGGCCTTCGGATCCTGGACGTCAGCGACATCCAGGACCGGAACGCGAACCCGGAGGTGCCGACCCTTTCGTCCCTCACCTGGAACGGCGGATCGATCCCGCAGGTTGCCGAGCCGTTCACCCGCGACGGTCACCGCTACCTCCTCGAGGTCGACGAGTTCATCGACCTGTTCACCGTGAAGGGGCTCACGAACCTGAAGGAGTCGCCTGTGGGCGCCGCGCGGATCATCAACGTCGACGACCCGCGGCATCCGAAGGTGGTGTCGAACATCCGGCTCGCCGTGCACCAGCCCGACGCACACGCGGGGAAGCAGCTGCAGGACCCCGGGGCGTGGTCCCCGGCGCAGGGGTACGCCGCCCACTACTGCGGGATGCCGACCCGCAAGAACCCGAAGGTCGCCGGCTGCTCGATGATCCTGTCGGGGTTGCGGCTCTTCGACATCCGCGACGTGAGGCACCCGCGCGAGGTGGCCTACTTCAACAAGCCGGTGGTGAAGCAGAAGAAGCTCACGGTCTTCGGTACCGGTGCCTACGCGATGTCGCAGCCCGCCTGGGACCCCGCGCACAACTCGGTCTGGTACACCGACACCAACTCCGGGTTCTACGTCGTCCGGCTCACCAACGGCGTGCAGAAGCTGCTGCCGGGCCACTGAAGGCACCCCCCACGCGCTCGCAAGCTCGGCACGGGGGCGCTCAGAACTTGTAGCCGAACTCCTTGATGTCGGCGGCGAACACGTCCTCGATCCGCTTTCGGGACGCGTCGGAGTAGTTGTGCCGGTACTTCGACGGGTCCCGTTTGCCGCGGTTGTGGTGGTCGAGCGCCTCGGCGGACAGGCCGATGCGGGTCATCGCGTGGGTGACGTCGTCGGCGAGGGACTCGGTCCTCCCGATGAAGTCGGCGCGGCGGCCGCGGGCCTGTAGGTAGCGGATCTGCGGGCGGCGCAGCCGCGGCAGCTCCTCGGTCCCGCGCAGGATGAACTCCTCGAAGTCGGCGTATCCCGCGGCGTGCCGCCAGAAGAAGTTGCCCCTGCCGTTGAGCGGTTCGCCGCGGCGGGCGAAGCGGCTGCGCCAGACGTCGATCATGTTCCACCACGAGACCATCCGGTCCCACGGGTCCCGGACGAAGCCGAAGAGCCAGTAGTCGGCGAGCTCCGGCTCCTTGTCGAGGATCCGGCCGAGCGGCGCGTGCCGCTTGTCGATGGCGCGGATCTCCTCGTCGGGGAGCTCGGCCTTGAGCAGCTTGGTCACCGCGGACCCGCCGGTCTTCTGCACGTGCACGAAGACGAACTGCCGGGAGTCGCAGATGATCACGGCGGGTGAGCCTACCCGTGGGCGGCGTAGGTCCGGCCGCGCGGCTCGCGTTCCCAGAGCACGCCATCTCCCGGCACCGGACCGTCGGCCGCCAGCTCGCGCTTGAGCACCTTGTTGGTGGCGGTGCGGGGGAGCCGGGCCGCGACCCGGACGTAGCGGGGCCAGGCCTTGGGTGACAGGTCCGGCTGGGCGGCGAGGAAGTCGCCGAGCTCGTGCGGGCTCAGCTGTGCAGTGGTGACCAGCGCGGCCATCACCTGGTCGCCGACTCGCTCGTCGGGGACGGCGTACACCGCCGCCTCGGAGACGTTCGGGTGCCGCAGCAGGATCCGCTCGACGGGTGCGGCGGCGATGTTCTCGCCGTCGACCCGGAGCCAGTCGGCGGTGCGCCCGGCGAAGTAGACGAAGCCGTCGGCGTCGCGGTAGGCGAGGTCGCCGGACCAGTACATGCCGCCGCGCATTCGTTCGGCCTCCGCGCCGGGGTCGTCGTAGTAGCCGGCGAACGCCCCCGCGCCCTGGGTGTTGACCAGCTCGCCGGTGGCCCGGTCGGCATTGAGCAGCCGGCCGTCCGGGCCGAACTCGGCGTCCGGGGTCTCGACCATGCTCTCCGGGTCGAGCACCTTCACCCCGTCGAGCGGACGACCGAGGCTGCCCGGCGGCATCTCGGGGACGCGCTGCACGATGACGGCGTTCTCGGTGGAGGAGTAGGAGTCGACGACCACGCAGCCGAACCGGCGCCCGAACTCGGCGATGTCGCGCTCGTTGGCCTCGTTGCCGAAGACGGTCCGCAGCGGGTTGTCGGCGTCGTCGGGGCGTTTCGGCGTGGCCAGCACGTAGGCGAGCGGCTTGCCCACGTAGTTGGCGTACGTCGCGGCGTACCGCCGCACGTCGGTGAGGAAGCCCGAGGCGCTGAACCGCCGGGCCAGCGCGATCGTGGCGCCGGAGGCGAGCGCCGGGCCCCAGCCGGCCATGATCGCGTTGGAGTGGAACATCGGCATCGACAGGTAGGCCACGTCATCGGGACCGAGGCCGAACCGCTCGGACAGGAACACGCCGGGGTGGGCCACCTTCGCCTGCGTGACGTTGACCGCCTTGGGGTCGCCGGAGGTGCCCGAGGTGAAGATCAGCATCATCAGCGTGTCCGGGCCGACGTCGGCGACGGGGTGGTCCGCACCCGCGTTGTTGGCCAGGAGGTCGGCCCACTCGGGCGAGTCCAGACGGACGACGGGAGCGTCGGTGTCCGCGAGCAGGCCGGCGTACGTCGCGTCGGTGAGCACTACCTGGGTGTCGGAGCGCGCGATGTCGGCCGCGAGGGCGGACCCGCGCCGGGTCGGGTTCAGGCCGACCAGCACCCGACCTCCCAGCGCCGCCGCGCCGAGCAGGAACGGGAACTCGGGGGTGTTGTCGAGCAGGACCCCGAGGTGTGGTGGGCGGCCCTGGGGCAGCAGGTCCTCCAACACAGCAGCCCGAACGATCGACTCTCGGACCACCTCGGCCCAGGACCAGCTGCGGTCCTCGAACAGCAGCCCCGGGCGGTCGTCCTCCGCCCGCGCGAGCAGCTGCGCCCGAACGCTGGTTGAGGTGCGAGCGTGCGAGCCTCGAAGCCCGGTCACGCGGGTTCTGCGGCGAGGGCGCGTCCGATCGTGAGGGCCTGCTCGGTGGCGCCGCCGAACGAGAACTCGAAGCGCTTGGCGCTGGTGAAGTAGCGGTGCGCCTCGCCGTCGAGGTCGATGCCGACGCCGCCGTGCACGTGCACCGTGGTGTGCGCGAGCTTGTGACCGGCGTCCGCGGCCCACAGCTTCGCGGTGGCCACCTCGACCTCGGCAGGCAGGCCCTCGGCCAGCCGCGCGACCGCCGCCCACAGCGTGAGCCGCTGGGCGAGCACGTCGATGTAGCCGTCGGCGAGCCGTTGGGAGACCGCCTGGAACGTGCCGATCGGGCGGCCGAACTGCTCCCGCGTCTTCGCATACGACGCTGTCAGCGACAAGGCTCCCTCGGTCACGCCGAGCTGCTCTGCCGCCGCACACACGGTGAGCAGCTCGCCGAGGCGGCCGGCCGCGGCACCGTCGGGAGCGCCGAGGGCCTGCGCCGGGGCGCCGGCGAGGTCCAGCCGGGCCACCGCGTCGCCGTCGCTGGTGCGTTGCGCGGTCAGCTGCACGCCGGGGACGCTGGGCTCGACCAGGAAGACGCCGACGCCCTCGTCGGTCGATGCGGTCACCAGGAACAGGTGGGCGGACGTACCGGCGCGGACGATGCTCTTCGACCCGGAGAGCTCCCAGCCCTCGCCGGAGGGGGTGGCGGTCACGGTGGGTCGCGTGGGCAGGTGGGTCCGGTCCTCGGCGACGGCCGCGGTGAGCACGTGCTCTCCGGAGGCAGCGCCGGGCAGCCACTGCTCGGCCACTTCGGGGCCGGCTACCTCGGCGAGGAGCACAGTTGCGGGACCGTGCACGGCCAGCGGCACCGGGGCCACGGTCCGGCCGACCTCCACCAGCACCCGACACAGCTCAACGAGCCCGAGGCCGGCGCCGTCGTACTCCTCGGGCAGGGACAGCGAGAGCAGCCCGGCCTCGCCCAGGTCGCGCCACAGGTCGCGGTCGAACCGGTCGCCGGCCTTCTCGACCTCGGTCATCCGGGCGGTGGTCGTCTTGTCCTCGAGGATCGTGGCGGCCAGCTCGGCGGCCTCGTCCTGTTCCGGGGTGAACGTGAAGTCCATGGGGGTCACCTTTTCGCGGCCGGGAGGCCGAGTCCGACGTAGCCGATGATGTCGCGCTGGATCTCGTTGGTGCCGCCACCGAACGTCATCACCAGCGAGGACCGGTGGAACCGCTCGAGGCGGCCCGCCAGCACGGCACCGTCGGAGTCGCCGGTGATGCTGGCGTTCGGCCCGACGATCTCCATCAGCGTGCGGTAGATCTCGGTGTTGAGCTCGGAGCCGTAGATCTTGATCGCCGACGCCTCGGCCGGGGACAGCGCCACCTCGGCGTCGGCGTCGGCGGCCAGCTTCCAGTTGAGCAGGGACAGCGCCTCGACCCGGGCGTGCGCGCGGCCGAGGGCGATCTGGACCCACTCTGTGTCGATCACCCGCTGCCCGTCGGGCGCCTTGGTCTGCTGTGCCCACTCGCGCACCAGCTTCAGCGAATGGATGGTCGGCGCGGCCGAGGTGAGCGAGACGCGTTCGTGGTTGAGCTGGTTGGTCATCAGCGACCAGCCGCCGTTCAGCTCGCCGACCAGGTTCGAGGCCGGCACCCGCACGTCCTCGTAGTACGTCGCGCTGGTGCCGACGCCGGCCACCGTGTGCACGGGGGTGTAGGACACGCCAGGGGCGTCCGCGGGCACCAGGATCATCGACAGACCCTTGTGGCGGGGCAGGTCGGGATCGGTCCGGCAGGCCAACCAGATCCAGTCGGCGTACTGGATCAGGGAGGTCCACATCTTCTGGCCGTTGATCACCCACTCGTCGCCCTCGCGCACCGCGCGGGTCTTCAGCGACGCCAGGTCGGTGCCGGAGCCTGGCTCGGAGTAGCCGATCGAGAAGTGCAGCTCGCCGGCGAGGATCCTCGGGAGGAAGTACTCCTTCTGCTCGTCGCTGCCGAACCGCATGATCGTCGGCCCCACGGTGTTGAGCGTGAGATAGGGGATGGGTACGCCGGCCACGGCTGCCGCATCGGTGAAGATCAGCTGCTCCACCATCGAGCGGGCCTGGCCGCCGTACTCCTTGGGCCAGCCGACACCCAGCCAACCGTCAGCGCCGATCTGGCGGATGACCTCCTTGTAGACACCCGCCTCCCCGAACTCGCCTGTCGCGGACGCCAGCCCCGCCTTACGCTCGGGAGTGACGAGCTGGTCGAAGTACTCCTGAAGCTCCGCGCGCAGCGCGAGGTGCTCGGGATCGAGGGCGATGTGCATGCCGTCAGACTAGAACGTGTTCTCGTTTTCGGCTAGCCTCGATCAGTAGGCACTGGATCCCAGACTGGTCCGATGAGAGGTACTTCATGAGCGACACCCCAGGCAGCGACACTCAAGGACGTGCGCGGTCCCTGGACCGGGGCACCGCGCCGACGCGGTTCGCGCGCGGGTGGCACTGCCTGGGCCTGGCGAACAGCTTCCGGGACGGCAAGCCGCACGCCATCGAGGGCTTCGGCAGCCAGCTCGTGGTCTGGCAGGACAGCAAGGGTGAGCTGAACGTTCTGGACGGCTACTGCCGGCACATGGGCGGCGACCTGACCCAGGGCACGGTCAAGGGCGACGAGATCGCCTGCCCGTTCCACGACTGGCGCTGGGGTGGTGACGGCAAGTGCAAGGCGATTCCCTACGCCCGTCGGGTGCCGCTCCGGGCCCGCACCCAGAAGTACCCCACCGTGGTCCGCAACGACCAGTTGCTGGTGTGGCACGACCCCGAGGGCTCCGAGCCCGACCTGGACATCCTGCCGCCGGAGCTGCCTGGTGTGGGCACCGATGAGTACACCGACTGGGTGTGGGAGGTGGTGCCGATCGAGGGCTCCAACTGCCGCGAGCTCATCGACAACGTCGCCGACATGGCGCACTTCTACTACGTGCACCTGTCGTTCCCGACCAGCTTCCAGAACATCTTCGAGGGCCACCGAGCGACCCAGTTCATGGAGTCCAAGGGCCGACCCGACGTCAGCGGCGGCTACGGCGCGCCGGAGCTCTTCCTGAAGTCCGAGGCCACCTACTACGGACCGTCGTACATGATCAACTGGCTGTGGGTCGACTACAAGGGCTTCGAGACCGAGGTCGTCCTGATCAACTGTCACATCCCCACGGGGCCGAACTCGTTCACGCTGCAGTACGGCATCACCGTCAAGAAGCCCGAGGGCCTCGACGAGAAGACCACGGCGTACATCGGCAAGCAGTACGCCAAGATGTTCGGTGAGGGCTTCCTCCAGGACGTGCACATCTGGAAGAACAAGGTGCCCGTCCAGAACCCTCTCCTCTGCGAGGAGGACGGGCCGGTCTACCAGCTGCGTCGCTGGTACGAGCAGTTCTACGTCGACAAGGCCGACGTCAAGCCCGAGATGACCGACCGGTTCGAGTTCGAGGTCGACACGACGAAGGCCAACGAGTACTGGCACGAAGAGGTAGCAGCGAACCTGGCCCGCAAGGCCGAGGAGGACGCGGCCGCCGAGCAGGCGGCGAAGTCCGAGACCGCGGAAGTCTGATGGCGTCCTTTGTCCCGACCAACGAAGAGACGCTGGAGGACCAGCGTCTCTACACCTCTGCGCGGGTGACGGAGGTGGCCTGCCTCGACTGCCTGGCCAAGGTCGGGGTGAAGAAGAACAGCGACCACCACACCTCCATCCAGTGGAACCAGGACGCCGTGCATGCCTGCCCGGAGTTCACCCGGATGAGCGGGTCGCCCACGGGTCGGCCGCTGCACGAGGCCTGCCCGAGACTGGCGGCCAGCATCGAGGCCGCGGCGCGAGACGGGAGGCTCCCGATCGGCGCCGAGGACGGATACTGACCGCCGCTATGGAGACCGAGAGCTTCGAGCTGAAGGTGCTCGACATCGTCGAGGAGACGGGTGACGCCAGGTCGGTGTCGTTCGAGGTGCCCGAGGGCCAGGAGGAGACGTTCGCCTACAAGCCCGGCCAGTTCCTCACCCTCGCCGTCCCGAGCGACCGGACCGGTGTGGCCGCCCGCTGCTACTCCCTCTCCAGCAGCCCCCACGACGGCGGTCCGCTGACCGTGACGGTGAAGCGTACGACGGAGGGCTACGCGTCCAACTGGATGTGCGAGCACCTCACGATCGGCGACACCATGCGGGTGCTCCCGCCCAGCGGCATCTTCACGCCCGCCTCGCTCGATGCCGACCTGCTGCTGTTCGCGGGCGGCAGCGGGATCACCCCGGTGATGTCGATCATCCGCACCGCGCTCGCCGAGGGGTCCGGCCGGATCGTGCTCTTCTACGCCAACCGCGACGAGCAGTCCGTGATCTTCGCTCGTGAGCTGAGCGAGCTCTCGGAGCAGTACCCCGAGCGGCTCCAGGTCGTGCACTGGCTCGAGAGTGTCCAGGGCCTGCCGACCCAGGAGCAGATGAAGGCGTTCGCCGCGGACCGGCTGGAGTGGGACGCCTTCGTGTGCGGCCCGGCTCCGTTCATGAAGATGACCGTGGCCGCGCTCAAGGAGCTGGAGTTCCCGCGGGCCCGGCGCCACCAGGAGAAGTTCGTCTCGCTGGGCGGTAACCCGTTCGGCGACCTGCACGACAAAGAGCTCGCCGAGAACGAGATCACCACCGCGGAGACCGACGAGGACGACGCCGCGGCCTATGCCGCCGAGGCGTCGCGCGGGCCGGTGAAGGTCGAGGTGGAGCTCGACGGCGAGGAGTACACCTTCGACGACTGGGACCCGCGCACCAAGCTGCTCGTGTTCCTCGAGAGCAAGGGCGTGAAGGCGCCGTACTCCTGCCGCGAGGGGGAGTGCTCGGCCTGCGCGATCCGGCTGCTTCAGGGCGAGGTCAGGATGCTGCACAACGACGTCCTCGACGACGACGACCTCGAGGACGGCATCCGGCTCGGCTGCCAGTCGCTGCCGCTCACCGACACGGTGAAGGTCAGCTACTCGTAGAGCCCGGTCGGAGGGTGACGTCCCCCACCCGGCTGCAATCGGTGGGGCCCGATCGGGCGAGAACGTGAGCCGATCGGCCGATGTCGACAACGCAGGTGGAGTGCCAAAGTGGGCTGGCATGAACGCTTATGAAGTCGACGGGTCTGCAGACGCGGACGTGGTCAGCGAAGCGCTCGAGCTCATCCACAAGATCGTGGTCGGGCTCAGGGACCGGGGGTTCCCGGACGACAAGCTCGCGTGCGGGCTGGACCGCGCCCATCAGCTGGCCGTTTAGCTCCTGCAGGCGGCGCAGGGTTCTACCAGCCCCGCGCGCGCCACTCGGCGAGGTCCGGGCGTTCGGCGCCGAGGGTCGAGTCGTCCCCGTGGCCGGGGTAGAACCAGGTCTCGTCGGGCAGCCGCTGGAAGACCTTGGCCTCCACGTCGTCGATCAGCTGGGCGAATGCCGCGTCGTCGCCGAACGTGTTGCCGACCCCGCCCGGGAAAAGGGAGTCGCCGGTCAGGAGGTGCGGGTGCCCTCCGGGCGACGACGAGTCGTCGTACAGCAGCGCGATCGAGCCCGGGGTGTGTCCGGCGAGCGCGATCACCTCCAGCGTGCAGTCACCGACGGCAACGGTGTCGCCCTGCCCGACCCGACGGGTCACGTCGACACCGGTCTGCTCGGTGATCGCGTCGGCGTCCGGCTCGCCGGCCACCACGGCGGCGCCGGTCGCAGCGACGACGTCGGCCAGCGCACGGTGGTGGTCCCAGTGCTGGTGGGTGGTGACGACCGTGGTGAGGCCGGCGTCCCCGATCAGCGGGAGCAGCACGTCGGGCTCGGCCGCCGCGTCGACGAGCACCTGCTCACCCGTGTACCGGCAGCGGAGCAGGTAGGCGTTGTTGGACATCTCCTTGTCGACCGCCACCTTGGTGATCGTCAGATGGGTCAGCTCGCGCACGTCGGGTGTGCCGCCGACCGTCACGCTCCCGGTGTAGGTCACCATGCCTCGATCCTGGGCAGCGCACCCTCGTCACAGGAGAGCCCGGCGCCTTCGCCGCGCCCGGTGAGCCACCAGCCCAGCTCGGCGGCGGAGCCGCGCACGGTCGGACCGCCGTCGCCGAGGTGCCAGGTGTGCTCCACGTCGGTGGCGTGCACGGCCATCGGCGCCGCGCTGTCGCGTTTGGCCATCGCCTCGATCAGGCGTACGGCGAACGCCGGCGGCCAGTCCGCGTGTGAATAGCCGAGCCCGAGGTCGGCGTGGTGGATCTCCACCTCGCGATGCCGCATGCCGGGGAGCGCCCCGGCCTTGAATATGCGGCCGCCGGGTACGCGGTCGATGTCGATGCCCCAGACGTCCTCGGGGACCGCGGCCACCGCGTCGTTGAAGTCGGTCGTCCCGCCCAGCAGCCGGTTCCGGATCGCCTCGGGTCGGGCACGGCCGAGGGCGGCGATGTCGCCGTCCCGTACCTCCTGGGAGGCATACATCGGCACCGAGGTGCCTTCCGTCAGGCCGCGCAGCGCGCCGGCCATGCCCTCGGCGTTCAGGGCCAGGTGGGCGACCACGTCGCCACGGGTCCAGCCCGGAAGCAGCGACGGTTCGGCGTACGCCGTCTCCGCCATGGCGTCCACCGTGCGGATCAGGCGGCGAGTGGCCGCGGCCAGCTCCTCGAGATGCGTCCGATCGACCATGGATCCATCCAACCAGGCGACTGTCGGTGGCCCGTGAGAGTGTGGGCGAAGTCGGCGCGGCGGGTTGTGTCGGCCGGTAGCATGGCGAACACTTGTTCGAACACGACGGCACGAGCTCGAGGAACGGTAGTGGCGGAGCAACTGGTCATCCGGGGAGCCCGGGAACACAACCTCAAGGACATCTCCCTCGACCTTCCACGCGACTCCCTCATCGTCTTCACGGGGCTGTCCGGGTCGGGCAAGTCGTCGCTGGCGTTCGACACGATCTTCGCCGAGGGGCAGCGACGCTACGTCGAGTCCCTGTCGGCGTACGCACGTCAGTTCCTGGGGCAGATGGACAAGCCCGACGTCGACTTCATCGAGGGCCTGTCGCCGGCGGTCTCGATCGACCAGAAGTCCACCTCGAAGAACCCACGCTCCACGGTGGGCACCATCACCGAGGTCTACGACTACCTGCGGCTGCTCTACGCCCGCGCCGGGCGCCCGCACTGCCCCACGTGCGGCGCCCCGATCGAGCGGCAGACGCCGCAGCAGATCGTCGACAAGATCCTCTCGCTCGAGGAGGGGCAGCGGTTCCAGGTGCTGGCCCCGGTGATCCGCGGGCGCAAGGGGGAGTACGTCGAGCTGTTCAAGCAGCTGCAGGCCCAGGGCTTCAGCCGCGCCCGGGTCAACGGTGAGACCCACACCCTCGACGACCCGCCCAAGCTCGACAAGCAGAAGAAGCACACCATCGAGGTGGTCATAGACCGGCTCAAGGTGGCCGGCTCCGCGAAGCGACGGCTGACCGACTCCGTCGAGACCGCGCTCAACCTGGCCAGCGGCCTGGTGCTGATCGATTTCGTCGACCTCCCCGAGAAGGACCCGGGGCGCGAGCTGCGGTTCAGCGAGCGGATGGCCTGCCCCAACGAGCACCCGATCGACACCGACGAGCTCGAGCCCCGGTCGTTCTCGTTCAACTCGCCGTTCGGCGCCTGCCCCCAGTGCCACGGCCTCGGCACCCGGATGGAGGTCGACCCCGAGCTGGTGGTGCCCGACGCCACGGCCACCCTCGGCGAGGGCGCGATCCAGCCGTGGAGCCAGGCGCATGTCGCCGACTACTTCCTCAAGCTGATGGCGGCGCTGGGCGACGAGATCGGCTTCGATCTCAACACACCCTGGCAGGACCTCCCGACCAAGGCGCAGAAGTCGCTGCTCGAGGGCCACCCCACCAAGGTGCATGTGGTCACCCGCAACCGCTATGGGCGGCAGCGCGCCTACTACGCCCAGTTCGAGGGTGTCCGTCCCTACATCGAGCGCCGGCACCGCGAGGCGGAGTCCGATACCAGCCGCGAGCGGTTCGAGGGCTTCATGCGCGAGGTGCCGTGCCCAGCCTGTGCCGGCAGCCGACTCAAGCCGGTCTCGATGGCGGTCACGCTCGGCGGCCGCAACATCGCCGAGGTGTGCGCGCTGCCGATCAACGAGACCGCGGAGTTCCTGCGCGGCCTCGACCTGAGCGCTCGGGAGCGGCAGATCGCCGAGCGGGTCCTGAAGGAGATCCAGGAGCGGCTCAACTTCCTGCTCGACGTCGGCCTCGACTACCTCTCCCTCAACCGGCCGTCCGGCTCGCTGTCGGGCGGCGAGGCACAGCGGATCCGGCTGGCCACCCAGATCGGCGCCGGACTGGTCGGCGTCCTCTACGTGCTGGACGAGCCGTCGATCGGGCTGCACCAGCGCGACAACCACCGGCTGATCGAGACCCTGGTCCGGCTCAAGGACCTCGGCAACACCCTGATCGTGGTCGAGCACGACGAAGACACCATCCGCACCGCCGACTGGGTGGTCGACATCGGCCCCGGAGCCGGCGAGCACGGCGGCCAGGTCGTGCACAGCGGAGCCGTCCAGGGACTGCTCGAGCACCCCGACTCGATGACCGGTCAATACCTCTCCCGCCGTCGTGAGATCCCGACCCCGCCCGTTCGCCGCCCCCGCACCCCGGGCCGCGAGCTCACCGTCAAGGGCGCCCGCGAGCACAACCTGCGCGACATCGACGTGACGTTCCCGCTCGGCCTTTTCGTCGCGGTGACCGGGGTCTCCGGCTCCGGCAAGTCCACGCTGGTCAACGACATCCTCTACACCTCGCTGGCCAAGCAGATCTATCGCTCCCGCACGGTTCCGGGGCGGCATCAGAGGATCACCGGCACCGACGAGGTCGACAAGGTGATCCACGTCGACCAGTCGCCGATCGGCCGGACCCCGCGCTCCAACCCGGCGACGTACACCGGCGTCTTCGACCACATCCGCAAGCTGTTCGCGTCCACCCCGGAGGCGAAGATGCGCGGCTACCTGCAGGGCCGATTCTCGTTCAACGTCAAGGGAGGCCGCTGCGAGGCCTGCTCGGGCGACGGCACGATCAAGATCGAGATGAACTTCCTGCCCGACGTCTACGTGCCGTGCGAGGTGTGCCACGGCGCCCGCTACAACCGGGAGACGCTCGAGGTCCACTACAAGGGCAAGACCATCGCCGAGGTCCTCGACATGCCGATCGAGGAGGCGCAGGACTTCTTCTCGGCGGTGCCGGCGATCGCCCGGCACATGAAGACGCTGGTCGAGGTGGGTCTCGGCTACGTGCGGCTCGGGCAGCCGGCCACGACCCTCTCGGGTGGGGAGGCTCAGCGGGTCAAGCTGTCGACCGAGCTGCAGAAGCGGTCCACCGGGCGCACCGTCTACGTCCTCGACGAGCCCACCACGGGCCTGCACTTCGAAGACATCCGCAAGCTGCTGCTGGTGCTCGGCCGACTGGTCGACCAGGGCAACACGGTCCTGGTGATCGAGCACAACCTCGACGTGATCAAGACCGCCGACTGGCTGATCGACATGGGCCCCGAGGGTGGCTCCCGCGGCGGGCTGGTGATCGCCGAGGGCACCCCGGAGGACGTGGCCAACGACCCGGCGAGCTACACGGGGCAGTACCTCGCACCATTGCTCGAGGGGCGCGCGGCGCCGGCGCCGAAGAAGGCGCCCGCCAAGAGGCGACCCGCGAAGAAGGCTGCGGCGAAGAAGCCCGCCACGAAGAAGGCCACCGCGCCGGCGAAGCGGAGAAACGCTCGCTCGGCTTGAACCTCACCGGGTCCCCGCTCGTTCTCATCTGTGTCTCATGGTTCGCGCGTAGTGTCGCGTTCAACTTCCCGCACTGGTGTTGGAGGACAGATGGATCGCTCGGGGATCACTCGTCGCGGCGCCCTGACGGGCGCCTCTCTCGGCTTGACGCTTCCAGTGCTGGCGGCCTGCGGTGAGGACGATCCGGACGCTGCCAGCGACAACAGTTCGCCCACCGGCTCGGAGAGTCCGGAGTCGCCCACGTCCGACGCGCCCAGCGAGTCGCCCACCAAGAAGCCCGACAAGAAGCCGAAGGGTGACGGCGGCATCGCCGCCGCGGCCGACGTGCCGGTCGGCGGGGGAGTGATCCTCGCCGAGCAGAAGTTGGTGATCACCCAGCCGACCAAGGGTGCCTTCAAAGGTTTCACCGCCGTCTGCACCCACCAGGGCTGCCTGGTCGACGAGGTGACCGACACGATCAACTGCCCGTGCCACGGGAGCATGTACTCGATCGAGGATGGTTCCGTGGTCGGCGGACCCGCCCCGGCCCCTCTCGCCGAGGAGAAGCTCGTCGTCGGCGGCGACTCGATCGACCTTGCCTGACCATCCACCCCAACGCAGGAGTGTGCATGACCGAGCAGAGCTACCGACCTTCGCGCCGGATCGTGTTCCAGGGCCTCGGCGCCCTCGGGACCGCCGTGGCCCTAGCGGGCTGCGGCTCCGACGACGGCGGTGACGACGAAGCGTCGACACCGGACGCCGGCAGCGAGCTGGCCACCACCTCGGAGGTGCCGGTGGGCGGCGGGGTGATCCTCGCCGAGCAGAAGATCGTCATCACCCAGCCGACCGAGGGCGAGTTCAAGGCCTTCACCGCGGTCTGCACCCATCAGTCCTGCATCGTGGCGGAGGTGCAGGAGACCATCAACTGCGACTGCCACCAGAGCAAGTACTCCATCGAGGACGGCTCGGTGCAGGGAGGGCCGGCTCCGGCCCCGCTGGCGGAGGTAGGGATCACCGTGGACGGCGACAAGATCGTCACCACCTGACCGTCCCCGCTCGGGCGGCCGCTCCCGAACTCGCCGATAGATTGGCGGGATGGTGCGCGTCCTCTATCTCCACGTGGGCACAGGCAAGAGTGGCACGTCGGCGCTCCAGAAGGCGGTTCGAGACTCCGTACCTGCGCTGAGGGCCGCGGGCATCGGCGCCCCGATCACCAGCCGCTCTGAGCTGATGCGGCGGCTGCTGGGGCCGCTGGGATGGCGGGCGGGAACAGGATTCTCGGAGCGCGTCGACGTCGAGCGGATCCGCCGGATCAAGTCCGCGTTCCGAAGGACCCCAGGGGACCCGCTCTTCCTCTCGTGCGAGGACCTGGCCGACGCCGGTGCCGAGCCGATCCGGGTACTGCGTGAGGTGCTGGAGGAGGTGGAGCTCGACATCCGGCCCATCGTCTCCGGGCGCAGCTGGGCGCGGCAGCTCCCTTCCGACTACCAGCAGCTGGTGCAGGCGGGGCTGACGGTGAGCTACGACGACTTCCTGGAGCAGGTTCGGACCCGTACAGGCGCTGCGGGCGAGCGGTTCTGGCGGCGGCAGTCCCTGCCAGAGGTCTCGGCGAACTGGGGTGCCGTATCCGCCGACGGAGCGGTGGATGTCGTGTGCGTGCCATCGCACGCCGAGGACCCACGCGCCCTCTTCCGGCTGTTCGCGGAGATCGTCGGCTTCTCCGTCGCCGACCTCACCATCCCGGGAGGGACCATCAACGCCTCCTTCGGCGTGGTCGAGGTCGAGCTGTTCCGGCGGGTGAACGCCCTGCTGACGGACCGGCTGCCGTCGTACGCCGACGACTACCGCCCTGCCGTCCGGCGACCCCTGCTCCGGCAGGGGGTGCTGAAGCGGTCCGCGAGCGCGCGTCTGGAGCTGCCGTTCGAGGCGCTGGGCTGGGTCCGGGCGCGCGGTGAGCACGACGTGGCGGCGCTCCGGGCGGGCGGACACCGGCTGCACGGCGATCCCGACCTTCTGGTCGCCACCGACGCTGACGGCAGAGAGCTGCCGGTTGCCGGCGATGCCGAGCTGGCCGGGGCGGCCGTCGAAGCCCTGGCCCGGCTGGCCCTCGCCGCCCACGACGAGCGCAAGGCGCTCGCTGCCGAGATCGCCCGCCTGAAGGCGGCGGCAGAGTAGGAGCCCGGCTGTCGCAGGGTCATCTAGGTCGGCAAGGCGAAGAACCTGCCGGCGCGACTGTCGTCGTACTTCCCGGACATCGGCAACCTGCACCAGCGCACGGTCGAGGGCGACAGGATCGTCGCGGTCTAGTCCTTGGCCTGGTCCTCGAGTGGACGCAGCTCGTCGGCGTAGGACACCGACATCCGGCGCAGTACGCCGGCGTCGCTGACGGCGTACTGGCCCATCCGCCACAGCGGCGGGCTGTAGGCGTGCACCGACACCGACCCGTCGAACTCCCCGGTGAGCCGGTGGATGTGGTCCGGCCCGAACGAGAAGACGTTGCCCTCGGGCACGACCGTCCGCACATGGTCGGCGCCGACTCCCAGGTTGTGCTCGAGCAACGCGCCGGAGACCACGGCAACGGCACCCGAGGAGATGTCGTGGTCGTGCCATCCGGTGTCGTTCTCCTTGGTCCAGCAGATCACCCAGACGTCGACGTGCGCGTCCCGGTGGAGGGAGGCGTAGACACGTTCGTCGTCGTCGAAGGCGAGGTGGTTCTGCCACAGGTCCGGCCGGCTCGCGAGCCCGGCGGCCAGCTCGCAGAGCTCGGCCTGGCTCAGGTCACGATCGGGGAGGTGCTCGAGGTCGAGGCCGGCGCTCAGCGCGGTGATCCGCCCAGGTCGAGAAGCGGGTACCTCCGGCTCGGCGTCGATGCCGAGCACGACCTCGGCCGTCATGCCGCAACCTCTCGTCGACCGTGGGCGGGATCGGCCATACCGAGCAGCCGCTCCGGGTTCTGGCACCGGATCCGCTCCGCCGCCGCCTCGCCGAGCTCCGGGTCCCGCCAGGAGGCGTAAGGCCGGTCGCTGCCCAGGACGACGGTGTCGATGCCGAGCACCCGCACCAGGGCGTCGATCGCTCGCGGCCCGTACGACGAGGTGTCGACGAACAGCCCGGGATCGACGACGCCGCCACCGCCGCCGCCCCGGGCCGTGTATCGCTCCTGGTGGAGTGGAGCGAGCCCGGCACCGGCGGCGAACACCACTCGCAACCGGGGGAAGTGTGCCCGCCCGACGACCGCGTGCCAGGCCCACCAGGCCGCCTGCAGCTGCGCCGTGTAGTCCACGACCGCCGCCCACCAGACCGGCCGGCCCGCGGCGGACGCGTCTCCGGGGACCGGTCCCGGGTGCACCAGGACCGGCCGGTCCGCCGCCTCGGCGGCAGCGAGCACCGGCCCTGCGGCCAGCCATCCCTCGGGCGTCGTCAGCAGGGTGGCCGGCAGCTGCAGGCCGACGAAGCCGGCGGCGAGCCGGGTCCGCAGCCCGTCGACGTCCGGCGCCACGGAGGACACCGAGGCCCATGCGCGGAGTCCCTCGGGGAGCGCCGCCGTGCCTTCGTGCCAGACATCGAGCAGAGGACGCGCCTCTTCTGGGGGTAGCTCCTCGATCCCGAGCGGGCTGGAGAGCGAGACACACGCGAGGTCGACGCCCGCATCGCGATCGGCGGCGATCCGGGCCGCGACTTCGTGGTCGGCAGGATCGGCGCGGTACGGCGGCTCGCCGTCGACGTACACCGTCCAGCCGCGCAGGTACGGCGTCCGGTCGCGGCGGCGCAGTTCCTCGACCAGTTGCTCGGGCCACAGATGCTGGTGCAGATCGATCGCGCGGACCATGGCGTGCTCCTCGGGGAAGTAATTCAACTGAGTTACTTGAGTATGCCAGGTACGCCAACGGAATCGTGGTGTCCTCGCCCGCCCGTAGTGTTGAGCCGTGCCCGATCGCAGACCCTCACGCGCCACCGGAGGGCCGTCGTCCTACCGGCCCGCAACCGGGTCGATCCCGACCCAACCGGGCGTCTACCGGTTCCGCGACGCCCGGGGCCGGGTCATCTACGTCGGCAAGGCGAAGAACCTGCGGGCGCGGCTGTCGTCGTACTTCCAGGACATCGGGAACCTGCACCAGCGCACGGCCGCGATGGTGGCGTCCGGCGCGAGCGTCGAGTGGACCGTGGTCAACACCGAGGTCGAGGCGTTGCAGCTGGAGTACTCCTGGATCAAGGAGTTCGACCCGCGCTACAACGTCAAGTACCGCGATGACAAGTCCTACCCCTGGCTCGCCGTCACGATCGGTGACGAGTTCCCGCGGGTGATGGTCGGACGCGGCGCCAAGAAGCGCGGCACCCGCTACTTCGGCCCCTACAGCCACGCCTGGGCGATCCGGGAGACCGTCGACATCCTGCTCCGGGTGTTCCCGATGCGGTCGTGCAGCAACGGCGTCTTCAAGCGGTCCGGGCAGATCGGCCGGCCCTGCCTGCTCGGCTACATCGGCAAGTGCGTCGCCCCCTGCGTCGGCAACGTGAGCGCCGAGGAGCACCGCGCGATCGTCGACGACTTCTGCGAGTTCATGGCCGGCCGCACCCGGCCGTTCATCAAGCGCATCGAGACGCAGATGTACGCCGCCTCCGAGGCGCAGGACTACGAGCGGGCGGCCCGCCTCCGCGACGACCTCGCCGCCATGGAGAAGGCGCTGGAGAAGCAGGCAGTGGTCCTCGGCGACGGGGCCGACGCCGACGTGATCGCCCTGGCGGAGGACCCGCTCGAGGTGGCCGTCCAGATCTTCTACGTGCGCGGAGGGCGGATCCGCGGCCAGCGCGGGTGGGTCGCCGACCGGGTCACCGACGCCGGGACCGCAGAGCTGGTCGAGGACTTCCTGCTGCAGCTCTACGCCGGTGCTGGGTCGGACTACGGGCAGGACACCATTCCGCGCGAGATCCTGGTGCCAGAGATGCCGCCGGAGGCGACCACCTTCGAGGAGCTGCTCAGCGACCTGCGCGGCCGCCGGGTGCAGATCCGGGTGCCGCAGCGCGGTGACAAGAAGACCCTGCAGGAGACGGTGGCCCGCAACGCCGGCCAGTCGCTGGCGCTGCACAAGACCAAGCGGGCCAGCGACCTGACGACCCGCAACCGGGCCCTCGAGGAGATCCAGCAGGCGCTCGACCTCGACGAGGTGCCGTTGCGGATCGAGTGCTACGACGTCTCCAATCTCCAGGGCACCGAGGTGGTCGCCTCGATGGTGGTCTTCGAGGACGGCCTCCCGCGCAAGAGCGAGTACCGGCGGTTCGTGATCCGCGGCGTCGACGGCCAGAACGACGTGGCGTCCATGCACGAGGTGATCACCCGGCGGTTCCGACGGCTGCTCGACGAGCAGTCCACCAGCGAGACCCGGGTCACCGAGGACGGTCCGATGCTCGTCGACCCCGAGACCGGCCGGCCCCGGAAGTTCGCCTATGCCCCCGGGCTGGTCGTGGTCGACGGCGGACCTCCTCAGGTCGCCGCTGCCAAGCGCGCGCTCGACGAGCTGGGCATCGACGACATCCCCGTCTGCGGTCTCGCCAAGCGACTGGAGGAGGTGTGGCTGCCCGACGAGGAGGACCCGGTGATCCTGGCCCGGTCCTCGGAGGGCCTCTACCTGCTGCAGCGGGTCCGCGACGAGGCGCACCGCTTCGCGATCACCCACCACCGGTCCCGGCGCTCGAAGTCGATGGTGGAGAGCCTGCTCGACGAGGTGCCCGGGCTGGGCGAGGTACGCCGCAAGACCCTGCTCAAGCACTTCGGCTCCCTCAAGAAGCTGCGCGCCGCTTCCGTCGACGACATCGCGCTGGTGCCCGGCATCGGGCCACGGACCGCGACCGCGATCAAGGAAGCGGTCACGGTGGCCGCCGAGACCCGCAAGACTGTCTCCGTGAACACCGCGACCGGCGAGATCTCGGATGACACCTGACACGGACGACCGCACCCAAGGCGACCTGGTGGTGGTCACCGGGATGACCGGCGCCGGGCGGAGCACGGCGGCCAAGGAGCTCGAGGACCTCGGCTTCTACGTGGTCGACAACCTGCCGCCGAGCCTGCTGCCCGACGTGGTGCGGCTGGTCGACCAGAACCTCGGCCGTGAGCAGGCGATGGCCGTGGTCGTCGACGTCCGGTCCGGGTCGTTCTTCCACACCCTGCACGCCCAGCTGGCGCAGGGGGCGACCGGACGCCGTACCACCCTGGTGTTCCTGGACGCGACCGACGAGGTCCTGGTCCGGCGCCAGGAGGCGGCTCGCCGGCCGCACCCGCTGCAGGGCAGCGGGCGGCTGCTGGACGGGCTGACCCGAGAGCGACGGGTGCTGGCCGACCTGCGGAGCGACGCCGACCTGGTCATCGACACCTCCGCCCTGAACGTGCACCAGCTGACCGACCGGATCGCCGAGTCGTTCGGCTCCCCGCAGACGACCCGGCTCAAGGTGAACCTGATCAGCTTCGGCTTCAAGTACGGCATCCCCGTCGACGCAGACTTCCTCGCCGACATGCGGTTCCTCCCCAACCCCTTCTGGGTGCCCGAGCTGCGCGCGTCGACCGGTTGCGACGAGCCGGTCGCGGAGTACGTCATGAAGCAGCCCGGGGCCGAGGAGTTCCTTGATTCCTACGTGCCGATGCTGGCCGGGGTCGCCGAGGGCTACCTCCGGGAGGGCAAGCGGTTCATGCGGGTCGCCATCGGATGCACCGGCGGTAAGCACCGCAGTGTGGCCATGAGCGAGGAGATCGCCCGGCGGCTGCTCGAGCGCGGCTACGACGCCAAGGTGAGCCACCGCGACCTGGGCCGCGAATGAAGCTGCCTCGTCTCACCCGGTCCGACCGCGCCCAGGCGGTCGTGGCCCTCGGCGGAGGACATGGCCTGCACGCCTCGCTGTCGGCGCTGCGCCTGCTCGTCGACGACCTGACCGTCGACGAGCTGACGGCGATCGTGACGGTGGCTGACAACGGCGGCTCGTCGGGACGGTTGCGAGGCGAGTTCGGGGTGCTGCCGCCCGGCGACCTGCGGATGGCGCTGGCGGCCCTCT
The DNA here is from genome assembly GCA_963729095.1 of uncultured Actinomycetota bacterium. GTDB lineage: Bacteria > Actinomycetota > Actinomycetes > Propionibacteriales > Nocardioidaceae > Nocardioides. The sequence continues at coordinate 294,459 of CAVSMX010000036.1, read as the reverse complement.
GCGGCGACGACAAGTGGGGCGACACCTGGGCGCGGGTGCTGCAACACCGGTTCGCGGGCGACGGCGAGATGCGTGACCACGTGGTGGGCAACCTGCTCATCGTGGGTCTCTGGGAGCTGCTGGGCGACCACGTCGACGCGCTCGACTGGGTCGGCCGGCTGCTCGGCGCCAAGGGTCGGGTGCTCCCGATGGCGCTCACCCCGATGGACATCACCGCGCAGGTCCGTGGGCTCGGCGACGACCGCGAGGGGCTCACGACGGTGCGCGGCCAGGTCGAGGTCGCGACCACCGAGGGCGTCATCACCTCGATCAGCCTGGTCCCGGACGATCCTCCGGTCAGCCCCGCCGCCGTCACCGCGATCCGAGACGCCGACTGGGTGGTGCTGGGGCCTGGCTCGTGGTTCTCGTCGGTGATCCCGCACCTGATGGTGCCGGCGCTGCGCGACGCGCTGATGGCCACGGAGGGTCGGGTGATCGTGGTGCTCAACCTCGCCGAGCAGGCCGGCGAGACCGGCGGCTTCGCACCGGCCGACCACCTGGCGGTGCTGGCCAAGCACGCCCCCGACCTGCGGATGTACGCCGTACTCGCCGATCACGACACCGTGGCTGACGAGCTGGCGGAGCTCCGGGACGTGGTCGAGGCCTCCGGTGCCCGGTTGGTCGTCGACGACGTCGCGATGGGCGACGGGACCGCCCGGCACGACCCGCACAAGCTGGCCTCGGCGTACGCCCGGATTCTGGCCGAGGGTGATTGACGCGCGTGGCAGGATCGGTTTCATGGCGATGACGGCGCAGGTGAAGGCGGAGCTTGCGAACACCCAGATCAGCAAGACGTGCTGTCGGAAGGCCGAGGTCGCCTCGATGCTGCGCTTCGCCGGCGGACTGCACCTGGTGAGCGGCAAGATCGTGGTCGAGGCCGAGCTCGACACCGGCGCCTCCGCCCGTCGGCTGCGACGGGACATCTCCGAGGTCTACGGCCACGAGTCGGACGTCGTGATGGTGCAGGGCAACGGCATCCGCAAGGGCAGTCGCTACATCGTGCGCGTGGTCCGCGACGGCGAGGCGCTCGCCAGGCAGACCGGCCTGGTGGACCAGCGCGGCCGGCCGGTGCGTGGGCTGCCCCCGGCCGTGGTGTCGGGCGGCGGGTGCGACGCGGTCGCCGCGTGGCGCGGAGCCTTCCTCGCGCACGGCTCCCTCACCGAGCCCGGTCGGTCGTCGTCGCTCGAGGTCACCTGCCCCGGGCCGGAGGCCGCGCTCGCGCTGGTCGGCGTGGCCCGGCGGCTGGGCATCCAGGGCAAGGCTCGCGAGGTCCGCGGGGTCGACCGGGTCGTGATCAGGGACGGCGACGCCATCGGACAGCTGCTCACCCGGCTCGGCGCCCACGAGACGCTGATGGCCTGGGAGGAGCGCCGGATGCGGCGCGAGGTCCGGGCCACCGCCAACCGCCTCGCCAACTTCGACGACGCCAACCTGCGCCGGTCCGCACGGGCCGCCGTAGCGGCCGGGGCCAGGGTCGAGCGGGCGATGGAGATCCTCGGCGACGAGGTGCCCGACCACCTGCGGATGGCCGGCGCGCTGCGGCTCGAGCACAAGCAGGCCTCCCTGGAGGAGCTCGGCCAGCTGCACGAGCCGGTGCTCACCAAGGATGCGATCGCGGGCCGGATCCGCCGACTGCTGGCGATGGCCGACAAGCGCGCCGAGGAGCTGGGCATCCCCGACACCGAGGCGTCGCTGACGCCCGAGATGCTCGCCGAGGACGCCTGACCGACCCGAGGTCCCCGGTGGTTACCGGGACGTACGGCGGGACGGGGGTTGGCCCTCGAAAGTGTGCCGATAGGCTCGTTGACGTGCTGGTGACTGAACGCCGGCGCTTCCGTCAAGGCGGGTGACTGAACACCCACTACCGAGACCAGGAGATTCAAATGACCGTTCGTGTAGGCATCAACGGGTTCGGCCGGATCGGCCGAAACTTCTTCCGCGCTGTACGTGCGTCGGGCGCCGACATCGAGATCGTCGGCGTCAACGACCTGACCGACAACGCCGTGCTCGCCCACCTGCTGAAGTTCGACACCATCCTCGGCAGGCTGGACGCCGACGTGACCTCGACCGAGGACGCGATCAAGGTCGGCGACCAGGAGATCAAGGCGTTCGCCGAGCGCGACCCCGCCGCCCTGAAGTGGGCCGACATCGGGGCCGACATCGTCGTCGAGTCGACCGGCTTCTTCACCGACGCCACCAAGGCGCGCGCGCACGTCGACTCCGGCGGTGCGAAGAAGGTGATCATCTCGGCGCCGGCGAAGAACGAGGACGTCACGGTCGTGATGGGCGTCAACCACACGACGTACGACCCCGAGGCGCACACCGTCATCTCGAACGCGTCGTGCACCACCAACTGCCTGGCCCCGATGGCGAAGGCTCTTCATGACGAGTTCACCATCGTCAAGGGCCTGATGACCACGGTGCACGCCTACACGGCCGACCAGAACCTCCAGGACAACATCCACAAGGACCTGCGCCGGGCCCGCGCCGCCGCACTGAACGTGGTGCCGACGTCGACAGGCGCCGCCAAGGCCATCGGCCTGGTGCTGCCCGAGCTCAAGGGCAAGCTCGACGGCTACGCACTGCGGGTGCCGGTCCCGACCGGCTCGGCCACCGACCTCACCTTCGAGGCCGGCCGGGAGACCTCGGTCGAGGAGGTCAACGCAGCGGTGAAGGCGGCCGCCGACGGCCACTACCTGCGCTACTCCGAGGACCTGATCGTCTCCAGCGACATCGTCACCGACCCGGCGTCGTGCATCTTCGACGCGCCGCTGACCAAGGTGATCGGCAACCAGGTGAAGGTCGTCGGCTGGTACGACAACGAGTGGGGCTACTCCAACCGGCTCGCCGACCTGATCACCTTCGTCGGCGAAACCCTCTGACCGGCGTGGGGGAGTACGCCGGCCTCGGCGACGTACAGGGCAAGCGAGTCCTGGTCCGGTCCGACCTGAACGTGCCCCTGGACGGCACCGAGATCACCGACGACGGGCGGATCCGGGCCAGCGTGCCCACGCTGAAGGAGCTGGCCGACGCCGGCGCGCGCGTCGTCGTGGCGGCGCACCTCGGCCGGCCGCAGGGGGCGCCGGACCCGGCGTACTCGCTCGAGCCCGTGGCCACCCGGTTGAGCGAACTGCTGGGCGGCGAGGTCGCCTTCGCCACCGACGCCGTCGGTGACTCGGCGCAGGCGACCGTGGACAAGCTCGACGACGGTCAGGTCGCGCTGCTCGAGAACGTGCGTTTCAACCCGGGCGAGACCAGCAAGGACGATGCCGAGCGCGGTGCATTCGCCGACCAGCTTGCGGCCCTGGCCGACGCCTTCGTCTCCGACGGGTTCGGGGTCGTCCACCGCAAGCAGGCCAGCGTCTACGACGTGGCGCAGCGGCTGCCGCACGCCATGGGCGGCCTGGTGCGCGCCGAGATCGACGTGCTCCGCCGGCTGACCGCCGACCCCGAACGCCCTTACGCCGTGGTGCTCGGTGGATCCAAGGTCTCCGACAAGCTCGGCGTGATCGAGAACCTGCTGGAGACCGCCGACCGGCTGCTGATCGGTGGCGGCATGGTGTTCACGTTCCTGAAGGCCCAGGGCCACGAGGTCGGCAAGAGCCTGCTCGAGGAGGACCAGGTCGACATCTGCCTCGGCTACCTGCAGCGGGCCGAGAACGCCGGCGTCCAGATCTTGCTGCCCACCGACGTGGTGGTCGACAAGGAGTTCCCGAGCGAAGGACGCCAGCCGCTGCCGGTCGTCGTACCGGCCTCGGAGATCCCGGCCGACAGCCTCGGTCTCGACATCGGTCCGGAGTCGGCCGCGGCGTTTGCCGCGGCTCTGGCGGACGCGCGCACCGTGTTCTGGAACGGGCCGATGGGCGTATTCGAGACCGACGCGTTCGCCAGCGGCACCAGTGCGGTCGCCGAGGCGCTCACCAAGATCGACGGCCTGTCCGTGGTCGGCGGTGGCGACTCCGCGGCCGCCGTGCGGGCGCTCGGCTTCGACGAGGCCGACTTCGGACACATCTCCACGGGCGGCGGAGCCAGCCTGGAGTACCTCGAGGGCAAGGAACTGCCCGGCATCACGGTTCTGGAGGACTGATGGCAGCGACCCGGATCCCGCTGATGGCGGGCAACTGGAAGATGAACCTCAACCACCAGGAGGCCGTGGTCCTGGTGCAGAAGCTCGCCTGGATCCTGAACGACAAGCGGCACGACTACACCAAGAGCGAGGTGGTCGTGGTGCCGCCGTACACCGACCTGCGCTCGGTGCAGACACTGGTCGACGGTGACCGGCTGTCGATCGGGTACGCCGCGCAGGACGTCTCGACCAAGGACTCCGGCGCGTACACCGGCGAGATCTCGGCGGCGATGCTGGCCAAGCTGGGCTGCTCCTACGTCGTCGTCGGGCACTCGGAGCGGCGCCAGTACCACGCGGAGTCCGACGACATCGTCAACGCGAAGGCACACCAGGCGCTGGGCGCCGGGATGACGCCGATCGTGTGCGTGGGCGAGGGCTTGGAGGTGCGGCAGGCCGGCGAGCAGGTGCCGTACACGCTCGTTCAGGTCGACGGCTCGCTGGCCGGGTTCAATGCCAAGGAAGTGGCCGGGCTGGTGGTCGCCTACGAGCCGGTGTGGGCGATCGGTACCGGCGAGGTGGCCACACCCGATGACGCCCAAGAGGTGTGTGCCGCGATCCGGTCGCGGATCCGGGAGACCCACGACGACGCGGCCGCCGACGGCGTACGCATCCTGTACGGCGGCTCGGTCAAGGCCGCGAACGTGGCCGGGATCATGGCGAAGGCCGACGTCGACGGCTGCCTGGTGGGCGGCGCGAGCCTGGACGTCGACGAGTTCGGTGGGATCTGCCGTTTCTACGACATGCCGATGCTGTGACGCGTTCCCGGACCGAGGCTCGGCCACGTCGTCGTTTCGCGCGCCTCTGACGTAGGATTCCCGACCGTGACTACGCTCTTCACGATTCTGCTGCTCATCAGCAGCGCGATCATGATTCTCCTGGTGCTGCTCCACAAGGGCCGCGGCGGTGGACTCTCGGACATGTTCGGCGGTGGCGTCTCCAGCTCGCTCGGAGGCTCGTCCGTCGCGGAACGGAACCTGGACCGATTCACGATCGGGATCGGCGTCATCTGGTTCGCATGTGTGATTGCCCTGGGCCTTCTGCTGGCCTACCAGAACTGAGGAGTCAGACAGCATGGCTGGTGGTGGGAACGCGATCCGAGGCAGCCGTGTGGGTGCCGGACCGATGGGTGAAGCGGAGCGGGGCGACGCTGCGCCTCGTCAGGCGGTCACCTACTTCTGCTCACACGAGCACCGCTCGGTGGTGACATTCTCGGTCGAGGCGACCGTGCCCGAGTCGTGGGACTGCCCCAAGTGCGGCCTCCCGGCGTCCCTCGACTCCGACAACCCGCCGCCCGCGCCCAAGATCGAGCCCTACAAGACCCACCTCGCCTACGTGAAGGAGCGCCGCTCCGACGCCGAGGCCGAGGTCATCCTCGACGAGGCCCTCCAGCTGCTGCGCTCCCGCCGCAAGGCCGGCGAGATCATCTTCTGAACCGCGAGTCGGCGCACGTTCACGCGAGCAGGCCGCCGACTCGGCGCGTCATCCTTCCGGTGGTACGTCGAGTCGGCCCATCCTCACGCCACCCGTGAACCGAACCTCTGCCGGGCTTCGATGACTCCGGCGCGGAGCCTGGTGTCCGCATCTTGGCGACGGCCGAAGAGGTTCTCGGAGACGAAGGCATCGACCACCCATTCCTCGTCGCGTACGGCGTTCCGGCGTCGGCGATCGTGTTCCCTCTGCGCCGGAGAGGAGTGCCATTCCGCGCCGTCGTACTCCGCGGCGTAGCGCAAATCAGGGTTGGCAATGTCGAGAATGGCGATCAGGGTGTCCCCTCGATGTACCTCAAGCTGTGGATGGGGCGTCGGCAGGTACGCCTCGATCCACCGCAGGCGGAGGATCGACTCGCCCGGTGACTGTGCACGCCCGTCGCCGAATGGGCCGATAGCGCGCAGGATCGTGACCCATCGCATGCCTTTGAAGCGCTCGATGCCCTCAAGGAACTCGTTCTTGTCGACGCCGAGAGCAAGCATTGCGTCGATCCCGGCGATGGCTTGATCGGTCCACCTCACCCGGCCGAGATCCCAAGCGGTACGAAGGGGTGTCGTGACACGCAGACCCTCGAGCTCGAGAATCTCGGAATCCTTGAGGTTGCGCTCGCCGCTGTCAGCGAGGTCGTTGCGGAGCCGTCCAAGCCCGGCGGGTCTGAACACGGAGATCGGTCGCAGTTCCAGGTGTTCATTGGGCGCAAGGACCATCTCGGCGCCGAGCAGCCATCCCGCGTGTCGGTCGCAGACGACGCAATCCTCCGGTACGACCAAGGACAGAGCCTGACATCGAAGTCGGGTCGAATCGCCGGCCTGCGTTGCCAGGAGCACGCCCTTGATCGGCCGGCGGAGGTAGCCGTTCTGAACGAGCCACGTGAGCTGGTTGGGCGTGATGCCCTCGGCCGTCGCCTGCTTCGTGGTGAAGGGCCGGTCCAGCGGCAGCGGAAACGAAGAGTCCAGGAACGTGATGCCTTCGAGCGTCTTGAGATCCATGAGGGAGTTGTAAAGGGGGAGCGACCATCTCGCATCCGGGCATCCACAGGCATGTGGGCGGCGGCGTGAAGATGCGCCGACTCGGCGGTGTGGGGCGGTGAGGATTCGCCGACTCGGCGAAGATTCAGAGGCGGGCCGCGGACGCCTGGTCGAGGAACCAGATCGTCTCCTCGGCGCCCGTGACGCCACGGGCGGGGATGTCGTGCAGGTCGCCCTCGGGAGCGAGGGCTGCGGCGACGGCGGCAGCCTTCTGCTCGCCAGCGACCAGGAACCACACCGAGCGGGCCCGGTTGAGTGCGCCGTAGGTCAGGCTGACCCGTTCGGGGGGCGGCTTGGGGGAGTTCGTGACGCCCACCGCGATCCGGTCGTCGACGTCGAGAGCCGGGTGCCCGGGGAACAGCGACGCGACGTGGCCGTCCGGGCCGAGGCCGAGCATCACGACGTCGAACTCGCCGGCACCGTCCTCGCGCATCGTCACGGAGTACGCCGCCGCTGCGGCGCCCACGTCATCCGCATCGTCGGTCGATGGCACCTCGTGCACCTGCGTCGCTCCGACCGCGTCGAGGAACGCATCCCGGGCGCCCTTCGCGTTGCGGTCGGCGGAGTCGCGGGCGACGAACCGCTCGTCGCCCCACCACACCACGACCCGGCCCCAGTCGACCTCGGACCCGGGGGAGAGCCGGGCCAGCTCGTGGTGCACCGCCTCCGCGATGCCGCCTCCGGTCAGCGCGATCTGCGGCTCGTGCCCGGCCGACTGCGCGTCGGCCAGCCGCGACAGCAGCTCACCGGCCACGGCGGTCGCGAGCACCGCGGCGTCGGGCTGGACCTCCACCCGCGGAGCGGTCATGCCCGGGCCTTCCGGTTCATCCGCTTCACGGTCGCCGCGTAGATGTCGTCCTCGTCGAGGTGCCGCAGCTCCTCGGCGAGCAGCTCGGGCAGGTCCCGCCGCTTGAGCGCGACCGGCCGGTCCGGCCGACCCGGGCTGCTGAACGTCGCCAGCTTGCCGTCGTAGCGGGTGATCCGGATCGGGCCGTCGGCCGTGTCCATCACCACCTCGGTGATGCCCGGACCCTTGGACCCCGACCGCTCGACCGGGACCCGCAGCCGCAGCCCCAACCAGGCGGCCAGCAGGTCGGCGCTGGGACTGATCCGCTCGGCCTTGACCGACGCCCGGGTCACCTTGAGCTGGTGCTGGTCGAGCGCCGCGGCCAGCAGGGCACGCCACAGCGTGATCCGGGTCCAGGCGAGGTCCGTGTTGCCCTTGACGTACGACGCGCACTGGGTGTCCATCGCCTTCGACTTGCCGCGGCGGGCCGCGGCCGCATCGGTGATCCGGCGCTGCGCCAGGGCGCCGAGCGGATCGTCGGCGGGGTGGTCGGGCGCGTCACCAGGCCACCAGACGGCGACCGGGGAGTCAGGGAGCAGGAGCGGCAGCACCACCGACTCGGCGTGTTTGACCACCTCGCCGGTGAGCCGGATCAACGCCGTCTCGCCGGCCCACCCGGCGCCGGTGCCGACCTGCGCGTTGACCTGAGGGGCGCCCCGGGCGTCGCCCAGGATCACGCCGAGCACCCGGGCGGGGTGCTCGTGCGAGGCCTGCTGGGCAGTCTTCATCGCCGTCTCGGCGTCCTCCTCGGCGACCACGATGACCAGCGTCATCACCATGCCCATCGCCGGACTGCCGGCGCGGGTGCGGGCCCGCACGAACTCCGCAGCGATCGTCGACGACGTGGTGTCGATCAGCTCGATCATGGTCGCCTCCAGACCCTGCCGTCGCGAGCGAGCATCTTGTCGGCCGACTCCGGCCCCCAGGTGCCTGAGGGATACGCCTCTGGTCGGCCCTTGCGCTCCCAGTGGTCGAGGATCGGGTCCAGGATCTGCCAGGAGAGCTCGACCTCCTCGTGCCGCGGGAACAGCGGCGGATCGCCGAGGAGCACGTCGAGGATCAGCCGCTCGTAGGCCTCGGGGCTGTCCTCGGTGAAGGAGCCGCCGTAGGCGAAGTCCATGTTGACGTCGCGGATCTCCATTGCGGGGCCGGGCACCTTCGACCCGAACCGCAACGTCATCCCCTCGTCGGGCTGCACCCGGATCACCAGGGCGTTGTGGGTGAGCTCCTCGGTGGCCGAGGCCGCGAACGGCTGGTGGGGTGCCCGCTTGAACACCACCGCCACCTCGGTGACCCGGCGCCCGAGGCGCTTTCCGGTGCGCAGGTAGAACGGCACGCCGGCCCAACGGCGGGTGTCGACCTCGAGCTTGATGGCCGCGTACGTCTCGGTCCGCGACCTCGTGCGGATGCCCTCCTCGTCGAGGAACCCGCCGACCTTCTCCCCGCCCGCCCAGCCGGGCGCGTACTGGCCACGTGCGGTGGTCAGGTCGAGCCGCCGCGGCAGCACCACGCTCGAGAGCACCTTCTGCTTCTCGATCCGCAGCGACTCCGCGTCGAACGACGTCGGCTCCTCCATAGCGACCAGGGACATCAGCTGGAGCAGGTGGTTCTGGATCACGTCACGGGCTGCCCCGATGCCGTCGTAGTAGCCGGCCCGACCACCGATGCCGACATCCTCGGCCATGGTGATCTGCACGTGATCGACGTAGTTGGCGTTCCAGATCGGTTCGAACATCGTGTTGGCGAACCGGGTCGCCAGGATGTTCTGCACCGTCTCCTTGCCGAGGTAGTGGTCGATCCGGAACACCGTTCCGGTGGGGAAGACGGTGTCGAGCATCGCGTTCAGCTCGCGAGCCGACGTCAGGTCGTGACCGAACGGCTTCTCCACGACCACCCGCCGCCAGGAGTCCCCGCTCGGGTCGGCCAGGCCGTGCTCCTTGAGCTGACCGACCACGTCGCCGAAGTAGCCCGGGGGGATCGCGAGGTAGAAGGCGTGGTTGCCTCCGGTGCCGCGGACCTCGTCGAGCTCCTCGATGGTGCGCCGCAGGTGGTCGAACGCCGCGTCGTCGTCGAAGTCGCCCGGCACGAACCGGAAACCCTCGGCGAGCTGTCGCCACACCTCCTCGCGGAACTCGGTGCGGGCGTGCGCCTTCACCGAGTCGTGCACGATCTGCTCGAAGTCCTGGTTGGCCCAGTCGCGGCGGGCGAACCCCGTGAGCGAGAAGCCAGGCGGCAGCAGGCCGCGGTTGGCCAGGTCGTAGATCGCCGGCATCACCTTCTTGCGCGAGAGGTCGCCGGTGACCCCGAACAGCACCATCCCGCACGGCCCGGCGATCCGCGGCAGCCGGCGGTCCTCGGGGTCGCGGAGCGGGTTGGCCCCGGTCACGGCAACAGGGCCCGTCGTACGGCGTCCAGGTCGCCGGGGCTGCTGACGTGCAGCCGCAGCACAGGGCGGCCCTTGTCCGCGAGCACCCGCCCGTCGCCCACGGCCTGGGCGGTGAGGAACTCGTGGAACGTGAATGGCCGGTCGGGCACCGCCAGGTCGGCCTCCGGCTGGCCGGTGACCTGCAGGTAGACCCCGGTCGCGGGGCCGCCCTTGTGGTACTGGCCGGTCGAGTGCAGGAACCGCGGACCCCAGCCGAACGTGACCGGTCGGCCGGTGCGCGTCGCCAGCCCGTCGCGTACGTCGGCGAGCGCGGCGTCGCGGTGCCGGTCGAGGTAGGCCTGGACCGCGACGTACCCGTGGTCCGCGTCGAGGCCGTCGAGCAGCGCCCGCACGGCCTCGGCCGCGGATGCGCACTCGTCCGGCAGCCAGCCCTCGCTGGCGTAGACGGTGACCGGTCCGTCGACGAACGCGGGCGTGGGGCTGGTGCCACCGCCCTCGAGCATCTCGCGCGCGGCCGCCTTCGCGCTCTCTACGTCCGGCTGGTCGAACGGGTTGATGCCGATCACCCGGCCGGCGACCGCGGTGGCATACTCCCAGAGCAGCATCTGCGCGCCCAGGGACCCGTCGACCGCGGAGTGCCAGCCCGAGGCCGGCTCGTTCGCCACGTCGTCGGGGCCGTAGCTGACCAGCACCGCGTCGGCGGTGCTCGGGTCGAAGTTGGGCGCGTCGCGACCGCCGACGACGACCGGGAGGATGCCCTTGCCGTCCTTGCCGGTCGACTCCGCGACGAGCTGCTCGATCCAGTCGCCGAGGTGGGCGTACGCCGCCCCCGCGTCCGACAGCACCAGCTTGTCGGCCCCGCTCACCGCAGCGGCGCCCAGCAGTGCGCCCAGCCGGAGGCCGGGGTTGTCCTCCGCGTCCTGCTCGAGGTCCGAGCGCACCGCCTCGGCCTCCTCGAGCAGGCCCTCGATGTCGGCGCCCGCCAGGCCGCTGGGCACCAGCCCGAACGCCGTGAGCGCCGAATACCGGCCGCCGACGCTCGGGTCGGCCAGGAAGACCCGGTAGCCGGCGGCCCGGGCCGACTGTTCCAGGGGTGAGCCGGGGTCGGTGACGACCACGATCCGCTCGGCGGGGTTGATGCCGACGTCGGTGAAGGCCTTCTCGTAGGCGCGCTTCTGGCTGTCGGTCTCGACCGTGCCGCCGGACTTGCTGGACACCACGACGACGGTCTCGGCGAGCCGGTCCTCGGTCGCCGCCCGGACCATGTCGGGGTGGGAGGAGTCCAGGACCGTGAGCTCGACCCCCGCCGTCTCGCAGATCACCTCCGGCGCGAGGGACGACCCACCCATGCCGCACAGGACGACGTGGGAGACGCCCTGCTCCCGCAGCTGCACGCCGAGCGCCGCGATGTCGGGCACCAGAGCACGTGACGACTCGGAGAGCGCCACCCAGGAGAGCCGCTTGCCGGCCTCCTCCTCGGCGGCCTCGCCCCACAGCGTGGCGTCCTGCGCGGCGATCCGGCTGGCGACCTTGTCCTGGACGAGGTCACCGAGAACCTGCTCGTACGCCGCGTCGTCGGGGCAGCTCAGCCACACGTCCGCTGTCACGTCGGGGTCCCCACGACGTTGTTCGGCGGAGGAGCGAAGCGGGGGAGCGAAGAACGTCGTGGGGTGTTCATTCCTTGGACCGCTCCATCTGGCCCTCGACAGTCGCGACCAGCTCGGCCCACGACTTGGAGAACTTCTCTACGCCCTCGCGCTCCAGCACGTCCAGGACGTCGTCGAAGTCGATCCCGACGGCCGCGAGCTGGTCGAAGACCTCCTGTGCGGCGTCCGCCTGCCCGCTGACCGTGTCGCCACGGACCTCGCCGTGGTCGGCGAACGCGTCCAGCGTCTTCTCCGGCATCGTGTTGACGGTGTCGGCCACCACCAGCTCGGTGACGTAGAGCGTGTCGGGGTAGGCCTCGTTCTTGACGCCGGTGGAGGCCCACAGCGGCCGCTGCACGTTGCCGCCCGCCTCGGCGATGGTGCGCCAGCGGTCGCTCGCGATCACCTCTTCGCACGCCGCGTAGGCCAGCCGCGCGTTGGCGACAGCTGCCTTGCCACGCAGCGCCAGGGCCTCGTCGGTTCCGATCGCGTCGAGGCGCGGGTCGACCTCGGTGTCGACGCGGGACACGAAGAAGGAGGCCACCGAGTGGATCGTGGAGATGTCGAGGCCGGCGTCGCGGGCCTGCTCCAGGCCGGTGAGGTAGGCGTCCATCACCTCGCGGTAGCGGCCGATGCCGAAGATCAGGGTGACGTTGACCGAGATCCCCTGGGAGATCGCCGCCGTGATGGCGGGGAGGCCGGCCGAGGTAGCCGGGATCTTGACGAACGCGTTGGGGCGGTCGACTGCCCGCCAGAGCTCCTGCGCGGAGGCGATGGTGGCCTCGGTGTCGTGGGCGAGGTCGGGCTCGACCTCGATCGAGACGCGCCCGTCGGCCGGCTTTGCCTCGTGCACCGGGCCGAGCACGTCGCAGGCGTCGCGGACGTCCTCGGTGGTGAGCTCGAAGATCACCCGGTCAGTCGTGGCGCCGTCGGCGACCAGCTTGCGGACCTGCTCGTCGTAGCGCTCCCCGTCGGAGATCGCCGCCGCGAAGATCGTGGGGTTGGTGGTCACGCCCACCACCGACTTCTCCTTGACCAGGTCGGCCAGGTTGCCGGTCTCGAGCCGCTCCCGCGAGAGGTCGTCGAGCCAGATCGACACACCCGCCTCCGTCAGTGCTTTCAGCCGATCACTCATCTCGGTCCCTCCTGAGGGTGGTGGTGCTTGGTTTCGAGGCTTGCGGAGACTCGGATTGAGGTGGCGAGGAACGAGCCTTCACGAAATTTCGCACCTCAACCAGCGGCGGCGATGCTGTCTCGTGCGGCGTTGGCCACCGCTTCGGCGGTGACGCCGTACTCCTGGTAGATCCGGGCGTAGTCGGCCGAAGCCCCGTAGGTCTCGATCGAGACGATCCGCCCGTGGTCGCCGACGATCTCGCGCCAGCCCTGGGCGATGCCGGCCTCGACCGAGACCCGCGCCTTCACCGTCGGCGGGATGACGGTCTCCCGGTAGGACTCTTCCTGGGCATCCCACCACTCGCGGCACGGCATCGAGACCACGCGGGCGGCGACGCCGTCGGCGGCGAGCAGGTCGCGCGCCTCAACGGCGAGCTGCACCTCCGAGCCGGTGCCGATCAGTACGACGTCGGGGACACCTTCGGTGTCGAGGAGCACGTAGCCCCCGCGGTGCACGTTGGTGGTGTCGGAGAACCCTTCGGTGCCGCGCGGGAAGACCGGCACGTTCTGCCGGGTCAGCGTCAGCCCGGCCGGCCGGTCGGTGTGCTCGAGGATCGCCCTCCAGCACGCGGAGACCTCGTTGGCGTCGGCCGGGCGGACCACGTCGAGGCCGGGGATCGCCCGCAGCGCGGCGAGGTGCTCGATCGGCTGGTGGGTCGGGCCGTCCTCACCGAGCCCGATGGAGTCGTGGGTCCAGACGTAGGTCACCGGGGCACCCATCAGCGAGGCCAGGCGGACCGACGGCCGCATGTAGTCGGAGAACGTCAGGAACGTGCCGCCGAACACCCGCGTGCCGCCGTGCAGCGCGATGCCGTTCATGATCGCGCCCATGGCGTGCTCGCGGATGCCGAAGTGCAGCACCCGGCCCGCCAGCGGGTCGGCCTTCCACATCCCGGTCGACCGGATCTTCGGCGCGAACGACGCAGCGCCTTCGATCGTGGTGTTGTTGGACTCGGCCAGGTCCGCCGAGCCGCCCCAGAACTCGGGGAGCTTCGCGGCGATCGCGGCGATCGCGGCTCCCGACGCCTTGCGGGTGGCGACGCCCTTCGGGTCCGGGTCGTACGACGGCAGGTCGTCGGCCCAGCCGGCCGGCAGCGAGCGGGTCTGCATCCGCTCGAAGAGCGCGACGTCGGCGGAGGGCTTGGTCGTCCAGTGCCGGAACGCGTCCTCCCACTCCGCCTGCGCCTGCTTGCCGCGGTCGACCGCCTGCCGGGTGTGCTCGAGGACGCCGGGCCGGATCTCGAACGTCACGTCGGGGTCGAAGCCCAGAACCTTCTTGGTGGCCGCGACCTCCCCGTCACCGAGGGCGGAGCCGTGTGCCTTGCCGGTGTTCTGGGCGTTCGGCGCGGGCCAGGCGATGATCGTCTTCAGCACGATGAACGAGGGACGGTCGGTGACCGACCGGGCCTTGAGCAGCGCGTCGTACAGCGCGGGGACGTCCTCCCGGTAGGTGCCGCCGCCGTGGGTCCAGTCGACCGTCTGCACGTGCCAGCCGTAGGCCTCGTAGCGTGCGCCGACGTCCTCGGACAGTGCGATGTCGGTGTCGTCCTCGATGCTGATCTGGTTGGCGTCGTAGATGACGGTGAGGTTGCCGAGGCCCTGCACGCCCGCGATCGACGACGCCTCCGAGCTGACGCCCTCCTCCATGTCGCCGTCGCTGCAGATCGCGTAGATCTGGTGATCGAACGGTGAGTCGCCCTCGGCCGCGTTGGGATCCAGCAGCCCACGCTCGCGGCGAGAGGCCATCGCCATGCCGACCGCGTTGCCGATGCCCTGGCCAAGCGGGCCGGTGGTGGTCTCAACGCCGGCGGTGTGGCCGTACTCCGGGTGCCCCGGGGTCTTGCTGCCCCAGGTGCGCAGGGCCTTGATGTCGTCGAGCTCCAGCCCCCAGCCACCGAGGTAGAGCTGCAGGTAGAGCGTCAGCGAGGAGTGCCCGGCGGAGAGCACGAACCGGTCGCGGCCCGGCCAGTGCGGATCGGCAGGGTTGTGCCGCATCACCTTCTGGAACAGCAGGTACGCCGCCGGCGCCAGGCTCATGGCCGTGCCGGGGTGGCCGTTGCCGACCTTCTGCACCGCATCCATCGCGAGCACCCTCACGGTGTCCACGGCCAACTCGTCTTCGGCGGTCCAGTCCAGAGTCACGAGCGTCCTTTCGGGGAAGGTCGGCGCCTACCATTTTTCGGGGCCTGCCTCGCTGGCGAGCCTACTCATCCCAGCCGTTAGACTCACACCCGCTCCGGTAGCCCGTTCCGCTCCATCGCAACACCTCTTCGAACCCGAGGATTCCGTGACCTACGTCGCCCACTCTGCGCGTGCCGTGTCCCGGCCCGACGTCGTCCGACCCGCCCGGGTGAAGGACGTCGTTGCGGCGTACGTCGGCCTGACCAAGCCCCGGGTCATCGAGCTGTTGCTGCTGACCACCGTCCCGGTGATGTTCTTCGCCGAGCGCGGCGTGCCCGAGCTGGGCCTGGTCCTGGCCACCGTGATCGGTGGCGCGCTGTCGGCCGGCTCCGCGTCGGCGTACAACTGCGTCTACGACCGCGACATCGACGAACAGATGCGGCGGACCCGGCGGCGGGCGCTCCCGCGGCACATCGTCACGCCGGCGTCGGCCCTGGTGTTCGCCACCGTGCTGGGCGTGCTGTCGACTGTCGTTCTCGCCGTATGGGTCAACCCGCTCTCGGCCGCGTTGTCGGTGCTGGCCAACGCGTTCTACGTCTTCGGCTACACGATGATCCTCAAGCGGCGCACCACCCAGAACATCGTCTGGGGCGGCATCGCCGGCTGCTTCCCCGCGCTGATCGGCTGGACGGCCGTCACCAACGAGCTGTCGTGGGTGCCGATCGTGCTGTTCGGCGTGGTGTTCTTCTGGACCCCGCCGCACACCTGGGCGCTGGCGCTGCGCTACCGCGAGGACTACGCCAACGTCGACGTGCCGATGCTGCCGGTCGTGAAGCCGGCCCGCGAGGTCGGCCGCCAGGTGGTGCTCTACAGCTGGGTGATGGTCGCAACGTCCCTGCTGCTCTGGCCGGTCGCCGAGACAGGGCTGTTCTACCCGGTCGCCGCCGCGGTGCTGGGTGCGGTCTTCCTGGTGGAGGCGCACCGGATGTGGGCGCGGTCCCGGGGCACCGAGGACCTCAGCAAGATCCAGCCGATGCGGCTCTTCCACTCCTCGAACCTCTACCTCTCGCTGCTGTTCGTCGCGGTCGCGCTCGACCCGCTGTTGAAGTAGCGGCGCCGGTGGCACCCGATTTCGCCGCGACCGTCCGTCCTCATCTCGAGGCCCTTCTCGAGCCGGGCGAGATGTTGCTGGGGCTGGTCGCAGCGACCGTGCAGAAGACGTTCAGCGGCGGACTCTTCGCGCTGGGGGTGACCGACCGCCGCCTGCTCCTGATGCCCCTCGACCGTCGCCTCCAGCCCAAGGGCGACGTCCGCTCGATCGCGCCTGCGGACCTGGCCGCGGCCGACGTCAAGGGAGCGGGCGGCGGCTGGTGGACGGCGCCTTCGGCGATCCTCAGCGCGGCGGCGACCGAGCTGACCTTGCGCACCGTCGACGGCGAGAAGACGAAGATGATGATGATGAAGGGGACCGGCATGCTGGGCGGGTTGGGCGGCGGCGAGTCGCAACGCGACGGCGTGGTGGCTCTCGCCGAATGGATGGGTCGGCGCTTCGGCTAGGAGTACGTCGGGTGGCAGGGTGGGGTCATGGCCTACGAAGCTGCCTCCGATCGCTACGACAACGCGCACTACCGGTTCACCGGCCGCAGTGGCCTGAAGCTGCCGATGCTGTCGCTCGGCCTTTGGCAGAACTTCGGCACCGACCGCCCGGAGGAGACCCACCGGGCGATCCTGCGCCGGGCGTTCGACCGCGGGGTCACCCACTTCGACCTCGCCAACAACTACGGCCCGCCGTACGGACGGGCCGAGGAGAACTTCGGCACCTATCTCCGCGACGACTTCGCCCCCTACCGCGACGAGCTGATCATCTCCACCAAGGCGGGCTGGGACATGTGGCCGGGGCCCTACGGCCAGGGCGGCGGGTCAAGGAAGTACGTGCTGGCGTCACTCGACCAGTCGCTGGCCCGGATGGGCCTGGAGTACGTCGACATCTTCTACAGCCACCGCTTCGACCCCGAGACGCCGATCGAGGAGACGATGATGGCGCTCGACCGGGCGGTCCGCTCGGGCAAGGCCCTGTACGCCGGCATCTCGTCGTACTCCGCGGCGAAGACGCACGAGGCGGCGACGATCGCCCGCGACCTCGGTACGCCCCTGCTGATCCACCAGCCGTCGTACTCGATGCTGAACCGCTGGATCGAGGGGGACCTTCTCGACGAGCTGGAGGAGCAGGGGATGGGCTGCATCGTGTTCAGCGCCCTGGCCCAGGGGCTGCTCACCGGCCGTTACCTCGACGGCGTCCCGGAGGACTCGCGCGCCGCCCGCGCCGGGTCGACGGTGCCGGAGAAGTCGTTCGACGAGGACACCATGGCCCGGGTCCGTGGCTTGAGCGAGATCGCGACCGAGCGGGGTCAGTCGATGGCCCAGCTGGCACTGCAGTGGGTGCTGCGCGACCCGCGGGTCACCTCGGCCGTGGTCGGTGCCTCGTCGGTGAAGCAGCTCGACGCCAACCTGGACGCCCTGGAGTTCCCCGACCTCACCGATGACGAGCTGGCCCGGGTCGACCAGCACGCCGTCGAGGCCGGGATCAACCTGTGGGCGAAGCAGACCGAGGAGTAAGACGACCCATAGGGGAGCGCACCGCCAGCAGCGCCCAGGTCACTGTCGCCGAGACCAGCGCCGCACCGAGCATGTGGAATCCGACCAGAACCTCGGGCAGGTCGGTGAAGTACTGCACGAACCCGATCGTGCCCTGCGCGAGCTCCACCCCGAGCAGCACCGCGATCGCCCGCTTCGCCTCCGCCGTCCCGCCGACCGCGTGGACGGCGAAGAGCAGACCGATCGTCAGGCCCACGAAGAGGAACACCGCGTCCGCGTGCAGCTGGCTGACCTGCAGGGGATCGAGGTCGTTGCGCGGTGAATCCGCGTCGCCGGCGTGCGGCCCGGAGCCGGTGACCACGGTGCCGACGTACAGCACCACCCAGGCCGCGGCGAACGTGACCCACGCCAACACCACTGCCGGCCCGCGTGCGGGCTCGGGAGCCGGCTGGTCGATGCGGCGCAGGAACAGCACGGCCAGCCCGATGATGGCCAGCGAGCACAGCAGGTGGAAGGACACCACCCAGGGGTTCAGGTCGGTCAGCACGGTCACGCCGCCGACGATCGCCTGGGCGGGGATGCCCAGGCCGAGGCCCAGTGCGAGGATCCGCAGGTCGCGGCGTCCGGTCATCCAGGCCGATATGAACGTCGCCACCGCGATCGCGGTGAGCACGATCGTCAGCATCCGGTTGCCGAACTCGATCGCCTCGTGCAGGTCCAGCGCCCCGTGCGGGGTGAACGACTCGTCGGTGCACCGCGGCCAGGTCGGGCAGCCGAGGCCCGAGCCCGTCAGCCGGACCGCGCCGCCGGTCACCACCAGGCCGATGTTCGCGACCAGCGTGGCCCAGCCGAGGGGGCGCACGCTCCGTTCCCATCTCTTGGCCGCTACTCCCACTTGAACGTCCTCGAGGTGAGCACGCTGCCGATGGCCGCCCAGGCAGCGAGCACGGCCAGGTCGCGCCAGCTGAACGCCGCGCGCTCCAGCGCGTCGCGGAGCGCCTCGCCCAGGGCGCCGGACGGCAGCCACGCGGCCACGTCGCCGAACCCGCCGTACGCCGACGCGGGGATCACCACGGCACCCCCCGCGAGCAGCAGCAGGTAGAAGAGGTTTGCTGCTGCCAGCGTCGCCTCGGCGCGCAGGGTTCCGGCGAGCAGCAGGCCCAGCGAGGCGAACGCCGCCGTGCCCAGCAGTACGGCGGCGAGCGCGGCGAACAGGTTCGGGTCGGGGTCCCAGCCCAGGGCGAACCCGACCGCGCCGATCACGACCAGCTGCACCGCCTCGACGGCCAGCAGTGCGCCGACCTTCCCGGCGAGCAACGAGCCGCGGGAGAGCGGGGAGGTGCCGAGGAGCTTGATCACGCCGTACCGACGCTCGAAGCCGGTGGCGATCGCCAGGGACGTGAACGCGGTCGACATCACCGCGAGCGCGAGCACCCCGGGAGTGAAGATGTCGACGGTCGGCCGGGAGAAGTCGAGCCCTACCCGGTCGGCGCCCGAGACCCCGCCGATCAGCACGATCACCGGGATCACCAGGGCGAGCAGCAGCTGCTCGCCGTTGCGCAGCATCAGCCGCGCCTCCATCGACGCCTGGGCACGGACCTGGCGCGGCACCGGCGCCGCGCCCGGCTGGGGAGCGAAGGTCATGGCGCCAGCTCCCGGCCGGTGAGCTCGAGGAACACGTCCTCGAGGTTGCGCTGGCCCAGCGTCAGCGACTCCGGCACCACGCCGTACTCGTCGCACCAGCCGGAGACCCGGGCCAGCGTGGACGCGTCGGCGGGCCCGGTCACGAGCAGGCTGAGCGGGTCGAGCTGGGTCACCTCGGTGTCCGGGCCGAGGGCGGCCTTGAGCGATTCGGGGGCGGTCGGCGGGAACGGCTCGGTGACGACCAGCCGGATCGTGGACATGCCGCCGCCGCGGGTGAGCTCCAGAGGAGTCCCTGAGGCGACCAGGCGGCCGCGATCGATGATGTGGAGCTGGTCGGCCAGCCGCTCGGCCTCGTCCATGTAGTGCGTGGTCAGGACCACGGTCACGCCGTCGGTGCGCAGCTCCTCGAGCAGCTCCCACGTGGTGCGACGCGCCTGCGGGTCCATCCCGGCGGTCGGCTCGTCGACGAACACCAGCTCCGGGCGGCCGACCAGCGCCATCGCGAGGCCGAGGCGCTGCTGCTGGCCACCCGAGAGCCGTCGGTACGGCGTCCGGCCGCAGTCACCCAGCCCGAGCCGGTCAGAGAGCATGTCGCAGTCCAGCGGGTGCGCGTGCAGACGCGCGATGTGGCGCAGCATCTCCATCGCCCGCACGCCACTCCACGAACCGCCGTCCTGCAGCATCACGCCGATCCGCGGGAGCAGCGTCTTGCGGTCGCGCACCGGGTCGAGACCGAGGACTCGCACGGTGCCGCGCTGGGGGCGGCGGTAGCCCTCACAGGTCTCCAGCGTCGTGGTCTTGCCGGCCCCGTTGGGCCCGAGAACCGCCGTGATCGTGTGCGCCTCGACGGTCAGTGACAGGTCGTCGACGGCCACCTTCTCGCCGTACCGCATGACCAGGCCGTCCACACGGACTGCGGCTGGCTCGGGCACCCGAGGAGTCTAGGGTTGCCGCCGTGACGAACTGGCTCGAGGTGCTGGTCTACGTGATCGCCGGCACAGCGGCTGTCGTCGCCATCGTCCACCTGGTGCGCGATCGACCCGTCGAGGACGGCATGTACCTGTTGCTCGGGGTGGCCGAGCTGGCGCTGGTCGTCCAGCTGGCGATCGGGTGCGTGATGCTCTCGAACACAGACCGCGACGTCTCGGGGGTGCTGTTCGTGAGCTATCTGATCGGGGTGACGCTGGTGCTGCCCATCGGGGCGTTCTGGTCGCTGGCCGAGCGCAACCGTGCCGGGACCGCCGTCCTGCTGCTGGCGGTGCTCACCGTGGTCGGGCTGGAGCTCCGGCTGGCGGCGATCTGGGGCGGCGCCGGTGCCTGACGACCGACAGAGCCTCTCCTCGGGCTGGGGCCGCGCCCTGGTGTTCGTCTACGGCGTGTTCGCCGTCGCGGCCACCGGCAGGTCGCTGGTGCAGCTCGGCACCGATGCCGGCAAGGCGCCGCTGGCGTACTCGCTCAGCCTGCTGGCCGCAGTGGTCTACCTGGTGGCCACCACCTGCCTGCTGATGGGCGGACCGGTGGCCTGGAAGGTGGCCGTGATCGCGTGCTCGGTGGAGCTGGTGGGGGTGCTGACCGTCGGCGCGCTGAGCTACGCCGCGCCCGACCTGTTCCCGGACAAGACCGTGTGGTCGCACTTCGGGCAGGGCTACGGCTACTTCCCGCTGGTGCTGCCGTTCGCCGGCCTGGCCTGGCTGTGGTCGGTGCGACCGCGAGCGAGTCCCAGGTCCTACTAAGGTGAACCTTACTTGAACCGCCGGAACCATTAACGGCACACTGGTGTTGTGGAATTCCAGGAGGACCACCACCACGGTGGGGACCAGCCGACGCGGCAGCGCGTCGCGCGGTCGATCCTGGTCAACGGACCCTCGACCGCCGCGGCGCTCGCCGAGCGGCTCGACCTGACCCCGGCAGCGGTCCGTCGCCACCTCGACCAGCTGGTCGACGACGGCGCCGTCGAGGCGCGTGAGCCCCGATCCGCGGCGTCCCGTGGGCGGGGTCGGCCGGCGAAGCTGTTCGCGCTGACCGAGCACGGCCGCGACGGCTTCGACCAGCAGTACGACGACCTCGCGGTCGACGCCCTGCGGTTCCTGTCCGAGACCGGAGGCCCCGAGGCAGTGCGGGCGTTCGCGGAGCGCCGGGTGGCGTTCGTCGAGGAGCGATTCGCCGAGGTGATGGAGCAGCAGCCGGAGCTCAGCCCGACGGGGGTGCTTGCGCAGGTGTTCACCGACGAGGGGTACGCCGCCGCGGTGCGCGAGCTCCCGATGGGCGAGCAGCTGTGCCAGCAGCACTGCCCGGTTTCCCACGTCGCGCACGAGTTCCCGCAGCTGTGCGAGGCCGAGACCGAGGCGATCGGCCGGGTGCTCGGCCGGCATGTCCAGCGGCTCGCCACGATCGCCCACGGCGACGGGGTGTGCACCACCTGCATCCCCGACCCCCCGAAGACCCAGAAGACGAAGAAGACAAGAAGACCCGGACCATGACCACCACGACGAAGGAGAGGGTCACTCGATGACCTCCATCGAAGAGCTCAACCCGGAGCTCAAGGGCATGCGACCGCTACCAGTTCGGCTGGGCCGACAGCGACGACGCCGGAGCCGCCGCGACGCGTGGCCTGAACGAGGACGTCGTACGCGACATCTCCGAGAAGAAGAACGAGCCGCAGTGGATGCTCGACCTGCGCCTGAAGGGCCTCAAGCTCTTCCACCGCAAGCCGATGCCGACCTGGGGCTCCGACCTGAGCGCGATCGACTTCGACAACATCAAGTACTTCGTGCGGTCCAGCGAGAAGCAGGCGACCTCCTGGGAGGACCTGCCCGAGGACATCAAGAACACCTACGACAAGCTCGGCATCCCCGAGGCGGAGAAGCAGCGCCTGGTGGCGGGCGTCGCCGCGCAGTACGAGTCCGAGGTCGTCTACCACTCGATCCGCGAGGACCTCGAGGAGCAGGGCGTGCTGTTCCTCGACACCGACACCGCGCTGCGGGAGCAGCCGGAGCTGTTCCAGGAGTACTTCGGCACCGTGATCCCGGTCGGCGACAACAAGTTCGCCGCGCTGAACACCTCGGTGTGGTCCGGTGGCTCGTTCATCTACGTGCCGAAGGGCGTGCACGTCGACATCCCGCTGCAGGCCTACTTCCGGATCAACACCGAGAACATGGGCCAGTTCGAGCGGACCCTGATCATCGTCGACGAGGACGCCTACGTGCACTACGTCGAGGGCTGCACCGCGCCGATCTACTCCTCCGACTCGCTGCACTCCGCGGTCGTGGAGATCATCGTGAAGAAGGGCGGCCGGTGCCGCTACACGACCATCCAGAACTGGTCGAACAACGTCTACAACCTCGTCACCAAGCGCGCCACCTGCGAGGCCGGCGCGACCATGGAGTGGGTCGACGGCAACATCGGCTCGAAGGTGACGATGAAGTACCCCGCCATCTACCTGATGGGCGAGCACGCCAAGGGCGAGACGCTCTCCATCGCGTTCGCGGGCGAGGGTCAGCACCAGGACGCCGGCGCCAAGATGGTGCACGCCGCTCCCCACACGTCGAGCTCGATCCTGAGCAAGTCGGTGGCCCGCGGCGGTGGCCGGACGTCCTACCGCGGCCTGATCCAGATCAACGAGGGCGCGCACGGCTCGAAGTCCAACGTGCTCTGTGACGCCCTGCTGGTCGACCAGATCAGCCGGTCCGACACCTATCCCTACGTCGACATCCGCGAGGACGACGTGTCGATGGGCCACGAGGCGAGCGTCTCCAAGGTCTCCGACGACCAGCTCTTCTACCTCATGTCGCGAGGCATGGAGCAGGACGAGGCGATGGCGATGATCGTCCGCGGCTTCGTCGAGCCGATCGCCAAGGAGCTGCCGATGGAGTACGCCCTCGAGCTCAACCGCCTGATCGAGCTGCAGATGGAAGGAGCCGTCGGGTAATGACGCTCACCCAGACCCCGGCGGCTGCCGGGGCGGTGGAGACTGCCCCGAGGATCCCACCTGAACCCCCCGCCGTCGTACGACCTGGCCGACCACCCGGTGCCCAACGGGCGCGAGGAGATCTGGCGGTTCACGCCGCTCAAGCGGCTCCGCGGGATCCTCGACGGCGAGGCCTCCGACCGGCATCTCGACTGGGACACCACGCTCCCCGAGGGCGTGACCCTGAAGGAGATCAGCGCGACCGAGGCGGTCGAGCTGGGCGAGCTCGCCCCGGGCGACCGGCCGGCGGCACTGGCGGTGGCCGAGGGCGGGGGAGCGATGCTCCTCGACGTGCCCGCCGACCACACGGGCGACGAGCCGGTGTGGCTGCGGCTGCACGGGTCCTCGGTCGACGACCTGGTCTGGGGTCACCTGGTGATCCGGGTCGGCACCCACGCCGACGTCACCATCGTGGTCGAGCACACCGGTTCGGCGCGCTACTGCGCCACCACGTCGGTGCTGGTCGGTGACGGTGCTCGGGTCAACGTGCTGACCCTGCAGGACTGGGACGACGACGCGGTGCACCTGGGCCGCGACGCGATCCGGGTCGGCCGCGACGCGTTCGTCCGGCACACCGCGATCTCCTTCGGCGGCGACCTCGTGCGCATGCACGCCAACGTCGAGTACGACGGCCCCGGTGGCGAGGCGGAGCTGCTCGGCCTCTACTTCGCCGACGAGGGCCAGCACATCGAGCACCGGCTGTTCGCCGACCACACGGCGCCGCACACGAAGAGCCACGTGCTCTACAAGGGCGCGCTGCAGGGCCAGGGCGCGCACACCGTCTGGGTCGGCAACGTGCTGATCCGCAAGGTCGCCGAGGGCATCGAGACCTACGAGGAGAACCGCAACCTGGTGCTCACCGACGGCTGCCAGGCCGACTCGGTGCCCAACCTGGAGATCGAGACCGGCGAGATCAAGGGCGCGGGCCACGCGTCCGCCACCGGCCGCTTCGACGACGAGCAGCTGTTCTACCTGCGCTCCCGCGGCGTCTCCGAGGCCGAGGCGCACCGCCTCGTCGTCCACGGGTTCTTCAACGACCTGATCCGCAAGGTCGGCGTGCCGGCCCTGCAGGAGAAGCTGATGGCCACCGTGGAGGACGAGCTCGCCAAGAACGTGCTGAAGGAGCTCGCCTGATGACCTTCGAGCTCGCCTGTGCCGCGAGCGACGTCCCGGAGGACGAGGCGCTCGGCGTGACGATCGGTCGCTACGACGTGGCGATCGCTCGCAACGGCGACGAGTTCTACGCGGTCCAGGACCTCTGCTCGCATGCCGCCGTCGCACTGAGCGAGGGCGAGGTCGAGGAGTGCACCGTCGAGTGCTGGCTGCACGGCTCGCGCTTCGACCTGCGCACCGGGAAGCCCACCGGCCTGCCCGCCACCGAACCCGTCTCGACGTTCCCCGTCGAGGTCCGCGAGGACGGCGTCTACGTCGACACCACCACCACCCTGAACGGAGTCACCCCTTCATGACCACTCTCGAGATCAAGGACCTGCGGGTCTCGGTCACCACCGACGACGGCCCCAAGGAGATCCTCAAGGGCGTCACGCTGACCATCAAGGACGGCGAGACGCACGCGATCATGGGGCCGAACGGGTCGGGCAAGTCGACCCTCGCCTACTCCGTGGCCGGCCACCCGAAGTACGACATCACCGGCGGCTCGGTGACCCTCGACGGCGCCGACGTCCTCGCGATGACGGTCGACGAGCGGGCGCGGGCCGGGCTGTTCCTGGCGATGCAGTACCCCGTCGAGGTGCCCGGCGTCTCGGTGTCCAACTTCCTGCGGACCGCCAAGACGGCCCTCGACGGTGAGGCGCCGAAGCTCCGCACCTGGGTCAAGGACGTCAACAACGCCCTCGAGCAGCTCAACCTCGACCCGACGTTCGGCACGCGCAACGTCAACGAGGGGTTCTCCGGAGGCGAGAAGAAGCGTCACGAGATCGCCCAGATGGAGCTGCTCAACCCGAAGATGGCGATCCTCGACGAGACCGACTCCGGCCTCGACATCGACGCGCTCAAGATCGTCGCCGAGGGCGTGAACCGGTTCCGCGCGCAGGAGGGCAAGGGCGTCCTGCTGATCACCCACTACACCCGGATCCTCGGCTACATCGAGCCCGACTACGTGCACGTCTTCGTCGACGGCCGGATCGCCGAGCAGGGCGGCGCGGAGCTGGCCGACCAGCTCGAGGCCGAGGGCTACGACAAGTACCTCAAGAGCGCGGTCTGATCATGTCTCTCCCAGGTCTGCTTCCCGAGCTGGAAGTCATCCGCAAGGACTTCCCGATCCTCGAGCGCACGCTCGCGGGTGGGCTGCCCCTGGTCTATCTCGACAGCGCGAACACCTCGCAGAAACCGCAGGTCGTGATCGACACGATGGTCGACCACCTGGAGCGGCACAACGCCAACATCGCCCGCGCCATGCACCAGCTCGGCGCCGAGTCGACCGAGGCGTTCGAGGCCGCGCGCGACAAGGTGGCGGCGTTCATCGGCGCCCCCTCGCGCGACGAGGTGGTGTTCACCAAGAACGCCTCGGAGGCGCTCAACCTGGTGGCCAACACGTTGGCCTGGGCCCGCGGCCCGTTGGCGGTCGGTGAGGGCGACGAGGTGGTCATCACCCAGATGGAGCACCACTCCAACATCGTTCCGTGGCAGCTGCTCACCGAGCGCAAGGGCGCCCGACTGCGCTGGTTCGGGTTCACCGACGAGGGTCGGCTCGACCTCTCGAACATCGACGAGCTGATCAACGAGCGCACCAAGGTCGTCTCGCTCACCTGGGTGTCCAACATGCTCGGCACCATCAACCCGGTGGCCGAGGTCGCCCGCCGGGCCCACGAGGTCGGCGCGATCGTCGTCGTCGACGCGTCGCAGGCGGTACCCCAGCTGCCGGTCGACGTCGTGGCGAGCGGTGCGGACTTCCTGGCGTTCACGGGCCACAAGGTCGTCGGCCCGACCGGCATCGGCGTGCTCTGGGGCCGGCGCGAGGTGCTCGAGGCGCTGCCGCCGTTCCTCGGGGGCGGCGAGATGATCGAGACGGTGCGCATGGAGCGGTCGACGTACGCCGGCATCCCGCACAAGTTCGAGGCCGGGACCCCGCCGATCGTGGAGGCCGTCGGCCTGGGCGCGGCTGTGGAGTACCTCGGCCACCTCGGCATGGACGCCGTGCACGCGCACGAGCAGGCGATCACGGCGTACGCGCTGCAGGGCCTGGCGACAGTCCAGGGCCTCACCGTGCTCGGTCCGCTGGACGCGGCCGAGCGGGGCGGCGCCATCGCCTTCGAGCTGGACGGTGTGCACCCGCACGACGTGGCGCAGGTGCTCGACTCGCGCGGCATCGCAGTTCGCGCGGGCCACCACTGTGCGAAGCCGGCCCACGAACGGTTCGGCGTGCAGAGCTCGACCCGGATGTCGTCGTACCTCTACACGACGCCGGCCGAGATCGACGCGCTGGTCGAGGGCCTGGAATACACCCGCACTTACTTCAAGTTGAGTTGAGTGAGATGGCAGCCACCGAACTCGACGCTCTCTACCAAGAGATCATCCTCGACCACTACAAGCACCCGCAGCACGCGGGGCTCCGAGAGCCCTTCGAGGCCGAGGTGCACCACGTCAACCCCACCTGCGGCGACGAGGTGACCCTGCGCGTCCACCTCGACGACCACGTGGTGTCCGACGTGTCCTACGACGCCGTCGGCTGCTCGATCTCGCAGGCATCCGCCTCGGTGCTGGCCGAGCTCCTGATCGGCAAGCCGATCGAGGACGCGATGGCGATCCACGACCAGTTCCTGACCCTGATGCAGGGCAAGGGACAGGTGGAGCCTGACGAGGACGTGCTGGAGGACGGCGTCGCCTTCGCGGGCGTCGCGAAGTTCCCGGCGCGGGTCAAGTGCGCGTTACTGTCGTGGATGGCCTGGAAGGACGCAACCGCACAATCGCTGGAGGCAAGCAATGGCTGAGACCGAGTCCGTGGACCACGGCGACCTCCCGGAGGTCCCCGAGGCCACCGGAGGCGGCACCGCGACCGTGACGGTGGACGACGTCACCGAGGCGATGAAGGACGTCGTCGACCCCGAGCTGGGCATCAACGTCGTCGACCTCGGACTGGTCTACGACGTGCACCTCGACGACGACCACTCGTGCGTCCTCGACATGACGCTGACGTCCGCGGCCTGCCCGCTGACCGACGTCATCCAGGACCAGACCAACACCGCCCTCGAGGGCCTGGTCAACGACGTCGCGATCAACTGGGTCTGGATGCCGCCCTGGGGCCCCGACAAGATCAGCGACGACGGCCGCGAGCAGCTCCGCGCCCTCGGGTTCAACGTCTGAGCCGCGACTCGTGAGCGAAGCGAACGAGGCGGGACGCGAAGAGGTCGAGCGAGCCCCGCGGGTGAGCCTGCGAACCCGCGACGGGCGGGTCGAGACCTGGGGCGCGCTAGCGCACGATCGTGGATGACGCCGAGGTCCGGTCCTTCTGGGACCTGGCCCGCTTCCACGCCAAGCTGAACAGCGCGCCGACGTACTTCGGGCCCACCACGCTCGAGGTGCTGCCGCCCTCTGCCTGGTCGTTCGGAGCCACCCCGGAGCAGGCCGATGAGCTGCTGGAGCTGGTCCTCGACGGCACCAAGACGGCCACGGCGAGTGCCCTGTGGGACTACGACGCAGACGACGAACCGCTACCCGAGGCCGGCACCCTGAGCATCATCCTCGACGGCCGAGACCACCCTCGAGCCCTCATCGAGTCGACCGTGGTCGAGGTGGTGCCCTTCTACGAGGTCGACGAGGAGCACGCCTACCTCGAGGGCGAGGGCGACCGCTCGCTGGAGTACTGGCGCGAGGTGCACGAGCGCTTCTTCACCGAGCACGCCACCCACGACCGCGGCTTCGCCACCGACATGCCGATCGTGTGCGAGCGGTTCCGGGTCGCCTACCAGCCGGAGTAGGTCCTGGTGGTCGCAACTGGCGGCAAAAGACGGTTCTCAAGCCCGTCCTGGTGACTCTTGCCGCCAGTTCCGCGAGTGAGGAACGGCTACGGTCGTCTGCGTGCCCAGCGTCGCCGTTCCGCCCGCTCGCTGGGTCCGCTGGGTGGAGAACTTCGAGGCCGGGCACGGTCCGACGAAGTACGCCGTCTCCGAAGGCGCGCTATCCGGCCGCGCCGAGGACGGCTCGCACTTCACCGCACGGTTGCCGTTCGGGGCGACGTACGACGGACCTGCCGATCCGGCGGAGTTCGGGGAGGCCCTGACCAGACCCGAGCGCTGGGGCGTGCTGCTGGTGCGAAAGGGCGGGTTCGCGATCGCCCGGCTGGCGGGGGAGACGCTGGAGGAGTCGAAGGTCGGCCAGCGGCACGTGCAGGGGCGCACGAAGGCCGGTGGTCAGTCACAACAGCGGTTCGCCAGGCGGCGGGACAACCAGGCACGGCAGGCGTACGAGGCGGCGGCCGATCACGCGGCGCGGATCCTCACGGGGTCGCTCCCGGTGGTCACCGGTGGCGACCACGCCGCGGTCGAGGCGGTGCTCGCGGACCGTCGGCTGGCCCGGGTGTCCGTGGTCGACCCGTGGCTGCCGGTTGCGGAGCCGCGACGCGCCACCCTCGACGCTGCCGTCGCGGACGCGGTGGCGATCCGGCTCGAGGTCACCAACGCCTGAGCCGCTCCTCAGCGGATGTCGCGACGCAGGAATGCGGCCTGTCCCACGACGGCCAGCACCGCCGCGATCCCGAGGACGCCCAATGCCGCAGCCCAGTCGACGGACACGGCGGGGACGAGCGCGAGGTGCTCGAACGGGGAGAGGTCGCGCAGCCACTCGGGGAGCTGCAGCGCCTCGCCGAACATCATCACCACGACGCAGACGAGCAGCGCCAGCCAGGCCAATGACGCCGCGCGCGGCAGTGCGCCGTACAGCAGGAGCGCCAGGGCCGCCAGCAGCAGCACGGCCGGCAGCAGCGACGTGGTGGCCCAGGTGAAGGGTCCGATCCTGCTCCCGTCACCCGTGACCAGCGCGAACCCGAGTCCCAGCCCGAGCCCGCTGAGCACGACGATGCCGACGGTGCCCGCGAAGGTGATCACCAGGTGGCTGGCGAGCCAGCGCGACCGGGGGAGCGCGGTGGCGAGCAGCGACTCGACCTGACCGTCGTTCTCCTCACCGCGCGGCCGCAGGGCCGACGAGATGGCGAAGCCGGTTCCGATCAGGGCCAGCATCAGGGCCGCCGTGGCGTAGAAGGAGTCGACCAGGTCGGGTCCGCCGGCGCCGAACACGTCCTGCGCGAAGTCGGAGTCGCCGATCAGGCTGGTGACGTCGTCGCCGATCGAGCCGTAGGCGATGCCGCCCACGAACAGGCCGGCCGCCCACGCCAGGAGGCTGCCCCGCTGCAGCCGCCAGGCGAGCCCCAACGAGCCGCGCAGGCCGACCGGCGCCCGGGCCGGGCCGGGTCGGGCCGGCCAGATTCCGGCGCCGACGTCGCGGCGCGCGAAAACGGCGTACGCCGCCCCCGCGGTCACCGTCGTCGCCGCGACCAGGAGCAGGGCGGGCCACCAGCGCTCGCCGGAGTAGGCGTGCATCGCCTGGTACCAGCCGATGGGGGAGAGCCACGACAGCACCCCGTTGCCGACGTCGCCGATCGCGCGCAGCCCGTAGGAGACCCCGATGGCGGCGCCGGCCATGCCGTACATGGTGCGGGTCGAGGAGGTGAGCTGGGCGGCCAGCAGCGCCACCGCTCCGAAGGTCAGCCCGCAGAGCCACAGCCCGAGGCCCAGGGCGACCGCGCCCGCCGTGGCCAGGCCGTACCCGATCAGGCTGGCGGTCACGCACGCCCCGACGAGCAGGCTGGCCGCCCCGGTCAGCAGCAGCGCCGCGGTCATCGGGGCCTGGCGGCCGACCACGCCGGAGCGCAGCAGCTCGTCGCGGCCGGACTCCTCCTCGGCGCGGGTGTGCCGGCCGACCAGGAACATCGCCATCAGCCCGATCAGGATCGCGCCGAACGCGGTCGACTGCCAGGTCACCTGGCCGCCGGTCGTGTTCAAGGCGCGCGCCGGGCCAGTCATCGCGATGAACGCCGCGTTGTCCTCCATGCTCGCGGCGGCCCGGTCGAACTCCGCCTGCGTGGTGTACAGGCCGTCGACGCTCACCGCCTGCGACCAGTAGAGGACGGTCACCCCGATGGTGAACCACAGGATCATCCACCGGTCCCTCCAGGCATAGGTACGCAGCAGCGTGCCGAGACCGGCCCACGCGCCGGTCATGGTGTTGCCACCTCGTCGCCGTAGTGCCGGAGGAACAGCTCCTCGAGGGTCGGCGGCTGCGAGGTGAGCGTTTGGATACCGAACTCGCCCAGCGCCTGCAGAGCCTCGCCCAGGTGTGTGGTGTCGACCTCGAAGCTGACCCGGTGGTCCTCCACGACCAGGTGGTGTACGCCGTGGAGCGCGTCGAGCCCGCTGGCGTTGCTGGCCAGCTCGGCGTGGACGGCGGTGCGGGTGAGATGGCGGAGCTCCGCGAGGGTGCCGCTCTCGACGTTGCGACCGTTGCGGATGATGCTCACCCGGTCGCAGAGCCGCTCGACCTCGGCGAGGATGTGGCTGGAGAGCAGCACCGTGCCGCCGGCGTTCTTGAACTCGTCGACGCACACGGTGAAGACGGCTTCCATGAGGGGGTCGAGCCCGGAGGTCGGCTCGTCCAGCACCAGGAGGTCGACGTCGGAGGCGAGGGCGGCGACCAGGGCGACCTTCTGCCGGTTACCCTTGGAGTAGGACCGGCCCTTCTTGGTCGGGTCGAGCTCGAAGCGCTCGATCAGGTGTGCGCGGCGCTTCTCGTCGAGGCCTCCGCGCAGCCGGCCGAGCAGGTCGATCACCTCACCACCCGACAGGTTGGGCCACAGGTTCACGTCTCCCGGCACGTACGCCAGCCGGCGGTGCAGTGACGCGGCATCGCGCCACGGGTCGGCGTCGAAGAGCCGGACCGTCCCGGAGTTCGCGCGCAGCAGGCCGAGCAGCACCCTGATCGTGGTGGACTTGCCGGCGCCGTTCGGGCCGAGGAAGCCGTGCACCTCGCCGGTGACTACCTCGAGGTCGAGCCCGTCGAGAGCGTGGGTGGAGCCGAACGACTTGTGCAGGCCCCTGATGTCGATCACCTTCGCCATGTCGCCAACGTAGCACTGTCTTCACAAACCTGTGAAAAGTGTTGAATCAGTGAATTCTCCACTAGTGTGGCGGCATGCCCGAGCCGTCGAAGGTGCCCCAGTTTGTCGAGGACTTCGCGCTCGCGCTGTCGCAGCTCGGCTTTCCGCGGATGCCGGCGCGCGTATTCGCGCTGGCCATCGCCGCCCCCGAGGAGTCGCTGACCGCACGAGAGATCGCCGACCGGCTCGGCGTCAGCGCCGCGGCCGTGAGTGGAGCGGTGCGCTACCTCGGCACCCTGAACCTGATCCGCCGGTTCCGGACGCCCGGTGAGCGGGTGGATCGGTTCGGTCTGGGCGACGAGGTGTGGGAGCCGGTTTTCGCCGCCGAGATCGCGGCCTACGGCCCGCTGAGCGACATGTGTCAGTCAGCGCTCGACGACGGGGAGCTCGTCGGTCTCGCCCGGGACCGGGTGGCCGAGACGCGTGACTTCCTGAGATTCATGACGGGCGAGATGGGCGAGCTCGTACGCCGTTGGCACGCCGAGCGCGCCAAGCGCTGAGTTCCGGCGCCCGATCAACTAGCGTCGGTTCCATGTGGGAGCCCCAGCCGGGCTGGCATCCGCTTCCTGGCGGCACCGGCGCATCCACGGTCGGCCTGTGGCGATCGGCGCAGGGCGGCCGTCCGGTGGTCATCAAGCGGCTGGCGGCACCGACCCCGCAGGACCCGGCGGAGCTCAGTGACCCGGGCCACGCGGCGTACTGGCGACGCGAGGCCGACGTGCTCGGCACCGGGCTCACCGCCGGTACGCCGGGGCTGCGCGCGGTCAGCGCGGCCATCGAGGAGGACGAGCACGGGATCACGATCACCCGGGAGTGGGTGGAGGACGCCGCGCTCACCGGACTGTTCGTGGCGATGGCCCTGGGCAGGTTCGCGGGGTCTGACCTGCCTCGTCCCCGGTTCCTGGCCCGGCACCAGCTCGGCGACCGGATGGCCCGGGTGGAGCGAGGTGGTGGGTGGCCGACGCTGGCCCGGACCACGGTCGCCGACGTGGCGCACCACCTGTGGGACCGCCGGAGCACCATGCTCGACATCGTGGAGGCGTTGCCCCAGGTCCCGCAGCACGGCGACCCGACGCCGACGAACCTGCCCGGTCGCGACGGCGACGACGTGCTCGCCATCGACTGGGGCACGCTGGGCACCGGCCCGGTCGGCGGCGACCTGGGCTACTACTCGCTCGGCTCGCGTGAGGCCTTCGAGCCGCTCCTCGACGCCTACCTGATGGGCCTGCCGGCGGGCCTCGCCACGCCCGACGACGTACTCCTCGGCGCGCGGGTCACCGCGGTCTACACCGCGCTCAACCGGGCCGAGTGGGCGTTGGCCCGGGTGGCCGGCGGCGAGGGTGCGCTGGCCGGGAAGTACCGCCACCCGTCGGTGGCCCCGCACCTGCGCGCACTGCAGCGGCAGTTCCCGCAGATCGAGGCGCTGCTGGGCTGGTAGCTCAGACCCGGTCCACCGCGAACGTGTCGCAGGCCTGCAGGCTGCCCTCCGTGTAGCCGATCTCGAACCACTTCTTCCGCATCGCGGCCGAGCCATGGGTCCAGGACTCCTCGGTGACCTGGCCCTGGGTCTTCTGCTGGATCCTGTCGTCGCCCACCGCCTCGGCCGCTTCGATCGCCAGGTCGACGTCCTCCTCGGTGAGCTCTGAGATCAGCACCTCGCCCTCGGCGTCCTCGGTGGACGTGGCGTGCTTCGCCCACATTCCGGCGTAGCAGTCGGCTTGGAGCTCCAGGCGTACGGCGTCGCTCTGCGGTCCCTGCTGGGTGCGCACCTGGCCGAAGTACCCCAGCAGGTTGGAGATGTGGTGGCCGTACTCGTGGGCGAGCACGTAGAACTCCACGAAGCCCCCGTCGGGACCGCCGAGCTCGCGCTCGAGCACCTCGTCGAAGAAGTCGGTGTCGAGGTAGATCGACTCGTCGGAGGGACAGTAGAACGGTCCGACCGCGGAGGTGGCCCCACCACACGCCGTGTTCACCGAGTCGGTGAACGTGACCAACTGCTCCTCGTGCCGGAATTTCCCCCCGAGCTCGCCGTCCCAGTAGTCGGTCAGGGAGTTCTCGACCGCGACCCGCGCGCAGTCCTGGCTGTTGTTGGCGTCGGCGCCGGTCTCGCAGCTGTTGTAGCGGCCGGTGTCGGCGGAGTCGTTGAGGCGAGAGGTGCTGTATCCGCCGGTACCACCGCCGGTGTCGCTGTTGGCCAGGCACTGGTTGAGCACGATGATCAGCACCACGATCAGGATGCCGCCGATCCCTCCACCGGCCGCGCCCCCGGGGATCGGGATCCGCCGGCCGCTGCCTCCGGGGAGGCCGCCGCCGCCCGACCCCTGCCCGGCGTCCTTGACGCGACCCCGGTCGAGCCGGGCCTTGGGATTGAACTTCATCGCGCGTTCCCCCTGATGGTGCCGGTCGGGTCCGGGCCGACCGCGGCTCGGCCGGACCCGGCTACTTAGACTAGTGATCACGATGATCACCGCCCACCACCTCGAGGTCCGGGCCGGGGCACGACTGCTCATGGAGAACGTCAGCTTCCGCGTGGGTGCGGGCGACAAGGTGGGCCTGGTCGGGCGCAACGGCGCGGGCAAGACGACGCTCACCCGGATCCTGGCGGGTGAGGCGCTGCCTGCGGGTGGCGCGGTGCAGCGCACGGGTGACGTGGGCTACCTGCCGCAGGACCCGCGCTCGGGTGATCCCGAGCAGCTGGCCAGGGAGCGGATCCTTTCGGCGCGCGGGCTCGACGACGCCGTACGCCGGATGCGCGAGGCCGAGGTCGGGATGGGCAGCGACGACCCGACCGCGCGCGAGCGGGCGATGCGGCGCTACACCCGCGCCGACGCCGACCTTCACGCCGGTGGCGGGTACGCCGCCGAGTCGGAGGCCGCGCAGATGGCGCACAGCCTCGGCATCGAGGACCGGGTGCTCGGCCAGCCGTTGAAGACGCTCTCGGGCGGGCAGCGGCGGCGGGTCGAGCTGGCCCGGATCCTGTTCTCCGGGGCCGACACGCTGCTCCTCGACGAGCCCACCAACCACCTCGACGCCGACTCCATCGTCTGGCTGCGCGAGTTCCTCAAGGCGCATCAGGGCGGCCTGGTCGTGATCAGCCACGACACCGCCCTCCTGGAGACCACCGTCAACCGGGTGCTGCACCTGGACGCGAACCGCGCGGAGATCGACATCTACAACATGGGCTGGACGGCTTACCTCACCCAGCGGGAGACGGACGAGAAGCGCCGCAAGCGCGAGCGGATGAACGCCGAGAACAAGGCCAAGACTCTCACCGACCAGGCCAACCGGATGCGGGCGAAGGCCACCAAGGCGCAGGCGGCCCAGTCGATGCTGAAGCGCGCCGAGCGGCTGCTCGCCGGGGTCGAGGGCGAGCGACGCGAGGACCGGGTCGCCCGGATCAAGTTCCCCGCTCCGGCGCCCTGCGGGAAGACGCCACTCACCGCGGCCGAGCTGTCGAAGTCCTACGGCTCGCTCGAGGTGTTCACCGACGTCGATCTCGCGATCGACCGCGGCTCGCGGGTCGTGGTGCTCGGCCTGAACGGCGCCGGCAAGACCACGCTGCTCCGGATCCTCGCCGGCGTGGATCGCCCGGACACCGGCGGCGTCACGCCCGGTCACGGGCTGAAGATCGGCTACTACGCCCAGGAGCACGAGACCCTCGACACGTCGCGCTCCGTGCTGCAGAACCTGCACTCCTCGGCGCCGCAGCTCACGAACACCGAGGCCCGCTCGGTGCTGGGCTCGTTCCTCTTCTCGGGCGACGACGCGGACAAGCCCGCCTCCGTGCTGTCGGGCGGCGAGAAGACGCGGCTGGCGCTGGCGATCCTGGTGGTCTCCAGCGCCAACGTGCTGCTGCTCGACGAGCCCACCAACAACCTCGACCCGGCGTCACGAGAAGAGGTGCTCGCCGCGATCCGCAGCTACGAGGGCGCGATCGTGCTGGTGACGCACGACGAGGGTGCCGTGCACGCGTTGGAGCCCGACCGGGTGCTGATCCTGCCCGACGGGGTCGAGGACCTCTGGAGCCCCGACTACGGCGACCTGGTGGCACTCGCCTAGTACGTCCGCGGTCACACCTAGACTCCGGCCATGAGCCCCGAAGAGCTGGCCGCGGTCGGTCTGCGTCTCGACGTCGACGGCGCGACGGCGACGGTCACGCTCGATCGCCCGGACTCGCGCAACAGCCAGACGCCCGCGATGTGGCGAGCTCTGTCGACCATCGGGGCGGGGCTGCCCGACGACGTCCGGGTCGTGGTGATGCGCGGTGAGGGACCGGCGTTCTCCGCCGGCCTGGACCGGTCGATGCTCGACCCGAGCACCGCCGGCGCGGAGACGGTGGCCGGTCTTCTCTCGCTGGACGACGCGGCGATCAGCGCGACCATCGACGACTTCCAGCACGGCTTCACCTGGCTCCGCGACCCCCGCTTCGTGTCCATCGCTGCGGTCCAGGGCTACGCGATCGGCGCGGGCTTCCAGCTGGTGCTCTCCTGCGACCTCCGGGTGCTCGCCGACGATGCTCAGCTGTGCATGAAGGAGTCCGCGCTGGGCCTGGTGCCGGACCTGACGGGAACAAAACCGCTCGTGGAGAGCGTTGGTTACGCCAGGGCACTGGAGATCTGCGCGACGGCACGGATGGTCGGAGCCGCGGAGGCCGTCGAGATCGGGCTCGCGCTCACCGCCGTCCCCCTCGCGGAGCTCTACGGCACGGTCGCCGACCTGGCAGCCGCCCTGACCGCAGCCCCCGTGGGCGCGGTCCGCGAGACGAAGACGCTGCTCATGGGAGCGGCACAACGAGACCTTGACATCCAGCGTCGCCTCGAGCGCGAGGCGCAGATCCGGCGGTTCCGGGAGCTGGCGGCGTTGCTAGGAAGCTGAGGGGGTAGCGCATGTCATCCATGCATCCCGGCGGGGGCGCCTGGCGC
Organism: uncultured Actinomycetota bacterium; assembly: GCA_963729095.1. Classification (GTDB taxonomy): domain Bacteria; phylum Actinomycetota; class Actinomycetes; order Propionibacteriales; family Nocardioidaceae; genus Nocardioides. The sequence goes on along the minus strand of CAVSMX010000036.1, from coordinate 258,310 downwards.
CACATCCGCTCCGACCGCAGCGTGGTCGACAACCGAATCGATGCCAAGACGGTGCGCCGCGTGCTCGGCTTCGCGCGTCCCCATCGCCGATTGATCTCGGTCTTCCTGTTCCTGGTCGTCATCGACGCGGCCATGGTCGTCGTGATGCCGCTGCTGGTGCAGCGGATCGTCGACGACGGCATCCTCGCGGGCGACGACAAGGTGGTGACGCTCCTGGCCCTGGCAATGGCCGGGGTCGCGATCTTCACCGCTGCCCTCGCGGTGCTCAACGGCTGGCTGTCCTCGCGGATCGGCGAGGGGTTGATCTACGACCTGCGCACCAAGGTGTTCGGGCACGTGCAGCGCCAGTCGCTGGCCTTCTTCACCCGCACCCAGACCGGTGCGCTGGTCTCCCGGCTCAACAACGACGTGATCGGCGCGCAGCGCGCGTTCACGTCGACCCTCTCCAGCACGGTCTCCAACACCATCGCCGTGTTCGTCGTCGGCATCGCGATGCTCGCGTTGAGCTGGCAGATCACCCTGCTCTGCCTGGCGCTCTTCCCGATCCTCTACTTCGTCTCCCGCTGGGTCAGCGGCCGCCTCGCCGGGCTGACCCGCCGCCAGATGGACGGCAACGCCGACCTCGGCAACGTGATGACGGAGCGGTTCAACGTGGGCGGCGCGATGCTGCTCAAGCTGTTCGGCCGGCGTGGCGAGGAGGACGACCTGTTCGCCGACCGGGCCGCCAACGTGCGTGACCTCGGGGTCCGGATCTCGCTGATCACCCGGGTCTTCGGCGCCTCGATGATGCTCGTGCCGGCCCTAGCGACGGCGCTGGTCTACGGCTTCGGCGGCCACCTCGCCATCGACAAGACGCTGACCGTCGGCACCCTGCTCGCCCTCGCCACCCTGCTGCTCCGGCTGCTCGGTCCGCTGCAGGGCCTCTCCAACGTCCGGATCGACGTGATGACCGCGCTGGTCAGCTTCGAGCGGGTCTTCGAGGTGCTCGACCTGCCGTCGCAGATCCAGGAGAAGCCGGACGCCGCCGTCCTTCCCCGCGGCACCGCTCGACTGGAGTTCGAGCACGTCTCGTTCACCTACCCGCGAGCGGACGAGATCAGCCTGGGGTCGCTCGAGAGCGTCGCCCGCATCGAGTCACGGGACAACACCCAGGTGCTCTACGACGTGAGCTTCGGCGCCGAGCCGGGCCAGATGGTGGCGCTGGTCGGCCCGTCCGGCGCCGGCAAGACCACGGTGACCCACCTGGTCGCCCGGCTCTACGACGTGGGGTCGGGCGTGGTCCGGGTCGGCGGGCACGACGTACGCGACGTGACGCTGCAGTCCCTCGAGGACGCGGTCGGCTACGTCACCCAGGACGCGCACATGTTCCACGACACGATCCGGGCGAACCTGCTCTACGCGCGGCCCGAGGCCGACGACGTCGAGATCTGGGCGGCCCTCGAGGCGGCCCAGGTGGCCCGCCTCATCCGCGGCCTGCCCGACGGGCTGGACACCGTCGTCGGCGACCGCGGCTACCGGCTGTCCGGTGGTGAGCGGCAGCGGCTCGCGATCGCGCGCCTGCTGCTCAAGGCACCGTCGATCGTGGTGCTCGACGAGGCGACCGCGCACCTCGACAGTGAGTCCGAGTCCGCGGTGCAGCGCGCTCTCGACGCCGCGCTCGAGGGGCGCACGTCGCTGGTGATCGCGCACCGCCTGTCGACGGTGCGCAACGCCGACCAGATCCTGGTACTCGACGACGGCCGGATCGTGGAGTCGGGCACGCACCGCGACCTGCTGGCCCGCAACGGCCTGTACGCCGATCTCTACCGCACCCAGTTCCTGCACGACGACGCACCAGTGGCGTGACGGTCTAAGTTCGGTTCATGGACCTCGGACTGAAGGATCGCGTCTTCATCGTCACCGGCGGGGCCCGCGGGCTCGGCCGGGCCACCGCCGACTGCCTGGTCGCCGAGGGCGCCCGGGTGGTGCTCTCGGGGCGTTCGGGGGAATCGCTGAACGAGGCGGTCGCGGCGCTCGGCGACGCAGCGGTCGGCGTACCCGCCGACAACGCCGACCCGGAAACGCCCGCACGCCTGATCGCGACCGCTCGCGAGCGGTGGGGTCGCCTCGACGGTGCCCTGATCTCGGTCGGCGGCCCGCCGACGGGTGCGGTCACCGAGGTCACCGACGAGCAGTGGACCACCTCGTTCGAGGCGGTCTTCCTGGGTGCGGTCCGGCTGGCCCGTGAGGTGGGCACGGATCTCGGCCAGGGCGGCGCTCTGGCGCTGGTGCTCTCCTCGAGCGTGCGCGCACCGCTCGGCAACCTGGCGATCTCCAACGGCCTGCGGCCCGGCCTGGCGATGGTCGCCAAGACCCTGGCTGACGAGCTGGGGCCGCGGGGAGTGCGGGTCAACGGCCTGCTTCCCGGCCGCGTGGGCACCGAGCGGGTGGCCGAGCTGGACGCCTCCACCGGTGACGCCGAGGCGGCGCGCGCGGCGGCGGTAGCGACGATCCCGCTGCGCCGCTACGGCGAGCCGGAGGAGTTCGGCCGCGCCGCGGCCTTCCTGCTCTCGCCGGCCGCGTCCTTCGTGTCCGGCACCATGCTGCCCGTCGACGGCGGCATGCTGCGCTCCCTCTGACGCTTGCGAGGGCCCCGCGGTCCGTTCCGCCACTCGTCATAGGCGAGGTAGCCGAAGCCGGCGATCGCGAGCACCCCGAAGAACCACCACTGCAGCCCGTAGAAGAAGTGCGGGCCGTTGTCGAGCTCGGGCAGCTCGACCTGCTCCAGCGACTCGGCGGGCTCGGGGTCCTCGGACCGGAGCTCCACGAAGCCGCCGTACACCTCGCGGTCGAGAGCGGGCCCGATCTGCTCGCTGGAGATGGCCCGCGTGGACTGGTCGTGGACCTCGGTGCTGTTGCCCGAGCCGTCGGACCGGACCCAGCCGGTGACCGTGACCTCGCCGGGCGGTGGTTCGGGCACGTCGGGGATCTCGGTGCCCCGGTTGTCGGTCTGCATCCAGCCGCGGTCCACCAACAGCGCCGTACCGGCTTCGGTCACGAGGGGCACCACGACGTCGACGCCGGACGCCCCGTCGCGGGTCCGGTAGCGCACGATCACGGTGTCGTCGGCGGCGTAGGTGCCGGTCGCGGTCACCTGGCGCCACTCGTCGTCATCGGCGACCTCCCGGCCGGGGGCGAGCACCTCGGCCACCGGCACCGGCGGCTTGTCCTCGTTGGCGCGGACGACGGCGTTGCGCTCCTTGCGATCGTCGAGCCGGCTGAACTGCCATTCACCCAGCCACCAGGTCGCTGCCGCCACCACGACGACGGCGACTGCGAACAGCAGCCACCGCCGGCTCAGGAGGAAGCGGAAGGACCTCACCGGTCCACGCTAGCCCGCGTCTTCGCCTGGCAGGCGTACCGGTGCGGCCGAACGCGTGGGATGCTGAGTCGGCGTCCGAGGACAGTAGGGAGCTCGGATGAACGGCGCGCAGGTCCGGATGGGAGTTCAGCCCGGCGACGGTGTGGTCGGGAGATTCGGCGACCTTGCTGCCGTCGTCGGCATCGGTGGTGAGACGGACGCGTTCAGCCGGGACCTGCTGGACCTGTTGGCGGTCGGATCCGCGGATCGGGAGACGCTCTGGCGGGTGGCCGCGCTGCTCGCGGAGCGTCGATCGGAGGCGCCACCCTTCGGGCTGCTGCTCGGCGGCTCCGACAATGATCGGCGGCTGCTGCTGTACGGCGCCGTCCGCGCCGTCGTCGATGACACCGAGCTGGCGGGCGACCAGGCTCTGACCTGGCTGGAGCGCCCGCTCCCGGCCGATGTTCAGAGGGTCGGGGTCACGCTCATCGCCGCCGGACCGGTGACGGCGGACCCTCGCACCGACCTCGGGCACGGGATGCTGGCCGGGGCCGGCTTCGTGCTCGAGCCGGTGTCCGGCGAGCCGCAGGAAGCCGCCGCGCCACCGTCGGCGGTCCCCGAGCCTCCCGCTCCACCGCCGCCCGGCCGGGAACGCGTCGATACAGCCATCCGCACGCCGAGCGGGGAGACCGTGCTCCTGGCCGACGAGATCGCGCACCTGGTCGCCGAGGACGGCAGCCGGGTTCCGATCGACCGGCCCTACGTGCTCGGCCGCGACCCGCGCCAGGATCCGGCGGTCCGCCGGGGAGCCGCATCGCCGGTCTTCATCCCCGACCCCGAGCAGACCGTCTCGCGCGTCCAGGCCTACCTCGACATCGACGGTGGCGTGCTCACGATCCGCGACGCAGATTCCAGCAACGGCACCGACGTCGCCGCGCCCGGCGCCTCGGAGTGGACCCGGCTCGGGAACGAGTCGTTCGCCCTGCCCATGGGCTGGAGCCTCCGCATCGGCCGCCGGGTCTACACCTACATCGGCCCGGGGGCGGACGCGCTCGCCTGATCGCGGGCGTCCTTCACTGCCGACCAGTCGCCGGCACGGAGCCGTGCCAGCGCCGCCCCATCGAGCGTTCGGCCGCGCTTCACGGCCGTGGTGGCCGCGGCGAGGAACTCCGGGTGTGATCCGAGCGCCAGCACGCCGACCACCACGCCGTCGTTCACCAGCAGGCGCCGGTACGACGGCACGGCCGGGTGGTCCTCGGTGAACAGCTCGTCGCCCGGCCCCGGGTCCACCCTGCCGACCGCGGACAGGTCGAGGTCGACGCCCTTGAGGATCATCGCCGGCAGGTCGGCCGGTAGCCGCTCGTCACCGCCGAGCGCGTTGATCGCCGCGACCTCGGCCTGCTTGGTGGCGACCGGCCACAGCCCGAGCACGAGTCCGTCGTGCTGGGCGACGTCGCCGGCGGCGTACACGTCAGCGGCACTGGTGCGCATCAGGTCGTCGACCAGGACGCCCCGCTCCACGGCGATGCCGGCGCGCTTCGCCAGGTCGGTGGCGGGCGTGATGCCGATGCAGATCAGGAACAGCCCGGCGGGAATCGTGGAGCCGTCGCCGAGCCGAACCCGCTCCAGGCGTTCGGATCCTTCCAGCGCCTCGGCCCCCACCTGATAACGCACCTCGATCCCGAGCCGGGCGAAGTGCTGGTGCACGAGCTCGCTGGCGCGCTCGTCGATGTTGCGCGCGAGCAGCCGGTCGCCGAGCTCGAGAACGGTCACCCTCAGCCCGAGCCGGTGCAGCGAGTGCGCTGCCTCCAGCCCGAGCAGGCCCCCGCCGGCGACGACGGCGGCCCGCACGCCGTGCTGCTGGGTGAAGCCGCGGATCCGGGTGGCGTCCTCCGCCTGCCGCAGCACGAACGTGCCAGGCACCCCGAAGCCCTCGAGCGGAATCGTGGTGGACCGGGAGCCGGTAGCGAGGATCAGCCGGTCGAAGAACAGTCGCTGCCCGGTGCCGAGCAGCACACTGCGGCCGGCCACGTCGATCTCGGTGGCGAGGGTGTTGAGCCAGGTGGTGATCCGGTGGTCGTCGTACCACTGCTCGTCGAGCAGGTAGAGCCCGCTCATGGCGGACCGGCCGTAGACGATGCGCGAGATGCCCATCCGGTTGTAGAGCAGGTGCGGCTCCTGGCCCACCAGGTGGATCTCGCAGTCCGGATGGCCGCGTCGTACGAAGTCGGCGGCGGTGACGCCGGCGATGCCGGTGCCGAGCACGACCACACTGGTGATCGAGCGGTCGTAGTCGACGGGTCGGTCGCCCGCATCGGGGGCGCCGCGCTCGGGGGTGAGGCTGACAGTGACCGCGCCGTCCTGGACCCGCGCGCAGCAGGCCATCCGGGTGTTCGGGGCGAGCCCGAGCCGGCGCAAGGTGCTCCGCTCCTCGTCCTCGGGCTCCGAGAGGTGCTCGGCGCCCTCGAGGATCGCTACCGGATCGGAGCCGCAGACGCCCATCCGGCAGCCCGCCTCGATCGCGAGCCCGCAGCCCTCGGCGATCTCGAGCACGCTCTGGCCGGCATCGGATGGCACCGCACCGTCGCGCTCGACGAACGCGACCTCCGCCGCCGGCCCGGCCCCAGCGGCCGCGGCGGCCGGCATGACCGGCATGCCGAGGTCGGTGACCTGGTCCGTGCCGGTCTCGGCGAGGTAGCGGCGCTCGGACCAGTAGGTGCGGATCAGCCAGATGATGGTGAGGGGGGCCAGCACGCTGAGGATCGGCCACCTCAACCAGTCGAGGTCACCCAGCCCGAAGAGCGACGACAGCGCGTCGCCGAAGGTGTGCGAGCTGAACCAGTAGAAGACGAAGAGGGCGACCGCTCCCCACAGGGCGGTGACCAGCCCGGACGAGATCCCGAGCACCGTCTCCAGGACGAAGAACCCGCCGACACTGCCCAGCACGAACAGCACCAGCCGTCCGTACATCTCCTCGGTCGACAGCGACGGCTCGTTGAGGACCGTGAAGAACCCGAGCACGAAGCCCGGCAGTGCGCTCGCGAACAGCCGCCGCGGCTGGCTCCATCTCGCGTCGGCGTCGTGCAGGTCGGCCTGCTGGGCCACCTGCGGCTGAAAGTCGAAGCAGTTCCGCGTGCAGGCCAGGCAGGGCTGGCAGTGGCTGTTGGGCGACAGCACGAACGGCGTCTGCCCGTAGACGCGCTGCAGCGGCAGCAGCGGGCAGATGCTGCTGCACCAACCGCTCTTGCCCTTGAACAGCACGCCGCCGACGAAGGCCGAGAGCACGACGGCGGCGAGCAGCACGGCGGTCGCCGTGCCGTCGTCGTTGAAGAGCGCGAGCCGAGCGCCGGCGATGCCGAAGAACAACGCCATCGCGAGCAGGTAGCCGCGCTCGCGCACCCAGCGAGGCGCCGTCCGGCCCAGGGTGAAGCCGAAGACCCGCGCCGACTGGTTCGCCGACGAGAGCGGGCAGACGTTGCGCCAGATGCCTGGCGCGACCCAGAACAGCACCGGAAGAAGCGGGACGACCAGCCCGAAGAACACCGTGAGCCCGGTCGTCGGCCAGACGAGCAGGGCGACGATCAGCAGGAGGTACGACGCGACGCTCACGACCCGGACCCCGCGCCAGACCCCGATCGGCACCCGGCGCGGCAGCTCCTGGTAGGTGCGGAACACGGGGTCCGTCTCCGAACCGACGAACACCCGGGTGGCGAGGCTGCGCAGCTGGCCTGGTGGCCGCGCGATCACCGGCGACGGTGGTGGTGTCGGCCGCGGGCCGAGCTCGTCGTGGGTGATCACCCGGGCGCCGGCCGGCACCCGCTCCTCGGTGGGCAGCACGACGATCAGCTCGGTACGGCCGATCCGGATCACGTCGCCGTCGGTGAGCTGGGTGCGCGCGGTGACCGGGAGGCCGTTGAGCAGCGTGCCGTTGCGGCTGCCGAGGTCGACGAGCGACAGCCCGAGCGGGCTGGGCAGGAGCTTCGCATGACGGCGCGACACACCGTCGTCCGCAACCCGGACACCCTGTCCCTCTCGGCCGATCTCCAGCGTTCGGTCGACGGCCACCCTGCGCGGCGGTCGGCCCGGCTGCCGGACCTCGATCTCCGGAGTAACGGTCACACCGACCCCCATCAGGATGGGGCGGATCCCGGGGCGCCTGCCGCGCACCCGTTCCCCGTCTCAAGCCGGAGCATAGGGCGGCCAGAGGGCCTCCGCACGTGATTGGTACCGGTGGGCGGCACCTCAGCGGCCCTCGCCACCCGGCACCTAGACTGGCGGGATGGAGGCCATTACGTCGAGCGCCGGGCTCGCGGACCGGTACGGCCGCGTGGCGACCGATCTGCGCGTCTCGCTCACCGACCGCTGCAACCTCCGCTGCTCCTACTGCATGCCGGCCGAGGGTCTCGACTGGTTGCCCGGTGAGGAGGTGCTCACCGACGACGAGGTGGTCCGCCTGGTCCGGGTCGGCGTGGAGCACCTCGGCATCCGCGAGGTCCGGTTCACCGGCGGGGAGCCGCTGGTGCGGCGAGGGATCGTCGACATCGTCGGGCAGCTTCACGCGATCGACCCCGGGGTCGAGATGTCGATGACCACGAACGCCCTGGGCCTGAGCCGGGTCGCGGGCTCGCTCGCCGAGGCCGGGTTGCACCGGGTCAACGTCAGCCTCGACACGGTCCGCCCTGACACGTTCCACGAGATCACCCGACGGGACCGGCTCGACGATGTCGTCGACGGCCTCGCCGCGGCCGGCGCGGCCGGCCTCGGCCCGGTCAAGGTGAACGCCGTGCTGCTGCGGGGGGTGAACGACGACCAGGCCGCCGAGCTGCTGCGCTGGTGCCTCGACCGCGGCTACGAGCTGCGGTTCATCGAGCAGATGCCCCTGGACGCCCAGCACGGCTGGAGCCGCGACGGGATGATCACCGCCGACGAGATCTTCGAGCGGCTGGAGCGGGAGTTCGTGCTCAGCCCCGCCGAGGAGCCGCGGGGGAGCGCGCCTGCCGAGAAGTTCCTGGTGGATGGTGGACCGGCGACGGTGGGTGTGATCGCGTCGGTCACCCGTCCGTTCTGCGGCGACTGTGACCGGGTCCGGCTGACCGCCGACGGCCAGGTGCGCAACTGCCTGTTCGCCCGTCAGGAGTCCGACCTGCGGGGGGCACTTCGCGGAGGAGCGAGCGACGAGGTGCTCGCGGAGCGCTGGCGGGTGGCGATGCGCGGCAAGGCCGCCGGTCACGGGATCGACGACCCGACGTTCCTGCAGCCGGACCGGCCGATGTCAGCGATCGGCGGCTGATCGGAACTGAGCCTGCGAAGCTCCGATCGTTGGTCGTCGAGCAGCGACCGCCGGCCGAGCCCGCGAGGCCTGGACGGAGCGTGTCGAGACGCGGTGAGCAGTCCTAGGACTTGAGCTCGTGCGCCTCCACGTCCTTGAGGAACCCACGCGCCGAGAGGAAGTCCGACAGCGACTGACGGTGCTCGTCGCAGGCCAGCCAGACCTTGCGCCGATCGGGGGTGTGCAGCTTGGGGTTGTTCCACCGGAGCTGCCAGACGGCGGCGGCCTGGCAGCCCTTCGCGGAGCACAGGTCGCCCTTGTCCGAGAGCGCCATCAGAGCTCGCGACGGGTGCTCGTGGGCAGTTCAGTGCGGCTCATGTCCTGGAGCGCGAAGTCGTCGCCCTTGCTCGACGCCGCGTTGGCCATCACGACCGCGACGTACGGCAGCAGCAGCGCGGCGACGATCAGCACCCACATCACCCAGCCGTGACCCACGATCACCGCGGCGACGAAGCAGACCGTCCGGATGCCCATCGAGATGACGTAGCGACGCTGCCGATGGCGGATGTCCTCTTCGCGGCTGGCCGCCGCGGTGGTGATCCGCACGGGCCGCTCGGACCGTGCCTGGTCCTTGGCCATGTCCCCACTCTACGTCGCTACGATCGCAGCACCGGACCGAGCCTGGGAGGCACACATGTCCAACCGCACCTACCGCGTCACCGAGATTGTCGGGACCTCGCCAGAGGGCATCGACGCGGCCGTCCGCAACGGCATCGAGCGGGCCGCCCGCACCCTTCGTCACCTGGACTGGTTCGAGGTCACGCAGGTGCGCGGCCAGGTCAAGGACGGCGGTGTGGAGCACTTTCAGGTCGGCATGAAGGTCGGTTTCCGGCTGGAGGATGACTGAAGGCCCCGCGGACCGAGCTTGCGAGGGCCGCGATCAGGGCCGCAGGTTGAGGAGGGCTCGGCTCAGACCGAGCGCAGCGAGGGATGAGCGACCCGTCTCGAAACCCGGTGCCTCTCGATCGACCCCTCCCGGTTTCGGCCTACCCAGCGGTAATCGATAGCGTCGCTGGGCGTGAGCGAACCACGATCGGTCCTGGTCACCGGCGGCAACCGCGGCATCGGCCGCGCCATCGCCGAGGCCTTCCTGGCGCAAGGGGACAAGGTCGCGGTGACGACCCGCAGCGGCGGTGCTCCTGACGGCGCGCTGGACCTGCGCTGCGACATCACCGATGGCGACGCCGTCGAGGCGGCGTTCAAGGCGGCCGAGGAGGCGCACGGCCCGGTCGAGGTGCTGGTCGCCAACGCGGGCATCACCCACGACACCCTCCTGCTCCGGATGTCCGACGACGACTGGGACTCGGTGATCGACACCAACCTCACCGGCTCATTCCGGCTGGCCAAGCGCGCAAGCAAGGGGATGCTGCGGCTCCGCCGCGGCCGGATCATCTTCATCTCCTCGGTGGTCGGCCTGCTCGGCTCGCCCGGACAGGTCAATTACGCCGCGTCCAAGGCGGGCCTGGTCGGGATGGCCAGGTCGATCGCCAGGGAGCTCGGGTCCCGGTCGATCACGGCCAACGTGGTCGCGCCCGGCTACGTGGAGACGGACATGACCGCAGCGCTCACCGATGAACAGCAGGAGGCCATCAAGGGGCAGGTGCCGCTGGCGCGGTACGCCGCCCCAGAGGAGGTGGCGTCGGCGGTCACCTGGCTGGCCGGCGACGGAGCGGCGTACGTCACGGGGGCAGTGATCCCCGTCGACGGTGGACTGGGAATGGGGCATTGAGATGACCGGCATCCTGGAGGGCAAGCGCATCCTGGTCGCGGGCGTGACCATGGACAGCTCGATCGGCTTCGCGACCGCGAAGGTGGCCCAGGAGCAGGGCGCGACGGTGCTGATCTCCAACTTCGGGCGGGCCCTCGGCATCACCCGAAGGATCGCCAAGCGGCTTCCCGAAGAGCCCGCGGTTCTCGAGCTCGACGTCACCGACGAGGACCACCTGGCCGGTCTCGCCGACCAACTGCGCGAGCACGTCGACGGCCTCGACGGAGTGGTGCACTCCATCGCCTACGGCAACCCGGAGACGCTTCTCGGCGGCAAGTTCCTCGACGGGCCGTGGTCCGACGTGGCCCAGGCGGTGCAGGTGTCTGCCTACTCCCTGATGTCGTTGACGCAGGCCTGCCGGCCGTTGATGAGCGAGGGCGGCTCGGTGGTCGGAATGACGTTCGACGCCACGGTGGCCTGGCCGGCGTACGACTGGATGGGGGTGGCGAAGGCGAGCCTCGAGTCCTGCTCGCGCTACCTGGCCCGCGACCTGGGGCCGGCCGGGATCCGGGTCAACCTGGTCTCCGCAGGTCCGCTGAAGACCCTGGCCGCGAAGGCGATCCCCGGCTTCGAGGAGCTGGAGTCGATGTGGAGCGACCGGTCGCCCCTCGGCTGGGACAACACCGACCACGAGCCCACCGCGAAGGCGGTATGCGCCCTGCTGTCGGACCTCTTCCCGGCGACCACCGGCGAGATCGTGCACGTCGACGGCGGCTTCCACGCGATGGGTGCCTGAGCCGGTCAGTCGGTAACGTCCGGGCGGTGACGTCCTCCTCCCTGGTCGAGCTCCGGGTCCTCGAGGGGCCCAACCTGTACTTCCCGCGCGCAGCGATCAAGCTGACCCTCGACATCAGTGCGCTGTCGGCGGCGTCGGAGGAGACGGCGTCCCGGCTGGCCACCCGGATCGGGTTGAAGAACGCCCGGCCGGGGGCGCCGGACTCAGGGTTCCGGCAGCGTTTCGCGTTGCGGGCCGTCGGCCGCCTGGTGCGCGCAGTGGCCGAGGAGTCCGGTACGTCGCGGCTGGGGGTGCGGGTGCGCCCCACCAGCGACCCGCATCGGATCGTGGTGGCGTTCCCTTGGCGACGCCGCGAGCGGGCGCAGGAGATGGGGCGCGCGGTCGCCGCGGTGATCGATGCGGTCCCCGGAGCCGGGCTCGAGGACGCGGTCAGCGCGGCGGCCGAGCGGGTGGCCGCTACCGAGCCGGGCGAAGCGCCGCACACCATCAAGCCCCGGGTGCCGGTGATCGCGGTCACCGGCACCAACGGGAAGACCACGACGTCCCGCATGATCGCCCACCTTGCCCGTACCGACGGCCGGCTGGTCGGCTGGTCGAACACCGACGGCATCTATGTCGACGGCACGCTCGTGGAGGCGGGGGACTACTCCGGCCCGAGTGGCGCCGGCCGGGTGCTCGCCCATCCCGAGGTTGAGCTCGCGGTCACCGAGACCGCGCGCGGCGGGATCCTGCTCAAGGGGATCGGGCTGACGCGCAACGACGTCTCGGTCGTCACCAACGTCTCCGCCGACCACCTGGGGCAGCAGGGCATCGACACCGTCGACCAGCTGGCCGAGGTGAAGGCAGTGGTGGCACGGATCACGCGCAAGGAGGGCTGGGCGGTGCTGAACGCCGACGACCCGCGGGTCTACGCGATGCGCGGCGTGGTCCAGGCGCGGCCGTGGGTGTTCAGCCGGGACCCGGACTCGCCCGCGATCCGGGAGACCCTGAACGACGGCGGCCGGGCCACCACGGTGATCGACGGCTGGGTGTGCGTGCTGAAACCCGGTCGAGACCCGGATCCGCTGGTCGAGCTGGTCGACGTCCCGATGACCCTTGCCGGGTTGTCCCGCTTCAACGTCGAGAACTCCCTCGCCGCCGCCTCCGCGGCTCTCGCGGTGGGCATCCCTCGCGACGTGGTGGTGGAGGGGATGCGGACGTTCCTGCCCGACGCCGAGCACAACCCGGGACGGATGAACTTCTTCAGCATCGGCGAGGTGACCGTGGTCGTCGACCTCGCGCACAACGAGGCCGGACTCGAGGCTCTGATCGAGATCATGAACGGCGTCCGTCGCCCGGGCAGCCGCCTCCTGCTTGGCCTCGGTGTCGTGGGGGACCGGCAGGACGACCTGATCGAGAAGCTCGCCGAGATCGGGGCCCGGGACACCGACGTGATCGCCATCGGCCACAAGGAGCGCTACCTGCGCGGCCGGACGGTGGAGGAGCTCGACGCGCTGCTGCGGGCCGGCGCGGAGCGGGTGGGCGTGACCGGGGTCCCGGCGTACGACACCGAGGTCGCCTGCCTCTCCGCCCTGGTCGGCCAGGCGTTGCCGGGGGACGTGGTGGGCCTGATGTGCCACGCACAGCGCGAGGAGGTCTACGCGTGGATCGCAGCGGAGGGCGGCACCCCCGACGCGCCGGAGACGCTCGTGCGGAAGGTGCGGGCCGCGCGGTGACGGCGGCCGTCGGGATCGTCACCCCTGACGGCCTCGACACGTCCGGCGCCGACCCCGGAGGGGTCTACCAGATCGGCTCGGTCACCAAGGTGTTCACGGCCCTGCTGCTGGCACTCGAGGTGGTCGACAGACGGCTCACCCTGGAGACGCGGGTCGGTGAGCTGCTGCCGGCGCTCGACGAGCGGCCTGTCGGCCGGGTCAGCCTCGGCGCCTTGGTCACCCACACGAGCGGGCTGCCCCGGCTGCCACCCGGCATGTGGCGGAAGGCGTTCGGAGCGGGCGCGCGCAACCCCTACGCCGACATCGACGAACCCACGCTGTACGCCGCCGTCGGTGCCATGACACCACGAACGCGCTCGCGGCCGGTCTACTCCAACCTCGGGTTCGGTCTGCTCGGAACCGCCCTCGCGCGTCACCTGCGGACGTCGTACGACGAAGCGGTGCGGGAACGGATCGCGACCCCGCTCGGGATGGGCCGGACCCGGTCGCACCCCGACGCCCACCAGCCGGGGCACACCAGGCGCGGGCGGCTCCGTCGCCAGGTGTGGACCTTCGACGCGCTCGCCGGCGCGGGCCCGCTCTGGTCATCCGTGGACGACTTGGCGCTCTTCGTGCGCGCGCACCTCGAACCGCCCGACAGCGGGCTGGGCCAGGCGATCCGGCTGATCCAGCGGCCGCGGGTGAAGTCCGGGAGGATGGAGCAGGCGATGGCGTGGATGAAGCTGTCCGGTAGGGACGGCGAGCTGCTGTTCCACAACGGCGGCACCGCGGGTTACCGCAGCTTCGTGGGGGTCGATACCGCCCGTCGCCGCGGAGTGGTGGTGCTGGGGGACAGTGACCGGAGCGTCGATCGACAAGGGTTCCGGCTGGCTCGCGACAACTGACCGCGGTGGCGGGGTGGACAGGTGCTGCAGAATGCCTGACGTGAGACATGGGGATCGCACGCTCGGGTGTGCCCTTCTCGCGCTCGCGCCGGTGCTCCTCGTGGGTTGCGGCGGAGCCGACGGTGAGGACCCGGGCACCAAGGCAACTGCGGCAGCGGCCACACTCCCGACCCTGATCACCCCGGACAGCGCGGGTGAGTGGAGCCGGGTCACGACCGACGCCGCCCAGGACAACGCCGAGGCGTATCTCATCCGGGCGGAGGAGGAGGCCGAGCCGGGGGCCACGCCGCTGTTCGCGGAGTACGCACGAGCTGACGGGGCGACCATGGCGTTCCTCGGCTTCAACGTCGACCCGGCCAGTGCGTACGCCGAGCGACTTGCGGACACCCCCGAGGTGATCGTCGACGTGGCGCTCGCCGACGCTGGGATCAGGGAGCGCCAGGCCCTGGACGCCGGGGAGCTCGGCGGCGCACTCGCGTGCGGCACCCTGCCGGAGGAGTACGGCGTCGATGGGTTGACGTGTGCCTGGGCCGACGACGCCACGACCGCTCAGGTCACGATGGTGGTGCCCCGGCTGGACTACGAGGAGGCGGGGATGTTGGCCCGCGACTTCCGCTCCGCGGTCACCGACCGCTGACGCCGCCACCCGATCGCGAGCACGAGGCCCGCGACGGGCAGTGCGAGGAGGGCGACACCCCAGAGCGGGAGGCCGCCGTCGGCCGCGGTGGAAGCCACGCTTCCGCCGTCCAACTGCGGAGCCTTCGCGCCCGGCGCCTGGAGCGAGGAGGTTGTCGGCTTGTCGGGATCCTCGACGGCACTGAGCAGCTCGGCCAGCTCGTCGTCGGCCGGCACCCGCCCCCAGGTGACCGCGCCGCCACCGCCGTGGAAGTCGCGACGCTGCACCCAGGTGTCCCCGGAGGAGTCCGCATAGATCCGGTCGATCCAGAGCGGGGTCTTGTCGTCGAAGGTCCACGACAAGGTCGCGACGGGCTCGAGGGTGCCGTCATCGAGGCCCGACGGCTCGGTCTGACCCTCGGGCCAGCCGACCAGCTCCATGAGGTCGAAGAGCTCGTGATGGGAATCGTTGAGCACCGTGGTCGTCCCTGTCCGCAGGTCCTGGATCTCGACCCGGGTCGGTCCCTTCGCTGCGGCGGGTGCTGAGGCGATCAGAAGGAGTGCCACCACCAGGGCACCGAACGTCGTACGTCGCGTCATGACCGCTCCTGTTCTCGGGGACACAGGGGGTACACCGCCGGCGCCGCGCGGGTTCCCGGTCACTCGTAGGGGCGGGCCGACTCCGCGACGCCCACCGCCTGCTGAAGGGTGAGCTCGCCCTCGAGCCGCAGCGTCGTGTCGCCGACCATCCAGACCAGCGTGCTCCCCACGCGGCGCCTGCTCTCGACGACCTCGCGCCCCTGCTCGTCGAGCACCGCCACCTGGTGGGAGTCCGGGAACCACAGGGCGTCCCGGCCGTCGACCGACACGTGCTCGACCGTCTCCGCGGACTTGGCGAACGTGTAGGAGCGGCTGCCGGACTGGTCGAGTCGCGTCCCGTCGTCCCACAGGAGTGTGAGGACCCGCCGGTCGGGTGACAGCCAGGCGCCTCGAGGCTGGCCGAGGGCCGGCAGCTCGACGACCGAGAAGGTCACCTGGGACGCAGCCTCCGGGAGTGACGTGCCGGGGCCGGACGGGGTCGGCGAGACCGTCGGGAGCTCGCCGCTGCCGTCACCCTCGCGCACCACCACGGAGCCGAAGCCGAACCAGTCGGCGACGGCCGCCCGCACCGGCGGGATCAGGAGCAGTGCGAGGAGGGCGGCCACCGCAATGGCGGCTGCCCGCAGCAACCAGCGCGGCCTGGAGGTGGTGCCTGCCGTCGGCGCCAGCCGAGCCAGCACCGCCTCGTCCATGCCCGCCGCCGACGGAGTGGACACCGACCTACCGAGTTCCTGGAGGTCTGCGAGGAGGTCGTCGCGCTCAGGCATGGAGGCCCTCCCCTGCCATGGCCCGGAGTCGGCTCAAAGCTCTGCTCGACCTCGACTTGACGGTGCCGCGTGGCCAGCCGAGGACCTCTGCCGATTCGGCCTCGTCCAGGCCCAGCAGGTAGCGACAGACGAGCACCTGGCGGTCCCGCTCCGGCAGCCTGCGGAGCATGCCGACCAGAAGCTCCCGTCGTTCGCGCGACAGCGTCGACTCCTGCGGTCCCTCGTCGAGCAGGAGTCGTTCGGTCCGCGCCCACGCGACCTGCTCCCTCACCCGGCGACGGCCTGCGCCCCGATGCAGGTTTCGGGTCTCGTTGGTGACGATGCGCAGCAACCAGGGCCGGAACGGCGCCCCGGCGCGGAACGAGTCGAGCCGGGCATACGCCTTCACGAAGGCCTCCTGCACCACGTCCTCCGCATCCGCACCCGCTCCGAGGAGCGACGCCGTTCGGATCGCGGTCGGAGCATGCCGGCGGACGAGCTCGGCATAGGCCTCCCGGTCACCCGCGCGTACGCGGGCGACGATCGCAGCGTCGGTCTCGGCCCCGTTTATCGGCACTCCGTTCCGTGTCCGCCCTGGTTACACCGCCGGCGACCGTCGGGTTCCGGGTCAGGGCGAGGGGGTGAAGTCCGGATCCGCTGCGGGGGCCTCCTCGTTGACCCCGGACCCGGCCTGGGCCTGCGACGACCACTGCTCCAGCTCGGCCATCACGGCGGCGTGCTTGTCCACGCAGATCACCGCCAGGTCACCGGCGTTGGCGCGGGCCATCGCATGCCGGACCGCCTCGATCTCGTCCAGGACGATCTCCACCTGCTTGCAACGGGTCACGGCGTCCATCGCTCGGCGTACGCCCTCGGCGACCAGGCCGGCCACCTCACCCCGCTCACGACCCCGGAGCGCCTCGTCCTCACGCACGATGACGACGTCGAAGTGCTGCGCGGCGATCTCGCCGAGCTCGCGCATGTCCTCGTCGCGCCGGTCGCCGGCGGTGGCGATCACCCCGATCCGTGAAGGTCGGGCGAGCTCGTGGGAGGACTCGAGCGACTCGCCGACCCGGTCCACGAAGTCGCCGAGCATCTTCATGCCGGGAGCGTTGTGGCAGTAGTCGACGATGACGTTGACGCCGTTGACCTCGACCTCGTTGAGCCGGCCGGGGGAGAGGTAGTAGTTCGTCGAGAACGTGCGCAGGCCCTGCCGGATGTCGTGCAGAGGGGCGCCGGCCGCGAAGGCCGCGGCGGCCGCGCCGAGGGCGTTCTGGACGTTCATCCTGGCCCGGCCGCCGAACGTCGCGGGCAGCAGGTGGGTCCAGGCCAGCTGCATCTCGCGCGGGCCGTGCTTGACCACGATCATCTCGCCGCGGTCCGACGGGTTGAGCACGAGCGCCTTCCCGCCCCGGCGGCAGTGGGCGTCGATCATGTCGCGGGTCTCCGAGCCCGGCTCCTCCATGGAGAACCACACCACCTGGCCCGAGCAGCGCCGCCGCATCTCTCGCACCAGCGGGTCGTCGGCGTTGAGCACCGCGTGACCGTTGCGGGGGACCGCCTCGACCAGCACCGCCTTCACGTCGGCCAGCTGCTCGATGGTGTCGATGCCGCGCAGCCCGAGGTGATCGGGCTGGACGTTGAGCACCACCGCGACGTCGTTGCGTTCGTAGCCGAGGCCTTCGCGGAGGATGCCGCCACGGGCGACCTCGAACACGGCGAAGTCGACACGAGGGTTCTGCAGCACCATCCGGGCGGAGCGGGGACCCGAGGCGTCCGAGCGGATCAGCAGCCGCTCGTCGATGACCACACCGTCGGTGGAGGTCATCCCCACCTTGCGGCCCATCCCCTTGAAGATGTGGCTGATCATCCGCGAGGTCGTCGTCTTGCCGTTGGTACCGGTCACCGCCACGATCGGGATCCGGGAGGTGGCGCCCGGTGGGAAGAGCATGTCGACGACCGGCTTGGCGATGAACTGCGGCTCGCCGATGGTCGGATGGGTGTGCATCCGGAAGCCCGGAGCTGCGTTCACCTCGCAGATCGCGCCACCGGTCTCGCGCACCGGCTCGGTGATGTCGGGGCAGATGAAGTCGATGCCGGCGATGTCGAGGCCGACCATCCGGGCCGCCTCCTCGGCGATCTCGATGTTCTCCGGGTGCGCCTCGAAGGTGCGGTCGATCGAGATGCCACCGGTCGACATGTTGCCGGTGAGGGCGAGCCGGACGGTGGTCCCCTCGGGTGGCACGCCGTCCATCTCGAAGCCCTGGTCGCGCACCCGCTCGATCGCGGCCTCGTCGACCTTGATCCGGGTCAGCACCTTCTCGTGGCCGACGCCGCGGCGCGGATCGGCGTTGGCGAGGTCGACCAGCTGCTCGATCGTGGAGGTGCCGTCGCCGGTCACCGAGGCGGGGACCCGCTCGGCGATCGCGGCCACCCGGCCGTCGATGATCAGGCAGCGGTAGTCCTTGCCGGTGATGAACGACTCCACGACGATCACGCCGCGCCGGGACTGCTCCAGCGCCACGGGGAACGCCTCCCGCACCTCCTCCTCCGAGTTGAGGTTGATGCAGACGCCGCGGCCGTGGTTGCCGTCGAGCGGCTTGAGGACGCAGGGGAAGCCGATCCGCTCGGCCGCCCGGACGGCCGCATCCTCGCTGCGCACCGTGTCCTGCTTGGGCACCGGAAGCCCCGCGGCCGCCAGCAACCGGGTGGTGAGGTCCTTGTCGGAGGCGACGTCGACGGCGATCGCGCTGGTGGCCGACGTCATCGTGGCCCGGATCCGCTTCGCGTGCACGCCCTGCCCGAGCTGCACCAGGGAGTACTGGTTGAGCCGCAGCCACGGGATGTCGCGCGACATCGCCTCGTCCAGGATCGCCTGGGTCGACGGGCCGAACGCCGTACGTTCCGCGCGCAGGATGAACCGCTCGAGCTCCTCGTCCCAGTCGAACTCGGGGTCGGCCTCCACGAGGTGGTTGACGAGGCGTACGGCGAGCCTGGCGGCGGCGAGGCCGACCTGCTCGTCGGCGTACCCGAAGATGACGTTGTAGACGCCCTTCTGGCCCTTGACCCCGCGGGTCTTGCCGCGCCGGATGTCGTGGCCGACGACCTGCTCCAGGGCGAGCGCCGCGTGCTCGGCGACATGACCGAGCCAGGTGCCCTCGTCGAGCCTCTCGACGAAGCCGCCGCGCTTGCCGCGGGAGCAGGAGTGCTCGCGCAGCCCCGGGAGCATCTCCAGCAGGGTGTCGGTGAAGCCGGGGATCGTGTTTGTGGGGAAGTCCTCGAGCGAGCCCAGGTCGACGACCAGGTGGATCGCCTTGTCGTACGACCAGATGTTCGGGCCGCGGTAGACGCGGGTCTCGGTGATGGTGAGGTCGGGGGTGGGGCGCGAGCTCATGGAGTCACTCCGTCCGTCGTTTGCTGCGGGCGAGTCGGCGACGTAGTGCGCCTGGTGAGGCGTCGGCGGCCGCGATGTCGCGGGCCATCCCGCGCAGGTCTCGGGCCGCATCGGCGAGCTCCGCCGCGTCCTCGGCGGTGACCTCGGTCGCCTGGGGGTTCAGCGAGCGCGTGGTGAGGTCGAAGGTCGCCCCGGCGGGCAGCAGGTGTAGAACCACGCCGCTGGCCAGGATCGGCACCGACCGCTTCGCCTCATGGGCGTTGGTGACGATGTTGGCCGGATCCATCACTGTCACGGAGCCGCGACCGATCACCCGGAGCACGTCGTGGCCCTCGGCATCGGGTTCGACGATGGCAGCGGTGTCCTCGTCCACTCCGATCCCGAGCAGCTGGGGCGACTGCGCGACGATCATCAGCAAGCGACCGTAGCGGTTGCGCTGGTCGAAGTGCTGGTCGATCACCGCCGAGTCGATCAGCCCGAGCCCTGCCGCCATCTGCGTCATCCGCTGCTTGGGCGTCGCGCCCGGCCCGCCGAACGCCAGCATGTGGCTGGACTGGATGCTCGCGCCGGCACTGGTGCCGCCGACCACGACGCCGCGGTGGTGGGCCGCGACGATCGCGTCGCCGAGGGGAGTGCCAGACACGATCGCCGACAGCTTCAGCTGGTTGCCGCCGGTCATGAAGACCCCCGTTGCCTCCTCGACCGCGGCAACCAGGCGCGCGTCGTGGGCCTCCTCACGGCTCTCGGGGCGCACCGCGACCACGTCGGCCGCGCCCTCGCGGCGGAACAACGCGTCGTACACCCCGGTGATCTCGGAACCGATCGACGAGGCTGTCGGGATCACTGCGATCCGCGCCTCCAGCCCGCCGGCCGCGCGCACGAACTCCTGGAGGATCGTGCGCTTGCGGAGCTTGTCCTCGGCGCCACCGATGATCATGAGGGGTCCCTGGGGCATGTCCGCCACCCTAGGGTGGGATCCATGGCCCCGCGGCAACACACCCTGGTGGTGATCCGTCATGCCAAGGCCGAGCAGGTCGCGGCGACCGACCTCGAGCGCGAGCTCACCGAGCGAGGGCGGTCCGACGCGGCTGCGGCCGGGAAGTGGCTGGCCGGTGCCGGCGTACGACCGGACCACGCGCTGGTGTCCGCCGCCCCCCGGGCTGCGCAGACCTGGGAGGCGCTGGCCGAGGGAGGCGGATGGTCGCTCGAGGCCGACCTGGATGAAGGCCTCTACAGCGCAGGCCCGGACACGGCTCTCGACCTCGTGCGCGCGCTGGACGAGGAGTGCGCGTGCGCCGTCATCGTCGGCCACAACCCCACGATGGCGGTGCTGGCGCAGCTGCTGGACGACCGCGAAGGGGAGATCGAGGCCGGCAACGCGATGGCGGCCGGGTTCCCCACCAGCGCCGTCGCCGTCTTCGAGGTTGCCGGGGCGTGGGCGGACCTGGATGACGCTCGGCTGACCGGGTTCCACGTGGGGCGCGGCTAGGCACCGAGGAATCCCTGGGTAGCCAGGTATCCCGCACCCCCTACACCGGCGGCGAAGGCGTCACGATGCCGGCCGCGGCGTCAGCCGCCTCGATCTCCTCGCGGGAGATGCCGAGGAGGTACATGATCGCGTCGAGGTAGGGCACATTCACGGAAGTGTCGGCCGCGCGCTGCACGATCGGGCGAGCGTTGTAGGCGATGCCGAGGCCGGCGGCGTTCAACATGTCGAGGTCGTTGGCGCCGTCTCCGATGGCGATCACGGAGGCCTCCGGTACGCCGACCTTCTCCGCGAACTCCCGCAGCGCCTTGGCCTTGCCCGCCCGGTCGACCACGTCGCCGACGATCTCGCCGGTCAGCCGGCCGTCGACGATCTCGAGCTCGTTGGCGCGTGAGTAGTGGATGCCGAGATCCTCGGCGAGCCGGTCGGTGATGTGGGTGAAGCCGCCGGAGACGACGGCGAACCGGTAGCCGAGGCGACGCAGGGTGCGCACCATGGTGCGGGCGCCGGGGGTGATCACGATGTCGTCGTACACCTCGTCGAGTACGCCGGCGTTGAGCCCGGCGAGCAGCCGGACCCGCGCCCGGAGCGCGGACTCGAAGTCGATCTCGCCGTGCATCGCCTGCTCGGTGACGGCGGCGACCTCGGCCTCGTGACCGGCGTGCGCCGCGAGCATCTCGATGACCTCACCCTGGATCAGGGTCGAGTCGACGTCGAGCACGATCAGCCGCATTCCTCGGCGCAGCAGGTTGGCCGGCTGGACCGCCACATCGACCCCCTGGATCGCGGCCTCGGCGGCGAGCAGGTTGCGCAGCACGTCGGGGTCGACGCCGGAGACGTGGAGGTCGATCGCGGTGACGGGGTAGCGCGCCATCCGCTCCATCCGGTCGATGTTGCCGCCGCAGTCGGCGATCCGGCCCGCCATTGCGCTCATCGCCGACGCCTTGAGTGGGCTGCCGATGATGGTCACGTGCGAGCGGCCCTCGCCCCGGGCCCGGTTGTCGCCCGATCCCCGGTCGACCTCGACAGACATGTCCAGCTCGGCCGCGGTGCTGTGGATCGCCGCCTCGAGCTTCTTCCAGTCCCGCGGGACGGTGACGAGCACGCCGAGTATCAGCCGTCGCCGGAGCAGGATCTGCTCGATGTCGATGACCTCGACGCCCGCGTGGGCCAGGGTGGCGAAGACCGAGGAGGTGACCCCGGGCCGGTCCTTGCCGGTCAGCGTGATCAGCAGGGTCTCGGGCTTGGCTGGCTTCGGCGCGTTCATCGCACGAAGAGGCTAGCCGTCAGTGACGCTGTCGGTGGCGGGGTTCATGCTCTTGGGATGACCAACATCCACCACACGATCGACTACATCGAGCTCGCCACTCGCGATCTGTCGGCCACCACTGCGTTCTACGCGGCCGCGTTCGGGTGGCAGTTCAACGACTACGGTCCCGAGTACGCCGGCATCCGCGGCGCGGACGGCGAGGGCGAGGTCGGTGGCATCAACGCCACCGGTCAGGGCGCGCCAGGTCCCGGCGGACCGCTCGTGCTGCTCTACTCCGACGACCTCGACGCCACCGCGGAGGCAGTGCGGCAGGCCGGCGGCACCATCACCAATGGTCCGTACGAGTTCCCGGGCGGCCGGCGGTTCCAGTTCACCGACCCGGGCGGGAACGAGCTCGGGGTCTGGGCCAAGTCGTAGGAGTCCGTTGAAGAAATCGTCCGGCTACCCGCCGCGATACACGCACGCTGGCGGCGTTGCCGTCGCTCGACGTGCGCCCAGCATGTCAGCGCTCCGGCGCCTTGCCATCGCACGCGTCTCGCGACGCTCGCTGCGAACGCTTTCTTCAGCGCACTCCTAACCGGGCGGCCACGCCTCGGGCGAGCACGCGGCCACCAGGGCCCGCCTCCCGGCCAGGTCGAGGGGGGCGATGGCGGCGCGACGTTGCTCGGCCATCGAGGCGCTGAGTGCGCCACCGTCGTCGGCCAGTGCCAAGTCGGCGATTCCCAGCGCCTGCAGGCCGCGTGCGGCCAGCTCCCCGCAGCGGGCGGGCACTCCGGCTGGCGCGGCCGGGATCCTCCGATGACGCAGGTCGAGGAGCTCGTCCGCGACCTCGGGCCGCCACCGGGCCACGTCGAGGTCGGCGAGCCGGTCCGTGGCCGCCAGCAGGGCGCCACGCAGCTCGCGATCGGCCTCGCCGACGTCCGGCACCTGCCGGCGCGCGGCGGCGTACGTCGTCCACTCGACCGTCGGCCCCACCCGACGCGGGATCCATCCCGACTCAGCGCCCACCGCCACCAGCGCCTCACCGTGCTCGATCGCTGCGGCGTTGAACTCCGCCGGCCCGCCAAGGCCCACCGGGGCACCCTCTCGCGGGAACGCCGCGCCGAAACCGGTCGCGCCCGCGGTCCGCATCGCGGCGAGCGCCGTGAGCAGCGGTTCGCCGGCCACCAGGTGCGCGACGTCGCCGTCCAGGACGGCGTCGAGGAGGTCGTCAGGGGAAACCTGTCCGCGCAGCCACGACGTTCCCCACCAGGCCAGCCGCGCGGTCACGGGCAGTGCGCTGGTCACGGCGGCCGAGGATACGTGAACCGGCATCAGGACCGGTCAGTATGGTGGCGCCATGTCGGCCGTGCTGGACTTCGCTGAGGTCTCCGTTCGGCGCGGTGAGGCGACACTGCTCGACCGGGTCAGCTGGACCGTCGAGGAGGACGACCGCTGGGTGATCCTCGGGCCCAACGGCGCCGGCAAGACCACGCTGCTGCAGGTGGCGGCGGCGCAGATCCACCCCACGTCGGGGGTCGCCGGTGTCCTCGACGAGGTCCTGGGAGCCGTCGACGTGTTCGACCTCCGACCGCGAATCGGGCTGACCAGTGCCGCCCTCGCGGAACGCATCCCGCGTCACGAGAAGGTCCACGACGTGGTGGTCTCTTCGTCCTACGGCGTGGTGGGGCGCTGGCGGGAGCACTACGACGACCTCGACCACGAGCGGGCCCGCGACCTGTTGATCGAGGTCGGGGTCAAGCACCTCGCCGACCGCACGTTCGGCACCCTCAGCGAGGGCGAACGCAAGCGGGTGCAGATCGCCCGGGCCCTGATGGTCGACCCCGAGCTGCTGCTGCTCGACGAGCCCGCCGCCGGACTCGATCTGGGAGGGCGAGAAGACCTGGTCTCGACACTGTCGGTGCTCGCTGCGGACGCCGACTCACCGGCTACGGTGCTGGTGTCTCACCATGTGGAGGAGATCCCGCCCGGGTTCACCCACGCGATGCTGCTACGCGATGGCCGGGTGGTCACCCAGGGCGTTCTCGACGACGTACTCACGCGCGAGTCGCTCTCCGCGACGTTCGGGATGCCGCTGGCGCTGCGCCACGAGGACGGGCGCTGGGCCGCGCGACGCCACCATCGGCACCGATAGAGGGACCGGTGGATAGGCTTGCTACATGGACTGGCTGGGCGACAACGTGTGGGCGGCCTGGCTCGGCGCCGCAGCGTTCCTGAGCATTGCGGAGATGCTCAGCCTCGACCTGGTCCTGATCATGCTCGCCGTGGGCGCGATCGCCGGCATGGTGCTCGCGCTCGTCGGCGCTCCCGTCGCCGTTCAGGTGCTCGCCGCAGCGGGCGTCTCCGTCGCGATGTTGGGAGTGGTCCGGCCGGCGCTCGCCAAGCGTCTCCATGGGGGCCCCGAGCTCAACCTCGGCCACGGCAAGCTGGTCGGCCAGCGTGGCGTGGTCACCGAGCAGATCACCGAGAACGACCACGGGCGGATCAAGCTGGCGGGTGAGATCTGGTCCGCAGCGCCGTACGACGAGAACGTCACGATCGCTGCCGGTGAGACCGTGGAGGTACTGCAGATCAAGGGCGCCACGGCCTACGTCCACCCCATTCCCCGCCTCGAGAACTAGAAGCTCAACTCCTACAAGAGAGAGTCGTCGATGATCGCGCTCATCCTGCTCGGCTTGCTGTTCCTGTTCGTGATCGTGCTCCTCGCGAAGACGGTGCGGATCGTCCCGCAGGCACGCGCCGGGATCGTGGAGAGGTTCGGGAAGTACAAGCAGACCCTGCCCGCCGGCCTCAACATCGTGGTGCCCTTCATCGACAAGGTGCGCTACCTGATCGACCTGCGCGAGCAGGTGGTCAGCTTCCCTCCGCAGCCGGTGATCACCGAGGACAACCTGGTCGTCTCGATCGACACGGTCATCTACTTCCAGGTCACCGACCCGATCGCTGCGACGTACGAGATCGCCAACTACATCCAGGCCGTCGAGCAGCTCACCATGACCACGCTGCGCAACATCGTCGGTGGCATGGACCTCGAAGAGACCCTGACCAGCCGCGACGCGATCAACAGTCGCTTGCGCGGCGTACTCGACGAGGCCACCGGCAAGTGGGGCATTCGCGTCAACCGGGTCGAGCTGAAGGGCATCGACCCGCCGCCGTCGATCAAGGACTCGATGGAGAAGCAGATGCGCGCGGACCGTGAGAAGCGCGCCGTCATCCTGACCGCAGAAGGTCAGCGTCAGGCCGCGATCCTCACAGCTGAGGGTTCCAAGCAGTCGGCGATCCTGAATGCCGAGGGTGACCGGGAGGCCCTTATCCTGCGTGCCCAGGCCGATCGCGAGTCGCAGATCCTGAAGGCCCAGGGTGAAGGCCAGGCGATCCAGACGGTCTTCCAGGCCATCCATGACGGCCAGCCGGACCAGTCGCTGCTCGCCTACCAGTACCTCCAGATGATGCCGCGCATCGCCGAGGGCGACGCCAACAAGGTGTGGGTGATCCCCTCCGAGATCACCAAGGCGCTCGAGGGCCTCGGCTCCTCCATCCACGAGATCGCCGGTATCCCACAGAAGACCGAAGGGCCGCTCAAGCGGGTCGACATGGGCCCAACCGAGCCGCAGGACCCGGAGGCAGGCTCCGACCCGGCGCTCTCGAGCGCACAGGCGGCCGTGGAGGCGGCGATCGCGGAGGCGGCGAACGCCGAGATGGGCGGCACCGGCAGATCGCCGGTCGCACCTTCGGAGGGCGCGGCAGAGCCGCCTCCGGAGCCGCCCGCAGAGCCGCCGACGCAGTAGCGGGTGTCGGGCTGGGAAATCGTCGCGATCCTGGGCGCAGGGATGGTGGCCGGCACGATGAACACGGTCGTAGGTTCGGGGACGCTGATCACGTTCCCGACGCTGTTGGCGTTCGGCATCCCTCCGGTGACCGCGAACGTCTCCAACAACTTGGGACTGGTTCCGGGCTCGATCGCCGGGGCATGGGGCTACCGGCGCGAGCTCGCCGGGCAGAAGGCCCAGCTGCTGCGGCTGGTGAGCGCATCGGTGATCGGCGCCCTCACCGGCGCCGTACTCCTGCTGACCCTGCCCCCAGAGGCCTTCGAGGCGATCGTCCCGGCCCTGATTCTGCTCGGCGTGGTGCTGGTGATCTTCCAGCCCCGGCTGTCGGCCGCGGTGGCCCGCCGGGCCGAGCGCCGCGGCACCACCCTCGACCATCACGGCGCCTGGTGGGTGGGGCCGGCGGTGCTCCTGGCCGGTGTGTACGGCGGCTACTTCGGCGCCGCACAGGGCGTCCTGCTGATGGCCATCCTGGGCATCGGCGTGGCGGAGACGCTGCAGCGTTCGAACGCCGTCAAGAACGTGCTGGCCGCGTTCGTCAACGGGATGGCGGGGCTGGTGTTCGCCCTGGTGGCCGACGTCGACTGGGCGGTCGCCGGGCTGATCGGCGTTGGCGCGACGGCCGGGGGACTGCTGGGGGCACGCGTCGGGCGGCGACTCCCGCCACTGGCGCTGCGTGTCGCGATCGTGGTGGTGGGTGTCGCCGCCCTGACGGCGCTTCTGCTGAAGTAGTCGAGGTCAGCCGATCTTGAAGACTCGGGTGCCGCCGGCGAACCTGTCGTGCCAGCCCTGCCGGTTGACCGTGTCGTTGTTGATGCCGACGGCGATCATGATCACCGCGACCAGCATCGCAAGGCCACCGAAGATCGCGCCCACGATCGGCACGATGTACGCGAGCTGGATCGCGTAGAAGGAGTTGCGACGGAGCGACTGTTCCAAAGTGGGGTGGCTGGCGCCGTCGGGGGCGGTGACCCTCAGCTTCAGCAGCTGCTTGCCGAGCGAGGCTCCGTTGTTCGTCTCCATGAAGGCGAAGTACCCCATGGTGATCACCACCGTGATGACCGAGACGAACAGCCAGTAGAGCAGCCACTCGCCAGTCGAGTAGGTCAGGCCGGACAAGAAGATGCCGGAGAAGATCGCGCTCATGATGCCGAACACGATGCCGAGAAGGATGCCGTCGATCAGGCGGGCCAGGAACCGGTCGAGCAGCTCACCGGGTCGCGGAACGCCTGGGACAGGTGGTGGACCCCCCGCGGGGCCGGGAGCTGGCGGCGGGGGCGGTGGAGGTTGTTCACTCATGGGGCCCAGCCTCTTGTAAGTAGACCCGCGGCCACAAGTGTCCGGACCAACTATTGCGCCGGCGCGGCCTTCTTGCTCTTCTTGCCCCGCAGACCCAACAAACCAGAGACGACCGCACCAACCGCCACCGCGATGGCGGGGACGGCCAGCCTCTTCTGCAGGGAGCCGTTCTGCATCGCGGAGTACGTCGTGCCGGCGTCAGCTGCATCGACCGCCATCCCAGCCAGCACCAGCGTGCGCCGGTTCCCGTCGCGGGCGAGCAACGTGACGAGGCCGAGCGCGATCTCGCGGTTGCCGAACCACTGGGTGAGCACCGGCGGGTCCTCGGCCTGTCCGACCATCTGCTTGGCGACGAGGTCCGGCCTGGCAATGGAGGCGACACCGAGCGCGATGCGGCCGAGCGAGAGCATGGTGACGGGGTTCATGGCGCCAGAGAGTATCGGTTCAGCATCAACGGCCGGCGACGTACGCCGTGTGCCACCTGTCCAGCTCGTCGTAGACCTGCGCCCTCGGCTCGGGGAGCGAGAGGACGACGTCGTGCCGCGCACCCGGAACCGCGACGTAGGTGACGTGCGGCCCGACGGCGGGCGACCACTGCCGGATCTGCGGTACGTCGAGGACCACGTCGTGGGAGTGGACGTCGTCGCTCATCTCGGCGGGGCGCTTGGTGCCGCCGGAGGAGAGGACGAGCACCGGGCAGGAGACCGACAGGCCACGGTGCAGCTGCTGGTGCCCGAGGCGAACCGCCCGGAGCCAGCCGAACCGGACCGGGAACGACTCCACCGGCTTCCACGAGAGGTCGAACTCCCACTCACCCTCGTGATCGCGGTGCAGGCTGCGCGTGTAGAAGCCCGTGACGTTGCGCGGGAACTCGCGCATCGGCTGGCGTCGACCGACCCGGTCGAGCACCGCGGCCGCCGCGGGCGTGCGCATCCAGGCGCTCCCGTGCAGGTCGAACCAGGGCGAGTTGAGCACCATCCCGCCGAGCTGCTCCGGCTGGCGCTCGTCGGCCCAGAGCGAGAGCGTGAGGCCACCGGTGGAGTGGGCCGAGGCGACCACGTGGTCATGGCCGTCGCGCTCGACGATCCGCCACATGGCGAGGTCGATCTCGGCGAAGTACTCGTGCAGGTCGGCGACGTACGTCGGGGTCTGGTGCGGGCGGATGGACCGGCCGTACTTGCGCAGGTCGAGCGCGT
This sequence comes from uncultured Actinomycetota bacterium, assembly GCA_963729095.1. GTDB lineage: Bacteria > Actinomycetota > Actinomycetes > Propionibacteriales > Nocardioidaceae > Nocardioides. The sequence continues at coordinate 230,105 of CAVSMX010000036.1, read as the reverse complement.
AGAAGTCGTAGCCGCGGTCCAGCCACCACTGGGCGTACTCGGTCTGGAAGAAGTAGTCCGCGAACCCGTGCAGGTGCAGGACCGCGCGCGACGTGGGCTGCTCCGCCCGCCGGCTGACCAGCGTCGCGACGACCGGCCCCTCGTCGTCGGGCGGCAGCCCGATCGTCTCGGCCATCCACGGCTCGCCGAGCACGTCGACGGTGATCGTGGACGTCATTCGGTCAGTCTCGCAGCGTCTCCGGCGGCGGCGCGGACCAGTCCGGCGAGCAGGCCGATGTCGGACGCCGTCTCGGGGTGCCACTGCACCGCGACGCAGAACCGCTCGCCGGCGGCCTCCATCGCCTCCAGGGTCCCGTCGGCGGCGTAGGCCGAGGCCTCGAAACCGGGGTGGGTCCGGACGGACTGGTGGTGGTGGCAACTGACCTCGAGGGTGTCGCCGATCAGGCCCGCTACCCGGCTTCCGGGTTCGGTGGACACCTTGACCATCCCGTAGACGTCGCCGCCGGGGCTGTGCCCCTCGTGGCCGACCAGGTCGGGCGTGTGCTGGTCGAGGACGCCGCCGGCGTGCACGGCCATCACCTGCATGCCGCGGCAGACGCCGAGGACCGGGATCCCGCGGGCCTCGGCCGCCGTGAGCAGCGCTGCTTCCCACGCATCCCGGTCGGGCCGCCAGTTGGCGGTGCGCTCGTGGGGCTCGGCGCCGTACGCGGACGGATCGACGTCGGCGCCACCGCTGATCACCAGGCCGTCCAGACGGGCGACCACGACGTCGGCGGCACCCGGCTCGTCCACGGGCGGCAGGAGGATCGGGATGCCCCCGGTGCTGGTGACGGCCTCGGCGTACTCGGTCGGCAGCAGGTCGGCACGCTGGTTCCAGACGCCGTACGCCGCGCGTTCCCGGTACGTCGTGAGGCCGATGACGGGCGCGCCCATCACTGTGTCCTGTTCATTGGGGCGTGACGTAGGCGCCCGAGATGCCGCCGTCGACCAAGAACGTGCTGGCCGTCATGAACGACGAGTCGTCGGAGGCCAGGAACAGCACGGCCGACGCCATCTCCTCGGGCTCCCCGAACCGGCCCATCGGGACATGCACCAGGCGGCGCTGGGCGCGCTCCTCGTCCTTGGCGAACAGCTCCTTGAGCAGCGGGGTGTTCACCGGGCCGGGGCAGAGCGCGTTGACGCGGACGCCGTCGCGGGCGAACTGCACGCCCAGCTCGCGGGTCATCGAGAGGACGCCACCCTTGGAGGCGGAGTAGGAGATCTGCGAGGTCGCGGCACCCATCACGGCCACGAACGACGCGGTGTTGATGATCGACCCGCGCTGCTGCTCGAGCATGTACGGCAGTGCCGCCTTGCAGCACAGGTAGACCGAGGTCAGGTTGACCTCCTGCACCCGGCGCCAGGCCTCCAGCTCGGTGTCGAGGATGGAGTCGTCGTCGGGCGGCGAGATCCCGGCGTTGTTGAACGCGATGTCGACCGAACCGAACGTGTCCTGGGCAGTCCGGAACAGCGCGTCCACCTGCTCCTTGTCGGTCACGTCGACGTGCTGGTAGACGGCCGTCTCCGGCCCGCCGAGCTCCTTCGCGAGCCCTTCGCCACGGTCGTCGTCGATGTCGCCGATGACCACCTTCGCGCCCTCGGCCACGAATCGCTCGACGGTCGCGAGACCGATGCCCGAACAGCCGCCGGTGACGACCGCGACCCGGTCCTGGATGCGTCCTCCCATGAGATTCCCTTTCGCAGCCCCGGAGGGCGTCAGTGAGCGATGAAGACGTTCTTCTCCTCGGTGAACGCCATCGGCGCGTCCGGTCCGAGCTCCCTGCCGAGGCCGGACTGCTTGTAGCCGCCGAACGGCGTCCAGTACCGCACCGACGCGTGCGAGTTGACGCTGAGGTTGCCGGCCTCCACGGCACGTGCGACCCGCAGCCCGCGGCCGAGATCATTGGTGTAGATGGAGCCGGACAGGCCGTACTCCGTGTCGTTGGCGAGCTCGACGGCGTGCGCCTCGTCGTCGAACGGCATCACTGCCACCACGGGCCCGAACACCTCTTCGCGCCAGATGGGCGCCGACGGGTCTTCGGTGGCGACCACGCTCGGCGGCACCCAGAACCCGTCCCCGCCGGGCGTCGACCCGGCGAACGCGACCTCGACCGCGTCGAGGTACGCCTGCACGGACCCCTGCTGCTGTGCCGAGATCAGCGGCCCCATCTCGCTTGCCTCGTCGCTGGGATCCAGCACCCGGAGGCCGGTGACCGCCGGCTCGAGCCGCGACACGAACTCGTCGTACGCCGAGCGCTCCACCAGGATGCGCGAGCGCGCGCAGCAGTCCTGGCCCGCGTTGTCGAACACGGCGTACGGCGCGGACGCGGCGGCCGCCGCGACGTCCGCGTCGGCGAACACGATGTTGGCGCTCTTGCCGCCGAGCTCGAGGGTGACCCGCTTCACCTGCTCGGCGCAGCCGGCCATGATCCGCTTGCCGACCTCCGTGGAGCCGGTGAAGCAGACCTTGCGCACCAGTGGGTTGGTCACGAACCGCTCGCCGACGATCGAGCCCTTGCCCGGGATCACCGTGAGCACGTGCTCGGGCAGGCCGGCCTCGACGGCCAGCTCACCGAGTCGGACGGCGGTCAGGGGAGTCAGCTCCGCGGGCTTGAGCACGACCGTGTTGCCGGCCGCCAGGGCCGGGGCGAAGCCCCATCCGGCGATCGGCATAGGAAAGTTCCAAGGGACGATGACACCCACCACTCCCAGCGGCTCGTGGAAGGTCAGGTCGGTGCCGCCGGCCACCGGGATCTGCCGTCCGAAGAGCCGCTCGGGCGCTCCGGCGTAGTAGTTGAGGCAGTCGCGGACGTTGCCGGCCTCCCAGCGGGCGTTCGCCCAGGTGTGACCGGCGTTGCGGACCTCGAGCTCGGCCAGCTCCTCGACGTGCTCGTCCACGACGGCGGCGAACCTTCGCAGCAGCCTCGCTCGCTCGCCGGGGGCCATCGCCCCCCAGGACCGGAACGCGTCGTGCGCCGCGTCGATGGCCGCGTCCGTGCGCGCCAGGTCGGCCAGCGGGACATCGACAACGGGCTGAGCGGTCGCAGGATTGATGACCGTGTAGGTGTCGCTCATGGGGAGGGGATCAGAGCCTTTCGAAGCCGCGGCGCAGCTCCCAGTCGGTGACGGTTGCGTTGTAGGCGGCGAGCTCGACATCGGCCATGTTGACGTAGTGGTCGACGACCTCGTCTCCGAGGGCCTTGCGGGCCAGGTCGGACCCGGCGAAGCGCTCACGCGCCTCGGCCATCGTGGCCGGCACCCGCGGTCGGTCGGAGGCGTAGGCGTTGCCGACGAGCTCGTCCTCGAGCGGCAGCTCGTTCTCGATGCCGTGCAGGCCCCCGGCCAGCATCGCGGCCAGCGCCAGGTAGGGGTTCACGTCGGCGCCGGGGAGCCGGTTCTCCATCCGAGCGCCCGCACCCCGGCCGACCAGGCGAACGGCGCAGGTGCGGTTGTCGAGGCCCCAGGCGATCGTGGTCGGGGCGAACGAACCGTCGGCGAACCTCTTGTAGGAGTTGATGTTCGGCGCGTAGAAGAGCGTGAAGTCGGCGGCGGTGGCCAGCACTCCGGCGACGAAGTGGTCGTAGAGCGGTGTCCGCTCGCCGGTGTCGTCGTCCCAGAACACCAGGGACCCGTCCGTGCCGCGAAGCGACAGGTGGATGTGGCACGAGCTGCCCTCACGCTGGTTGTACTTCGCCATGAACGTGATCGACTTGCCCTGCTCGGCCGCGATCTCCTTGGCGGCGGTCTTGTAGACCGCGTGGTTGTCGGCGGTGGTGAGGGCGTCGGCGTAGAGGAAGCCGATCTCGTGCTGACCGAAGTTGCACTCACCCTTGGCGCCCTCGACGTCCAGGCCCGCGTCGTACATGTGGTTGCGGATCGCTCGGAGCAACGGCTCGGCGCGGGTGGTCCCCACGATCGAGTAGTCGACGTTGTACTGGTTCACGGGCGTGAGGTCGCGGTAGTGGTCCAGCGACGCCTGCTCGTACGACGTGTCGAACGCGATGAACTCGAGCTCCGTGCCGGCCAGGGCGGCCCAGCCACGGTCGGCACAGCGGTCCAGCTGGCGCTGCAGGATCGCGCGCGGAGACTGCGCGACCGGCGCGTGGTCCATCCACACCAGGTCGCACTGGATCATCGCGGTGGCGGGGAGGTGCGTGAGGATCCGGATCGTCCGGTCGTCGAGGACGAACTCCATGTCGCCGTAGCCGCGGTCCCAGGAGGAGATCGCGTAGCCGTCGACGGTGTTCATGTCGACGTCGACGGCGAGCAGGTAGTTGCAGCCCTCGGTGCCGTGCGCTGCCACATGATTCACGAAGTAGCGGCCGTGCAGCCGTTTGCCCTGGAGTCGCCCCTGCATGTCGGTGAAGGCGACGACGACGGTGTCGATGGTCCCCTCGTCGATCCGGGCCACGAGGCCCTCCATGCTCAGGTGCCGGTCGTTGCGAAGTGTCACGAGGTTCCTATCCCACCAGGCCGCGCAGCAGCGCGGCTGTGTCGTCGCAGTGTTCTTCCATCGCACGCCGTGCGCGATCGGGTCGGCCCGCCAGGATCGCGTTCACCACGCGGGTGTGCTGGCGGTCGGAGTGGGCGATGTTGGCTTCCAGGACCGGGATCGCCAGCAGCATCTCGTGCAGGGTCGCCTGCACGGACGTGACGGCCTCGACCAGGTTCGGGGAGTCGCTGAGCGCTGCCACCGTCAGGTGGAACCGGGAGTCGGCCTGGCGGTGGGCGGCGGGCTTGCGGGCCTCAGCCACGTCGGCGTGCGCCTGCTCCAGCTGCTCACGGCGTACGCCGGTGGGCTGGAGCCGGGCCGCGAGCTGGGCCGCGCCCGGCTCGACGATCCGACGGAACTCCAGGGCGTCGAGCCAGTCGCGACGCTTCGCGGGGGTGAGCCTTGCCGCCGCCCGCCCGGACGGGGTGCGGGGCTTGAGGGTCACCACGGTGCCGCCGCCGCGGCCTCGAGTGGTCTGGACCAGTCCGGCTTGTCGGAGTGCGGCCATCGCCTCCCGAAGTGTGGCCCTGGAGACGTTCAGGCGCTCTGCCAGCTCACGTTCCGGCGGGAGCGTGGTGCCCCGCGGATAGACGCCGAGGCGGATCGTCGTCGCCAGCTGTTCCACGCACGCCTCGAAGGCGTGGTGGCCTCGGACCGGTCGCAGCACCACCTCGGGAAGGTGCTGCGCTCGGGTCCCGGTCATGGGGGTCATCCTCAAGAGTGGGGAAGTGGGCTGTCAATCAGATCTCTTGGTCAATGGTCTGAGTACATACCAATTTACGCCAACCTGTTTACACCCTGATGGCGACGGCGCTACTTTCCTGCTGACGACCGCGCTCTCGCTCTCACCCCGAGGAAGGTCACATGACGGACCAGCAGATCCACAACGAGGACGAAGCAGCCCTCGCCAAGCTCGGGTACAAGCAGGACCTCAACCGCTCCTGGTCGGGATTCTCCAACTTCGCCATCTCTTTCTCGATCATCTCGATCCTGGCCGGCTGCTTCACCAACTTCGGCGCCGGCTTCAACAACGGCGGCCCGATCTCGATCTCGTGGTCCTGGCCGATCCTCAGTGTCTTCATCCTGATCATCGGCTTCACGATGTCCGAGCTGGTGTCGGCCTATCCGACCTCCGGCGGCATCTACTGGTGGGCGTCGAAGCTCGGCGGCGCGAAAGCCGGCTTCTTCACCGGGTGGCTGAACCTGATCGGCTTGGTGGCAGTGACTGCGGGCGTGGCCTACGGCTGTGCGACGTTCATCGACCTCACGATCAGTACCTGGTCCGAGTCGTTCCTCGAGGACTACTCGCTCAGGCGGGTCTTCATCATCTTCGTGATCGTGCTGGCCCTGGCGGCGGTGCTGAACATCTTCAGCTCCCACCTGATGGCGATCATGAACAACGTCTCGGTGTGGTGGCACGTGATCGGCGCGTCTGCAATCGTGCTGATCCTGATCTTCGTGCCGGACCAGCACCAGAGCTTCAACTACGTCTTCACCGAGCGGTTCAACAACACCGGCTACTTCGACGGCCAGACGGCATCGCTCTCCTTCTGGTTCGTCGTCGTGCCCTTCGGGTTCCTGCTGACGCAGTACACGATCACCGGCTTCGACGCATGCGCGCACCTGTCGGAGGAGACGACCTCTGCTTCGACCGGGGCGGCGAAGGGGATCTGGCGGTCGATCTTCTACTCGGCTGTCGGCGGCTACATCCTGCTGCTCTGCGTGGTGTTCGCCATCCCCGACGGCGCTGACGGCAACCCCGACAACGCAGGGGTCGGTTCCGGTGGGGTGGCCTTCATCTTCAACTCCGCGCTCGGGCAGGACTGGGCCACGGTCGTGCTGTTCATCTCGGCGTCCGCGCAGTTCTTCTGCGCGACGTCGTGCCTCACCTCGGCGTCCCGGATGACGTTCGCGTTCAGCCGCGACCGGGCGGTCCCCGGTTCGGGTATCTGGTCCTCGCTGACCTCGAAGCGGGTGCCCGCGAACGCGGTCCTCGGCGTCGCGGTGGCAGCCGCGATCATCACGCTGCCCGCACTCATCGAGATCAACATCGCGGCCCCAGGAGATCCGGAGTTCCTGTATCCGGTGGCGTTCTTCGCGGTGACCTCTGTCGCGGTGAGCGGCCTCTACCTGTCCTTCGCGATCCCGATCTTCCTGCGCTGGCGGCACGGCGACCGGTTCGAGGTCGGGGAGTGGAACAACGGCTCGAAGTACAAGTGGATGAACATCGTCGCCGTCATCGAGATCGTGGTCGTCGTCGCGTATCTGTCGCTGCCCACGGTTCCAGCCGGCAACCCGTTCGACGGCAACACCGACTTCTCGTGGAAGTTCGTCAACTACTCGCCCATCCTCACTTTCGGCGCCATCTTGCTGCTGGCGATCTGGTGGAGCTTGTCGGCCAAGAAGTGGTTCACCGGCCCGATCCAGAACATCGATCCCGCCGTGGCGGAGATGCTCGACGACTGAGTTGGGGGACGCGGTCGCCGACTTGGACCGCCTCGCCGTACTGGCGGGGCGGTCCTGGCGCGTCGCCGACCTCCCGGGCGGGCTGACCAACCACAACGTACGGGTCACCTCTACCGACGAGGGTCCACCGATCGACATCGTGGTCCGCTGCTCGCAGAGCGACGTCGGCCTGCTCGGCATCGACCGCGACCACGAGCATCTCAACACCGCGGCCGCGGCAGAAGCGGGCGTGGGCGCGCCGGTCATCGAGTACCGGCCGGACCTGCGGATGCTGGCCATCGGCTTCCTGGAGGGCCGTGCGCTGGACAACCCGGACTTCGCCGACCCCGGGGTGCTGACGCGGGCTGCGTACGCCTGCCGGAGGCTGCACGCCGGCCCTCGCTTCACCGGTGAGTTCGACATGTTCCAGCGGCAGGCGACGTACCGCCGGACGGTGGCGGAGCGCGACTTCCCGGTGCCCGCGGAGTACGACGACCACGCCGCGGCGTGGGAGTCGGTGCGCAAGGCGCTGGCGGCCCGACCGCGGCCGACGGTGCCCTGCAACAACGACCTGCTGGCGGCCAACTACATCGACGACGGCGACCGGGTCTGGTTGATCGACTACGAGTACTCCGGCAACAACGAGGCCACCTTCGAGCTCGGCAACACCGCCACCGAGTGCGACTTCACTCCCGAGCAGATCGAGGCGTGGACGGCGGCGTACTTCGGAGGCCTGACCCGCGCCGACCTGTCTCGGGTCCGGCTCGGGGCGCTGTGCAGCGCCTACGGCTGGTCGCTGTGGGGCTTCATCCAGGCGGCCTCGAGCCCTCTGGACTTCGACTTCCACTCCTGGGGGATGGAGCGCTACGAGAAGGCGGTGGCCGTCTTCCGCGGGCCGGACTTCGCCGCGCTCCTCGAGGACGTCGCCGCGTGACGGAGCTCCCCACACGCGCTCGGGTCGTCGTCGTCGGTGGCGGCATCATCGGGTGCTCGGTGGCCTACCACCTGGCGAAGCTGGGCTGGACCGACGTGCTGCTGCTGGAGCAGGGGCACCTCTCGGGCGGCTCCACCTGGCACGCTGCCGGCCTCGTCGGCCCGTTGCGAGCCACCGAGAGCGGCACCCAGCTGGTGCAGTACTCCGCCGAGCTGTACGCCGCCCTCGAGGCCGAGACCGGGATGGCGACCGGCTACCGAGGCGTCGGTGGGGTGGTCGTGGCGCGCACCGAGGACCGGATGGTCCAGCTGCGCCGGACGGCCGCGAACGCGGTGGCCTACGACATGGAATGCGAGGTCGTCGGTCCGGCGCAGGCCCAGGAGCTGTGGCCCGCCATGCGGGTCGACGACCTGCGCGGGGCGCTCTGGCTGCCCGGCGACGGGAAGGTGAACCCGACCGACGTGACGCAGTCGCTCGCGAAGGGCGCCCGGATGCTCGGCGTCACCATCGCGGAGAAGACCCGGGTGCTCGACGTCGAGGTCGAGGAGCGGGCGGGCGGCCGCCGGGTCCGAGCGGTCCGGACCGACCGGGACGGCGGGGAGCACCGGATCGAGACCGAGATCGTGGTGAACTGCGCCGGCCAGTGGGCCAAGGCCCTCGGCGACCAGGTGGGTGTCACCGTGCCGCTGCACTCGGCCGAGCACTTCTACGTCGTCACCGACGCCGTCGAGGGCTGCCACCCCGACCTCCCGATCATGCGCGACCCCGACGGCTGGACGTACTTCAAGGAGGAGGTCGGCGGTCTCGTGGTCGGTGGGTTCGAGCCCGATGCGAAGCCCTGGCGCTCGCCCGACGACCTGCCGCACCCGTTCGAGTTCCAGCTGTTGGAGGAGGACTGGGAGCACTTCTCGGTGCTGATGGAGGAGGCGCTGGTCCGGGTGCCCTCGCTGGCCGAGACGGGGATCCGGAAGTTCTACAACGGGCCCGAGTCGTTCACGCCCGACAACCAGTTCCTGCTCGGGGCGGCGCCCGAGCTCGACGGCTACTACGTCGGTGCCGGGTTCAACTCCGTGGGCATCGCCTCGGCCGGCGGCGCCGGGCGGGCGCTCGCCGAGTGGATCGTGGCCGGCGAGCCGACGATGGACCTGGTCGGTGTCGACGTACGCCGTTTCGCGCCCCTTCCACGGCGACAACGCCTGGCTGCGGTCCCGGGTGGCGGAGGTGCTCGGGCTGCACTACGCGATCCCGTGGCCCAACCGCGAGGTCGAGTCGGGGCGCCCGCAGAGGGTGTCGCCGTTGCACGACACGCTGGCCGCCGCGGGGGCGGTGTTCGGCACCAAGATGGGCTGGGAGCGGCCGAACGTGTTCCATCGAGGCGGCCTGGAGTACACCTGGGGCAAGCCGTCGTGGCTGGCCGCCTCGGCAGCGGAGCAACGGGCCACCCGCACCGCGGTTGCGGTCTTCGACCAGACGTCGTTCAGCAAGTACGTCGTCGGCGGGCCGGGCGCCCTTCCGGCCCTGCAGTGGATCTGTGCCGCGGACGTCGACGTGCCGGTCGGCTCCTGCGTCTACACGCCGTTCCTCAACGCCCGGGCTACGTACGAGGCGGACCTCACCGTCACCCGGACCGCCGAGGACGAGTTCCTGATCGTCTCGAGCTCGGCCACCACGGTCCGCGACCTCGACTGGCTGCGCCGACAGACGCCGACGGGCCTGGACGTGGAGCTGCGCGACGTCACCGACGAGCATGCCGTGCTGGGCGTGATGGGGCCGGCCTCGCGCGACCTCGTCACCGGACTCGGGGCGGAGGAGATGGGGGAGGAGGCGTTCCCGTTCGCCACCAGCAGGGAGATCACGCTGGCGGGCGTGACCCTGCGCGCGACCAGGATGACCTACGTCGGCGAGCTCGGCTGGGAGCTCATGGTGCCGGTCGCGGACGCGGCCGCCGCGCATGCGGCGCTCACCGAGGGAGGCGCGGTCAACGCCGGCTACTACGCGATCGAGTCGCTGCGCCTGGAGAAGGGCTACCGCGCGTTCGGCCGCGAGCTCACCCCCGATCTGACCCCGGTGGAGGCGGGCCTGGTGTTCGCGACGGCGCTGAAGGGCGACAAGGACTTTCTCGGACGCACCGCGCTCGAGGAGCACCGCGAGCGGCTCGCGCAGGGTGGCGCGCGCCGACGGGTGGCGTCGTTCGTGCTCGACGACCCGGGGCCGATGCTGTGGGGTGGCGAGCTGGTGCTGCGTAACGGCACTCCGTGCGGCCAGGTCACCAGCGCCGCCTGGGGTGAGACCGTCGGCGCCTCGGTCGGCCTGGTGCTGTTGCGCAGCGACGGTCCGGTCACCCGGTCCGACCTCGAGCAAGGAGGCTTCGAGGTCGACGTGGCGGGTGAGCGGCACCACGTAACGATCTCGCTTTCTGCGCCCCTGACCTGATCACTCGCGCGTACCCTGCCGTCGTGTCCGGATCGCGGAGAGGGCTTCTGGCACGCTCGGGGGCCTACGTGGGCGACCGGGTCCGTAGCTGGCAGTCGGGTTCCCAGGAGGGGCAGGTCAGTGTCCTGCTCATCCTGCTGGCCTGCGTGGCCGCGTCCTTCGTGGTGTCCTGGTACGCCTACGAGTGGATGCCGTTCCCGACGTACTTCGTGTGGCTCCTGGTCGGAATGCTCCTCCTCCGCTTCGCGCCGCTGGCCGTGCTGTCCGCGGCCGTCTTCGTCGCAGCGATGGTGTCTATGTGGCACGACGGGGAGATCACCGGAGCGCGCTCGGTTGCTGTCCTCAGTCTGGTGCTGGTGATCTGGCTGATCCTCTACCAGTCCAGCCGCCAGCGCAGCGGGCTCCCGGTCCCGCTCAGCGAGGCGATGCTGGCCGAGCTTCGCGACCGACTGCAGCGGCAGAGCACGATCCCCGCGCTCCCGGCAGGTTGGGAAGCACAGTCGGCGATGCGGTCCTCCGCGGGCGCGGGGTACGCCGGCGACTTCTTCGTGGCCGACCTGGTCGAGGGGCGACGCCTCGAGATGGTGCTGGTCGACGTGTGCGGGAAGGGCGTCGCGGTCGGGCCGCAGGCGCTCCAGTTCGCCGGGGCGCTCGGTGGGCTGCTGGGCTCGCTGCCGCCCCGGAAGCTGATGCTGGCCGCCAACCGGTTCCTCCTCCGACAGCGCTCCGACGAGTCGTTCTCCACGGCCGTGCACCTGCGCGTCGACCTGGTCTCCGGGGCGTACACGATCACCAGCGCCGGACACCCGCCGGCCCTGCGATGGGACTCACAAGCAGGGGAGTGGGCGATCGACAACGCACGGGGCACCGCGCTCGGTATCACTGCGCACCCCGACCTGCACGCGAGCGAGGGGACGCTGGAGCACGGCGAGGGCCTGCTGTTCTACACCGACGGCGTGATCGAGTCCCGCACCGGGGACATCGACGAGGGCATCGCGTGGCTGCGGGAGACCGCGCGGAACGCGGTCGAGGACGGCTTCGGAGGCGCGGCCCAGCGGATCATCCGGCGGGTGGCGAACGCCGGAGACGACCGCGCCGTACTCATCCTGAGCCGGGGCTGCGTGCCCGTCGACAACGGAATAGCCGCGGCGTCCAACGGGTTGGAGTCATAGTCGAGAATTCAACTATCTCCGGAGGACGGCATGCAGTTCGGGATCTTCACCGTCGGGGACGTCACGCCTGACCCCACCACGGGTCGGGCGCCGACCGAGCACGAGCGGATCAAGGCGACCGTCGAGATCGCCACGAAGGCCGAGGAGATCGGCCTCGACGTGTTCGCGACCGGTGAGCACCACAACCCGCCGTTCATCGCCTCGGCGCCGACGACCACGCTGGCCTACATCGGCGCGCGGACCGAACGGATCATCCTCTCGACCGCGACGACGCTGATCACCACCACCGACCCCGTGCTGATCGCGGAGAACTACGCCAAGCTGCAGCACCTCACCGACGGCCGCGTCGACCTGATGATGGGCCGCGGCAACACCGGCCCGGTCTACCCGTGGTTCGGCAAGGACATCCGCCAGGGGATCAACCTCGCGATCGAGAACTACGCGCTGCTGCACCGGCTGTGGACCGAGGACGTCGTCGACTGGGAGGGCCGTTTCCGGACGCCGCTGCAGGGGTTCACCTCGACTCCGCGCCCGCTGGACGGAGTGGCCCCGTTCGTCTGGCACGGCTCGATCCGCAGCCCGGAGATCGCTGAGCAGGCGGCGTACTACGGCGACGGGTTCTTCCACAACCACATCTTCTGGCCGGTCTCGCACACCCAGGAGATGGTCGACCTCTACCGGCGCAGGTTCGAGCACTACGGCCACGGATCGGCCGACCAGGCGATCGTCGGCCTGGGCGGGCAGTTCTTCATGCGGCGCAACAGCCAGGACGCGGTCAACGAGTTCCGGCCGTACTTCGACAACGCCCCGGTCTACGGCCACGGCCCCTCGCTGGAGGAATTCACGGAGGCGACCCCGCTGACCGTCGGATCTCCGCAGCAGGTGCTCGAGCGGACGCTCGGCTTCCGGGAGTACGTCGGCGACTACCAGCGCCAGCTCTTCCTCGTCGACCACGCCGGCCTGCCGCTGGCGACCGTCCTCGAGCAGCTCGACCTGCTCGGCGAGATCCTGCCGGACCTCCGGGCCGGCTTCGCCGAGGGTCGTCCGGCGAACGTGCCGGACGCCCCGACGCACGCGTCGCTGGTCGCGGCGGCGGGCGGCGCGAAGGACTCGACGGTGTACGCCGATGCGGACTCCGCCACGGGCAGCCGCGCCGAGGACGCAGCGGAGGTGGATGCATGACCCGCCTCGTGGTGATCTCCGCCGGCCTCTCCGTGCCCTCCTCGACCCGGCTGCTCGCCGATCGGCTGAGCGCAGCGGCGGTGGAGGCCCTGGAGGAGGTCGACGTCGACGTCATCGAGCTGCGCGACCTCGCGCATCAGCTCACGGACCACCTGCTGACCGGTTTCGCCGGCGCCGAGCTGGCCGAGGCCATCGCGAAGGTCCGAGAGGCCGACGGCCTGATCGTGGTCACGCCGGTGTTCGCTGCGTCGTACTCCGGCCTGTTCAAGACGTTCTTCGACGTCCTCGAGGAAGGCGTGCTGGACGGCACGCCCGTGCTGGTGGCCGCGACCGCCGGCACCGCCCGGCACTCGCTGGTGCTGGAGCACGCACTGCGCCCGCTGTTCGTCTACCTGCACGCTGTGGTCGTCCCGACCGGCGTCTTCGCCGCCACCGACGACTTCGGCGACATCGGCCTGGATCGGCGGATCGAGCGGGCCGCCGGTGAGCTGGCCGCGCTGATGGGCAAGGTCGACCCCAGCGCCCGCCGCCGGCGGACCGTCGCCGACGAGTTCGCCGACCCGACGCCGTTCGAGGAGCTGCTGCGACGGTCCAGCGAGGACTGATCGGCGGTCTTGTGGCCTGCCGTTTGGTCACCAACGGCAGAAATGGGGCCGGAAAACTTGCGGTTGGTGACCAAACGACAACGAGGCCGCCGCGTCCCTCAGTGCTGGTAGGTCCCCATCACGATCGCCCGCGCGGCGGTCTTGAACGCGAGGTTGAACGAGACGACGGCGGGGGAGGCGTCGGAGTCGACGCCGAGCGATGGCTCCTTCACGGCGTGCACCACGAAGAAGTAGCGGTGCACCTGGTCACCCTCGGGCGGTGCGGCCCCCATGAACGCCTTGCTCCCTCCGTCGTTGCGGCACATGAACGCACTGCCTGGGAGGGCGCCGCCCTCGGCGCCGGCGCCGGTCTCCAGAGACGTGACATCGGCCGGCAGGTCGACAAGAACCCAGTGCCAGAAGCCGCTGGGGGTCGGCGCGTCCGGGTCGAAGCAGGTCACCGTGTAGCTCTGTGCTTCCGGCACGGCGTCCCAGGACAGCTGAGGCGAGGTGTTGCCCTGGGCGGCCACCTGGTCGTCCTTGAGCGGTTGTCCGTCGCTGACGTCGGCACTGGTGACGCCGAACGACGGCACCTGAGGCAGCAGCTCGTAGGGATTCGGACTGACGGGTCGATCGAGGCTCATGGCGGCCACCGTAGTCCGCGACCCGGAAGCCGTCACGGCTCGGCGCGTCGGCATCCGGGATGATGGCCAGCGTGGACGAGCTGCCGACGTACCCCTCCGGGCTGCGACTCGAGGGACGACGGGTCGTGGTCGTCGGCGGAGGGCATGTGGCCCAGCGCCGGGTGCCCCAGCTGATCGCCGCGGGCGCCGATGTGTACGTCGTCTCCCCGCAGGTCACGCCGTCCATCGAGGGGCTGGTGGGTGCCGGCGAGGTGACCTGGCTTCGGCGCGGGTTCGAGACAGCGGACCTCGACGACGCGTGGTACGTCGTGGCGGCCACCGGCGACCACGAGGTCAACGAGCGGGTCTCCGCAGCGGCGGAGGAGCGCCGGATCTTCTGCGTCCGCGCCGACGACGCCACCAAGGCCACCGCGTGGACGCCCGCCGTGGGCTCCGCCGCGGGGGTGACCGTCGCGGTCCTCGGCAACCGCGACCCGCGACGGTCCGCGGCCGTGCGCGACGAGATCCTGGCCGGCCTGCGCGAGGGCACCATCACCGCACGTCACCAGCGCGGTCATGTCCCCGGCGTGACCCTGGTCGGCGGTGGCCCCGGCGATCCCGACCTGATCTCGATCGCCGGCCGCAAGGCTGTGATGGAGGCCGACGTCGTCGTCGCCGACCGCCTGGCGCCCCGGGAGCTGCTCGGCGAGCTGCCTCCCGACGTGGAGCTGATCGACGTGGCCAAGCTGCCGCGGGGCCGGTCCGCCCAGCAGGCCGAGATCAACCGGCTGATCGTGGACCGGGCGCTGGCCGGCAAGCGGGTGGCGCGGTTCAAGGGTGGCGACAACTTCGTGTTCGGGCGCGGCTTCGAGGAGGTCATCGCCTGCCGAGAGGCCGGCGTGCCGGTGACCGTGATCCCCGGCCTGACCAGCCCGGTGGCGGTTCCGGCGGTCGCCGGCATCCCCATCACCCACCGCGGCATCGCCCACGAGTTCACCGTGATCTCGGGCCACCTGCCGCCGGGGGACCCCGAGTCCCTGACCGACTGGGACGCCGTCGCCCGGTTGCGCGGCACCGTGGTGCTGATGATGGCGGTGCGGAACGCGCCCGCGATCGCCGAGAAGCTGGTCGCGGGAGGTCGATCCGCCGACACGCCGGTCGCGGTCGTCTGTGACGGCACCATGCCGGCCGAGCGCACCGTGCTGGCCACTCTGGGCTCGCTGGCCGAGGAACTCACCGCCGCCGACGTACAGCCTCCCGCGATCATCGTGATCGGGCAGGTGGTCGCCGTCGCGCATCCCGAGCGCTACACCTGATGACCCACCGCATCGACATCGACCGGGCCGACGACCCGCGGCTCGCCGACTACCGCGACCTCCGCGACGTCACCCTGCGCAAGAACCTCGAGGCGGAGCACGGCCTCTTCCTGGCCGAGGGCGAGAAGGTGGTACGACGCGCGGTCGAGGCCGGCTACGAGCCGCGCTCGTTCCTGATGGCGTCGCGCTGGCTCGATGGCCTCGCCGACGTGCTCGGCGGCTCAGACGCGCCCTGCTACGTCGTCAGCGAGGCGCTCGCGGAGGAGGTCACCGGCTTCCATGTCCATCGCGGCGCGCTCGCGTCCCTGCACCGGCGCCCGCTGCCCGAGGTCGGCCGCGTACTGGCCGGCGCCCGCTCCGTGCTGGTGCTCGAGGACATCGTCGACCACACCAACGTCGGCGCGATCTTCCGAAGCGGCGCCGCGCTGGGTTTCGACGCCGTACTCCTCTCGCCGCGGTGCGCGGACCCGTTCTACCGCCGGGCGATCAAGGTGGGCATGGGAGCGGTCTTCACCACGCCGTGGACCCGGCTGCCGGACTGGCACCAGGCCCTTCCCACGCTCTCCGGCGAAGGCTTCACCACGGTGGCGCTCACCCTCGCCGAGGACGCCGTACCGATCGAGACGGCTGTGGCCGGGCTCGACCGGGTCGCGCTGGTCCTCGGGTCGGAGGGGCACGGTCTCTCGGAACGCTGGGAGTCCAGCGCCGACCGGCGGGCGGTGATCCCGATGAGCCCGGGCATCGACTCGCTCAACGTGGCCGCGGCGACCGCCGTGGCCTGCTACGTCACCGCCCGGCGTTGAGTCGGTTTGTACCAAGCTGCGGCTCTGCCGTTTGGTCACCAACCGACGGCCCTGGGCGCCGATTCCGTGTCGTTGGTGACCAAACGGCAACCCCGGAGCCCACCACCCCAGGGTTTGTACCAACCACCTACGCCGGCCACTCCGGCGGGAACTCGTCGGCCACCTTGTCGGCCGCCTTCTGCAGCTTCTTGCGCTGCTTGGTGGGCAGCCGGTCGCCGAACACCGTGCCCACCGTGTGGTCGGTCTCGTGCTGGAGGCACCGGGCCAGCAGGCCGTCGCCGCTGAACCGCACCGGCTCTCCGTCGAGACCGACGCCCTCCACCGTCGCGTGGTCGGGCCGCGCGCACTCCACGAAGGCGCCCGGCAGCGAGAGGCATCCTTCCTCCGTCTCCTCGAGCTGGCGGTCCTTGCCCTCGGGCAGGGTCAGCACCGGGTTGCAGACCACCCCCACCACCCGCTCTCCGGAGTCGTTCGGACAGTCGAACACGAACATCGCGAGGTCCTCGCCGACCTGGCAGGCCGCGAGGCCCACCCCGTCGGCGGCGTGCATGGTGGCGACCATGTCGGCGGCCAGGTCACGCAGTGCCTGGTCGAACGCGGTCACCCGCTGCTGAGGCCGGTGCATGACCGGCGTACCCCACCGGGTCATCGGCCGGGCGGTGCCGCCCTCCGGCAGGGGACCGTACGGCGCATGGGGCTCCTCGGACATGGCGCGGAGCCTAGACGGGGAGCGCTCCGGAGCTGTGACCCGACCCACTACCGGCGTTGTAGCGGTGTGTGTAACTGGGAGTTACATTATTCGCATGTCCCTGATGAACAGCCTCAAACCGGGCGGTCGCCACGGCGTTCCCGGATCCGCCTCGCGTGACCCGATCGGCTACCTGGTGGCCGGCCTCAACCGGCTGGCGCAGAGCGACCTGATCGACAAGGTGCGGCTGCGGAAGCCGGCCGAGCAGGTGGTCTTCAGCGTGACCAGGAGCGGCTTCAAGACCATCACCAACGCCGGCCGCACCTTCTCCCGGGCCGGCAAGCGGGGACAGACGGGCGTGCGGGTCCCCGCGGCCCAGCCGAAGGGCGTGTTCGACCTGACACCCACGGAGGACGAGCAGATGCTCGTCGACGTCGTCACCGAGTTCGCCGATGAGGTCGTCCGGCCGGCCGCGGCCGAGGCCGACGAGAGCTGCGAGGCCCCCGACACCCTGCTCAAGGCGAGTCTGGAGATCGGGCTGCCGATCCTCGGGGTGCCGGAGTCGCTTGGTGGCATCTCCGAGGAGCGCTCCGCGATGGCCGGGACACTGGTCGCGGAGGCGCTCGCCAAGGGAGACATGGGGCTCGCCGTCGCGACTCTCGCGCCGGGAGCCGTCGCCACGGCGATCGGGCTCTGGGGCACCGACGAGCAGCAGCAGACCTATCTGCCCGCGTTCACCGGCGACGACGTCCCGGCCGCCGCTCTCGCGCTGATGGAGCCGGCCGTCCTGTTCGACGTTCTGCAGCCGTCCACCACGGCGACCAAGACGGCCGACGGCTACACGCTGAACGGCCTCAAGACGCTGGTCGCCCGCGGAGCGAACGCCGAGCTGTTCGTCGTCGGCGCGCTGCTGGAGGGCGCGCCCACCCTGTTCCTCGTCGAGTCGTCCACCGACGGCCTGACCATCGAGGGCGACCCCGCCATGGGTGTCCGGGCCGCGTCCTTCACCCGTCTGGCCCTCAAGGACGCCTCGGTCCCGGCCGAGTCGGTGCTCGGCGAGGTCGACGGCACGACGTACGCCGAGTGCGTGCGGCTGTCCCGGCTCGCCTGGTGCGCGCTCGCCGTGGGCACCGGACAGGCGGTGCTCGACTACGTCACGCCGTACGTGAAGGAGCGGCAGGCGTTCGGTGAGCCGATCGCGCACCGGCAGTCGGTGGCGTTCATGGTCGCCGACATGGCGATCGAGCTGCAGTCGATGCGGCTGCTGACCTACAAGGCCGCCGGCCGTGCCGCCGCCGGCAAGGACTTCTCCCGCGAGGTCGCCCTGGCCCGCAAGCTGTGCGCCGAGAAGGGCATGCAGATCGGCCTCGACGGCGTCCAGCTGCTCGGCGGCCACGGCTTCGTCAAGGAGCACCCGGTGGAGCGCTGGTACCGCGACCTGCGGGCGATCGGCGTCATGGAAGGAAGCGTGCTCGTCTGAACACCCTTAGCTGCTTTTCGCTCCTCCCGCTTCGCTCCTCCCGCGAAAACCACCGAAGGGAACCCGAAAACCATGATCAACCTCGAAGACCCCAAGAAGTTCAAGGCCCTGGTCGGCCAGGCCCACCAGGTCGCGATGAACATGCTGCGGCCGATCTCGCGCAAGTACGACCTGGCGGAGCACGAGTACCCCAAGGAGCTCGACATGCTCGCCGCCATGATCGACGGCCTCTCGGAGTCCGGGGCGAGCGAGGGAGCAGGCGCCACCGGCGTCCGAAGGGACGAGGACGACGGCGACACCACGGTCAAGAACGGCACCAACCTCGCTTCGGTCATGTCGGTCGCCGAGATGTGCTGGGGCGACGTCGGGTTGCTGCTCTCGATGCCGCGCCAAGGGCTCGGCAACTCCGCGATCGCCTCGGTCGCCGACGACGAGCAGCTCAAGCGCTTCGACGGTGTCTGGGCCGGGATGGCGATCACCGAGCCGGAGTTCGGCTCCGACTCCGCCCAGATCCGCACCACCGCGGTCAAGGACGGCGACCACTACGTCCTCAACGGCGAGAAGATCTTCGTCACCTCCGGTGACCGCGCCGACCACATCGTCGTCTGGGCCACCCTCGACAAGGACCTCGGCCGCGCGGCCATCAAGTCCTTCGTCGTCGCGAAGGGCACACCCGGCATGGAGGTGGAGCGGCTGGAGCACAAGCTCGGCATCCGCGGATCCGACACCGCGACGATCCGGTTCGAGAACTGCCGGGTGCCGGCCGAGAACCTGCTCGGCTCACCGGAGATCGACGCCAAGCAGGGCTTCGCCGGAGCGATGGCAACGTTCGACAACACCCGGCCGCTGGTCGCCGCGATGGCCGTGGGTTGCGCCCGGGCCTCGCTCGACCTGACCCGCGACCTGCTCCAGCAGGCGGGCATCGCAGTCGACTACGACCGCCCGGCCCACACCCAGGTCGCCGCGGCCGCCCGGTTCCTGCAGATGGAGGCCGACTGGGAGGCGGCGTACCTACTCACCCTGCAGGCGGCCTGGATGGCCGACAACCGCCAGCCCAACTCGCTCGAGGCGTCCATGGCCAAGGCCAAGGCCGGCCGGGTCGGCTCGGACATCACGCTCGGCTGCGTCGAGCTGTGCGGGTACGTCGGCTACAGCGAGACCGAGCTGCTGGAGAAGTGGGCGCGCGACTCGAAGATCCTCGACATCTTCGAGGGCACCCAGCAGATCCAGCAGCTGATCGTGGCGCGCCGCGTGCTCGGGCTGTCGAGCGCCGAGCTCAAGTAGCGCTCGGGCTCAGGCCCGCTTGGGTGCCGGGAGCTTGGCTCCCGGCACGGAGCGCTGCACCGGCTTCCGCTCCGGGATCACCGGCTCGGTGGCCGGGTCGTGCTTGGCGATGTTCTTCGCGACACTCGCCGGGGTCGGGCCGGCAGGAGACCGCTTCGGCTCGGGGAGCCGCTCCTCCGGGGTCGGACTGGTGGCCGGCTGGGGGTGGGGCCCGGTGAACCGGCTGCGCACCGCCTCCACGCTGCTGACGATCCTGGGACCGGCGGTCTCCACGGCCCGACCGCCTACGTCCTTGCCGACCCGCACCACCCCGGTGACTGTCTTGAAGAACGCGTCGACAACGGATCCGGCCATGGGGGCTCCCTGGTGCTCGGGGTCAGGTCGTGCTGCCGATTCAAGCACGTTGCACAAGGCCTGTTTTGTGCTCGGATGGCGACATGAGCTTCTACGCCGCATCGTCCGACAAGCGCACCGCCCAGATCCTCACCGACATCGCGTACGTCGGCTGGGTGGCGGTGTGCCTCTTCCTGGCGATCACCTTGTACAGCAGCCTGTCCGACCTGACCGAGCCGGCGGAGCGCACCGAGGCAGCCGCGACCAACCTCAGCGAGTCGATGCACCTTGCCGGCGACTTGCTGGGCACGGTCCCGGTGATCGGCGGCGGAGTGGCCGAGCCTTTCGACAACGCGGCGGCGGCGGCCGACAGCATCGCGCTGGCCGGCGCCGACGCCGCCGACTCGGTGGAGCGATCGGCGTTCTGGCTGGCGGTCACGGTGATCGTGGTGCCGATCGGGCTGGCGTCGTCGCGCTACGTGCCGGCCCGGGTCCGGTTCATCCGCGAGTCGAGCGCCGGGCAGCGCTTCCTAGACGCGCACGTCGATCTGGAGCTGTTCGCCACTCGCGCGCTCGCCCACCAGCCACTGCACCTCCTGGCGCGGATCAGCCCCGACCCCGCTGGAGCGGTACGCCGGCAGGAGTGGCCGGTGATCTACGCGCTGGCCGACCTGGAGGTCCGCGAGAGCGGGATGCGGATGCCGCCCGCACCGCCGGTGCCGCCGCGGTACTGACTACGCCGGACCTGCCGGGCCGGAAGGCTCGGCGAGCAGGAACGCCGGGGCGCGGTGTCCCGCCTCGGCGAAGGCAGTGGCAACCCCCGCGCTGACCCCGTCCACCGCGTCACGCCGCACCAGCGCGATGGCCGAGCCGCCGAACCCACCTCCCGTCATCCGCGCGCCCAGCGCCCCGGCGGCCAGGGCGGCGTCGACGGCGGTGTCCAGCTCGGGGGCGGACACCTCGTAGTCGTCGCGGAGCGACACGTGCGAGGCGGTCATCAGCTGTCCCACCCCGGACCAGTCGGATCGCTCGAGCGCGGCCACCGCGCCACGCACCCGGTCGTTCTCGGTGCGGACGTGGCGGAGCCGACGCGGGTCGCCGCGCTCCGACTCGGCCCTGCGGTCGGCGTACCCGCCGTCGGCGTGGGTGTGGTGCACCCGGGTGTCGATCACCAGGATCGCCAGGCCGTCGGCAGCGAGGGGGAGGGGGACGTCGCGGGTGGACTCGTCGGAGAAGTCGATGAGCAGTGCGTGGTCGGCCCGGCACAGCAGCGACGCCATCTGGTCCAGGCCTCCGGTGGGCGCACCGGCCACCTCGGTCTCCGCTCGCCGACACACACGCACCAGGTCGCGGCGCACCGGGTCCGTCAGGTCGTGCTCCAGGAGCCCGGCGACCGCCACCGCGACCGCCACCTCGAGCGCGGCGGAGCTCGACAGCCCGGCGCCGAGGGGCACGTCGCTGTCGATCGCGATGTCGAGGCCGGGCACCTCCCAGCCCTCCTGCTGCAGTGCCCAGAGCACGCCGGCGGCGTACGCCGCCCACCCGGTCGCACGCCCCGCGTCGCCGGAGGTCCCCTCCCAGGGCTCGTCGACCTGCGCGCTCGAGACCCTCACGACATCGTCGTCCCGTGCGGTGACGGTGGCGGTCGTGGCCCGGTTCAGCGCGAACGGCAACGCCAGCCCGCCGTGGTAGTCGGTGTGCTCGCCGATCAGGTTCACCCGGCCCGGGGCCCGACCCACCGCATGTCGCACCGGGCCACCCTAGTGTCGGGAGTCGGAGGTCGTTATGCGGTTGGCGTGTTCAGGGTGTGTGCATCGCAAGGCGGCGGAGCGCTGGCATGCTAGGCGCACGTCGAGCGACGCCAACGCAGCGAGGTGCGTGCCATGGGCGCGCGAAGCGCGCAAGGACCTCTGACTCGCGACACTAGGCTGTGGGCCGTGCAGTTCCTCCATGCCGCCCCGCCGCACGACCTGACCTACGACGACGTCTTCATGGTCCCGCGGCGTTCCGCGGTCGCCAGCCGGTACGACGTCGACCTGGGCACGTCCGACGGCACCGGCGCAACGCTCCCGATCGTGGTGGCCAACATGACGGCGATCGCCGGCAAGCGGATGGCCGAGACGGTGGCCCGGCGCGGCGGGATCGTGGTGATCCCGCAGGACATCCCGGCGCCGGTGGTGGCCGATGTGGTGCAGTACGTGAAGTCCCGGCACCTGGTGTTCGACACCCCGATCGAGCTGGCGCCGCACCAGACCGTCGCGGAGGCGCTCTCGCTGATGCCGAAACGATCCCACCGGGCCGCCGTCGTCGTCGACGACGGACGTCCGGTCGGCGTCGTCACCGAAGCCGAGTGCGCGGAGGTGGATCGGTTCGCCCAGGTCGGGCAGGTGATGGGTCCGGTGACCGCGCTGATCGCCGAGGACACGGAGCCACGGGCGGCCTTCGACGCCCTGGACACGGCCCGGGCGCCCGTTGCCGTGGCGGTGGGGGCGGACGGCTGCCTGGTCGGCGTACTCACCCGGACCGGGGCCCTGCGGGCGACGCTCTACCAACCCGCCGTCGACCCCACGGGCGGTTTGCGGATCGCGGCCGCGATCGGCGTGAACGGCGACGTGGCCGCCAAGGCCCGCGAGCTGCTCGAGGCCGGTATCGACTGCCTCGTCGTCGACACCGCACACGGGCACCAGGACCGCATGGTCGAGGCGCTGACCGCGGTGCGGGGCGTCGACCCCGCCGTGCCGCTGGTCGCGGGCAACGTGGTCTCCGCGGAGGGCACCCGCGCGCTGATCGAGGCGGGCGCCGACATCGTCAAGGTGGGCGTCGGCCCCGGCGCGATGTGCACGACGCGGATGATGACGGGCGTGGGCCGGCCGCAGTTCTCGGCCGTCCTGGAGTGCGCCGAGGCGGCTCGGTCGCTCGGGCGGCACGTCTGGGCCGACGGCGGGGTCCGACACCCGCGGGACGTCGCGCTGGCGCTGGCCGCCGGCGCGTCCTCGGTGATGATCGGCTCCTGGTTCGCGGGCACGCACGAGTCGCCGGGCGACCTGATGCAGGACCCCGACGGCCGGGCCTTCAAGGTGTCGTTCGGGATGGCCTCGGCCCGAGCCGTGGCCAGCCGGACCGTGACCGAGTCGGCGTACGACCGGGCCAGGAAGGGCCTCTACGAAGAGGGCATCTCGTCCTCACGCATGTACCTCGACCCCGCGCGGCCGGGTGTGGAGGACCTGATCGACGAGATCTGCTCCGGCGTCCGGTCGGCGTGCACGTACGCCGGCGCAGCGACGCTCGAGGAGTTCCACGAGCGGGCCGTGGTCGGCGTCCAGTCCGCGGCCGGGTTCCATGAGGGCCGCCCGCTCGCGACCTCCTGGTAGCCACCGACGATGACCGTCGAGCCGAGCTGGAGTCTGCTCGTCGCGGTCGTCGTGCTCACGGCCATCGCGGTCGGCGCCGCCGCCGTGGGCCGGGTGCCGATCCGGGCGTCCGTCCCGCTCGCCGTGATCCGGGCGGGGGCGCAGCTGGCCGCGGCCGCGCTGGTGATCACTGCCGCGCTGGAGCATCTCGCACTGGCGGCGGCCGTGGTCGTCTTCATGTACGCCGTCGCGGTGCTGACAGCGGCGCGCCGCAGCGGAGCCGGATCGACCTGGCCGTGGGTGGCACTCGCGATCGCGGGTGGCTGGCTACCCGTGCTCGGCGTGATCTTCGGCAGCGGCATGGTGCCGCTGCAGCCCGAGACCCTGATCCCCTTCGGCGGCATCGTCGTGGGCGGGACCATGACCGCGGTCTCCCAGGGAACGCGACGGGCCTGCCACGCACTGCGGGACGGGCTCGCACAGTTCGAGGCGGCCTTGGCGCTGGGGTTGCTCCCGCGCGATGCGGCGGGTGAGCTGACCGGTCGCTACACGGCCGAGTCGTTGTTCCCCGTGCTCGACCAGACCAGGACCGTGGGCGTCGTGACTCTGCCCGGCGCCTTCATCGGCGTCCTGCTGGGTGGCGGATCGCCGGCCGAGGCCGCCGCCGCACAGATCGTGGTGCTGGTGGGCCTGATCGCCGCGGAGACCGTCGGGGTCGTGGCCGCCACCCGGCTGGTGGACTCCGGCCGGCTCCTCGACGCGGAGCTGAGGACCCACCGGCTGCTCTGGGACTAGGCCACTAGCGCCACGGATCGAGCGCGTGCTTGCCTCGGGTCCGACCCGCCTCGAGCTCCTCGAGCACCGCCGGGCCCTGCTTCAACGGATGGATCTGCGGAGCGCCGGGTGGGTACACGCCCTGCGCGATGAGCGCCTGGATCTCGTCCAGCAGGGGTCCATAGAGCGACGGCGCTGCCGTTGCCAGTGCGCCGATGTGCAGCCCCTTGACCTGCACGCGGTGGGTGAAGACCAGGTCGTGGGTGGTCAGCCGGGCGTCCCCCGAGGCTGCGCCGTACACGACGACCCGACCGACGAACGGCTTGGTGACCGACAGGCTGGTCTCGAACGTGGCCCGACCAACGGATTCGAGGACCAGGTCGACACCGCCGGTGCGTCGAGTGATCTCCTCGGCGAGGTCGGGGCGCGCGCTGTCCAGGACCTCGTCGGCTCCGAGCGCTTTGACGGTGGCGTGCTTCGGTCGGGCAGCCGTGGCGACGACCCTCGCGCCGTAGTGAACTGCGAGGCGTACGGCGGCCTGTCCGACCCCGCCCGCCGCGGCATGGATGAGCACCACGTCCTCGGCCTTGATCTCGCCGACGGTTCGCAGTGCTGCCAGTGCGGTCGCCCAGTTCAGCACCATGCCGAGGGCCTGGGCGTCGCTCCAGCCGGCGGGGACCGGAAGCACCCCGGCCGCCGGCATCACCATGTGTTGCGCGAAGGCCCCAGGACCGGCTCCGATGACGTGGGCGCCGATCGGCAACGGGCCGTCGACGTCCGGGCCGATGCCGACGATCTCGCCGGCGGCCTCGAAGCCAGCGACGTACGGTGCCTCCGGCCCGTCCCCGTAGGTGCCACGGCTCTGCATGACGTCCGCGAAGTTGATCCCGGCTGCGCCGACCCGAACCAGGTATTCACCCGGACCCGGGTCCGGCCGGAGACGGTCGGGCTCGAGCACCAGGTCCCGCGGTCCGCGATGTGATCGCTGGACCAGGGCCTGCATGGTCTTCGCGGCCCCGTGGCCCCGGTCATCGACGTTCGAGGTGCTGGCTTCGTCGAGCTTCACACCAGACGCCAACGCGCTGGGACGCCACGGTCTTCCCTGCGCGATGGCCGTCTAGGTGCGTGTGGACCGCTCGGTGCGGCCGCGGACGATCCCGATGAAGGCCTGCACTCGCTCGTCGTCGTTGTCGACCAGCCAGGCGAGGCCGACAGTCGTGGGTGGCAGGTCGGTGACCGGGCGGTAGATCGCGTCCTTCCGGTGATGGAGCCGGGCAAGGGACATCGGCATCACCGCGACGCCCTCGCCGTTGGCGACCACGGCGACCGCATCCTTGGCCGGGATCGCCGACCAGTCCACCTCGTCCTCGGCGATGTCGGCGTGGGTGACCTCGTCGGCCGCGGCCAGGTAGTGGTCGCTCGCCGCCACGGCGACCGCGACCTCGTCGTACAACGGGATGCAGTGCATCCCGTCGCGGTCGATCGGCAGCCGGACCAGGGCCATGTCGAGCGAACCCGAGCGGAGGCCGCGCTCCTGGTCGGCCTGGGCGACCGGCACCAGCTCGATCGGGTCGCGGCGTCGCTCCCGCCAGATCCGCGCCCACTTGTCCGGCATCGCGCCCTCCACGAACCCGACCCGGAACGCCATCTCGCTCATCGCGAGCAGACTAGTGCGGCGGCGAGTCCTTCTCGGGCTCCTCCGACACGCTGTCCCCGGTGCCGTTGCTCGGCTCGACGGACAGGGCGAAGTCGTCACCGTGCTCGGTCACACCCGTGATCACGGCGTCGTGCACGGCGGCGCGGGCGTAGTCGCGGCGCACCATCAGTGGGTCCTGCATCAGATCCTTCACCAGGGCGACACAGAGGCCGACCATCACGAATACGAACGGCACCGCCGCGACGATCGTGATGTTCTTGAGCCCGTTGAGGGCATCCTCGCCACCAACCAGCAGCATCACCGCCGCCACCGCGCCGGTGGTGACGCCCCAGAAGATCACCGGCAGGCGGCTCGGCTCGATGGCTCCGCGCTGGGACAGGGACCCCATCACGATCGAGGCGGCATCCGCGCCGGAGACGAAGAAGATCGCGACCAGGACCATGACCAGCACGCTGGCGGCCGTCGCCCAGGGGAACTGCTCGAGCAACGTGAACAGCTGCTGCTCGGCGCCCCCGGACTCGTACAGACCTGCGCCGTCCATCTCCAGCTTGATCGCGCTGCCACCGAAGACCGCGAACCACACCAGGCTGACCAGGCTCGGCACGAGCAGCACGCCGGTGACGAACTGGCGGATCGTGCGGCCGCGGGAGATCCGGGCGATGAACATGCCCACGAACGGCGTCCAGGAGATCCACCACGCCCAGTAGAAGACGGTGTAGTAGCTCAGCCACGCGGCGACCTCACTGCCCTGGGCGTTGGTCCGGCCGGACATGTTCGCGAGGTCCTGGACGTACTCCGCCATCGAGGTCGGGATCATGTTCAGGATGAACATCGTGGGCCCGACGACGAATACGAACCCGGCCAATGCGATGGCAAGCACCATGTTGATGTTCGAGAGCCACTGGATGCCGCGGGCGACGCCCGAGACCGCCGAGACCACGAAGCACGCGGTCAGGATGGTGATGATCCCGACCAGGATGCCGTTGCCGACCTCTCCGAACCCGCCCACGATCTGCAGTCCGCTGCTGATCTGCAGCGCCCCGATACCGAGCGACGCCGCGGAGCCGAAGAGCGTGGCGAAGATCGCCAGCATGTCGATGACCTTGCCGGCCGGCCCGTCGGCGTGGCGGCCGATCAGCGGCCTGAACGCGGAGCTGATCAGCTGGGAGCGGCCCTTGCGGAAGACGCCGTAGGCGATCGCGAGCCCCACGACGGCGTAGATCGCCCACGGGTGCAGGGTCCAGTGGAAGAGGGTCTGGGCCATCGCGAGCTCGGCCCGGTCGGACTGGGACAGGTCGCTGCTGCCGGGCACCGCGAACTCCCCGGTGTCGGCGAAGAAGGCTAGCGGCTAGCCAGAAGGCGAACACCACGAAGCCGGACGAGGCCAGGACGAACAGCCAGCCGAGGTACTCCATGGTGCCGCTGAGCGCGTCGCCCGAGACATCGGCGAGGCTGGCGGTGCTGACGAAGCCCCAGATGACGAAGCCGATCGCGATCACGGCGGTGACGCCGAACACGACCATGTCGAGCGTCCGCTTGGGCTGCTTCGCCTCCACGGACTCGCCGAGGGCGACGTCGAGTGCCGGATGCGGGACGACGTCGTCCTTCAGCAGTCGCTGGCGCGGGGAGTTGGGGTTGGTTTCGGTCTTCTGTTGGTCCTGTTCGATGCTCACGAGATACGGCGCGGACTGCGCCTGCTCCTCACTGGCCGCGGACGGAGTGGACACGCCCGGACGCGACACCTGCCGAGAAAGGGCGTCGGTTCCTTCCTATCAAGCGCCGTCGACGGGCACCGGCCCGGTACCCGGCACTGCCCTTTCCGTGCGGTCAGCGAGGCAGCCACCTGAAGCGCCGACGCGCGCCAGCGCGGTGAGGTCGCCGGCGCCGAGGCGCTCGTTGAGCGCGGACGAGACGCCGTACATCAGCTGCCGGGGGGAGTGGGCGTGGCCCAGCCCGAGGACGTGTCCGACCTCGTGGGTCATCACCTGTCGCCAGGTCGCTCGCGAGAGTCGTGCGGTCCGGTCCAGCATCACGTAGCCGTCGAAGCGCCGGTCGCCCTGCACCCAGTGGCCGCCGATGCCCACGACCTGTCCGGACAGTCCCCGCTCCTCCTTCGGGCTCTGCCAGTCGACGACGATGTCCGTGTCGACGGGGTGATAGCCGAGCCGGTCACGCCAGATCTCCCTCGTCGTGCGGCCGAGGTAGTCGAACCGGAAGCCGGTGACCATTCCGACCCGGCGGAAGGTGCGCCGGATGTCGGCCGCAGCGCCGGGATAGCTCCCGCTGGAGTTGATCCGATAGGTGATCGTCCGGCACGGGTCCCATCGGGCACCGCGGTGCGACAGCCAGGTCCAGTCCGACGTCCGCCCCTGTGGGTGGTAGGGCATCCTCACGGTGACCCGCCGGGTGTCGCTCACCGACGCCGCGAAGTCCAGGGTCGGGGGAGCAACCACCCGCAGCCGATGCGTGCCGGACCAGCCAGGAGCGCGGAACGAGTAGGAACCGCCCGCGCCGGTGGTCACCGCGGCCAGGTCCTGCCACCCGTTCTCCCTCGTCTTCAGCTGCAGGACGAGACGGCGGAGCCCCGGGCCCTCGCCGGTGACAGAGACCCTCTTGCCGAGCCGAACCGCGTCGTTGGACACCTGGATCGTGATGTCGGAGTCGGCCGCCGGAGCCGCGACGGCGCTCGGCGAGAGCAAGGCGACCGAGATGGCGGTCAGCAGGACGGCGAGGAACGCACGGATCAAGGTCTCTCCATCGACAACGGCTCGACGAGCCGCAGGGAACGGTGCGTGGACAGACACACCGCAGGATGGCTTCCATGCTGCGAGATATCCCCGCATCCGGCATCGGGAGAACGGCCGGAGCGGCGTAGTCGATCCGGACTAGGCCAGGCGCACCGAAAGGCGCGGGATCACTCGGTGGTCCACGGCCGGAGCTTCTCGGGGTTGCGCACCGCCCAGATGTGCTTGATCCGGTCGCCGGCGAAGTCGAAGGCCAGCACGGTCACCGTGACGCCGTCCTGCTCGGCCACCAGGCCCGGCTGGCCGTTGACCGTGCGTTCGAGGAACGTCATGTCGGGAGTCTTGTCCAGCAGGTCGACGTAGAGGCGCGCCAGTCGCTCGCCCCCCTCGACGCGACCCTCGACGGCGCTGGCCAGGCCGCCGCCGTCGGCGATCGTCGTGGCGTCGGGATCGAGCAGGCCGATCAGCGCCTCGATGTCCTTGGCCGCCCACGCCTCCTTGAACTCGCGGACCAGACCCGCGCGTCGTCCGGTCGGTGTCGAGGAGACCTCCGCGTCGATGTGGCGCCGGGCCGACGACGCCAGCTGACGACAGGCGGCCGGCGTACGACCGACGACCTCGGCCACCTCGGCGAACGAGTAGCGGAATACGTCGTGCAGGATGAAGGCCACCCGCTCGGCCGGAGTCATCGTCTCGAGAACGACGAGGAACGCCATGCTGAGCGACTCGTCCAACGTGACGCGATCAGCGGGATCGACCATGGGGTCGCTCGACTGCCCGTTGACCCAGTCCGTTCCACCGGGCACTGGCTCGGGGATCCAGTCGCCGACGTACCGCTCCCGACGGGCGCGCGCCGAGCCGAGGAGATCCAGGCAGATGCGGCTGGACACCTTCGACAGCCAGGCGCCCGGCGTCTCGATCTCGCGCCGCTGCTCGTCGGACAGGGCGTACCACCGGGCGTACGTCTCCTGCACGACGTCCTCCGCGTCCGCCAAGGACCCGAGCAGCCGGTAGGCCAGGCTGATCAGCTGACGGCGCTCGTCCATGACGGCGTCGAGGCCCGACTCACCCTGAGTACTCATCGCGTCGACGTTCCTTTCCTCACCGCTACCTCCCCAAGTACCGACGAAGCAGCCCGCCCATTTGTGAGGTGAGCAGCGTCACCTCACACCCCAGGAGGCTGCGTCGTCGTACCTGCCGAGACCCACGAAAGGGAAGGACGAACTCATGGAAGCAGTGAACGCCGCGATCATCTACTACAGCGCCACGGGCACGGTGCACGATCTGGCGCGCGCCGCCGCCGAGGGCGCGGAGAAGGCAGGCGCCGAGGTGCGCCTGCGCAAGGTCGCTGAGCTGGCGCCGCAAGAAGCCATCGACTCCAATCCGGCTTGGGTCGAGCATGTCCGGGCGACCGCCGACCTCGCCCAGGCCCGCCTCGACGACCTGGAGTGGGCCGATGTTGTTCTCTTCGGAACACCCACCCGGTTCGGCACCCCGGCCAGTCAGCTCAAGACGTTCATCGAGACCACCGGACCCCTGTGGCAGCAAGGCAAGCTCGCCGACAAGGTGTACTCGGCCTTCACCGCCGCGAGCACGGCACACGGCGGGCACGAGGCGACCCTCCTCGCACTGAGCCACGTGTTCAACCACTGGGGCGGCATCATCGTGCCGCCCGGCTACACCGACCCCATCCAGTTCCAGACCGGCAATCCCTACGGGACCTCACACGCATCTGCCGGCGGCGCCCCCGACGAGGTGGCCCTCGAGGCGGCTCGCTTCCAGGCCCGGCGCGCCGTCGACATCGCCGGCGCGCTCAAGGCCGGACGGGCGGCCTGACGTCCTGTCCTGATGGCTGCCTCGGCTCCGTCGTGACCGGGCGTGGCCGGAACTCGAGCCACGCGATCCCGATGAGGAACAGCCCCATCCCGATCGGACCCATCGGCGGGGCATGGCCCAGGGTGAACACGGCGGCGCCGAGTGACAGGCAGACGAGGGCGCCGAGCGGCGCGGTGTCTCGGAGCGCCGTCACGACCGCGATCGCCACGGCGAGCCAGAGCACTCCGGCTCCCCAGTAGAGCAGGAGTCCTCGGGGGTCCGGATCGCCCGAGATCAGCTCGTGGACGAGCTGACCTGCTCCGTCCTGCGCCGAAGCCGGCAGGTCGTTCGCCGACTCGGCGGCGAGCCCCCACGCCGCGCCAAGGATCGCATCCAGTGCCGTGTAGGCCACCACGAACGGGATGATCAAGGCCCGGGCGACCGTGGCAGCCCGAGTGTCCAGACCCTCCACCAGGAACCACAGCACGTAGGCCAGACCGGCGATGAGGAAGAGCTGCGCGACGTGCAGGGTGATGAAGAGGTCGGTGTCGTCCCCCAGCTCCGGGTTCTCCGTCGGGTGGAGGATGCCGAGAACGATGTAGAGGCTCGGGACGCCGAGCAGCAGCACGCGCCGCCAGGTACGCCGTTGGCCGCCGGACATTCCTCACCCCGTCTCTCCAGCCACTCTCCTCCCGTAAGCGAGGTGATGCCATCACCCAGCATGGTGAATACGACGCCACCAGCATCAGCGGCGAAGCGCGAGTTCTACCCCATTGGGGGTGATGTGGGCATAACGGTCGTCCGTCGACGATGTGGGCGACGTCAGTCGTCCGACCGGGCGGTGCACCGCCGTCGATACCTCGGACTCATCTAATGGAGGCTCATAGTGACAAGTGTCTGGGAGTACGAAGTCATGGAGGGGTTCTGGACCCTGCTTTGGTTCTTCCTCTTCTTCATCTGGATCTGGCTCCTCATCACGGTCTTCGCCGACATCTTCCGCAGCGACGACCTCTCCGGCTGGAACAAGGCCTTGTGGACGATCTTCGTCGTCGTATTGCCCTACCTCGGCGTGTTCGTCTACCTGATCGCACGCGGTCACAAGATGGGTGAGAACGCTGCACGGGACGCGTCGCGACGCGACGCGCAGATGCGTAGCTATGTGCAAGAGGTGGCGGGCAGCGGCACCAGCACCGCACAGGAGATCGAACGGCTTCACCAGCTGCAGACTCAGGGGGCGATCACCGAGGAGGAGTTCCGCCAGGCGAAGGCAAAGCTGCTGGGCTGAAGCGATAAGCGCTTCCGAACCCTTACCCGCGCGATTCGGGTCCGTGAGTGTCCGAGGGGGGACTTGAACCCCCACGCCCTAATACGGGCACTAGCACCTCAAGCTAGCGCGTCTGCCAATTCCGCCACCCGGACGAGTGCGGACGAACCTTAGCAAAACGAGGGGACCTTCCCCGCATCGGGGCGAGGCCGCTCCGGGTGCCACTATGGCCCCATGGACGACGACGTTCAGGACCCGACGTACGACCCCGCGGCGGAGGTCGTGGAGGTGTGTCGCGAGCTGATCCGGATGGACACCACGAACTACGGCGACCAGGACGGACCGGGGGAGCGGAAGGCGGCCGAGTACGTCGCCGGGCTGCTCGAGGAGGTCGGGATCGAGACCCGTCTCTACGAGGCCGAGCCGGGGCGGGCTTCCGTGGTCGCGCGCTGGGGCGGAGCCACCGGCGACCGTCCCGGGCTGCTGCTCCACGGCCACCTCGACGTCGTACCGGCGGCCGCGGAGGACTGGCAGGTCGACCCGTTCAGCGGCGAGATCCGCGACGGCTACCTCTGGGGCAGGGGAGCGGTCGACATGAAGGACTTCGACGCGATGCTCCTGTCGCTGGTCCGGGCCCGGCAGCGTGCGGGACGGCCGCCGGAGCGGCCGATCGTGCTGTGCTTCACCGCCGACGAGGAGGCAGGCGGCCACAAGGGCGCCGAGGTGCTGATCCGCGACCACCCCGACGAGTTCGAGGGGTGCACCGAGGCCGTCGGCGAGGTGGGCGGCTTCAGCACCACCGTGCGTGGCCGGCGGATGTACCTGATCGAGGCCGCCGAGAAGGGGATGGCCTGGATGCGACTCACCGCCCGCGGCCGTGCGGGACACGGGTCGATGATCAACCGTGACAACGCCGTCACCCAGCTCGCCACGGCGGTCGCGAGGATCGGGGCCCACGAGTGGCCGGTCCGGCTGACGCCGACCATGCAGACGCTGCTGGCAGCAGTCGCCGAGCTCGCCGGCACAGAGGCCACCCCCGAGAACGCCGAGGCGCTGGTGGACGAGTTCGGCACCGCCACCCGGATGCTGGGCGCGGTGATCCGCAACACCACGAACCCCACGATGCTGGGCGCCGGGTACAAGGTGAACGTCGTGCCCACCGAGGCCACCGCCCACGTGGACGGCCGGTTCTTACCGGGCTACGAGGACGAGTTCTTCGCCACCCTGGCCGAGCTGGTCGGCGAGGACATCGATGTCGAGTACGTCTCCAACCAGCCGCCCTGGGAGATGCCATACGACGGCGACCTGGTCGCGGCGATGGGCCGGTCGATCCTGGCCGAGGACGAGGGCGCGCTGGTGGCGCCGTACCTGATGAGCGGCGGGACCGACGCCAAGCACTTCATCAAGCTGGGCATGCGGTCGTACGGCTTCGCCCCGCTCCGGCTGCCCGAGGACCTCGACTTCACCGCACTGTTCCACGGCATCGACGAGCGAGTGCCCGTGGACGCCCTCGAGTTCGGGGCGCGGGTCTTCGACCGGTTCCTCGACGAGGTGTGACGCGACCGGTCGGACCGCTCCAGGTCAGTACGGCGCCGGCAGGTCCACCGGCTCCAGGCGGCGTTCGACGGGTCGAGTGAACTCCTCGGCGTAGGCGTCGAAGACCGCGAGTCCGAGGCCCAGTGCACGTCGGAACTGGACCTCGTCGGTGAACACCGGTCCCTGCACCTCCGTCGGTCTCGCGGACCAGGTCGTCGCGGCGCCCGGCAGGTAGACCACGAGCCCGGTCGCCGCCAGCTGGCGGGCACGCCGAGACTCGACGGTCACTGCAAGGGTCACGTCGCCGTCGGCGACCGGCGCGGTGAGGATCCTCGACCGGTCGTCGGGGTGCTTGCCGAAGCGGCGTCCCGTAGCAGCCAGGAGCGCGTCCAGTCCGGCCGCACCGATGCACCAGGGCTCGTCCTGGTCAACGTCGGAGCCGGCCGCCGCCCGGTGGCCGAACCATCGCCGCGCGATCGGTGCCGGGGGACTGTCGGGCACGAAGATCTCCGCGAGCCGGTCGGCGGCCCCGATCCGTTCGAGGATCGACGCCACCCGCTCGGGTGCGTCGTCGGCGTACGCGTGCCACGGCTGGCCGGCCAGGTCGTCGGCGTAGCCCGGGAGCGCCGCGCACAGCTCGGCCACGGCCTCCGCACCGTCCCAACCGGTCAGGTCTGGAAGGGTGGGCAGCGGGTCACCGGACGCGTAGAAGGCCGGGTCTGTGAACGCGGTCTCGCGCGCCCAGTCGACCGCCACGGGCGGCACCCGCTTCTGCGTGTGGCCCGGCCGCCCGAACCGGACCAGGGGGTGATGGTTACGGGCGACCAGCGGGCCGTCGGGCGCGCTGACCGCGAGCCGGACCAGGCGACGTTCGGCCACGGAGGCGTGGAGCAGGCGTCCGGAGACGGGGTCCCGGTGCTCGATCGAAATCACGTCCTGAGGAAGCGGGCGCACCATCGTGTGTCCGACCTCGGCGTCCGACTCGTATCCCACAGCCAGGTCTTCACCGTTGCCGTGCCGGTCGCGCGCCGTTCGCTCCGTGATGGTCCACTCGTGGTCGCCACCGGCCCAGTTGAACGGCAGCTTCCGGGGGTTGAAATAGCGAGGGTGCCAGCCGTCCACGCCGTCGACCCTAGTCGGTAGCCCCGGCCCGTCAGGCGGTGCGGACCGCGCGGATGATCTTGCGGCGCAGCACCACCCGGCGTACGCCGTCGGGGCCGATCCGGACCCGGTCGAGCTCCCATCCGCCGTGCTCGGCGCGCTCCACGAGGAGCTTGGTGACGACGTTGCGCGGGAACTCCCGCGAGAACGTCACGCTCGCGAACTCCCATTCGACGCCCCTGGCGGGCGGCCGGCGCAGGGCGCGGCTCATCCGTCGTCCGACACGTCGTCCAGCGCCTGCACGAGCTCCTCGGGCAGCGTCTTGTCCTCGGTGTCCAGGGCGCCGCGCAGCTGGGCAGCGGTGCGCGCCCCGACGATCGGCGCGGTGACCCCGGGTCGGTCGCGTACCCAGACCAGGGCGACCTCCATCGGCGTCCAGCCCAGCCCGTCGGCCGCCTTGGCCACTGCGTCGACGACCCTGCCGGCGCGGTCACCGAGGTAGGCCTCGACGCGCGAGTGATCGGCCGCGCCTCGGGAGTCGGAGGGGATGCCCGAGCGGTACTTGCCGGTGAGGACACCCTTGGCGAGGGGGGAGTAGGGGAGCACTCCGAGACCGAGTGCGTCAGCAGCGGGGAGGACCTCCTCCTCGACCGCACGGTTGAGGAGGGAGTACTCCATCTGCGTGCTGGCGAGCGGAGCCCGGCCGGCGACGGCTCGCTGCCAGGTGGCGGCCTGCGCGGTCTGCCAGCCGGTGTAGTTGGAGATGCCGACGTACGACGCCCGGCCCGAGGCCACCGCGGTGTCCAGCGCCGCGAGCGTCTCGTCCAGAGGGGCAGCGTCGTCCCAGACGTGCACCTGCCACAGGTCGACGTGGTCCACGCCGAGACGGCGCAGGGAGAGATCCAGGGACGGAAGCATCGCGCCGCGCGAGGCGTCGTACAGGGGCCCTCCGCGTCGGGCGCTGAAGCCGGCCTTGGTTGCGATGACGAGGTCCTCGCGCCGGAAGCCTCCGGACAGAAGACTGCCGAGCAGCTCTTCACTCGCGCCCCCACCGTAGACGTGAGCCGTGTCCAGGAACGTGCCGCCGACGTCCATGAAGGCACGCAGCTGCTCCTGGGCCTCGTGCTCGTCGGTGACGCTGCCCCACGTCATCAGTCCAAGGGCGAGTCGGGAGACCTTCAGACCGGTGCTGCCGAGGGACCGCTGCTGCATGGGCGAAAACCTAGCCGCCGTGCCGCGCCCCCGGCATCGTGGCTCGCTGGTTCACCCCTAGGATCGTGGCTCGTGTGGGATCTCCTCCAGGCCGTCGTGCTCGGCACGCTCCAGGGGCTGACGGAGTTCCTTCCGATCTCCAGCAGCGCGCACCTGCGGATCTTCCCCGAGCTGTTCGGCTGGGGCGACCCCGGCGCCGCGTTCACGGCCGTGATCCAGATCGGCACCGAGCTCGCCGTACTCATCTACTTCCGGCACGACATCTGGCGGATCGCGTCGACCTGGTTCAAGTCGATCTTCAAGCCGGAGTACCGCGGCCACTTCGACGCGCGGATGGGCTGGTTCATCATCGTCGGGTCGCTTCCGATAGTGGTGCTCGGCGTGCTGCTCAAGGACGTCATCGAGCGCGACTTCCGCAACCTGTGGATCATCGGCACCACCCTGATCGTGATGGGGCTGGTCCTCGGGTTCGCCGACCGGATCGGCGGCACCGACAAGGGGCTCAAGCAGATCAGCCTGCGCGACTCCGTGCTGATGGGCGTTGCCCAGGCACTGGCGCTGATCCCGGGAGTGTCCCGGTCCGGCGCCACGCTGTCCATGGGCCGACTGCTGGGCTACGAGCGCGAGGCGGCCACCCGCTACGCGTTCCTGCTGGCGATCCCGGCCGTGGTGGGGGCCGGGCTGTTCGAGCTCAAGGAGATCCCCGACGGCGACAACATCTACGGCTGGGGGCCGACGATCGTGGCGACGGTCGTCTCCTTCGTGGTCGGGTACGCCGCGATCGCCTGGCTGCTGCGCTACATCAGCACGCACTCCTACACGCCGTTCGTGATCTACCGGGTCGCGCTGGGCACCCTCACGCTGGTGCTGCTCAGCGCCGGGGTGCTGTCGGCGTGACCGGCCCTGTTGTGTTGCCGTTTGGTCACCAACGACAGATTTCGGAGCCGTTTTTCTGCCGTTGGTGACCAAACGGCACGCCGTTACAGCCAGCCGGACCTCTTGAAGACCACCAACAGCAACCCCGTGATGCTCAGCATCAGCAGCAGCGCGAGCGGGTAGCCGACGTACCAGCTGAGCTCGGGCATGTGCTCGAAGTTCATGCCGTAGATCGACCCGACCAGCGTCGGGCGCGACGAACAGCGCGACCCCGGCCGAGATCTTCCTCATGTCGTCGTTCTGCCGGATGCTGATCTGGGCCAGCTGGGCCTCGAACGCGGCCGACAGCAGCGAGTCGAGGTTGTCCACGGTCTCCGCGATCCGGGCCAGGTGGTCGCCCACGTCGCGGAAGTACGGCGCGGCGTCCGGGTGGACGCCTTCCACCGACCCCGGCTGTGAAGCGGCCGATCGGCTCCCGCAGCGGCATCACCGCGCGCCGGACCTCCGCCAGCTCGCGCTTCAGCACGTAGATCCGGGCGGAGTCGTTGGTGCGCTCGTCGGAGAACACGGAGTTCTCGACCTCGTCCACATCCACGGTCAGCGCGTCGGCGACCTGGTCGTAGATGTCGACGACCTGGTCGCACACGGCGTACACGACCGCGGAGGGGCCGTGGGCGAGCACCTTCTCCCGCTCCTCCAGCGCCAGGCGGGCCTCGTGCAGCCCGCCGCCCTGGCCGTGTCGGACCGTCACGACGAAGTCGGTGCCCACGAACATGTTGATCTCACCGGTCTCGACGGCGTCGTCCTCATCGACGTACCAGAGCGTCTTGAGCACCAGGAACAGGCTTTCGTCGTACCGCTCCAGCTTGGGCCGCTGATGGGCCGTCACCGCGTCCTCCACCGCCAGCGCGTGGAGGTCGAACACGTCGGCCACCTCGGCGAGCTCTGCCTCGTCCGGCTCGAACAGGCCGATCCAGACGAAGTCACCCGGCCCGCATCGCCCGCGCACCGCGGCCAGGTCGGCGACGTCGCACTCCAGCGGGACCCGGACCCCTTTGCTGTACAGCGCGTTGTCGACGATCACGGAAGCCACGGTAGTGCTCGTTAGGCTCGCCGCCATGGCAACCGTCATCCTCGTGCGGCACGGCAGGACCGAAGCGAACGCCACCGGTCTGCTGGCGGGACGCACCCCGGGAGTCCGCCTGGACGCGACCGGGACCGAGCAGGCCGCGCGGGTGGCGGAGCGGCTCGCCGTACTCCCGCTCGCCGCACTGGTCAGCAGCCCGCTGGAGCGGTGCCGCGACACCGCCGCGGCGATCGGCAAGGCGCAACAAACCCGGACGAGGGTGTCGCGCGAGCGGGGGCTCACCGAGTGCGACTACGGCGAGTGGCAGGGCCGGACCATCAAGGAGCTGGCCAAGGAGGCGCTCTGGCGGACGGTGCAGACCCAGCCGTCCGCGGCGACGTTCCCCGGCGGTGAGTCGATGACCGCCATGCAGGCGCGGGCGGTGGAAGCCGTACGTCGTCGCGACGCGGCTGTCGAGGCGGAGACCGGCGCCGGGGCGGTGTGGGTGGCGGTGAGCCACGGCGACATCATCAAGTCGGTGCTCGCCGACGCCCTGGGCATGCACCTGGACCTCTTCCAGAGGATCCACGTCGACCCGGCATCGGTGTCCATCATCCGCTACACCGGGACCCGGCCCTACGTGCTCGCCACCAACACCCACGCCGGCGACCTGGGCTGGCTGGTGCCACCGACGCGCAAGCGCACCCGCCGCGCACGGGCCGCGGAGGACGCCCCCGTCGGCGGCGGCGGAGGGCCATCGAGCGCCGTCTAGGGTGGAAGACATGCCCATCGTGCACGGTTTCGACCCGCCGGAACGCTTCGTCACCGGCACCGTCGGCGAGCCAGGTGCGCGCACGTTCTTCCTGCAGGCCAGGGAGGGCAGCCGACTGGTCAGCGTGGCGCTGGAGAAGCAGCAGGTCGCGGCGCTGGCCGAGCGTATCGACCAGCTTCTCGACGAGATCATGGCCGCCGCGGCCTCGAGCGCGCTGGTCCCAGCGGTGGCGCCCATGGCGCTCGACGACACCGAGCCGCTCGAGCAGCCGATCGAGGAGGAGTTCCGCGCGGGGACGATGACGCTGTCGTGGGACCCCGACGACGAGCGGGTCGTCATCGAGGTGTTCCCGTTCACCGAGGCGGCCGTGGTCACCCCTGACCAGGTCGACCAGGACTTCGAGGAGCCCGAGCCGGACGAGGTCTTCCTGGTCCGGATCAACGCCGGCCATGCCCGGGCGTTCGTCAAGCGCGCCGAGCAGGTCCTCACCGCGGGCCGGCCGAACTGCCCGTTCTGCGGCAACCCGATCGACCCCGAGGGCCACCTGTGCGTTCGGGCCAACGGGTTCCGCCGCCGGGACCCGTGACCACCCACGACGCTCGTTCACCGCTCGCGGGCGACCTGGTGCTGCACGGCCGGATCATGCCGGCCTCGAACGCGACGTTCCTCGGGGAGATCGCCGGCACCAAGGTCGTCTACAAGCCCGTCGCCGGTGAGCGACCGCTCTGGGACTTCCCGACCGGCACACTCGCCGACCGCGAGGTGTCGGCGTACGCCGTCTCCGAGGCGACGGGCTGGGACATCGTGCCGGAGACCTGGATGGGCATCGGTCCGCACGGCGAGGGGATGATCCAGCGCTGGCGGGAGCCCGACCCCGAGCAGGAGGCCGTCACCCTGATCGGCGCCGGCGAGAACCGTCCCGGCTGGCTGGCGGTCTTCGAGGGGGTGGACCAGCACGACCGCGACGTCACCTTGATCCACGAGGACACCCCTGCTCTACGCCGGATGGCTGTTTTCGACGTGCTGGTCAACAACGCCGACCGGAAGGGCGGCCACGTGTTGGAGATGCCGGGTGGCCACCGGTACGGCGTCGATCACGGCGTGACGTTCCATCACGAGCCGAAGCTGCGCACGGTGCTGTGGGGCTGGCATGGCGAGCCGCTGACCGACGGGGAGGTGGGCGGGGTGCTCCGGGTGCGCGAGGCGCTGGCCGGCGCGCTGGGGGAGTCGCTCGCCGATGCCCTGACCGACCACGAGATCGACGCCCTCGACCGGCGCTGCCGCCGGTTGCTGGACCGCGGCGTGCTGCCGACCCCCGGCGGTGACTGGCCGGCCATCCCCTGGCCGCCGTTCTGAGCCCAGCCGCCGTCTAGGCTTTCGCTCATGCGCCCCTGGTCCTCGCCGGAGATCCCCTCCCTGCCCCTGACTGGGCCACCGGTCGCCCTGCACGACACTCCGACCGGGAGGAAGATGGTGATCGAGCCCCACGGAGCGGCGCGTCTCTACGTCTGCGGGATCACGCCCTACGACGCCACGCACCTCGGGCACGCCGCGACGTACGTCGGCTTCGATCTCCTCAACCGGGCCTGGCGCAACGCCGGCCACGACGTGACCTACGTCCAGAACGTCACCGACATCGACGACCCGCTGCTGGAGCGCGCCGCCAAGGTCAAGGTCGACTGGGTCGAGCTCGCCGAGCGGGAGACCGAGCTCTTCCGGGAGGACATGCAGGCGCTGCGGGTGCTTGCGCCCACTCACTACATCGGTGCGGTGGAGTCGATCCCACTCGTTGTCGAGCTGATCGAGAAGCTGCAAGGGACGGGCTCGGTCTACCGCGTCGACGACGACCTCTACTTCTCGGTGACCGCCGACCCCGCGTTCGGCCAGGAGTCCGGCTACGACCGCGACACCATGCTGGGGCTGTTCGGCGAGCGTGGGGGAGACCCCGACCGGGCCGGCAAGAAGGATCCGCTCGACTGCGTCATCTGGCGCGGCGAACGCGAGGGCGAGCCCTCCTGGCCCAGCCCCTTCGGGCCCGGCCGGCCGGGCTGGCACATCGAGTGCACCGCCATCGCCCAGCGCTACCTCGGCCCGACGTTCGACGTCCAGGCCGGGGGCAGTGACCTGGTCTTCCCGCACCACGAGATGGGTGCGGGCCACGCGCAGGTCGCCGATCCCGGCGTCCCGTTCGCGCGCACCTACGTGCACGCGGGCATGGTCGGCTACAACGGCGAGAAGATGTCCAAGTCGCTCGGCAACCTGGTGTTCGTCTCGGCCCTGCGCCACAGCGACGTCGACCCGGTCGCGATCCGTCTCGCCCTGCTCCGGCACCACTACCGCAGCGACTGGGAGTGGACCGACGCCGAGCTCTGGGACGCCGTCGACGACATCGCTCGCTGGCGCAAGGCCGTGGCGCTCGGTGCGGGGGCGCCGGCCGGCCCAGTCGTCGAGGAGGTGCTGGCCCACCTCGCCGACGACCTCGACGCCCCGCGCGCGACGGCGGCGGTCGATCGCTGGGTCGCTGCCACGCTGGGCACCGAAGGGCTGGCCGACACCAGCGACCCCGATGCTGCGGTGACGATGCTCGCCGTCGTCGACGCCACCCTGGGGCTGGCCCTGTAGAAGATCCGCGTACGCCGATCTGCGTACGACGGATTACGTCGCGGGGCCGACGCGGATGGGTCGGAGCTTCGGCACCGTGGGGCGAGCCAGTCCCACTCCCCGAGGAGCTCCGATGTTGCGTCGTGTCGCGATCCTGACCGCCGTGGTCTCGGCCGCACTGACCGTTGTACCCGCGGCCACCTCCGTCCCGCCCGACCCTGACCCGACGGTGGTGCGCACCGACGCCGGCTACGTGCGGGGGTCGCCGATGACGACGTCGTGCGCTTCTCAGGCGTGCCGTACGCCGCCCCGCCCACCGGCGACCGGAGGTGGACCGCCCCGCGGCCGCCACGCCCGTGGCCAGGCGTGCGGGATGCGACCGCACCGGCCGCCTCGTGCCCGCAAGTCGGGTACGACGAGGAGTTCGACCCGATCGTCGCGGGCGAGGAGGACTGTCTCTACGTCGACGTCGTCGCGCCGGCTCGCCCGCGGCACGACGGCCGGCTGCCCGTCGTGGTGTGGCTGCACGGTGGGAACCTGGCATCCGGCGGGGCCGCGGAGTTCGACGGCGCTCGCCTGGCCACCGGGGGAGACGTTGTCGTGGTGACCGTCAACTACCGGCTCGGTGCGTTGGGCTTCCTCTCCGCTGGCGCCTTCGACGCAGAGGGCACGACCTCCGGCAACTACGGACTGCTCGACCAGGCCGAGGCGCTGCGCTGGGTGCGCCGCAACGCAGCCGCGTTCGGCGGCGACCCGCGCAGGGTGACGCTGGCGGGGCAGTCAGCGGGCGCCCGCAGCGTGTGCACGCACCTCGCCTCGCCTGGGTCGCGCCGGCTGTTTCAGCAGGCGATCGTGCAGAGCGGCGCCTGTGCGAACCCGGTGATGAACAAGGCGGACGCCGACCACAAGGGCGCCGAGGCGATCCGCACCCTGGGGTGTGCCGACGTCGGCGGCGCACGCGACGTCGCCGAGTGCCTGCGCGCTACGCCGGTGTCGGATCTGGTGCTGGAGCTCGCCAGCCCCGGGCTGCCGGTGACCGCCGAGCGTCGCGAGGACCTCTGGGGCCCGGTCGCGGGCACGCCGTACCTCCCGCTGCAGCCGATCGATGCCATCCGCCGCGGATCCGCCGCCGGCATCCCGCTGCTGGTCGGCAGCACCCACGACGAGATGCGGGGGATCGTCCTGGGCCGCTTGCCGGACCTGACTGGGGAGGGATACGAGTCCGCGGTTCACACCGCGTTCGGAGCCGACGCTCCGAGGGTGCTGAGGAGGTACTCCGTCGGCGACTTCGCCACTCCTGCGGTGGCGCTGGCGACGGTGCTCACCGACTGGGGTGGCGGGATCGGTAGCTGCCCGGTGCTCGAGACGGCACGGACCGCGGCCCGGCACGCGCCCGTCTTCGCCTACGAGCTCCTCGAGGACTCGGAGCAGTTCGAGGGTGAGGTGTCGTACGGCGCCTACCACGGCTGGGACCTGCCGTTCCTCTGGGACACCGCGATCCCGTTCAGCCAGTACCCCGACCTCGCGGACATGACGGCACCACAGCGCCGGCTGAGCCGGGCGATGATCGCCTACTGGACGGCGTTCGCGCACCGCGGCGACCCGAACCACGCCGGCCTGCCGAGATGGGCAGGGCTGCGTGCCGGATCTTCGTCGGTCCTCGGCCTGGACTCTGACTCGATCGGACGCACGCCGTTCGCAGCAGATCACCGGTGCGGGTTCTGGGACACGCTGTGATCCGACTCAGCCGCTCTCATTCGTTCAAGACCAGCCGGCGGCGGTGCGGCACGCTGACGGCATGAACCAGCAGATCAGACCCAAGCTCGTGGTCGAGTCGGCCGACCGGGCCCTCGCGTTCTACGAGAGGGCGCTCGGCGCGGAGCCCGGGGAGCGTTCCGAGATGGACGGACACGTCCACTTCGCGGAGTTCCGGGCGCTCGGCACCACCCTCACCATCAAGGACGCCGACGCCCACGACCCGGCGACCGAGGGCGTCATCCTCGACGTACGCACCGACACCCCGGACGCGCTCTGGACGAGCCTGGTGGAGGCCGGTGCGGAGGTGGTGTTCCCGCTCGACGACCAGTCCTACGGCAGCCGCGCGGGCCGGGTC
The DNA here is from genome assembly GCA_963729095.1 of uncultured Actinomycetota bacterium. Taxonomy (GTDB): domain Bacteria; phylum Actinomycetota; class Actinomycetes; order Propionibacteriales; family Nocardioidaceae; genus Nocardioides. Next base: position 187,416 of record CAVSMX010000036.1, on the reverse strand, counting down.
CGGGATCCCGTTCGGCGTCCAGTGGATCCTGTCGGGGCCGCTGAGCGGACGGCTGAGGCCTACGTCTTGCCGTCGTCGCTCGGGCCCCGCCGCTTGAGGTAGCGCTCGAACTCGCGGGCGATCGCCTCACCGGAGGCCTCTGGCAGGTCGGTCGTGTCCCGCGTCTCCTCGAGGGCGCGCACGTAGTCGGCGATGTCCTCGTCCTCCTCGGCCAGCTCGTCGACCCCGCGCTCCCAGGCGCGGGCGTCCTCCGGGAGGTCGCCGAGCGGGATGCTGACCTCGAGCAGGTCCTCCAGCTGACCGATCAGCGCGAGCGTCGCCTTCGGGCACGGCGGCTGTGCGACGTAATGGGGGACCGCCGCCCAGTAGCTCACCGCGGGCACGTCCAGCTTCACGCAGGCGTCCTGGAAGACCCCGACGATGCCGGTGGGTCCTTCGTACGTCGACTGCTCCAGCTTGAGCCGGTCCACCAGCTCCGGCTCGGAGGCCGTTCCCGTGACCGGGATCGGCCGCGTGTGGGGTGTGTCGGCGAGCAGCGCACCGAGAGTCACCACCAGGGCGCCGCCCAGCTCGTCGCACGCGGCCAGCAGCTCGGCGCAGAACTGCCGCCAGCGCATGTTCGGCTCGATGCCGCGGATCAGGATCACGTCGCGGTCCAGGTCGGGAGGTGAGGCCACCGAGATCTGGGTGCTGGGCCAGGTGATCCGCCTGAACCCGCCCGCGTCGGAGCCGACGATCGGGCGGTTGACCTGGAAGTCGTAGAAGTCCTCCGGGTCGATCGCGCCGACGAGCCTGGACTGCCAGACGTCCATGAGATGGTCGACGACCCCGGACGCGGCGTCGGCGGCGTCGTTCCAGCCCTCGAAGGCCGCGATCACCACCGGTTCGACCAGGTCCGGAGCCTCCTCGATCTCGATCACGCCCGAAGCCTATCCAGGGCGCCCGTGACGCGGGGATTTCACTCTCGAAGATGGGCGGTGTCAACATTTGGGAAACCCGTCCACGAAGTGGACAGCCTTTCTAGGCTTGACAGTTCCCGGCCGTCCCGGCCAGAGCTCCCCGAGAGGAGTCCCGTTGACCGCCTCACCTGAGCGACACCTGCGCCCCGATGCGACCGAGCAGCTGAACGAGCTGCTGGGTGCGCGGATCATGGTGCTCGACGGCGCGATGGGTACGGCGATCCAGCGGGACCGCCCGGACGAGGACGGCTACCGCGGCGAGCGTTTCAAGGACTGGCCCAGCGACCTGATCGGCAACAACGACCTGCTCACTCTCACCCAGCCGGAGATCATCGCGGGGATCCACCGCGAGTACCTCGAGGCCGGCGCGGACATCATCGAGACCAACACGTTCAACGCGAACGCCGTCTCCCTCTCCGACTACGGCATGGCCGAGCTGGCCCACGAGCTGAACTACGAGGCAGCCCGGCTGGCCCGCCGCGAGGTCGACGCCGCCACTGCGCGCACGCCCGACCGGCCGCGGTTCGTGGCGGGGGCCCTCGGCCCCACCACTCGCACCGCCTCCATCAGCCCCGACGTCAACGACCCGGCCGCCCGCAACGTCTCCTACGACGACCTGGTGGCCGCCTACCTGAACGCCGCCCGCGGACTGGTCGAGGGTGGCGCCGACCTGATCTTCATAGAGACGATCTTCGACACCCTCAACGCCAAGGCCGCGATCTTCGCGGTCGAGACGCTGTTCGAGGAGGAGGGCCGGCGTTGGCCGGTGGTCATCTCCGGCACCATCACCGACGCGTCCGGGCGCACCCTCTCGGGCCAGGTCACCGAGGCGTTCTGGGACTCGGTGCGGCACGCCCGGCCGCTCGCGGTCGGCCTCAACTGCGCCCTCGGCGCCAAGGAGATGCGGCCCTACCTCGCCGAGCTTTCCCGGGTGGCCGACACGTGGGTGTCGGCGTACCCCAACGCGGGCCTGCCCAACGCGTTCGGTGAGTACGACGAGGCGCCCGAGGAGACCGCCACGATCCTCGGCGAGTTCGCCGGCAGCGGCTTCGTCAACCTGGTCGGCGGGTGCTGCGGCACCACACCCGACCACATCTCCGCTATCGCGAACGCCGTCGACGGCCAGCCGCGCCGCGAGGTCCCCGAGGTCCCGAGCGCCATGCGGCTGTCCGGGCTCGAGCCGTTCACGATCGACGAGGACAGCCTGTTCGTGAACGTCGGCGAGCGGACCAACATCACCGGGTCGGCCAAGTTCCGGAACCTGATCAAGGCGGGCGACTACGACACCGGCCTGAGCGTGGCCGCGCAGCAGGTCGAGAACGGCGCGCAGGTCATCGACGTCAACATGGACGAGGGGATGATCGACGGTGTCGCGGCCATGGACCGCTTCACGAAGCTGATCGCCAGCGAGCCCGACATCAGCCGGGTGCCGGTGATGGTCGACTCCTCCAAGTGGGAGGTCATCGAGGCCGGCCTGAAGAACATCCAGGGCAAGCCGATCGTCAACTCGATCTCCATGAAGGAGGGCGAGGACAAGTTCCGCCAGCAGGCCCGTCTGGTCAAGAAGTACGGCGCGGCTGCGGTCGTGATGGCGTTCGACGAGGACGGTCAGGCCGACAACCTGGAGCGCCGGAAGGCGATCTGCGAGAGGGCCTACCGGATCCTCGTCGACGAGGTCGGCTTCCCGGCCGAGGACATCATCTTCGACCCCAACGTGTTCGCGGTCGCGACCGGCATCGAGGAGCACGCGTCGTACGGCCGGGACTTCATCGAGGCCACCCGCTGGATCAAGGAGAACCTCCCGGGCGCGAAAGTCTCCGGCGGCATCTCCAACGTGAGCTTCTCGTTCCGCGGCAACAACCCGGTCCGCGAGGCCATCCACGCGGTGTTCCTCTACCACGCGATCGACGCCGGCCTCGACATGGGCATCGTCAACGCCGGCGCACTCGTGGTCTACGACCAGGTCGAGCCGGAGCTGCGGGAGCGCATCGAGGACGTCGTACTCAACCGTCGGCCGGATGCCGCCGAGCGGCTGCTCGAGATCGCGGAGGCGCACAACAAGGAGGCCGCCGAGGAGGAGGCCACCCTGGAGGAGTGGCGCACCCTCCCGGTCGGCGAGCGGATCACGCACGCGCTGGTCAAGGGTCTCGACGCCTATGCCGAGTCCGACACCGAGGAGTTGCGGCTCGAGATCGCCGGGCGCGGCGGCCGGCCGATCGAGGTCATCGAGGGCCCGCTGATGGACGGCATGAACGTCGTCGGTGACCTGTTCGGCGCCGGCAAGATGTTCCTGCCCCAGGTCGTGAAGAGTGCGCGGGTCATGAAGAAGGCGGTCGCCTACCTGATCCCGTTCATCGAGCAGGAGAAGCTCGACAACCCCGCAGCTGGCGACGGCGAAGGACACCAACGGCACCATCGTGATGGCGACCGTGAAGGGCGACGTACACGACATCGGCAAGAACATCGTGGGTGTCGTGCTGCAGTGCAACAACTACGAGGTGATCGACCTCGGCGTGATGGTTCCGGCGCAAAAGATCCTCGACGCTGCGGCCGAGCACAACGCGGACATCATCGGTCTGTCCGGCCTGATCACCCCGTCGCTCGACGAGATGGTCAACTTCGCCACGGAGATGCAGCGCCAGGGCCTGGAGATCCCGCTGCTGATCGGTGGTGCGACCACCTCGCGCGCACACACCGCGGTGAAGGTCGACAAGAAATACGACGGCCCCGTGGTCTGGGTCAAGGACGCCTCCCGGTCGGTGCCGACCGCGGCCGCGCTGCTGGACGACCGACAGCGGGACAAGCTGCTCGCCTCTGTCCAGGAGGACTACGACGCGCTGCGGACCCGGCACGCCACCAAGCACGACCGACCGATGCTGGACCTCGAGGCGGCCCGGGCGAACCGCACCCCGATCGAGTGGGACGGCTACGTCCCGCCTCTGCCCGCGGCGCCGGGCATCCACGTGCTGTCCGACTACGACATCGGCGAGCTGCGCGACTACATCGACTGGCAGCCGTTCTTCAACGCCTGGGAGATGAAGGGCAAGTTCCCCGACATCCTCAACAACCCGCAGACCGGCGAGACCGCCCGCAAGCTGTACGACGACGCCCAGGAGATGCTGGACCGGATCGTCGAGGAGAAGTGGCTGACCGCCAACGCGGTGTTCGGCCTGTTCCCGGCCAACGCGGTCGGCGACTCCATCGAGGTCTACACCGACGACGCGCGCTCGGACGTACTCGAGACCCTGCACTCGCTCCGCCAGCAGGGGGAGCACCGCGAGGGTGTGCCCAACCGCGCCTTGAGCGACTTCGTGGCGCCCAAGGAGACCGGGCTCGCCGACCACGTCGGCGCGTTCGCCGTCACCACCGGCCTCGGCACCCAGGAACGCATCGCGAAGTTCAAGGAAGACCTGGACGACTACTCCGCGATCCTGCTCGAGGCGCTCGCCGACCGGCTGGCCGAGGCATTCGCCGAGCGGCTGCACCAACGGGTGCGCACCGAGTTCTGGGGCTACGACTCGGGGGAGACCCTCCCCAACGAGGACCTGATCGCCGAGAAGTACCGCGGCATCCGCCCCGCGCCCGGCTACCCGGCCTGCCCCGAGCACACGGAGAAGCAGACCCTGTGGCGGCTGATGGACGTGCAGGCCGCCGCCGGAATCGAGCTCACCGAGTCGATGGCGATGTGGCCCGGGGCCGCGGTGTCGGGGTGGTACTTCTCGCACCCGCAGTCGCAGTACTTCGTCGTGGGGCGACTCGGTCGCGACCAGGTCGCCGATTACGCCGAGCGCAAGGGCTGGACCCTCGTCGAGGCCGAGCGGTGGCTGTCTGCCAACCTGGGCTACGACCCGGAGGACTGATCCCGGCCAGGCCATTCGGCTGTCGTTTGGTCACCAACGGCAACTGAGAGGCGTCCTATCTGTGGTTGGTGACCAAACGGCAACCCCGGCGGCGGTGCCGTGGGGCATGTTCGCCACGGCGCTCGCAACGGTGGTCCATCCAGGTGCATTGATCTAGGCCCCGATCGACGAGGCGAGCCAGGCCGTGGACAACGCGCAGAGGAGCATCGGCGCGCAGGGTGGCGGTGCCTGCTTCGCTGATCTTCTGCGAGATCGACCTACCATGTCAGGGAGGCTCCGCGCGGTGCTGGACCTGCGCCACGCCGAAATGAGAGGGGCGCCGCATCGGACCATTGACCCGCCGTATACCGTCTACAATCGTGAGACCAGCTACTACCGCAGGGATCGTGCTCGCGGGCGGTCGCTCGTCGAGGATGGGGACTGCGAAGGCAGCGCTCGAGTGGCACGGCTCCACCTTGCTGCGCCACGTCACGGGCGTGGTCGGCCGTGCTGTGGAAGGGCCGGTCATCGTGGTACGGGCACCCGGACAGGAACTTCCCGAGCTGGACCCCCACGTCCTCCTGTGTGACGACCAGGAGGAAGGACGTGGGCCGATGCAAGGGCTCGCCGTCGGACTGGCGGCAGCAGCCGAGCACTCCGAGACGGCCTTCGTCTGTTCGACTGACTTGCCCTTCCTGCACGCTGCCTTCGTGCGTGCCGTGCTCCGCGGCTTCGAGCCTGATGCCAGGACACCGGATGCGGAGCCCCCTGACGTGGTTCTCCCGTTCGTCCACGGCTACCGGCAGCCGATGGCCGCTGGTTATCGAACCGACCTCGCCCCGACGGTCAACAAGCTGCTCGAGGCCGATCGGTTGCGCCCGGCGCACCTGTTCGAGGAGTGCATCGTGCGGCAGCTCGACGACGCGGACCTGATGTCTGATGTGCGGCTGGCCGACGCCGACCCCGACCTCGACTCCGTGGTCAACGTCAACCTGCCCGACGAGTACCGCGAGGCACGGGCGCGAGTCGCACCCGAGGTCGTCGTGGAGCGGTTTGGCGTGCTGGCGACGAGCGGCGGAGGTCGCGGGCGGCAGACGATCCGAGCTGCGAACCTCGCCTCAGCTGCGGAGCAGGTGGGGCTGAAGCTCGACGGCCATGTCGTGGCCGCGCTCAACGGTGACCAGATCCGCGGCGACGGCCGAGTGCCGCTGATGCACGGTGACATCGTTTCGTTCATCTCCGCGGACGCGGGCGGGTGAGCGGCGTGGTGACGCCACCAGGTGGCTACTTCGGCAAGGCGCTCGTTGTGGATGTGACGGACGGTTCCACCACGACCGTGCCGTTGCCCGACGACGTGCTGCGCTCCTTTCTCGGTGGTGCCGGTCTCGGCGTCTGGTTGATGAACGAGCTCGGGCCCGCCGGTGTGGATCCGCTTGCTCCGGCAGCGCCGCTCGCCTTTGCGTTCTCGCCACTCGTCGGCACGCCCCTGACAACCAGTGCCAAGTTCGCCGTGGTCGCGAAGTCCCCACTGACCGGACTTCTGACCGATGCGCTGGCATCCAGCCACTTCGCCATCGCGGGCAAGTTCACCGGGCACGATGCGATCGTGCTCACGGGGCGGGCAGCGGAACCCACCACCCTCTTGGTCGACGACGAAGGCGTCGAGCTGGTGGATGCGACCGAGCAGTGGGGCATGTCTGCATCTGATGCGGAGGAGTCGATCCGTGAGCGCCACGGCCGGAGATGGCGGGCGGCCAGCATCGGCCCGGCAGGTGAGAACCTGGTGCGCTACGCGACGATCTCCCACGACGGTCGGCACGCAGGGCGCGGCGGCCTGGGCGCGGTGATGGGCTCGAAGAACATCAAGGCTCTCGCGGTGAAGGGCGGCCGTCGTGTCGCCATCGCCGACCAGGAAGCAGTGCTGGCTGCAGCGAAGGACCTGCGTGGTCGCTCGTTCGGACCCGCGACCAAGAAGTACCGCGAGCTCGGGACGCTCTCCAACCTGTTGGCGTTCAACGCGATCAACACGCTCCCCACGCGCAACTTCCAAGCGTCCACGTTTGCTGACGCCCCGATGCTGTCCGCGGAGGACCTCGCGGAGAGTCGCTCGGTGACCAAGAACAGCTGCGCCTCCTGCACGATCGGCTGCGAGCACATCTACGCCTCCAAGGGCGGCAAGAAGGTCCGGGTCGAGTACGAGAACGTGTTCGCTCTCGGCCCGATGTGTGAGGTCTCCGATCCCGACCAGGTTCTCGACGCAAGCGCCAAGTGCGATGCGCTCGGGCTGGACACCATCTCTGCCGGCGGCACCATCGCCTGGGCGATGGAGTGCGTCGACCGCGGCCTGTTGGATGCGCCGTGGTTGAAGTTCGGTGACGGCGAGGCGCTGTTGCGGGTCCTGGATGAGATCGGCAGCCGCACCGGCGTCGGCGCTCTCCTCGCAGAAGGCTCGAGACGTGCCTCGCAGCAGGTCGGACAGGGTTCCGGCGACTTCGCACCGCATGTCAAGGGCATGGAGATGCCGGGCTACGAACCGCGCACCATGCAGTCCATGGCGCTGGGGCTTGCGGTCAATGCGCGCGGCGCCGACCACAACCGGTCCGGCGCCTACGAGGCCGATCTCAAGGAGGGGCTCGACCGGGTGCGAGGGACGGATGACCACGTGCGCGCCGCGATCGAGACCGAGGATCGCGCGGCCATCATGGACTCGCTGATCCTGTGCAAGTTCCTCCGCGGTGTCTTCACCGAACCCTTCGCGGAGTGGGCGGGCCTGCTGTCGAAGGTCACCGGCTGGGACGTCGATGAGCCCGAGCTGCGCGAGACAGCACGCCGCATCGTGCATGCCAAGCGAGCGTTCAATCTCCGCGAGGGATGGACGCCGGCCGATGACTGGCTTCCCGAGCGGTTCCTCGACAGTCCGCTCGAGCTGGCGTCGGGACGCACGGCCACACTGCCGGCCGAACGACTTCGCGCCATGATCGACACGTACTACACCGAGCGTGGACTGGACCCGGATGGTCGACCGCTTGTCCACACCGTCCCTGGAAGGGAGTCGAGAGCATGACCATCACCAGTCCTGCTCCATCGGAGGCCGAGGTTCGCACGGTCTCGCTCACCATCGACGGCCAGAGCGTCTCGGTCGCCGAAGGGACGACGATCTGGGAGGCCGCGCGCCAGCTCGGGATCGAGATCCCGGTGCTGTGCCACGACGAGCGCTACGACCCGGTCGGCGTCTGCCGGATGTGCGTGGTGGACGTGGGTGGACGTGCCGATGCGGCGGCGTGCATCCGACCCTGTGAATCGGACATGGAGGTGTCCACCGCGACACCCGAGATCGTGAACCGTCGCAAGGTGCTCACCGAGCTGCTCCTCGACGACCAGCGGCCACGGGACGAGGACCCCAAGCAGACCACCACCGCCGACAACGAGCTGCTCGCCGTGGCTGACAGCCTGATGATCACCGACGTCGACGACCTCTTTCCCGGACCCGCGCGGGGGACCGACACCTCGAATCCGGTGATCGCCGTCGACCATGACTCCTGCATCCTCTGCGACCGCTGCGTCCGAGCCTGCGACGACATCCAGGGCAACGACGTCATCGGCCGCAGTGGCAAGGGCTACTCGACCCGCATCGCCTTCGACCTCAACGACCCGATGGGCGAGTCGTCGTGCGTCACCTGTGGTGAGTGCGTCTCGGCGTGCCCCACCGGCGCGCTCACCAACAAGCCGATCAACGACATCCCGATCCAGCCGCGAGAGAAGCTCGACGCCGTCGACACCGTCTGCCCGTACTGCGGCGTCGGCTGCGCACTGACCTTCTATGTCGACCGCGAGCGCGGCGGGATCTCCTTCGCCGAGGGCCGCGACCAACCCGGTTCGCAGGGCCGGCTGTGCGTCAAGGGCCGCTACGGCTGGGACTACGCGGCGTCCCCGCAACGACTGACCAAGCCGCTGATCCGAGTCGACTCGTCCTACCCCAAGGGTGCACTCTCGGCGGACGTGCTCGAGGACATGCGTCAGCCCGGACCCGACCGCAAGCGCGGTCGCAAGCCGGGCGGCCTCGTGCCGTACGACGAGGTGATGCCGCACTTTCGTGAGGCCAGCTGGGAAGAGGCGCTCGACCTCGTCGGCCGACGCCTGAGCGAGATCTACGCCGAGAGCGGCTCGGACGGGATCGCCGGATTCGGCTCCGCCAAGTGCTCCAACGAGGAGGCCTACCTCTTCCAGAAGCTGATCCGCACCGCCTTCCGGAGCAACAACGTCGACCACTGCACGCGGCTGTGCCACGCGTCGAGCGTCGCAGCGCTGTTCGAGGGCGTCGGGTCAGGTGCGGTGTCCACGACGTACGGCGACATCTCCAACGCCGACGTCGCGATCGTCACCGGCAGCAACACGACGGCCAACCACCCGGTTGCCTCGTCGTTCTTCAAGCAGGCACGCCGCAACGGCACCACGATCATCAACATCGACGCTCGAGCGACGACGATCTCCGACCACGCCGACATCTTCTGCCGGATCAAGCCGGGCACCGACGTGGCGTTCTACAACGCGGTGATGCACGAGGTGATCCGGCTCGACCTCGTGGACCGGGAGTTCATCGAGAACCGGACCTCCAATTACGACGCGCTGGCCACGCTGGTGGCGGACTACCCGCCGGAGCTGGCGGCGAAGATCACCGGTGTCGACGCCGACGTGATCCGTGAGGTGGCACGGCTGTGGGGTGAGGCCAAGGCCGGAGTCATCTACTGGGGCATGGGCATCTCCCAGCACACGACAGGAACCGACAACGCTCGCTGCTTGATCGCGATGTGCTCGATCACCGGCAACGTCGGACGGCCGGGCACCGGGCTGCACCCGCTCCGCGGGCAGAACAACGTGCAGGGTGCCTCCGATGCGGGGCTGATCCCGATGTTCTACCCGAACTACCGATCGATCGAGGACACCGACACCCGGGTGGCGTTCGAGAAGGCGTGGGGCACCGAGCTCAACCCGGTCAAGGGTCTCACGGTCACCGAGATCGTCGGATCGATCCTGAACGACGGGGTGCGGGGCATGTTCATGATGGGCGAGAACCCGTTCATGTCCGACCCCAACATCAACAAGGTGCGCAAGGCGCTGTCCGCGCTGGACTTCCTGGTCGTCCAGGACATCTTCCTCACCGAGACGGCCGAGTTCGCCGATGTCATCCTGCCGGCCTCGTCGTACCTGGAGAAGTCAGGGACCTACACGAACACCGACCGTCGAGTACAGCTGGGCCGCAAAGTCTTCGACCCGCCGGGCGACGCCCGTGTCGACTGGGAGATCCTGCAGGACATCGCGCAGCGAGTCGGACTGGACTGGCACTACGAGTCACCTCGGGAGATCTTCGACGAGATGGTTCCGCTGATGCACGACTACGCCAATCTGGACTACGACAACCTCGGGCTCGAGGGCAAGCTCTACCCCAACAGCGACCCGGAGCACGGCGACGGGACGGTCGTGCTGTTCGACGAGCGGTTCAACACCGCCGACGAGCTGGCGCACCTGGTGCCGGCGGAGTGGCTACCGGCAAAGGAGCTCCCCAGCGAGGAATACCCCTTCGTCCTCAACACCGGCCGGCTGCTGCAGCACTGGCACACCGGGTCGATGACCCGCAGGTCGTTCGCCCTCGATGCGATCGCACCCCGTCCCGAGGCGTACATCCATCCTGAGGATGCGGCCGAGCTCGGCCTCACCGACGGAGGCTTGGCCAGAGTGGCCTCGAGGAGAGGCGAGATCGAGTTGAACGTCAAGGTGTCCCACCGGGAGGCGAAGGGCAACATCTTCATCCCGTTCCACTTCCGAGAGGCGGCGGCCAACCTGCTGACGATCGACGAGATCGACCCGACGGGCAAGATCCCGGAGTTCAAGTTCTGCGCTGTGCGCATCGCTCGGGCGGGCGACCGCGAGAGCGTCGAGGTCGGAGGTGGCGAACAGTGACTGTGGCAGCCAGCAAGTGGGTGGCGCTCCCGGGTGTCGAGGCGCGCAACGGACGATTCCGCGGTCCGAGCCTGATCCCGATGCTGATGGCCATCCAGGAGCGGCACGGCTGGTTGCCGCGAGAAGAGCTCGAGGCGTTGTCGCGCGAGCAGAAGCGACCGTTGTACGAGATCGAGGGACTCATCTCGTTCTACCCGCACTTCCGCACCGAACCCCCGAAGGGCGTCACCGTCGCGGTGTGCCGTGACCTCACGTGCTGGCTGAAGGGGTCCGAGGACCGGATCAAGGAGCTGCACGAGAAGTACGACGGCACAGATGATGTCGAGCTGCTGGAGATCTCCTGTCCGGGTCGCTGTGACATCGCGCCGGCAGCGACCGTCGACGAACGTCCCGGTCGCGTCGAGGAGGTCGACGGCTTCGTGGAGAGTCGGCGTCAGGGCGACGAGGACCCCGGCGCCACCGTTTCCTACGGGCCGGACGGTGGCTGGCCCAATGACCCGTACACCTCCGACGAGCCGCGCTACCAGTCGCTTCGGGCCCTGCTCTCGGGAGACATCACGCCCGAGCACGTCCTCGACAACCTGAAGGACTCTGGCCTTCGAGGCATGGGCGGAGCGGGCTTCCCGACCGGCAAGAAGTGGGACCTGGTCCGCAACACCGAGGGCAGCGTCAAGTACGCCATCTGCAACGCGGACGAGTCCGAGCCGGGCACCTTCAAGGACCGGCAGCTCCTGGCCGAGCAGTCGCACCTCGTGCTCGAGGGAATGCTGATGGGCATGGTCGTCACCGGCGCCGAGGAGGGCTGGGTCTTCATCCGGCACGAGTACGGCCCCGAGGAGGCCGTCCTGCACGCCGAGATCGAACGTCTCCGCAGCGAGGGACTCATCGGTGAGGACGTCCTGGGCACCGGGCGCCGGCTGATGCTCGACATCTTCACCTCACCCGGCGGTTACATCCTCGGTGAGGAGACGGCGCTGATCGAGTGCATGGAGGGCCACCGGGGTGAGCCCCGGAACAAGCCGCCCTTCCCCGGCGTGTTCGGTCTGTGGGGCAAACCGACGCTGATGAACTCCGTCGAGACCTTCGCCGACGTGCCGATCATCGCGTCGCGTGGCGCGGACTGGTGGAAGGACCAGGGCGTCAACGGCAGCGACGGGCTGAAGTTCTTTGCGGTCTCCGGGCATGTGGAGAAGCCCGGGGTCTACTGCGTGCCTATGGGCACCACGATCCGTGACCTGCTCGACGTGGCAGGGGGCGTGTCCGGCGGCAGGGAGCTCGACTCGGTGCAGCCCGGTGGTGCCTCGTCGAACTTCCTCGGACCGGAGCACCTCGACGTGGCCCTCGACTTCGACACCCTTGCCGAGGCCGGATCGATGCTTGGATCCGGCGCAGTCGTCGTGGTCGCCGAAGGCACCGACCCACTGGCCGCCGCGACCAACGTGTTGCGGTTCTTCCGCAACGAGTCGTGCGGCAAGTGCGTTCCCTGCCGGGTCGGGTCCACGAAGGCCCATGCACTGCTGACCGACACCCTGGCGGCTGGCGGTGAGCTCGACGACGCGCGGCGCGAGCGGCTCCTCGAGCTCGAGCTGACCATGCGCAAGACCTCGATCTGCGGACTCGGCCAGGTTGCCCTGGGTCCGGTGGTCAGCGTGTTGGGTCGTCAGCGTGGCGGCACGATCGCGCGGCCGCAGCCGCGCCAGAGCCCTCCAGACGCGTGAAGGCTGTCTCCGGTGGGCGGTAGGGAGTTCTTCACGGCGCTGCCCGTCTCCGAGGCGCTCGCCGGATTCCGGCCGAGTCGGCGGACCGGTGTCGAGTCCGTGCCGCGCGAAGAGGCACTCGGCCGCGTGCCCGCGTCGGCGGTCACCTCAGGCCAGGCCCTGCCCGGGTTCGCCCGCTCCACGGTGGACGGGTACGCCGTCCGCGCCGCCGACACCTACGGGGCCGGGGACGGGCTGCCGGCGTACCTCGACGTGATCGGTCAGGTCCGGATGGGCTCGGTCCCCGACACCACCCTGCGACCCGGCGCCGCGGTGCAGATCCCCACCGGCGCCGCGATCCCCGAAGGCGCGGACGCCGTGGTGATGGTCGAGCACACGCAGGCAACCATGCCCGGCGCGGTGGAGGTGACGCGGCCGGTCGCCGTGGGCGACGGGATCGTACGGGCGGACGAGGACGTCGCCGTCGGCGCGGTGATCGCCCCCGCCGGAAGACCGCTACGCGCCCAGGACGTCGGCCTGCTCGCCGCGGCCGGCGTCACCCGGCTCGAGGTCCGCGCGAGGCCGCGGGTGGCGATCGTGTCCACGGGGGACGAGGTGGTGCCTCCGGACACCCGGGACCTGGCCGCCGGGCAGGTCCGAGACGCCACCGCGTCCGCGCTGGCCGCCCTGGTGACGCGGGCGGGGGGCGAGCCGTCGTACCACGGCATCGTGCCCGACGACCTCGAGCAGCTGACCAAGACCCTGGCAGCGGCCGCCGCCGAGGCCGACATCGTGCTGGTCTCCGCGGGCTCCTCCGTCGGCGCTCGGGACGAGACCAGCGCCGCGGTCGAGGCGCTCGGCGAGCCGGGCGTGTTCTGCCACGGGCTCGCGATCAAGCCCGGCAAGCCGACCGTGCTCGCCGAGGCCGCCGGGGTGCCCGTGATCGGCCTGCCGGGCAACCCGTTGTCCGCGCTGGTCGTGTTCCGGATGGTCGGGCTCCCGGTGCTTCGGCTCGTCGGCGGGATCGAGGTCGCCCCACCGGAGCCGACCGTGCCGGCCACGCTGTCCCGGTCGCTCGCGTCCGCCGCCGGTCGGCTCGACGTGGTCCAGGTGCAGGTCCGCGACGGGGTGGCGACCCCGCTGTTCGGACACTCGGCGCTGTTGTCCCTGCTCACCTCTGCGGACGGGTACGTCGTGGTGCCCGAGCCCGCGACCGGGCTGGACTCGGGCGCCGCGGTGGCCGTCACGCTGTACACATGACCTGTCGTAGCAGGATGGCCTCGTGAGCCGTCACGGCCCCGAGAGTCCGTTCATCAGCGACGTACCCGCTGCCGACGCCGTTTCCGCGTGGCTCGACGCCTGCCTCGCCGCCGGCTGTCCAACGCGCCTGGACCCGATCGCCGTGCCGGTCGCTGACGCGCTCGGTCGGGTGACTGCGGAGCCGGTGTGGGCGACCCGCTCCTCCCCATCGAGCGACCTGGCGGCGATGGACGGGATCGCCGTCCGCGCCAAGGAGACCCACGGGGCCACGCCGACCACGCCGCTGGATCTGCCACCGGACCAGTACGTCGTGGTGGACACCGGGGACCCGATCCCCGACGGGTTCGACGCCGTCGTGATGCGAGAGCACGTCCACTACGAGGGCGAGGCTGCCCAGATCATGGCCGCGGTTCCGCCGTACCAGCACGTGCGCTCGATCGGCGAAGACGTCAGTGCGGGCGAGTTGCTGCTTCCGCAGGGGCACCGGCTGCGTCCGGTCGACATCGCCGCGGCCGCGGCGGCCGGGGCGACCGATGTCGTCGTGCACCGGCGCCCGCGGGTGGCGGTGATCCCCACCGGCGACGAGATCGTTCCGGTGGGCAGTGCGCCCGAGCACGGCGAGATCCTCGACACCAACTCGATGATGCTGGTCGCCCAGGCCCGCGACGCCGGATGCGAGGCGTGGTCGACGGGTATCGAGCCGGACGACGCGGACCAGATCGGCGCGGCCGTCAGGGCTGCCGCGGCCGGGGCGGACCTGGTCATCGTGGTGGCCGGCTCGAGCGCCGGGCGCGACGACTACACCGCCCGCGTGGTCGACGAGCTCGGCGTACTTGCCGTGCACGGGGTGGCGGTCCGGCCCGGCCATCCCGTCGTGCTCGGCGTGGTGGACGCGACCCCGGTGCTGGGCTGTCCCGGATACCCCGTGTCGGCGGCGCTCACGTTCGAGATCTTCGCGGCCCCGCTGCTGGCCGGGCTGGAGGGGGTCTCCGCGGCCCGGCGCGCCCGTGTCAGCACGCGGCTCGCCCGGAAGCTGCCGTCGGTGGTCGGGATGGACGACTGGGTGCGGGTCCGGCTCGGCTCGGTGCGCGGCGAGGTCGTCGCTTCCCCGCTGCCGCGCGGTGCCGGCGTACTGACCTCGCTGGTGCGTGCGGACGGTTTGCTGCGGGTCCCGGCGGGCGTGGAGGGCCACCACGCGGGGGAGCGGGTCTCCGTCGAGCTCCTGCGGGGGCTGACCGAGATCGAGCGCACCATCGTCGCGATCGGTTCCCACGACCTGATCCTCGACCTCGCCGCCAATGCCCTGCGTGCCGAGGATCCGACGATGAGTCTGGTCTCCACCAACGTGGGGTCGCTCGGCGGCCTGGTGGCACTGCGCGACGGGCTGTGCCACGTGGCGGGGTCACACCTGCTGCACCCGGCCACCGGGACGTACACACTGCCCTACCTCGAGGAGATGATGCCCGGACGCGACCTGGCCGTCGTCCGCCTCGTGCACCGCGAGCAGGGCTTGCTGGTGGCCCCGGAGAACCCGCGCGGGATCGCCGGGCTCGGAGACCTGGCTGGCGGCCGGCTGTCGTACGTGAACCGGCAGCGGGGTGCGGGGACCCGGATGCTGCTCGACCAGGAGCTCAGCCGGCTCGGCGTCGACCCGGGCGAGGTGCAGGGCTACGCCCGCGAGGAGCCGACCCACCTGGCCGTCGCGGCCGCCGTGGCAGCGGGCCGCGCGGACTGCGGCCTCGGCATCCTGGCCGCGGCCCGGGCCTTCGGACTGGACTTCGTCCCGGTGGCACGCGAGCCCTACGACCTGGTGCTCGACGCGGCGTCCCTCGACGACCCGCTGCTCACGCCGCTGTGGGAGCTCCTCTCGTCGCCAGAGTTCCACGACTCGATCGTCGCGCTCGGGGGATACGGCACGGAGGAGTCCGGCGCCAGGGTCCAGTAGGAACTGTAGTCTGTATACATGACACAGATGACACAGCTCCCGCATGCGGTCGCGGCCAAGCTGGCAGCCCGGATCGTGGCAGGCGCGCTGGCACCCGGCGACCCGGTGCCCAGCGTCCGCGCCCTCGCCGAGGAGATGAGGTGCGCGACAGGTACGGCGGCCCGCGCCCACTCCATCCTGCGCGAGGCGGGCCTGATCGCCGGGCCACCGCGCACCGCCGCCGTGGTGACCGAGGACGGACTCTCCCGGGCGCTGGCGTTCCGCGGTGCAGCCGGCGCGGTACGTCTGGCCGGGAGTGACGACCCCGGCCTCGACCTGCTGGTGCGCGCGGTCGGCCCCACCGTCGAGCGGTCGGCGCAGGGCGCCGGCAGCGTTGCCGGGCTTGCCCAGCTGGCCCGCGGAACGGTCGACGCCTCGGCCGTGCACCTGCGCGATGAACGCACTGGCGCCGCAAACGACCCCTTCGTTCGTCGGGTGATTGGCGGTGAACCGGCCGGCCTGGTGCACCTGTGGCGCCGCCAGCAGGGAATCGTCGTACCTGCGGGCAATCCGCTGGGGATCCGTTCGGTCGACGACCTGGCGGGCCGGACCCTGGCGTGGCGATCGCCCGGCACGGGATCGCGGCTGTTGCTGGACAGGCTGCTCCGGACGGCTGGCGTAGAGCCCGCGGGCGGAGCGGAGTTCGGCTCGCACCTGGGCGTCGCGGTCGCCGTCTCGACGGGTGCCGCCGACGCGGGGCTTGCGGTGCGGGCTTCGAGCGAGAGCATCGGCGCGGACTTCGTGCCCGTGGAGTGGGAGGACTTCGAGCTCGCCGTCGCGCCGGAGTCCCTCGAGCTCATGCTGCCGCTGCTCGACGTGCTCGCCAGCACCGGCGTCCAGGACCGGCTCGCCGCCCTGGGCGGGTACGACCTGCAGCGCAGCGGAGAGGTCCGGGTGGCCGCGTGAAGTCGCGATCCATCGTCGCCACCCTCACCGTCATCGGTGCCCTGCTGCTCGTCAGCGGGTGCTCCGACTCCGAGGCAGGTTCGTCAGACGAGGCCATCCTTGCGACCACCACGAGCACTCAGGACTCGGGCCTGCTGGACGAGCTGTTGCCTCAGTTCGAGGAGGAGTTCGACTGCACGATCAAGACCGTCGCGGTCGGATCGGGGGAAGCCCTCAAGATGGGGGAGAAGGGCGATGCCGATGTACTCCTCGTGCACTCCCCGGACGATGAGGAGGAGTTCATGGCCGGCGGACACGGCCTGTCCCGGGACCCGGTGATGCACAACGACTTCGTGCTCGTGGGACCCGAGGCAGACCCGGCGAACGTCAGTGAGGCGGCCGACGCCGCAGATGCGCTGAGCCGGATCGCCGACCAGGAAGCACCGTTCGCGTCGCGAGGCGACGATTCCGGGACGCACAACAAGGAGCTGGGCCTCTGGGAGGAGGCGGGAGTCGAGCCGTCCGGTGACTGGTACTTCGAGACCGGGCAAGGGATGGGTGAGACGCTCACGATCGCCGGCCAGAAGTCGGCGTACACACTCACCGACCGGGGTACCTACCTGGCTACAGAGAGCCTCAGTTCCACGATCGTGTTCGAGGACTCTGACGACCTGCAGAACTTCTACCACGTGATCGTCGTCGACACGGGTGAGGAGCCAGTGCCCTGCGCGGAGGATTTCTCCACCTGGCTGCTGGACCCCGAGGTACAGGAGCAGATCGGCGCCTTCGGAGTGGAGGAGTACGGCGAGCCGCTGTTCGTCCCCGATGCGGAGGAAACCGAGTAGATGGTCGATCCGGTCTACGAGGTGTTGGCGCGGTCGGCGCTTGTGTCGCTGACCGCGTCCCTCGTGGCTGCCATGATCGGGATCCCTCTGGGGACCTGGCTGGCCCTGGCGCGGATCCCCGGCCGGGGGGTGGTGACCGCGGTGGTGAACACGGGGATGGCCGTGCCGACGGTGGTGGTCGGACTATTCGTCGCACTGCTCTTGTGGCGCAGTGGCCCCCTGGGCAACCTGAACCTGATCTACACGGTTCGCGGCATGATCATCGCGCAGGTCCTGATCGCCACGCCGCTGATCACCAGCATCACCATGGCGTCCGTACGGCTGTTGCCGCCCGAGCTCCCCGGCCACCTGCGATCACTTGGTGCCAACCGGTGGCAGGTCGTGTCGCGGATCTGGGTGGAGGCACGGCTGCCATTGCTGGCCGCCGCGATGGCGGGGTTCGGGCACGCGATATCCGAGGTCGGGGCCGCCACGATCGTCGGCGGCAACATCCACGGTCACACCCAGGTGATGACCACGGCGATCGTGGAGAACGTCGGTCGGGGTGAGTTCGGCGCGGCACTGGTCTACGGCGGCGTGCTGCTGGCCCTCGCGTTCGTCGTCAACGGGCTGCTCGCCTCGGTCCAGCAGAGGAGTGTGGCATGGGCGCGGAACTGACCGTTCGCGACGTTCGGCTGAGCCGTGGTGGCCGGGAGGTGCTCGCGGTTGGCCACCTGGACGTGAAGCCGTCGGAGCACCTGTTCGTGCTCGGGCCAAACGGGGCCGGCAAGACCACGCTGCTGCGGCTGCTGGCCGCGGTGGACCGGCCGGACCGGGGAGCCGTCGAGGTCGACGGCGTACCCATCCGGCGGCTCGGCATCGCCGAGCGCCGACGGATCGGCTACGTCACCCAGCGGCCCGCGCTGCTGGGCACCACCGTGCTGCGCAACGTGGAGCTGCCGCTGCGCTGGCGCAAGGTCCCGCGCGTCCGGCGCCGAGCACTGGCCCAAGCGGCCCTGGAGCGGCTGCGGGTCGGGCACCTCGCGGATCGGCCCGCCCTGGCCCTCTCCGGAGGTGAGCAGCAGCGGGTGAACCTCGCCCGCTCGCTCGCCTGTGACCCCGACGTACTGCTGCTCGACGAGCCCGCGGCCGGGCTTGACGCCGAGGCTCGTGCGATCTTCTTCGCCGACCTCGAGCGCGCCTTGTCGGACCGGGCCGTCACGACCGTGCAGGTCACCCACCGGCCCGAGGAAGCGCTTCAGCACGCTGACCGTGTCGTGGTGCTCGTCGCGGGCGACGTATGCCAGGTCGACACGCCGGAGATGATCAACCGGATGCCCGCAAACGCCGCCGTGGCGACCGTTTTGGGTTACGACAACCTGGTGCCGGCGCACGCCACCCCCGACGGAACCATCAGAGTGGGGGACCGGGTCATCGGGCCGGGCGCGGCCAACATGGATCCCGGGCCGGTGGTGGTCGCCGCGTTCGCCAACGCCGTGCAGCTCGGCTCTAGGGATCAGACAGGCCTGCCGGCCGTCGTGCGCGGTGTCAGCCCCGGTCCTGGGCATCGTGTGGTGCTCCTGGACGGCGAGCTCCCGGACCGGAGAGTGCGGCTGCTCGCACACCTCGGGCTCGATCAGCCAGCCCCGTCGCCGGGTGACCCGGTCAGTGTGCGGTTCGACGCTGCGCTGAGCGCAGTGATGCCGAGCTCCTGATCGTCCGGGCGCCGTCGACCTTGACCCGATTCGAGTTGCAGACATACTGTATACCGCCTACGGAATCCAATTCCGGCGAAAGGCAGACCCTGTGCACCGTCTCCAGGACATGTCCCGGTACGCCGTCAACTGCTCCATCCTGTTCACCGAGCTGCCACTGCTCGAACGGCCCACGGCCGCCAAGGCAGCCGGTTTCGACGCGGTCGAGTTCTGGTGGCCGTTCGCGGAGCCGGTGCCTGGGGACGCGGCGGTGGACACCTTTGTCGCTGGCGTCGAGAACGCCGGCGTACAGCTGGTGGCGCTCAACTTCGCCGCCGGCGACATGGCGGGCGGGGACCGGGGGCTGGTGTCGTGGCCGGAGCACTCCGATGCGTTCCGCGCCAACATCGCAGTCACGCTCGACATCGGGAAGCGACTGGGCTGCCGCACCTTCAACGCGCTGTACGGCAACCGGGTCAAGGGCGTGGATCCGCAGGCACAGGATGATCTGGCCGCCGAGAATCTGGCGCTGGCCGCGACCACGGCTGCGTCGATCGACGGCACCGTGCTGGTCGAGCCGCTGAGCGGGTCAGACCGCTACCCGCTGGTCACCGCCGCGTCAGCCATCGATGTGATCGACAGGGTCACTCGCGAGTCCGGTGCGGAGAACCTGGGCCTGCTCGCGGACCTCTATCACCTGGCGGTCAATGACGAAGATGTTGACAAGGTGATCGCGACGTACGCCGATCGGGTCACCCACGTACAGATCGCCGATGCCCCCGGGCGCAACGAGCCCGGCACCGGTTACCTGCCGATCGCCCGCTGGCTGGGCGACCTCGCGAGCGAGGGGTACGACGGCTGGGTCGGTCTCGAGTACACGCCCTCCGTGAGCACCGTCGACAGCTTCGGCTGGGTATCTGCCGCCTGATCGACCGGCGCTCCTTCACATCCCGGCAGACCTCAGGAGAATCGCATGCCTCGAATGACAGCAGCACGCGCCGCGGTGGAGATCTTGCGCCGGGAGGGCGTGAGCCACCTCTTCGGGCTCCCCGGAGCCGCGATCAACCCGTTCTACAACGCAGTCCGCGAGCAGGGCGAGCTCACACACATCCTGGCCCGCCACGTCGAGGGCGCCTCGCACATGGCCGAGGGCTACACGCGCGCGGCATCCGGGAACATCGGCGTCTGCGTCGGTACGTCGGGTCCGGCAGGGACCGACATGATCACCGGGCTCTACTCCGCCAGCGCCGACTCGATCCCCATCCTGTGCATCACGGGCCAGGCGCCGGTCGCCAAGCTGCACAAGGAGGACTTCCAGGCGATCAACGTCCCCGACATCGCGGACCCGGTGACGAAGTGGGCGGGGACCGTGCTCGAGCCGGCCCAGGTGCCCGGCACGTTCCAGAAGGCGTTCCAGACGATGCGGTCAGGCCGCCCCGGGCCGGTGCTCATCGACCTCCCGCTGGACGTGCAGCTCGCCGAGATCGAGTTCGACCCCGACACCTACGAGCCGCTTCCGGTCGCCGTGCCGAGCGCGACCCGCGCCCAGGTCGCGCGGGCACTGACGATGATGGCCGAGTCCGAGCGACCCCTCATCGTGGCGGGCGGCGGGATCATCAACGCCGACGCGTCGGAGCGGCTGGTGGAGCTCGCCGAGCTGACCGGCGTCCCCGTCGTGCCGACGCTGATGGGCTGGGGCACGATCCCCGACGACCACCCGCTGATGGCGGGCATGGTCGGCCTGCAGACCTCGCACCGCTACGGCAACGCGACGATGCTCGAGTCCGACTTCGTGCTCGGCATCGGCAACCGCTGGGCGAATCGTCACACGGGCGGCATCGACACGTACACCAACGGTCGAACGTTCGTCCACGTGGACATCGAGCCGACCCAGATCGGCCGGGTGTTCCCACCGGACTACGGGATCGTGTCCGACGCCGGCAAGGCGCTCGAGCGACTCGTCGAGGTTGCCCGCGAGTGGCGCGAGTCGGCTCGCCTGCCCGACCGTACGGCGTGGGCCGAGGCCTGTAGGGAGCGCAAGCGCACCCTGCTCCGCAAGACCGACTTCGACAACGTCCCGGTCAAGCCGCAACGTGTCTACCAGGAGATGAGCAAGGCGTTCGGACCGGACACCCGCTACGTCTCGACAATCGGCCTGTCCCAGATCCAGGCAGCGCAGATGCTGCATGTCTACAAGCCACGGCACTGGATCAACGCCGGCCAGGCCGGCCCGCTCGGCTGGACGGTGCCCGCCGCACTCGGCGTGGCCACCGCCGACCCCGACGCGAGCGTGGTGGCGCTCTCGGGCGACTACGACTTCCAGTTCCTCATCGAGGAGCTCGCGGTCGGCGCGCAGTTCAACATCCCCTACATCCAGGTGCTGGTGAACAACGCCTACCTTGGCCTGATCCGGCAGGCGCAGCGGATGTTCGACATGGACTTCTGTGTCCAGCTCGCCTTCGACAACATCAACAGCCCCGAGCTGGGCGGCTACGGCGTGGACCACGTGAAGGTCGCCGAGGGACTCGGCTGCAAGGCCATCCGGGTGTTCGAGCCAGACGACATCCTCCCGTCGCTCGAACAGGCCAAGAAGCTCGTCGTCGAGCACCGGGTGCCGGTCGTCGTCGAGGTGGTCCTCGAGCGGGTCACCAACATCTCCATGGGCACCGAGATCGACAATGTCGTGGAGTTCGAAGAGATCGCCGAGCGGCCGGAGGACGCCCCTACCGCCGTCGGCCTCCGGGGACGGGCAGGGGCGTGACCGTGCCGGACGTCCGCGTGGGCTCGCTCCCTTGCGCAGCTCCGACATGCCCACGTCAGGGCCAGGACTGCCAGAGCGGCTGCTCCAGCTCAGTGTGAGCGGAGTGGCCGCGGGGCTCCAGTACACCGGTTGAACCGGCATTCGGTCCCAGATCCGGAACAGGAACAGACCATCTGACCAGGACAGGACTCCAAGGAGGCTTCGATGAGGGTTGCAGTGTTGGGCGCGGGGGCTATCGGCGGGTACGTCGGGGCGGCCCTACATCGGGGCGGGACCGAGACCCACCTCATCGCGCGGGGGCCGCATTGGAGGCGATCCGGGCGAACGGGGTCTCGGTGCTCAGTCCACGAGGTGACTTTGTCGCCGAGACGCCGGCGACCGACGATCCGGGTGAGGTTGGCCCGGTCGACTACGTCTTCCTCGGGCTGAAGGCGAACTCCTACGGCTCATGCGGACCCCTGATCAAGCCGTTGATGCACGAAACGACGACGGTGATCGCGGCGCAGAACGGCATCCCGTGGTGGTACTTCCACGGCCTGCCCGGTCCGTACGTCGACCATCGGATCGAGTCCGTCGACCCAGGCGGGGAGGTGACCGAGACCCTGCCTCTCGATCGTGCCGTCGGCTGCGTCGTGTTCTGCTCCACCGAGGTGGTGGGGCCGGGCCTGATCCAGCACCTCGAGGGGACCCGGTTCTCGATCGGCGAGCCGAACAGCGAGATCTCGGAGCGCTGCTTGGCGTTCAGCGAGGCGATGGTGGCCGGCGGGCTCAAGTGCCCGGTCGAGGAGGACATCCGCAAGGACATCTGGATCAAGCTGCTGGGCAATGCCGCGTTCAACCCCATCAGCGCGCTGACCAGGGCAACGATGGTGGAGATCGCCACGCATGCCGGGGTCCGGGACACGGTCCGGCGGATGATGGAAGAGACGCTGGACATCGCCGCAGCCCTGGGTTGCGAACCGGAGATCTCGGTCGACAAGCGCATTGACGGCGCAGAGCGCGTTGGGGAGCACAAGACCTCGATGCTCCAGGACCTCGAGCGGGGTCGTCCGCTGGAGCTCGACGTCATTCTCTCGGCCGTCGTGGAGCTGGCCGACCTCACTGGCACCGAGGCGCCAACCTTGCGGACCCTGCACGCCGTGGCCGACCTCCTGGCCACGAAGGCAGCGCAACTGGAGCCGGACCCGCCGGCGCCCGACCCGCCGTCGCGTCCGGCCGCTGCGATGTCCTGACCCTTGGGTCAGTCGGTATTGCGCCCCGACAACGTCTCGATCACCTGCAGCAGGGCCGAGTGGTCCTGGGCGCCGTACCCCATCGCCTGCGCCGCCGCCACCAGTTGCGCCACCTGGCCGGTAACGGGCAGGGCCACCCCGGCGGCCCGGGCCGAGGCCTGGGCGATGCCCATGTCCTTGTGGTGCAGGTCGATCCGGAAGCCGGGGCGGAAGTTACGCGCCAGCATGGTGGCCGCCTTCCGGTCGAGGATGGCGTTCCCGGCCAGCCCGCCCGCGAGCACCTCCAGGCCACGCTCGCCGTCCACTCCCGAGGCTTCGAGCAACACCAGCGCCTCGCTGACCAACGTGATGATCCCCGCGACGAGCAACTGGTTGGCCGCCTTCACGGTCTGGCCGGACCCGGTGTCGCCGACATGCACGATGGTCTTGCCCATGGCTTCGAGGACCGACCGGGCGGCCGCGACGTCCTCCGCCTCGCCACCCACCATGATCGACAGCGAGCCCTCGATGGCGCCGGCCTCGCCGCCGCTGACCGGCGCGTCGAGGACCCGGACCCCCTTGGCCCTCGCGGCCTCCGTGACGGCCAGCGAGGTGGCCGGGGCGATCGTGCTCATGTCGATGAGCAGCAGACCCTCGCTCGCCGCGTCCAGCACACCCTCGGGACCGAGCACGACAGCCTCGACATCGGGTGAGTCGGGCAGCATGGTGATCACCACATCGGCGCCCCGAGTGGCCTCCGCAATGCTCGAGGCCGGCTTCGCCCCGGCCTGATGGAGCCTGTCCGCCGACGTGGCAGATCGAGCGAGCCCGATGACGTCGTACCCCGCCTTGACCAGGTTCGCGGCCATCGGGCCGCCCATGATGCCCAGCCCGATGAAGCCGATCTTCTGCATGCCGCTTCTTCCCGTCGCTGTTGTCGGGGTCGCGCTCGTCGTCCGGGTCTCTATTCGCCGGGTGCTCAGTGCTTGACGGAGGCGCCCTTGGGGTTGAGGTGCCCGATGTTGCCGCTCTCGGTCCCGTCCGCGGGATCGATCACGCAGTCGATGAGGGCGGGGGCACCCGAGGCAAGAGCCTCGCGGAGCATGGATTCGACCTCCGCGGGGGTCGTCGCCTGGTATCCCTTACCGCCGAACGCCTGCATCATCACGTCGTGCCGTGCCTGGAGCCTGGTCGGTGCCGGATCGCCGGTGGGGGACGCATCATCGCCGCGGTAGACGCCGCTGTTGTTGAGGATGACGGTCACGACGGGCAGGTTGTAGCGGCAGATCGTCTCGAGCTCGATTCCGCTGAAGCCGAAGGCGCTGTCGCCCTCGACCGCGATAACAGGCTTGCCAGTCTCGACGGCGGTCGCGATCGCGTACCCCATGCCGATGCCCATGACGCCCCACGTCCCGCTGTCGAGGCGGTGGCGAGGCACCGACATGCCGATGGTGTTGCGTGCCTTGTCGAGCGCGTTGGCACCCTCGTTGACGATGTACGCCTCGGGATTGTCGCGGAGGACCTCTCGGATCGCCTGCAGCGCGCCGACGAACTTCATCGGATGCGCGGTCTTCGCGGCCTCGAGGGTCTTCGCCATCTTGGCGACGTTCTGCTCGGACTTCGCGGTCAGCTCCCCACGCCAATCCTCGGCGACCGTGATCTGGCCGGGCTTGCTCCGCTCGACGAGGGCCTCCATCACCGACCCGATATCGCCCACAAGCGGGGCAGCGATCGGCTGGTTGCTGTCCATCTCGGCGGCCGCGATGTCGACCTGGATGAACGTGGCGTCCGGGCTCCATTGCGGCGCATCCCCGTGCCCGAGCAACCAGTTCAAGCGGGCGCCGACGAGCATCACGACGTCCGCTCGCTTCAGCGCCAGCGATCGGGCGGTGGCCGCCGACTGTGGGTGGTCGTCGGGCAGCAGGCCCTTGGCCATCGACATCGGCACATACGGCACGCCCGTCGTCTCGATGAAGTCCCGGATCGTGTCGTCCGCCTGTGCGTAGGCGGCCCCCTTTCCGAGCACGACCAGCGGCCGCTCAGCGCTGGCGAGCAGGTCGATCGCGCGATCCACCGCGGCGGCCTCGGGCAACTGTCGTGGTGCCGGGTCAACGAGTTGCCATACCGACGCGGCAGCCTTCTCGGCATCGAGGACCTCGCCCAGCACTGCTGCCGGGATGTCGAGGTAGACCCCTCCGGGACGGCCTGAGATCGCCGTCCGGATCGCGCGAGCGACGCCGCGACCGATGTCCTCGGCCCGATGCACGCGGTACGCCGCCTTGGCGAAGGGCTTGGCCGCCGCGAGCTGGTCCATCTCCTCGTAGTCGCCCCGCTGTAGGTCGACGAGGTGCCGTTCGCTGGATCCGGAGATCTGGACCATCGGGAAGCAGTTCGTGGTGGCGTTGGCCAGCGCGACGAGGCCGTTGAGGAAGCCGGGAGCCGATACCGTCAGGCAGATGCCCGGCTTCTTCGTCAAGAACCCGGCGGCCGCCGCCGCGTGTCCGGCGTCGCTCTCATGGCGAAAGCCGATGTACCGGATGCCTGACCCTTGTGCGACGCGCGCCAGATCGGTGATCGGGATGCCGACGAGGCCGTAGATGTTCTGCACGTCGTTCGCCTTCAGTGCGTCGACGACCAGGTGGATCCCGTCGGTCATGGCGGTTGGATCCTCGGCGCCCTCTGCCTCCGTGTCGTGGATGGAAGCGTCGGTCATGATCAGGGTTTCCTCTCTCGCTGGTGCGCGTTCGTCGCGCGTGTCCTCATTCCGGAGCGTGGGCCACGTGTGTTCCACGATTTTGTTGCCACTACCTCGGACCTGCTCTTCGGACCCAAGCTGCCCTTGTAGACTGTATGGAGTATGTCGGTACAAGACTGTAGTCCACCTCGAATGGCGATCGAACCGAGGTCGCGTCGAGCTCGGTGTGGCCCCGTTCCGACCTCGACGAGCCGGCCGTACGTCTGAAATCAGGCAGGCTGTCGCTCTAGTACGCCGTCGAGCGCAGCGCGCATGAGCTCGGCGGTCCCCGACGGCGTCTTGCCGACCTTCACCCCGACGGCCTCCAGGGCCTCCTTCTTGGCCTGGGCTGTGCCAGAGGAGCCAGAGACGATGGCGCCGGCGTGGCCCATGGTCTTGCCCTCGGGAGCGGTGAAGCCCGCGACGTACGCGACGACCGGCTTGGTGATGTGCTCCTCGATGTAGGCCGCCGCGCGCTCCTCCGCGTCGCCGCCGATCTCGCCGATCATCACGATCGCCTTGGTCTCCGGGTCGTCCTCGAAGGCCTGCAGTGCGTCGATGTGCGTCGTACCGATGACCGGGTCACCGCCGATCCCGATCGCCGTGGTGAAGCCGAGGTCCCGCAGCTCGTACATCATCTGATAGGTCAGCGTGCCCGACTTCGAGACCAGCCCGATCGGGCCCTTGCCGGCGATCGTGTGCGGCGTGATGCCGGCCAGGGCCTCCTCCGGCGAGATGATGCCGGGGCAGTTCGGACCGATCATCCGCGTCCGTCTGCCCTCGAGATAGGCGAACACCTCGGCTGTGTCTTGCACGGGCACGCCCTCGGTGATGACGACGATCAGCGGCATCTCGGCGTCGATCGCCTCGATGCACGCGTCTTTGGTGAACGCCGGTGGCACGAAGAGGACCGACACGTTGGCGCCGGTTTCCTCCATGGCCTCCTTGACGGTGCCGTAGACCGGCAGCGCCCGACCCCCGATCTCAGCGCGCGTTCCGGCCTTGCGGGCGTTGACGCCACCGACGATCTGGCTGTCGGCCTCGAGCATCAGGGCAGTGTGTTTGGTGCCCATGCCACCAGTCATGCCCTGGACGACGATCTTGCTGTCTTTGTTGATGTAGATGGACATCCGTTTTTCGCTCCTGTCTCAGGGCTCAGGCGTTCGCGAGTTGAGCTGCCTTGGTGGCCGCGCCGTCCATGGTGTCGACCTGCGTCACGAGCGGGTGGCTCAGCTCGTCGAGGACCGCGCGGCCCTGGTCGACGTTGTTGCCGTCCAGACGTACGACGAGCGGCTTGGTCGCCTTGTCGCCAAGGAGCTCGAGGGCGCCCTTGATGCCGTTGGCGACCTCGTCACATGCAGTGATGCCACCGAAGACGTTGACGAACACGGTCTTGACCTGCTCGTCGTTGAGGATGACGTCGAGGCCGTTGGCCATGACCTGGGCGTTGGCGCCGCCGCCGATGTCCAGGAAGTTGGCGGGCTTGACGCCGCCGTGGTTCTGACCAGCGTAGGCGACCACGTCGAGGGTGCTCATGACGAGGCCCGCCCCGTTGCCGATGATGCCGACCTGGCCGTCGAGCTTGACGTAGTTGAGACCGAGCGCCTTGGCCTTCGCCTCGAGCGGGTCGGCCTCCTCGCGGAGGTCGTACGCCGCGTGATCGGGGTGGCGGATCTGGGACGCGTTGTCGTCGAGCGACACCTTGCCGTCGAGCGCCTCGAGCTTGTCACCCTCGAGGCGGGCCAGCGGGTTGACCTCGACGAGGGTCGCGTCCTCCTGGACGAAGACCGTGTAGAGCTTCTCGATCATCTCGACTGCCTGCTCGAAGACGGGATCCGGGAAGCCGATCTCGGTGGCGATGGCTCTCGCCTCCTCGGTCTCGACGCCGGCCCCCGGGTCGATCGGGATCTTCTTGACGGCGTCGGGGTTAGCCTTCGCGACCTCCTCGATCTCGACGCCACCCTCGACCGACGCGATGCACAAGTACTGCCGGTTCGCACGGTCGAGCAGGAAGGAGAAGTAGTACTCCTCCTGCGGCGGCGTCGCCGGTGTGACCAAGACGCGGTTGACCCGCAGCCCCTTGATCTTCATCCCGAGGATGTTGCGGGCGTGCTCGAAGGCCTCGTCGGGGGTCTTGGCGAGCTTGACCCCGCCCGCCTTGCCGCGGCCGCCGGCCTCGACCTGCGCCTTGACGACGCAGGATCCGAGCTCCTCGGCGGCAGCGCGCGCCTCCTCGGCTGTCTCGACGACCTTGCCGAGCGTCGTGGCGACACCGTGCTTGGCGAAGAGCCCCTTGGCCTGGTACTCCATCAGATCCACGTTGCAGTCCTCCTCAAGGACTCTCGGCCGACACCCGATCTGCGGTGATCAGCAGTCTCGTCGACTGTATGCTGTATCCAAAGGCGTTGGCAATGGTCACGCGCGCCGAAACGCTGGACAAGCGCCATTCTCCGGGGGTAGAGAGAGTTCCATACGGTATGCAGTAGGCGGGGGACGATCCGATGAGCAGCACGGGCCCGCAGCATGGCTGAACCGCGTACGCCCGATTCGACCCGAGGACCACGTCGTGGCGAGGTGACGATGCTGCACGTGGTCCATCACGCCGAGCGGCCCGCGGGGCGGCGCCGCTCGGGCTGGGCCTGGGTACCGTCGAGCCACCGCGACGTCGGCCTCATCGACCTGGTGGCGGCGCTCGTGGGGGAGCCGCGGGGCGGCACACCCAGCGGCGTGCACGCGACCCTCGCCGCCGTCGGCGAGGCGGTCAGTGACCTGAGCAGCTCGACCGGCCGCAGGGAGCTGCGCCCCCTGGCTATCTCGTTCCCGAACACGGCGCACAGCGGGCTGACGACCCCCGCCCGGCTGGTGGACGTCTGTACGTCGGCGGCCCTCGTCAGCCCGGTCGAGCTCACTCAGCGTGAGGTCCGCCGGCCGGAGGCGGCGCGCCGGCTCGCCCGGTCCCTGCTCCGGGAGGGCGAAGAGGCTCCCCGTGGGGCCGGCTCCTGGTGGCTCCCGACGACTCGCATCCTGCGTCTCGACGAGCCGCTCTACCGCTGTTTCGTCGCCCCTGCGCAGGTCGCCGAGGCCGTCGGGATCGTTGCCAGGAGCTGCGGACGGGACCGGGATCGACGGCTGCGCACGTTGCTAGTCCAGTGTCTTACGGAATTCGTCACCGATGAGCCGATCCGGGACGCCGGCATACTGCATCCAGTTCCCGGGTACATGGGGCTCACGTACTAGACATCGGCAGTCCGGTCCGGTAGGACTGTGGCGGGGGACACAACATACGGTATGCAATCTACGGGATTCGACCGACCGTCACATTCCTGCGAAGACCCGTTGCGATGGAGGACGAAATATGGCCAAGGCCCTTGAAGGAGTCCGGGTGCTCGACATGACGCACGTGCAGTCGGGACCCTCGGCGACGCAGATCCTCGCCTGGTTGGGCGCCGATGTGGTCAAGCTCGAGGCGCCGACCGGTGACATCACGCGCCAGCAGCTGCGCGACGTCCCGGACGTGGACAGCCTCTACTTCACGATGCTGAACTGCAACAAGCGCAGCATCACGCTCAACATGAAGAGCGATCGTGGCAAGGAGATCTTCACCGAGCTGATCCAGAACACTGACATCCTGGTGGAGAACTTCGCCCCCGGTGCCATCGACCGGATGGGGTTCACCTGGGAGCGGCTCGAGGAAATCAACCCGGCGCTGATCTACGCCTCGATCAA
The DNA here is from genome assembly GCA_963729095.1 of uncultured Actinomycetota bacterium. Classification (GTDB taxonomy): domain Bacteria; phylum Actinomycetota; class Actinomycetes; order Propionibacteriales; family Nocardioidaceae; genus Nocardioides. Next base: position 157,884 of record CAVSMX010000036.1, on the reverse strand, counting down.
GGGATTCGGTCCCGGCAAGTACGCCGACTGCAAGGCGTACGAAGTGGTCGCCCAGGCCATGGGCGGGGCGATGAGCACAACCGGGTTCGAAGACGGTCCGCCGACCGCCACCGGCGCCCAGATCGGTGACTCCGGGACCGGGATCCACCTCGTCGCCGGCATCCTGGCTGCCCTCTTCCAGCGGGTGCAGACCGGCAAGGGGCAGCGGGTCACGGTGGCCATGCAGGAGGCCGTGCTCAACCTGAGCCGGGTGAAGCTGCGCGACCAGCAACGACTGGCCCACGGTCGGCTTGGGGAGTACCCCAACGCCGAGTTCGGCGACGAGGTCCCGCGGTCCGGCAACGCGTCTGGCGGCGGACAGCCGGGCTGGGCCGTCAAGTGCAGCCCGGGTGGGCCCAACGACTACATCTACGTGATCGTTCAACCGCCCGGCTGGCCGAAGATCGCCGAGCTGGTCGGCCGCCCCGAGCTCGTCGAAGACCCGGAATGGGCCACTCCCGCGGCGCGGCTCGACAAGCTCGACAAGATGTTCTCGCTGATCGAGGAGTGGACCGAGCAGCACGACAAGTTCACGGTCATGGAGAAGCTCAACGAGCTCAACGTCCCCTGCGGTCCGATCCTGAGCACCCGGGAGCTGATCGAGGACGAGACGCTGGCCGATCTCGGAGCCGTGGTCGAGGTCGAGCACCCGGAGCGTGGCGTGTTCAAGACCGTGGGCTGCCCGATCAAGCTGTCGGACTCGCCGGTCGAGGTGGTCACCTCACCGGCGCTCGGCGAGCACAGCGCCGAGGTCTATGGAGGGCTCGGCATCGAAGCCGCCGAACTCGAGGAGCTGAAGGCCGCAGGGGTGGTTTGACGACCGACTAGTCCGCTAGCCGCAATCACTGACGACCGGAACTGGAGTAGGCATGGCACACGACCGCACGACGGTCCAGGAGATCCTCGACAACGTCCTGGCGGAGGGACGCACCAGCCTGAGTGCGCCGGAGGCAAAGCAGGTCGCCGACGCGTACGGCATCCCGACACCGGGCGAGGCCCTGGCAACCTCAGCCGACGAGGCAGCGAAGTTGAGCACCGAGATCGGCTTCCCGGTGGTCCTGAAGGTCGTTTCGCCCGACATCCTCCACAAGACCGACGCCGGTGGGGTCGTCGTAGGTGTCAAGAGCGACGACGACGCACGGACGGCGTACGACGAGATTCTCACCAACGCGAAGGCCCACCAGGCCGATGCGAGCATCACCGGCGTCCAGGTGCAGAAGATGCTCGAGACCGGCCCGGACGTGCAGGAGGTCATCGTCGGGTCTGTGACCGACCCTGCGTTCGGCAAGATCGTCGCGTTCGGCCTCGGCGGCGTGCTGGTCGAGGTGCTCAAGGACGTCACGTTCCGGCTCGCCCCGACCACGGCCGAGGAAGCACGGTCGATGGTGGACGGGATCGCCGCGGCCGAGGTGCTGAACGGCGTGCGTGGAGCCAAGCCGGTCGACAAGGACGCACTGGCGGGGATCATCTCGGGGCTGTCCGACCTGGTCACCGACTTCCCGCAGCTCTCCGAAGTCGACCTGAATCCGGTGCTCGCCGGGCCCGACGGCGCCACCGCCGTCGACGTCCGGATCATCGTCGATCCCGAGGGCGGCATGGAGCCCCAGCGGTTCACGCAGGAGGAGATCCTCACGGCGATGAACCGGATCATGAAGCCCAAGGCCATCGCCGTGATCGGCGCCTCCAACGAGGAGGGCAAGATCGGCAACTCGGTGATGAAGAACCTGATCAACGGCGGCTACCAGGGCAAGATCTTCCCGATCAACCCGAAGTCCGACACGGTGCTCGACCTGCCGGCGTACAAGGCGATCACGGACGTACCCGAGGACATCGACGTCGCCGTGTTCGCGGTGCCGGCGAAGTTCGTCGCGGGGGCCCTGGAGCAGTGCGGCGAGAAGGGAGTGGGCGGCGCGATCCTGATCCCGTCCGGGTTCGCCGAGACCGGCAACCAGGAGTTGCAGGACGAGGTAGTCGCGATCGCACGCAAGTACGGCGTCCGGCTACTCGGTCCGAACATCTACGGCTACTACTACACACCCGAGAACCTGTGTGCGACCTTCTGCACGCCGTACGACGTCAAGGGCAGTGTGGCGCTCTCCTCGCAGAGTGGCGGCATCGGGATGGCCATCCTGGGCTTCAGCCGGTCCAGCAACATGGGGGTCTCGGCGATCGTCGGGGTCGGCAACAAGTCCGACATCGACGAGGACGACCTGCTCACGTTCTTCGAGGCCGACGACAACACCCAGCTGATCGCGATGCACCTCGAGGACCTCAAGGACGGCCGCGCGTTCGCGGAGACCGCATCCCGGGTCTCGAAGGAGAAACCGGTCGTGGTGCTCAAGGCCGGACGCACCGCCATGGGTGCCCGGGCCGCGAGCTCGCACACCGGCGCCCTGGCAGGGAACGACAAGGTGTACGACGACATCCTGCGGCAGTCCGGTGTGATCCGGGCGCCGGGGCTGAACGAGATGCTTCAGTACGCACGCGGCGTGCCGCTGCTGCCGACGCCGAAGGGTGAGAACGTCGTGATCATCACCGGTGCCGGCGGGTCGGGCGTGCTGCTCTCCGACGCGGTCGTGGACAACGGGATGACCCTGATGGACATCCCTGACGACCTTGCCGCGCAGTTCGACGAGTACATCCCGCCGTTCGGGGCCTCGGGCAACCCGGTGGACATCACCGGTGGCGAACCGCCGTCGACGTACCGCAACACGATCGCGCTGGGCCTGGAGGACGACCGGATCCACGCGCTGATCCTGGGCTACTGGCACACGATCGTGACGCCTCCGATGGTCTTCGCCGAGCTCGTTGGGGAGGTGGTCGATGAGTACCGCGCCAAGGGCATCAACAAGCCCGTGGTCGCCTCCCTTGCCGGAGACGTCGAGGTGGAGGAGGCCAGCGCATACCTCTACGACCACGGTGTCGTGGCCTATCCCTACACCACCGAGCTGCCGGTCGAGGTACTCGGGGCGAAGTACCGGTGGGCCCGCAACGCCGGGGCGCTCGGCGGCTGAGAACAGTGAGAAATGGTCAATGGCGACCTGAGTGCAGGTGGTGCCCCTGAATGGCCGGATTTCCCCCGAGCCGGCGGTCACGGTTCCTTGCGGCACACGCTTTGGCGAGCGTCGTGTGGATGCGTGACCGAGGAGCGAAGAGGAAGCCCACAGCAGTCCAACTCGTCGGACGTTTTTCGCTGGCGTCGAATAAGGAGGCACTGCCTTGGACGTCGAAAGCTCGACATCAGGGATTCCCGAGAGGAACCCATCTAGTACTACTGAGAAAGTCTGGCAAGCCGGTGGGCTGGACCCGATGCCCATCCGGAAGCTGCCAGAAGCCCCACCATCGATCCATATCCTTGGTCCTACCGTGTTCCTGCTCGCGCTGGGCGTGGGCATGGGCGAGACCTTCATGTGGCCGCGCCTGGTCGTGGTCTTCGGGCCGGACATCCGGTGGTTCTTCATGATCGGTGTCACGCTCCAGGCCGTGGTCATGCTCGAGATGTCCCGCTACGCCATGGCCACCGGAGAGAGCATCTTCACCGGAGCCGCACGTGTGTTCAAACCGTTGATGTGGTTCTTCTTCGTCGCCGCGGCACTGATCTACATCTGGCCCGGCCACATGTCGGCCGGCGCGGGTGCGTTCGAGAACCTGACAGGTGTTCCCTGGCAGGTCACCGGGACGATCGCGCTGATCGCCGTGGCCGTGGTCTTCACTCTGGCCAGGGTCATCTACGACCTGCTGGAGAACGTCCTCGGCGTCACGATCGGCCTGCTCGTCATCGGCAGCGCCGTCACCGCTGCCATGGTCGGCAACCTGGGCGACCTGGGCGACACCCTGACGGGCATGTTCGCGTTCGGGTTCATCCCGGACGGCATGATGACCGCGGCCTGGTTCCCGGTCGTCGTCGGTTCGATCGCGTTCGCGGGCCCGTCGGGCATGCAGCAGATGTGGTACACGCTGCACCTCCGGGAGAGCGGTGCGGCGATGGGTTCGCACATCCCGAAGATGCCCGGTCTGGCACACGCCAAGGAGAGCGACATCAAGGCGATGCCCGCGCGTGGGTTCATGTTCGACACCGAGGACTCGGCGGAGATGGAGAAGTGGAGGGGCTGGCGCAAGTGGGTCACCTTCGACGCGTTCGTCCTCTTCTGGGGTGTCACCATGCTGGTCACCATCGCCTTCACGGTGATGGCGCTGAAGGCGGCCGAGATCTCCCCGGGGGTTCAGGAGACGCTCCTGGAAGGTGACCGGGATGCGGCCCTGCCCGCGATGGCGGACGCCTTCGCCTCCGCTGGTGGCGAGGCGCTGGGCTGGCTGTTCCTCGGGTTCATCTCGCTGGTCGGCCTCAATGCCACGCTGGCTCTGTTCGACTCCTTCTCCCGTGGCCAGGCCGACATGGTGTTCAACAACATCAAGGGTGCCAAGAAGATCGGTATGCCGAGGTTGTACGCCGCGTTCCTCTGGGGCGTGGTGATCTTCGGGATCATCATCGTCAACTGGGGTCCGGCGGACGGACCGACAGCGGTCCTGGACACGTTGGCGTTCCTGTCGACCTTCGCGATGGGGGCCTACTGCGTGACATTGCTGCTGGTGAACAACCGGATCCTGCCCAAGCCGATCCGGCCGAGCATCCTCTCCAATGTCATCATCGCGATCGGAGCGATGTTCTACCTCGGGATGCTGTTCTACAGCGTCATCGTCTTCGGCGTCGCGGACATGGGTTGATGGAGCCGACATGAGCACCGTGACCAGTTCGCGGCTCGCCGGCCTCGGGGAGCTGATGGTTCCCGGGGCCGGCATCGGGGCCGCCGCCGGCGTGATGGCCGGCCTGATGACCCTCGGCGCGGGGCTGGGGCCTGGCCTCGCCGCCGTCAACGCGCTCGCGCTCGGGATTCCGATGGCACTATTCGGCGGCGGCTACACGCTGCTGTGCGCGCGTGGCATCCTCCTGGTGGGAGTCTTCGCCCCCGCCGCCCTCTACTGGCTGATCGCCTTCCCCGTCAGTCGGATCGTGCAGGAAGCCTCGGCGGCGGTGTACCTCACCGGCGCGCCCGGTCTTTCGGACGATCTGTGGGCCTTCGCCGCGTACAACGCACTGCTGGCCCCCGGCCTCGCGTTCGGCTTCATCTGGAGCCACGAGAGGTTCGTGCCGCCATGGCTGATGCGCATCCGCGACCACAACCCACTGGCCGCAGGACTGGCTCAGGCGTACCTCGTGTACGCGGCCAGGGCCTATGAGCAGAAGGAGCGGAAGGACGCTCAGCGTGCGGCCCGCAAGAAGCAGCGTCTAGCAGGCGCTTAGGACTGAACCAACCGCAGGGCTGGGGGACTCGCGATCGGCGCGAGCCCCTGGCCCTCGCGTACCTAGAGGAGCGAGAAGACCGTGGACGTCTCCCTGACGACGTGGACCCTGACGGTCGTCATCACGCTCTGCGTGCTCTGCCTGGACTTCGTCATCGTGGCCCGCAACCCGCACGAGCCAACGATGCGGGAGGCGACGCTCTGGGTGTGCTTGTACGTCGGCCTGGCCGTGCTGTTCGGGATCGGCTTGACCGTGGCGGCGGGTGGACAGAGTGGCGGGGAGTTCTTCGCCGGCTGGCTGACCGAGTACTCACTCTCGGTGGACAACCTGTTCGTGTTCCTGCTCATCATGGCCAAGTTCGCCGTGCCCCGCGTCTACCAGCAGAAGGTGCTGCTGATCGGTATTGCGCTCTCGCTCATCCTGCGCGGCATCTTCATCGCACTCGGCGCGGAGGCTATCGAGCGCTTCGATTGGGTGTTCTTCGTCTTCGGTGCGTTCCTGATCTACACGGCCTGGAAGCTGGCCACCGCGGATGACGACGAGGAGGAGGAGTTCAAGGAGAACCCGGTCCTGCGTGCGGTGAGCCGGGTCCTCCCGACGACCAACGGCTACCGAGGCGCGTCGTTGTTCTCGCGTGTCGGCGGGAAGCTCTTCGTCACCCCGATGCTGATCGTGATGGTGGCCATCGGCACCACCGACCTGATCTTCGCCTTGGACTCCATCCCGGCGATCTTCGGGCTCACCGAGGAGCCCTACATCGTGTTCACCGCCAACGTGTTCGCCCTGATGGGCCTGCGGCAGCTCTACTTCCTGATCGGGGGCCTGCTGGACCGACTGGTCTACCTGTCCTACGGCCTCGCGATCGTGCTCGGCTTCATCGGGGTCAAGCTCGTCCTCGAGGCGGCCCACCACCACGGTGCGCACTGGGCACCGGAGATCCCGATCACGGTGTCCCTGTCGGTGATCCTGGTGACGCTGACGGTCACCGCAGTGCTCAGCCTGATGAAGTCCGCCAGGCTGGCCGCTCAGGCGGCGCCGGACGCCGAACCCGACGAGGAGCCGAACCCGGAGCTGGACCGGGTGAAGGGTCAGCTCGACGAGCTCTGAGCCTGCACGCCCTCGTGGTAGCTGCGTCGGGTGTGCTCGGTATGCTCGCGCATCACCTTCGCGGCCCTCTCGCCGTCGCCGGCCTGCATCGCCTTGATCACCTGGACGTGCTCGCGCCAGGAAGCCTGCCCGCGACGTTCGGCCACGGGCGTGTAATACCAGCGGACCCGCCGGTCCACCTGGGCCGTGAAATCGGTGAGATACCTGTTGCCAGAGATCTCCGAGACGAGCCGGTGGAACTCGGCGTTGGCTCGGACCGCGCCATCGATGTCGCCTCGCTTGAGAAGGTCGGACCCCTCCTGACACACGCTCCGAAGGGTCTTGATCGCTTCCCCGGTGGCACGGCCGGCGGCGAGTCGGGCGGACTCGCTCTCCAGAGCGGCCCGTGCGCCGAGTAGTTGGTCCACCTCGTCCTCGTCCGGGATGTGGACCGTGGCACCGAACCCTGGCCGCATGTCGACCCAGCCCTCGTTGCGGAGGCGTTGAAGGGCCTCGCGGATCGGCTGTCGGGACACTCCGAGCATGCTTGCCAGATGGACCTCCACGAGGTGCTGGCCGGGCTCCAGGCTGCCAGCGATGATCATCTCGGTGAGTGCCTCGTAGACAGACTCGCGCAGGGGCGCTGGGCGCTTGAGCTTCCGGTCCGTTTCGGCGGACCCCACTTCGATGCTCATTTGGTGCTCCCCGTATCTCTTACCTGCGGCTGGCCTTTGTATTCAGTCTACCAACAGACACTCCGTGGAAGGTGGACGTCAGCTGGCGCGCTGATCCGTGGAGCCCTCGTGGTCCGCGGCCTGCAGCAGTTCGTCGATCTCTCGCTGGAGCTCGAGCTCGGGCGCGACGTTCGGGTCACGGAAGTTCGGGCGGGCGGCGAGGGCGCCGAAGCGACTGGTGAAGATCATGGGGTTGGACTCCTTCTCAAGAGGGCCGAGGGGGGTGGTTTCGACCCGATTGACTACTGCATACAGTCTGTCACGGCCGCAGGGTCGGACCCGAATGCTGAGTACGTGATTCCACTCACAAGCGCCCAAGGCCGGCGTCGGTCGCCTGGCCGACCACCCCGCGGTTGATCTCGAGCTGGGTCCAGGGTCAGCAGGGCCGCGGCTTCGGTTCGGTTGAGGACCTCGCGGTCGCTGATACGCAGCTCGGCCCAGGTGGTGATGGGTGGCGACGGTGTGGTTGCTCGGATGAGTCAGGTGCGTCCGCGGCGCCACTGAACTGTTCTGTCGGCGTCTGGATGCCGCTGGTTCGCTGTGCGGATGGCGAATGCTGCGCACCTGGGATCTAGGGTGAGTCGTCGCACGGCTCGTCGCATGGAGCGTTTCGGAGGGCATTCTGAGTACCGCCAATTCTCGAGTATCTGCAGGTCAGCGCCCGGATGGGGGAATGCGATGGCCGGCGGCCGTGCTGTGGGACATGGACGGCACCCTCGTGGACACCGAGCCGTACTGGATCGAGACCGAGTTCGCCCTGGCGGCGGAGTACGGCGGCACCTGGAGCAGCGAGCTCGCACTGGAGCTGGTCGGGAACGACCTGATCACGTCCGGGAGGTTCATCCGGCGGCACATGGGGATCGACCTGACGCCCGAGGAGATCGTGGAGCGGCTGCTCGACGGCGTGGTGGCCCGGGTCCGGCACGAGGTGCCCTGGCGGCCAGGAGCGCGCGAACTGTTGGAGCGGCTGGGTGAGGCAGAGGTGCCGTGCGCGCTGGTGACCATGTCCTACGAGCGGTTCGTGGCGCCGATCCTGGACCGGCTCCCCGCTGGATCTTTCCGCGTCGTGGTCACCGGCGACGCGGTCACCCGCGGTAAGCCCGACCCCGAGCCCTACCTGACCGCCGCGCGGCTGCTGGCGGTCGACCCGCGCGCCTGTGTGGCCATCGAGGACTCCGACCCCGGCGCCACGTCCGCCGCGGCGGCTGGCTGCACGGTTCTCGTGGTGCCGCACCACGTCGCCGTACCAGCCGGACCGGGGCGCGCCTTCCGCGAGACTTTGGTGGGGGTCACGATCGCCGACCTCGGATTGTTGCCGGATCGCGACCTTTCGCAGGGGGACCTTCTGTAGCCACCCCGGGAGTCCGCCAAGTATGTTCCCGTCGACTGATCCTTGAACAAGCGAGGGTCCGGACCCTGAGGTGGACGGATAGTGAACCGGAAGAAGCTACTCGCGCTCTTTGGAGCAGCGACGCTGATCGTCAGCCTGGCCGCGTGCGGAGACGATGACGACTCAGGCGGCGGTGGCAGCGCAGGAGGTGGGGAAGGGGACCCCTGGATCCTCGGCACCACCGACACCGTGACGGCGCTGGACCCTGCCGGGTCGTACGACCTCGGCTCCTCCACGCTGGAGTACAACCTCTACCAGAACCTCGTGACGGTCCCGCCCAACTCGACGGAGATCGTCGGCGACGCCGCCGAGTCGTGTCAGTACGACGACCCGCAGACGTACACCTGCACCCTCAGGGACGGAGGGAAGTTCTCCAACGGGAACGACCTGACCTCGTCCGACGTGAAGTACAGCTTCGAGCGCGCCATCACCATCCAGGACCCGAACGGTGCGGCGATCTACCTGCTCGGCAGCATCACTGACACCGCCGCTGACGGCACCGTCACGATGAACGAGGGCGCGATCGAGACCCCGGACGACAGCACCGTCGTCTTCCACCTCGACAAGCCGGACACCACGTTCCAGTACGTGCTGACCTACCCGGGTGCCGGCGCGATCGTCGACGAGGAGACCTTCCCCGAGGACGAGAAGCTGAACGACGAGGAGATCGTGGGCTCCGGTCCGTACAAGCTCAGCCAGTACAAGGCCGGCGACCAGGCCGTGCTGGAGGTCAACGAGGAGTACACCGGCGAGAACACCGCCAAGGCACCGCAGGTCTTCGTGAAGTACTACTCCGAGCCCTCCGCGCTCAAGCTCGCCGCGGAGAACGGTGAGGTCGACGTCGCCTGGCGGAGCCTGAGCCCGCCGGACATCGCCGACCTCGAGGGCAACGACGACGTCACGGTCGCGACCGGAGAAGGCTCCGAGATCCGCTACTGGGTGTGGGACGTCGCCGGACCGGTCGGCAAGGACCCGGCTATCCGTCAGGCCGCGGCCCAGGTCATCGACCGCGAGGCGATCGCCGAGAACGCCTACGACGGCACCGTCGACCCGCTGTACTCCACGGTGCCGCCGGGCTACGCCGGCGCCACGGAGGCCTTCAAGGACGCGTACGGCGAGCCCGACCCCGCCAAGGCGAAGCAGATCCTCGACGACGCCGGTATCAAGACGCCGGTCGCCCTCACTGTCGGCTGGACGCCCACGCACTACGGGCCGAATGCCGAGGACGAGGCGAACGAGATGGAGCGTCAGCTCGAGGACAGCGGTCTCTTCGACGTGACGCTGAAGAGCACCGAGTGGGAGCAGTACCAGACCATCTACAAGGAGGGTGCCTACGACATGTGGCTCCTCGGCTGGTTCCCCGACTACCCGGACACCGACGACTACCTGTCCGTGTTCCTGGTCGACGGCGGCTTCTACGCGAACGGTTACACGAACGAAGAGGTCAACAAGCTCGTGACCGAGGAGCAGGGCACGGACGACCAGGCCCAGCGCGAGGAGATCTTCGGGCAGCTGCAGGACATCGCGGCAACTGACGTCCCGATGATCCCGTCGTGGGTCGGCAAGAACGTGGGGGTCTACGGCGCCGACATGGAGGGCGTCGAAGACACCCTCGACCCGGCGTTCATCTTCCGCTTCTGGCTGGTCAGCAAGAACGCCTGATCCAACTGAGTATCGCGCGGTCGTGGGGCGGCAACCCTGGCGGTTGCCCCCCACGACCCGTGCGTGGAGAGCATGCTCATGACCCGTTCCGGCGCAGGGTCGCTACCGCGGTACATCCTGCAACGTGCCCTTCTGGTGATCCCGATGATCTGGGTGATCCTCACGCTCGTCTTCTTCGTCCTCCGGGTGGCCCCGGGAGACCCCGTCTCGGCCGCCCTCGGCGGCAAGCTCAGCGACGAAGCCCTCGACCAGCGCCGTGAGGCGCTCGGCTTCAACGAACCCCTGATCAAGCAGTACTGGGACTACCTGTCCGATGTGGCCCGCCTCGACTTCGGGACCACGTTCAGCGACAACCAGCCCATCCTCACCGTGATCCGTGACAACGGCGGCGCGACGCTGACCCTGACGATGTCGGCCTTCCTCCTCGCGCTGGTCATCGGCATCCCGCTCGGCCTGATCGCCGGTCGGTTCCGCGACACGGTCCCCGACGTGGTGATCCGGTTGTTCGGCATCCTCACCTACGCCGCGCCGGTCTTCTTCGTGGGATACCTCCTCCAGGCCTACGTCGCCCCGCCGCTCGGCCTGCCCACGTCCGGGATGGCCACCCCGATCACCGTCTTCACGGTGCCGGAGAAGACCCACATCCTGCTGATCGACGCATTCCTCAGTGGTGACACGGCTGCGATCGAGGACGTCCTGCAGCACCTCCTGCTACCCGCGCTGACGCTCGGGCTGCTGATCGCCGGGGTATTCATCAGACTGGTCCGGGTCAACATCCTGCAGACCACCCAGAGCGACTACGTGGAGGCCGCCGAGGCGCGCGGCATCTCCCACGGGAAGGTGAGCCGGCGGCACGCGCTCCGCAACGCGCTGGTGCCGGTCATCACGGTGATCGGACTGCAGTTCGCCCTGCTGCTCGGCGGTGCGGTGCTGACCGAGAAGACGTTCAACTGGCCCGGGCTCGGCACGAAGCTGGTGGAGTACATCAACGATCGCGACTACGGCGCCGTGCAGGGCATCATCACGATCTTCGCGGTCGCGGTGGTGCTGATCAGCCTGCTCGTCGACATCATCAACGCACTCATCGACCCCCGAGTGAGGTACTGATGCGCGCCGTACTGAAAAACCTGACCAAGCCGTTCACCGAGACCGTAGGGCTCGCCCGCTGGATGCTGGTGATCGGGCTGGTGATCACCGCGATCTTCGTCATCTTCGCCATCTTCGCCCCATGGATCGCCCCGTACGGCTTCGCGCAATCCTCGGCGGACGGGGTCCGGTTCCCCAAGACGGGTGCTCCGAGCGCGGACCACTGGTTCGGGACCGACCGGCTCTTCTTCGACGTGCTGTCCCGAGTGATCTGGGGCGCCCGGACCGCGATCGAGGTCGTGGTGCTCTCGATCCTGTTCTGCGTCGTGATCGGTGTCCCGCTGGGCCTGATCTCGGGCTACTACGGCGGCTGGATGGACCGCGTGCTCGTGCTGATCATGGACGCCATCTTCGCGTTCCCGTCGTTCCTGCTCGCGATCGTCTTCTCCTTCCTGCTGACCGACATCTTCGGCGGCAGCGTGCTGGCCGTGGCGTTGTCGCTCACGGCGATCTACATCCCCCAGTACTTCCGGGTGGTCCGCAACACCACGGTCAGCGCCAAGGAAGCCGCGTACGTCGAGGCGGCGCGTGCCATGGGGGCGAAGGACGGCGTCATCATGCGCCGCTACCTCTTCGGCAACGTCGTCCAGAGCGTTCCCGTGCTGGGCACCCTGAACGCCGCCGACGCGATCCTCACCCTGGCTGGTCTCGGGTTCCTCGGACTCGGCATCCAGTCGACCGACGGCGCGGAGTGGGGGCACGATCTCGAGCGAGCCATCTCCGATGCGGGGTCCGGGATCTGGTGGACCGGTCTCTACCCGGGCCTGGCGATCGTGCTCCTGGTGACAGGGTTGACACTGGTGGGCGAGGGCGTGAACGAGACCCTGAACCCGACCCTGCGGCGCCGGCGACTGCTACCGGTCGTGATGTCGGACCGCGGGGAGAGCGCCGGAGAGGAGGACCGTTGACATGGAGCTCGTCGATGAGCCGATCGCGGCGGATCTCCCGGAGCCGGTGATCTCGGCGCGCGACGTGCGCGTCTGGTACGGCACGACCCGGGGTGCGATCCGGGCGGTCGACGGTGTCAGCTTCGACCTGATGCCCGGCGAGACGCTCGGCGTCGTGGGCGAGTCCGGCTGCGGCAAGTCCACTCTCGGGCGCGGGTTGATGGGCCTGTTGCCGGAGGGAGCCAAGCGCGACGGCGAGGTGATGTTCCAGGGCAAGAACATCTTCGAGATGAGCGCCAAGGAGTCCTACCGGCTGCGCGGCACCGAGCTCGGGATGATCTTCCAGGAGCCACTGACCCGGCTGAACCCGCTGATGCGGATCTCCGACCACTTCGAGGAGACGATCCGGCAGCACTCGCCGCGGATGTCCAAGGAAGAGGTCCGGAAGCAGATCTTCGAGGCGCTCCGACTGATGGGGATCCCCCCGACCCGCGCCAAGTCGTACCCGCACGAGTTCAGCGGGGGCATGCGGCAGCGGCTGATGATCGCGCTGGCGCTGGTGCTGCGCCCGGCCTTCGTGGTGGCCGACGAGCCGACGACGGCGCTCGACGTCCTCGTCGAGGCCCAGATCGTCCGGATCCTCAACGACCTGCGACGTAACTTCGACACGTCCCTGCTGCTGATCACGCACAACGTGGGCATCGTGGCGGAGGCCTGCGACCGGGTCGCGGTGATGTACGCCGGCCGGATCGTCGAGCAGGGCCGGGTCGAGGACGTCTTCAGGAACCCTCAGCACCCGTACACACGTGAGCTGCTCCGCTCGACCATCTCGCTGAACACGACCGGGCTCAATTTCATCCAGGGCGCACCGCCGGACCTGGTGGACCCGCCCGACGGATGCCGCTTCCACCCCCGATGCCCGGACGCGATGAACGTCTGCGCCTCACAGAACCCGGTCAACATCGACCGCAAGGGTGGCGGCCGCGTCGAGTGCTGGCTGGCCGGCCCGAAGGACCAGATCCCGGAGGGCGGGACGCAGCCGCTGAAGCAGGAGGAGCTGACCGTTGCAGACGAAGCCTGAGGCGTCGACCCGCGAGGCCACCGTGCTCGACGTACGCGACCTCTCGGTGCATTTCGGCCTGCGTGGCGGAAGCTTCGCGCGGCTGTTCGGACGGGACTCAGGGACCGTCAAGGCGGTCGACGGAGTCACCCTTCAGCTGCGACGCGGCGAGGTCGTGGGTCTGGTCGGTGAGAGTGGCAGCGGCAAGTCCACGCTGGGGCGCGCGCTGCTGGGTCTCGCTCCCGCGACCGACGGCTCCATCCTCTTCGAAGGGGAGGACATCGCCGGGATGAGCCCGCGTCGGCTGCGGGAGATCCGCCGCGAGATCCAGATGGTTTTCCAGGACCCCAACGCCGCGCTGAACCCGACCATGACCGTCGAGGAGGGCGTCGGCGACGCGCTGAGGGTGCACGGCATGAAGTCGGCGGAGCAGCGCCGGGTCAAGGTCATCGAGGCTCTCGAGCGGGTCGGGCTCTCGCCGGTCGAGCTGTTCCTGACCAAGTACCCCCGGGACCTGTCCGGCGGACAGAAGCAGCGAGTGGTGATGGCCCGGGCGATCATCATGGACCCGAGCGTGCTGGTGGCGGACGAGCCGATCTCCATGCTCGACATGTCCGTGCGGGCCAAGATCCTGCAGCTGATGCTCGACCTCAAGGACCAGCTCGAGCTCAGCTACGTCTACATCACCCACGACCTGGCCAGCGCCAAGTTCTTCTGCGACCGGATCGCCATCATGTACCTCGGGCGGATCGTGGAGATCGGGCCGACCGAGGAGATCTTCGCCAACCCACGCCATCCGTACACGAAGGCGCTGCTCAAGGCGATCCCGGACCCCGACCCCGACCGCACGGTGGCCCGCGACCTGCCTCGCGGCGAGATCCCGGACGCGGCGGAGCCACCGCTGGGCTGCGCGTTCCACCCCCGCTGCCCGGAGGCGACCCCGATCTGCGGCTGGGAGTCTCGCGACATCAGATCCGTCGTCGAAGAGCACTGGACCCGCCGCCCCCCGGAGGAGTACGACGCGGAGCAGGCCGTGATCGGCGACCTCGACCACCTCGAAACGTCGACCACGGACGTCACCCTCGGGAATGCCGAACCTTCCGCCGTACGCGCCCTGATCGAGACGATGCGGACCGAGGCTCCGGACGAGCCAATGTGGCGGGGCGTGGACGGGATCGAGGACGAGGGCAAGGGGGTCCGGATCCGGTTCCACGCCGGCGAGGACCCGCCGCTGCGTCGCGCCGGTGGCGTCGAGGTGGCCTGCGTGCTCTATCCGGACCCGGAGGGCGACGCCGCCTCCTGGCCCGGCTGAGGCGCGGCCTCCTCCGGCACCGGGAGAGGCGGCGGCGTGCCGCCCCACTCCGGGCAGATCGACTGGTGGGCACACCAGTCGCACAGCCGGCTCCGGTGGGGACGCCAGTCACCCGTCTCGCGCGCCTGGCTGATCGCCCGCCACACAGCCTCGACCTTGCGTTCGGTGGCCAGGAGGTCCTGCTCGTCGGGCACGTAGTGGAGCATCTCGGCGTTGCCGAGGTAGATCAGCTGCAGCATCGACGGGAGCACCCCGCGGGTGCGCCAGATGACCAGGGCGTAGAACTTCATCTGGAACAGCGCCTTGGCCTCGAACCACTCCCCGGGTGAGCTGCCCGTTTTGTAGTCGACCACCCGGATCGATCCGTCGGGCGCCACGTCGACCCGGTCGACGAAGCCGCGCAGCAACAGCTTGGAGTCGGTGAGGCTCTCGACGTAGAGCTCCCGCTCCGCGGGCTCCAGACGCCGTGGGTCCTCCAACGTGAAGTAGCGGTCGAGAACCTCGCGGCAGGAGGCCAGCCAGTCGCCGACCGCCGGCCCCTCGGTCCCGAACATCTCCGCGATCTGTGGCTCGATCTCGAGCAGGGAGTCCCAGGCGGGAACCAGCATGTCGCGGGCCTGCTCGGGGGTGCGCTGGTCGGAGGGCAGGTCGAACAGGTCCTCGAGGACCTTGTGGACGACGGTGCCGCGCACGGCGTCGGGGGAGAACGGCTCGGGGAGCCGGTCGATGGTCCGGAAGCGGTAGAGCAGCGGGCAGGTCATGAAGTCGCCGGCCCGGCTGGGCGAGAGCGCACCCAGGACGTCCACCCCGTCGACGGGGGTGCCGATCCGCTCCGCCGGGGAGGCCTCGGGGTCCACCGGTGCGACGTCGTACACGCTCACGGAGCCGACCCTAGGCGACGCCGCCGACAGCCCGTCCCGACGCCGGGCGCGTGTCGTCGCCTCGGATAGCCTCGCCATGTGTCCGAGCCCGAACCACGCACCGGACCGGAAGCGTCCGGGCGGCCTCCGGGCTCCTTCCGGCTGGGGACGATCGCGGGTAGCGAGGTGCGGATCACCTCCTCGTGGTTCCTGGTCGCCGCGCTGATCGCGTTCGTGATGGCGCCCCGGGTCGACGAGGTGCAGCCGGACCTCGGGGCATGGAAGTACCTCGTGGGTTTCACGTTTGCGGTCGTGCTCTATCTCGCGGTGCTGCTGCACGAGGCGTCGCACGCGCTGATGGCGCGCAGGTACGGGTTCCAGGTCGAGGCGATCACGCTGCACTTCCTGGGTGGGATGACCGCGATCAAGGGGGAGACGCGCACCCCGCGCCAGGAGTTCTGGATCGCCGTTGTGGGCCCGCTCACGTCGATCGCGGTGGGCGCGGCCGCGCTCGGCCTCTGGTTCGTCACCCCCGACGGGCTGCTGCGGATGGCCGTGGAGGGGCTGGCGGGGGCCAACCTGCTGATCGGCGTGCTCAACCTGGTGCCGGGTCTGCCCCTCGACGGCGGCCGGGTGCTGAAGGCCGCCGTGTGGGGCGCGACCGGGCGGGCGCACACCGGGACGCTGGCTGCCGGGTGGGGCGGTCGCGTGGTCGCCGTACTCGCGCTCAGCTGGCCGCTGTGGCAGGAGCGTCTCCTGGACACGCCCCCCGACGTGCTCGACTTCATCCTGTCCTTCGTCGTCGCTGCCTTCCTCTGGTCGGGGGCATCGGCCGCGATGACGTCGGCGCGCGTGCGGCGCAAGCTGCCGGCGCTCGTGGCCCGCAACCTGGCCCGGCGCACTCTGGCGGTCCCGGGCGACCTCCCGCTCGCCGAGGCGGTCCGCCGGGCGCGGGAGGCCGAGGCCGGTGGCATCGTCACGGTCACCACTGCCGGGAGTCCGGTGGGGGTCGTCAACGAGGAGGCTCTGCGGGCGACGCCCGTGGACCGTCGGCCTTGGGTGCCGGTGTCCACCGTGGCGCGCACCCTCGACGAGGGTCTGCAGCTCCCGGTCGGCATCACCGGCGAGGAGCTGGTGCGGGCGATCAACGCCAACCCCGCTGCGGAGTACCTGCTCGTCGACGACGACGGCTCGATCTACGGCGTGCTCGCCACCGCCGACGTCGACCGGGCGTTCCGCGAGGCCTGATCCCGCTTCGGTCGCAGTAGGGTGCGGGCCGTGCCCGAGACCTCGCCCGATGTCCCGCCCGATGCCTGGTCGGGCGTCCACCGCGGTCCGCTGCGTGCGGGCGAGTGGGTGCGGCTGACCGACACCAAGGGCCGACGGCACAACTTCTGCCTCGAGTCGGGCAAGCGGTTCTTCTCCAACAAGGGCCATCTCGACCACGACGAGCTCATCGGCCGCGAGGAGGGCTTCACCGTCACCTCGTCCGCAGGCGGGCAGTACCTCGTCTTCCGGCCGCTGCTCTCGGAGTACGTCGTGTCGATGCCCCGCGGCGCGGCCGTCGTCTATCCCAAGGACGCGGCGCAGATCATCGCGATGGTCGACGTCTTTCCGGGGGCCGAGGTGGTCGAGGCGGGGGTGGGCTCCGGCGCGCTCACCTGCTCGCTGCTGCGCGCGGTGGGTCCGCACGGCCGGGTGTCGTCGTACGAGCGGCGCGAAGAGTTCGCGGAGGTCGCGCGGCGCAACGTCACGCAGTTCTTCGGGGGCGACCATCCCGCGTGGTCGCTGACCATCGGCGACCTCGCCGAGTCGCTGCCGTCGTCGGGGGAGCGGTGCGACCGGATCGTGCTGGACATGCTGGCTCCCTGGGACTGCCTCGACGCCGCGGCCGGGGCGCTGCGCCCGGGCGGCATCGTGTGCGCGTACGTCGCGACCACCACGCAGCTGTCGCGGTTCGTGGAGACCGTTCGGCTGCAGGGCGGGTTCACCGAGCCGCAGGCCTGGGAGTCGATGGTGCGCGACTGGCACGTCGAGGGCCTCGCCGTCCGCCCGGGTCATTCGATGATCGGCCACACGGCGTTCCTGGTGACCGCTCGCCGGATGGCGCCCGGCGCCACCCCGCCGCTGAAGAAGCGGCGGCCCGCGCCCGGTGCCTACGGCCCCGACTACACGGGGCCCCGGCCGCCCGGCGTACCCGTCGCGGACGCGGCGGACGAATGAAGCCGTTCCTGCTGCTCTCCATCCGCGCGGAGAAGCCCGCCGCGGACGACGAGTACGCCGCGTTCTGCCGGTGCCTCGGCGTGGACGGTTCCGGGCTGCACCGTCGGCAGCTCGGCGTCGACCCGCTCGACGAGCTGAGCCTCGACGACTGGTCCGGGATCATCCTCGGCGGCGGATCGTTCACCTACTCCGACCCCGAGGAGTCGAAGGCGCCGGTGCAGCTCAGGGCCGAGGCGGACCTCGTGGATCTGCTGGATCACGTCGTTGCGACCGACTTCCCCTTCCTGGGCGCCTGCTACGGCATCGGCTCGCTGGGGTCGCACCAGGGCGGGCTGGTGGACCGCCGCTACCCCGAGCCGGTCGGGCCGCTGTCGGTGACGGTGACCGACGAAGGGCTCGCCGATCCGCTGTTCGCCGTCGTACCGCGTGACTTCGCGGCGTACGGCGGCCACAAGGAGGCGCTGTCCTCGCTCCCGGACCACGCCGTGCTGCTGGCCACCTCGGCCGCCTGCCCGGTGCAGGCCTTCCGCGTCGGGAACAACGTCTACGCCACCCAGTTCCACCCAGAGCTCGACCGCACCGGCATCCACACCCGCATCGACGTCTACTCGACGTTCGGGTACTTCGACCCCAGCGAGGCGGCCGACCTGCATGCCGCCTCGGATCGGGTCGATGTGAGGCATCCCATGACTTTGCTGGCCAACTTCCGGGCGCGGTACGCGCGCTGACCGCGGCGGCTTCGGCCCGCCGTTTGGTCACCAACGGCAGCATTTCGGTGCCGATTCGTGCCGTTGGTGACCAAACCGCAGCTCGAGCGGCCCCGGATGACGATGGATCGACCATGACCAAAACGTGACCAAACGCGGTGGTTAACCACTCCCGTTGGGGTATGACGCAGGTAGGGTCACGAGTGACAGGAGGTGGGGCTAATGTCGATGACGGATGGCGGTTCCAGTGCGAGCGGTCGGACGCCCGACGAGCTCGAGAACCAGGTGCGCTTTCTCGAGGCCGAGGTCACAGACCTGCGGCGGCGCCTCGGCGAGGCCCCCACCCACTCCCGCGGACTCGAGCTCCGGCTCGCCGACGCGCAGCGGTCCCTGGCGGCCGTGACGGCGCAGAACGAGCGGCTCGCCGAGACCCTCCGCGAAGCCCGCGACCAGATCATGAAGCTGAAGGAGGAGGTCGACCGGCTCGCGCAGCCGCCGGCCGGGTTCGGCACCTTCCTCGCGCGCAACGACGACGACTCCATCGACGTGTTCACCGGTGGCCGCAAGCTGCGCGTCAACGTCAGCCCGGCCGTCGAGCTCGACGAGCTCCGACGCGGCCAGGAGGTCATGCTCAACGAGGCGCTCAACGTCGTCGCGGCTCTCGACTACGAGCAGGTCGGCGAGGTCGTCATGCTCAAGGAGCTGCTCGCCGACGGCGAGCGGGCCCTGGTCATCGCGAACGCCGACGAGGAGCGAGTGGTCCGGCTCGCCGAGCCCCTCCACGGATCGACCCTGCGCGCCGGCGACTCCCTGCTGTTGGACACGCGCGCCGGCTACGTCTACGAGCGGGTGCCCAAGTCCGAGGTCGAGGAGCTCGTCCTCGAAGAGGTGCCGGACATCGACTACGACTCGATCGGCGGCCTGGTCAACCAGATCGACCAGATCCGTGACGCGGTCGAGCTGCCCTACCTGCACCCCGAGCTGTTCGAGGAGCACGAGCTCAAGCCGCCCAAGGGCGTGCTGCTCTACGGCCCTCCCGGCTGCGGCAAGACGCTGATCGCCAAAGCGGTCGCCAACTCGCTGGCGAAGAAGGTCGCCGCGAGGACCGGCCAGGAAGGCAAGTCCTACTTCCTGAACATCAAGGGCCCCGAGCTCCTCAACAAGTACGTCGGCGAGACCGAGCGCCACATCCGCCTGGTGTTCCAGCGGGCCCGCGAGAAGGCCAGCGGTGGCACCCCCGTCATCGTCTTCTTCGACGAGATGGACTCACTGTTCCGCACCCGTGGCTCCGGTGTCTCGTCCGACGTGGAGAACACCATCGTCCCGCAGCTGCTCAGCGAGATCGACGGCGTCGAGTTGCTGGAGAACGTGCTGGTCATCGGCGCGTCGAACCGTGAGGACATGATCGACCCGGCGATCCTGCGACCCGGCCGCCTCGACGTGAAGATCAAGATCGAGCGCCCCGACGCCGAGTCCGCGCGCGACATCTTCAGCAAGTACCTGACAAACACGCTGCCGCTGCACGCTGACGACCTCGCCGAGTTCGGCGGTGACCGCGACGCGTGCGTCGGCGGGATGATCCGGGCCACGGTGGAGCGGATGTACACCGAGACCGAGGAGAACCGGTTCCTCGAGGTCACCTACGCCAACGGCGACAAGGAAGTCCTGTACTTCAAGGACTTCAACTCGGGCGCGATGATCCAGAACATCGTCGACCGCGCCAAGAAGATGGCGATCAAGGACTTCC
This sequence comes from uncultured Actinomycetota bacterium, assembly GCA_963729095.1. Lineage (GTDB taxonomy): Bacteria > Actinomycetota > Actinomycetes > Propionibacteriales > Nocardioidaceae > Nocardioides. Next base: position 137,729 of record CAVSMX010000036.1, on the reverse strand, counting down.
TCGACCAGCAGCAGCACGGCTTGCGGATCTCGCACCTGCTCCAGGCCTGCGTCGATGAGTTCAAGGAGAACGAAGACCTGCCCAACACCACCAACCCGGACGACTGGGCACGGATCTCCGGCAAGAAGGGCGAGCGGATCGTGTTCATCCGCACGCTCATCACGGGCAAGCAGGGCACCGAGCCCGGCCGCTCGATCGACACCGTCTCCAACACCGGCCAGTACCTCTGACGCACGAGGTCGGCTTGCGGTTTGGTCACCAACGCAAATTTTCGTTACGTTTCTGCCGTTGGTGACCAAACGGCAACGTTAACGGCTTGAGATGGGCGCCCGAGCGCCCACCCCGCCAGTCTCCTCAGGCGCGCGCCTCGAGCACCAGGTTGTACGGCGTCGCCGCGGCGACCCGGGCGTTGCTGAAGCCGGCGTCCGCGAACGCCGCGACCAGTCGAGCCGGGACCGGCCTGGGCGCCCAGCGCCGCGCCGCCGTCGGACACGCTGTGCGGCACGCACAGGGCAGAGCTGGCCGCGTAGAACGTCAGCGCGACCGGGTTGGCCAGGTTGGCCTCGAGGGTGTCCTCGGCGTACGGCTCGACCGCGAACACCTGCCCGCCGGGAGCCAGCGCCCGCCGGCGTGCCCGAGCGCACCGACCGGGTCACCCATGTCGTGCACCGCGTCGAAGTAGCAGACCAGGTCGAACTCGCCGGCGTACTCCGACGCGTCGCCGACCACGAACTGCACCCGGTCGGACACCCCCGCGGCCTCGGCCGCGGCCGTGGCCCGCCGTACCGACTCCTCGTGGTAGTCGACGCCCACGAACGTCGAGGCGGGGAACGCCTGGGCCATCAGGATCGTTGCCGAGCCGAGGCCACAGCCGACGTCGGCGACCCGGATCCCCGACTCGAGCCGCGCGACGAGCCCGTCGACCGCGGGCAGCCACTCGGTGAGCAGCGAGCTGCGGTAGAAGGTCGAGTAGAACCGGTCGACCCCGGTGAAGAGCCGGGAGTCGTGCTCGTGCCAGGCGAGCCCGTCACCCGTCGCGTAGGCGTTCGCCAGCCGGTCGACGGACGCCCAGATCGCGGCGATCACCTCGAAGCCGGCGATGCCGGCGGCCGGGCTGTCCTCGTCCGCGAGCACCATGGCGTGCTCGGTCGACAGGCTGAAGGACTCCGAGTCCGCGTCGTACGTGACGTAGCCGGCGGCCGCCTGGGCCGCGAGCCACTCGCGCAGGTGCCGTTCGGACAGCCCGGAGCGGTCCGGCCAGCTGGCGGCTGGTCACGCTGCCCACCGACGCGAGCTGCTGCCACAGGCCCAGGCGATCTCCGAGGTAGACCAGGATGGAGTGGTACGCGATGGCGCGGTCGCCGGCGACCTTGAGGGCGAACTCCTCGACCGCTGCGAGGTCGATCGCGTCCGCGGTCGACTCGATGGTGGTGGTCATGCTTGTTCCTTTCGTGCTGCGGCGCCCGGTCGGTGCCGCTCGTTCGGACAGCGCTGTGGGGCCACTGTCACGGGCCATGTCCTCGCGCTGTCGCGCGCCGCGTCGCGGTCGGTGACAGGCGCGTGACAGCCGGACGAGCCAGACTTCCGTGCATGACGCACGACGTACGCGCCGCCGCCGTCGACGCCACCGCGCTGGGCGCGGTCCTCACGGTGTGGGCGCACCCGGACGACGAGGCCTACCTCGCCGGTGGGCTGCTGGCGGCACTGCGAGACGCCGGCCACCGGGTGGTCTGCGTGACGGCCACGCGGGGTGAGGCGGCCGACCCAGCAGCCGACGCCGCCGAGCGAGCCGCGCTGGCCGCCGTACGCACCCGCGAGCTGGAGGCCGCGCTCGGCGTCCTCGGCGTCACCGAGCACCACTGGCTGGACCTCCCGGACGGCGGCCTGGCCGGCGTCGACCCCGCGGGCCCGGCGACCGGCTCGTCGGCGCTCGTCGACGAGGTCAGGCCCGACACGGTGGTGACCTTCGGTCCCGACGGCTTCACCGGGCACACCGACCACCGGGCCGTCAGCCACTGGACCGACCTCGGCGTGGCCCGGTCGACGTACGGCGCCCAAGCCCGGCTGCTGCACGCGGTGACCCAGGAGCACCTCATCGACCACGAGCTCGTGGAGAGTTCGACGATCAACGCGCTCGGCGACGCCGCGGTTCTGTACCGACGAGGAGCTCGCGCTTGCGACTGCCGCTGCGAGGTGCCGCACTGGAGCGGAAGGTGGAGGCACTGCTGCGCCAGCGCTCACAGACCGCCGACCTGGTCAGCGCGATCGGACGCGACCGGTTCGCCGCATGGATCGCCACCGAGTGCTTCGCTCCTCCACGTCGCAACCAGGTGACGCCGCTGACCGCTGCTCGGGCACGCTTCAATCGACGCGCCCCACGCAGGAGATGACGATGAGCCCCGACCGGTCCGCACTCACGCTGTGCGTGGACGTGCTCGGGCCGCTGGTCCTGCGGGTGCGCGGCGAGGAGGTGCCGCGTCCCCGGGCGCCCGCCGCCGGGCGCTGCTCGCCGTGCTGGCTCTCGCCGGCGGCCGAGTCGTCGGGACCGAGCGCCTGGTCGAGGCCCTGTGGCCCGATGGCCCACCGGAGAACGCGGCGCAGGCGCTGTACAACCACGTCTCCCGGCTTCGCGGCCACCTCGGGGTCGAGGCGGACCGGCTGCAGCGGTACGGCGGCGGCTACCGGCTGGTTCTCGAGCCCGACGAGGTGGACGCCGACGCCGCACGTCGGCTCGCCGGCTCCGCCGCAGCGGCCGGGACCCCCTCCGGCGACCGCAGTCGGCGGCGGCGCGTTCCGCGCTCGAGCTCTGGCGCGGGCCGGCGCTGGAGGAGTTCCGGGGCTTGCCGACGCTCCGAGGCCGACGGCGGTGGGCCTGGACGAGCTGCGGCTGCGGCTCATCGACGACCTCCTGGAGGCCCGTCTGGCGCTGGGCGAGCCCGGCGTCGCCGCCGACGCGGCTGCCGCGGCCGCCGCGGCGCGCCGCTCCGCGAGCGGACCGTCGCTGCTGCTGGTGCGGGCGCTGGCGGCAGGAGGGCCGCACTGCCGAGGCGATGGCTGCCGCGCAGGACTACCGGCGCCGGCTCGCCGACGAGACCGGTCTCGACCCGGGCCCGACGCTCGCGCGAGCTCGAGCAACAGGTGGCGGGTGGCGAGCTCGGCGTCTCCGACGCGAGGCATCGGGCGCTCCGCGTCACGCGGCGTCGTGGCCCGGCCCGACGGGCCGCTCGTCGGGCGTCAGCACGACCGCGAGGAGGTACGACGCCTGCTCGGCGACAACGCGACGGTCACCGTCACCGGGCCGGGCGGCGTCGGCAAGACCCGGCTCGCGCCTCGAGGTGGCGGCCGACGTGTCCGCGGACCATCGAGGAGGACGGCACCGGGAGGTCGTCGTGGTCGACCTGGCGGCCGTCGACCGACCCGGACCGCGTCTGCCAGGCGGTCGCCTCGACGCTTGGGTCTCCGCACCTCCGGAGACGTCAGCTGCCGGCGGACGTCGCCGCAGCGCTGGCGCCACGTCGGCTGCTTCTGGTGCTCGACAACTGCGAGCACGTCCCCGACGCCTGCCGCGACCTGGTCGGCACCGTGCGGCGGGCCGCGCCCGGCGTCCGGGTGCTGGCGACCTCGCGGACCGTGCTGCACGTCCCGGGAGAGCACGTCGTACGCCTCCAGCCGCTGCCGGTGCCGCGCGACCGGCACGACCTCGTGGCGCTGCGCCGGCAGCCCGGCGGTCCGGGCGTTCCTCGAGCACGCGCGGCGGCGGCGGCCGGCTTCGAGCTGACCGCGGACGACGCGGAGGACCTCGTCGAGGTGCTGCGGCGGCTCGACGGGCTGCCGCTCGGGCATCGAGCTGGCCGCCCGCCAGGTCGCGCTGATGCCGCTGCGCCGACGGTTCGCGAGCGCCTCGACCGGGCGCTCGATCTGGCCACGGGCTCGGCCGGCTGACGACCAGCGGCAGCGCACGCTGCGCGCCTCGATCGGCTCGTCGTACCGGCTGCTGTCGCGACTCCGAGCAGCTGGGTACTGCGGGCGCTCGCGCCGTTCCCGGGTGGCGCGGACCTGGCCACGGTCGAGGCGCTCGCCTCGCGGACGCCGGGGAGGCGGTCGACCCACTCGACGTCCTCCACCGGCTCGTCGACGCCTCACTGGTGGTCGCGGACGCGACCACCGGGGCGCTACCGCCTGCTGTTCACGGTCCGGGACGTTCCTGCTCGACGAGCTGAGGGAGCGACGACGAGGTGGAGCGAGGCCGAGCGCCGCTTCCTCGACCGCTGTCTGGACCATGGCCGAGCCGAGGTGGGAGATCGGCGGTCGTCGGGACCCGACGAGCCGCGAGGCCGACCGACGGCTCCGGGCCGAGCTGGACAACCTGCGCGAGCCGCCCGCGACGTCGCGCGTGCCCATGGCCGTGACGACGTCCGGGTCGGGATCACCCTCAACCTCGCCGATGCCGCCACCCAGCGGGACCTGCGAGAGCTCTGGGCGTGGGCACTGGAGCTCGCCGCCGATCCTGCGTCTCGCCCGCCATCCGGCACCGGGCAGCCGTTCCTCGGGTGCGTCGGCGGACGGCGCCCGGCTGCTGGGCGACCTCGACCTGGCGACCGACCCTCGCCGACGAAGCCCTTCACAGCTGGCCGGGCCGCGAGCCGGGCGATCCACGAGATGCATCACGCCTGGCGTGGCCCGCGGGTCGGTGGCGCATTTCCGCGGTGACTTCGCCGCGGCCCGCGAGGCGTGGCTGCGGTCGGGTTCGGGCCGGCCGCGTCGAGTCGGGCGCATCATCTGGCCTCGGCCGCTCTGGCCGCCGCCTACGGCGGCGACCGAGCCGACGCACGGCGACCTGCTGGACCGAGCCCACGCGGCGATCGCCGGCTCCGGATGCCGTCTCGCACGCCGCGTTCGCGTCGTACGTCGAGGGGGAGCTGCGGGCCACGGACCGGGTCGAGGAGTCGGTTCCCTACTACGAGGAGGCGATCGAGCAGGCCCGCCGGTGCGGGGCCGTCTTCGTCGACGGCGTCGCCAGCGTGGCCCTGGCCTCGGCCCGCACCCGGACCGGCGACGTCGCAGGTGCCGCCGAGGGCTTCGGGACGTTGCTCGACTCCTGGCAGCGCACCGGCCACAGCACCCAGCTCTGGACCACCGCGCGCAACGCCGCGGCACTGCTGGTCTCGGTCGGGCGCTGGCGGACCGCCGGACTGCTGCTGATCTGCGCTGAGTCCCAGCCCGGCGCGGCCGGCGGTCGAGCGCCGGCGATCGCGCGGCACAGCGGCCGGGCGTTCGTCCCGCTGGCCGACGTGGTGCCGGACGACCAGCTGGCCGACCTGCGCGCAGAAGCGGCGCGGTTGAGCGCGGAGGAGATCCTGGACCTGGCCCGGGATGAGCTCACGGCCCTCGCGAGGGAGGTCAGGCGACGGCGCGGCCGATGGAGGCGTAGGTCCAGGGCCTGGTCGCAGCCGGCCTGGGCAGGTACTCCTGGCGCAGGTCGACGAGGTCCAGGCCGGCCTCGGCCACCAGGGCAGGGACATCCCGGGTCAGGTGGCAGCCCGCCGCGATCCGCTTCTGGAACGGTTCCAGCCGGCGCTGCCAGCGCACCACCTCGGGCGTCGGAGCCAGGCCGTGCTCGAGGAAGTGCAGGCTGCCGCCGGGCAGCAGCACTCGGCGTACCTCGGTCAGGGCGGCGCGAACGTCGGGGATCGTGCACAGGGTGAATGTCGAGAGCACGCAGTGGTAAGAGCGGTCATCCGCCGCGAGGCGCTGGCCGTCGAGACCGACCCGCTCGATGCGTGTGTCGGCGAGTCCGCGCCGCTTCGCCGACATCTTCCAGCCGAGGTCGTTGGGCTCCACCGCCCCCACCGAGATCACCTCTGAGGGGTAGTACGGCGTGTTGAGCCCGCTGCCGAACCCGATCTCGAGGACCCGGCCGGTCAGTCCCTCACACACGGCGGCGCGGGCCTCGGCCATGTCCTTCCCGCTGAGCACGACCTCGACGGCCCGCGGCACCACGTATCGCTCCCACATGCGCACCGTGACCGTCTACCCTGTCGAGAGCCTGCAGCGCAACAGCCGCCCGGACCGTACGCTCTTGTCATGAGCGTGCGCCGAGTCATGGGCACCGAGGTGGAGTACGGCATCTCGGTGCAGGGGCAACCGCTCGCCAACCCGATGGTGGCCTCGTCGCAGGTGGTCAACGCCTATGCGTCCGCGACGATCAGGGCCCGGCGGGCGCGCTGGGACTTCGAGGAGGAGTCTCCGCTGCGGGACGCCCGGGGTTTCGACATGTCGCGCCAGGTCGCCGACCCGAGCCAGCTGACCGATGAGGACATGGGGCTGGCCAATGTCATCCTCACCAACGGTGCGCGCCTGTACGTCGACCACGCCCACCCCGAGTACTCCACGCCCGAGGTCACCAACCCGCTCGACATCGTCCGCTGGGACAAGGCGGGGGAGCAGGTGATGCTCGACGCGGCGCGGCGAGCCGGCCAGCTTCCCGGCGGCACCCCGATCGTTCTGTACAAGAACAACACCGACAACAAGGGGGCGTCGTACGGCGCCCACGAGAACTTCCTGATGCGCCGCTCGACGCCGTTCGCCGACATCGTGCGCCACCTCACGCCGTTCTTCGTGAGCCGTCAGGTCATCTGCGGTGCCGGTCGGGTGGGTATCGGGCAGGACGGCCGCGACCACGGCTTCCAGCTCAGCCAGCGTGCTGACTACTTCGAGGTCGAGGTGGGCCTCGAGACAACGCTGAAGCGTCCGATCATCAACACCCGCGACGAGCCGCACGCGGACCCGGAGAAGTACCGCCGGCTGCACGTGATCATCGGCGACGCCAACCTCTCCGAGGTCTCCACCTACCTCAAGCTCGGCACCACCGCCCTGGTGCTGTCGATGATCGAGGAGCGGTTCATCTCGATCGACCTGACCGTCGACGGGGCGGTCTCCGGTCTCCGCGCCATCTCGCACGACCCCACCCTGCGCCAGACCGTCACCCTGACCGACGGCCGCAAGCTCACCGGCATCCAGCTGCAGCTGGAGTACCTCGACCTGGCACGCAAGTACGTCGAGGACCGGTTCGGCAGTGACGCCGACCCGCAGACGATGGACGTCCTGGCCCGCTGGGAGTCCGTGCTGGACCGTCTGGAGCGCGACCCGATGCTGTGTGCGACCGAGCTGGACTGGGTGGCGAAGATGCGACTCCTGGAGCAGTACCGCACCCGCGACGGTCTCGAGTGGGACGACGCCAAGCTGCACCTGATCGACCTCCAGTACGCCGACATCCGGCCCGAGAAGGGCCTCTACCACCGCCTGGCCGCGTCCGGTCGGATGGAGCGGCTGCTCGACGACACCTCGGTCGAGGTGGCGATGCACGACCCGCCCGAGGACACCCGGGCCTACTTCCGTGGCCGGTGCCTGGAGAAGTACGCCGAGCACGTCGCCGCGGCCTCCTGGGACTCGGTGATCTTCGACCTGCCCGGGCGTGAGTCGCTGCAGCGCGTGCCCACGATCGACCCGCTGCGGGGGAGCAAAGCCCATGTGGGAGAGCTCCTGGACCGGTGCGAGACCGCCGAGGCGCTGTTCACCGCTCTCACCCGCTGAGCAGTCTCTCTGGGGCTGCGGAGCTGCCGTTTGGTCACCAACTGCAGATTTCGAGCCCAGATTTCTGCGGTTGGTGACCAAACCGCACCCTTCAGCATCAACAGGTGTCTGGATTTCCGCCCGGGAGCGCAGTGTGCCTTCGCGGCAATGGATAGGGTCGTCGTATGGCCCAGGAGCAGAAACAGCCACGCAAGTCCCCGGAGACCGAGGAGGCGACCGAAGTCGCGCCCGAGAGCGACGTCGCCGAGCGCAAGGAGGCGCTGGACGACGACGTCGACTCGATCCTCGACGAGATCGACGACGTCCTCGAGACCAACGCGGAGGACTTCGTGAAGTCGTTCATCCAGAAGGGCGGCCAGTAGTGGCGGACCCCCGACTCCCGGCTGCATTCTTGCAGCCGGGAAGTTCGTCTTTCAGCGACTTCCTCTCGGAGCAGGCGCCCGACCTTCTCCCGGGTCGCCGCGCCGTACCCCAGGGCAACGCCGCAGACCTCGCGCCGCACGGAACCACCATCGTTGCGGCGACGTTCCCCGGCGGGCTGGTGGTCGCCGGCGACCGGCGGGCGACGATGGGCAACATCATCGCTCAGCGCGACATCGAAAAGGTCTTTCCTGCCGACGAATACTCCGTGGTGGGCATCGCTGGCTCGGCCGGCCTAGCCGTGGAGCTGGTTCGCCTGTTCCAGACCGAGCTCGAGCACTACGAGAAGATCGAGGGCAGCACCCTCTCCCTGGACGGCAAGGCCAACCGCCTCGCGGCCCTGATCCGCGGCAACCTGGGCATGGCCATGCAGGGCCTGGCCGTCGTCCCCCTTTTCGCCGGGTACGACCTCGACGCCGGCCAGGGCCGGATCTTCAGCTACGACGTCACCGGCGGCCGCTACGAGGAGACCGCCTTCTACAGCGTCGGATCCGGGAGCCTGTTCGCCAAGGGTTCGCTGAAGAAGCTCTACCGTGATGATCTCGGGGAGACCGACTGCGTGACCGTGGTGATCCAGGCGCTGTACGACGCCGCGGACGACGACTCGGCGACTGGTGGCCCCGACCTCACCCGGCGCATCTTCCCCGTCATACGCGTGATCACGGCCGAGGGTGGCCGCCGCCTGTCCGACGACAACGTCGCCGAGATCGCTGACCGGGTCATCGCCGGGCGGATGAACCGCCCCGACGGTCCCAACGCTCCGCTGAACGGAGCCGACGCATGAGCATGCCATTCTACGTCTCGCCCGAGCAGCTGATGAAGGACCGGGCCGACTTTGCCCGCAAGGGCATCGCCCGTGGCCGTTCGGTGGTGCTGGTCCAGTACGCCGACGGCATCCTGCTGGTCTCGGAGAACCCCTCCCAGGCGCTGCACAAGGTGTCCGAGATCTACGACCGGATCGCCTTCGCGGCAGTAGGCCGCTACAACGAGTTCGAGAACCTCCGCATCGCGGGCGTCCGGCTGGCCGACATGCGCGGATACGCCTACGACCGACGTGACGTCACCGGCCGCGGCCTGGCCAACGCGTATGCCCAGACCCTGGGCACCATCTTCTCCAGCGGCGGCGAGAAGCCCTACGAGATCGAAATCTTCGTTGCCGAGGTCGGTGACAGTGAGGCCGACGATCAGATCTACCGCCTCACCTACCAGGGGCAGGTCACCGACGAGCACGGGTACGCCGTGATGGGCGGCGACGTCGAACCCGTCGAGCAGTACCTCTCCGAGCACTACGTCGAGCACGCCGCGCTCGATGAGGCGTTGCGGCTCGCCGTGGCCGCCCTGGGGCATGCGGAGACCGAGGACCGGGTGATCCCGACCGCTCACCTCGAGGTGGCGCTTCTGGACCGCACCCGCTCCCAACCAAGGAAGTTCGTGCGCCTGCCACCGGCCCGGCTCGACGGGCTTCTCGGCGAGCGCGGCCCCGTGACCCCGGACCAGCCGTCCGCGGAGGACAACCTGCCCGACAACGCCCCGATCGCCCCGGTGCCGGACGACCCGGCTGACCCCACCGACCAGACCAGCGGCAACGTCCCGCCGCTGGAGGACCCGACGTCGGGCGAGCCCCCAGTCGCGCCGCCCCCGCCACCGCCCCACGACTCCTCGGACTGAGGGGCCCGCGCCCACGGCACGCGGTTTGGTCACCAACGGCAGCGATTCGGGCCGATTCCCTGCCGTTGGTGACCAAACGGCAGCAGGAAGTCGACCCCGGCGGCTATCCACAGGGGGCGAGGTGCGGAGTTTCGTGCCAGTAGCGCCTGCGCACCCTCTCCGGCATGCCAGACGAGAAGGACGTTGACGGGCCCATCCGAGGGCAGCGGCGCTGCAAGGGATTCCGTCGCGTGAGCCATGGGTTGTTCCTGCGCGAGAGGGATGATCTGTCACCCGACGAGGAGTTTTGGCGCGACCTCCATGCGTGGCTGGCCGTACTCCCTGTCGGTGCCCGGTTCACGCACGTCACCGGGGCCAGGCTGCGAGGGTGGCCGCTGCCAAAGCTGCCTGGGCAGGTTCCCGTGTTCGCCGCGGTGGAAGGGGATCCCGCCAGACCCCGACGCCCAGGGCTCATCTGTTCGCGGCTGCGGCGTACGGCCACGGAGGGCGCCCGCCGCCGCGGACTCCCGGTCGACTCCGCGGAGGAGATCCTGCTCCGGTGCGCGCGGGACCTCGGCCACATCGATCTCGTGATCCTCGTCGTCTCAGCGCTCCGCGCCGGCGACATCGACGAGACGGCGATGGGGCTTGTTCTCGTGTCCCGAAGACCCGGCGTCTCCGCTCTGCGGGCGGCATGGGCGGAGGCACGTCTTGAGCTCGAGTCGCCAGGCGAGGTGATCCTGTACCTGTTCCATCGCGCGATCGACGTCCCGGTCGATCCGCAGGTCACGCTCTGTGACGACCGTGGTGTGGTCCTGGGCCAGGCGGATCTGCACGTCATCGGCACTAGGAACGTGCACGAGTACGACGGCGCCGTACACCGCGGCAAGGTGCAGCACCGCACCGACCTGCGCCGGGAGCGTGGCTGGGCGGGCAGCGACTACGTACGACGTGGCTACACCCTCGACGACCTGCTCAACCACTCCATGACCGTGATGCACGAGATCGACCGCGCCCTCGGGCGCCCACACGACCACCGGCGGCACGATCGCTGGTGTGCGCTGGTCGAGAACTCCTTGTACTCCGACGTGGGTCGCGAGCGGGTGATGAACCGATGGCATCGGGCCATGGGGGTCGTCGATTGGTCACGAACACCGTGAGGATGCGACGTTTCTTTGCGGTTGGTGACCAAACCGCAACCCCCCAGTCCGCGCGAGCCAGCCGCAACCCCACCACGAACGGCCTAGGCTGCACGTGTGGACCGGCGGATCTTCGGCATCGAGAACGAGTACGGCGTGACGTGCACGTTCAAGGGCCAGCGCCGTCTCAGCCCGGACGAGGTGGCCCGCTACCTGTTCCGCAAGGTGGTCAGTTGGGGGCGGAGCAGCAACGTCTTCCTGCGCAACGGTGCCCGTCTCTACCTCGACGTCGGCAGCCACCCCGAGTACGCCACGCCGGAGTGCGACGACGTGACCGAGCTGGTCACGCACGACAAGGCGGGGGAGCGGGTGCTGGAGGGGCTGCTCCTCGACGCCGAGCAGCGGCTGCACGACGAAGGCATCTCCGGCGAGATCTACCTGTTCAAGAACAACACCGACTCGGCCGGCAACTCCTACGGCTGCCATGAGAACTACCTGGTGAGCCGCTCCGGCGAGTTCAGCCGCCTCGCCGACGTGCTGATCCCGTTCCTGGTCACCCGGCAGATCGTTGTCGGCGCCGGCAAGATCACCCAGACCCCACGCGGCGCGAGCTACAGCGTCTCCCAGCGTGCCGAGCACATCTGGGAGGGCGTCAGCAGCGCCACGACACGAAGCCGCCCGATCATCAACACCCGGGACGAGCCGCACGCCGACGCGGAGAAGTACCGCCGCCTGCACGTGATCGTGGGCGACTCCAACATGAGCGAGACCACCACGATGCTCAAGGTGGCCAGCTGCGACCTGGTGCTGCGGATGATCGAGGAGGGCGTGGTGATGCGCGACCTCACCATGGAGAACCCCATCCGCGCCATCCGCGAGATCTCCCACGACGTCAGCGGTCGACGCAAGGTCCGACTGGCCAACGGCCGCGAGGCGAGCGCGCTGGACATCCAGGCGGAGTACCTCGCCAAGGCGCGCGACTTCGTCGACCGCAAGGGCATCAGCACCCCGGTCCTCGAGCGGTCGCTCGACCTGTGGGAGCGTGGCCTGAAGGCGGTGGAGTCCGACGACCTGGGGCTGGTCGACCGTGAGATCGACTGGGTCATCAAGTGGAAGCTGATCGACCGCTACCGCGCCAAGCACGGCCTCCCGCTGGGCCACCCGCGGATCGCCCAGCTCGACCTGGCCTACCACGACATCCATCGCAACCGCGGCCTCTACTACCTGCTCGAGAAGCGAGGCGCGGTCGCCCGGGTCACCTCCGACCTGAAGGTGTTCGAGGCCAAGACGGTCCCGCCGCAGACCACCCGGGCCCGGCTGCGGGGCGAGTTCATCCGTCGCGCGCAGGAGCGCCGCCGCGACTTCACCGTCGACTGGGTGCACCTGAAGCTCAACGACCAGGCCCAGCGCACAGTCCTCTGCAAGGACCCCTTCCGGGCGCACGACGAGCGGGTGCAGCGGCTGATCGATGGCATGTGAGCGCGCCTGAGAGCCGCTCAGGATGCCCTTGTAGGGTTCGCTTGCGAAAGTCCCGACCCCGCTCGAAGGTGGATCCCTGTGCTCCGACGTGTACGACGTCCCGCTGCCCTGGTCGTCCCTGTCCTGTTCCTGTCCGTTCTCGCCGGCTGCGGTGACGACGACGGCTCCGGGACCGACGACGCACTCAAGGGTTTCGACGCCATCAGCATCACCGGTGACGTCGGCACGGCACCAGAGGTGGAGTGGAAGGGCCAGCTCGAGGCAGAGAAGACCGAGAAGAAGGTCCTGGTAGAGGGCGACGGCGAGAAGGTCAAGGAAGGCGACAAGGTCGACGTCAACGTCTGGATCGGCAACGGCTTCCTCGAGGAGGAGGTCTTCACGACGTACGAGAAGGACGGCAAGCCGGAGACCTTCACGGTTGACGACCAGCTGGCCCCGGCGTTCAAGGACGCCCTGCTCGGGCAGACGATCGGTTCCCGGGTCGCGGTGAGTGCCCCCGCCGCAGACGTGTTCGGCGAGACCGGCAACCCTGAGATGAACATCGGCAACAAGGACAGCGTGGTGGTCGTCTTCGACCTGATGGAGATGTTCCAGCCGCCGCAGCCGAAGGATGTGCCTGCCTCGCAGCTGCCGAAGATCGTCGAGGAGAAGGGCGAGCCGGTCTCGCTCGACTTCACGGGGATCCCGAAGCCCGCTGCCGACGGCCCGCTGCTCCGCCACGTGGTCACGCAGGGCAAGGGCAAGACCCTGACTCCGGAGAGCACCGTGACGGCCGACTACCTCGGGATGACCTACAAGGCCAAGAAGCCGTTCGACGAGAGCTTCTCGGCCGAGCCCGCGGAGTTCTCCCTGCAGCAGGTCGTCCAGGGCTGGACCTACGGGCTCTCGGGTCTCAAGGTCGGCAGCCGGGTTCTCCTCCAGATCCCGCCGGCGCTCGGCTACGGCGCTCAGGCGCAGGAGAACATCCCGGCCAACAGCACGCTCTACTTCGTCGTCGACATCGTCAGCGCCAAGTAGCCGGGGCGCGGCGTCCTGACGATAGTGGTGGCATGAGCGCAGCGGCGAAGAGCGAGCGACTGCTCAACCTGCTGATCATGCTGCTGGTCCAGCGGCACTACATCGCGAAGGACCGGATCCGCTCGATCCTCTACCCGGACTCCACACCTGACGGGTTCGAGAAGATGTTCGAGCGCGACAAAGAGGAGCTGCGCAGCCTCGGCGTGCCGATCGAGGTGGGTCAGATGGACGCCTACTTCGACGACGAGCCGGGCTACCGCATCCGCCCCGACGAGTTCGCGCTGCCGGAGATCGACCTCGCTCCCGACGAGGCCGCGGTCGTGGGGCTGGCCACCAAGGTCTGGCAGCACGCCACGCTCGCGAAGGCCACCACGGAGGTGGTGCGCAAGCTCGCGGCGGTGGGGGTGGACGTCGACGTCACCCAGCTGGAGATCGCCCAGCCGCGGCTGAGCGCCGACGAGCCGTCGTTCGACGCCTTCTGGCTGGCCGTCCAGGAGCGCACCCCGCTGGCCTTCGACTACCTGCGGTCGGGCCAGCAGGCGCCGGCCACCCGGCACCTCCTGCCCTGGGGTGTCGCGCGCTACTCCGGCCGCTGGTACGTCGTCGGCTACGACACCGATCGGCAGGCCGAGCGCGTGTTCCGGCTCTCCCGGGTCCAAGGAGAGGTACGCCGAGACGGCGCGCCGGGCAGCTACGACATCCCGGCCGAAACCGACGTCCGCGACATCGCCCGCCGGCTCGCCCCGGAGCCGGTGACCGAGCGCATGGTGCTGCTGGTCCGCACCGCCGCCGCGCTTCCGCTGCGGCGGGCGGCCGACACCGTCGAAGCCGACGTGTCGGGCCCCGACGACGCGTCCGGCTGGGACCGGCTGGTGCTGACGCGGGGCACCACCGACATGGCCGAGGAGGTGCTCGGCTACGGCCCGGCGGTCTACGTCGAGACACCGCCGTGGCTGCGTGACCAGGTCGTAGCCCGGCTCCGCGGGGCCTCCGCGTGAACCGCCCGACCGCGGGCGCGAAGGACCAGGTCGCCCGTCTGCTCACCCTGGTGCCGCTGCTGCACGCTCGCGGCGAGATGCCGCTGGGCGCCGCCGCCGAGGCGCTCGGCGTGACACCCGCCCAGGTGCTGAACGACCTCAAGGTGCTGTTCATGGTGGGGCTGCCGGGCGGCTACCCCGAGGACCTGATCGACGTCGACCTGGACGCCCTCGAGGGCCCCGGCGGACCGAACGCCGCGGGCATGATCCGGGTCTCCAACGCCGACTACCTGGCCCGGCCGCTGCGGCTGAGCCCTACCGAGGCGACCGCGATGATCGTGGCGCTCCGGGCGATGCGCGACGGGGCGACCGACGACACCCGGGAGATCGTCGACCGAGTACTCGCGAAGCTCGAGGCCGCGGCCGCCGAAGGGCCCGCGGCGGCCCGCATCGACCCCGGCGTCGACCCGAGGGAGCCGAGGCTGGTGGCCATGGCTGACCGACTGCGCGACGCCGCTGAGCGGCACGTCCAGGTCCGGCTGACCTACTACGTCCCCTCCCGCGACGAGGAGTCCGAGCGCCTCGTCGACCCACGCGGGGTGGTGACGGCGAACGGCCTGACCTACCTGGACGCCTGGTGCCACAGCGCCGAGGCGCCCCGGCTGTTCCGGATCGACCGGATCGCCGCGGCTGAGGTGACCGATCAGCCGATCGAGACCCCCGTCGAGGCACCGCGGGACCTCTCGGAGGGCATCTTCGCCCAGTCCGACGACACCTCGCTCGTGACCCTGCGGCTGGCCTCACCGGCCCGCTGGGTGGTCGAGTACTACCCCGTGGAGGCGGTTCGCAGCAGGGACGACGGCACGCTCGAGGTCGATCTGCTGGTCGCTGACGACCGTTGGCTGCTCCGCTTGTTGCTTCGCCTGGCCCCGCATGCGAGCGTGCTCTCCCCGCCGGAGTACGCCCAGGAGTTCACCCGCCTGACACGTGAGACCCTCGCTCTCTACTGACCGCGGCGTACCATGATGATGACAACCCCGATTGGATGAGGACCCGATGAGCTACCCCCTGATTGGAATGCCGCAGGGCGCCGAATGGCTGGTGATCCTGGCGATCGTGATCCTCGTGTTCGGGGCCGCCAAGCTCCCGGACCTCGCGCGCGGCACCGGCCAGGCGCTGCGGATCTTCAAGTCCGAGACCAAGGGCCTCAAGGACGACGAGGAAGAAGACGAGGCGAAGCCGGGTCGCAACGACATCGCCACACCCCCTGCAGAGCTTCCCGGCTCGTCCGCGGAGGAGAGCCCCGGCGTCACCGACCGCCAGCCCGACACACGCAACGGCTGACCACGGCCGCACCCTCAGTCGCCCGTGTCGCTCTCCGGGGTCGTCCAGCTCTTCGTCGGCCGACCCGTCCACCCGGTCGGTCCCGATGGCCGGATGGCGCTGTCGGACCACCTGCGTGAGCTCCGCGCCCGCATCCTGAAGATCGCGCTGATCCTCGCGCTGGGGCTGGCCGCCGCTCTGTTCTTCTTCGACCAGCTCTTCGACCTGATCTACGACCCCTATCTCCAGGCCCAGAACAACCTCCCTGAGGGCAGCACCCTGCCCACGACCAGCGGAGCCGGCGCCGGCCTGATGCTCTATCTGAAGCTGTGCGGGCTCGCCGCGATCGTCGGCACCAGCCCGCTCTGGCTCTACCAGATCTGGGCGTTCATCCTCCCCGGGCTGCACCCGAGGGAGCGCAAGTGGAGCCGCGTCTTCGTCGCGATCGCGGGCCCGCTGTTCTTCGCCGGTGTGCTGCTCGGCTACCTGACCCTGCCCAAGGGCCTGGAGATCCTGATCGGCCTGAACCCAGACCCACTGACGAACCTGGTCGAGTTCAACGAGTACCTCTCGTTCTTCAGCCGGACCCTGCTCGTGTTCGGTATCGCCTTCGAGATCCCGCTGTTCATCGTGCTGCTGAACCTCGCCGGCGTCGTGACTGGTGCGGCGCTGGGTGCGCACCGTGCCTGGATCATCGTGGGCACGTTCCTGTTCGCCGCGATCGCCACCCCATCCGCCGACCCGTTCACGATGACGTTCATGGCGGTGCCGATGGTGCTCCTGTTCATCCTCTCCGAGGTGATCGCCCGCTTCAACGACCGGCGGAAGCGGCGTCGAAACCCCTACGCGGACCTGTCCCCGGACGAGGCCTCGCCTCTGTGAGTCATCTGGAGGTGGACCCGTTCGACCTCCCCGACTGGCTGGGGGAGGGCGAGGTCACCTGGGCCGCCGAGGGCGGTCTGCTCACCCACCATGTGCGGGGCGTCCTGCGCGGCGCGGTCCACGAGATTCCCTGCGACCTGCTCGCGGTCGACGAGGCTTATCCCGTGCCGGTGGCCGACGACGCGGCGCGGCTCCGCGCGCACCAGGCGTGGCGACACGGGCAGGTCCAGCTGTCGTCGTACGACGATCGCCTGACCCTGCTCGTCCCGGGCCGGGAGTTCGGTCCCGAGGGTGTGCTGGACGTGGTCGGCCGGCTGGCCAAGGCCGTCGGCGCCTCACCGGACCACTACGCCGTGCTGCTGCGGCTCGGCGGTTGACCTCCGGTACGGCAGGGTGGGTGCGAGACCGCCGACCAGCACGCAACCGACCGCGAGGTGCAACCCCATCAACGCCACCGCGGTGAGGGCAGGAGCCGAATAGATCGGGCCGAGCATCGAGGCCGAGAGCACGGTCGTGCTCAACAGCACCCACGTCGTCCGAGGCCGGGAGGCATGCCGTCCCAGCACGTGGGCGACGGTCCACGCGGCGGCACCCGCGAGCAGCGAGGCGACGGCGACATCAGCGGCGCCGACCGTGCTGGTGTCGGCCACCAGATCCGCGCCGCCGGCTCTGAGCCCGATCCAGCCGAGCAGTCCGGCAGCCGCAGCAGTCGCGACGGTGGCCGCGCGGTGGACGGAGGTGGGAGACATGGGCGATTCCTCTCGTTGGTGGTGGTCCCACACTTCCCGCCGGGCCCGTTGGGCACAGCGCCCGAAGGGCGAGAGCGCATCGACTTTGGTT
The DNA here is from genome assembly GCA_963729095.1 of uncultured Actinomycetota bacterium. Classification (GTDB taxonomy): domain Bacteria; phylum Actinomycetota; class Actinomycetes; order Propionibacteriales; family Nocardioidaceae; genus Nocardioides. The sequence goes on along the minus strand of CAVSMX010000036.1, from coordinate 120,412 downwards.
GCTACTGGGGGCGGCGGACCCGCGGCTACCTTGGTTGCGTGGACGCCGGGGGACCAAGCACGAAGGCACTCGTGCTCGGCGTGGGTGTGTTGGTCGGACTGTCCACCTGGGGCGCGATCGCCAGCGAGCCGGAGCGCCGCACGCTCGACCTGGTCTGTGCCGTCGGCGCCGTCGGCACGGCCGCGTTCCTCCGCACGCGTCCGCTGACCGCCACCGTGGCCGCGGCACTGCTGGCCGGGCTCTCCCCGGCGGCCACACCGGCCGCCGCCGCGGGCATCGTGATGTCCGCGTTCCGGCGCCCCCTACGTGCCGCAGCAGCAGTGACTCTGCTGGCGGTGGCCACCCACCTCGTCCGGGGACTCTGGCGGCCGGAGGGCCTGCCTTACGCGTGGTGGGCGGTACTGGTGGTTGTCGGAGGCGCCGCGAACCTCGGGTGGGGAGCCCTCGTGCGCTCCCAGTCAGCCCTGGTCGCCTCGCTCGCGGAGCGGGCGCGGCGGGCCGAGGCGGAGCAGGAACGGCGGGTCGCCGAGGCGCGGGCGGGGGAGCGAGCAGCCCTCGCGCGGGAGATGCACGACGTGCTGGCGCACCGGCTGTCGCTGCTCGCGACGTACGCCGGCGCGCTGGAGTACCGGCCCGACGCCTCACCCGAGCAGACGGCCCGCGCCTCGGGTGTCATCCGCGAGGGAGTGCACGACGCACTCGTGGAGCTGCGGGAGGTCGTCGCCGTGCTCCGCCACGACGAGGACGAGTACGCCGCGGCGCTGCCGGTGCTCGCCGACGTACCCGCGCTCGTCGACGAGGCCAGGGCGGCCGGTGGAGCGGTCACCCTGGAGGACGAGGTCTCGGCCGTCGACTGCCCACCGGCGATCGGGCGGACCGCCTACCGGGTGGTGCAGGAGGGGCTGACCAACGCCCGTAAGCATGCCGCCGGTCATCCCGTCCGGGTCGCGCTCACCGGGGAGCCCGGGGATCGGCTCACCGTGCGGGTCCGCAACTCCATCGCTGGTGCGTCGCCCCGGGCGGACTCCGGCGGCCACGGTCTGGTCGGCCTCACCGAACGGGTGCGGCTGGTGGGCGGCGAGCTCGACCAGCGCCGGGGACGCGACACCTTCGAGATCGAGGCACAGCTGCCATGGCCGGCATGAGCACGATCCGGGTGCTCCTGGTCGACGACGACCCGCTGGTCCGCGAAGGACTGGCGATGATGCTCGACGGGGCGGGCGAGATCACGGTCGTCGGGCAGGCCGGCGACGGTGACGAGATCCCGGGCGGGACCAGCGCCGCCACGGTCGACGTCGTGCTGATGGACCTCCGGATGCGGCGGCAGGGCGGTCTCGAGGCGACCCGCCGGCTGCGCGAGCAGGCCCACCCGCCGGAGGTGATCGTGCTGACCACCTTCGACAGCGACCACAACGTCCTGGAGGCGCTGCGGCTCGGCGCGAGCGGCTTCCTGCTGAAGGACTCGCCGCCGGGCGAGATCGCCCGCGCGATCCGTTCCGTGGCAGCCGGCGACCCGATCCTGTCCCCGGCGATCACCCGGCGGCTGATGGATCGGGCTGCGGAAGACGCCACGGCGTACGCCCGGGCGAAGGCGACGATGGCTCGGCTGACGCCGAGGGAGCGGCAGATCGTCGAGGCCCTGGCGCGCGGCCGCACCAACGCGCAGATCGCTTCAGAGCTGCACCTCAGCACCGCAACGATCAAGGCGCACATCTCGAGGCTCCTCGACAAGCTGGGCATGAACAACCGGACCCAGGTGGCCCTCCTTGCCCAGGAGGCGGGGCTCTAGGCTCGTGGCGTGTCCCGCGAGATCGCCCTGCTGACCAACCCGACCGCCGGCAGGGGCCGGGGCCGCAAGGCGCGCGACGCCGCCCTCGCCCGGCTGCGCAGCGTCGGGATCGCCGTACGCTCGCTCGAGGGCAGCGACGCCGACCAGGCGCTCGCGCTCGCGCGCGAGCAGGTGGCCTCGGGTGTCGACGCCCTGGTGGTCTGTGGCGGGGACGGGATGGTGAACCTGGGACTCCAGGCGGTGGCCAACACCGACACCCCGCTGGGCATCATCCCGGCCGGTACCGGCAACGACGTGGCGCGCTACTTCGACATCCCGCGCAAGGACCCGGCCACCGCGGCCGAGCGGGTGATCGCGGGGCAGATCCGTACTGTCGACCTGGCCCGCTGCATCGACCGCTACTACGTCACCGTGATGGCCGCCGGCTTCGACGCCGTGGTCAACGAGCGCGCCAATCAGATGACCTGGCCCCGGGGGCAGATGCGCTACAACCTGGCCACCCTGGCCGAGCTGCGCACGTTCCGGCCGCTGCCGTACACCCTCGACCTCGACGGCACCGTGATGCACCTGTCCGCGATGCTGGTCGCGATCGGCAACGGGCCGTCCTTCGGTGGCGGCCTGCGGATCGCGGAGGGTGCGGTGCTGGACGACGGCTTCCTTGATGTAGTCGTCATCAAGCCGATCAGCAAGTTCGAGCTGGTACGCACCTACCCGAAGCTGTTCAAGGGCACCCACACCATGCACCCCCAGTACGAGCACCACCGGGCCCGCCAGGTCACCGTGGCGGCCCCGGGCATCGTCGGGTACGCCGACGGGGAGCGGTTCGGACCGCTGCCGATGACCATCGAGTGCGTGCCGCAGGCCTTGAAGGTGCTCGCATGAACGCCGCGTCGAGCGGCCAGCCGTCGCCGGCCGAGCGGTACGCCGACTACCGCAAGGACCGGCAACACCCGGTGCTGCGCGACTTCGCCGCGGGGTACTCCTTCCCGCTCGACGACTTCCAGGTGCAGGGCTGCCGTGAGATCGAGGACGGGCGTGGCGTGCTGGTCGCGGCCCCGACCGGCTCGGGCAAGACGGTCGTGGGGGAGTTCGCCGTCCACCTGGCCCTCGAGACCGGCCGCAAGTGCTTCTACACGACGCCGATCAAGGCGCTGTCGAACCAGAAGTACCACGACCTCGTCGCCCGGCACGGGGCGGAGAACGTCGGCCTGCTGACCGGCGACAACACCGTCAACGGTGAGGCGCCGATCGTGGTGATGACCACCGAGGTGCTGCGGAACATGCTGTACGCCGGCTCCCGCACCCTGCTGGGCCTGGGCTTCGTGGTGATGGACGAGGTCCACTACCTCGCCGACCGGGCGCGTGGCGCGGTGTGGGAGGAGGTGATCATCCACCTGCCGGAGTCGGTGACGCTGGTGTCGCTGTCGGCGACGGTGTCCAACGCCGAGGAGTTCGGGGAGTGGCTGGCCACCGTGCGCGGCGAGACGACCACGATCGTGGAGGAGCGGCGACCGGTGCCGCTCTACCAGCACGTCATGGTCGGCCGGCGGCTGCTCGACCTGTTCGCCTCCTCCGACGTCGACGCCGCGGCGGGGTTCGTCAAGGAGGGTGCCCCCGTCAACGACGAGCTGCTCCGGATCGCCCGCGACGACTGGGCCTCGACCCGGATGCGCGACCGGCGCTCCCCGCGCCAGCGCGGACGCGGACAGCGCCCGCAGCGCCCGCGCCAGGTCGGCAACGGCCGGCGCGTGTGGATCCCCAGCCGGCCGGAGGTGATCGAGCGGCTCGACCGGCAGGCGCTGCTCCCAGCCATCGTCTTCATCTTCAGCCGAGTGGGCTGCGACGCCGCGGTCACCCAGTGCCTCAACGCCGGCGTCCGGCTGACCACGCCCGAGGAACGCGACACGATCTACGAGTACGTCGAGGAGACGATCGTCGACCTCGACGAGGACGACCTGCACGTGCTCGGCTACCACGACTTCCTGGACGGGTTGACCCGCGGCGTGGCGGCCCACCACGCCGGCATGCTGCCGGCGTTCAAGCAGGTCGTGGAGGAGCTCTACGTCCGGGGACTGTGCAAGGTGGTGTTCGCCACCGAGACCCTGGCCCTGGGCATCAACATGCCCGCCCGCACGGTGGTGATCGAGAAGCTGTCGAAGTGGAACGGCGAGACCCACGCCGACATCACGCCGGGGGAGTACACCCAGCTCACCGGACGAGCGGGGCGCCGCGGCCTCGACGTCGAGGGACACGGTGTCGTGCTGTGGCAGCCCGGCATGGAGCCCAAGCAGGTGGCCGGCCTCGCTTCCACCCGCACCTATCCGCTCCGGTCGTCGTTCCGGCCGTCGTACAACATGGCCGTCAACCTGGTTCACCAGTTCGGCCGGGAGCGCTCCCGGGAGCTGCTGGAGCAGTCGTTCGCGCAGTTCCAGGCCGACAAGGCGGTCGTAGGCCTCGCCCGCCAGCTCCGCAAGGCGGAGGACGCGCTGGAGGGGTACGCCGAGGCTGCCACCTGCCACCTCGGCGACTTCATGGAGTACGCCCGGCTGCGGCGACGGATCGGTGACACGGAGAAGGCGGCGAGCAGGGCCCGGAGGTCCGACCGGCGGGACGAGGCGCTGGCCTCGCTGACCCGGCTGAAGCCGGGGGACGTGATCGACGTACCGGCCGGGAAGTTCTCCGGGCTGGCCGTGGTGGTCGACCCCGGCACGTCCGGGGACAGTCCGCGCCCGTACGTCGTCACGGCCGGTCGGCAGGCGCGACGCCTGGCGGCCATCGACTTCCCGACGCCGGTCGAGCCGCTCACCCGGCTCCGGATCCCGAAGAACTTCAACGGCCGCAACCCACAGATGCGTCGCGACCTGGCCTCGGCGCTGCGCGACCGCACCCACGACCTGACCCCTCCGCCGACCCGCGAGCGGCGCCGCCCGCCGGCCGGTCCGGAGGACGAACAGATCGCGCGGCTCCGCGCCGAGCTGCGGGCACACCCCTGTCACGGTTGCGACGACCGGGAGGACCACGCCCGTTGGGCCGAGCGCTGGTTCAAGCTCGACCGCGACGCCGCCACGCTGCGGCGGCGGGTGGAGCGTCGTACGAACACCGTCGCGCGGCAGTTCGACCGCGTCTGCGATGTGCTGACTGCCCTCGACTACCTCGACGAGGAGAGGGTCACCGGGCGCGGCAAGCGGCTCATGCGGATCTACTCCGAACTGGACCTGGTCGGCGCCGAGGCGCTTCGCCTGGGGCTGTGGGACGAGCTGCCGGCCTCCGGCCTCGCCGCCGCCCTGTCGGTGCTGGTCTTCGAGGCAAGGCGGCCCGACGACGCGAGCGCCCCGCGGGTCCCGGGAGGGCCCGCCAAGGACGCCATCGGCGAGACGGTGCGGCTGTGGGGTCAGTTGGACACCCTCGAGCGCGACCACCGGCTGGATTTCCTCCGCCAGCCCGACCTGGGCTTCGCCTGGGTGGCCTACCGCTGGGCGGAGGGTGACGACCTCGACGACGTGCTCAGCACGTCCGACCTGTCCGCCGGCGACTTCGTCAGGCAGATGAAGCAGCTGGTCGACTTCGCCGGGCAGATCGCCGACGCTGCTGCGGACACCCCGGTCAGGGAGACCGCGAGAGAGGTGGTGCGCCGGCTGCGTCGCGGCGTGGTCGCCTACTCGTCGCTGGCGGACTAGTTTCGTGAGGTTGTCGGATCGGGCGTTCCTCCGTTCGTCGGGTGCACGTCACCCCAACGATCAGGAGGAACCATGAAGTACATGATGTTCGTCGTCGTCGACCCCGACTCCGAGGCGACCCCGCGCGAGGAAGACATCACCATCGAGGAGTGGCTGGCCGACGTCGAGGCCCGCGGCACCCGGGTCACCGGCGACCGGCTCCGACCCCCGAGCGACGCGACCACGGTCCGGATCAGCAAGGGCGAGGTGCTGGTCACCGACGGCCCGTTCACCGAGTCCAAGGAGTGGATCGCAGGGTTCGACATCCTCGAGTGCGCGGACCTCGACGAGGCGATCGGGATCGCCGCCCGGCACCCGCAGGCCAACGGCGGGATCATCGAGCTCCGACCGTTCTGGCCGATGGACGAATGACTGACAACCCGGTCCGGGTGGCCCTGACGGCGGTCGCCGACGAGCGGGCCGCCATCCTCGCCACCCTGATCCGGGTCACCGGGGACTGGGAGCTCGCCGAGGACTGCGTGCAGGACGCCGTGGAACGGGCGCTCTCCCACTGGCCGGTCGAGGGAGTGCCGGACACGCCGGCGGCATGGCTGACGACGGTTGCACGGAACCGCGCGATCGACCTGCTCCGAAGGCGTGCAACCGAGCGGGCCAAGCTGCAGGAGGTGGTGCTGATGGACGAGCCCCATGGCTCACCTGACGACCTGCTGCGGCTGATCTTCACCTGCTGCCACCCTGCGCTGCCGATCGAGAGCCGGGTGGCGCTGACCCTGCGGACGGTGGCCGGTCTGACCACCGCGGAGATCGCTCGGGCGTTCCTGGTCGCCGAGGCGACGATGTCGCAGCGGCTGCTCCGGGCCAAGCGCAAGATCGCGCACGCGGGCATCCCTTACCGGGTTCCCGCGCCGGAACAGCTGGCGGAGCGGACCGGTGGCGTGCTCGCGGTGCTCTACCTCGTCTTCAACGAGGGGTACGGCCGGCGGGACGGCGAGCTCGCGGGGGAAGGGCTCCGGCTCTCCCGGCTGCTCGTGGACCTGATGCCAGGTGAGGACGAGACCCGCGGGCTCCTCGCTCTCGTGCTGTTCCAGCAGGCCCGCCGGGCCACCCGCTTCGACGCGAGCGGCGACCTGGTGCCGATGGAGGAGCAGGACCGGTCCCGCTGGGACGAGGTGATGGTGGCCGAGGGCTCCTGGCACCTGCGTCGCGCGGCATCGTCGGGGCGGCCGCCGGGCCCGTACCAGCTTCAGGCAGCCATCGCGGCGTGCCACGCGGAGGCGGTCGATGCCGCCTCGACGGACTGGGCCCGGATCGTGACGCTGTACGACGCACTGGCCGTGGCGCAGCCCTCGGCCGTGATCGACCTGAACCGGGCGATCGCCTGGGGGTTCCTCAACGGCTTCCAGGCGGGTCTGGACGCCCTGGAGGGCCTGCACCCGGCCCTCACCGGCTATTACCTCCTGCCGGCCGCCCGTGGGGACTTCCTGCGTCGTCTCGGACGGTCCGAGGAGGCGTGCACGGCGTACACGGCGGCACTGGAGCTAGCACCGGGCGAGGCCGAGCGCCGGCTCCTGAGGCGCCGGATCGCCGAGCTCTGACGCCTCAGTCGGGGAGCGCGTGTACGGCGTCGGCGACCGGAGTGTCGCCGGAGACGACGTTCCACTGCTTTCCGGTGGTGGCGGGGTTGTCGAGGACGGCAGCCAGAACCGCGGCGACGTCGGCCCGAGGGATCTCGCCGCGGGGAACGCCGGAGCCGAGTGCGACCAGACCCGTCGCCGGCTCGTCGGTGAGCCGGCCGGGCCGGATGATCGTCCAGTCCAGGCCGCTCTCGCGGAGCGCCGCGTCGGCGTCCCGCTTCGCCTCGACGTACGCCCGCCAGACGTCGCCGGTGCCGTCGGGCAGCGGATCGTCGACGTTGATGGCCGACACCTGGACGAAGCGCCGGATCCCGGCGAGGCGTGCCCCCTCGATCGACTTCAGCGAGCCTTCGAGGTCGACGGTGCGCTTGCGCTCGATGTTGCCGTCCGGGCCGCCGCCGGCGGCGAACACGACCGCGTCGCACCCGTCGAACGCGGCCGCGAAGGCGGCGGCGTCCTGCTGCTCGATGTCGAGCAGGCGCACCTCGGCGCCCCGGTGCTCGAGATCGTCGCGGTAGCGGTCGTTGCGGACCAGCGCGACCGCGTCGACGTCCGACCGACGCAGGTCGACGAGAAGGTGCCGGGCCACCTGACCGTGGCCCCCGACGACGGCTGCGCGCATCATGCGTCCACGGTACGCAGCGCCGCCGTGAGCCGCTCGGCGGGACTGCCGAGGCCCCACCGCTCGGCCAGGGCGGCGACCTTGTCGGCGTCCCTGGGCTCCCGGGGGAGCAGGATGTTGCTGCGGTCGAGGTCGATGTCGCGGGCAACCGCGACGACGGTGGGTGCAACCTCCAGGTAGTCCGCGGCCGCCTTGATCTTGCCGCGCGGCCCTGGCCCCATCTCTGCCTCGGGGTCGTTGGCGGCGGCGATGATGCCCGGGATGTCGCCGAAGCGTCCCAGCAGCGTCGCGGCTGTCTTCTCTCCGACACCGGCAACTCCGGGCAGGCCGTCGGACGCGTCACCCCGCAGCGTGGCGAAGTCGGCGTACTGCCGGGCGTCGATGCCGTACTTCTCTCGCACCCAGTCGTTGGTGACCCGCTCGTGCCGGCCCACGCCGCGGGCGATGTACAGGACGCGTACGTCGAGCTTGTCGTCGACCAGCTGGAACAGATCGCGGTCGCCGGTCACGATGTCGACGGGCTGCCCGGCCTTGGTTGCCAGGGTGCCGATGACGTCGTCGGCTTCGTACCCGTCGGCACCCAGTACGCAGATCCCGAATGCGTCGAGCACGTCGACAATGATCGGGATCTGGGCCTGGAGGGGGTCCGGGACCTCCTCTACGTCGGGGGCGCTCTCGACCTCCTCGACCACCCGATGCCCCTTGTACGACGGGATCAGGTCGACCCGCCACTGGGGCCGCCAGTCGTTGTCCCAGCAGCAGACCAGGTCGGTGGGGTGGTACTCGTCGACGAGCCGGCTGATGAAGTCCATCAGCCCGCGGACCGCGTTCACGTTCGTGCCGTCGGGTGCCGAGATCTCCGGGACGCCGTAGAAGGCACGGAAGTACATCGAGGCGGTGTCGAGGAGCATCAGGCGCTTGTCCGAGGCGGGCATGCCCGGAGCGTAGCCGCGCCCGCCATCCTGTGGTCCGGTCGGTCGGGCGCGTCGGCGCGCGTTCGCCCTACGCTGTGGGCGTGAACGCGCCCGACGTGGAGCAGAAGGATCGACAGATCCTCCAGCTTCTGGCCCACGACGGCCGGATGTCGTACACCGATCTCGGCAAGGCGACCGGGCTCTCCACCTCGGCCGTCCACCAACGGGTCAAGCGTCTCGAGCAGCGGGGGCTGATCCTCGGCTACGGCGCGACCGTCAACCACGCCGAGATCGGCCTCCCGCTCACCGCCTTCATCTCGATCCGCCCGATCGACCCCTCCCAGCCCGACGACTCACCCGACCGGCTCCGTGATGTGCCCGAGATCGAGTCGTGCTGGTCGGTCGCGGGGGAGGAGTCCTACATCCTCAAGATCAGGGTCGCCACTCCGGAGGACCTCGAGGACCTGCTGGCCCGGGTCCGCTCGGCCGCGAACGTGTCCACGCGCACCACGATCGTGCTCTCCACGCCGTACGAGAACCGCCCAGTCACCTGAGCCTGCGCAAGTGGGCGTCGTTCTCCTGAAGGAGCTGCGCCGCCTGAGCAAGCAGGTGGCCGTTCGGCGGCACCGAACCCGTGTGCCTCGGGCGCTCTCGGGAGGGCGCAGAGGGCGTGGGGTCGACCAACCGGGCGGGAGACATCAGCACGATGCCGTCCACCCGGAGCAGCCGCATTCCCATCAGGCGGGCGATCAGCCGCGTCTCGACGACGACGCCGTCGCCGAGCTGGCTAGCGCGGTCGGGGAGGAGGGCTGGAGCCGTCGCGCCGATCGTGCCCGCGCGCGGCCAACGACCCGCTCGAGCCGTACGTCTCCAGCCGCCGCGCTGCCTGCCCCGCCCAAACGCGAATCTGCTCATAGCGCTCCTTCCCGGCACGAGCGCCGAGGACGTAGCCGATCCCGAAGGCACTCAGCTTCGTGAGCATCACGCGCCCTCCTTGCGACGCCTGGCCGCACTCGTTGCCGCGCTCGCCGCGGAGAGGGCCACTACCGTGGCGCCGGCAGTCACCACTCTCCCCAACGGCTTGCGCACCTTGTCCCAGCTGCTCTCTCGGCGGAAGAAGTTCGTCAGCAACCCGGCGATCATGATCGTCCTGCCTTGGTCCGGTGGAGAGCAGCCACGAGCTGCTGCTTCGTCTTCGACGAGCTGTTCGCCACGCCCTGTGCAGAGGCGAGCTTGACCAGCTCGGCCTTCGAGAGGCTCTTGAGGCGTCCGGGACTGCTCGAATCGTCCACGCCCCGCACCACCTTTGCAGCCGCCTCAGCGGTGCTCGCCCGGACCTTCTCCGCCCGGCTCACCGCTGCGGCCGCGTCGTCCGCGTCCCGCTTCGCGTCTGTGGCGACCTGATCAGCCTGTTCTCGCGCCTGCTCAGCGGCTTCGTTCGCAGCCGCAGCCGCGTCGTCGGCCAACTGCCGTGCCTCGGCCAGCTGATCCGTGGCCCTGCGGTATCGGTCCTCGGCCTCCCGTTGGGCTGCTTCCGCCGCCTCACGAGCCTTCGCCACGCGCGCTTCGCTGCTGCTCTGTTCCTCCACGAAAGCGTCCGCGGCTGCCGACTCCGCCTCACTCTTCTCTTGAGCGACCTGCTCGTCGGCACGCTTGCGGGCCGCGGCCACCCGTTCCTTGACGACCCGCTGTTGCTCGGCCTTGACGTCTTTGAGACGCGACTGCTCACGTGAGCTCACGTCATCGGCCTCGGCAGCAAGGTCGTGGGCGTGCTTAGCGGCCTCGAGCGCTGCCTGCTCCTGCTCGTGGGCACGGTCCGCAGCAGCTTTCGCTCTCGCCAGTCGCGCCTCGACGGTGTCCTGGCCCGGTAGGGCCTCCTTGAGCGTCCAACCGACCTGCTTCATCGAGTCGACCACTCCATGGGGCGCCTCGGCGCCTTGTGTGCCGTTCCCGGAGGGCATCGCCTTGCCCAACAGCCACGACGCGTTGCGCGGGATTTCCTTCATGCCGGTGGCCAGTGTCGCGACCAAACCCGGGCGCTCGTGCTCGTTCGCCATTGCCGTCTCCCTCACCCTGGCTCGCGCCTCCCAACGCGAGGTGACGTGTCCTGGACGTCACGCAGCCGAGTACCCGGGACCAGCCGGAAGCATGCTCTCGCCATGAGCCGTAGGGCTGGAGCGGAGGCGTTCGGCTAGCGGACTGCCGTTTGGTCACCAACGGCACGGATACACGCCGATTTCGTGTCGTTGGTGACCAAACGGCAGGCCTCGGCCCGGAAACCCCGCCCCCGCGTCCGATATCAGTACGCCTGCAGCGCAGCCGTCCGTCGCGAGGCCTCGGCCACCTCGGCCGCCTTCAGGGCGCTCTCGTCGAGGTCGGAGTGGGAGGCCCACCACGCCTGGCCCGCGGCGGGGAGGGTGTGGATCGGGTCGTAGTACTCGTAGATGCGGGTCAGCGCGTCGGGGTCGGTGGCCTCGATCGAGGTGCGGTAGTTCTTCGTCCAGTACGAGATGCCGCGCTCGACGTCGTACGACGCCAGCTGGTGCACCCAGCGCTTCCCGACGAACGGCACGTCACACACGATGCGCGGGGTCGCGAAGCCGGGCAGATAGCCCATGATGTGGTGCTGCAGCCGCTGCGCGTCGGCGACGGAGACCCGCCAGTGCTCGGAGTACGGGATCATGTCGCACATGTAGAAGTAGTAGGGCATGATCCCCGCGCCATCGAGCAGCCGGAAGCACAGGTCGAGCAGGGCGTGCGGGTCGGCATTGACGCCGTTGAGCAGCACTCCCTGGTTGCGTACGTCGCGGATGCCGGTGTCCAGCATCGCTCGGGTCGCCTCGGCAACGAGCGGCGTCACGGAGTTGGCGTGGTTGGTGTGCGTGTGGATGGCGATCGAGGCCCCGCGAGACCGCGCAAGTGCCGCCACCCGTTCCATGCCGGCGCGCACGTCGTCCTGGAGCCAGTGCTGCGGCAGGCCGATCAGCGCTTTCGTGGCCAGCCGGATGTCGCGGATGTTCTCGACCTCGAGCACGGACGTCAGGAATGCCTCGAGCCGCGGCCAGGGCATGTTCGCGACGTCGCCACCGGATACGACGACATCGCGGACGGACGGCGTGCGCCGGAGGTAGTCGATCATGTCGCCGAGGCGGTCGTTGGGCTTGCCGACCAGCTTGAGCTTGTCGATCACGGCGGTCGAGTTGCCCACCAGGTCCATCCGGGTGCAGTGGCCGCAGTACTGCGGGCAGGTCGGCAGCAGCTCGGCCAGCACCTTGGTCGGGTAGCGGTGGGTGAGTCCCTCGGCGACCCACATGTCGTGCTCGTGCAGCGAGTCCCTCGTGGCGTGCGGGTGGGAGGGCCAATCGGTACGCCGGTCGGAGAACACCGGGATCATGTAGTGCCGGATCGGGTCGGCGTAGAGCTCGTCGGTCAGCGAGCCCGGGCCGGTCGGGCCGCCGTCGCGGCCGAAGTGCGGCACCATCGTGTTCATCATCTGCGGCGGTACCAGCATCGACATCGTGGCGCGCTCGGCCTGGTCGCGCTCAAGGTCAGCGTAGAAGCGGTCGTCGACCAGGTCACCCATGAGCTCGCGCAGCTGCTTGACGTTCTTCACGCAGTGGGCCCGCTGCCACTGGACCGATGCCCAATCCTCCGCCGTCACGTCCGCCCAGCCCGGGAACCGGGTCCAGTCGGGCTCGACTAGCTCGACCTGCTGGTAGGGGTACGGCTGGCCGGTCTCCAGGCCGATACTGGTCTCGATGGACATTGCGGGGCTCCCGTCACTGTGACTTCGGGGTTTTTGGCTGGCGCGTCGTGCTTCTGTCAGAGTACGTGGAGATCGTCCTGCCTGCACATCTCCGGACAGGAAGATCTACGGTATGTCGTGAAGAACTAGGGAGGACCAACGGCATGACGCTGTCCGAGAGCGACCCGACCGGGCTGCACCGCGTCCTGGACGACGCCGTGGTGCTGCCCCAGGCGGCCCAGCGGCTCGACACCCGGCGCGAGCTGTGGCCCGACGAGGTGCGGATCCGCGTCGAGATGCTCAACCTGGACGCCGCGTCCTTCCGCCAGCTCGAGCGCAAGCACGGTGGAAGCGGTGCCGCGATACGCGCCGAGGTGCTCGAGATCGTCCGCAGCCGCGGCAAGATGCAGAACCCCGAGACCGGCTCCGGCGGCATGCTCGTCGGGACCGTCGAGGAGGTCGGCCCGGAGTCCCCGCTCGGCCTCCGTGTGGGCGCGAAGGTGAGCACCTTGGTCTCGCTGACCCTCACCCCGCTGGTGATCGAGGATGACCTCGCGCGGTGGGACGGCACGAGCGAGCGCGTTCCCTGCGACGGGTACGCCGTCCTCTTCGGCCGCTCGATCGCCGCCGAGGTCCCCGACGACCTGCCCACCGAGCTCAGCCTCTCGGTGCTCGACGTCTGCGGTGCTCCGGCGCTCACCGGACGGGTCGTTACTTCCTATGACGCCCCGACGGTCGCCGTCATCGGCGGTGGTGGGAAGTCGGGTTCGCTGAGCCTGGCCGCCGCCCGCGAGGCAGGAGCCGCCCACACGATCGGCATCGTGCCCACCGACCACGAGGCCGACGCGCTCCGGGCCGCCGGGCTCGCAGACGAGGTGGTCGTCGTCGACGCCCGCGACCCGATCGCGCTGCGTGACGCCGTGGTCAAGGCGGGCGGGCCGGCCGACATCACCGTGGTCTGCGTCGACGTCCCAGGCTGTGAGGGCGGCGCGATCCTGTCGACCGCAGAGCGCGGGACCGTGATCTTCTTCAGCATGGCCACGTCCTTCTCGGCTGCGGCGCTCGGTGCCGAAGGGCTGGCCGCCGACGTCACCATGCTGGTCGGCAACGGCTACGTCCCCGGTCACGCGGAGCACGCGTTCCGGCTGCTCCGCGACCACGACGGCGTACGCCGGCTCTTCGAGAGCAGGCTCGACGGATGAGCGGCCGCCTCGACCTCGACCCCAGGACCGTCCGCGAGGCCCGGACCCTGGCCCGCAAGACCGGCCGGCCCATCGTCACCATGGCGAAGCGGCACACCACCGTCGCCGTCGAGCGGGCCACGCTCCGCCTCGCCGGTCTGAAGGGCGCCGACACCGAGGGCACCCCGTGGGTCAACCGGCTGATGGACGTCGTCCGGGCCGACGTCGGCCTCGAGCACGGCGTGGCGCTGCCGGTCTGGGACGCGCTGGTCCGCGGCGAGGCCGACGACCTGGCCACCCTGGCCCAGAAGGCGAGCGCCGGATCCATCCGGTTCCGGCTCCCGGAGGGCCGCGACGCGCAGCGCGCGCGTTCCGCCAGCCGCAAGCAGGTCGGGGCCGGCTTCCGCACCATCGAACGCCGCAGGCGCGAGCGCGAGCGGATGATCGCTCGGCACGGCGACGCGCCGCGCACCCCGTGGATCTACCTGATCGTCGCGACCGGCGACATCTACGAGGACATCCCGCAGGCCCAGCAGGCCGCCCGCGAGGGCGCCGACGTGATCGCGGTGATCCGCTCGACCGGGCAGAGCCTCCTCGACTACGTGCCGGAAGGCCCCACCCGCGAGGGGTACGCCGGCACCTACGCCACTCAGGAGAACTTCCGCCTGATGCGCGCCGCGCTCGACGAGTCCAGCAAGGACCTCGGGCGCTACGTCCGGCTGACCAACTACGCCAGCGGGCTCTGCATGCCCGAGATCGCCGCCCTGGCCGGTCTCGAGCGGCTCGACATGATGCTCAACGACTCGATGTACGGGATCCTGTTCCGCGACATCAACCCGGTGCGGACCTTCGTCGACCAGCGCTTCAGCCGCCAGGTGCACGCCCGGGCCGGGATCATCATCAACACCGGCGAGGACAACTACCTCACCACCGCGGACGCCGTCGACGCCGCGCACACGGTCACCACCAGCCAGCTGCTCAACGAGTACTTCGCCAAGGAGGCGGGCCTCGAGGACTGGCAGCTGGGCCTGGGCCACGCCTTCGAGATCGACCCCGAGATACCCGACTCGTTCCGCCTCGAGCTGGCCCACGCGATGCTGGCCCGCGACCTGTTCCCCAAGGCCCCGCTGAAGTGGATGCCACCCACCCGGCACATGACCGGCGACGTCTTCCGCGGCTACCTCCTCGACGGGTTCTTCAACCTGGTCGGCGCACTCACCGGGCAGGGCATCCTGCTGGTCGGGATGATGACCGAGGCGGTGGTCACGCCGTGGATCTCCGACCGCGACCTGGCCCTGCAGAACGTCCGCTACGTGATGAACGCCGCCGGCAAGCTTCACGAGGACTTCCACCCGGCCCCCGACGGGTTCATCGCCAAGCGAGCCCAGCAGGTGCTCGGTGAGTCGATCGACCTGATGAACAAGATCATCGACCACGAGCACGGCCTGCTGGACGCCATCGCCGACGGCACCTTCGGCCTGATGAAGCGCCCCGCCGACGCCGGCCGCGGGCTCGACGGCGTCGCCAAGAAGTCGAGCGCCTACTACAACCCCGCCTCCGAGCTCCTGGAGGAACCCTTCGAGACGGTCGCTTCGCGACCTCCTCAGGGACCGAAGCGCACACGAAAGGGCCGCGCATGAGCGAGTCCACGATCGTCCGGCCCTACGGCGACACCACCGGCGACGGCATGGTGCAGGTGAGCTTCACGCTGCCGATCCCGCACTCCAAGGTGGCCGAGGGCGCGGCCGCCCAGCTGGCCAACAAGATGGGCATGGACCCGGCGCTGGTGGTGCACGCCAAGTCGATGGGACCCGACTTCACGTTCTTCGTGGTCTACGGGCGGGTCAACCACCTCGTCGACACCAGCAAGGTCGTGGTCGTGGAGCGGGACTACCCGCTGCTCACCCCGAAGGAGGTCAACGCGACGGTCAAGCGCGCTCTGCGGCGCCGGCTGGTGGTCGTGGGTGGGTGCATCGGCACCGACGCCCACACGGTCGGCATCGACGCGATCCTCAACATCAAGGGCTTCGCGGGGGAGAAGGGCCTCGAGTACTACCGCGAGCTGAAGGTCGTCAACCTCGGCGCACAGGTGTCCGTCCCCGAGCTGGTCGAGCGGGCCCGGGCAGAGCGGGCAGACGCCGTACTCGTCTCGCAGGTGGTCACCCAGCGTGACGCCCACATGCTCAACACCCGGGAGATGTCGGCCGCCTTCCGGGAGTCCTACCCCGCCGAGAAGCGTCCGCTGCTGATCGTCGGCGGGCCGCGGTTCGACGAGAAGATGTCCGCCGACCTCGGTGTCGACCGCGTGTTCGGACGAGGTACGACGCCGGGCGAGGTCGCGTCGTTCATCGTCCACCGGCTGACCCAGGCAAGGGCGGCCTGATGGCCGCCGAGGTGGGTCTGCGGATCCTGCACCGCCGCTACGTGCCCTACTCCCACGCCCACTACGCCGGCGACCTCGTCGACGGTGCCTACAGCCTCGGCCTGTTCGGCGACGTCGCCACCGAGATGTGCATCCGCACCGACGGGGACGAGGGCCTGTTCGCGTCGTACTCCGACGTGCAGTTCAGGGCGCCGGTGCGCGCCGGCGACGTTCTCGAGGTCAGCTGCGAGCTGGTGCGGGTCGGTACCCGGTCGCGGGTGATGGACTTCGCCGTGCACGTGGTCGCCCGCGGCGCCGCCACCGACGAGCGGCCCGGTGCCGCCGGGCTGTTAGCCGAGCCATTGCTCGCCACCACTGCCACCGGCACCGTCGTGGTGCCCTGACAGGCTGGTCTGGACCAGTGCCGCGACACGCCGATGTCGGTTCGCAAAATCTCGAATTGCTCATGAACGCCAGGTAACGCGCTGACCTGCGACTTCGCGTGTTCGCGCAGGTCAGCGGGTGGTTGACACGGCCCGGCTCGGAGGATTGTGTTCGTGCCGTTCGCTCACGCAGGTCGTGGTAAGCGGACCGACGTCCGAGTGGCCGGAGTCGGAGGCTGTAGCGCCAACAGTCGCCCGACATGGTTCGCGGAGGTCGGTCCGCTCCGCGAGAGCGACACGGAAGGGGCGCGGGCCCCCTAGACAACATCTCGGCTTCGGCAGCCGGCCGTCGATGGGATGGTCCGAAGGCGCCCGAGCCCCTTCCGTGGCCCTGATTCAATCCGGCCGGGTAGCGTCTACTCGTGCTGAAGCGAGCCGGCCTGGCCCTGGTCTCCGGCCTCCTCTTGTCCCTGGCCTTCGAACCCGTGGCGGTCGCCTACCTGATCCCCGTGGCGCTGGCCGGCTTCGCCCTGAGCACCTACGACCTGCCGGTACGCCGCGCCTGGATCCCGGGACTGGTCTTCGGTGTCGCCTTCTACTTCCCGCACATCTACTGGATGTCGGACTCCATCGGCCCGCCGGCGTGGCTGGCGCTCGCCGGATTGGAGGCGCTCTTCTACGGCTTGCTGGGCGCAGCCGCAGGCCCCATGGCCCGGCTGCGGTGGTGGCCGGTCTGGCTGGCCGCGGCCTGGGTGACGATGGAGCTCTGGCGCACCGGGTGGCCGTACAGCGGGATGCCGTGGGGGCGGCTGGCCTTCGGGGTGGTCGACACCCCGGCGGCCGACGCGCTGGCCTACGTCGGGATGAGCGGTCTGTCCTTCCTGCTCGCGTTGAGCGGGTTCGTGCTGGCCTGGGCAGTCCTGGAGCGCGAACGGCGTCCCCGGCTGGTCGCTGTCGGTGTTCTGGCCGGCGTGTGCGCCGCCATGGTCGTGCCGAGCCTGGCGTCGTACGCGGCTCGATGAGCGGGACACCGCCACCGTCGCGGTCGTCCAGGGCAACGTGCCGCCGCCCGAGAACGACATCCTTGCCGACCACCGGCAGGTCACCGAGAACCACGTCCAGGCCACCGTGGATCTCGCCGCAGACGTGGACGCAGGATCCGTGCCCCGCCCGGACTTCGTGCTCTGGCCGGAGAACTCCACCGCCATCGACCCGTTCGCGGACGCGTCCACCAATGCAGAGATCCGTCGCGCCGCCACCGCCATAGGTGTTCCGATCCTGGTCGGCGCCATCGTCGACGCGGGTGAGGACCACGTCCTGAACCAGGGGATCGTGTGGGATCCCGCGACCGGCGCGGGGGAGCGGTACACCAAGCACCACCCGGTCGCGTTCGGCGAGTACATGCCGCTGCGTCCGCTGCTGCGGAGCTGGGGGATCGAGGACGAGGGACAGCTCGGCCGGATCGCGCGCGACATGCTCAGCGGCACCAACGAGCAGCCGCTCCGCGTCGCGGGGATCGAGGTGGCCGATGCGATCTGCTTCGACGTGGCCTACGACGACGTTTTCTACGACCAGGTCGAGAACGGCGCCGAGCTACTCGCCGTGCAGACGAGCAACGCCAGCTTCATCTTCACCGACCAGATCGACCAGCAGTTCGCGATCACCCGGCTGCGCGCGATCGAGTCCGGCAAGTACCTCGTGGTCGCCTCCACCAACGGCATCACCGGCGTCATCGCCCCCGACGGCAGCGTGGTCGCGTCGGCGGACCCTCGCACCCAGAAGGTGCTGCTGGAACAGGTCGGGTTGCGCACCGGAGTGACCCCGGGGGTGCGCCTGGGCCAGTGGCTGGCCGTGCTGCTCCCGCTGCTGACCGCGGTGGGGCTGGTGTTGCGGGTGGTGACGTATCGTCGAGAGCGGCGCACCGTGGCCGAATCAGCGCCGCTCGAACCTGTCCTGACGGGCCCCGACGAGAAAGCCTCCCGTGACTGATCCCGACCCCGCTCGCCATCGGACGCTCGGGCGCGTCGTGATGGTGATCCCGACGTACAACGAGGTCAGCAACCTCGCGTGGATCGTCGGTCGGATGCGTCGCGCTCATCCCGACGTCGACATCCTGGTCGTCGACGACGACTCCCCGGACGGCACCGGAAGGGTCGCCGACGAGCTCGCCGAGGCCGACGCTCAGCTGCACGTGCTGCATCGCGCGGCCAAGGGCGGGCTGGGCGCGGCCTATCTGCACGGGTTCACCTGGGCGCTCGAGGAGGGCTACGACGTCATCGGCGAGATGGACGCCGACGGGTCCCACCAGCCGGAGGAGCTGCACCTGCTGCTGACCGCCCTAGAGACCGCCGACCTGGTGATCGGGTCGCGTTGGGTGCCCGGTGGCTCGGTGACGAACTGGCCGGCGCGTCGTGAGCTGCTGTCCCGAGGCGGCAACGCCTACGTCCGGCTGCTGCTCGGCATCGACGTCCGCGACGCCACGGCAGGGTTCCGCCTGTTCCGCCGGGCCACCCTCGAGAAGATCGACCTCCGCCAGGTCCGGTCCGCCGGCTACGTGTTCCAGACCGACCTGGTCGCACGGACCCTGCGCTCCGGGCTCACCGTGCGAGAGGTGCCGATCGAGTTCGTGGAGAGGGTGCGCGGCGAGTCCAAGATGAGCCCGTCCGTGGCGGCGGAGTCCCTGCGTCGGATCACCGCCTGGGGCGTGCGCGAACGCGTCGAGCAGGTACGCCGCGCGGCCAGCGGCAGGGGAGAGGCGCGCTGATGGCCCGCCGGCGCCGGGGGCTGGGATGGCTGCTCTTCGTAGCGTTCATCGTGGTGCCGATCGTCGAGATCTACGTGCTGATCCAGGTCGGCCAGGTGATCGGTGTGTGGTGGACGATCCTGCTGCTGATCGCCGACAGCATCCTCGGCACCTGGTTGATCAGGCGCGAGGGGGGCCGGGCCTGGCAGGCCATGCGTACCGCGCTCGACAGCGGCCGGATGCCGGCGCGGGAGCTCGCCGACGGCGCGCTGATCCTGGTCGGCGGCACCCTGATGCTGAGCCCCGGCTTCGTCACCGACGCGTTCGGCATCCTGCTGATCCTGCCGTTCACCCGGCCGCTCTTCCGGCGGCTGCTCACCGGCGTCGTCGCCCGCCGGCTCGTCGTGCTCGGCACCGGGCCCGGAAATGCGACTCGCCCCGGACCCCGTTCACAGGGAACGGTGATCCAGGGCGAGGTGGTCGACGACCCCGAGCAGGGGTCCTAGGCGCCGCTCAGGCGGTCGCCTTGCGCTTCTTGGCGCTGGCGCGGTGCAGGTGCGCCGGGCCGATCTCGCCGCCGCGGAGCAGCTCGAGACGCTCCTTGAGGATGTCCTCGAGCTCCTTCTCCGAGCGCCGCTCGAGCAGCATGTCCCAGTGCGTGCGGACCGGCTTCTCGGCCTTCTGCTCCTTTTCGATGCCAGCGGTGCTGAGGCCCTCGGCGCCGCAGCGCGGGCACTCCCAGATGGCTGGGACCTCGGCCTCGACCGACATGGTGATCTCGAAGTCGTGGCCCTGCGGGCATCGATAGCCCACCTGCTGACGAGCCGCGAACTCGATGCCGCGCTCGTCCTCGAAACTCTGGCCTCCGAGCCGTGCGCCACGCAACGTGCGCTCCGCCATTGAGGCACCTCCAAACTTGTCATCTCCCGCGACCTCGGCGGTGCGGGAACACCCAGGGGGAGGGACGCCCTCCCAAGGGGTTCAACGGTACCCGTGTCGACAAGATTCCAACGAAAGCGCGGGAATACCCGCGGTATGCCGGACCTCAGATGACCGCCGGCCTTTCGTTGCCTGCTTCCCGGATGCCCCGCGCCGTGTCGACCCGCATCAGCAGCGCGCCACCCACCAAGAAGAAGACGATCAGGGCGAAGATCGCAGGTCGGTAGGAGTCGGTGAACTGGTAGACGAGGCCGAAGACCAGGGTGCCGAACCACGAGGTGCCCCGCTCCATGGCGTGGTAGAAGCTGAAGTACTCCGCCTCCTTACCGCGCGGGATGAGCAACGAGAAGTACGACCGGGACAGGGCCTGGGTGCCGCCCAGCACGATGCCGATGGCAACGCCCAGCAGCAGGAACGGCACGAGCTGGCCGTCCGGGAGGAAGAGGGCCGCGGTGACGATCGCCATCCACACCGCCAGGCCGCAGAGAATGACCCGCTTGCCGCCGTACCGACCGGCGGCGCGTCCGAACGCGAGCGCGCCGAACACCGCCACGAACTGCACCAGGAGGTACGTCGCCAGCACCGTGCCGAGCTCGAACCCGAGCTCGTCGGTGCCGTAGAGCGAGGCCTGGGAGATGACGGTCTGGATGCCGTCGTTGAAGAACAGGTAGGCGAGCAGGAAGGTGAGCGTCACCGGGTAGTTCCGCATGTCCTTCAGGGTCTTCCAGAGCTGGCCGAAGCTCCTGGCGAAAACACCGCCCTCGACCGCCTCGACGGCCCTCGGAGGATGGTTCTGGATCCCGCGGAACGGGATGAAGGTGAACCCGGCCCACCAGACCGCGGCGGAAAGCATGCTGATCCGGGCCGCCATGCCCTCGGTGAGCCCGAAGCTGTCGTGGAACGTGATCAGGACGAAGTTGAGGGCCAGCAGCAGGCCGCCTCCGGCGTACCCCATCGCCCAGCCGCGGCTGGACACCCGGTCGCGCTCCTGCTCGGTGCTGATGATCGGCAGCAGCGCGTCGTTGAAGACGGCCGCCGCGCCGAAGCAGAGGTTCGCGACCAGGAAGGCGGCCGCGCCCAGCTGCCAGTTGTCGCCGGTGACGAAGAAGAGCAGTGAAGCCGCTGCGGCACCGGCCCAGGCGAATCCGGCGAGCAGGTCCTTCTTTCGGGAGGTGCGGTCGGCCACCGCGCCGAGCAGCGGAAGGACCACCGCCGAGATGATGGTGGAGAAGGTGATGATGAACGGCGGCAGAGATCCCGGCGCGATGGAGAAGAAGAGCACGTCGATCCGGTTGTCGACCGCTGCCTCCTCGGCGATCTCCTTGATGTACGGACCGAAGAGGACGCCACCGATGGTGGTGGCGAACGCGCTGTTGGCGAAGTCGTAGAAGTACCAGGCGCGCTGCTCCTTGGCGCGGTTCAGCGGCCGAAGGTCGGCGATGCCTCCCGGTGGGTCGGTCTCACTCATCGGGTTTCCCTCCACTGCCCTCGTTCGACGAGCACCTGCTTGAGCAGGTCCGTGCGGTCGGTGAACAATCCGTCGACACCCCGGTCGAGGAGATCCCTCATCTCCTCGGGGTCATCGACGGTCCACACGTGCACGTGCTTGCCTGCCGCGTGGGCACGACGGATCAGCGCATCGCTGGCGACGACCAGGCGGCCGCGCCGGTGTGGGATCTGGAAGGCGGCGACCCGACGTCCGGTGAGCCGGTCGGCGAGCCGCCCGCTGGGCACCGCCAGGAAGCAGGCGACCTCGACCGGTGAGGCCGAGGTCGGCACCCGCCCGTGGGTCAGCCGGCGGAACGTGTTGATCCGTCGGGGCGAGAACGAGCCGACCAGGACCCGGTCCCACGCGTCGCGGGCCTCGATGAAGCTGGCCAGGACGTGAACGGCGCCCTCGGACTTGATGTCGATGTTGAACCGTGCGTCCGGGAACTCGTCGAACAGCCGCCCGAGGGTCGGCACCTCCTCGCGGCCACCGACCAGGGCCTCGCGCACCTCGGCGTACGTCGACCGCGCGATCTCACCCTGGCGGTCGCTGACCCGCTCGAGCACGTCGTCGTGGAAGGCCAGCAGGTGGCCGTCCCGGGTCACGTGGACGTCGGTCTCGAGGTAGTCATAACCGAGCGAGACGGCGTGCTTGAACGCCGCCAGGGTGTTCTCCAAGCCCTCGACCTCCGGGTGGAAGGCGCCACCGCGATGCGCGAAGGCCAGCACCGATCCCGGCATTCGCAACACCTCGTCGAGGAACGCGAAACCGGTCCTGGGGGTGGCCACGCGTGCAGTATCCAACGTCACGCGGCGATGCTGCTGCGAACCGCCGGGCGCGGGGGCTACGGTCGGTACATGGAGACCTTGTCCTGCCCTCGATGCGGCGCCGAGATGGTGTCGGAGACGCTCGGTGACGGCGAGGTGAACCAGTGTCCCGACGGCCACGGGGTGTTCCTCTCCAGCGCGGACCTGGGCTCGCTGATCGAGTCCGAGAACGACTGGCACCGGCACGCCGGCCAGCACACCGCGCCGATGCCGCGGATCACCACCGACATGGAGGCGCCGGCTCCGGCGCGCAAGCCCGCCCGCGCCTGGGTGGAGACGCTCTTCCGCTGAAGTGAGCAGGAGGCCGCGAGGAACGAGCGGCCTCCGTGGGCTCACGCAGGTCGAGCAAGCCCCGCGGCCGAGGGACGAGGTCGCGACGGGCGGGTCGAGACCCGGTGCGCCGAGAGGCCACCGCCGACCCTGACGATGATGGTTTCGAGGCTCGCTGGCGCTCGCACCTCAACCACAGTGACGCTCAGATGTCTCTGAAAGTCTCGATATTTGCGCCGAGGGAGCTCAGCCGCTCGGCGAGGCCCTCGTAGCCGCGGTGGATCACGTAGGTGCCCCGCAGCACCGAGGTGCCCTTCGAGGCCAACATGGCGAGCAGGATGACGACGGCCGGGCGGAGCGCAGGCGGGCACATCAGCTCGGCGCCGGTCCAGTGCGTCGGGCCCTCGATCATCACCCGGTGCGGGTCGAGGAGCTTGACCTGGCCGCCGAGCTTGTTGAGCTCGGTGAGGTAGATCGCGCGGTTCTCGTAGACCCAGTCGTGCAGGAACGTCTGCCCGTCGGCGACGGCAGCGATGACCGCGAAGAACGGCAGGTTGTCGATGTTGAGGCCCGGGAACGGCATCGGGTGGATCTTGTCCAGCGGCGCGTGCAGCTGGGACGGCTTGGTCACCAGGTCGACGAGCCGGGTGTGGCCGTTACGGGCGACGTACTCCTCGGAGCGGGAGTACTGGAACCCCATCTCCTCGAGCACGGCGAGCTCGATCTCGAGGAACTCGATCGGCACCCGCTCGATGGTGATCGACGACTGGGTCACGATCGCCGCGGCGAGCAACGACATCGCCTCGATCGGGTCCTCGCTCGGCGCGAAGTCGACGTCGACGTCGATCTCCTCCCGCCCGGTGACCCGCAGCGTGGTGGTGCCGATGCCCTCGATCTCCACGCCCAGCCTGAGCAGGAAGAAGCACAGGTCCTGGACCATGTAGTTGGACGAGGCGTTCCGGATCACCGTGGTGCCGGGGTGCAGGGCGGCGGCCATCAGGGCGTTCTCGGTGACCGTGTCGCCGCGTTCGGTGAGCACGATCGGGCGCTGGGGATCGATCGCTCCGTTGACCCGGGCGTGGTAGGAGCCGTCGGTGGCCTTGACCTCCAGGCCGAACGGGCGCAGTGCGGCCATGTGCGGCTCGACCGTGCGGGTGCCGAGGTTGCAGCCGCCGGCGTACGGCAGCTCGAACGTCTCAGCCCGGTGGAGCAGCGGGCCGAGGAACATGATCACCGAACGCGTACGACGCGCGGCCTCCTCGTCGACGTGGTCCAGGTCGAGCTCCTTCGGCGGCACGATCTCGAGGTCGTTGTCGTCGTTGAGCCACTTGGTGTGGACGCCGAGGCTGCTGAGTACCTCCAGCAGCCGGTTGACCTCCTCGATCCGCGCGACCTTGCGCAGGGTGGTGCGGCCTCGGTTGAGGAGCGAGGCGCAGAGCAGCGCGACGCCGGCGTTCTTGGAGGTCTTGACCTCGATGCTGCCGGACAGGGTCGTGGGGCCGACCACGCGCAGGTGTGTGGGGCCGGCGCCGAGGGCGACGATCTCGGAGTCGAGGGCGGTGCCGATCCGGGCGAGCATCTCCAGACTGAGGTTCTGGTGACCCTTCTCGATCCGGTTGATCGCGCTCTGGCTGGTACTCAGCAGCTCGGCGAGCTGACTCTGGGTCAGGCCACGGTGCTTGCGCGCGTCGCGGATCAGGTTGCCGATGCGTCCCTTGTAGTCGACTGGCATGTTTCGACGGTAACTCACATGTGAGATATGGCAAATCTGGTGTCCGCGTGTCTCAGAACACGGTCCGACTGGACCGCCCTGCGAGGATGACGGCATGCGCGCCACCACCATCCACGCACCAGGCGACATCCGGGTGTCCGAGGTCCCCGACCCCAGCATCAAGCTGCCCACCGACGCGATCGTGCAGGTCACCGCCGGCTGCATCTGCGGCTCCGACCTGTGGCCCTATCGGGGAGAGAACCCCATCCGCGCCGGGGCGACCATCGGCCACGAGTGCATCGGCGTCGTGGCCGAGGTCGGCTCGGAGGTCACGTCGTTCCGGCCCGGCGAGTTCGTGGTGGTCCCGTTCTGCCACTGCGACAACACCTGCGCACACTGCCGAGCGGGCGTGCAGTCGGCATGTGTGAACGTCGCCGTGACCGTGAGCGGTCAAGCGGAGTACGCCCGGGTCACCCAGGCCGACGGCAGCCTGGTACGTACCGACGGCCACCCCGACGCCGCCATGACCCGGTCGCTGCTCGCCCTCACCGACGTGATGGCCACGGGCTGGCACGCGGCGGTCGCGGCGGGCGTGCCGGAGGGCGGCACGGCCGTCGTCGTCGGCGACGGCGCCGTCGGCCTCTGCGGCGTCCTCGCCGCCTCCGTCATGGGCGCGGAGAAGATCGTCGCGATGTCGCGCCACGAGTCGCGCCAGAAGATCGCCACCGAGTTCGGCGCCACCCACATCGTCGCCGCACGGGGCGAGGACGGAGAAGCGGAAGTAGCAGAGATCACCGGGGGAGTGGGGGCCGACGCCGTGCTCGAGTGTGTCGGCACCGACGCCTCGATGGACACGGCATTCACGGTCGCGCGCCCGGGTGCCACCGTGGGCTTCGTCGGCGTACCGCACGGTGTGGAAGTGCCCGTGCGGCGGATGTTCTCCAAGAACGTCGGGCTCGCCGGCGGCATGGCCCCGGTGCGCCGCTACCTGCCCGAGCTGCTCGACCTGGTCACCGATGGCCGAATCGACCCGGGTCGGGTGTTCGACGCCACGGTGCCGCTGGACCGGGTCGCCGACGGCTATCGCGCCATGGACCAGCGCGAGGCGATCAAGGTCGTCGTGGAGCCCTAGCCGACCCGCGTGTCGAGACTCGGTGAGCTCACGCGGCGTTGCTGCCGGGCAGCACGACGGGCTGGCAGTCGCAGCTGTCGCCACACGCGAGGAAGGTGTGGACGCCGTGTCCGCAGCGCGGGCACGGCAGGTCGCGCGACAGGTGCACTGTCGTGTTCTGGACGGTGTCCCACATGGTCATCCCTCCTCTCGCTCGTTGTTTCGTTGTTCGTTGTGGTTGACGTGTTGGACTGGTGTGACCCAGGTAACTCATCGGTTTCCACCGTAGGAACTCGCCGCGGCCTTCGCAGGTGTATTCCCCAGGACCACCCGGTCGGTGGGGCGGCATGGCCTAGACGGACTACAGCCATGAGCAGGACGGGCCCCTGCCCTACCGCTAACCTGCTCGCACTTGGTCACGTATGAGAGGACGACGCGGCGATGGTGGATGTGACGGCAGTGCTGGACGAAGCGGGGCTGACGAACCCGAAGGTGCGCGAGTACGTGCGCTACTGGGCGGACCTCACCGGGGCCGATCGGGTAGAGGTCGTCGACGAAAGCGACGACGCGCGCCTCGTCCAGGAGGCGCTGGACGCCGGTGAGCTGCTGCCCGCGGGGGAGGGGCGCTACTACTCCCGCAGCTACCACAAGGACACCGCCCGCTCGGAGGAGCGGACCATCGTCGCGACCAACCGCGAGAGCGACCGCGGCGTCTACAACAACTGGCGGCCGGCCTCCGAGATGCGGCCGATGCTCGAGGAGCGGATGCGCGGTGCCTCCCGCGGCAAGACCATGTACGTCATCCCGTACCTGATGGCACCTCCCGGCAACGAGCTGGCACCCTGGGCCACTGGCGTGGAGCTCACCGACACCCGCACCGTGGTGCTGCACATGATCCGGATGTCACGGGTCGGCGTGCAGTACCTCGAGAACCTCGACGACCCGGACCAGTTCGTGAAGGCCGTGCACGTGACCGGCGACCTGGAGAACCTCGGCCAGGGGACGCCCGCCGACCAGCGCTACTTCGTGACCGTCGCCGACGAGCGGACGATCCTGCACTACGGCTCGTCGTACGGCGGCAACGCGCTGCTCGGCAAGATCGCGCACGGCCTGCGCCAGGCGGCGTACGACGGCTGGGCCTCGAAGAAGTTCCTCGCCGAGCAGTACATGCTGATCGGGATCCACGACAAGGAGACCGGCAAGGACTACCACATCTGCGGCGGCTTCCCGAGCGCGTCGGGCAAGACCAACCTGGCGATGATGCTGGCGCCGGACGTCCTGGGCGACCGCTACCACGTGTCGTTCTACGGCGACGACATCGCCTGGCTGTGGGTCAACGAGGAGGACGGCCGGCTCTACGGCATGAACCCGGAGTACGGCGTCTTCGGGGTGGCCAAGGACACCAACCGGCGCACCAACCCGATCGCGCTGGCCTCGATCGACGAGGGCACCCACGCGATCTTCACCAACGTCGCCTACAACGCCGAGAAGGGCGAGGTCTGGTGGGAAGGGCGCACTCCGGAGCCGCCCGAGGACCCCAAGGGTTGGGCCGACTGGCACGGCAACCCGATCGCGGACCGCAAGGACAGCGACAGCTCTCCGTGGGCGCATCCCAACAGTCGGTTCACCACGACCCTCGACAACGTCCCCAACATCGCGCCCGACTACAACGCGCCGGCCGGGGTCCCGATCGACGCGATCATCTTCGGCGGCCGGACCCGCGACCGCGAGCCGCTGATCCGCGCGATCCACGACCTCGCCGAGGGGGTCTACGACGGCCTGACCCTCGGCGCCGAGGCCACCGCGGCGGCCGAGGGCAAGGAGGGCGTGCTGCGCTACGACCCGATGTCCAACCGGCCGTTCATGGCTTACGGCGAGGGCGACTACGCCGCTCACTACCTGAAGGTGGTCGGCGCCGCGAAGCAGCAGCCGATCTTCGCGCACGTGAACTGGTTCCAGCGCGATCCCGACGACGGGCACTTCCTGTGGCCGGGCTACCGCGACAACCTGCGTCCGCTGCTGTGGCTCCTGCAGCTGAAGAACGGCGAGGTGAAGGGCCGGGAGACCCCGGTCGGCATCGTGCCCACCGAGGAGGAGCTGAACCTCGAGGGCGTGGAGATCAGCCCGAAGGACCTCGAGACGATCCTCACGATCAACGTGCCGCGCTGGAAAGAGGAGATGGTCCACCGCCAGGAGCACCTGGAGAACTTCGAACGCCTTCCGGAGGAGATCTGGGAGGCGCACCGCCGGGTGGCAGCGGCACTCGAGGCAACCGGCGACTGACACCTGCCAGTGTCGGCGCGACTGCTGGTCCTGCCGAGCCCGCTCCTGGGTCCGGTCGGCTACCAACCACTCGCCGATGCGTTGCGTGGGCTCGAATACGACGCGGCGGTCGCTGAGTGCCGGGAGCCGATCAGCCCCGAGCGGCTGGTCGCCGACTGGGGCGATGCGGCCCGGGCCGCCGACGTACTGATCGCGCACAGCAATGCCGGCTACCTTGCCCCGTCCGTCGCCGAGGACGCCGGGGTAGGTGCGGTCCTGTTCATGGACGCGGCGTTGCCGGCGGCGACGGGACCCACCCGGTTGGCGCCGCCGGAGTTCCTGGCCACCCTCGCGGAGCTGGCCGCAGACGACGGACGGCTACCGCCCTGGACGCGCTGGTGGCCGGCGGAGGAGATGTCGAAGGTCCTGCCGGCGCCCTGGTTCGACCGCGTCGACTCCGCAGCCCCGCGCCTGAGCCTCGACTACTTCGAGACCGAGGTGGCGCCGCCACCGGGGTGGAGCCGCGGACCCTGCGCCTACCTCGCCTTCGGGACGACGTACGCCGCCGAGCTGGCGTTCGCCCGCGAGACGCGACTGGCCGGTTGTCGAGGTCGCCGGGCATCACCTCTGGCACCTCGCCCGACCAGTGGACGTGGCTACGGAGCTGTCGAAACTGCTGGAACAGCTCTCGGACTGACCCCGTCAGGTGGCCGGGACTCCCGACGGGGGGCGCCAGTCGGAGGGCGGGTCCTCGCCGGTGCGGCCGTCGACCGCCTCGCGAATGAGGTCGGCGTGGCCGGTGTGCCGGCCGTACTCCTCGATCAGGTCGCACAGCAGGCGGCGCAGGCTGGCGTGGCGGCCGTCCGGCATCGAGGCATGGACCAACTGGTCGACATCCCCATCGGAGAGGGCCGAGTCGAGTCGCGTGCGGGATCGCGCCACGGCTCCGTCCCAGAGACCGTAGAGCCGGTCGGGCGGGTCATCCGCCGCTGACTCGAACTCCCAGTCGTTGTCGCCGTCCCATCCCATCGCGTCCCACGGCTCGCCCATCGGCGCGCCGCTCAGCTTGTGGGTGAACGTGTAGTCCTCCATGGCGGCCAGGTGCTTGAGCAACCCGCCGAGCGTGAGTGTCGAGGTGGCCAACGGGGTGCCGAGCCCGACCGCGTCCAGGCCATCGGCCTTCCACCTGAACGTCGCGCGCAGCCGATCCAGCGCTCCCGCTAGCTGCTCGGCCTCGGTGCCGGCGAGGGGTGGTTCCCACGGAACCGCATCGGTGCTCATGGCGGCAGGCTAGGTGTCGGTGCCGACAGCCGATCCAGCAGTCCGGTCGACACCGGATCGAACGCCTCCTAGGTTCGGCGCATGGGCGAGGACGTCGCGCTCCGGGTGGCCGCCGGGCTGCTCTGCCTGACCGGACTGGGGTTCCGCCTCCTATGGGGCTTCGCACTGCCGATCCCACCGATCTTCGCGGTCTCCCGCACGGTGCTGTTGCTCGGCTGGTGGCGGGGCCTGGGCTGAGGAACGGCATGCGCTTCAGCTCGGGGTCGGTGCCGGCAGGTCTCCGGGCGCAGCTACCTCGAAGTGCGCGACCGTGGTCTCCCGGTCGAGCAGGTAGGCGTCGTCCTCGGGGTAGTACTTCGCGGCCTCGATGTCGTCACCCGCGAAGGCACGGATCACGTCGAGGTCGGTCCACCAGCTGAGCGTGATCAGCTCGGTGCGACCCCCGCCGAGGTCCCGGGTCAGCAGCTGGGCTCCATGGTTGCCGGGCGTCGCCCGGTAACCCGTCATGCCGGTGCGTTCGACGATGTCGACGTACTCGTCGATCAGCTCCGTGCGCACCCAGCCCCGCCACATCCGCGCGATCATCCGTGCCCCTCCTAGGTCGGCTGCTACCCAGCGTCGACGGGCAGCGTCAGCCCGCGCAACCGCTTTGGGTCGTTGACGATGTCGATCTCGACGATCCTGCCGTCGACGACGGTGAACGCGGCGAGCGAGGTGATCTGGCCGTCGACGAGCACGGCGAGCCCTGCCACGCCATCGACCAGCACGGGGCGCGTGACGGGGGCAACCTCCCGGAAGCTGACCGCGCCCGAGGCGACCGCGGCGGCGCCACGCACGATCGCCACAGCGTCCACACCTGCGGCGCGCAGCTCCACGTCGGGATCCAGGACCTGCAGCAGGGCCTCGAAGTCTCCGGATCGCGCTGCGGACTGGAACGCGTCGACGGCGGCGCGCTGCCGCCCCAGATCGGGGTCGGGGGTGCGGCGGGCGTCCTGAACCCGCCGGCGAGCCCGGCTGGCGAGCATCTTGGTCGCGTCGGTGGAGCGTTCGACGATCGGCGCGATCTCGGCGAACGCCAGCCCGAACACGTCGTGGAGGACGAAGGCCAGCCGCTCGGCGGGACCGAGCTCGTCGAGGACCACCATGATGGCCAGGCCGAGGGAGTCGGAGAGCTCCGCCTCGTGCTCCGGGTCGACGACGTCCGCATCGGTGAGGATCGGATCCGGGAAGCGATCGTCGGCGGAGTCCTCCTTGCGTGCCTTCCGCGTGCGGAGCTGGTCGAGACAGATCCGCGAGACCACAGTTGTCAACCAGCCCCCGAGGTTGTCGATCTCGTCGGCGTCGGTGCGGCTCAGCCGCAGCCAGGCGTCCTGGACCGCGTCCTCGGCCTCGGCCAGCGAGCCCAGCATCCGGTAGGCGACGGCCCGCAGGTGGCGGCGGTGACCCTCGAACTCTTCGGCAAGGTGATCCTGCTGCACTCGTTACCTCTCCTCGGCGCGGTCCGTCAGTGCTGTGTCATCAAGAAACGTACAAGCGGCAGGAGACAGTCATGAGGATCGCAGTTGCAGGAGCCACGGGTCGCCTCGGCGCCCACATCGTCGACGTGGCCGAGGAGCGGGGCCACGCCGTGGTTCCGATCTCGCGTGGCAACGGAGTCGACGTGGTGACCGGAGAAGGCCTCGCGAACGCGCTGACGGGGGTCGACGTGATCATCGACGCCGCTACCGGGCCGTCGCCGGAGCAGGACGAGGCCACGGCCTTCTTCACCGCCTCGGCACGCAACCTCCACCAGGCCGGAGCCGCGGCCGGCGTACACCGGATGGTCGTGGTCTCGATCATCGGCATCGACGGCCTCCAGGGTGGTTACAGCGTCGCGAAGGTGGCCCACGAGAAGGAGGCCCTGGCCGGGTCCGTCCCGGTGCGGATCGTGCGCGCGTCGCAGTTCCACGAGTTCGTCGGCCAGCTCCTCGACTGGAGCACCCAGGGCGAGGTCGGCTACGTGGGCGACGTGAAGACCCAGCTGGTGGCAGCGCGCAGCGTCGCCGAGGTGATGGTCGATCTGGCCACGGACTCCTCACCGGCCGACGACGGCACCCGGCCGTTCCTGGAGGTCGCGGGCCCGAGGGCCGAGAGCTTCATCGACGCGGCCACCCTCCTGGCCGCGAGGCGGGGCCGCCCCACGAAGGTGGAGATCGGCGCCAACCCCGATGACCCTGACGCGGAGGCCAATGCTGCCGGCGCGCTGCTGCCGGGCCCGGACGCCATCCTGACCGGCCCGACCTTCGAGGCGTGGCTCGAGACCGCCGAGGTGTGACCTGGGCTCGACTGGATAGGTCTTGATACTTCGCAGCTGTTGGAGGCCGAGCGACCGCTCGGCTCAGTGGTCAGTAGCCGAGGAACCTGCGGAACTGCTGGCCCACGGCCATCGACTGGCCCATCCGCTGCACCCAGCCGTCGAGAGCCGCCTTGGTGTTGGCAGGGTCCCATCCCCGCTCCTGCGCGAGGGTGATCATGCCTGCTTCGTCGTTGACCCCGCGGGCCTGCGCGTCGCCGGCCAGCTCGGCGTAGTCCTGCAGCGAGATGCCGTTGATCGGCTCCCAGATCGGGTCGTTCTCCGCGACGGACGTCATCGACGGCCCGCCCATCACCGCGGCGTCGATCGGCCCGGCGCCCTGGACGTGAACGTAGCGGTCCCCGGCTTCCTTCGACTTCTTGAAGAGTCCCACGATTCTCCTCCGATGATCGGCCCGAGAAGTCACTGCTCCGCGGGACGGTACCCCCGAGTCGGGCTGCGGGCAGGCGAAAAGTCGGTGGTCTGGACAGGGGATCGCGGCTCTACTCCCGCGGACCGAAGCCTTGCAATCCGTACCGAGGTACGGGTTTATCGTGGAGCGATGGAAGCCTTGCTGACCACCGACGCGTGCACGTTGCCCACCGCCGAGCGGCCGTTGCGGCTGGCCGAGTTCGACGCGCTGTTCGCCACCGCCGTACGCCGCGTCGAGCGGCGGGACGACGCGCTACGGATCCATCTGGCGGGGGAGCGTGGCCTGGAGGCCGAGGTCCGCGACCTGACGGCCCGCGAGGCGTCGTGCTGCTCGTTCTTCACGTTCACGATCGCCGGGACCGACCAGGAGCTCACGCTCGACGTCACGGTGCCGCGCCTGCGGAAGGACATCCTCGAGGGGTTGGCCGCACGCGCCGAGGAGCTCTCGACATGAGCCTGCGGATCACGGAGGCCGCGCAGGCGGCGGGCGTCAACAAGGAGACACTGCGCTACTACGAGCGCCGCGGGCTCCTGGAGGAACCGATGCGCAGCCCGGGCGGGCACCGGCTCTACGGCGAGCACGCCGTACAGACCCTGCGCATCATCAAGGCCGCGCAGCGGCTCGGATTCACGCTGGGCGAGGTCGCCGATCTCCTGGAGGCGGGCAAGCGGCGCGGTCGCACGACGAGGCTGCAAGACCGCGCCCGCGAGAAGCTGCTCGAGGTCGAGGCGCGGATGGCCGACCTCGAGACGATCCGCGACAACCTGGTAGCCGCGATCGCCGGCGGCTGCGATGACCTGCATGTGTGCGCGACCAGCGACTGCTGTCCGCTGCCGTTCGCTGAGATCGCCGGACCTCCCGTCGACCGGTCCTGACTCCTCCGCCTGGACCGGTGTCGGACGCTGGTGGCATTGTCCCGGCCATGACCGAGTTCGTCCGTCAAGAGCTCCGCAACGCGCGTTTCGAGCGCGTCGATCTCACCGGAGCCAGCTTCGTGTGCGTCGACTCTCGTGTTCGCCACCGACGCATGGATCCTGCGGGCGATGCTCGGCGACCTTGCGCCGTGGGATCCCCTCGACCTGCCGTGGGACGAGATGCCCGAGACGCCCGGCATTCCTCGCGACCGATCGGCCCGGCCCGGCCTCGACGAGGTGCTCGAGCTGCGGGCCGACCGGATGGCGACCGTACGCCGGGTGGTCGACGAGCTCACCGACGAGCGACTCGCCGCCTCGACCGAGCCCGTCCACGGCGCGGGCTGGCCGCCCGCCCAGAGCTCCCGGTGCGCGAGTGCCTGCTCACCATCCTCAACGAGGAGTGGGAGCACCGCCTCTACGCCGAACGCGACCTCGCGGTCCTGGAGGGACGTGGCTGACGTCGTGACGACCTTTCGGACTCCGCAGATCGTGCTTTTCAGCAGGGACGTCGAGCGGGCAGCGCGCTTCTATCGCGATTCCGGCTTTCGGGAGGTGTTCCGAACACCCGCTGACGGGGCGCCCATCCATGTCGACCTGGAGCTCGACGGCTACCGCATCGGCCTCGCCGACGAGACGTCCACGCGCCAGGACCACGGCATGGATCCCGTCCTCGACGGCCAGCGCGCGGCGGTGATCCTGTGGACCGACGACGTGGAGGCGGGATACCGCCGCCTCCTCGAGGTGGGTGCCCGCGCGGTCAAACCGCCGGCGCCCTGGCTCGACCGACTGCTGATCGCCTGGGTCGAGGACCCGGACGGACACCTGGTCCAGGTCGTGCAGGCGGCGTCCTAGGGACGGATAGCGTGCGTCCGTGCACCTCGACCTCGCCACGTACGTCGTCCGCGACTACGACGCGGCCATCGAGTTCTTCACGGAGGTGCTCGGGTTCGTGGTGACCGAGGACGAACCGTCGCTCACCAACGACGGACGCCCCAAGCGATGGGTGGTCGTTCGCCCACCCGGCGGCGGCACCGGACTCTTGCTGGCGAGGGCTGACGGACCCGAACAGGACGAGGCGGTGGGCAACCAGGCCGGCGGCAGGGTGACCTTCTTCCTCCGGGTCGACGACTTCCAGGCGTCGTACGACCGGCTGGTCGCGCACGGCGTCGAGCTGGCCGGGGAGCAGCGGCACGAGCCCTACGGGCGGCTGCAGGTCTTCCGCGACCTCTACGGCAACAAGTGGGACCTGCTCGGCCCGCCCGACGTGGCAGGATTCCAGAGTGAGCAGCACGCCGGCCGATGAGCAGCGTCTTCGGGATCTCGCGCTGTTGCGTCGGGTCCGCGACCGGATCGACCGCGAGTACGCGCAGCCACTGAACGTCGAGGCGCTGGCCCGCGACGTGCACCTGTCGTCCGGGCACCTGAGCCGGCAGTTCCGGGCGGCGTACGGCGAGTCGCCGTACAGCTACCTGATGACGCGGCGGATCGAGCGGGCGATGGCCCTCCTTCGCCGGGGCGACATGAGCGTCACCGACATCTGCTTCGCGGTCGGCTGCCAGTCGCTCGGCACGTTCAGCACTCGCTTCACCGAGCTGGTCGGTGTCCCGCCCAGCGTCTTCCGGCAGCAGTCGGACACCGGGACCAAGGGCATGCCGCCCTGCGTGGCGAAGAAAGTCACCAGACCGATCAGGAATCGAGAAGCGCCTGCGCCGGCGCGCCGCCTAGCGTGACCGTCATGGACATCAAAATTCATCAGGCCTACCTCCCGCACGACGACCACGAGGCCTCCCTGGCCTTCTACCGCGACACCCTCGGCTTCGAGGTCCGCAACGACGTCGAGTACGAAGGGCTGCACTGGCTCACGGTGGGCCCTCCGGGCCAGCCCGACACCGCCATCGTCCTGCACCCGCCCGCCGCGGACCCCGGCATCACCGACGACGAGCGCCGCGTCATCTCCGAGATGATGGCCAAGGGCACCTTCGCCAGCATCAACCTGGCCACCTCCGACCTCGACGAGACCTTCGAGAAGGTGCAGGCCGGTGACGCCGACGTCGTCCAGGAGCCGACCGACCAGCCGTGGGGTGTGCGGGACTGCGCGCTCCGCGACCCGGCGGGCAACATGGTCCGCATCTTCGAGGTGAAGTGACATGACCAAGCGCATCACCATCAGCTCCGTCGTCCTCGAGGTCGACGATCCGGCCGCGGCCGAGGCGTTCTACTCCGCGCTCGGCGTCGCCGATCGCGTGCACGTGCGGGCCTCGGAGGCACCGACCAGCGGGTTCCGGGGTTACACGCTCTCCCTGGTTGTCTCCCAGCCCGGCAACGTCGACGCCTACCTCCGCGCCGCGGTCGACGCCGGTGCCACCGTCCTGAAACCCGCCAAGAAGAGCTTCTGGGGGTACGGCGGTGTCGTGCAGGCTCCGGACGGCGCGATCTGGAAGTTCGCGACGTCGTCGAAGAAGGACACCGACGTGGCGGCGCTCGAGTACGACCACCTGGTACTGCTCCTCGGCGTCGCCGACGTCAAGGCGACCAAGCAGTTCTACGTCGACCACGGCCTCGAGATCGGCAAGAGCTTCGGCAGCAAGTACGTCGAGTTCAAGGTGTCGGAGCCGGACATCCAGCTGTCCCTCTACACCCGCCGCGCGGCCGCGAAGGACGCCGGCGTCGACGCCGAGGGCACCGGCTCTCACCGGCTCGCCGTTCGAGGCGACGCCGGGGGGTTCACGGACCCCGACGGGTTCGCGTGGGAGCCATCGACCGCGGACCGGATCGGCTGAGGCCGCCGGTGAGCCCACGCGACGGGCAGACCCGAAAAGCGGACACCCTGGCGATGCTGGCGACCCCGGCGATCGATGTCTGGGTCGCCAGCGCCTCGGCTTCGGGCGAGGCGCACCTGGTCCCGCTGTCACTGGCCTGGGTGGAGGACCGCGCGGTGATCGCGGTCCCGGAGACCTCGGTCACCGCTCGCAACGTCGCCGCCGCCGGAGGGGCACGACTCGCCGTCGGCCACACCCGCGACGTGGTGATGATCGACTCAGAGCTCGATCGCTCCGTCGCGGTCGACGACGACACGGCACTCGGTGACGCCTACGCATCGCAGTCCGACTGGGACCCGCGCCGCGACACCGGCTATGTGTTCCTCGTCCTCCGGCCGGTTCGGCTGCAGGCCTGGCGCGAGTCCGATGAGATCGCGGGACGCACACTCATGCGCGACGGCGCCTGGATCGTCTGAGTAACGTTCGACCGCATCCGCAGCAGGCGGATCACGGACCGAGGTGCAGGGTCCCAGCGACAGAGGGAGACACGATGGGCAAGACCGCGACGAGAAAGACCGCCGCGACGCAGCACCCGGCTGACAGCCACGACCTGATCCGCGTACAGGGCGCGCGCGAGAACAACCTCAAGGACGTCAGCGTCGAGCTCCCGAAGCGTCGACTCACCGTCTTCACCGGCGTCTCCGGCTCGGGCAAGAGCTCACTCGTGTTCGCCACCATCGCCGCCGAGTCGCAGCGGATGATCAACGAGACGTACAGCGCGTTCGTGCAGGGGTTCATGCCGACCCTGGCGCGACCCGAGGTCGACTTCCTCGACGGGATCACCACCGCGATCATCGTCGACCAGGAACGGATGGGCGCCAACCCGCGCTCGACGGTCGGCACCGCCACCGACGCGAACGCGATGCTGCGCATCCTGTTCAGCCGGTTGGGCAAGCCCCACATCGGCCCTCCCACCGCCTTCGCGTTCAACGTCCCCACCCGGACCGCGAGCGGCGTGATGAAGACCGAGAAGGGCGGCAAGGAGGAGAAGACCGTCGTACGCAACGCGGTCTACCAGGGTGGCATGTGCCCACGCTGCGAGGGCATGGGCTCGATCAGCGACTTCGACCTGACGGCGCTGTACGACGACTCCAAGTCGCTCGCGGACGGGGCACTGACCGTCCCCGGCTACAGCATGGACGGATGGTACGGCCGGATCTTCAGCGGCGCCGGCCTCCCGATGGACAAGCCGATCGGGAAGTACACCAAGAAGGAGCTCCAGAAGCTGCTCTACGCAGACCCGGAGAAGATCAAGGTGGAAGGCATCAACCTCACCTACGAGGGCCTGATCCCCAAGATCCAGAAGTCGATGCTCTCCAAGGACGTCGAGGCGATGCAGCCGCACGTACGCCGGTTCGTGGAGCGCGCGATCACGTTCACGACCTGCCCCGACTGCGACGGCACCCGGCTCAGCAAGGAGGCACTGTCGTCGAAGATCAAGGGCAAGAACATCGCCGACCTGTGCCAGATGCAGATCAGCGACCACGCTGAGTGGATGCGCGACCTCGACGAGCCAGGGGTCGCCCCGCTGCTCGCGGGACTGCAGCACCTGCTCGACTCCTTCACCGACATCGGTCTCGGCTACCTCTCGCTCGACCGCGCGTCGGGCACGTTGTCCGGGGGAGAGGCGCAGCGCACCAAGATGATCCGCCACCTCGGCTCCTCGCTCACCGACGTCACCTACGTCTTCGACGAGCCCACCATCGGCCTGCACCCTCACGACATCGAACGGATGAACAACCTGCTGGTGCAGCTGCGCGACAAGGGCAACACCGTCCTGGTCGTGGAGCACAAGCCCGAGACGATCGCCATCGCCGACCACGCGGTCGACCTCGGCCCGGGTGCCGGCACGGCCGGTGGCACGATCTGCTTCCAGGGCACCGTGGACGGGTTGCGGGGGAGCGACACCACCACCGGCCGCCACCTCGACGACAGGGCGACGCTCAAGGAGTCCGTGCGTGCCGCGACCGGCGCCCTCGAGGTCCGCGGCGCGTCCACGCACAACCTCCAGGGCGTCGACGTCGACATCCCGCTCGGGGTGCTGTGCGTCATCACCGGCGTGGCCGGGTCCGGCAAGAGCTCCCTGATCCACGGCTCGGTGGCCAAGCGCGACGGCGTGGTGGTCGTCGACCAGGGCGCGATCAAGGGCTCGCGTCGAAGCAACCCGGCGACGTACACCGGCATGCTCGAGCCGGTCCGCAAGGCGTTCGCCAAGGCCAACGGCGTGAAGCCGGCACTCTTCAGCGCCAACTCCGAGGGCGCTTGCCCGGCCTGCAACGGCGCCGGCGTCATCTTCACCGAGCTGGGCGTCATGGCCACGGTCGAGTCAACGTGCGAGGAGTGCGAGGGCAGGCGCTACCAGGCGGCGGTGCTGGAGTACACCTTCGGCGGCCGCAACATCGCGGAGGTGCTTGCGATGCCGGTGACCGAGGCCGCGGAGTTCTTCGGCGAGGGCGAGGCACGCACACCGGCCGCGCACAAGATCCTCGAACGGCTCGCCGACGTCGGGCTCGGCTACCTCAGCCTCGGCCAGCCGCTCACCACGTTGTCCGGCGGCGAGCGGCAGCGGCTCAAGCTGGCCGCCCAGATGGCCGACAAGGGCGAGGTCTACGTCCTCGACGAGCCGACCACGGGCCTCCACCTGGCCGACGTGGAGCAGCTGCTCGGCCTTCTCGACCGGCTCGTCGACTCCGGCAAGTCCGTCATCGTCATCGAGCACCACCAGGCCGTGATGGCGCACGCCGACTGGATCATCGACCTCGGGCCGGGCGCCGGCCACGACGGCGGTCGGGTCGTGTTCGAGGGAACCCCCGCGGAGCTCGTCGCAGCCGCCAAGACCCTCACCGGTGAGCACCTCGCGGCGTACGTCGGCGGACGGCCAGGGTGACGAACGACGGTAGGACCAGCCGGGAGCACGTGCCGCCTTTGGTTGCTACCGCCTCCGTCCATCTACGCGAAGACTGACCTCATGGAGTTCTTCTGCTACCACCGTGACCGGCCAGGTTCCGGGGCGCTGCGAGCCGAGCTCGTCGAGGAGCACTGGTCGTACATGGACGGATTTGCGAGTGAACTGATCGCGCGCGGTCCGACCCTCGACGACGATGGTGAGGCCGCTACCGGCAGCGTGCACATCGTGGACCTGCCACACGTCGGCGCCGCTCGCAGGTTCGCCCTCGACGAGCCGGGCTACCAGGCCGGGGTCTATCGGGACGTTCTGCTGCGGCGTTGGCGCAACCTGCTGGGGAAGACCATGTGGGACTTTGCGGACGCCCGGACCGACGGCAGGCGCTACTTGGTGCTGGGCCTCGGCTCGGGTGACGGGGCGGACACATCCGTGCCGAGTGGCAGCTACGAGCTCATCGGGTACGGGCCGCTCCTGTCCGACGACGGCGCCACGTGGCTCGGTACTGCTGCACTGGTCCAGGCCCCGGACTCCAGGACGGCGCGGTCGGTGCTCACGTCGGAGGAGTACGACGTCGTCGAGGTGCACCCTTGGAGGTTCGGCGGGCGCCCCTCCTGACCAGGGGGGCAATGCCGTTGCTGGTCCTGACGTCGAACAACTGTTCAGGCGTCGAACTGACCGAGGAGCTCCGCCGGCTGCGGCTTACCGAGGTGCCCCGCCTCCTGCATGATCGCCGGAACCTCGGGGTCAGACACGAAGCTCTGCCAGCCCTCCGAATCCCAGTCGAAGATCACCCAGACTCTCTCCGCGTCGTCGGGATCACGGAAGACGGTCGCACCCTTGGAGCCGTGCTGTCCGCGCTTCTCTGCGACCTTCGTCGAGAAGATGCTCAGGAATCGCTCGACATCCTCGACCCTCGTCGTTGCCAACAACATTTCGTACTCCCTCCGCCCCGGACCATCGTCCACTGAGGGATCCCAGCGCTACGGCCCGAAGCGGGTACGACCCGCAGGCACTCGCGGTCTACCTCGGCTTCTGGTTGAGCTCGGTCTGGGCTTCCGTGCCATCGAAGCCCACCGACCGGTAGATCCGTATCGCGAGGTACTCCGGGTCGGCGACCATCACCAGGGTCTTCGCGCCCAGATCGTCGAAGCCGTACGCCGCCACCCGGTGCACCAGCGTTCCCGCCAGGCCGCGTCCCCTGAACTCCGGGTGCGTCTCGACGCTCTGGTAGCGAGCCAGCCCACCGCCCGCGTCGACGAGTCCCATCACGGTGGCGAGCCGACCGTCGACGAACGCGCCCCACCAGGCGCCGTTCCCGGCCCCGGCCAGCCCGCGCTCGGCGCCCGCGCGCCGGGTGATGAACGGCAGGTAGGTGGGCGGGTCGACCTCGTCGGCGTTCACCGCGATCGATATCTCGATCCGCTGCGCCCAGTCGTCGTCGGACTCGAGCTGCCGGTAGACAGCCTCGCCATTCGGCCGCGGCGGCGGGTGGACCGTCATCGCGGTCATCACCGTCGCCGTGTCCGGCTTCAGGCCCACCCGGACCAGCGGGTCGAGCGCATCACCGTGCGGGGTAGTGCCGTCGATGCCGAACGCGCGGTGCGTGCTCTCCGTGAACTCCGCGTCGTACCTCGCGATGATCGCGTCGACCTCGTCGTCGCGGGGCGGCCCGGCCAGCAGGTAGAAGTTGCCCCAGCGGAAGCCCGGGTTGTCCGGCGTCCGGACGACGATGTGGTTGCCACGATCCTCGATCTCGGAGCCGGCCAACCCGAGCAGCGCGAGGTCTGTCCGGAAGGCGAGCGAACGGACGTCCACGCGATGACTGTAGGCGAGCGGTCACTGCCAGTTGCTGATCTGCACGTCGCGCGGCGAGGGGTCCCCCTGTCCGGTCTCGAGCAGCTGCTTGAGGCTCATCAGGTACGTCGCCCACTTGGTGCTGCAGTGGTGCATGAACTCCACCGGCTCCCGCCAGCCGACATGGCTGAAGAGCACGATCGTGAATCCGTCCTCCTCCTTGAGCTGGAATCGGACCTGGGTGCCGACCCACTCCTCGGGACCGTCGACGACCTCCCAGAGCACCAGCTCGGGCGCAGTCGCTTCCACCACCTTCATGTCGAAACCGTCGGGCACCGGCGCGAACCGGAACTCGATGACCCCGCCTGTGGAGCTGTCGCCCTTTGTGGTCTCCGTCCACCACCCCCTGAGCCCGTCGATCGTGGTCAGGGCCTCGTAGACCTTCTCGGGGGACGACGTGACACCGACCCTGTGCAGGATGTCGACCATTGCGATACCTCTTTCTCGTGTGGCGCCCGTTCCGGGCGCGGTTCATCGCCGCCGCCACGGTCGTGACGACGTTCGTGTGTGTTGGGTCAGCCCTTCTTGCGCTGGATCGCTTCGGCGATCCGCTTGATGCGTTGCAGGCGCGCGTCCCAGGCGGCACCCACGGACGAGAGCTGCTCCACGGCACGGGCCAGCTGTGCCTCGTCCACCTGGTAGCGGCGCTCCCGTCCGGCCGGGGTGACGTGGACCAGCCCGACCCGGTCGAGCACGCCGAGGTGCTTGGCGACCGCCTGCCGCGTGACCGGCAGCTGGTCACTCAGCGTGGTCGCAGTGCCGGCCTCAGCGAGCAGCAGGTCGAGCATCCGGCGCCGGGTGGGATCGCCCACGGCCGACCAGAGGTCGTCGTCGATGACGGTACTCATGGCGTCGAGGCCAGCCGGGCGACGTACGCAACGAGGCGGGGGAGGAAGTGGTCCCAGCCGGCCGCGTGGTCGCGGTACTGCTCCTCGAGCACCGCCGCCTCCCAGCCCTTCTCGCGGAACCCCGTCTCGGTGAAGCGGAGCAGTGTGCCGCCACCCGCCGGGACCAGGTCGAAGGTCACCAGCAGCGACCTGCTGGATGTCGTGGTCTCACCCTCGTCGGCGACCCACCGGAACGAGAAGCGTCGGGGCGGGTCGGCCTCCATCACCGTGAGCGTCTCGGACTTGGCGTCCGGAGAACTGCTGTCGCCGAACGTGATCCGTCCAGTGCCGCCAGCGACGGGATCCAGCTCCGCCTCGTCCGGCCACCACTCCTGGAGGTGTTCGGGCGTGCTGATCACCTCGTAGACCACCTCGGGGGTGGCGTCGATCCGGATCTCCCGTTCGATGCTGCCGTACTCCATGCCGCTCTCCTGTCGCTTCGCAACCTTTGGTTGCGCATGACTTTAGAGCAGTTCGTGCCGATGCGCAACCATTGGTTGCGTCGAGGTCGGGAGCTCTAACGAATGTTGCTGCCCCTCGGCAGCTTGGTCAGTGGCACGCCGGGTCGGCCCGTCGTTGCCGGTGGCTGTGGGGGAGGGTTGTTCTGCACCTGTTCCTGCGCTTTGGCCAGGCCGAGCGTCGCCCAGCGATACCCGAGGTTCGGGTCAGCCGGGTAGTGCTTGCTGCCGGCCGCGAAGCGGAAGGCCGAGGTGAGGTCTCCGGTCACCCGACGCCGCCAGGCGCTGATGTTCGGCTCACGGACGCCGAACCTGGCTTCGAGGAGTCGGATCAGCGACGAGTGATCGAAGGTTTCGGAGCAGGAGTGGCCCCCGACCGACCATGGCGAGACGACGACCGTCGGCACCCGGAAGCCGGGCCCGATCGAGGAGGCGTCAACGAATTCGCCGGGCGTGCCGGCCGGCGCCTTCGGTGGCGGTACGTGGTCGAAGTAGCCGTCGTTCTCGTCGTAGGTCAGGATGAACGCCGTCTTGCGCCAGACGTCGGGATTGCTGGCGATGGCCTCGAGCTTGGCGGCGATGTACTGCGCCCCGGCGGCCGGCATCCAGTTCGGGTGCTCGGTCTGCGCCGAGGGCGCGACCAGCCAGGAGACCTGCGGCAGCTGGTCGTGCGCCGCGTCGTACTCGAACCATCCGGCGGACTTCTTCTCCAGGCCGTGTCGGCGCAGGGGAGAGGTCCTGCCGGAATCGGCGAACTGGCGGAACCACTCCAGGGAGTTGTCGCCGTAGTTGTCCTCCTCCTGGTAGATCCGCCAGGAGACCCCGGCCTGCTGGAGCCGCTCGGGGTAGGTCCTCCAGGTCAGGTCCGGGTTGTCGGCCGACATCCAGTTGGAGTCGCCGGGTCGACCGAACCTGCCGTCCGGATCGATCCACCCTGTCCACATGTAGAGGCGGTTGGGGTTGGTCGCACCCATCACCGAGCAGAAGTAGTTGTCACAGACGGTGAAGTTCTCCGCCAGCGCCCAGTGGAACGGGATGTCGTCACGCGTGTGGTAGCCCATCGCCAGCTTGCCCTTGGCGGCGATCCAGCTGTCCATCGCGCCGTTGTTCCAGGCATGGTGCTGGTCGGTCCAGTCGTGCGGCAGCCCCACGGACTCCTGGGCGCTGGTGGTCTCCGTGTTGAGCCGGAAAGGTCGAAGGGATCCGCCGCCAGGCACGGGTTGCTCGAAGACCGAGTCACCGTTGGGCAAGGTGATGGCGTCGGGATCGTCGAACCCGCGTACGCCGGGCAGCGCGCCGAAGTAGTGGTCGAAGCTGCGGTTCTCCTGCATCAGGATCACCACGTGCTTGATGTCCTTGAGCCGGCCGCGAGGACCCGCCGGGGTCTGGGCGATCGCCTTCTGCAGCTGCAACGGCAAGGCGCTGGCCGCGGCAGCGGTCAACGCGCTGCCCACCAAGGCGCGGCGGGTGAAGCCGGAGACGGGGCGATTCTCGCGGGCGGGGTGGCCAGGCCAGGAGCTCACGAGGCACCTCCGAAGCCGACGATGCGGTGGTTGCCGGTGTCGGCGACCAGGATCTCGCCACGGTGCGTGACCGCCACGCCCTGCGGAAACTTCATAAGCCCGGGCCCTCTGGTGGCGAACTCGCGACGGAACGCGCCCTGGACGGCGTACTGGTTGACCCATCCGTAGTCGGGGACGGTGACCAGCAGGTCGCCGTCGACGTGCAGCGCCACGAACGCCGGGTTGGACAGGCTGCCGTACTTGCTGTGCTGACCCGCACCGACCGTGGCCACCGGTTGGTCGTCGCTGAACCTGGTGATCACGCAATCGCCGTCGAACTGCCGGCTGGAGGAGACGACCCACACATCCTCACCGGACACCGCGATCCCATGGGGAATGTGCACGCCGGCGGTGATGGAGGCGATCACCTGGCCGTCGCGCACCCGGGCGACCCTGTTGTTGCCGACATCGCTCACCAGTACCTCGTCGGGGCCGGACACGGCGATCCCTCGGGGCTTCCCGAACTCACCGACGCACCAGGTGTCGAGGTGCCGGCCGGAGAGGCTGAACACCTGGACGGCCTGGACGGCCGAGTCGACGACGTAAGCCCTTTCGGCGCCGACCGCGACGTCGCGGGGTTCGCGGAGCACCTCACGCCCCACCGTCCGTTCCCACTTCCGGCGCCGGTCGAAGACCTGCACTCGACTGGCGAACGTGTCGGCCACCCAGACTCGGCCCCGGTCGTCGATGTCGATCCCGGCCGGGCTTCGCAAAAGGTCCGCACCGAAGGAGCCGGTGTACGGCGGCTCCGGTATCAACTCGACTGCCCGCACGGTGAACGGCACCGGCTCGGCGAGGTAGATGTAGCCGTCGTTGTACAGGTAGTAGGCCAGCCACTGTCCAGGCCGCAGCGCCCCGCTGGAGAAGCTCGTGGTGCCCGTGGTGCCCGGCGTGTACGCCCAGATGGTGGACCCGGTGCTCCCGCCCGATCCGTCGTTGGTGGGCCCACTGCCGTCGTCGGGCCAGATCCCGACCCAGTTCGTCTCCGAGTTGTGGTCATCAGCGACTGCGAAGGTGAAGGTCAGCGTCGAACCCTGAGTCACGTCGTTGTCGTCGAGATTCAACGTCCCCGGGAACGCCATGCAGAACACCGTGCCACCGACCCACGGACCTGGGAAGCGCTGGAGCCGGGTGATCATGCAGCGTTTTCGATCCGTTCGGCGTTCGGCAGGACTCGGAGCCGTGTCGTTTGGTCACCAACCGCAGAAACGGGGGTTCGAAACCTGTCGTTGGTGACCAAACGACAGCGCGTGGGAGCCGTCGCCGCCTCCCACCTCGCCGCTTCGCCGATAAGTGACATTATGTCAAGTATCGTGGATCCCAGTGCCGCCCACTCCTCCCCACAAAGGGGGCGGCAGGACTTCGTCGCTCAAGCAGCTGCGCCGCCATCTATGA
The DNA here is from genome assembly GCA_963729095.1 of uncultured Actinomycetota bacterium. Lineage (GTDB taxonomy): Bacteria > Actinomycetota > Actinomycetes > Propionibacteriales > Nocardioidaceae > Nocardioides. The sequence goes on along the minus strand of CAVSMX010000036.1, from coordinate 75,913 downwards.
CCAGGTCGGTGCCCACGCAGTACGACGCAGCGTCGGATGCGAGGTAGAGGGCCGCTTCGGTGATTTCGTCCAGCCGGGCGATCCGGCCGGCGGGGTTCTGTTGGGCGACCCGGGCGTCACGGTCGTCCGTGGTCTCCCCTGGACGGATGGACATGGAGGTGTCTGACGGGCCGGGCGATACCGCACAGATCCGCACGCCCTCGCCGATGTGGTCGAGCGCGGCGGACCGGGTCATGGCCGAGACGGCGGCCTTGGACGCTCCGTAGGCCCCGAGCCCGGACCGTACACGATGCCCACCGATGTTCGACGAGAAGTTGATCACGACGCCGCCGCCGGACTCCCGGAGCAACGGCACCTCCGCTCGCATCGCCAGCCAGGTGCCCAGCACGTTGGTCTCGAACAGCCGAGCGACCGCGTCCGGGTCGGCGCCCTCCGCCGTGCCGTGGACGAACGTGCCGGCGGTGTTGACCGCGACATCCAGCCCACCGAGCTGCTCGGCGACGGCAGCGACGGCGGCCGCGATGCCCGCCGCGTCGGTGACGTCTCCTTCCGCTACCGCGTAGCGCGCGAACGCCGGGTCCGCGACCGTGTCCTCCAGCGTCGCCAACGTGCGTCCGACCACTCCCACGTCGGCCCCTTCTCCTGCGAAGCCTCGCGCTATCGCTCGGCCCAGGCCGGATCCCCCGCCGACGACCACGACCCGCTTGCCTGCGTACCTCATCCCGCTCCCTCTCTTGTCACGTACGATTGCTGTCGTACCTCAAGCACAGCATGGAACGGAGGTACGATGCAAATCGTACCTAGGGAGGGAGTGCCGGTTCATGCCCGATGGACAGGGTCACCCCTCGATCGAGGAGATGCGGCTCGGCACGGTGATGGCCGCGCTGGCAGATCCCCTACGCGCGAGGGTGGTCAGGGAGCTTGCGGTCGACCAAGCCGACCCCGAGCGCACCTGCGCCAGCTTCGAGCTCGGCGTGGCCAAGTCGACGGTCACCCACCACTTTCGGGTGCTGCGGGAGGCCGGGCTGGTCAGCCAGGTCGACTATGGCAACTCCCGCAAGGTGCGGCTCCGCAGGGCCGACCTCCAGCAGCGCTTCCCCGGGCTCCTCGACCTCATCGCCGCCGAGGAGTAGGCCGACGCAGGACGCGGGCCCGGCCCGGCCCGGATCGGCCGGGCCGGGCTACGCCGATCAGCTGGCCTCGAGGCCTTCGAACACTCCGGGCTCGTACGAGCCGCCGGGGTTGCGCACGATCACGTTGAACCGGTTGGCCGAGTTGATGAAGGAAATCAGCGCAACCAGGGTGCCGACCTCATCGTCGTCGAAGTGCTTGCGCACCTCGGCCCAGGTCTCGTCGGAGACGCCCTGGTGGGCGTCGGCGAGCCGGGTGCCCTCCTCGGCCAGCGCGAGTGCGGCCCGCTCGGCCTCGGTGAAGACCGTGGTCTCGCGCCAGGCGGCGACCAGGTTGACCCGGAGCGCGGTCTCCCCTGCCGCGGCGAGCTCCTTTGTGTGGATGTCGACGCAGGCGCCGCAGCCGTTGATCTGGCTCGCGCGCAGCTCCACGAGCTCGCGCAGGGTCTTCGGCAGCGTCGACTCCTCGAAGAGCAGCGCAGCGGCGTGCATCCGCTTGGCGATCTTGGCGACGATCGGGCTGTCGAACAGGTTGAATCGGGGTTCCATGACTTCGTCCTCACTCTGGGGTATGTGCAGTTGCACCGGAACGACCACCAGATGCCGGAGCCCGGAGCCCTGTGACGGCGTGAGGACATGACGAGCGCCACACGCGGGCAGCGCCAACCCGGTGTCACAAGACGAGGCTGGCCGGCGTCTCGTGGGTGATCCCGTCGCATGAGAAGGAGCCACCGATGGCCGGCACGGACCCCGCCACCGACGCGTTCGTCGAGCACCGCAACCTGCTGTTCACGGTCGCCTACGAGATGCTCTCCTCCGCCGCCGATGCGGAGGACGTCCTGCAGGAAACCTGGCTGCGGTGGGCAGGCGTCGACCTCGACACGATCGAGAACCAGCGCGCTTACCTGGTCCGGATCACGACCCGTCAGGCACTGAGTCGGCTGCGTACGCTCGGCAGGCGCCGGGAGTCGTACGTCGGTTCCTGGCTGCCCGAGCCGCTGCTGACCACGCCGGACGTGGCCGACGACGTCGAGCTCGCCGACAGCGTCTCGATGGCGATGCTGCTGGTGCTGGAGACGTTGGCGCCGGTCGAACGGGCCGTGTTCGTGCTGCGCGAGGTGTTCGCCCTGGAGTACGCCGAGATTGCCGAGGCTGTCGACAAGAGCCAGCCCGCGGTCCGCCAGATCGCCCACCGCGCGCGGGCGCATGTCGCCGAGCGCCGCCCGCGCGGGATCGCGTCCCCTGACGAGACGCGGCAAGCGCTCGCTGCCTTCCAGCGCGCGGTTGAGACGGGCGACCTGCAAGGCCTGCTCGACGTCCTCTCCCCCGACGTCGTCCTCCTCGGTGACGGTGGCGGCCTCGCGCAGGCGGTGCCGAGGCCCATCCTGGGGGCCGACAAGGTGAGCCGGGTGCTGGAGGTAGGGCTGCCCCATATCGATGCGGCCTCCCTGCGGCCGGCGCAGGTCAACGGCTATCCCGCGCTGGTCTACCGGCTCGACGGCATCGTCGACACCGTCCTCGCGTTCCGCATCGACGACGGCCTCATCACCGGGCTGTACGCCGTACGCAACCCCGAGAAGCTGTCGCACATGGAAGAGGAGACCGCACTGCGCCGCTGAACCGGCGGCGACTCAAGAGGTCGGTGGCGACATCTCGTACGGCGGCGGCGAGAGCACGTCACCGGTCTCGAGCAGCGACTTGAGGTTCGCGAGCACTGCCGGCCAGCCCGCGGAGATGTCGCTGAGCATCTCAGCGGTCGGCACGTTCTCGTGAGTGACGGTGAGCCGGACGATGCCCTCGTGGGGCTCGATCAGGAAGGTCACCTCGGTCGGTCCCTCCGACGACTCCTCCGCCGGGTCCTCGAACGTGATGACGAGCCGCCGGGGCGGGTCCGTCTCGAGCACCTTGCCGACGACGTCGACGGCGCCGGAGCCGTCCGTGCGGCGGTGCTCCCAGGTCGAGCCCTGCTGCCAGTCGGACACGTTGGCGTGGCCCCAGTACGCCGCCGTCAGGTCCGCGTCGGTGAGCGCCTCCCACACCTGCTCCGCGCCGGCGCGGATGTAGGTGACGTAGACGTAGGTCGGGATCGTGGTGGTGCTGGTCATGGCGTCCTCCTCTGCTTGGTTCCTGATGGCGCTGATCGCGTTCAGACGCGGCTTGTCGAAGCCCGAGATCCAGCGCTCCTCGATCTCGTGGATCGGCGTGGGGTTCAGGTAGTGCAGCCGCTCCCTCCCCCGGCGTACGACGGTGACGAGATTCGCCGCCCCGAGGATGTCGAGGTGCTGGGTCACCGACTGCCGCGCCATGTCGAGATGCCCGCACAGCTCCGCCAACGTCTGGCCGTTGTGCTCCCGCAGCCGGTCGAGCAGCAACCTACGGGTGGGGTCGGCCAGAGCCTTGAACACCCCGTCCACCGCACTCGCGTTGCTCATGTACCCAATATGCAGGTATACACCTGCATAATCAAGGGAGGCCTCGTCCGACGACTGTCGGCGGCGCAGGGGCCTCGCTGAGAGTCAGTCGGTCGCGGCGTACAGGCAGAAGGGGTGGCCGGCCGGGTCGAGCAACACTCGGACGTCGTCCTGCGGCTGATGCTCGGGCAGCGTGGCGCCCAGTGCCTGGGCCCGAGCGGTGGACTCCGCCAGGTCGGTGACCTCGAAGTCGAGGTGCAGCATCATCTGCTGCTTTCCCGGCGTACCCGGCCAGGTGGGGCGGACGTAGTCGGGGTTGTGCTGGATGGCGAGGTAGGCCACGCCCTCCCCCGCGTCCAGCGCGGCGCCCTCGTCGTCCTGCTTGTGGATCGACCAGCCCAGCAGCTCGGCGTAGAACGTTGTCAGCTGCGCTACGTCGGGAGCGTCGAGCACCACTCCCCACCAGTCGTGGCGCAACCACCGGTCATGCTCCATTCCGACACGCTACAAGCGCCCGACCGATGGATCTGGTGGCTCGGCCGGATCAGTACCGGTATGACGACCATGATTCGTAGCGCCCTGCTCGCGAGCACCGACCCCGACCGCCTGCGCCGATGGTACGAGGAGGCGACCGGCGCGGAACCGGACGTCGACGGCTTCCTGGACTTCGGGTCCCTGGGAGTCCTCGTCGACCGTCGCGACGACGTCGGGCCGCGGGCCGCCGAGCCCGCGCGGCTGATCCTGAACTACCACGTCACCGACATCCACGCCGTCGCCGCCCGCCTCGAGAAGCTGGCGGCGCCGTGGGTGTCCCCCGTCGAGTACCGGGACGCCGGGCTGTGGTTCGGCACTGTCGAGGACCCTGACGGCAACTACGTGCAGTTCATCCAGACGACGCCCGACTACTGGGTGCAGAAGCGGGAGCGTGCCGGCGCCACGAGCGGACCGCTGTCGGGTGCCTCACTGGCCGTTCGGCTCCCCGCACAGGACCTCGAGCGCGCCCGCCGGTTCTACGCGGACCAGCTCGGCCTCGAGCCCGTCGACCAGCGCGAGGGCGGGCTGCTCTACGAGGCGGGAGGCCAGGAGTTCGCGGTCTTCGCGTCATCGGGCCGAGCCTCCGGCGACCACACGCAGCTCGGGTTCGTGGTGCCGGACCTGGACGTCACGGTGCGCGAGCTTCGCGAGCGCGGGGTGACGTTCGAGGAGTTCGACCTCGGGGGCCTGCCGGTGACCGACGGCATCGTCGAGATCGACGGCTACTACCCCAGCCGCGGTCCGGTCGGTGAGCGAGCGATCTGGTTCAAGGACAGCGAGGGCAACCTGCTGGGGATCAGCCAGCTGATCTACGACTGAGCGGGCCGCCCCACCGTGGGGCGACGGAGAGCGCTTCCCTAACATCGTGCCCATGTCTCGTCGGAGCCTCGCCGCCCTGTTCGCCGCTGCCCTGCTCGTCCTCACCGGATGCGGCGACGACGAGGGCGGCGACGACACCGCAGCAGACCAACCGGACAACCCCGACGGGGCCACCTGCCAGTACGCCGAGGCCGGGGAGCCGGCGAAGGAAGTGGACCCGCCGGCCACGCAGGCGGCGTACGACGCGGACGTGCCCGTCACGATCGACACCTCCGCGGGCGCCATCGGGGCGACGCTGGACGCCGCCTCCGCACCGTGCACGGTCAACTCGTTCACCTCGCTGGCAAGTCAGGGCTACTTCGATGGCACCACCTGCCACCGGCTGACGACGGACGGGATCTTCGTGCTCCAGTGCGGTGACCCGACGGCCAGCGGCTCAGGTGGGCCCGGCTACTCGTTCCCCGACGAGCTCTCCGGCGAGGAGACCTACGGCCCGGGCACCCTCGCCATGGCCAACGCTGGGCCGGACACCAACGGGTCGCAGTTCTTCATCGTGTACGGCGACTCCCCGCTCGACCCGGCGTACACGGTATTCGGCCAGGTGTCCGAGGAGGGTCTCGGGATCGTGGAGCAGGTCGCCGCTCAGGGCACCGACACGGGCGCGAGCGACGGTGCCCCGAAGACGCCGGTCGAGATCTCGAGCGTCACCGTCGACTGACCGGGTCAGAGCGGGAAAGAGACCCCGCTGAGCTCCTCCGAGCGATCCCACAGGGCCTTGGCGAGATCGGGGTCGCTCGCCGCGCGGCTACGGCCCACACTGACCGGCCAGCCCTGCATCTCGCGCAGTCCGTGCGGCCCGATGTAGGAGTTGCCGGGCAGGTCCATGGTTGCCGCGTAGACCGTGGTCAGCGCACCCCGCCAGCCGGGCATGCCGACGAGCCGGTGTCCGAACGAGCCGACCAGCGTCTTGAGACCACTGCCCGTGCTGCCCGTGATGCCGGTGGCCGTCGAGCCCGGGTGCGCACCCGTGGCCCGCAGCGTCGAGCCGCTGGCGGTCAGCCGGCGCTGCAACTCCGCCAGAAACAGCAGGTTGGCGAGCTTGGAGGCGCAGTAGGCGGCGTAGCCGCCGTACCCGCGCCGCTTCCAGTCGAGGTCCTCGAGGTCGAGGTCGCCGGTGCGGTGCGACTGCGAGCTGACCACGACGACCCGATCGGTGAGCCGCGGGAGCAGCAGGTTGGTCAGGGCGAAATGACCGAGGTGGTTGGTCGCGAAGTGCAGCTCGACCCCGTCGGCGCTCGTGCCGTACGGCACCGCCATCACACCCGCGTTGTTGACCAGGACATCCACCGGACCGGTCTTCGCCGCGAAAGCCCGCACCGAGCCCAGGTCGGAGACATCAAGGGTGCGCACCACGACGTCGCCCTTCATGCCGGCGGCGGCCGCCTCCCCCTTGGCCGGGTTGCGAACGGCGAGCACCACGCGTGCTCCGCGGTGGGCAAGGATGCGCGCGGTCTCGAGCCCGAGCCCGCTGCTCGCTCCGGTCACCACGAAGGTCCGGCCCTCCTGACGGGGTACGTCGGTCCAGGGCCCCGGGCGCGTGGCCCGGGCCATCAGTCGGGCTCCTCGGCGAAGGCGTAGTCGACGGGCTCGCCGAGCTCGACGGTCCGCGAGACGGTGCAGATCCGGTCGTGGGTCTGCTGCATCGCGCGGGGCAGGAAGTCGCGTGCCTTGTCGCCGTCGGGCCCGTCGGGGAACCGAACGTCGAAGGTCACCCGGAGGTCCACCAGGTGACCGCCGCGCTCGTCACGGACCTTGTGTCCCTCCGCCGTCACCGCGAACTCGTCGGGCTCGGCCCGACGACTGGTCATCTCGTCCACGTTGACCGCCCCGCACGCGGCGAGGGCCACCAGCAGCAGCTCTACGGGGCTGAACTCGGGATCGTCCCCTGAGCTCACCCGCAGCTCCCCTCCACGCTGGTTGGTGGCCCGGTAGTGACTCAGGGACTCGCGGACCAGCTCGATGCCTCGCCAGGTGTCGTCGGCCCGAGAACGCGTCGGTTCGGTCATGACGCACAGCCTGCCCCAGAGCGTGGCGGCTGGGCGACCGGGGTTGAACGACGGAGGTGAGTCGGCAAGTGTGGGGGGAACTGCACGCAACCCGGAAAGGCGAGCCATGCTCACCCTCACCGAGAATGCCAGCACGATCGTCCGTGACATCACCGCCCAGCAGGGCATGCCGGAGTCCGCGGGCCTCCGGATCACCACCGAGGCCGGCGACCAGCCCGGTTTCGCGATCTCCGCGGCGGATCAGCCGCAGACCGACGACCAGGTCGTCGAACAGTCGGGGGCCACGATCTACCTCGACGAGACGTCCGCCGAGCTCCTCGACGACAAGATCCTCGACGCCGCCGTCGACGAGCAGGGCCGGGTGGAGTTCGCGCTCGCCGTAGCGCCCTAGGCGTCCAGCGCCCCCTCGGGGAGGTCGAACCAGCGCAGGTGCTCGAAGTCCGCGCTGACGTTGCCGGGGTGGGAGGACAGGTCGGGCTCTGGCGCGGCCGCCAGGATCTCGGCGGCCTCGCGGAGGTGCTCGGCGAGCAGCTCCTCTCCCCCGGTGGCGCGGTTCGCAGGCATCGACGGCTGCCCGCCGGCGTACGAGATGTCGTAGAGGGTGAGCGGCGGTGTGACCACGCCGCCGCGATGCCGCCAGAGCCCGGTCGCGGGCTCGAAGCAGTAGTCGCCGAGCAGCCGCCAGCCCTCGCGCGCCACCAGCCGGACCGCCTCCACGATGTAGTCGGCCACGGCGTCGGACACGAAGTAGTTGATGTTGACGCGCACCCAGCCGGGCTTGATCCCCTCGCAGCCACCGGTGATCTCGCGCTCGAACTCGTGCGACCGCTCGATGTCGATGCCGAGCAGTCGGTGGCCGTACGGGCCCGCGCACGAGCAGCCACCGCGGGACTGGACGCCGAAGAGGTCGTTGAGCAGCGCCACCACGTAGTTGTGGTGCAGGTAGCGGCCTGAGGGTGACCGGACCACGAACGACACGATCGAGAGCCGCGCCGCCTCGAGGTTGCCGAGCAGCTCGATGGCCGGCTCGTCCTTCCACGCCGCGACCGCTCGGGAGAGGTGCCGGTCCTCTTGGTCCCGGATCGTGTCGGTGCCGACCGCCTGCTTGAGCTGGAACACCATGCCGGCGCGGATCGACTCGATGATCGCGGGGGTCCCGCCCTCCTCACGATGGGTCGGGTCGACGAAGTAGCGGTGGTCGTCGTCGTTGACGTAGAGCACGGTGCCGCCGCCGGGGACGTCGGGGACCCGGTTCGCGAACAGCTCCCGGCGGGCCACCAGGACGCCCGGCGTGGACGGGCCGCCGATGAACTTGTGCGGCGACAGGAAGATCGCGTCCTTGTAGGACAGTGGTGCGTCCGGGTCGACCGCGTCCATCTCGATGTCGATGTACGGCGCGGCCGCCGCGAAGTCCCAGAAGCTGAGCGCGCCGTGCTCGTGCAGGAGCGTCGAGATGGCGGCGGTGTCGGTCAGGATGCCGGTCACGTTCGACGCGGCCGAGAAAGTGCCGATCTTGAGCGGTCGCTCGGCGTACTTCTCGAGCTGGGTGCGCAGCTCGTCGAGGTCCACGCCCCCGTCGATGTCCTGATGGATGACCACCACGTCGGCGATGGACTCCCGCCACGGGATCTCGTTGGAGTGGTGCTCGTAGGGCCCCAGGAACACCACCGGACGCTCCGCCGGCGGGATGTGGTCGGTGAGGTGGTGGGCGTCCTCGAGGGCCGACGAGACCCGGAGGCCGAGCACCCCGATCAGCTTCGCGATCGCGCCCGTGCAGCCAGACCCCGCGAAGAGCACCACCGCGTCGTCGCCCGCTCCGACCGACTCCCGGATGATCTGCCGGGCCTCCTCGCGCAGGCGCGTGGTCTGCAGGCCGGTGCCGCTGGACTCGGTGTGTGTGTTGGCGTAGCCGGGCAGCACCTGCTCACGGATGAAGTCCTCGACGAACGTCAGCGCCCGCCCGCTCGCGGTGTAGTCGGCGTAGGTCACCCGCCGCATGCCGTACGGCGTCTCCATCAGCAGGTCTTCACCCACCACGGAATCGCGAATCAGCTGCAGCAGAGCCTCGGTGTCGCGCCCTCCCATGTGGTCACGATACGACGGCGACGGGTCAGGGCCTGGCCCCGGCTTCCCGGCTCTCCTGGGCCGTGTCGAACTCCTCCCGCGCCAGAGCGATCTCCGCCTGGTGCTCCTCGGTCCAGGTGACGAGCGCCTGGATGGTGCCGAGCAGCGTGTCGCCCAGCGGCGACAGGCAGTACTCAACCCGGGGCGGCACCACGGGATAGACCGTGCGGCACACCAGCCCGTCGCGCTCGAGCTGGCGCAGCGTCACGGTGAGCATCCGCTGGCTGATGCCGTCGATCTGCCGGCGTAGCTCGGTGAACCGCAGGGTGCGCTCCTCCAGCAGCGAGATCACCAGCAGCGACCACTTGTCGGCGATCCGGTCCAGGATCTGGCGCACCTCGCAGCCCTCGCGCGTGTCCCATTGGAACGCCTCCGCACAGTCTCCGTCCGCCTTGGTCACCTCGGAGGAACCGGGTGACGCGGAAGTGCCTGTGGCCGCCACGGAATCATCCTGACCGATCGTCGTTGCAGTTACAAGAAGTAACTGACCTACGATCGATAACCGGCAAGGAGTGCCCGTGGCCGCACCCGTCCAGACCCCGTCACCCGCCCTGGCGCGGATGAGCGCTCGCGATTGGGCGCTGCTGCTCGTCCTGTGCGGCGCCCTGTTCCTGGAGGGGATCGACATCGCGATGCTCAACGTCGCCGTACCGTCGATTCGGTCGGATCTCGACCTCTCCACCGGCACAGCGCACTGGGTGATCAGCGCCTACGTCCTGGGCTACGCCGGCTTCATGCTGCTCGGCGGCCGCACCGCCGACCTGTTCGGACGACGGCGGGTCTTTCTGCTCGCGCTAGCCGTGTTCGTCCTGTTCTCCGGCCTCGGCGGACTGGCCGACTCGGGGTGGGTGCTGGTCCTCGCCCGGTTCGTCACCGGCGTGGCCGCTGGATTCATGACGCCGGCCGGACTCAGCATCATCACCACCAGCTTCGAGGAGGGTCCGCTGCGCGACCGCGCGGTGGTCATCTATGGCGCGACCGGCGCCGCCGGCTTCACGCTCGGCATGGTGGCCGGCGGGCTGCTGACCACGGTGAGCTGGCGCTGGGTGTTCTTCGCGCCGGTGCTGCTGGGTGCTCTCCTGCTCATCGCCGGCCGCGCGCTGATCCGGGCCGACGAGGTCCGCCCGACGGCCGACCACCGGTTCGACTTGATCGGGGCGGTCACCGTGACGGCGGGGATGGTCGCGGCGATCTTCGGTCTGGTGGCCCTCGGCGAGTCGCACGACGTGGTCCGGGGGGCGTCGGCGCTGGCGCTGGCCGCGGTCCTGCTCGCTCTGTTCGTGCGTCACGAGCGTCGCTCCCCTGCGCCTCTCGTGCGCCTGGGCATCTTCCGGCACGCCGGGCTGGTCCGCACCAACCTGGCCGGCCTGCTCTACATGGGGGCCTTCTTCGGCTTCCAGTTCCTGGTCACCCTCTACCTCCAGGACCTGCGCGGCTGGTCGCCGTTGGAGACCGGGCTGACCTTCGCCATCATGGGCATCGACCTGGTGCTGGCACCGCTGCTCACCCCGTCGCTGGTACGCCGGTTCGGCAACGTGGCGGTGATGGTGGCGGGGTTCGCGAGCGCCACCCTCGCGTTCGTGCTCTTCCTGCGGCTCGACGACGACTGGGGCTACCTGCAGATGCTGCCGATGCTGGTGCTGGTCGGCGTCGCGTTCGCCCTCGCCTACGGTCCGCTCACCCTGGCCGCGACCGACGGGGTGGAGGAGTCCGAGCAGGGTCTGGCCGGCGGCCTGCTCTACACGTCGTTCCAGTTCGGCGCGGCGCTCGGACTGGCGCTCGTGACGATCGTCCTGGTGGGCAGCCGCTCCGGAGACCCTGTGGTCGGTGACTACCGCAACGCCCTGCTGGTGCCGGCGGCGATGGCGCTGGCGGCGGCGCTGGCCGTCGTACCTCTGCGACGGCGGAGCGTCGTGCGCGCCTGAGCCGAGGCGGCGCAGGGGCCGGGAGCGAGTCGCTCCCGGCCCCTCTGCCTCAGCCGGCCGTTACCGGACCAGCACCTTCACGTACCGGTCGCCGTTGACGACCTTGTCGACCGCGCCGCTGACCACGGTCTTCACGTGCTCACCCCGCTTGTTGCTGATCGAGAACTGGGCCTGGGTCTCGTCGTTGCGCACCTGGGCCTCGACCGCCTTGGCGATCTTGTCCACGGTCGGCTGGTAGGCCGCCTCCGAGTACATCCAGTTGCCGCCGGACACGGAGAGGAAGCCCTTCTTGTCGTGGAAGCGCTTCGGCACCGCGAAGCTGTAGGTGGCGTACCTGGTGCCGCTGGACCCGCTCAGCACCGCCCGCAGGTGCAGGGTGTGCCCCGCCTTGACGGTCGCCGGCGCCTTCCGCGTCACCTTCACCCACTCGCCGTTCTTGTGCTGCTGCACCCCGGTGATGGTGTACGCCGACTTGTCCGCGCTGACGTCGGAATGCATGGTCACCGTGTCGACGGTGACGCCCTCGATCGACGTCAGGCCGTACACGATGTCCGCGACGTCGAAGGCCGAGTCGAACGTGATGTCGCTCGGCGACTGGAAGCGGTCGTTGAAGCCGATCTCGAACGGCGAGCCGTCGGCATCGGTGCCCGTGATCGTGTAGTCCTGCTCGGCCGATCCACCGGTGTAGCCGTCGACCACCCGGTCGTGGTTGGCGAGGTGCTCGTTGAACGTCATCTCGGCGCCCGCCGCCGGGATGTTGACCTTGGTGAAGCCTTCGCGGGAGCGCTCTCCCATGGTGACCGTGGACGTGATCGTCGTGTATTCCGGCAGCTCGCCGAAACCACCGGTGATGCCCGTCAGCCGGTCGTCGGTGATGGTGCCGCCCGCGTCGCCGAGGTTGGCGACCTTGAACGGCACGCCGAGCGGGTCCTCCTGGATGTAGAGCACGTCCGCGGGGTGGAGGCTCAGGGTGGTGGTCCCGCCGAAGGCCATCGGGTGTCCGAAGCCGACCACGCGGCCGTCGCAGACCGAGGTGGCGGTGCCGACGCCGGCGGCAGTGATGTCGCCGTAGGCGAGCGCGGCGGCGATGTTGCCGCCCGCGACGACCGTCGACGGGTCAGGCGCCGCCTCGCCGCCGGCCCGGCCGACCACGTAGGTGTCGCGCTGCCCGAGGTACTCCCGGTCGGCGTCCTGGCTCTGGGCCAGCCGCTTGGCGGTCAGCCCGGAGACGCCGAGTGCCATCGGCAGCTGGGTGAAGCCCTGGGCAGCCTGGCGGGTGGTGACGTCACTACCGCGGGCGATCGTGTCGGCGAGCCCCTTGCCGACCTTGATCTTCCCGGGCGCGGCCGTGTCCGCCAGGTAGTCGTCCATGTCCTCGAACGGCGTGATGCCGGCGACCGGCGAGGCGCCGAAGGCCAGCCCATAGGCCACGGCGCCGATCAGCCGGCCGTCGTCGGCGTACACCGGCGAGCCGGACATGCCGGCCCAGATGCCGCCGACCCGGTCGATCTCCGCCGAGGTGAGGTTCATGATCACCATGTCGAGTCCGGGTGCGATGCCGTCCTGGAGCACTCCGACCACCTCGCCCGTGAACGGCTCCGGCGTCGTGCCCTTGCTGACCGTGAGCCCCTCAACCGGATCGTCGGCCGAGAGCTCGGCGATCGGGAACGGCTCGGCGCAGTCAGGGGCCGGCTCCGCCGACCGAGCCGCGCCTCCCGAGAACGCAGGCACCCCGGCCACCAGGCCCACGGATGCGGTGAGTGCGACCAGGGCCCTACCCCGGCGGCGAACGGCACGTGACATCACGTCACTTCCTCCCGACTGTCGCGGTCGCGCCGATCGCTTCCGCCTTTGATTCGTACGACGCCGCAAGGTATCCGTTGGTTGCCCGTTACGCCGGAGAATCTCTCCTTTCCCCGACGGCCTACTGTGGCGGCGTGAGCACGTCCCACCTCAGCGCCCCCAGCCTCCGCCAGACCGAGGCCGAGTCCCGCCACGACCTCCTCGACGTCACGTCGTACGACGTGCGGCTGGACCTGGCCTCCGACCCCGAGACGTTCGGCTCGGTCACCGAGATCCGGTTCGAGAGCCGCGGCGGGCCGACGTTCGTCGACCTGAAGCCGGTGCGGGTGAACGACCTGCGCTTCAACGACGCGGCCCTCGACGTCAGGCTCCTTCACGAAGGCCGACTGCCGCTGGACACCCTCCCGGGCAGCAACGTGCTCCGGGTGGATGCGGTGATGGGCTACCGCAACGACGGCGAGGGTCTGCACCGCAGCGTCGACCCTGCCGACGGGCGTCACTACATCTACGGCATGTCGTTCATGGACGCGGCACCCTCGGTGTTCGCGTGCTTCGACCAGCCGGACCTCAAGGCGCCGTACACGTTCCACGTCACGGCTCCCCCCGACTGGACGGTCATCGGCAATGCCCCTGGCGAGCAGGTCGAGCCGGGGACGTGGGAGTTCGCGCCTACCCAGCCGCTGTCGACGTACTTCGTCACCCTCGTCGCCGGGCCGTACCACGTGCTGCGCGACGAGCACGACGGCATCCCGCTCGGGCTCAGCGCCCGGGCCAGCCTCGCCGCGGAGCTCGAGCGCGACGCCGACGAGCTGTTCACGATGACCCGGCAGTGCTTCGACGAGTACCACCGGCTCTTCGGGATCCGCTACCCGTTCGGCGACTACCACCAGGCGTTCGTCCCTGAGTTCAACGCGGGCGCGATGGAGAATCCCGGCTGCGTCACCTACCGCGACCCCTATCTGTTCCCGAGCCGGGTCACCAGGGGTGCCCGGGTGCAGCGCGCCACCACCGTTGCCCACGAGATGGCGCACCAGTGGTTCGGCAACATCGTCACCCCCAAGTGGTGGGACGACCTGTGGCTCAACGAGTCGTTCGCCGAGTACCTCGGCAACCGGGTCACCGCCGACGTCACCGAGTACGACGACGCGTGGGTGCACCTCTCCTACCAGCGCCGGCAGTGGGGGCTGACGTCCGACCAGCGACCGAGCACGCACCCGGTGGCGGGCAACGGCGCCGCCGACGCGCTCTCGGCGCTGCAGGACTTCGACGGCATCTCGTACGTGAAGGGTGCGGGCATCCTGCGTCAGGTCAACGCGACCATCGGCGACGACACCTTTTTCGCCGGGGTCGTCGACCACTTCACCCGGCACCGGTTCGGCAACGCCACCATGCACGACCTGTTCGCGAGCTGGGAGCAGGCCGGCGCCGACGACCTGTCCGCGTTCACCGGCGCCTGGCTCAGACTGCCCGGACCCGACGTGATCGAGCTGGACCGGGACGCCGGGGTGCTGCGTCGCACGGCGCCTCCGGAGCACCCCGCCGACCGCCCGCACCGGTTCAGCGTTGCGCAGGCCGTCGGCGGCGAGTGGAGTCACGTCGACGTCGCGCTAACGAGTCCCGAGGCGGCGTACGACGCCGGCACCGCGCCCGTCGTGATCGACCCCGAGGAGCAGAGCTGGGGCGTCTACGTGCCCGACGACATCACCCTCGCCGGGCTGGTCGACCTGCTGCCGGAGGTGAAGGACGAGTCGCTCCGGGCCGGGGTGTGGAACAACGTGCGCAGCGGGTTCCACCACGCCGCCGTCGACCCGGCAGCGGTGGTCGACCTGCTGGTCTCGAGCCTGCCGGTCGAGGACACCCAGGACGGCCCCCGGCACCTGATGCCGTGGACGCTCGGGTGGGTGCTGCCCGCCGCACCGCCCGGATCGCTCGAGCGGGTCCATGCCGCCGCGCTGGCCAAGCTGACCGAGTGTGGTGCGGGGTCGGAGCTCCAGCTCTCGGCGTTCCGGGCCGCGGTGCACACCTGCGGTGACGCCTCGACGCTCCGCGACTGGTTGGTGGGCATGCCCGAGGGTCTCGAGCTCGATGTGGACCTGCGCTGGCGGCTGCTCGTCCGGCTGGCCACGCTCGGCGAGACCGACCGAGCCGAGCTCGACGCCGCGCTGGCCGACGCGCCGACCGGTCAGTCCCGGGTCGAGCACACCCGCGCCGTCGCGTCGCTGCCGACCCCCGAGGGCAAGGCCTTCGCGTGGGAGCGCTTCGTGGGGACCGCCGCCGTACCCAACTACGAGGTGGAGGCCGCCGGCCGCGGCATGTGGCGCGGGGGCCACGAGGCGGTGACCGAGGAGTACGTCGAGCGCTACTTCGCCGAGCTGCCCGGTGTCTCGAAGGTCCACCGCGGCTGGGTGCTGGGGGTGGCCGCCGAGGTGTTCTTCCCCGGCACGGAGCGCGCGGAGATCCTGGACCGCGCTCGCAGTGTCCTGGACCTGCCGAACCTCGATCTCACCATCCGCCGCAGCCTGGCCGACTGCGCGGACGACCTGCGTCGCAGGCTCGCCATCCGCGAGGCCTTCCCGGTCCGATGAAGGCCACGCCCTCGAGGTCGCGACCGCGGTCCGGTGGACGGGTGACCAGGTTGGGCCCGACGCCGTCCTCTCGCTCCCCCGGCTGCTCCGCGACCGCCAGGCCGTGTTCGACCGCACCGGTGGCGTGCACGCCGCTGGTCTGTTCGACTCGGCGGGGACCCCGCTGGTGGTGCGCGAGGACGTGGGCCGGCACAACGCCGTCGACAAGGTCACCGGTGCGCGGGTACTCGGCGGAACGTCGCCCGCCGAGGTCGCACTGGGTGAGCGGGCGGGCCGGCTTCGCGCTGGGTGCGCCGAGCAGCCTCGCGGTCGACCTGGCGCGACGCGGTGGGCTCGTGCTGTACGGCTTCACCTCGGAAGAGCGGACGGTCCGCTACGCCTGAGGGGTACCGGGCGCCATGGCAGAAGTCCGGGTCGGCGTCTCCGGATGGCGCTACGCGAGCTGGCGCGGTGACTTCTACCCGGACGGGCTCGCTCAGCGACGGGAGCTGGAGTACCTCGCGTCCCGGATGACCTCGGTGGAGATGAACGGCTCGTTCTACTCGCTGCAGCACCCGTCGACGTACCGGCGGATGGCGGAGCAGACCCCTCCCGACTTCGTGATCGCGGTCAAGGGTGGCCGCTACATCTCTCACTTCAAACGGTTGGCGGGCACGCAGACCGCCCTCGCGAACTTCTTCGCCTCCGGCGTGCTGGCGCTCGGGTCGAGGCTGGGGCCGTTGCTCTGGCAGCTGCCCCCCGATCTCGAGTACGACGAGCGACGCATCGGGGACTTCTTGGCCGGGCTCCCGCGGAGTACCGCTGCCGCCGCGGATCTGGCCGCGCAGCACGACGACAAGCTCTCCGGCGATCGGGTCCTCATCGAGACCGACGCGGACCGACCCGTCCGGCACGTGGTCGAACCGCGGCACGCCTCGTTCGCGTCGGACGCAGCGGCTGACCTGCTGCGTGCCCACGATGTCGGGATGGTGGTGTCCGACAGCCCGGCGTGGCCGTGCTTCGAGCGAGAGACCGCCGACCTGGTGTACGTCCGGCTGCACGGTCACACCGAGCTCTACGCCAGCGGGTACACGTCCGCTTCGTTGGACCGCTGGGCCAACCGGGCGCGGGAGTGGCTGAGCGACGGCCTCGACGTGTTCGTCTACTTCGACAACGACGCCCGCGGGCGCGCGCCGCACGACGCCGTGAGCCTCCGCGCCCGCCTCGAGCAAGCCGTCGTCTGAGTACGGCGTGCCCTCCGGCAGGCTGTCGGCGCACCGGCCTACCTTCACGGTGTGCGCATCCTTCACACCTCCGACTGGCACCTGGGCCGGTCGTTCCACCGTGAGGGGATGCTCGGCCACCAGGCGGCTTACATCGACCACCTCCTGGAGGTCGTGGTCGCCGAGCGGGTGGACCTCGTCGTGGTGGCCGGCGACGTCTATGACAGGGCGCTCCCGCCGGTCGACGCGGTGCGGTTGGCCGACGAGACCCTGGTCCGGCTGGCCCGGTCGCGGGCGAAGGTGGTGCTGACCAGCGGCAATCACGACTCGGCCCAGCGCTTGGGGTTCAGCTCCCGGCTGATCGACGCCGCCGGCGTGTTCATCCGCTCCGACGTCTCCGGTGTGGGGACGCCGATCGAGCTCGACGACGAGCACGGCCCGGTCGCCGTCTACGGCTTGCCCTACCTCGACCCGCACGCAGTCGCCGACCCGTGGCAGCTGTCGGCGCGCTCGCACCAGGAGGCGCTCACCGAGGCGATGCGTCGGGTCGGTCACGACCTCGCCTCCCGCTCCTCGGCCACCCGTTCGTTCGTGCTCGCCCACGCGTTCGTGGCCGGTGCCGCGCCGAGCGACTCCGAGCGCGACATCAGCGTCGGCGGGGTCGCCAGGGTGCCGGTCGACGTCTTCGAAGGTGTCGACTACGCCGCCCTCGGCCACCTGCACGGCCCGCACACGCTCACCGACGCGATCCGCTACAGCGGCTCACCGCTCGCCTACTCGTTCTCCGAGGCGGGGCACCGCAAGGGCTCGTGGCTCGTCGAGCTGGGCGCCGACGGGCTGGCGCACGCCGAGTTCGTGGATGCCCCGGTGCCTCGACCGCTGGCCCGGCTGCGCGGGCCGTTGGAGCACCTGCTGCGCGATCCGGCGTATGCAGAGCACGAGGGTTCGTGGGTCGAGGCGACGCTCACCGACCAGGTCCGTCCCGCGCAGGCGATGGACCGTCTGCGGCGTCGGTTCCCGCACGCGTTGCTGCTGAGCTTCGACACGGGGCCACCGGTGAGCGGGCTCGCGCCAGTGGTGCCGAGCACGGTGCGCACCGACCACGAGATCGCGCTCGACTTCATGACCGACATGCGCGGGAGGCCACCCGAGCACGACGAGGCGGCGCTGCTGTCCCGGGCGATCGACGCGTGCTGCGCCGACCCCGACGTCGACGCCCTGGTGTCCGGGGAGGTGTCGTCCTGATGCGGCTGCACCGGCTCGAGATCACCGCCTTCGGTCCGTTCGCCGACACCGTCGCCGTCGACTTCGACGAGCTCTCCGAGGCCGGACTCTTCCTGCTCTCCGGCGCCACCGGCTCCGGCAAGACCAGCGTTCTCGACGCGGTCTGCTTCGCGCTCTACGGCGACGTGCCCGGTGACCGGGGTTCCGCCAAGCGGCTGCGCTCCGACCAGGCCGACCCCGCCGTGCGCCCGGAGGTGCGGCTGGAAGCGACCCTCGCCGGTCGCCGGTTCCGGATCGTCCGAGCTCCCAGCTGGGCGCGCCCCAAGAAGCGAGGCTCGGGCACCACGGTCCAGCAGGCCTCGGTGACCGTGAGCGAGCTGGCCGACGGCCAGTGGGTCCCGCTCACCAGCCGCCTGGACGAGGCCGGTCACCTGGTCGGCACGCTGGTCGGGATGAACCTCACCCAGTTCACCCAGGTCGCGATGTTGCCCCAGGGCCGGTTCCAGGCCTTCCTGCGCGCCCGCTCCGAGGACCGCCAGAGGCTGTTGCAGCAGCTCTTCCGCACCGGTCGGTTCGCACAGGTGGAGCTCTGGTTGCGCGAGCACAGGGTCGCGCTGCGCAGGGACGTCGAGACTGCCCACCGATCGATCGCCGACGCGGTCAGCCGGATCAGCGAGGCGGCCGCGGCTGCTCTCCCCCACGACTGGGACCTGCACGACCTCACCCTCCCCGCCCGCGCGGGCGAGATGCCCACGTGGGTCCAGCAGCTGCGCGACGATGCCCGGCGCGCCGGCGAGCAGGCCGCCGTCGTACTCCGTGGGGCGGTCGGCGCGGAGGCTGCGACGCGCCACCGGCTGGAGGATGCGCGTGTCGTCCATGAGAAGCGGGGGCGCTACCAGGAGGCCCGCGTCGAACGGGCGTCACTCCTCTCTCTTTCCGAAAAGCACCGGTCGTCGCTGTGCCGCCTCGACGACGCGCGCCGAGCGGCCGGCATCGCTCCCCTGCGCCGGGTCGCCGACGATGCGGCCACGCGCCTGGTGGCCGCCGAGCGACAAGCTGAGACTGCGTTCACCGCACTCGGCGTCACCCCCGACGAGCTCCCAGAGCTCGTGGGCGACCGCATCGACGCCGCTGCCCGGGTCCGCGCGCTGCTCCCCCGGGCCACGAGGATGGACGAGCTGGCGGCCGAGATCACTCGGCTCGAGGCGGCGCGCGTCGATGTCCTCACCGAGCGGACCGGGTTGCGCGCGCGGCAGGAGGAGGCTCCGGTGACGATCGCCCGGCTCCGGGCCGACTGCGACGACGCCGCGGCCGCCCGGGCGGCGAGGGAGGGCGTCGAGCTCCGGCGGGCGGCAGCCGACGAGAGAGTGCGGGCGCAGCACGAGGTGCTCGAGGTGACGGCGTCCCTCCAGAGCGGCCGGATCGCATGGCAGCTCGCGCGCGAGGCCGCGCACGAGCTCCGAGAGCAATGGCTGACGATCCGCGAGGCGCGCCTCGAGGGCATGGCCGCGGAGATCGCCGGCGCCCTGGTCGTCGGCGCCTGCTGCCCCGTCTGCGGTTCGGCCGACCACCCGGCGAAGGCTCGGCCGACCCCCGGCGCTCCCGACGCCGAGGCGGAGCGGGCCGCGCTGAAGGCCGTGGACGACGCGAAGGCCACCGAGCACCTGCGCGACGTGGAGGTGCGCGACCTCGAGGCGCGACTGGCCCGGCTCCGGGAGATCGTCGACGGCGCCGACCTGGCCACGCTCAGCGAGGAGCGCGACGCGCTCGCCGCGGAGGCCGCCCGGGTCACGGCACTCGCCGATGGCGCCGATGCGCTGGCGCGCTGCCTTACCGAGGCCGAGCAGGCGGCCCGCGCCGATGCCGAGGCCGCGCAACGGCTCGAGGCGAGAGTCGCGGAGCTCGGCGTCGCGAGCGAGACGGCGGCCGCCGAGCGCGAGCGCCTGGCCGGTGAGGTGGCGGCCGAGCTCGACGGCACCGGACACGACCGGCTCGAGACCCTGCTCGCCGAGCACGAGCGGGTCGCTACCGGGGGCCGCGAGGCGCTGAAGGCCCTTGCCGCCCTGGAGGAGGCCGAACGCCACCGGAGCGAGGCCGGGAGGTCACTCCTGGTGGCCGCCACCGAGGCCGGGTTCGGCGACAGTCGGGCGGCCGTCGAGGCGATCCTCGGTGCGGAGGAGATCCGGGTCCTGATCGAGACGACGGAGGCGCACGAGCGGCGCCTGGCCACCCTCGAGGAGGTGCTGGCCGAGCCCGGCGCCGACGACGACTCCCCACTCCCCTGCCTGGAGGAGCTGGAGGTCGAACACGCCGACGCGCTCGTCCGGCTCGGCGACGCCCAGTCGCTCGCGGGCGTCACCGCAACCCGGGTCCGCCGGCTCGGTGAGCTCGCCGACGAGCTCGAGCGGGCGGTCGACTCCTGGTGCCCGCGCCGCGACGACCTCGACCTCACCGACCGGCTGGCCGCCTTCGTCGAGGGCAAGTCGCCGGACAACCGCCTGCAGATGCGGCTGTCGGCGTACGTGCTGGCCTACCGGCTCACCCAGGTGGTCGCGGCGGCCAACACCCGCCTGGCCCGGATGAGCGATCGACGTTACTCACTCGAGCACACCGGCCGCCGAGGAGCCGGCGAGACCCGCGGCGGCCTCAGCCTGCTGGTCCGCGACGACTGGTCCGGCGAGTCCCGCGACCCGGCGACCCTGTCCGGAGGCGAGACGTTCGTGGTCTCCCTCGCCCTGGCGCTCGGACTCGCCGACGTGATCACCCAGGAGGCCGGCGGCGCCGAGCTGGACACGCTCTTCGTCGACGAGGGGTTCGGCTCCTTGGACGCCGACACCCTCGACGACGTGATGGACACCCTCGACTCACTGCGCGACGGCGGCCGTGTGGTCGGCGTCGTCAGCCACGTCGCCGAGATGCGCGACCGGATCCCCACTCGGCTCACGGTCACCAAGTCGCGCCGCGGTTCCACTGTCGCCGTCACCCGCTGAGCACCCTTGCTCGCGCCGCCGGCGTACGGATCCGGACTGTCGTTTGGTCACCAACGGCGGCGAATTCGGCCCGAATCTCTGCCGTTGGTGACCAAACGGCAAGCCGTGCCTCAAGAGGGACTCGGCCCCGTTCGCCATCCGGACGCTACGAGGACGTCCCCGCGGCGCCGTGGTCCAACGCCTCCAGCAGCGCGTTGGTGAACGCCGGCAGGTCGTCGGGGTTGCGGCTGGTGATCAGGTTGCCGTCGGTGACCACCTTGTCGTCCACCCATTCGCCGCCCGCGTTGCGGATGTCGGTCTGCAGGCTCGGCCAGGAGGCGAGCCGCTTGCCCCTGACCACATCGGCCTCGATCAGCGTCCACGGGGCGTGGCAGATCGCGGCCACGGGTTTGCCGGAGGCGTGGAACTCCTTCACGAACTCCACCGCGTCCATGTGCATGCGCAGGTTGTCGGGGTTCGCCACCCCGCCCGGCAGCACGAGCGCCGCGTAGTCGTCCGGGTCGGCCTCGTCGATGGTCTTGTCCACGCTCTGCGTCGTGGCCTTGTCGAGATGGTCGAAGAGCTGGGCCTCGCCGTCATCGGGGCAGAGCAGCACCGGCTGGTACCCCGCGTCCTCGACGGCGCCCCACGGGTCCTCGAGCTCGACCCGCTCGGTGCCTTCGGATGCGATCAGGAATGCGACTTTCTGTGCACTAGCCATGACCGGCCGGTACCCGCCCGCCGCCGCGCCGATGCGACCGGTCGCACGGCTAAGAGGCGCTGGTCCACCCGCTCACGTCGAGTCCCCAGTCGGTCGCCAACCGCTGCACCTGGGGCCGGTACAGCACCCGCAGCGTCTCCTTCAGGCCCGGCGTCCACTCCCAGTCGGCGCGCGACGACGACGAGGACTCGCGGGCGATGTCGCGCAGAGGGACCGGGTCGACGCCGATCGCGCGCCACAGAGAGTCCACCGCCCGTTGGGGATCCTCGCGCACGGTTTCGTAGACGAGCACGTGCATCCGCTCGCGCCCGACCACGGCCGCCCACATGTCCAGCTGGTCGGCGTACATCCCGGTCCACGTCTGCACCGTGATCGGCACCGGATAGGGCCAGGACTTTCCCCTGGTGGCCGCCAGCCGCATCGCCGAGCGGAACCGCTCCACCGGGTCCCGAAGTACGACGAAGATCGGGGCGCCGCCACCGAGCCGTGCGGCGACCGCCGGTGTCGAGGAGTGCCGGAGATACTGCGGCGTCCAGTCGCCTCGGCGCACCCCGTCGTCCGGGAAGAGGTCGAGGTACGCCGACTCCGGCTCGCGGCCGTCCCCGACCTTGTGGAGCAGGTGCTGCTCCTTCTTCCCGTTGGTGCCCAGACCCACCTGCGGATGCTGCGTCACCAGGTCCGTGAGCCAGGTGGTCCCACTGCGTTGGGCACCGATACCGAGCCACGCCGGGAATGACATGGCAGTCACCCTAACGAGGTAGGTAGGTTCGCCCGCATGCCCGGCCCGACGCTCGATCCCACGTTCACCGACCTCCCCTACCGACAGCTCGGCGACGTCGCGCTCGCCCGGGCGCGCGAGCTCGGCGCCACCCACGCCGACTTCCGGTTCGAGCGGATTCGCTCGCAACACCTCGGCGTTCGCGACGGTGTTCTCCAGGGTGCCGGCGACAGCGAGGACCTCGGCTTCGCGGTCCGGGTGCTCCACGGCGGCGCCTGGGGCTTCGCCTCGGGTGTCGTGCTCACGGCCGACGAGGCCGGGCGGGTGGCCGGGCGCGCCGTCGAGGTGGCCCGGGTCGCCGCCGAGATGACCAGCAGGCCGGTGGAGATCGCGGACGAGCCGGTCTACGACGACGTCACCTGGGTGTCGTCGTACCGCACCAACCCGCTCGAGGTGCCGGTCGCCGAGAAGGCGGCTCTGCTGATCGACTGGACCAACCGGCTGCGCACCGGTGCCGCGGTCGACCACGCGTCGGCGCACCTGCTGCAGATCCAGGAGAACAAGTACTACGCCGACCTGGCCGGCACCCGCACCACCCAGCAGCGGATCCGGATGCATCCGGGGTTCGAGGCGATGGGCGCCGGGGCGGACACCTTCGACTCGATGGCCAGCATTGCGCCACCAGTGGGTCGGGGCTACGAGTACCTGACCGGAGACGGCTGGGACTGGGACGACGAGATCGAGCAGGTGCCCGAGCTGCTCGCCGAGAAGCTCAAGGCGCCCAGCATCGAGGCCGGCAGCTACGACCTGGTCATCCATCCCTCCAACCTGTGGCTGACGATCCACGAGTCGATCGGGCACGCCACCGAGCTGGACCGGGCCCTGGGCTACGAGGCCAACTACGCCGGCACCTCGTTCGCGACGATCGACAAGCTGAACACCCTCCAGTACGGCTCTCCGGTCATGAACGTCACCGGCGACCGCACCGTGGAGCACGGCCTCTCCACCATCGGGTACGACGACGAAGGCGTGCAGACCCAGAGCTGGGACATCGTCCGCGACGGCGTGCTGGTCGGCTACCAGCTCGACCGGCCGATGGGCGTGATGCTGCCCGAGCTCAACGGTGGACGTTCCAACGGTTGCGCGTACGCCGACTCGCCCGGCCACATCCCCATCCAACGGATGGCCAACGTGTCACTTCAGCCGGCCCCCGACGGGCCGGGCATCGACGACCTGATCGGCCGCGTCGAGCGCGGCCTGTACGTCGTCGGCGACAAGTCGTGGTCGATCGACATGCAGCGTTTCAACTTCCAGTTCACCGGCCAGCGCTTCTACCGGATCGCGAACGGCGAGCTGGTCGGACAGATGCGCGACGTGGCCTACCAGGCCACGACCACCGACTTCTGGAACTCCCTCGAGGCGGTGGGCGGGCCCGAGACCTGGGTCCTCGGCGGCGCGTTCAACTGCGGCAAGGCCCAGCCCGGGCAGGTGGCCGCGGTCAGCCACGGCTGCCCGACCTCACTGTTCCGGAACATCCGGATCCTCAACACCAACGAGGAGGGCGGGAACTGATGTCCGTCGCCATGCCCAGCGCCGCTACCCCTCAGTCTCTCGTCGAGCACGCGCTGTCGGTGTCCACCGCCGACGACTGCATCGTGATCGCCCGCGACCACACCAGCGCCAACCTCCGGTGGGCCAACAACACCCTGACCACCAACGGCGTGATGCACGGCATCTCCGTCACCGTGATCTCGTTCATCCGGTCCGGCGACGCCACGGCCACCGGCTCGGTCAGCGGCAGCGCCACCACCCAGGGCCAGGTCGACGAGCTGGTGCGCGCCGCGGACGCTGCGGCCCGGGCGGGCTCCCCCGCCGAGGACGCGAACGAGCTCGTCCGCGACGCGACGTCCCCTGACTGGGACGAGCCGCCGGTGCCCACCGACGTCCACGTCTACGACACGTTCGCCCCTGCCCTCGGCGAGGTCTTCGGCCGAGCCACGTCGGCTGGTCGCGTGCTCTACGGGTTCGTCAACCACGAGATGACCACGACCTACCTCGGGTCGACCACCGGTCTCCGGCTGCGGCACGTCCAGCCCACCGGGCACTACGGCTGCACCGGCAAGAACGCCGACCTGACCGAGAGCGCCTGGGTCGGCGGCGCCACGCGCGACTTCACCGACGTCGACGCGCTCGTGATGGACCAGACCTTGGCGCAGCGTCTGGCCTGGGGCGCTCGGAGGGTCGACCTCCCTGCGGGCCGCTACGACACCATCCTGCCGCCGACCACGCTGTCCGACCTGCTGATCATGGCCTACTGGTACGCCGGCGCCCGGACCGCCTGGGAGGGCCAGTCGGTCTACAGCAGCCGACCGAGCGGCACCCGGATCGGCGAGCAGATCGCCGCCGAAGGGGTGAACCTGTTCTCCGACCCCGCCCACCCGGGCCTCGAGTGCGCACCGTTCGCCCTGGCCGCGACGTCCAGCAACGAGTCGTCGGTGTTCGACAACGGACTTCCCCTCGAGCGCACCGACTGGATCCGCGATGGGCGGCTCAGCTCGCTTCTCCAGACCCGCCACTCCGCCGCGATGACCAGCCAGCCGGTGACACCAGCGGTCGACAACCTCGTTCTCAGCGTCGACTCCGGTGGCGGCACGGTTGACGACCTGGTGTCCGGCACCGAGCGTGGCCTCCTGCTGACCTGCCTCTGGTACATCCGAGAGGTCGATCCGCAGACGCTCCTGCTCACCGGTCTCACCCGCGACGGCGTCTACCTGGTCGAGAACGGGGAGATCACCGGGTCGGTCAACAACTTCCGGTTCAACGAGTCGCCGATCGACCTCCTTCGGCGGTTCACCCACGCGTCGGCGACGGTGCCCAGCTTCAGCAGGGAGTGGGGCGACGACTACTTCTCGCGCACCGCAACGCCGGCGCTGAGAGTGCCCGACTTCAACATGTCGAGCGTCTCCGAGGCCATCTGACGACGGTGGTCACTTCATCGTTCGCCAGCGCTCCTCGAACTCACGATCGAGTTCTCCGGCACGCGTCGACTCGCGGGCGTGCAGCCGACCGTAGGTGAAGGCATTCTCCGCCTCTTCGGTCGCAGCACGTGCCATCTCGAGCAGGTCCGTACGGGTGACCGTGGTGTCCTGTCGCTCGCCGAGCACCTGGCTCAGCTCCTTCGCCTTCAGGCGAAGGAGCTCGGCGTCCGCGTCGATGACCGGCTCGGCGGCCTCCAGGGCGTACCTGAACCGCTTGACTCCCTTGCGCACCCGGTGGACGGCGACGTCGTACGCCTCGCCGTCGGCGTCGGCGAGCACCTCGGCCGCTTCGACCCGCCCTTGCACCCTCCGATGCTCCTTGCGTAGCCGTCGGCGGGCCAGCTTGCGGGCGTTTCCCATGGCCTTCTTCGTCCAGGGCGGATCGGCGATCAGGCCGTCGAGCGCGCGGAGCAGTGAGAAGTACCGCTCCGAGGCCAGAAGCTCGTCGGCGTTCCGCATCCCCTCCCGCTCCTGCGCCCGGTAGGTGCGCTGCATGCGTCGTCGGACCGGGCCGACCACGGCGGGTTCGTCCTCGAGGAGCCCGCGCAACCGCTCGTGCATGACCTCGGCGTCCCTGGCGTCACTGAGGGTGCGAGCGATCCAGCGGAGCTCGTCGCGGATCGGCTCGGTCACTGCGCGGCCGATCAGCGGACGGAAGGTGGCCAGCGCCCCCCGCAGCCGTCGGGCGGTGACCCGGAACTGGTGCACCGAGTCCGGCACCCTTCGCCGGATCCCGCTGTCGTGCACGCGCAGCAGGGCCGCCTGCTCGACTAGACGACGGTGCAGGAGGCCGGCGGCGGTGTCCGGGTCGGGAGACTTCGGGGCCGCGTCGAGCGCCAGCACCCGGTCGATCTTGCGTCTGTGGGCGCTCGGCTGCACGTCGATCCCCTCGAGGAGGGCGCCCACTGCGGTCAGCAGACTGCTGTCGCCGTCGACGAGCTCCACCTCCCACTCGCGCCAGACGACCGGGTCGCTTCCGTCGCAGGGGGTTCCGACCACCCGGTCATCGGCCAGCTCGGCGAGGACCTCACCGTCCGCACCCTGCAGGCGACGGGTCGCCCGGTGCGTCTCGATCTCCGCCACCGGCGTCAGCTCTCGCCCGAGGGTCCAGGCCAGGACCGAACGGCGCAGTGCGGCCGGAACCGTCCTCGTGGCTCGCGACAGCGGTTGGACGATCTCGTCTCTCCCCTCACCCGCCGGCACCTTCAGGTGCCATCCCGCGTCTGTGCCGCCGAGACAGCGACGCAGTGACACACCGGCCCGGGTCAACGCCAGATCGTCGGTGTCGAAGTAGGTCGCGACGAGGTCGGCGGATCCACCCTCTTCGACGGACGTCACCCCGTCGGCTGCGGCGAGGTCGGGAACCTCGTCGTCGGGGCCCGGGAGAAAGGTGTGCTCCAACTCGAGGTGAGAACCCATGACGCAGGTCTACACGACCACCGTGAACGCGACAGCAGCCAGTCCACGAAGGCAACGCCCGGTACGTCCGTCGGTTCGCGGCCCGGCCGGATGGTACGGCATCCGGACGATGAGGTCCTGTTTTGCGTCATTCCGCTGCGTCCTCCGCCCGACACGCCCTAACGTATCGCCGTTCGGACTCGTCCCCCACCGCGCTGGAGCGGCACCCACACCATGGCTCACACGACTCCCCTACGCTTGCGCGTCGGCGCCCTCTTGGGCCTGGCCGCGATCATCGTTGCGATGTTCGTGCACCCCGGTGACTCGTTCGCGGCCGCAGGCCCGGACGACGACCTCGCCGAGGCCGCGTCGCAGGTCCGCGTCGCGAAGGCGGCGGTTGATCGTGCGAAGGTCGCGACTAAGGACGCCCAGGCCCACCGGGACACGATCAGCGATCGCCTCGAGAGGCACACCTCGACCCGGGACCAGGCCGTCCAGCGCCTTGACGGCGCCCGGCAGGCGTTGAACACCGGGCGTAAGCGAGTGCGGAACGCGCAAACACGCTTGCAGCGGGCGAAGTCCCCGCACGCACGGAGGGCCGCCCGCCACCACCTGCGCACGATGAGGGCGCGCTCGCGCGCGCTCCGCGCCGACGCCATTGCGGCGAAGAGTGCGTATCTCGGTGCCCAAGCGGCTGTCGACCGCGCGACGAGTGCCTTGGCAAGGGCTCAGACCAGGCTGACGGACGCTCGCTCCCAGCTGGACGCTGCCCGCGTCGTCCTGGCCCAGGCCAAGGAGCACTACGCCGAGCTGCTGGCCCTGTCCTCCGTGGAGGTCACCGCAGCGGTGGCGAACATCCCCAACCGGATCGGCCCTGAGAACTTCAAGCGGTCCATGAGGCTCCTGATCGCGCAGCAGCCGGACTTCATCACGCTCAACGAGATCAGCGGCCGCACGGTGGAGGGTCTGCGGGCGGCCGCGCCGGGGTACGGCGTCTATCGCGGTGGTGCCCGGTTGACCGAGCCGGGAGCCGGTGGTCAGTCGATGAACAACGCGGTGCTGTGGCGCACTGACATCTACGAGGTGGTCGCCCAGGGCCGGGTCAAGGTGGTCGACGACGACCGCGGTTACATGCAGAAGAAGAAGTTCCTGTGGGACCGGTACGCCACCTGGGTCACGCTGCGCAATCTCGGCGACGGCCAGGTCGTCTCGGTGATCTCGACCCACATGCCGACCAACCCGGCGAAGTTCCCGAGGCAGTGGGGCAACCCGCCGTTGACGCGTGTCCAGCTGTACGCCTGCGGCATGGACAAGCTGGCCCCTCTCGTCGGCCAGCTCGCGCGGCAGGGTCGGGTGCTGCTCGGCGGAGACATGAACTCCCACCCCACCCAGGGTTACTGGACGGCGGTGGCGAAGATGCGGAAGGCCGGCTACGGCTACACCAAGGACCGCGGCGTGATGTACCTGTTCAACCCACCGGAGGCGAGCGTCACGCGCACCCGCCAGCTGTCGATCAGCTCCGACCACCCGGCGCTGGTCACCACACTCCAGTTCGACTGACTGGAGCCGGGCCGGGGATCGGGGCCTCCCGGTCGTACGGCGTCCGGGTGTAGACGAACGTCGCGCACTCCAGATGCGTCGGCCGAACGTGCAGCGTCTCGCCGCGGTGGTACCCGCTGACGCCGACTAGCCGCCCGTCACACAGTTCGAACGCGTCGGACACCTCGGCGCTGTTCAGGCCACGAAGCTCCAGCCGCTCGTTCTGCCACCTCAGCTCTCCCGCCGTGTTGCCCCAGAACCAGACGCCGAGGATCGGCGATACCTCGTCGGGCACTCGGTCGGTCGGCACCCACGCCCGCACCGGCGGGTCCTCATCGGC
This sequence comes from uncultured Actinomycetota bacterium, assembly GCA_963729095.1. Taxonomy (GTDB): domain Bacteria; phylum Actinomycetota; class Actinomycetes; order Propionibacteriales; family Nocardioidaceae; genus Nocardioides. The sequence goes on along the minus strand of CAVSMX010000036.1, from coordinate 47,367 downwards.
GTCGTCCAGGAACACTCGCCGGCATGCTCTCGGAGGAAAGCCCGGTCGTGGCGTTGCACAGGACCACCAGGCCGTCACGGCGGTCCTGGTCGACGAAGACCGCGGCCCGGAATCCGGGCATGCTGCCACCGTGTCCCACGAGGTCCCGCTCGCCCTGGTCCACCACGTGCAGTCCGAGCCCGTACCGCTCAGCCGGCGGCTGCCGCTCCGACATCTCCCGCAACGTCTCGGCGCGCAGCACGTCGGGGTGCCCGTCGGCGAGGAACCGCGCCCACCGGGCCAGATCCGCGACCGTGCTCCAGGCCTGGCCGGCCGGTGCCATCGCCCCGGTGTCCTGGTGCGGCTCGAGGGTGAGCGTGCCGGCGAAGTGGTCGACGCTGTAGCCCTGCGCGACCGGCGCTTCTGGGTGGTACGTCGTGCGGCTCATGCCGAGCGGGTCGAGCAGGCGGTCTCGCACGACCTCCCACCAGGAGGCGCCGCGGAGCCGGGCCACGGCCTCCCCGAGCAGCGCGTACCCGAGGTTGGAGTAGTGGTAGTACTCGCCAGGCGGGGCGACCGCACCCGAGCCGTCGTTGGCCGCGATCAATGCCTCGAGATCGGTCCCTGGTGAGCGCTCCCACCACGACCCGGCCGGCTCGCTCTGCATCCCCGAGGTGTGCGACAGCAGGTCCCGGAGGGTCGAGGCGGCGTACCCGGTCTCCGGCAGGTACCGGCCGATGGGGTGGTCGAGCTCGACCAGACCCTCGTCCCTGAGCTGGAGCAACGCGACCGCGGTCATGGTCTTGGTGATCGAACCGATCCGGTACTGCTGGACGACGTCGCCCATGCCGGCCGCGCCGGTCCAGGCGAGCTTGCCATCAGCGAGCACCCCGGCCACCACGCCGGGCAGCCGGCCCTTCGCCTGCAGGGCATCGAGTCGCTGCTGGTGGGTCACTCGGCGAAGGCCTCCGGCGGCGGGCAGGCGCAGACCAGGTTGCGGTCGCCGTAGGCCTGGTCGATCCGGGCGACCGGCGGCCAGTACTTGTCAGGATCGGGGCCCGCGGGGAACACGGCCTCCTCGCGCGTGTAGCCGCGCTTCCACTTGCCCACCAGTGCCCGGGCGGTGTGCGGGGCGCCGCGGAGCGGGGAGTCCTCGGCGGTCCACTCCCCCGCGGCAACGCGGTCGATCTCGCCCTTGATTGCGATCATCGCGTCGCAGAACCGGTCGAGCTCGGCGAGATCCTCCGACTCCGTCGGCTCCACCATCAGGGTGCCGGCGACCGGGAACGACATCGTCGGCGCGTGGAAGCCGTAGTCGATGAGCCGCTTGGCGACGTCATCCACGCTCACGCCGGTCCCCTTGGTGAGCCCACGGACGTCGAGGATGCACTCGTGCGCGACCAGCCCGCCGTGGCCGCGGTAAAGGACGGGGAAATGCTCCTCCAGCCTGGTCGCGACGTAGTTGGCAGCCAGCACCGCCGCCGCGGTGGCCCGGGTGAGGCCGGACCCGCCCATCAGCCGGATGTAGGCCCAGGAGATCGGCAGGATGCCGGCCGAGCCGTACGGCGCCGCGCTGATCGGGCCGATCCCCTGACGCTTCGCCTCCTCGGGGTGCATCGCGTGCGAGGGCAGGTACGGCGCCAGGTGCTCTCGCACGCCCACCGGCCCCACGCCTGGTCCGCCGCCGCCGTGCGGGATGCAGAACGTCTTGTGCAGGTTGAGGTGGGAGACGTCGCCGCCGAACTCGCCGGGCTTGGCGTACCCGAGCAGGGCGTTCAGGTTGGCGCCGTCGACGTAGACCTGGCCGCCGTGCTTGTGCACCGTCTCGCACAGCTCGGCGATGGAGTCCTCGTAGGCCCCGTGCGTCGACGGGTAGGTCACCATGATCGCCGCGAGGTCGTCGGCGTGCTCGTCGCACCGGGCGCGCAGGTCATCGAGGTCGACCGCGCCGTCGTCGGTCGCCTTCACGACGACGACCCTCATGCCGGCCATCACCGCCGACGCTGCGTTGGTGCCGTGCGCCGACGAAGGGATCAGGCACACGTTGCGCTCCGCCTGGCCGTTGGCGCGGTGGAAACCGCGGATGGCGAGCAGCCCCGCGAGCTCACCCTGCGACCCGGCATTGGGCTGGATCGACACCCGGTCGTAGCCGGTGACCTCGGCCAGCCAGCGCTCGAGCTGCTCGACCAGGTGCCGGTAGCCGGCGGCGTCCTCCGCCGCCGCGAACGGGTGCAGGTCGGCGAACCCGGGGAGCGAGATCGGCTCCATCTCGGTGGTCGCGTTCAGCTTCATGGTGCAGGAGCCGAGTGGGATCATGCCGCGGTCCAACGCGTAGTCGCGGGCCGAGAGACGCCGCAGGTAACGCAGCATCGCGGTCTCGCTGTGGTGGCTCGAGAACACCTCGTGGGTGAGGAACTCCGTGGTCCTGCGCAGCTCGTCGGGCAGCGCGTCGCCGGCCTCGTGGTCCTGTGCGTCGAGATCGTCGAACGCGGCGCCGAACGCCCGCAGCACGCTGGTGATCGTGGAGCGGGTGGTCGCCTCCGAGGTGGAGATTCCCACGGTGTCGGCGTCGACTAGCCGTAGCTGGAGACCGAGCGAGCGCGCGGACGCGACCACATCGACGGCCCGGCCGGGGACCGGCACGGTCAGGGTGTCGAAGAAGTGGGCGTGCAGGGGTGGGTGTCCGGCATCGGTGAGCGCCCTGGCCAGCACTGCGGCGTACCGGTGGGTGCGGGTGGCGAGCGCCCGCAGGCCGTCGGGGCCGTGGTAGACGGCATACATCGCGGCCACCACCGCCAGCAGCACCTGAGCGGTGCAGATGTTGGACGTCGCCTTGTCGCGGCGGATGTGCTGCTCCCGGGTCTGCAGCGCGAGCCGATAGGCAGGGCGACCCTCGGCGTCCACCGAGACCCCGACCAGGCGTCCGGGCAGGTGCCGCTCGAGGCCCTCGGCGACGGCCATGAACCCGGCATGCGGGCCGCCGTAGAAGAGGGGTACGCCGAACCGCTGGGAGGAGCCGACCACCACGTCGGCGCCCAGGCCGCCGGGCGCCTCGAGGAGGGTCAGCGCCAGCAGGTCGGCGGCGGCGACGGCGAGGGCGCCGCGCTCGTGACAGGCGTCGATGACCGGGCGCGGGTCGAGCACCCGTCCGGACGCGCCGGGATACTGGACCAGCACGCCGCACAGGTCGCCGTCCGGGAGTCCCTGGGTGAGGTCCGCGACCAGCACCTCGATGCCCATCGCCTCGGCCCGGGTGCGGACCACGTCGATGGTCTGGGGCAGCGCGTCTGCGTCGACGACGAACGGGCCCGTGGCCTGCTTCCTGGCCCGGCGTACGAGCGTCATCGCCTCGGCTGCGGCCGTGGCCTCGTCGAGCAGCGAGGCGTTTGCGGTCGGCAAGCCGGTGAGGTCTCCGACCACGGTCTGGAAGTTCAGCAGCGCCTCGAGCCGGCCCTGGCTGATCTCCGGCTGGTACGGCGTGTAGGCGGTGTACCAGCTGGGGTCCTCGAGCACGTTGCGCCGGATCACGGGTGGGGTGAGGGTCGCGTGGTAGCCGAGGCCGATCATCGCCTCCCCCGGCCGGTTGGCGGCGGCCAGCTGCCGCAGCTCCCGCGCGGTCGCCTCCTCGGTCAGCGGCCCCGGGAGGTCGAGCTCCGCCGCGGACCGGATGCCCCCGGGCACGGCGGCCGCCATCAGCTCCTCGAGAGAGTCGAAGCCCAGGCGCTCCAGCATCGTGGCGACATCGTCGGGCCGCAGCCCGATGTGCCGGTCGGAGAACGGCATGGCCGCGTCGAGCTCGGCAAGCGTGGGGTGATCCGACAACGAAGGCTCCTCTGATCGGTCGATCGATTCGCCTCCCCCTCTGTCACCCCACTCGGGCTTCAGAGTTGCCTGGTCCGCGCAGTCCTTGCGCCTGAGAGGTTCCGGGGAGGAATTGCCCCTTCGGCGCTTCGTCCCGGCGACGTTGCCGGGCGAAGACTCTCCCGCGCGGGATCGTCGGCATCACGAGCCTATCAAGCGTTGACCCGTCGCAAAGTTTGCGACGGGTCAACGAGGAGGAGCGTGTCGGGTGACGGAACGGCGGCCCTTCAGGCCCCTCGGGCGGCACGGCGGGCGGCCAGCTCGTCACCCGCGGTCGGCCCGGTCTCCTCGGTGGTGGTGCGCTCGCTGGGCAGCTCGGCGAGGGTGCCCTCGATCTCGCGCCAGACGCCGCCGATGGCGATGCCGAAGACGCCCTGACCACCCTGCAGGAGGTCGATCACCTCGTCGTTGCTGGTGCACTCGTAGACCGAGGCACCGTCGCTCATCAGCGTCACGCGGGTCAGGTCGTCGGTGCCTCGCTCGCGCAGGTGGGAGACCGCGGTGCGGATCTGCTGCAGCGAGATGCCGGCGTCCAGCAGGCTCTTGATCACCTTGAGGATCAAGATGTCGCGGAAGGAGTAGAGCCGCTGTGAGCCGGAACCGGTCGCGCCGCGGACGGTCGGCTCGATCAGCCCCGTGCGGGCCCAGTAGTCGAGCTGCCGGTAGGTGATGCCTGCGGCGTTGCAGGCAGTCGGCCCGCGGTAACCCAGGTCGCTGGGCAGCGGCGAGACGTCGTCGGTGAAGAGCAGTCCCTGCTCCTCGGCCTCCCCGGCGGCCCGCGCGGCCTCGTGGCCGCTGCCTGCGTCCGGCTTCTGCTCGTTCACACGGTCCTCCGTGGGTCTACTCCGCACAACGTAACCCCGGGGAAGGACGGGCGCCCCCGGCTTTCGGGACAACCACAATGGTGGAGTTACAACAGAGACACTTCAAGGTACGGCCCAACCCGAGGGCGGTCAAAGACAAGAGGGGGTGTGTCGCAACCCTAAACCTCTACTTGAGGGTGAGGCTACCCGTCGGTGCGTTCGAAGTCCTCAGGCGTCACGTGGTCGAGGAACTCACGGAACCGCTCCACCTCGTCCTCCTGCTCGGCCGGCACGGCGAGGCCGGCCTCGTCGAGGACGTCGTCCGCGCAGAAGATCGTGGTGCCGGTGCGCAACGCGAGCGCGATCGAGTCCGACGGCCGGGCGCTGACCTCAGCCCCGGAACCGAACACCAGGGTCGCGAAGAAGACCCCGTCCTTCACGTCGGTGATCCGCACCTCGGTGAGCTCGTTGCCGGTGGCCTCCAGGACGTCCTTCATCAGGTCGTGCGTCAGCGGCCGCGGCGGGACCACGCCCTGCTGCGCGAAGGCGATCGCCGTCGCCTCCACCGCCCCGATCCAGATCGGCAGGTAGCGCTCCCCCGACACCTCGCGCAGCAGCACGATCGGCTGGTTCGAGGGCATCTCCACCCTGACACCCATCACATCGACTTCGCGCACGCTTCGAGGCTACACCGCACCCCAGCGGCGTCGAGGCGGTCCGTCGTGCGGGCTTGCCGTTTGGTCACCAACGACAGCCGTGGCCCCGATTTCCTGCCGTTGGTGACCAAACGGCAGTCCGATCAGCGACGCAGGCCCGACTTCACCAACGTGGCGTGAAGACGCACGGACAGCGCGGCGATCTCGCTCATCGCCTCCTCGGCGCGGGCCTTCGCAGCCGTGTCACGGCCGCCGCGCAGGGGGGCCACGACCTGCTCGACCAGCCCCACCTCACGGTCGGCCGCGGTCTTGAACGCGCGCAGGTGCCGGGGCTCGAGTCCGAAGTCGGCCAGCTCGCGTGCGGTCTGGGCGATCACCAGTGCGTCGGTGTCGTAGTGGCCGGTGCCCTGGCGTGGGTTGATCAGGCCGAACTGCTCCAGCTGGTCGAGCAGCTCCTCGGTGATCTCCGCGATCTTCACCAGCTCCTTGCGCGACAGTCGCAGGTTGTCGCGGCGGCCGAACGAGTCGGCGCTGGGCAGCCCGTCGGCGGCCAGTGCGACCTTCGGCACGGTCGGCACCACGGGCTCGATCGGCGGCGGCTCCAACCCGCGGTCGATGGCGTCGAGGTGCTCGCCGATCACCTTGAGCGGCAGGTAGTGGTCGCGCTGCATCCGCAGCACGTAGCGGAGCCGCTCGACGTCCTTGGTCGAGAACTTCCGGTAGCCGGCGGGCGTCCGCTCGGGCTTGATCAGCCCCTTGTCCTCCAGGAACCGGATCTTCGGGATCGTGACGGTCGGGAAGTCCGGCCGCAGCTCGTCGAGCACCTGACCGATGTTCATCCGCGCCCTCGGCGAGCCCGATTCCGGCAGGCTGACCAAGGTCTCAGGCGCTCTCGTGCCCGGCGAAGAAGACCAGGCGGTACTTGCCGATCTGGACTTCGTCTCCGTCGGTGAGCTGCACTTTCTCGATCCGGTCGCGGTTGACGTAGGTGCCGTTGAGGCTGCCGACGTCGCTGACCGTGAACTGGTCGCCGCCCCGGTTGAACACCGCGTGTCGCCGCGACACGGTGACGTCGTCGAGGAAGATCTCGCTCTCCGGGTGCCGACCGGCGTTCACGACGTCCTGGTCGAGCAGGAAGCGGCTGCCCGCCCCCGGCCCCTTCTGTACGACGAGCAGCGCGTGCCCCACGGGCAACGCATCGACCGCTGCTGCGTCGACGGGGTTGAGGGCGCGGTCGGAGGTCTCCACCTTGTCGGCGCCCGCGCCCATCTGGATGGTCGCGGTGGCCTCGCCGGTGGGCTCACCCGCGGCCGGGCCGGCCACCACCAGACGCGTGCCGCACTGGGAGCAGAAACGGGCGTCGTCGGGGTTCTGCTTGCCACATGCAGTGCAGAACGGCATCAGTGCATCCTCCGGTCCGGTCGTCGCCCACCATCAGTCCCCCGCAACCCTCAAGGCCGGGCTGAGGTTGATGGTTGTCCCGAACTTACCAGCCGGGCGTTGCGCCCGGACCGAAGCCCGCGAACAGGCCGCCAGCTGCTCAGGTATCGAGGGACGAGGCGTAGGCGTCGGAGCTCATCAGCCCGTCGATCTCGCTCGGATCGGTGGGCACCACCTCGAACAGCCAGCCACCGCCGTACGGGTCGTTGTTGACCAGCTCGGGCGTCGCGTCGAGCGTCTCGTTGCGCGCCACGACCTCGCCGCCGACCGGTGCGTAGATGTCGCTCACCGACTTGGTCGACTCGAGCTCGCCGCAGGTGCTGCCGGACGAGACCGTCGCCCCCACGTCGGGGAGGGACACGTACACGATGTCGCCGAGCGCGTCCTGGGCGTAGTCGGTGATGCCGACCCGGACCGCGCCCTCGTGCTCCCCCGGGGATCGCAGCCACTCGTGCTCGGCGGTGTACTTCAGGTCCTCGGGGTACAAGAGCGTCTCCTCGGGTCGGCGGTGGTCCGGCGGCAGACTACTGCGGTTCGGCGAAGTCGGGCCGGGTCGGGTCGACGACGGACTCAATGTCGAGCGACCGCAGCTGGTCGACCTCCATCTCACCGCCGTCCTGCTCGACCTGGTAGCTCGGACCGAGCCCGAAGGAGAGCGCCTGGTCCAGCGCGTCCGGCTCACCGATCGTGTCGATGACGTACGGGGGCTCCACCAGCGTCCCGTCGATCAGGAACCCGCCCTCCGCATCCTCGAACGAGGTCGACGCCACGACCCTGACCTCACCGTTGAACTGCATCGCCTCTGCGTCGCTGGTGCGCAGCTCCTGCACCGTGTCCAGGATCGTGTCCAGCTTGATCTGGCCGGTGACCTCCGTGATCGTCACCCGGATGCCCGGCCCGGTGACCGGCACCAGGCCGGCCAGGATGCTCAGCGTGTTGGCCTCGGACTGCGCCTGCTCCAGGGCCGCCTCGCGCTGGTCGGTGTCGGATAACAGGTCGTCGCGGGTGCGCTCGAGCCGGCTGATGTCGGTCTCGGCGCGCTGGGTGGTGCCGGCGAGGCCGTTGAGGATGTCGATCAGGTCCTGCTCGCGCAGCCCCGCGAACGTGTCGTCCACGTCGTTGCTGCGTACCTGCGTGACGCCGGCGAAACCGACCAGCGCCAGCAGCACCGCGACCACCACCTGCTTGCGGCCCGGGCGACGCAGCGCAGACACCAGCTGGCGGCGGCCGGTGGGCGCCTCCTCGGGACCGACGGGCTCAGGCATGGAACAGGTGCCTTCGAATGGCGGCGACGTTGGAGAAGATCCGGATCCCTAGGACCACGATGACCCCCGTCGACAGCTGGCCGCCGACGCCCAGCTGGTCGCCGACGTACACGATGCCGGCCGCGATCACGACGTTGCTGACGAACGAGACCACGAACACCTTGTCGTCGAAGATCCCGTCCAGGTAGGCGCGGAGCCCGCCGAACACCGCATCCAGGGCAGCAACCACGGCAATCGGCAGGTAGGGCTCGAGCCCGATCGGCACGTCGGGCTGGAACACCAACCCGAGGAGGATGCCGACGAGGAGGCCAGCTACCGCGATCACTCTTGTTCCTCCCCGGGAGCCGGCTCGTGGTCCTCACCCTCCACGCCGGCCCTGACCGAGCGCAGCCGGAGCAGCTGGTTGGGTGCCGACGGAAGCGAGATTCGGTCCTCATTGTCCATGTCGAAGGGCATGCCGTAGCGCCGGGTCAGCCCGTCGAAGGCCAGCCCGCTCGTCGTGTCGAAGAAGTTGGCCTGGAGGGCGCCCCGATCCCCGATCGCCAGCACCGTGTACGGCGGCGCGATCCCCACGCTGTTGACCTCGATCGCGCGACCGGACGTCCGGATGCTGCTCATCACGGTGAGCCGCTGCCCGTTGACGGAGATGGCCTCCGCTCCCGCGCTCCAGAGGCCGTTGACCAACAGCGCCAGGTCGTTGTCGCGGACGATGCCGTTCGTGTCTCCGGTGTCGGCGTCGTCCACCGTGACGCGCACTCCCTCGCCCTCGACGGGGACGAAGCCGGTCGCGACCTGCAGCCGCCCGAGGCGGGCCTCGACGGCTTCGCCGCTCGCGGTGAGCGAGGTGAGCCGGTCGCCTGCGGAGCTGTTCCGGCTCCGGAGTCGCGCGATCCGGTCCTGCTGCCTGGCCACCCTGTCCCTTTGGTTCTCGATCCCCCGGATCAGGGTGGCCCGGCCCGCGTCGTCGACGTCGGCGTTGCGTGAGGTCTGGACGGCGGCCGTGGAGACCAAGATGCCGAACACGGTGACGATCACTGCGACCGTCACCCATGGGCGACCGGCCCTCGGGCCGGCGAGGCCGGCCCTGCGCCGCTCGGCGGCCTGCCGATAGTCCTCGTCGAGGGACTGCTGGGTGATCAGGGTCAGCAGCGGCATGGTGACCCGAGCCGGCAGGTCGGCCCGCTCCTCGGTGGGGGTCCGATCAGGCATCGGGCACCGGAGCCCGGCGTTCGGTGGTGGCCAGCAGCTTGCGCACCTGCCAGGCGTACAGCACCCCGGCCCACCAGTAGAGCCCGATCCCCCAGAGCGCGAATGCCCAGCCGAAGACCTGCGCCAGGGTCGCGACCACGCCCTCGCCGTCGCCGAGGAGGAGCAGCGGGAAGGCATAGAGGAGGTTGAAGGTGGCGGCCTTTCCGAGGAAGTGCACCGGTAGCGCGCTGTAGCCGCGGGTGCGCAACAGCGGCACCAGACCCCACATCAGGAGGTCACGAAGCGGCAGCGAGACCGCCATCCACCACGGGATGATCTCGCGCAGCGCGAGGCCCAGGACCACGGCGAGGATGTACAGCCGGTCCGCGACCGGGTCGAGGATCTGCCCCACCACCGACTGCTGGTTCAGCTTGCGCGCCAGCCAGCCGTCGAGGAAGTCGGTGACACCGGCGACCATCAGGACCACCAGGGCCCAACCGTCCTCCTCCGGGCCCAGGACCAACCACAGGAAGAGGGGTACGCCGGCCAGGCGCAGGGCGCTGATCAGGTTGGGCAGCGTCCACACGCGATGGGTGCGTGTTACGTCGTCTGCCACGGTCGAACCTTAGTCGGCGTGTCAGAAGCGTCGTTGGGGGACGTGCCAGACCGCCCTAGGGGGATTCCTCGAGGTGCGCGGCGTCGCGGATCTCCCCCACCAGCTCCTCGATCACGTCCTCCATGGTGACCAGACCGAGGGTGGCCCCGTCCGCGTCCACCACCCGCGCCAGGTGGGACCCTCTGCGCTGCAACGTCTCCAGCGCCTCGTGCAGCGGCTCGTCGGTGCCGACGGTGGCGAACGGCCGGATCCACTTGTCCTCGATCGGCGCGACCCGGCGCCGCTCCTCGGTCTCGAGAACGTCCTTGATGTGCAGGTAGCCGAGGAGCGCGCCGTCCTCGGCGGTGACCGGGAACCTGCTGAAGCCGGTGGCCGCACACAGCGCCTCGACGTCGGCCGGGGAGGAGCCGCGGAGCACGTTGGTCAACGTGTGGGGCGGCATCAGCACGGTCGACACCGTCTTCTCCGTGAAGCCGAGCGCGCCGGCGAGCCGGTCGTACTCCTCCTCCTCGATCAGGCCCTCGCCCCGCGACTCCTCCACCAGGGCGGCGACCTCCTCGCGGGTGTAGGAGCTGCTGACCTCGTCCTGCAGCTTCACGCCGAAGAGGCGGAGCACCCCGGAGGCGACCAGGTTGATCACCACCACCACCGGACGGAGCACCGTGACGAAGCCCCAGATGACGGGGGCCAGCACGAGGGCGGCGCGATCCGGACCGGCCAGCGCGATGTTCTTCGGGATCATCTCGCCCAGCACCACGTGCAGGTAGACGACGACCGCCAACGCGATCGCGAACGCGATCGGGTGCAGCAACGACTCCGGCACGTTCAGGGCCTCGAGCACCGGATCGACGAGATGAGCGACCGCGGGCTCACCCACCGCGCCCAGCAGCAGCGAGCACACGGTGATGCCGAGCTGGTTGACCGCGATCACGAGCGAGATGTTCTCCATCGATCTCAGCGCCAGCTTGGCCATCCGCGAACCCGCCTCGGCCCGGGGCTCGATCTGGCTGCGCCGGGCGGAGATCATCGCGAACTCCGAACCCACGAAGAAGGCGTTGCCCAGAAGGAGCAGCACGGCGACGCCGATAGCGGTCGGGGCGTTCATCGGTTGTCCTCGACGCCGTCGAGCAGGCTGAGGGCCACTCGGTCGACGCGCAGCCCGTCCATGTGCTCGACCGCCAACACGGCGAGCCGCTCGCGCGTTTCCTCGGGGTCGCGTCGGTCCGGCACCGGGACCTCCGCGATGTCGCCGGGCTCGGGCACCCGGCCGAGCACCTTGAGCACGAGGCCAGCGATGGTGTCGTAGTCCTCGCTCTCCGGGAGCTCGATCCCGGTGATGTCCTCGACCTCATCCGGTCGCAGCAGCCCGGAGAGCGCCCAACTACCGTCCCGCCGCAGCCGGGCCCGAGCGCCGAGTCGGTCGTGCTCGTCGGCGATGTCACCGACGATCTCCTCGATCACGTCCTCGAGGGTGACGATGCCGGCGTGCCCGCCGTACTCGTCGAGCACCACCGCGAGCTGGAAGCCGTCCTTGCGCAGCAGGGCCAGCAGCGGGTCGAGCCGCAGGGAGTCGGGCACCACGATCGGCTTGGACATGAGGTGCTTGACCTTGGTGGTGGCGCGCTCGTGGACCGGCAGTGCCACCGCGTTCTTAACGTGGACGGTGCCGATCACGGTGTCGTCGTCGTCGAGCACGGGGAAGCGGGAGTGCCCCGTCTCGCGGGTCAGCTCGATCACGCCGAGCGCCCGGTCGTTCTCCTCCAGGCTGCGGGTGCGCACCCGCGGCGTCATGATCTCGCCGGCGGTGCGCGTGCCGAACTCCACCGAGCGCTCCATCAGCTCCGCGGTGTCCGGGTCCAGGGTGCCGACGTTGGCCGACCGCGAGATCAGCGACGCGAGCTCGGTGGAGCTGCGCGCTGAGCGCAGCTCCTCCTGCGGCTCCAGGCCAAGACGGCGTACGGCGGCGTTGGCCGACCCGTTCAGCAGCTTGATCGGCACCTTGTTGATGCTGGTGAACAGGCGCATCGGCCGTTGGGTGACCCGAGCCGTGGCCATGGGGAGCGCGACGGCGAGGTTCTTGGGCACCAGCTCGCCGAAGAGCATGGTCAGGAAGGTGCTCAGGCCCAGGCCCAGCGCGAGGGCGGTCGGGCGCACCGCACCGGCCGGGAGCCCCATCGCCCCCAACGGGTCGTCCACGAGCTCGGCAATGGCGGGCTCGGCGAGGAAACCGATGCCGAGGTTGGTGACCGTGATGCCGATCTGGGCGCCGGACAGCTGGGTCGACAGCGAACGGATCGCCACCAGAACGCCACCCGCCGCCGTGTCCCCCCGCTCCGCGGCCTGCTCCACGCGCTTGCGGTCGACGGTGACGAACGCGAACTCCGCGGCCACGAACACCCCGCAGATCGCGATCAGCAGCACAGAGACGCCGAGCAGGATCCAGGGCGTCATCGGCGGTCTCCGGTGCCGATGCGCCACACGTGCGGGTGACTACTTTGAGAGCCGTCCATCGGGCGCTTCTCGGGGTCCTTTGCCATACCGGAGTGGGAGACGATCACTGTACTGGCCCTCCTCCTGCGTGCGCCGCCGAGCCCTGGGTGAAGACGTACGTCGACCTGCCGCTGGTCGCCGGTCGGGCGCACCCCGAGCGACGTGATCTCCGGCCCGAGGCAACCGATGAGTCCTCCTGTGCGTCGAAGTCTGTATCTACAACGACCGCCGAGTGTCTGTATCAACAACGACCGCAGCGGAGGTGGCAGCGATGACCGGGCAGATCAGCAGGGCAGCAGACTCAGCCGTCCAGCGGGTCGCGGACGCGACGATCTGGCTGCTCTTCCGCCTCAACGGCGTCCGGAGCTGACATCGAGTCAGCGCCGCACCGGGTCGGCGAGGCCCTCCCCCACCAGCGTCAGCGGCGAGAACACCTCCAGCGGCTCCGCCTTTCCCTTGAGCGCCACCGTGCCGCGCGAGACCACCGTTAGCCGGCGGAGCAACAGCCGCTTCGTCGCCTCGGTGATGAGCACGTCGTCGCCGGTCTGGCGCGTGGCCGCTTCGACCCGGGCGGCCACGTTGACGGCGTCGCCGACCACGCTGAAGTTGAGCCGTCCGGCACCACCGATCGATCCGGCCACCACGCGCCCGGTGTTCACACCAGCGGCCACCCGGAGCCCGGCATCGCCTCGGTTGACGGCGGCCACGATCTCGCACGCGGCTCCCACCGCACGGTCCGCGTGGTCGGCGTAGGCCTCGGGCGCGCCGAAGACCGCCAGCAGGCCGTCGCCGATGAACTTGTCCACGTGGCCACCGTGCCGGTCCACGATCGGCACGATCACCTCGAAGATCCGGTTCAGCGTCGCCACCACCTCGGTGGCCGCAGCACGCTCGGCGTACGAGGTGAACTCGCGGATGTCGCAGAACATGATCGAGACGTCGACCTCGACGCCCTCCTCCGGGAACCGCCCGGACAGGATCAGCGCCGCGACCTCCTTGTCCATGTAGGTCCCGAACGCCGCTCGGATCTGCTCTCGCTCCTCGAGGCCGAGCGCCATCAGGTTGAAGTCGTGGGCCAGCTCACCGAGCTCGTCGCTGGTGGTGACGGGGACGCGCGCGCTGAGGTCACCGGCCTGCACCCGCGCCAGCGCGGTGCGCACCCGGCCGATCGGCTCCGTGATGTTCTGGGCGAGCAGCACCGAGAGCTCCTGGGAGAGAAACAGACCGATGGCAAGTGCCGCCACCACGCCGAGAACCAGGTCGTCGGAGCCGTTCCGGTCGCCGACCAGCGTGGCGACGAGGATTCCCGTGGCGGCGGTGTAGGTCGGTAGCCCGACCCGGATCCGTTTGCTGACCGGCAGTCCGTGCCGCTCGAACGGGAAGTCGTCGGGAAGCGTCTCGGCGATGTCCCTGACCAGCGGTCGGGCAAGCATCTCCCCCGCCGAGTAACTGAGCACGGTGGCGTACACCGCAGGGATCAGGCAGGCCAGCAGCATCACGAAGAACGCGTGCCAGGGCAGGTCGAGGACCACCACGCTGAGCACGCACGTCGGGAGCACCACCGAGGTGTTCACCCACCCCGTGCTGCTCAGGTACTGCCTGAGCGTGAGGGTGGTGGCCGCCTCCCAGGCGGTGACGGTCTCCCCGGGCGTCGGCGCCTCGGTGGCCCGCCAGCGCACGATCGCGTTGTAGGCGGGCATCGCCCTGAGCGTCGCCCACAGCACAGCCGCCACCGTGAGCCCGCACGCGACTCCGGCGATCAGCACGACGTCGGCCACCGACGAGTCGTAGTAGGAGCAGATCACTGCGACGGTCAGCAGCACCACGAAGATGGACACGCCGACCTGGCCGGCAACGAACACCAGCCAGTAGCGCGACTTCAGACGCGCGTACAACCACCCCATGACGCGGTCGAGCACTCCTCGAGTGTGACGCATCACCCGGGTGGACCGCGATCGTTGCACCGTCATGACGTGGATGACGCCGTGGGCGCGCCGCACGACCGCCGGTGCGTGTCTCCTGCTCGCCCTCGCCATCGCACCGACCGGCGCCGCCCCGGGCGGGGTGATCCCGATCCCGGACGACCCCCTGCCGGGCGGTTCCGCGTACATCGGGTCGCCGGCGGTCGCACACCCGGTGTCGGCGCCACACCCGCCGCAGCACCCCTTCCTGGCAGCGAACCCCGGCAACAACATCCACAACGACGCCTACATGACCGACGCCTATCCGGGACCCGGTCCGCTGGGGGTCTCCCCCGCGGTGACGTCCACGCTGCAGGTCGCCGAGTGCGCAAGCCTCACCTTCGACCGCCGGGGCCGCCTGGAGACGGTGTGCGTCGGCGCCACGACCCCGACGCTCAAGCTGTTCGACCCCACGACGCTGAAGCAGCTGGCGTCGTACCGGCTGCCCAACCGTCGTCTCGGTCTCGACGTGTTCAGCGACTTCTCCGGAGGTGGCTACTTCTACCTCGACCACCGTGACCGGGCGGTGATCCCGACCGGCACCAACCACATCCGGGTGGTCGGGCAGAACCACGCGGGCACCGCCTTCGTGCTCCGTCGCGACTACGACCTCACCGCCGCAGTGGCTCGCGACGACAAGATCGTCTCGGTGTTACCCGCCTGGACCGGTGAGCTGGTGTTCGTCACCGAGCGCGGGCTGGTCGGAGCGGTCGGCCGCGGCAGCGGTGCGGTGCGGGTGCTCCCGCTCGGCGAGCGCATCACCAACTCGTTCGCGGTCGATGAGACCGGCGGCATCTATGTCGTCACCACCGCGGCGCTCTACCGGCTGGACCTGGTCGCGGGCACTCCGCAGGTGTCGTGGCGCGAGAAGTACGCCAACGTCGGGGTGACCAAGCCCGGCCAGACCTCCCCCGGGTCCGGCACCACACCCACCCTCATGAACGACGAGTGGGTCGCGATCACCGACAACGCCGACCCGATGAACGTCGTGGTCTACCGCCGCACCACGGGTGTGGCCGGAGATCGCGAGGTCTGCTCGGTGCCAGTGTTCGAGCAGGGCGCCAGCGCCACCGACAACTCGCTGATCGCCGCCGGACGGGCGCTGGTCGTGACGAACAACTACGGCTACGACGGCCCTGTCCAGAGCGTCCTCGGCAACATCTCCGCTCCAGGGATCGAGCGAGTGGACATCGATGCCGACGGCGCGGGCTGCCACCGCGTGTGGAGCAACGACGACGAGCGGTCGCCGTCGGCCGTGCCGAAGCTGTCGCTGGCCAACGGGCTCGTCTACGTCGTCACGAGGGATCGCGAGGGCCTCGTGGACTCGTGGTACCTCAGCGCCCTGGACTTCCGCACCGGCGCGGTCGTGTTCGAGCAGCTCTATGGCACCGGCTTCGGTCACAACGTCAACTACGCGCCGGTCAGCCTCGGCCCCGACGGTACGGCGTACGTCGGCGTCCTCGGTGGCCTCGTCAGGATCGCGGACGCGGGCCCCTAGTCGGCACTAGGATCCCCGCACGCCGCCGCCGGTCGGCGCCGAGAGAGGTGGCGACATGGAGCGCTTGCTGGGTCTGTTCGTGCTGGTGGTGGCCGGGATCCTCAGCCTTCCGGTGGCCGCGGCGGCCTTCGACAAGGAGGGTTCGGAGAACTGGATCATCCCGGCCCAGCTGGGAGGCATGGCCGTCGTCGGTGCACTCGTGGGCATGGCGATCCCCGGCCTGACGAACGCCGAGTCGTCCGCACGGCGTGCTCTGCTGGGCGCCGCGATCGGGGTCGGCATGGCGCTGCTCGGCGTCCTGCTCTTCTTCCTGCTGCTGAACGGCTTCGACGGCGCCTGAGCACCGGGCCGTGACTCAGGCGACGCCCGGGAAGTAGTGCACGCTCTGGTTCCGCCCGGCGGCCTTGGCGCGGTAGAG
This sequence comes from uncultured Actinomycetota bacterium, assembly GCA_963729095.1. Taxonomy (GTDB): domain Bacteria; phylum Actinomycetota; class Actinomycetes; order Propionibacteriales; family Nocardioidaceae; genus Nocardioides. The sequence continues at coordinate 31,192 of CAVSMX010000036.1, read as the reverse complement.
CGCTGCGTCGGCGCACCCGATCGTGCGCTGGAGGTCGTCACCGTCCTGAACGGTAGCGATGCCATAGCTCACCGTGGGAAGCCGAACCCTCTCACGCTTCGCCGCTTGCAGCATGGCGTCGTCGATGGCGTCGGTGACGTTGTTGGCCCGTTCGGCGCTGGCCCCGGCCAGCAGGATGATGAACTCCTCGCCGCCGTAGCGCCCGACCAGGTCCGACGACCGCACCGCGGCGGTGCAGGCATCGGCGAACGTGGCGATCGCGTGGTCGCCGGCAAGGTGACCCTGCTCGTCGTTGATCTGCTTGAAGTGGTCGAGGTCGGCCAGGATGAGCTGGCACTCGACGCCGTTCCGGAGCGTCTGGTCGAGCTCTGCGGCAGCCAGCCGCAGGAACTCGGTGCGGTTCAGCAGGCCGGTGAGTCCGTCGCGGGTGGCGGTCTCCCGCAGGGCCGCGGTCTGCTGCTCGTTGCTGAGAGTCGACATGCTGAACGACGCGCTGGCCAGCAGCACCGTCGAGATCAGGGTGGTGGCCTGACCGCCGAACCAGATCGAGAAGACCTGGTCGGTCCAACCGACCGCGATGAAAGCCACGCACCGGCCGAAGTAGTAGACCGCCACCAGCGCGCAACCGACCGACATCGACCGCAGCGCGAGCCGGTAGGTGACGCTGTCCGACGTCGGTCCGGGCAAGTAGGCACGCTCCTGCCGGAGCAGCTCGATGGCGGCCATCCCGAGGAGCACCCACATCCCCGCGAGGTAGAACGGCCCGCCGGCCCAGATGTTCGTGGCGGGGTCATCGATGACCGAGAACACTCCCACCAGGGCAGGCCCGATCGCGACCTGCCACCAGCGCGGCCTCACGGTCCGTAGTGACCGGGTCCCGGCCCAGACGCAGCCGGCGCCGGTGACGACGAGGACGTTGGCGAGCGGGTTGGCCCACACCTGGTTGACCGTGCCGTTGAACAGGTAGAGCGAGGCTCCGGAGACGAAGAGCGCGAGCGAGGCGCACCACCATGCGGAGTACGCCGATCGGGTGCTGCGGTACGTGACGAAGTAGAACAGCGCCAACATCGTCAGCGCCACGACGCCGAATGCGACGCGCAGGCTCGGTGTATCCAGCATCGCAACCTCCAGCGGCCATGCCTCTTCTAACGGGAAGTCTGGCAGCCATCGGCGTCCCCGGCAGCCGAATCCGCCCTACCCCGGGAGCCGGGGCGCGAAATAGTGCCCGATCAGGAGTTGTCTTGTGCCCAACACTCGGGATTCCGGGGACCTCCGCTCAGCCCCCGAGCTCCGCCTCCAACGTGGGCAGGTGGTCTCCGGTCATCTGCACGTGGACCACGTCACGGATTGGTAGGTCGACGGTGGTCCCCCACGACCCCGAACCGTTCCGGACCGTGCAGACCCCGATCCATGCGGAGCGTCCGTCGACGTCGACCAGGCGCACGTGGTAGCTGCCGGAGGGGGCGCCCTCAACAGTCACGAACAGCCACGACGGTCGACCCTCGTAGGCGAAGACGTGCCCACGGTCGGCCCCGCCGTCCTCGAGCTCGGCCGCGCGGAGATAGCTGCCGTCCGCCACGGACAACACCCCGCGGTAGTGGTCGGCGACGTCCCGGTCCTCCTCGCCGCGCCACCACGTGACCCCGGCGGCGACGCCCGCAGCGAGGACGACGGCGGCGGCGACAGCCAGCGCGGTGCGCAACCGAGGCCGTGCCCGGCCAGGCTGGATCGCCTCCAGGACCCGGGCCTCGAATCCGTTCGGCGGTTCCCGCTGCGGCGCGATGTCGAGCAGCCCGTCGACGACTCGGGCGACCTCGTCCAGCTCGCTCCGGCAGTCCGCGCAGCCGGCGAGGTGGGCAACAGCACGCGCCCGTGACTCGCCGGAGGCAACGCCGGTCGCCAGTTCCGGGATCAGTTCACGCACCTCGGCGCAACGTTCCGAGTCAGCCATCGTGCACTCCCAATCGTCGCCGTAGCTCCAGGAGCCCCCGGCGTACCCGGGACTTCACCGTGCCCAACGGAAGGTTGTCCCGGCTGGCGATCTCCCTTGCCGTCAGGCCGAGATACGTCATCAGGACGATGGGGGCGGACTGCTCCGGCGGGAGCGCTGCCAACGCCTCCCTCAGGCCCAGGTCCTCGTCCGGATCATCCACGGAGCGCCCCTCGTCCGGGAGCGTCAGCAGACCCAACAGCAGATCCGGGTCCATCGGCGCGTCGTGTCGGTAACGGACAGCGTCGATTGCGGTGTTGCGCGTGATGGTGAGCAGCCAGGTCGCCACCCGCCCGCGGCGCGCGTCGTACGTGGCCGCGTGTCGCCAGGCCTTGACGAAGGACTCCTGGGCCACGTCCTCGGCCAGGGCCGGCACGCCAACGATGGTCAAGGCGAGGCCGTAGACCCGTGCCTGGTACCGGCGCACGAACGCCGACGCGGCGTACTCGTCCCCGCCGGCCATTCCTGCCAGCAGCGCCTCATCGGACACGACCACCCTCCAGGCCTACCTCAGTAGCCATATCCGCCGGACTCGTCGGGGGTGGACGGCGGGGCGGCGGAGTCGTCAACGCGAGCCGCCGTCCAGACGAACCGAGTCCCCTGGAAGTTGTCCGTGAATCCGTCACCCATCAGCTCACCTACATCGTCCTTGCTGAAGGTGTAGAGCGGTGCGCCGTCGTAGGTCAGCTGGGAGGTCCCGTCGGGACGCTCCACCACTCCCAAGTCGTCGGCCAGGGACGAGCCCAGGGCATCAATCTGGCTCTGACCGGCCTCGAGGGGGAGCCAGAAGGACTCGCAACCGTCGACGCACCGGATCGTCCCATCCTCCTCGGCGTCGGCGGTGTACAGCGTGCGTCCTTCGGCATCGACGAGGACATCGGCATCCTTGACGCTGGCCACCGAGACCAATCGGCCGTCCCCGAGGTCGCCCGCAGAGTCGGCATCCCCGCTCCCACAGCCCGCGACCAGGACCGTCGCCGCGACTCCCAACGCCATTCGTACCGAGTTCAGCACCAGTTTCCTCATGCAGGTACTACGCGTTGACCGGCGACCTGGGATTTCGTCGCTCCGCGCCCCCACCCATCCTCCCGCCGGATGGGGTAGGAAGTCAGCATGGCCGAGACCATGCGCGCCTGGTCGGTGCACGAGCCCGGCCCGGTGGCCGGCCGCCCGCTCGTCCACGGCACCAGACCGGTGCCGGTTCCCGGCGGCGACGAGATCCTGGTGCGCGTCGATGCGTGCGGGCTCTGCCGCACCGACCTGCACCTCGCCGAGGGTGACCTCCCGCCCCGCGCGGAAGGCGTGGTGCCGGGTCACCAAGCGATCGGCCGGGTCGTTGACCGCGGGCCCGACGCCACCCGCTTCGAACCGGGTGACCGGGTGGGGATCGCGTGGCTGCGCAGGACGTGCGGCTCGTGTCGGTGGTGCCGCCGCGGCGCGGAGAACCTGTGTCCCGCCTCGGAGTACACCGGGTGGCACTCCGACGGCGGTTTCGCGGAGTACGCCGTCGTCCCGGCCCCCTACGCCTATCGGTTGCCCGACGCACTCGACGACGTGACCGTGGCGCCGCTGTTGTGTGCGGGCATCATCGGCTACCGCGCCCTACGGCGTGCTGAGCTCCCGGAAGCCGGTCGGCTGGGCCTCCTGGGGTTCGGGTCGAGCGCTCACATCACCGCGCAAGTGGCGCTGGCGCAGGGCGCGGAGGTCTACGTGATGACTCGCGGGGAAGCGGCGCGCGCTCTTGCCCTGGATCTCGGCGCCACATGGGTGGGCGGGCCGCGCGACCGGCCGCCGGTTCCGCTCGACGCGGCCATCGTCTTCGCCCCGGCCGGCGATCTCGTGCCACCGGCTCTGCAGGCGCTCGACCGAGGCGGCACGCTGGCCCTCGCGGGCATCCACATGAGCGAGATCCCGGCTCTCGACTACGAGCGCGACCTGTTCCTCGAGCGCACCGTGCGGTCGGTCACCGCGAACACCAGGGCCGACGGTGAGGAGCTGCTCGCACTGGCGACCCGGCTCCCGCTGCGGCTGCGCACCTCGACGTATCCGTTCGACGAGGTCGACCGGGCGCTCACCGACCTCGCAGAGGGTCGAGTGACCGGATCGGCCGTGATCACCGGCTTCCCGCACGCATCCGACTGAGCCTGGCCCTTCCCCGCACGGCGGTCCCGGTGGACGATCATCCTGTGAGCACCTACGTGCACGACTTCGCCGAGGGCAGCATGCGGGAGAAGGACCTGCTGGGCGGGAAGGGCGCCAACCTCGCCGAGATGACGAACCTCGGCCTCCCGGTACCTCCGGGGTTCACGATCACGACCGAGGCGTGCCGCCACTACCTCGAGCACGGGTCCGAGCCCGAGGACCTCACCGACGAGGTCGCCCGGCACCTCGCCGACCTCGAGCAGGCCATGGGACGCAAACTCGGCGACCCGGAGGACCCGCTTCTGGTCTCGGTGCGGTCCGGGGCGAAGTTCTCGATGCCCGGGATGATGGAGACGGTCCTCGACATCGGGCTGAACGACGCATCCGTGCACGGCCTGGCCCGGCAGAGCGACGACCCGCGCTTCGCGTTCGACTCCTATCGTCGGCTGTTGCAGATGTTCGGCAGCACCGTGATGGGCGTCCGCTCCGATGCCTTCGCCGCGATCCTCGACGGGGTCAAGGAGGAGCGCGGCGCTCCCCAGGACGTGGACCTCTCCCACGAGGACCTCGAGCACCTGGTCGGTCGTTACCAGGAGCTGATCGAGAAGGAGGCGGGACGCGCGTTCCCCCAGGACCCGCGCGACCAGGTGGACCTCGCGGTGCGGGCGGTCTTCGACTCCTGGAACACCGAGCGGGCGGTGCTCTACCGCCGCCAGGAAGGCATCCCGGAGGATCTCGGCACCGCGGTCAACGTGCAGGCCATGGTGTTCGGCAACCGCGGCCCCAGCTCCGGCTCGGGCGTGTGCTTCACCCGGGACCCCGCCACCGGCAGGCCGGGGATCTACGGCGACTACCTGCAGAACGCGCAGGGTGAGGACGTCGTGGCCGGCATCCGCAACACCGTGGCGCTGGCTGACCTGGAGGAGATCGACCCTCCGTCGTACGCCCAGCTGCTCGACATCATGTCCACGCTGGAGCGCCACTACCTCGACATGTGCGACATCGAGTTCACGATCGACACCGGAAAGCTGTGGATGCTGCAGACCCGGGTCGGGAAGCGCACGCCCGCGGCGGCGTTCCGGATGGCCTCAGACATGGTCGCCGAGGGCCTGATCGACCTCGACGAGGCGCTGCAGCGGGTCACCGGTGCCCAGCTGGCCGGGCTGATGTTCCCCCGGTTCGACGCCGACGCGGCCCGCGACCGTCTCGCCACCGGGGTGAACGCCTCCCCCGGCGCCGCCGTCGGCAAGGCCGTGTTCGACTCGGGTACGGCGACCGAGTGGGCCGCCCGGGGCGAGGACGTCCTGCTCGTCCGCAAGGAGACCGCCCCCGACGACCTGCCCGGCATGGTGGCGGCCCGCGGGATCCTGACGAGCCGCGGCGGCCGGACGTCGCACGCGGCGGTCGTCGCCCGAGGCATGGGTCGCCCCTGCGTGTGTGGCGCCGAGAACCTCCTCGTGGACGTCGAGGCGCGCACCATGAAGGTGCGAGGTGGGCCGGTGATCGCGGAGGGAGACGTGATCTCGATCGACGGCGGCACCGGCGAGGTGTTCCTGGGCGCGGTGCCGGTCGTCGACTCCGTGCTGGTGCGCTGGCTGGAGGGTGACGCGGTCGATGACGACCTTGTCGACGCCGTCGCCCTGCTGCTCGAGTACGCCGACAGCACGCGTCGGCTGCGGGTGCGTGCGAACGCCGACACCCCGGAGGATGCCGCTCGCGCCCGTCGTTTCGGCGCCCAGGGCATCGGCCTGTGCCGCACCGAGCACATGTTCCTCGGCGAGCGGCGGGCACAGGTGGAGCGGCTCATCGTCGCCACCGACGACGAGGAGCGCGGCGCGGCGCTCGACGCACTGCTGCCCCTTCAACGGCAGGACTTCACGGACCTCCTCGAGGCGATGGACGGCCTGCCCGTGACGGTGCGGCTGATCGACCCGCCGCTGCACGAGTTCCTTCCCGACTTCACCGAGCTCTCCGTGCGGGTCGCGCTCGCCGACGACCACGGCGAGGAGGACTCGCACGACCACAAGCTCCTCGAGGCGGTGACCCGCCTGCACGAGCAGAACCCGATGCTCGGGTTGCGTGGGGTGCGGCTCGGCATCGTGATCCCCGGCCTCTTCGGCATGCAGACGCGCGCACTGGTGGAGGCCGCGGCCGCCCGCCTCGAGGCCGGCGGCGACCCGCAGCCCGAGCTGATGGTCCCGTTGGTCGCGACCGACCGTGAGCTCGCGCTGGTGCGGACCGAGCTGGAGGGGATCGTCGCCGACGTGGAGCAGGAGCGCGGGCACGCCGTACCGCTCCGGATCGGCACCATGATCGAGCTGCCGCGCGCTGCCGTCACGGCCGGCCACATCGCCCGGGTCGCCGACTTCTTCTCCTTCGGCACCAACGACCTGACCCAGATGACCTGGGGCTTCTCCCGCGACGACGTCGAGGCGGCGTTCTTCTCGACTTACCTGGACCACGGCGTTTTCCCTGTGTCGCCCTTCGAGTCGCTCGACGTCGAGGGCGTAGGCGCCCTGATCGGCCTGGCGGTCGAGACCGGACGGATGACCAACCCGGAGCTCCACCTCGGGGTGTGCGGCGAGCATGGCGGGGACCCTGCCTCGATCCACTTCTTCGACCAGTGCGGCCTGGACTACGTCTCCTGCTCGCCGTTCCGGGTCCCGGTCGCCCGGCTGGAAGCGGGGCGGGCCCGGGCGAACATGAGCACGCCGTAGCAGGTTTTCCCGCACGAGCGATGGATCGGTCGCAACGACCGGATCTCAGTTGGTAAGCGGCGACGTCTGTCGCCTCCACCACGGACTCGTGAGGAAGACATGACTCAGAGCACGCTCGAACCCGCGAAAGCGGCGACCCGTTGGGTCGTCGTCCTCACCGCAATCGGCTCCCTGATGGCCGCGCTGGACACCCTCGTGGTCGCCACCGCGCTCAGCACGATCCGCCTCGACTTCGGCGCCTCGATCGAACAGCTCGAGTGGACGGTGAACTCCTACAACCTCACCTTCGCCGTACTGCTGATCACCGCGGCCGCTGTGGGTGACCGGTACGGACGGCGCAGGCTGTACGCCGCCGGGCTGGCCCTCTTCACGGTCTCCTCGGCAGCCTGCGCGCTGGCCCCGGGCATCGGGTGGCTGATCGCCGGGCGAGCCGTCCAGGGCGCCGGGGCGGCGCTGGTCATCACCCTGGGTCTCGCGCTGCTCAGCGCCGCGTTCCCGGCCGAGAAGCGGGGCGCGGCGATCGGGATCTTCAGTGCGATCACCGGACTCTCGGTCGCCAGCGGACCGCTGATCGGTGGCGCCGTGGTCGAAGGGATCAGCTGGGAGTGGATCTTCTGGGTGAACGTCCCGATCGGACTGGTCGCGATCCCGTTGGTGCTCACCAAGATCAAGGAGAGCCACGGCCCCGACTCGGCGCTGGACCTCGGCGGACTGGCGCTCGTCTCGGGCGGCGCGTTCGGCGTGGTGTGGGGACTGGTCCGCGGCAACCAGGCCGGCTGGGGCTCCTTCGAGGTGGTCGCGGCACTCTCAACCGGTGTCCTTCTGTTCGCGGCGTTCGTCGCGTGGGAGCTCAGGGTCCGGGAGCCGATGCTGCCGATGTCGTTCTTCCGGTCCCGCGCCTTCTCGGCAGGCAACGGCGCCATCTTCCTCACCCTCGCCTCGTTGTTCACGGGTGTCTTCTTCTTCGCCCAGTTCCTCCAGACCGGCCTCCACCACGGACCGCTCGGCGCGGGTCTGCGCCTGCTGCCGTGGACGGCCACCTTCCTGACGGTCGCCCCGATCGCCGGTGCCCTGGCCGACCGGATCGGCGAGCGGCCGCTGATGACCACGGGCCTAGCGCTGGAGGCCGTCGGCCTGGCGTGGATCGCGATCATCGCGGAGCCCGGCATGGCCTACTCATCGATGCTCGCTCCCTTCATCATCGCCGGGGTCGGCGTGTCGATGGCGATCCCGGCCGCGCAGAACTCCGTGATCGGATCCGTGGACCCGAGCGCGATCGGCAAGGCGGCCGGTGTGAACAGCATGATGCGCGAGCTGGGCGGGGTGTTCGGGATCGCGGTGACGGTCGCAGTCTTCGCGGCCGCCGGCGGCTACGCCTCGGCGGAGGCGTTCGTCGACGGGTTCGCCCCCGCGATCGGTGTCGCGGCCGGTATGGCCGCGCTCGGGGCAGTCGTCGCACTCGGGCTGCCGGGCCGGCGTACCCCGGCCGCCGAGGTCGTCGTCGACGTCCCGCCGGCCCTCGAACCGGAGCCGGTGGCCTGACATGGAGCTGGTCCACCTGGAGCTGCACACGCACGATCTCCCCCGGGCCCGGGGCCTGTACGCCGAGCTGTGCGGCTGGCGCGAAGAGCGGGTCCGGGTCGGAGACGCGTCGTACCTGTCGCTCGAGCTCGGCGACATCGGCGGGGGCATCGTGGAGTGCACGACGTCCCGTCCGGTGTGGGTGCCCTACGTCAAGGTGCGCCGGATCGGCGAGGTCACCGACCGGGCGCGTCGGCTGGGCGCGTCGGTGCTGCTCGAGCCGCGTGAGGCGGCAACCGGGTGGCGCAGCGTGGTCTCGACGGTCCAGGGTGGCGAGATCGCGTTCTGGCAGCCGAAGCGTGGTCGCGGCCGATGAGGGGGGAACTCATGGAGGAGACCGAGCTGCTCGCCGCCGCTCAGGCGGGCGACGAGGACGCATACGCGGCGCTGGTCACCACGCATCGTCCGGCACTGCACGCGCACTGCTACCGGATGCTGGGCTCGGTGCAAGATGCCGAGGACGCACTGCAGGAGGCGCTGCTGCGTGCCTGGCGGGGACTCCCCCGGTTCCAGGGCCGCAGCTCGCTCAAGACCTGGCTGTACACGATCGCCACCAACGCCTGCCTCAAGGCGATCGAGCGGCGACCGGCCAAGGTGATGCCGGTCGACTTCGGCCCGGCCGGCGACCCGCACCGCGACCTGGACGTGCCGCTGGTCGAGTCGGTGTGGCTCGAGGCCTACCCGGACGATCGACTGATGTCCGGCGTGACCGAGCCGGGCGCGAGGTACGAGCAGCGCGAGAGCGTGGAAGTGGCGTTCGTCGCCGCCATGCAGCACCTGCCCGCTCGGCAGCGCGCGGTGCTGATCCTGCGTGAGGTCCTGGGGTTCACCGGCGCCGAGGTGGCCGAAGCGCTCGACATGTCGCCGGCCGCCGTCTACAGCGCCCTGCAGCGGGCGCACCGGACCGTCGACGAGAAGCTGCCCGCGCAGAGCCAGCAGTCGGCCGTCGCGTCCATCGGAGACGAGCGCCTGCGCACCCTGGTCACCCAGTACGTCGACGCGTGGGAGCGGGCCGACGTCGACGCGATCGTCGACCTGCTCACCGAGGACGCGACGATCACGATGCCGCCGTACCGGACCTGGTTCGCCGGCCGCGAGGCGGTGCGCACCTTCCTCCGGAAGACCCCCCTGCGCGGCCAGAACTGGCGCGTGCTGCCGAGCCACGCCAACGGCCAGGTCGGCCTCGCGACCTACCGGGTGTTGGACGAGACCGGCATCTACCACTGGCACTCCATGGAGGTGCTCACCCTCCGGGGCGACCGGATCGCCGAGATCATCGCGTTCATCGACCCGGAGAGCTACGTAGCCTTCGGCATGCCCCCGACGATCGACGGGCCGCGGACGCCGTGAGCGCGAGCCTCGTCAGACGACGATCGCGACCTTTCCGCGCACCCGTCCCGACTCCAGGTGGTGCATGGCCTCCTGCGCCCGGTCCAGGGGGAACGAACGGTCGATGCTCGGCACCACCTGCCCGCTGTCCAGGAACGTCGCGATCCGCTCGAGGTCACTGGCGCGCTCCTTGCTCGCGAGCATCTTCAACCGCCGCCGCAGGAACGGCGAGGCCAGCGGGGCACGCAGCGACCGCCCGAACCCACCGGTCCAGGCCCCTCCCTCCTCGCCGCCGACGATGACCGCGGTGCCGCCAGGTGCGAGTGCCCGCCGCAGACGCGACAGCTTCGGGTTGCCCCCGATATCCAGGATCAGGTCGTAGCGCCGACTGCCGTCGGCGAAGTCGCTCCGGGTGTAGTCGAGCACGTGGTCGGCTCCGAGGGAGCGCACCAGGTCCAGCTTGGCCGGGCTGCTCACGCCGGTGACCTCCGCGCCGAACGCCTTCGCCAGCTGGACGGCGTACGTGCCGACGCCGCCGGACGCACCAAGTACCAGCACCGACTGTCCGGCTTCGAGCCGACCGGCATCGGTGAGAGCCTGCACGGCGGTGCCGGCGGAGACCGGCACCACCGCCGCCTGCTCGAAGGAGAGTTGCTTGGGCTTGTGGGCGAGCTTGTCCTCCCGCACCGCGGCGTACTCAGCGAAGGAGCCCCGGGAGATGCCGTACACCTGGTCTCCGATGTCGAAGCGGGTCACCGCAGCGCCGACGGCCGCCACCTCACCGCTGACGTCGAGGCCGGGCACCCGGTTGTTCGGACGGCTGAACCCGAACCCGAGGATCCTCAGGAGGTAGGGCTTTCCGGTCATGATGTGCCACGTCCCCCGGTCGAGCCCCGCCGCCCGCACCCGCACGAGCACCTCGTGGTCGGCGATCACGGGCAGTGGGATCTCGTCCATCTGGAGGACGTCGGCCGAGCCGTAGGACTCCTGGACCACCGCTCGCATCGTGTCCGGGACGACGCCCGGGCTGTCAGTGGTCGGGGGCTGCGTGGGTAGCGTCATGTCGGTCCGTCCGGTGGGGGGTTTGTCGTACTTTGTACGGCGAGCCTACCTTACAAAGTACGAAAGCGCCTATGACGACTGGACCAGTTCCGCAAGTGCGAACCGGTTGGACCCGCCTCAGCGATCAGCCGGGCGCGTTGAGCCAGGGATCCTTGAGGTCGAAGTAGCTCGTGTCCCCGACGGACAGCGACTCCATCTCCTGCATCGTTTGCTGCATCTCGGGCGGCATCTCCTTCTGCTCGCCCGCGCGGGCCTCGGCCTCCGAGGTGAAGTAGATCGCCATCGTCCAACCGTCCTCTTCGTGGCCCAGCCACAGGGTGCCGAGGATGTCGGGGCGTAACGCCGCCCAGTCGGTGGGGTCGGCGTTCATCAGGTCGCGCGCCCGGTCCCGGTCACTGACGCGTCCCTGCATCACCTGCACGAAGCCCGCCTCCCCCGGGTCGCCCTGAGTGTCGACATCGACTACTTGGCTGTTGTGGAACGTGGGCTCGCCGTCGTACGTCGAGGCCATCCCCTCCCACCAGGCGGCCTGCTCCGGGCGATCGCTGTTGGCCTGCGCGGCCTCCTCGGACTCGAACCGGACCAGGGCGATGGCCTGCCCGTCGTCGGTGACGCCGGCCGTGCTGCCGAGCCAGCCCGTGGCGCCCGGCGCCAGCTCAGCGAGCCACTTGTCCATCTGAGCCCGCATTGCGGCTGGATCAGACACACGTCCCTGGATGACCTGTACGAACATGGCGAGCTCCTCTCGTTGTGGGCCGCTGCGACCGGTGGATCGACGCTACTCCTGGTGGTCGTCGGTAGGTAGGCGTCGAACGTCAGTGGATCTGACTGCGCCAATCCACTGGCACCCGGCCCCGCGGCCCGGGTGCCGGCTGGTCCTCCGGATGACTCGACGGGGTCTCGAGCGCGGGTCCCTCCGACATCGATCCGTCGCGGTAGTCGTAGAACCAGTGCTCGCCCGGCTCGAAGCTCTGCACCAGCGGATGACCGGTGGCCCGGAAGTGAGCGGTCGCGTGCTGGGCGGGAGAGCTGTCGCAGCAGCCGACGTGCCCGCAGGCGGCACACCGACGCAGGTGCACCCACCACCCCTCCGCCGGGAGGCACTCCGCACAACCGGTGCCGCTGGGTGGTACGTCGACGTCGATGGCTTGATCCTGGTCGCTCACGATGACGACGCTAATAGCATCGGTGAACGTCGGCGAGAGGAACCCGCGTGAGTCGGTCGACCACCCCTTTACGGATCGGGGTACTGGGTGCCGCCCGGATCTCGGACCGGTCCATCGTCGGGCCGGCCCACGCCACGGGCCACGCCCTGGTGGCCGTGGCCGCGCGTGACCGTCCTCGGGCAGAAGCCTTCGCGGCGGCACACGGGATCGAGAGGGTCCTGGACTCCTATGCCGATCTGGTCACCGACCCGTCCGTCGATGTCGTGTACAATCCGCTCGCCAACGGGCTGCACGGGCCCTGGAACCTGGCGGCACTAGCGGCCGGCAAGCACGTCCTCACCGAGAAGCCGTCGGCGTCCAACGCCGAGGAGGCGGCAGCGGTACGTGACGCCGTGGCCGGGTCGGGCACCGTGTTCATGGAGGGCTTCCACTACCTGTTCCACCCGGTCACCCGACGGCTGCACGAGCTGCTCGCCTCGGGTGACCTCGGGGAGCTGCGCCACGTGGAGACGGTGGTCAACATCCCCGCCCCTGCACCGACCGACGCTCGCTGGTCGCTGCGGCTCGCCGGCGGCGCGTTGATGGACGTCGGCACCTACGCGCTGCACGCCCAGCGGATGCTGGCGCCGTGGGCCGGAGGGCCGCCGCAGCTGGTCGCCGCGCGAGCAGCCGAGCCGCAGGGCGCGCCGGGCGTCGACGAGTGGCTGGATGCGGACCTGTCCTTCCCCTCCGGCGCAACCGGTACGGCGCGCTGCCGCATGGCGTTCGACGAGGTGCTGATGACCTGCCACATCGTCGGCTCGCAGGGCGAGGCCACGGCCGCCAACTTCGTGCTCCCCCATCTCGACGACCGGATCACGGTGCGCGACGCCGCGGGCGAGCGGGTGGAGAGGCTGGGCACCCGGCCGACGTACGACTATCAGCTGGAGGCGTTCGCTGCGGCGGTGCTCGATGGCGCCCCGTTGCCGATCGGCCCGGACGACGCAGTCGAGACCATGGAGCTGATCGACGACTGCTATCGCGCGGCCGGGCTGCCGCCCCGCCCGCGATGGGAGGCTGCCGAGTAGCTCAGTGAGGTGTGATCGCCAAGCGGACCGCGACGCCGAGCAGGACCACACCGGTCACCTGCTCGATCCGCGCCTTGACGGTCGGCCGGCGCAGCCACCGGCCGAGTCGGTCGACCGCTGCGACGTACAGCCCGAACCAGGCGAGGTAGAGGCCCGCGAAGACCCCCGAGAGCAGCAGCGCCTGGGCACGCAGGGAGCCGGTGTCGGCGGACAGGAACTGCGGCAGGAACGTGACGAAGAACAGCGCGACCTTCGGGTTGAGGGCGTTCGACAGGAAGCCTTGGCCCAGGTAGGCGATCGGATGCCGAGCCGTCGTGGTCTGCTCCTCGTCCTCGGGCTCGCGCCGGGAGCGGGCGGCCGAGCGCAGCATCTGGACGGACAGCCAGAGCAGGTAGCACGCGCCGACGACCTTGAGCACGGTGAACGCCGTGGCCGAGGCGACCAGGAGCGCCGAGAGCCCGACAGCGGCGGCGCTCGCGTGCACGCTCAGCCCGGCGACGCCACCGACGACGGTCAGCAGCCCGCCACGCCTCCCGCCGACGAGCGCGTTGCGGGTGATCAGGGCCTGGTCGGGTCCGGGCATCATGATCAGCACCAGGGCTGCGAGGGCGAAGGGTGTCATCTCCATGCGCACCAGCCTGGTGCCGATCCACCCATAGGTCCAATGTCAATATGTGCGCCGACTCATGCATAGACTCTATGGATGGTCACCCTCGTCCAGCTCCGCGTGCTCGAAGCCGTACGACGCCACGGATCGGTCACGCTGGCCGCCAAGGAGCTGAGCTACACCCAGCCGTCCCTGAGCCACCACCTGTCCCGTCTCGAGGCGCAGACCGGCGCCCGGCTCCTGCAGAAGGTAGGGCGCGGCATCAGGCTCACCGAGGCGGGCCGCCTGCTCGCCGACCGCGCCGCGGAGATCATCGGCCGGGTCGACGCGGCCGCTGCCGAGCTCTCGACGCTGGTGGGGCTGGACGCGGGCCACGTCAGGCTGGCGGGGTTCGGGTCGGTGATGAGCTCCCTGGTGCCCGAGGCCACCGGGATCCTGGCCCGGGAGCACCCGGGCCTCTCGCTCGGCCTCACCGATACCCACCCCGAGGAGGCGCTGCAGCTGCTCCGCGCCGGCCACATCGACGTCGCCCTGATCTTCCGGTACGACGACACCGCACCCGAGGAGCACGGCGTCCGCCTACTGCACCTGCTGGACGATCCGCTCTACCTGCTCACGACCGGCGGCGGTTCCACCCTCGAGGAGCATCGGGACTCCCCCTGGGTCGCCGGCTGCGAGCGGTGCCGCAGTCACCTCGTGCAGATGTGTGAGAAGGCCGGCTTCTCCCCCAGGCTGGCGTCCACCACCGACGACATGGTGGTCATGCAGAGCCTGGTGGCCGCCGGGATGGGTGTCACGACCATCCCCGGTCTGGCACTCCGAGCCCACCGTCACCCGTCGATCACGGCGACCCGCCTCGAGGTACCACCCCGGCAGATCTACGCCGCGACGTACGGCGACCCGCCCGACCCGCCGGCGACCGCAGCGTTGCTGAACGCACTGGGCGAGGCAGGGAGGCTCATCCCGGCGGGGTGAGGTCCGGCGTAGCGGCGACTGTCACAGTCGGCGCATGACGACTGATCCGACTCCACGGCTGATCGGCGACGACCTGGCCCAGCTGCTGGAGATCATCAAGGACGTCGACAGCGTCGAGCTGAAGCTGACGGTGCCCGAGGGGTCGCAACGCTCGACGGTCGCCGCGCTCGGCGTCGACCCGCTCAACGCCCAGATCCGCCAGGTCTTCTTCTTCGACACCCCCGAGCTGACCCTCAACGAGGCCGGCGTGGTCCTGCGGGCCCGTCGGGTCCAGGGGCGCGACGCCGACACCGTGGTGAAGCTGCGTCCTGTGGTGCCCGGAGACATATCGGCAGAGCACCGGAGCGCTCCCGGCTTCGGTATCGAGGTCGACGCGATGCCGGGAGGATACGTGTGCTCAGCCTCGTTGAAGGGGTCTCTCACGTCCGATGCCGTGCTGCAGTCGGTGTTCGGCGACAAGGCACTCAGCAAGATGTTCTCCAAGGAGCAGCGGCGGTTCTTCTCGGAGCACGCGCCCAACGGTGTCTCGATCGACGACCTGTCGGTACTCGGCCCCATCTTCGTGCTCAAGCTGAAGCTCCCGAAGGAGACGTTCTCGCGCAGGATCGTGGGCGAGATGTGGCTGTACCCCGATGGATCCCGCATCTTCGAGCTCTCGACGAAGTGCCTACCCGCGGAGGGACTCAGCGTCGCCGTCGAGGCCCGCAACTTCCTCGAGGGGAAGGGCATCGACCTTTCGGGCCAGCAGCAGACCAAGACCAAGGCCGCCCTCGAGTTCTTCTCGACAGAGCTGATGGCCGAGCGACAATCGGACTAGTCAGCCCTCCCTCAGGAACTCGCGGAACTGCTCGAGAGCGAGATATGCGGCCGCGATGCCCGCGACCAGGCCTGAGACGACGGTCGTGACGACCAGGAACTCAATCTCCTCCTCGGACCGACCCGTCCCTTCGGCGATCATGCCGATGATCTGCTTGATCGGCTGTGGTTCACCCACCCCTCGCCCCTCCCTCAGC
Organism: uncultured Actinomycetota bacterium; assembly: GCA_963729095.1. GTDB lineage: Bacteria > Actinomycetota > Actinomycetes > Propionibacteriales > Nocardioidaceae > Nocardioides. The sequence continues at coordinate 15,543 of CAVSMX010000036.1, read as the reverse complement.
CCGGTCGTCGGGCGGTCGCAAACCCCTTGTCGGGGTCCGCGCCCTGGCCTCACCGTACGTGGGTGACCGGGCTGATGCCGCTGGCTCACACAGCTCCTCAGGGCGGCAACGGTCACGATGCGGCATCGACTAGTGCCTTTTGGGGACGCGGCTCCGCGGGCTCCGGCATGCTGCGAATGCCGGCGACCGACATGGTTCGTCCCCCGACGGTCGGTCATGTATGCCCGGCACCGCCCCGTCGCCGTCCCTAGACCGACGGGGCGGTTTCAGTTCGCAACCGCTACGGTCAGGCTGACAGCAGGGACATGTGCGGCGGGTGCAAGGGTTCAGGGACAGCAGACGCAGACGCGGCCGTGATCGAGCCGCTCGCGCAGCGACCGCAGGGCGTAGTGCACCCGGCTGCGGACCGTACCGGCGGGGATGCCGAGCTCGGCCGCGACGTCGGCCGGCGACCGGTCGCGCAGCACTGTCTCGATGATTACCGATCGGTGCCTGGGGCCGAGCACGGCGAGGGCTTCGACCAGCTCGTCCCTGAGCAGCACCAGGTCCTCGGCATCGATGCCCGTGGGCTGCCTCGGGGGTTCTGCCGCATCGGCCGTGGCGGACACCGGCGGACGGCGCGACCGCCATCTGGCGAGGTCGATCGCCGCGTTGCGCGTCAGGGCGAGCAGCCACGGCAGTAGCGGGCCGCTGTCGGGGTCGAACGATGAGCAGGAGCGCCAGGCGCGGAGCAGGGCCTCTTGGACCGCTTCCTCGGCGAGCGCCGGGTCCACGACGACGCTGCGGGCGCGCGCCAGGAGGTTAGAGCGGTACGCCGCATCTGCAGCGCGGAGGCCCTCCTCGGTGCACAGCCCGGCGCAGCCGGCCGGTCGGCAGCTGGTGGTGCGGAAACGCGCCGGCCCGGTAGTGATGGTCTGGTCCATGGGTCGACCATGGGTGCGCGGACGGCTCCCGCGAATCGGTGACGGCTGCCCATCCGTACCTCGCCGGATGCCTATCTGCGGCGCCGGTGGGACCATGGGCAGGTGGCAGAGGACCTGCTGGACCGGCAGGCAGAGCTGGAGGTACTCGGGGCCGCAGTGGCGCGCGCCGCCCAGGGGCAGGGCTCCACAGTCCTCGTGACAGGAGAGCCTGGGATCGGGAAGACCAGCCTCGTGCGCACCTTCCTGGCCGAGGCCTCGGATCGGGTCCGCGTGCTGGCCGGCGGCTGCGAGGACCTGTTCACACCACGGCCACTCGGGCCTCTGCGCGACGCTGCTCGTGCCACGAGCGGCCCGCTGGCCGAGGCGCTGCGCGATCCCGTGGACCAGGGCTGGCTCTTCGCTGCCGCGGTCGAGGAGCTGACCGAGCCTCCTTCGCCCACGGTGCTCGTCATCGACGACGCGCACTGGGCGGACGGTGCCACACTGGACGTGCTGCGCTACGTGACCTCGCGCATCCACGCACTCCCAGCCGTCCTCGTGATCACCTACCGCGATGACGCCCTGGGCATCGACCGGCCCTTGCGTGCGTTGCTCGGTGCGCTGGCCAGCGCGGACGCGCAGCGGCTGCGGCTGGCCGGCCTGAGCGCCCGGTCGGTCGGCCGGATGGCGGCGGCGACCGCGGTGGATGCCGACGAGCTGTTCCAACTCACCGGCGGCAACCCGTTCTTCGTCTCGGAGGTGCTGGCCTTTCCTGAGCTCTCGGTGGCGCCGACGATCGTCGATGCGGTCTTGGCCCGGGTGGCGACGCTCGACGAAGAGGCCAGGACGGCGCTCGCCCGCGTCGCCGTCATCCCTTCCGGCTCGAGCTCGACCTGCTCCGACGTCTCGTGGGCGACCTCGCTCCTCTCGGGGAGGCCGAGCGGGCCGGGGTACTCGAAGTGCGTGGGACCGTGGTCGGGTTCCGGCACGAGCTCGCTCGACGCGCCGTCGTCCAGTCCCTGCCGGCGATCCAGAGGATCCAGCTGAACGCCGACGTGCTCGACGTCCTGCTCGAGCTCGAGGACGCGGACCCGTTCCGGGTCCTGCACCACGCCGTGGAGGCCGGTGACGACGACGCCGTCGTCACGCAAGGCCTCGTCGCGGCCAGGTCGGCCACGCGGATGGGGGCGCACCGCCAAGCCGCCGCGTGCTTCGAGCAGGTGCTGGCGCGCGGACAGCTGCTAGACCCCGCACACCGCGCCAGGGTGGGCGAGGCCTATGCCTGGGCCCTGAGCAACAGCAACCAGCTCGACCCGGCCGCCGGCGCGGCCTCACGAGCCGTCGACGGCTGGGAGCAGGTCGGCGACGACGCCCACCTGGTGCGGGCCCTGGTCACGTTGTCACGTCAGCAGTGGCTGACCGAACACACTGCGGCCGCCCGGGTCTCCGCCGTACGTGCTCTCCAGCTCACCGAGAACGACCACGAGAGCGAGCAGCGTGCCTACGCCCTGCTCAACATCGGTGGGCTGCTCGTGCTGCTCGACCACGAGGAAGAGGGACTCCCCTACCTGCACGAGGCCATCGACCTGGCCGAGACTATCGGGCTGCGCAGCCTCGCGGCGCTGTGTCACAACTACCGCGGGTCCGCACGGCTGCAGCTCGGCGATCGCGTCGGCGAGGCCGAGCTGCTGGAGAGCATCGAGCTCGCCCGAAGCCTCGACAGCCAGGAGTACGTCCTGCGCGGCTACTACAACCTCGTCGAGGGTCTGTGGCGGCTCGACGACCTCGGCCAGGCCGAGCTATACCTCGACGGCCGCCGAGGACTACGTGCGGGACCGGGACTTCCCGGTCTACACCTACATGTGCACTGCTCGGCGCCTCCGGCTGTCCGCCTTGCGCGGGAATTGGGACGAGGCTGCCACCGGCTTGGCCGAGCTGATCGACGATCGCGGGAACCCGGGCATGATCGGGCGCGAGTCGGTGCCGTTCCTGGCGCGCCTCCGCGTTCGTCAGGGACATGCCGACGCCGCGTCGCTGCTCGACCTGGGGCGAGACCACGCACGCCGGGCCGATGCGCTCGAGTGGACGGTGCCCGTCGGCCTGGCCTGCATCGAGTACGCCTGGTTGACCGGCGAGCCCGACGGCGCGGCGCCGTTCCCCGAGCTGCTCCTTGAGAAGACGGACCGGGGCGGGATGCTCGCCCTGCGCGGTGAGCTGATGCGCTACCTGCGCCGGCTCGGCCTACCGGCCCACGACTTTCCCGGCTGCCCCGACCGCTACGCCGCCGGAATCGCCGGCGACTGGGAGACAGCCGCAGAGCTGTGGGAGGAGTTCGGCGACCCCTATGAGCGGGCACTCGAGCTTCTCGAGTCGGGGCAGACCGAGCCGACTCTCGAGGCGCTCGGCAGCCTGGACGCCCTCGGCGCCGTGCCCGCGGGCAATCTCGCGCGCCGACGGCTTCGCGAGCTCGGCGTCAGCCGCCCGCCCAGTCGGCCGCTCCCCAAGACCCGTCAGAACCCGGCGGGCCTGACCGACCGCCAGGTGCAGATCCTGCGGCTGGTCGGCACGGGCATGTCCAACGCCGAGATCGCGAAGGAGCTCGTGGTGTCGGTGCGGACCGTGGACCACCACGTGTCCGCGGTCCTGCACAAGCTCGGCGCCTCTTCGCGCCGCGAGGCCAGCGACAAGATCTCGGCGCTCGGGCTCGCCGACTGACCCCACCCCCACTCGGGCCGGTCGGCTGGACCCACCGAGGTGGAGTCCCACCATCGATGGACAGACCCCGATGAACACCGGGCCTCCCGCTGTCGTGCTACTCCCCGACACCGCCTGACGCACTCCCGAGAGAGCCCTCCGCCATGACGCTCGCCGACCACACTTCGCTCGCCCCGGCCCCCGCCCGGGTGACCGTTCGTCATGCCACGCCGGCCGACCACCCGCAGATCCGGGCCGTCCTGCGTGCCGCGTACGGGCAGTTCGCGCGGACCCTGCCGCCGGCGGTCTTCCGCCCTTACCAGGCCGACCTGCTCGACCTCGAGACACACGCCCGCCACGGCACGCTCGTGGTCGCCGAAGCCCGCGGGCGCATCCAGGGCTCCGGTGCCTTCTACTGCGACACCCACGCGCAGGGCTTCGGCTGGCCAGCCGGCTGGTCGGGCGGCCGCGGACTCGCAGTACGACCCGCCGCCCGCGGGCACGGGGTAGCCCGAGCCCTTCTCGGCGAGTGCGAGCGCTTGGCCATCACTGTCGGCGCACCCGTCTTCGCGTTCCACACCGCGACGTTCATGGCGGCCGCCGTGCAGCTCTACGAGCACCTCGGCTATCAGCGCGCACCTGACTACGACGTCGACCTGGCCGAGCACTACGGCATCCGCGGGCTCGCGCCGATCCCGCTCCTCGCCTATCGGCACGACCTCGTCGGACCTCGTCCCATCCACACCCGAACACCCACTGATCGACCACACCCCTCTGAGAAGGACCCGACATGAACACCGCACTCGTCACTGAGACAGCAGAAACCACCACCGACCAGGCGTCGTACGCCGACACCGTCCGATGCCCCGACTGCGGGTTGCCGGCCGTCGTCGAGTGGCGCACCACCATCCCCAGCACCGACACCCCCGTCGAGCACGTGAAGATCGCGTGCCCGGTCGGCCACCGCTACTTCATGCCGGCCGAGGGCCTCGAGTGACGACCTCCCCCGAGGACGCCGGCGTACGTCGTCCTTCAGACCATCCCACTACGAAAGGCAGTCCAGTGAGTCACCAGTTCCCGGCACCACACCCCGCGTTCCTGCGGGTTGGCGCCGTCACCGGCATCGTCGGAGTCGTCGCAGCACTCGTCCAGACGGCGATCAACCCGAGCTACTCCGACGATCCGGCGAGCGCGATCGAGCAGGCCTCGCTCAACCACGCCCTGACGTTGTCCCGGGTGCTCGACATGACGGCGTTCCTCCTGCTGTTGATCGGCATCAGCGTGGTCACGACGGTGTTCCGGGTGGGGAGGGGCGCGGAGTGGGCCCGCCTGGCCCGCACGCTCTTCGCGGTGTCAGCGGCAGCCGGGGCGATCGCGACCATGGTCGTCGGGAGCTTCCCCGACATCGCCGAGTCGTGGGCCGACGCGCCAGCCGCGGTCCAGCCCGGGTACGTCGCGGCGTACGACGCGCTCGACCACGTCAGTGGTGGCATCTTCGCGGTCTCCTGGGCGGCGCTTGGCCTCTTCGGGGTCGTTTTCGCCGTGGCCCTGTGGCGCAGTGACGAGTTCTCCAACGTGGTAGCCGGCCTCTCGGCGACGAGTGGCCTCGCTCTGGTGGGCGCCGTCGTGATCGGCGTCGGCTTCCAGGTGTCGATCGCGTTCGTGCTGCTGATCCTTGGACTGCTCCTGTCCTACGTCGTCGTCGTGTTGTCGAGCGTGCGGGCGTTGCGGTTGGCGAAGGCCCGCGAGCACCAGGTCGAGTCGGTCGTCGACCCTGTCGGCTGAATGGACGACCTCGGAAAAGCGCACAACCGGCGAGCGCCGTGTGACGCACGCAGGCGACTGCGGTGGGTGGGTTCTGGCTCGGTCATCGGCCGTCGAGAAGCGGCTGGGCGGGGTCCCATTGCGTCCCGTCCCGCTCGTCCTGGCGTCGGCGCGCAACGGCGGACAGAGCTTCGAGCACCACCCGGTTCGCCAGTGCGGCCGTGATGTCCGCATGGTCGAAGGGCGGAGCGACCTCGACCACGTCGATGCCGACGACTGGTAGCTCGAGGCAGATCCGACGTACGGCGTCGAGCAGCTGACGAGCGCTGAGTCCACCCGGCTCGGGCGTGCCGGTGCCCGGGGCGTGTCCGGGGTCGCAGACGTCGATGTCGACGGATAGGAACACACCATCGCAATCATCGAGGGCGATGACGAACGCCTCGGTCAGGCACTCCGCGAGTCCGCGGTGCCCGATCTCGCTCATCTCGTAGGACCGCATCTTCTGACCGGCCATCCAGTCCAGCGTCTCCGGAGGAGGCCAGTACCCCCGCAGCCCTACCTGGAGGAACCGGTCGCCCCTCAAGGCGCCTGACTCGATGAGGCGGCGCATCGGCTGGCCGTGCCCCCACAAGGATCCGAACTCGATGTCGCCGGTGTCGGCATGCGCGTCGAAATGGATCATCGAGATGCGGCCGTGCCCGAGTACGTTCGCTACCCCCTTGGCGTCGGGGTAGGTCACCGAGTGGTCGCCCCCCAGGATCACTGGAATCGCTCCCGACCTCGTGACCTTCTCGACGGCCGCCTCCAGCGCCGGGAGGGCAGTCTGGATGTCACCGGAGTACATCTCGACGTCTCCCGCGTCGACCACGGCGAGGTCCTTGAGCCCGTCGGTCCGCAGGGCGAGGCTCGGGCGCTCGCCGTCGTGCGGAAGGTAGTCGAACATGCGGATTGCCATCGGTCCGAAGCGCGCGCCGGACCGTGCGGACGTGCCCCCGTCGAAGGGGGCGCCCAGGATCACGACCTGTGCGTCGGCGTAGCTCGAGGGATCCTCCAGGTCGCACATCGGGACACCGAGGAAAGTGAAGTCCGGGCCGAACTGCTGGCCGTACCGCGTCATTCTGGGAGTCTTCGCACTCGTCAGGGCCTCGTCAAGCAGGTCAAGCAGGCTCCACGTCCCGTGCCATCAGGTCGTCCCACGTCTCGCGGCGGACGACAAGTCGTGCCTCGCCGTCGCCCGCGAACACCACGGGGATCCGCCGGCTGCCGTTGTAGTTGTTGGCCATCGTGTAGCAATAGGCACCGGTCGCGGGTACGGCGAGCAGGTCACCGACGGCGGGTGACGACAGGTTCACACCGTCGACCAGAACGTCCCCGCTCTCGCAGTGCCGGCCCACTACCGTGACTCGCTCGTTGCCGGGTCCACCGAATCGACCCACGATGCCCGCCTCGAAACGCTGCTCGTACAGCGCGACCTCCAGGTTGTCGCTCATGCCGCCGTCGACCGCGACGAAGGTGATCGCTCCTCGCTTGACGGTCGTGACCCGATAGATCGTGCACGCCGCGGCGCCGACCATGCTGCGACCCGGCTCGATGATGATCTGCGCCTCGGCGGGCAGGTGCTCCTTCGCGGCGCCGACCAGCGCGTCGAGGTAGGCAGCGATCGTCGGCGGCTCGTCGGCCCACGTGTAGCGCGCACCGAGGCCGCCACCCAGGTCGTAGATCGGGAACTCTCCGAGCGCGGCGACCGGCGCGACCGACTCTGCGAACGGTTCCACGTCAAGAATCTGTGAGCCGACATGGACGTGCAGCCCCTGCATCCGGACCTTCGCACTCCTCTCGAGCCGCTGGATCAAGGGGGCTGCGTGCCTGGGTGACAGACCGAACTTGGACCCCTCGTGACCGGTCAGCACGTGACTGTGCGTGTCGGCGGTGACACCCGGGATGATCCGCACGAGCACGTCCTGGCTCGCGCCGTCGGGGACGATCGCTTCCAGCCGGTCAACATCGTCGGCACTGTCGACGACCACCAGACCCACACCGTGCTCCACAGCAAGAGCGATCTCCTCGTCGGTCTTGGCATTGCCGTGCAGCACCACCAGCTGGGGATCCACTCCCGCCTTCAACGCGGTCAGGATCTCGCCACCCCCCGCAACGTCGAGGCCGATGCCCTCGTCGACCATCACCCGTTGTACGGCGGTGCACGGGAACGCCTTCGACGCGAAGACCACCCGCGAGTGCCCCCAGCGCATCGACAGCTCGTCCGCGTACTCACGCGCTCGCGCCCTGAGAGCCGACTCGGCGACGACGAGCACCGGGGTGCCGAACTCGTCGGCCAAGTCGTCGGCGCGGCAGCCGCCGACCATCAGCATGCCTTCGTCCAGGGTGCTGCCCCAGGGGAACAGCGAGATCAGGTCGTCCATCCTCAGTCGGTCCTCGCGAGGATCTCCTCGCAGCCGTTTCGACGGTTCACGACTCAGCTCCTGGCCGCCCGCCCGGCCAGCTCCTCCGCCCTGCTTCGTGGTACGACGACCACCGGGACCGGGGAGCTCCGGAGGATCTTGGTCGCGCGGGAGCCGAGGAACACCTGCGCGACCGGCCCGAGCTCGCTCGACCCCATCACGAGAACGTCACCCTCGTCCCAGGGAAGATCGTCGAGCGCCTCACCCCAGCTCTGGCCTCGGCCGATCACCATCTCGACATCCCGGGGCGCGGTTGCGAGTCCCTCGACCTGAGAGAGGGCGGCGCCCGCGGCCTGGGTGACCTCGTCCTTCCACTCCGCGAACACGAGGTCCTCGGAATCGGTGCCGAGCCTCGTGGTGTACGCCGGCCGCGACCACACTGCCAGCGAAGCGATGCGCATCGTCGCGCCCACCTCCGCAGCGACCGAGGCCGCCGCGACGACGAGCTGCTGGGCGCTGCTGGTCCCGCCGTACGCCGCTGTGACCCGGGTGACCTGGGCGTCCGGGGCGGTGCGGAATCCCCGCGTGGCCAGGGCGACGGACACCGGCGAACTGTGCACGAGGCGGTCGGTGACGCTGCCGAGCGCTACGTGCCCGAAGGCACCGTGCGAGGACGACCCCAGCACGATCAGGTTGGCCTCGCGCTCCTTCGCGAGCTCGAGGAGACCGGCAGGCGCCGACCGCGCGGCGTGCCGCACGAACGTGGCCGGCACCCCCGGCGGGAGGTTCGCCTCGGCCTGCTCGAGCGCCAGGTCCGCGGCCCGGTCCAGCTCCTCGCGGTACTCGGCGTCGATGCGCGCCATCCCGGGGACCCACGGGGCCGGCAAGACGCACGCGACCACGAGGTCGACGCCCGCTGAGCGGGCAAGCATGGACGCAAGATGGAGCCCCGCCTTGCCGCGTTCATCGGGCGCGTACCCCACGAGAATCGTCATGGCATCGTCCTAGTCGTCGATGAGCCCGACGTGTTCGTGGCGGCCGAGGTGTGAGTGCCTGAATCCGTAGAACGCGTACCAGAGCAGCGCGACACCGACCCAGATCAGGAACACCCAGATCGTGACCGCTCGGAGGTCCTGGATGATCCAGATGCAGCCGGCGATCGACAGGATCGGGGTCAACGGATACAGCGGCACCTTGAACCCGCGCGGCAGCTCCGGATGCGTCTGCCGCAGCACCATCACGCCGATCGACACCACGAGAAATGCGACCAACGTGCCGATGCTCGTCATCTCCGCCAGGAAGTTGATGGGGATCATGCCGGCGAGGAGCGCGATGACGACCGCCACGATGATCGTGTTCTTCACCGGGGTGAGCGTGCGCGGGTTCACCTTGTGGAACAGCTCCGGGATCATGCCGTCGCGAGACATCGCGAACAGGATGCGGGTCTGCCCGTAGATCACGATCAGCGTGACGCTGAAGATCGAGATGATCGCCCCCGCTGCGATCACCGTCCCGGGCCACTCCGACCCGGTGATGTCCTCCAGGATCTGGGCCAGGCCGGCCTCCTGCCCGTCGAACTCTGCTGCCGGCTGTGCCGCGACGGCGATCAGCGAGACGAGGATGTAGAGGGTCGTGACGGTCACCAGCGCGACCAGGATCGCGAGGGGCAGGTTCCGCCGCGGATTCTTCACCTCTTCACCGGCGGTCGACACCGCATCGAGGCCGATGTAGGAGAAGAAGATGATTCCGGCTGCGGACGTCACGCCCGAGAGGCCGTCGGCAGCGAACGGGGTCATGTTGGCGGAGTCCCAACCGGTCACTCCGATCACGATGAACATGACCAGCACCGCGATCTTGATCATGACCATCACGGCGTTGACCGTCGCCGACTCGCTTGCGCCACGGATGAGCAGCAGGGCGACCATGATGATGAGAATCACTGCGGGCAGGTTGATGTACGCGTCGCTGCACGGAAGCCACGAGGGGTCGCATCCGCCCTCTTCGGGTGCCATTGACCACGCCGCAGGGATCTCGTAGTTGAAGACGTTGTCGAGGAACTGGTTGAGGTACTGCGACCAGCCCACCGCCACGGCCCCCGCCGACACGCCGTACTCGAGAAGCAGGCAGGCGGCCACGCCGATCGCGGTGATCTCGCCCAGGGTGGCGTAGGTGTAGGAGTAGGAAGAGCCCGATACAGGGACGGCGCTGGCGAGCTCTGCGTAGCAGACTGCCGTGAGTCCAGCGACCGCGCCGGCGAGTACGAACGACAGGATCACCGCAGGACCGGCGACCGGGACCGCTTCCGCTAGCACGAAGAAGATGCCGGTGCCGATCGTGGCGCCGATGCCGAACGCCGAGAGCTGGAAGAGACCGATGGACCTCTCGAGCTCACTCGTGTCGGAATCTGAACCGGTCTCCGCTGACATCTCCGGGACCGGCTTACGACGGAACAGCTGCTGCAAGGTCGGCATGACGCCCTCCTCTGCGGAGCGCCCAGGGAGATCGAGCCACCCCACCTCTCCACGGAGTCTGGCACTACGCGGCGCCCGTGTGAATAGCCGGCCAGGCCGCTCCCCCGACGTGCCTGGCGGACCGATGGTGGCTCCCCGGGGCCGGGCATGTGCCCTGCGAGAGCCCGCCCCCAGCCTCACCGCGACTACCAGCCCCGGACAACCACCCCGACCAACCCCGAAATCACACCAGCCGGACCTACGACGTAGGTCCGGCTGTCGCCGATCTCTTGAGAGATCACACGGTCGGGCTGTCAGGATTTGAACCTGCGACCCCTTGACCCCCAGGCTCCCCGAGTTGCGGTGTCTCGTCCGGTTTCACCGGCTCCCCCGCCTGATCGGCGGGCAATCGGCCGGTTTCGTCAGTTCTCGTCCCATGTCGTCGGGCGCGGTTTGTGAGAGGTCCTGTGAGAGCTACGGGTGATCGGGCGCCGGACCGATCAGCTCCACCATTCGATCCGTCATGGCCTCTACCTCGCTCGTGCAGGCAGCGAGCAGCACGTGCCGAGGATCGTCCTCAGTCCACGCCCACCGCTTGGACCAGAGCGGCCAGCTCGTCACGCCGCGTGATCGCGGCAGCCAGCGCCTCGCGCAGCACGGCGATCTGTTCGCCCCGGGGCGACTCCCGGAACTGTCGGCGCAAGCGCTCCCACATGGCGACGTTGCCGGGGTCGCTTAGGAACGCGTCTACGTCGGCAAGGTTGCCCGGATCCATGTCGTCCGGGTCGCCGTCAGGGTCTGCCATGCCGCCCAGTCAACCGCACCCGGCAGCACGATGCATGTAGCGCTGACAGGTCGGCGGCTGAGCCGACCGCAGGAACGCCGAGTCATCGTCCCGGCGCGGTCCCGGCCCGCGCATGCTGATTCCAGCCATGCTCTCGGCCGCGTCCATCCGGCGAGCGATTGCAGCGGCGCGCCGTGCTGCACGTAGCCGAACGGCGCCCGCGCACCGAGCACGTACAGCGCTGCGGTGCACGGAGTGGTCCGCGGCGCGACCACGCGCACCACCCGTCCCGACCTCGCTGTGCCGCGGCCTGAGGACCTGGTCGAGCGCCGGTTCCGTGCCGCAGCGGCCCGACCAGCTGTGGGTCGTGGACTTCACCTACGTCGCGACCTGGGCCGGGTTCGGCTACGTCGCGTTCTGCGTCGACGTCTACTCCCGGATGATCACCGGCTGGCGGGCATCGAGGTCGATGACCACCGACCTGGTCCTCGACGCCCTCGAGATGGGCATCTGGCAACGCGCCCGCGCCGGCCGGACGGTCACCGGGCTGGTGCACCACTCCGACGCCGGGTCCCAGTACACCTCGATCCGCTACACCGAACGGCTCGCCGAGGCCGGCGCGACACCCTCGATCGGATCGGTCGGCGACTCCTACGACAACGCCATGGCCGAGTCGATCATCGGCCTGTACAAGACCGAGCTGATCCGACGCCGCGGCCCCTGGCGCGGACTCGACGACCTCGAGATCGCCACCTTGGAATGGGTCGACTGGTTCAACAACCGCCGCCTCTACGAAGACCTCGGCTGGATCCCACCGGCCGAGCACGAGAAGAACCACTACCTCACAACCGAGCCGTCTGCGACCCTGCAGATGGCGAAACCAACCCTCCACTGAACCCGGGGCGGTTCAGCATGACCGTCGCCCAGGTCAAGCGCATCTACGGCACCAACGGGAAACTCGCGATGTCCTCCGGCGGATTCACCATCCGCGACTACAAGGCGTGCGGCACTTTCCACGTCACCAACGCCAGCTTCCAGGGCGGCCGCCTCACCGGCAAGCTGTACATCTAACCCCGGCTGCACGGGCCCAGCATCCCCGCCGTGCGGTGCTCGCGCCCGAGCCGCCCGACTGACCACCTTCACCTACAGGCTCGTACGAGCACAGTTTGCGGCGCTCCCGCGTCTCACCGAAATCACTGATGCTCGTGCCGGGGGCGGGGCCGCGGCGGGCGCGGCGAGCCGCTTCCTCAGGGCCTGGTGGAGCGCGGTGCGACCCTGACCTCACCAGGCCCGATGATGTTGATCTTGCGCGTCGCCTTCCGCTTCGCGATCACCTTCGTCGTGACGTCGCGCACCTGCTCCGACGTCAGCCCGTCGAACTCGAACCATCTCCATTGGTCCGCTGAGTCATTGTCATCGACGAGTTCACCGCCGAGGTCTTCCGCGGCACGCTTGAACTCCCCGTTGAGATAGTCGTTCTCGAAGAACGCGACGTCATCGGTCGGAATGTACAACCTCACTGCCACCCCGCAAGCCTATCGATGCGAGAGACACCGGTTGAAGGTCTGCTGCCCGGAAAGCACCCGGACGCTTCGAGGGGTCGCAGAAGCAGATCCTGTCGGCCCGACCGGGCTTCCGCTCAGGGTGGGTCCTTGCGGAACTGGAACTGGACGCGCGCGGAGCCGTCGAGCGGGACGACCAGCGTGGTGTTGCTGGCCGACTAGCGGTCGGGGACCAGGAACATCCGGTCGGACCCGTGGATCAGCAGCCGCAGGTGCCGATAGCGATAGTGGAACGTCTGTCCCTCCTCGCAGGGCAGTACCGATTCCTCGACACTGGCGTCGCGGAGGTAGAGCCGCTCCTTGGTGTCGACGATGACGCTCGGAAGGCGGTCGAGGTGGTTCGCGTCGTTGCGAGCCACCCCACGACTGGTCCACTGGGCGAGGGTTGCGGTCGCCCAGAAGAGGCTGGCGACGATGAAGACGAACAGCAGAGCACGTCAGCGCGGCCGGCTCGCCCGGGACAGCGAGACGCCGTCAACTGCTTGCTGCTCGGGGTCAGTCGCTGCGAGCCGGCCACGCCACCGCCGCCGCGACCGGCCGGTGTGCCCCTCGACCGCATCGCGGCACAGACCCCGCACAAGGACCTGACGGTCCTCGTCAACCGCTACATCCGCCCCCTCGAAGCGCTCGCGACGACCTCGAGCAAGGACCTCGGGCTCTGAGCGAGCCCGCCGTCTCGCCCGCGGGCCTATGGCGGCGGAATGTACTGAGCGTTGGACTCGACGTCGGCGAAGATGTCGGATGCCACCGGGCTGCGGATCTCTTCGGCGATGTGCCCCAGGAGACCTGCTGCTCGGGCGAGCAGAACCACGCCGCGCAGGAGCGGTTGCGGGATGCCGATGTCGGCCAGGGCCGCGCCGCAGCACCCGGCACCGTTGAGCGGCAGGGGCTTGCCCAGTACCTCGGGGCCACCCGGCCCATGGCCTCGAACATGGCCAGGTGCGGACCGTAGACATCCACTTCCCGGGCCAGCGCTACCAGCCGGGGAACTCGAGGGTCCCCGTTCTTGTGCAAGTGGTGTCCGAGCCCGGGGACGAAGCCGCCCGCGGAGCGGCGGGCCTTGATTGCTGAGATCGCCAGCTGGTCCCAGCCCTCCTCGGTGATAGGGGTCTCGATGTTGGCGACGCCGTCGAGGTGCGCGGCCTGATGACAACGCACTGCGCCGTGTGCCTGTCGCCCGCATCCGTCGCGAGGTCCTGGCCCAGGTGGCAGCCGACGAGAAAGCCCGCGCCGATGAGGGCCACGACGACGTGTTCACGATCGTGCCCACTGGCGGACTCAGCGACCGCCCGAGCCTTGAGGTCGCACGACTCATCTGCGAGGGCCGCGACCGTGCATGGTTCCACGCGGCATACCCCGACGTGTCCAAACGAACAGTCGACGGATGGATGCGCCGTGCGCGCCAGCAGTACCCAACCACTCCCGGCGGGAAGCCTGCCGGGTCGAGAGAGAGGAAGAACAGGAAGTGACCACCACGAGAGGCGGCAACCGCCAGCGGTTGCCCGAGCACCCGACGCGGGTGTGCGCGAGCTGCGAGCGCCCACGCGGCAATACGCGTCGTGATTGGGTGCCGATCACCTCGCCCGAGGGCGCTGTGACCGGCTGGACTTGCCCGAGTTGCCCGCGCTGGGATGAGCCGATCCGGCGCATGGAGAGCGGCACGGGCACCGTACGGTTCCGGGCCGTGGTCGATGCGACCCCGCACGGGGCTGTCAAGCGCCGTCAAGTCACCAGGACCATGCCGAGCCTCGCCGAGGCGCGCGCTTTCGTCGCCGAGGTCCGGGCCCAGGTCGAGCAGGGCCGCGAGGTTGAGCGCCAGACCAGCACCACCGTTGAGCAGCTCTGCGAGCGGTGGCTCACCTCGCGCGTTGACGTGCGCGCCGTGACGGTCGAAAGCTACCGCTACGCGATGAAACCGGCCCTCCGGATCATCGGCAACCGCCAGCCCGACACGATCACCCGCGCCGACGTACAGCGCATGATCGCCACGCTTCGGAGCGCGGCGGCAAACCGACCAAGGTTCACCCCGAGGGCAAGCCGCTCGGTGCTCGCGCGGTGCGGCTAGCACTCGTCGGGCTCGCCCAGGTGTTCGACACTGCTGAGCTGCCCGAGAACGTGTTCCGGGCCAAGACGATCCGGCGGCCCCGTCAGGCTTCGAAGGTCGGCAGCGACGTGCAGCACTGGCAGCCCCAGCAACTGCGCGCGTTTCTCAAGCACGCCGACACGGACCAGCTCGCGGCAGCCTGGCGCTTGACTCTGTGCGGCCTCACCCGCGCCGACGTGCTCGGGCTCCGTTGGTCTGACGTAGACCTCGGGGCCGGAGCCGTGACGGTGCGTCAGGGCCGCGTGGCGGTCGAGGGCGGGCGAGAGTCCGTGACCGATGAGCCCAAGTCGAGCCAGCGACGCCGGACGGTCGAGGTCGAGGAGATCCACCCCTGCACGATGGTGGCGCTCAAGGCGCTCAAGGCCCGGCAGGCTTCCGACCAGCTCAAGGCGGGTCGGGCGTGGCACGACAGCGGCCTTGTGGTCGTTGACCAGCTCGGCCAGCCTGTGCGCCCTGAGTGGTACTCAGACCGGTTCCGGGCGCTGTGCTCGGGTGCGGGGGTGCCCGTGATCCGGCTGCACAGCGTGCGCCACTCGCTCGCGTTCCGGCTGCACTCGCTCGGAGTCACCCCCGCCGACGCGGCGGCGTTCCTCGGTCACACGGTTGACGTGCACCTGAGCATCTACCTCCCCGAGTCCGGCAACGCGGGCGTATCCCGCGCCGCTGCCGCCCTCGGCCTCGCAGCGGCGGAGTAGTGCCCGCCGTTTTGTGAGAGGTGCTGTGAGAGGTAACACCGAGAGGCCCCTCCCGGGTAGTGCGCCGGGAGGGGCCTCTCAGTCTGTTTGTGCAGGTCAGGCACCGTTTCCGGTGCCCATTCACTCGGTCGGGCTGACAGGATTTGAACCTGCGACCCCTTGACCCCCAGTCAAGTGCGCTACCAAGCT